>JAILMW010000038.1 GCA_024692235.1 Saccharofermentans sp. | reverse complement strand
ACATGATCCTTACCCCCTGGTCCTGAATGACGAAGACGTACTATATGTGTGATGCACATATGTATGGTGGCTCCTGCCGGTGCCTGTTGCCTCAAAAAAGACAAGGAATGCGAGCAGTATTATTATCGCTATCAGTAAAGGCTTGTTACTATCCATCGTTCATGTTACCGTCCTCTCTTCGGATGGCTTCATGATACTACGTCAATTCTTGAATTGCAATACTTTTTTATCGTTATTCGATATTTTGTTATTGCATATCAAGAATCGCCTTAGCGATCACCTTTACTGTTCTTCTCCACATATCTTCGGAAATCATCGTGCAGCTGGGGTCTGCTTATATGGTCATTCCAGAGCATCTTAATATCCCGTTCAAGCCTGGGTGATGTCTCCGGGATCAGATCGATCTCCATACTGTCCAGCACCTCATCTCTTGGCATCAGTCCTATACCGAATCCTGACGAGATGAATCCTTCTACTACCGGAGTCTCGAGAGCCTCGAACCTGATATCGGGAGTTACCCCGGCATCCCCGAACCATCCGTTCATGGCTTTACGAGTATATGTTCCGACCGTATAGCTTATAAAAGGATATCTGCTCGCCTGCTTGGCCGTGATGCGCTTCTTACCTGCAAGTTCATGTCCCTTCGGCAGTGCCATTACAAGACCCTGCTTGGATACGACCGTACTCGCGAACTCATTCTTATGGGTCGGAGAGCAGAATATAAAGTCGAATCTTCCGTCCTCAAGGCCTTCAAGGAGCATACGGGTATTTCCTGTCTCGAAGGTAAAGTTTATCGTGTCGTCCGGATGCTCCTCGCGGAAACTCTTTATCAGTGTCGGGATATAGGAATTACCGAGGTAACTGAAGAATCCGAGCCTTATGGTAACTGCACCCTGCGCCCTGTCCTTGACCGCGCGTATTCCCGTATCGAGTGTACGAAGAGTCGCTTCGGCATGGAAGAGGAATATCTTGCCGTATTGGGTAAGCACGTTATTACGTCCCCTCTTCTCGAAGAGCTTGACACCGAGCTCCTGCTCCAGCTGGGAGATGGCATATGTAAGACTCGGCTGAGTGATATGCAGATGCTCTGCTGATATGACGTAATTATGTGTGTGAGAAAGTTCGACAAAGTACTCGATATGCTGAAGGTTCATAATAAATACGCGCGACCCCTATATATAGAATGCATCTATATTATGATAAAAATATCGATTATACAAATATTTCCAAATCATCAATAATCTTATCGATAATATCTAGTTTCCAGGAGGATTCATCTAATGAAAGGTTTTGCAATGCTCAAGATCGGCGAAGTAGGCTGGATCGAGAAGGAAGTTCCCGCATGCGGTCCTATGGACGCCATCGTTAAGCCCCTCGCAGTAGCTATCTGTACATCCGACGTACACACAGTATGGGAAGGTGCAGTCGGCGAGAGACACAACATGATCTTAGGCCACGAAGGCTGCGGTGAAGTCGTAGAAGTAGGTTCCATGGTAAAGGACTTTAAGCCCGGTGACAGGGTACTCGTACCCGCTATCACACCTGACTGGAACTCCCTCGAGGCTCAGGCAGGTTATTCCATGCACTCCGGCGGAATGCTCGCAGGCTGGAAGTTCTCCAACTTCAAGGACGGCGTTTTCTCCGAGTTCTTCCACGTAAACGATGCAGACGGAAACCTTGCACATCTTCCTTCCAACATCAATGTAGTAGATGCATGCATGCTCTCTGACATGGTCCCCACGGGATTCCACGGTGTCGAGCTCGCTGATGTTCAGTTCGGTGATACTGTTCTCGTTGTAGGTATCGGTCCTGTTGGTCTTATGTCCGTTGCAGGTGCTAACTTAAGAGGTGCTTCCAGGATCATCGCCGTAGGTACACGTCCCAACTGCGTAGAAGCAGCTAAGGGTTACGGAGCTACTGATTTCATCTCTTACAAGAACGGTACAATCGAAGATCAGGTACTTGCACTTACAGACGGCAAGGGTGTAGATAAGGCTATCATCGCCGGCGGTTCCGTAGATACATTCTCTTCCGTTGTTAAGTGCCTTAAGCCCGGAGGTAAGATCGGTAATGTCAATTACCTCGGCAGCGGTGACGTTATCGATATCCCCAGAGTTGAATGGGGTGTAGGTATGGGTCACAAGCAGATCAACGGCGGTCTCATGCCCGGTGGTCGTCTGAGGATGGAGAAGCTCGGTGCTCTCGTAGCTTCCGGAAGACTCGACGTAAGCCCTCTTTCCACTCACGTATTCGAAGGATGGGATAAGCTCCCTGAGGCTCTTCAGCTCATGAAGGATAAGCCTGCTGATCTCATCAAGCCCGTAGTCAAATTCGCGGACTGATCAGTAGTAGGGTCAGTCGAGGTCTGTTCACGGGCTGCCGCTTTCTTAAGTGACAGCCCGTTTTTATGGCATAATGAACACTGATCAAGAGGAGCGCAGATGAAGATCTTAGTTATATCCGGATTCTTAGGAGCCGGCAAGACAACATTTATAAAAGAGATGATCAGGAAGTCCGGGATAAGACCGGTCATCCTTGAGAACGAATACGGACAGACGGATCTTGATTCTAAGGAATTAGGCAATTCTTCTTCCTCTGTAGAAGTTATGGAATTCATGGAAGGCTGCGTATGCTGTTCCAAGAAGGATACTTTCGCTAACTCTCTTATAAGTATCTCCGCTTCTTTAGATCCCGAATATCTTGTAGTAGAACCTACCGGCGTAGGTAAGCTCGGAAACATCCTTATGAATATCAGGAAGGTCGAGTGGGAGAAGATATCGCTTCTTAAGCCCGTAGTAGTCCTTGCTCCAAGGTCATACTATTCCAATATGGCAGAATACGGCAGCATATACGAGAACCAGATAAAGAATGCCGCTTATATAGTCTTCTCCAAGATAGAAAACGAAGACCGCGACTTTATAGAGCAGATAAAAAGCGAGATCTTGAAGATCAACCCCGATGCGATCATCACTGATACCGATTATCATGACAAGGATCCACAGTGGTTTACTAAGCTTCATACCGGAGATGAGCTGACTGATATCGCGGAAGATGCTGAAGATAACTCCTCCGAACTTGATATGTATACGCTTAAGCGAGTTAAGATGGATTCTCCCGCATCGCTTGTTAAGCTTCTTGAGATGAGTGTAAGAGGTCAACTGGGAGAACTTGCTCGTATAAAGGGAGTCGTAAAATGCGGCGACACATGGCTCAGATTCGACAGTGCCGACGGCCTTTATTCCATAACCGGAGTACAGGAAGAAGACCCCGAGACACAGTGCGTCTTCATAGGAAATACCATAGACAGAACAAAGATAGATTCCATGTTCGTGCATACGGGACTTCGAAGAAAGAACAACATCATATCTCTCGCTCTCCCTGTATCTTCCCGTAAGTCGCAACCGTAAAGATATATGCGGGTCTGATCATTCCGATCATATCATTACCGGCCTTACATCATTTTGCTTCAACAATGTGAGTCTCGGGAACATAATCGACTAAAACAGTATTGTTATATCGGCTGCGACATGTATATGTCACTTCTATACTTGCCGTATCTCCGGCCGCAATAAAGTAACTGTCATTAGATATCAAGACCTCACGATTGATACACATCTCACCTCTATTCTCAGGGAAGAGTCCTACAAGATAGATATTCTTATCATCGTTTGAATTGTTTTGGATATCATAATGATAAACAAGCGTTACAGTGCAGGCCGAATATGAGATCGAACAATCTTCAAGAGTGGCATCAGATACCGATATACCGGGAACATCATTAAACGCCGAAGTATGCACCTTATCATAGCGTGAAGCCCAAATAAAGAAGATCAGGCAAAAGACCGATACAACCGAAAGTATTATATTCAATATGGTTATCTTCTTATGAGATGACATGTCATTCCTCCACATACGGCTGTTCACGGACGACTACGTATGAATCAGGAGGCAGTCTGTCAGGCATCGTGTCGTTTACTCCCAGATGTCCCTCATATACAACGTTGATGATAGTATCTATTCCGGGTTCTATAGTATATGTCGTACCGGAATACAGAACATTCTCCTGAAGAAAAGATGCGCTCTTTTCGTGAAAGAATATTCCAAAGACATTAACATCCAACGGCGAGACATAATTATTCCTCAGTATATATGTGCAGTAGATAAGCACAGTCCCGTCATCTTGTATCTCATATGAGTCTTTTGACACGGAAACGATCTCAACTCGCGAGTCCACTTTAGGCACAGTAACGTATCTTGCAGCATGACGAAGATGCAGGATACCAAGCACGATAAAGACAACACACAAAGCGGATAATACAGCTGTTAAGACTTTCTTTATCATCCTGTCACTCCTCAAAACTATTAGTGTTTCTAACATCTATAGTATAGTCTTCAGTCGGATTTCTCAACCAACCTGATACTTCATCTTCCTCGGTGTAGCCGATAACGGAATAGTCACTCCAAGTGATATAGTAATAAAATCATTCTCATTTCGCATATCTTTATCGTGACTCTGCCAAATCTCCGAATACATCTTGAGAGATCAGCAATATTCGGGATGATGAACATGCGGAGATCAAGTGCAAAAAGACCCCAAGACAGGGGGCTTTATCCGCTCAAATTGTATAGTACTCAGTCGATCTATGCCTCAATGATATACACGTCAGGTTCATGTCTGATAATATCTCTCGGCTCAAAGAACCCGTTACATCTGTATGTAACCGTTATCTCTTTTTCGGCACCTGCGTCAACACTATAGATTTGATCTGACGCTATAACAGAATGAGACAATATAGTATGTGATATATCTTCGGGATACATACCGATAAATCTAATAGTCTTATCATCGTCCGAATTATTCTTGATCACATACCGACACGTTACGTATGCGATATTACCCGGCAACGTTCCGCTTTTTATGAATTCCGTCTCCAATATCTCGATATCGGAACACTCATCGAATGTCGAAGTATAGATTCGATCATGTCTTGTTGCCCACAGATCAAAGCATAATAAGATGATCGTTATCACAAGCATTATTACGACAGATACGGGAAAGCGCTTTTTATCCTTCATTGATCATTCCTCCATGTTATCGCATACGACAATATACGGTTTGGGAGGCAATCTGTCAGGCATTTTTTCAGCAGTATCAATATGTCCGACAAATACAACCTCTATCACGGTGTCGATCCCGGGATCTAAAGTGTATGTACCGTCCGCAAACAACACATTCTCCTTAATGAAGTGCGCCGCTTTTTCACGAAAAAAGATTCCGCCTACACTTATGCTTTGAGGCTCATTTCCGGTATTCAAGAGCGTATATTTACAATGTATCAATACTGTACCGTCATCCTGAACTTCATATGAGTCCTTCGATACGCCAAGCACCTCAATACCATTAGGTACATACGAAACCGTATCATACTTCACGGAATGATCCAGATGCCATATACCGGAGATCAGAAACACCAGGCATAACAAAGAAAGAATGATCAATATTATTCTCTTAACCATAGCAACTCCACTAATCAGATTTAATCGGGAAAGTTTTGAACAGGTGAACGTAACCAACCCGTAGCCTCAACCGGATCATTATAATCGATCTCTGAATAGTCATCCCAACTGATATGGATATTATAATCTTCGCAACGGTTGTTAGAGATCAAGTTTGCAATTGCATTTTTAGCTATATCGCTTGGATATTCGGTATTTACATCGATCTCATCATTCCACGTAAACGAGAGATCGCATCCGTATCTTCCGTCAGACAATCTGGTAATAGTACCGGTTATATGAAAATCTCCGACGGTAGCACTTGTACCGTGAAGATATTGATATCCTACTATTCCTTCGCCGTTTTCCATATCCATGTGTGTAGTTATATCTACGCTTCTGGACTCACCGATCTCCATTGCATTGTCAGGATTACAGATAAATCCGTCTATCACTTCTCTGACACTGCGTGTAAGAGTCTGATTATCCATCATATACTGAGACCAATTACTGTCAGACAGATATACATCGCCGCCTACTCCAAGCAAATACACAGCCAAAATATACAATCCGAAATAATCCGTACAGAAATTTGTTGAAATAAGTCTCAAACTCTCGATCAATTGTTCCAGGATATCCGGTTCTGATACAGTTGAACCTGAATCCTCCGACAGATCATTGTATACTTCAATAGTACTGTTATTGGCATCAACAAAAGCATTTTCACTCTCCCAATAACAACTCTCGAGTATCCTCGTACCAATCTCTCAGATCTCCCGGATCAGGTCACGGCATAACTACCCCTCCGATTAAAAATCAATCGAATTTGATTATAGCATTTCCACTTGCAATAACAAGCGATCAGACAACCAAAAAACACCCCCTGTCCCGCATACTTTTGTGCAACAAGACAGGAGGTATTATCGATCTCCGATATACGCAAGGATGGTATAGATAATGTCAGGTTCAGTCAACGAGGCAGACGCGGCAAAGTCCCGCCTTATCGACGGGACTTCACTTTCTATATCTATCACTCGGAGGCCTTGAAGTTATATACGGGCTTGATCACTTCGATAACGTCTACGGCATCTTCGATAACATCGATGATGTCCTCAATGGACTTATAAGCCATGGGGGATTCGTCGATGGTCGCTTCACATACGGAAGTGGTATATACGCCTTCCATGGACTTCTTGAAGTCTTCGAGAAGGAGCGTCGCCTTGGCTCTCGTCCTGGACATTACTCTTCCGGCACCGTGAGGCGCGGACATGTTCCATTCAGGATTGCCCTTGCCGTAAGCAAGTACGGATCCGTCCCTCATGTTGATGGGGATAAGAACCTTCTCACCCTTATGGGCTGCGATGGCACCCTTTCTTAAGATCATCTCATCCGTATCGATGTAGTTGTGGACTGTATGGAACTGCTCTACGGCAGTAAGGCCCATCTTCTCCAGGATGATCTCCGCCATGAGCTCACGGTTACGCTTAGCGTATGTCTGGCAGATCTTAACATCGTGGATGTAGTCATCGAGGAACTTACCGTGAAGCCAGCAGAGAGCTTCGGGAACCTTGAGTTCTTCTGCATTATATTCCGCTGCAAGTGCCTTCAATGCACCCTGGATCTCGGATCTTCTGCCCTCTTCCTTATAAGTCCTGATGATCTCATCTCTCTTATTGAAATACTCTGCCTTACCCTTCATGAGGTCGACCGCGATACCCTGATGATATTCGGCAACCTGCTTACCGAGGTTACGGGAACCGGAATGGATAACAAGGTACAGAGAACCGTCTTCACCCTTATCTACTTCGATGAAGTGGTTGCCTCCGCCGAGAGTTCCCAAGGATCTTGCGATCCACTTTGTCTCTCTAAGGCTTCTGAAGCAAGTAAGTCCCGTGATATCGAACTTCTCTTTTCTGCCTTCCCATACATTCTTGCCGGAAGGGATCTTATGGCAGACCTTATCCAGGACCTCCATATCGATCTCTTTCTCCTTAAGCTTAGTCGTATACATACCGCATCCGATATCTACTCCTACTACGTTAGGAACAGCCTTGTCCGTGATAGTCATGGTAGTTCCGATGGTGCAGCCCGCACCTGCGTGTACATCAGGCATTATCCTTACTCTGGATCCTTCGGCGAATTCGGTATCGAGCATTCTCTCGATCTGCTCAACTGCTTCATCTTCGATGACCTTGGCGTAGCAGATCGCCGTATTGTATTTACCTTTGATCTCTAACATATTTATTCTCCTTTATAAACTGATCAGGAAGCTTCTCTTCCGATGATCTTCGTAAGCGATTCCAGGATATCTCCCGTACCGCCGATATTGATATTGCCTACGTTCTCGCAGATCCTCTCTACGTACTCGAGCTCCTTGAGCTTATATAGAGTAGGATTCTCCTCCATAAGCTTAGCCGTATTAAGAAGCGACCTCGTTGAAGCTACTTCCTCTCTTCTCGTGATAACGTTAGCCTGAGCCTTCTTCTCAGCGATAAGGACGGTGTTCATGATCTCCCTTACGGAGCCGGGTAGGATTATATCCTTTACACCGGCATCGATAAGTTCGATCGCTGCCTCATGGCACTTCTCCTTCATCTGCGAATATACATAATTCGTGATCTCATCCTTGTTCTCCAAGATCTCATCGAGCTTTTGCTTACCGACGATCTCCCTGATGGCAAGCTGAGCCATGCGGTGCAGATATGTACCTACGTTAGCCACAGTCGAATATACCTTTACGGGATCTTCCACCCTGTAGTCGATAACGAGGTTCACCCTGACCTCTACCTTGTCCGCGGTAAGGATCTCCTGACCCTGGATATCCATGGGGATGATCCTCATGTCGTAGACATTCATGGTAATAACATCATCCGTATTCCAGAAGTAGTATTCACCGGGATCTAATACCTTCTCCACTGCGCCGTTTACATACATGACACCCTTCAGGTCGGGAGCTACCGAGAACCTCTTATACATATCGGAAGGAAGCTTGGAGAAAAGATACTTAGGGAAGTCCTCCGCTACCTTATATGTCTTCTCGAAGATCATGAACGTATTCTCGCCACAAGCCTTGAAGAAAGCATGTCTGCCTTCGTTTACTGCTTCAACGAAGATATCGTTTACGAACCTCAGGCAGATCTCGTTGCTCTTAACAACGACTACATCTACCATATCTTCGACGCCTTCCTTGGAAAGGAGGGTATCGATATCGCACCTTACGGATACGAGTTCCTCCTTGATATCCCTTATCTCGACGACTGTCGAAGAAGAGATCAGGTACTTACCTGCTCCTGCTATCCTTACGAACTTACCGTTCTTGAACATAAGTCCGAACTGTCTCTCATTTAATACTACTTTCTTCATTTCTATTTCCTCCGTTCATCACGTTTGTCTGTTAAGTTAGACCGTCCGTACCCGTGGGATGCGGCCCGCGTCTTAAGCGATATTTCCTTACAGGCGAAGTGCCTGCTTTGGCCTGTAAGGTCCTTCCGCGGTATCCGTCGCGGGGCTTGGCTTCTCAAGGTACTGCCTCCGTTTCTGCCTTTGAAGAGACATGTCCCTTCTTCGGGCTTCTTCTTTGACGTGGACGATCCGGCTTTGTTGTTCAAATGTTTTCCAAATTTGACGATTGGATTCGAACCAACTTGCTTTTTCGGTTTTGAGCCAAATAGCGTAACCATGCAAGATGACCGGTATACACTTCGGGAACCCTCATGCACCGCAGTGACTTTATGAATCACGTGCCTCGGATCAACTTACAAGCAGATGATAACTTCGGATGAATATGTAATCACGGAAAAAAAGTTGCGAACAGCATCAGAGGGACAGCAGATCGTGCTGCCTGTCTACTCTCTTCTTAAGTTCAGCTTTAAGAGGTTCGGGAGATACCACCCTTATAAGAGGCCCGAAAGACATGAGCCTTATTAGGATCTCAGTCTCATCATCAGGGCAGTATCTTAGTGTGATCTTGTATCTCTTCCCGCCTAAATGAACCGCTTCCTTCTCAAAGTGCGCAAAATGCAAAAGCACCCTGTCTAATGCCTTTCGAGTATCGTAAAGCATCAGGGTCACTTCCTTCTTATCAGGATACGGATCCTTATCCATACGCACTGCTCTGGGAATAAGACGCGCCTCAAGGATACGGTTTATGTTGACCGTAAGGATATATCTTCCCTCCATCCCTATCACTCTGAACTTATCGTCCTTCTCGGAATATTCAAGGCGCGAAGGAGTAAGCGTATGGTATCGTCTCTTACCCTTACCGGATATAGTCTTAAGTTCAAGTGACATGTCTTCACGAAGGGCTTTAAGCACCATGGCGAAATGCTCCCTGTAAGAAGGATCTTCATAAGGGTCGCCGTCAGCATACTTATCGAAGACATCTGTCATGTCGGGAGTAAATAAAGGCTTAACGTCCTCTATACCTTCTATGGAGATGCCAAAGAGAGTGAACCTCGGGTCCATGCTTATTGCCTTAAGCCATCTTTTTTGCGCTGTAGTAAGAGGCATGGAAGGAGAATGTCGTATAGGCGTCTTACCATCTCTTGTCATGAGCTTATATCTGTCTTCGTACAGATCGCCGCCGAAGAAGAGGTTAGTCTCTGCAAAACCTTTCTCTCTTATTATGGAATCTATCTCCTCCTTAGTGGGAGGTCTTGTGACGGCTATCTTTAAGATATCCGCCATTATGTTATAGTATGCGCCGTATACTTCGGAGAATATCATTGCTACACCTCCGAATACATTTCATACATACGAATAAGATCTTCCCTGAAACGCCTCTCTACACCCTTGTTGGAGAATTCAAGCGATACTATCCTTCCTATAAACGTACGTATCCAGGGTACCATCTCCGTGGAATCGTATATGTCAGCTTCGAATCGTAAAACACCTTCTGCGACTTCCGTAACAGTGCCGCATCTTTTCTCTCTTATAAGGCGGTCCTTTATATATTCTTCGTACTTTCCGTAGCATATCTCGAACATGACATGCTCCATGGAATGAGGGATACTTACGCCCCAGATATGTTCCTCCATGGATATAAACTTACGCATTACTTCATCGTAGTAAGATACCGCTTCGCCTTTATCCGCAGCCGTTATATAGTCCACTCTGTATGCGACCATCTTCTCGGACTTTATGGAGAAGCACATGATGTACTGTCTTCCGCTTTGAGAACTCATCTTAAGCTTCAACGGTATTATCGTATCGGTAAATGTCTCCTGCCTTCTGTGGTTGACGGAGGAGATCTTAACTTCGCACTTATCGCTCATGGCATCAAGGATCGTATATAAGATCTCGCTGTCGATAGTAGAAGTTATATAGTGATGCTTAAATGAAAGCTTATCTGCTATCCCTTTCTCATCACTTTGAAGCTTATCTTCTATAAAGGATCCTATAACTCCGCAGGGTGATACTTCTGAGAAGAACCTTAGTACTTCCGCTGCCGGAAGCTCATACTCCTTCCCCTTCTTATAGTATGTGTTCCTGCCTTCCTTACGGGATATAACTATCCCGAGATCGGAATATTCTTTAAGCTTCTTACGGACTGTCGATATATCAAATACACGATCTTCGGAGAACATACCGTTATAGGTATCAGCTTCCTCGAGGATCTCCTTTAATGTAAGTTCCTTATCATCGGATAATATATCCATGAGGATAAAGTGAAGCGAGATATCACCGTCAGTAAAGCTCTTGCTCTTCCATGCCTTGAAGAGCGGATTGCTTCCGCAGCTCCTGCTGTCAACGGAGATAAATACATTCTTGCCGTCAGGTGTAAAAGAGAATGACATGTGATCGGAAAGCCAGCTCTCGATCCTTCTTCTTGAATCGTCGTAGCTTCGAAGGCTCTTGGAAGTAAAGTCCTCGCGGCTTTTGAAGCCGTAGACATAGAACTCCCTCATATAGTCGCGGATATTACCGAAGTTCTTTATAAGTTCATTATATGCCATCTATCTTATCGGACATTATCCTGCCCGCTTCTCCTATGGCTTCCATATAACTTGATTCAAGATACTTATCGATCCCGTATTCTTCCGATACGAGGCGGTATCTTATCTGACGATCCACCTCTTCCGTATCTAAGATCGCGATCCTCTTATCCCCCAGGTCGATGGAGCATGGAGTCACGGGACCGAATCCGAAGTCACAGCAAACGATATCACTATGGTGGCAATGAGGGCAGAATACTATCATGTTGCCCGAATTACGGTAGGAATATCCATTACCGCACTTATGACATTTCTTATCCTGCAAAGATCCTTCAGGCATCTTATCTCCCCCTTCTTTCTCTTCTAAGATTATACACAAGTAATCACACCGATAGTATAATATAAACATTATGGAATAAGGGAGGGATGAGGCATGCCGCCTTCAAGAAGAAGTTCAAGTTCGAGTTCACACAGGAGCTCAAGTTCACACAGGAGTTCAAGTCGATCAAGTCACAGAAGTCACACTTCGAGCCACAGGAGCCACAGTTCTCACAGCAGCAGGAGCAGTTACAGCGGATCACGTACTTTCGGTAATTACGGAAAGACCGCACCAAGGACCGTAACGCCGCCCAAGAGGCAGAGGACCAATCAGCCCCTTGGCTATACGGGAGCCTTTGCAACTCCCATGCTCAGATCTTCAAGGCACGATTATCAGTATTATCCTTCAGGCTGGTACGATGAGTCTACGGGCACAAGGTACGAAGCCGGTTACTACGACGAGAACGGACAGTACTACAAGAATGTCGCTATCAAGAACGGAAGTGAGTATGAGACTACATTGAACTGCGATTACTGCGGAACGCAGATCAAGCTCAAGTGGACGGAGGGAGCTATTCCTTCCTGTCCTAACTGCGGTGCGCTCCTTAATGAAGTCGCATGCAATTCAGTCATCGAAGATAAGCTTCAAGATCAGATAGTATCATCGGGCACGAGGGGAAGCTCGGGCAACTCATTGCCCAAGGCACTCCTTCGTGCGTTCTCTGCAATGCTCCTCTTACCTATTCTTATGTTTGCGGGTATGAGGGCTGCTACCCTGGCACAAAAGAAACTGGCATATCAGTCCGAATACGCGGCCGTGGCTTCCGATAGCGAGCAGGAGACCGTCTCCGAAGACAGCATCTATATCGACGTCCTCGGAAGATATTGCTACTGGTATGACGAATATGAATCCTACTACGATGAAGAGACAGATTGCTATTTCGTATATGCGGATGAAGTAGAACCACCCGAATGGCAGTACTGGTTCGAAGGAGTCTCTTCAGACTACGGCGATTACGGCTGGATGACATACCACTACGACGAGGATCTCTGGTATATAGAGACAAGTGACGGTCACTGGGAAGTCCTCCCTGATACTTATGATACATCGTCTCTCTGGCATGTACCCGAGATGGGCACCGGTAAGTTCGAAGGACAAGATTCTATATATGTAGAAGCTATCGGCAGAACATGCGAATGGAGTCCTGACGATGAAGCCTACTACGATCCCGAGACCGACTGCTACTTCTCCTACAATGACTATGTTGAGCCTCCGATCTGGCAGTATTGGTATAACGGTATCTCTTCTGATTACGGCGACTACGGCGTCATGGAATACGACCCGGATGAGGGATGCTGGTATATCGAGACAAGCTCAGGCAACTGGGAAGTTCTCCCTGATACATATGACACAAGCAATCTCTGGTATATAGAATAATGAATAAAGATACTCCCGACTTATAAATGTCGGGAGTATTATTATGCTTTCTTATATCATTCCTTGTATGTATACGTTACGACAGATGAATTATTCGAAGTCTTTATACTCTTTACTTCATATCTGTCAGGGAAATCGCTTATGAGCTTCACGAGCTTGGAGTAGCCGTAGTTCCTGGAATCGAAGTCAGGCATTGCACGCTTTATGTATGCGCCGGCGGAAGATACCTTACAATAGTTATCGTCGTCCGAATACTTATCGCAGGCGATCTTCAAGAGCTCATGCACCTCTTCAAGCCCCGAGCCTTCGTCTATTATCTCTGTCTCGGCTTCAGCTTTCTTTCCAGCGACTTTCTTAGCGGGCTTCTTCTTTCTTGTCTTGGGAGTCTTCTTCACTTCATCCTCTGCATCGAGATTCTCAAGGAATACGAACTCGTCGCATGCATTTCGAAAAGCAGCAGGAGTCTTCTTCTCGCCTACGCCTATAACATATACGCCCGACTCGTGGATACGTATGGCAAGAGGCGTATAGTCACTGTCGCTTGCTACTATTACGAATGCATCGTAGATATCCTTATAGAGCATATCCATGGCATCTATGACGAGAGCCATGTCTGTAGCGTTCTTGCCGCTTACATAGTCGAACTGCTGTGTGGCATTGATGGCAAGCTTCTTTATCTCTTCTTCCCAATTCTTAAGGCCTGCTTTCTTCCAGTTACCGTAAGCTCTCTTAACTACGATCCTGCCTCTGGCGGAGATCTCTCGTATAACCGATTCGATCTTATTTATCTGTGTATTATCCGCATCAATAAGAAGCGCGATCTTCTGTAGATTATCCATTATCCTTATCCTCTTTTTCTTCTCTTATGACATCGGAAGTAGCTTTCTCCAAAGTGGGTCTGTCCATGCTCATCTGCCTTCCGCAGCCTTCGCATGTCATCTTGCACTCGCTTCCGACTCTTGTAAGGAGCCACTTATTACTGCCGCAGGGGTGCTTTTTACGCATCACTACAACGTCTCCGACTTCGTATTTATATAAGAAAAACTTACCGGGCATAAGAACCTCCCTTTTGACTTTTTGTTATCTTACACCAAATGTCACTCTGTCGACACCCCCGTAATCCTTTAGGGTTGTAACATAGTTAAATCCATATTCGGTGAATACATTTCTGACTTTTTCTCCTTGATCGTACCCATGCTCCACTATAAGAGCTCCTCCGGACTTTAAGATCTTCTTGGCTTTCTTTGCTATCACGGGATAGAACGTCATGCCGTCGTCTCCGCCGAATAGAGCCAGATGGGGTTCGTGCTCACCTACTGTCTTATCCAGCTCAGTCATATCTTTTGCGGTGATATAAGGAGGGTTGGACATAACGATATCAAATGACTCTTCCGGAAGCTTAGACTGATCGTCCAATACGTCTTCCTTGAAGCAGCGGATATTGTCTTTATCCTTACTTAGAGCCTCTATATTTGCCTTAGCACAGGATAAAGCAGTATCCGAGATATCCGTAAGGACGCATCTGACATTCCTTCCCTTGGATAAGAGCTCGTTATAGACCGATATACCGATACATCCCGTTCCCGTACAAAGGTCGACGATATTAAGAGAAGACAGATCATTAAAGCTCTTGGGGACCTTAAGGATATCTCCTGTTGGGAAGTCCAAAGCTCCCGCGAACCACAGCGCGGTCTCTACTAAGATCTCAGTGTCGCTTCTCGGGATAAGGACACCTTCTGCTACCTTAAACCTGTCCCTGTAAAAATCCCTGTAGCCTAAGATATAGGCCATGGGCTCACCCGTTTTACGCCTTGATATAAAGGACATAAGCTCCTTATCGTCCTTGGCGGCTTCTTCGAACAATGAGACTTCGAGGCGGGCATCTTCCTTATCGATACCCGCCTCGATCAGTTCATTTATAGCATTTGTTGTAATAAGATCACCAGACATCGTCATCCGCATTCTCGGGGATAACCGCCTGCATAGCTGCGATAGCTACCTCTATGATGGGCTCGTCAGGCTCTCTTGTAGTCAGCCTCTGAAGCCAGAGACCGGGCTTGGAGAGGAGCCTGCATACAGGGTTAGTATCGTGTCTTCCGACGAATCTTAAGATCTCATATGAGATTCCGCATATCAGAGGGATCAGTATGAGCCTTAAGAGGATGTTGACGATAGCCTTCTGGTCTCCGATGATGATACCGATGATCGTATAGATGATTATCGATATTGCAAGAACTATGAACATAAATGCCGTTCCGCATCTGGGATGGAACCTGGAGCATTCCTTGATATTGTCTACCGTAAGAGGCTTACCTGCCTCGTAGCATGCGATGGTCTTATGCTCGGCACCGTGATATCTCCATACTCTGTCGATGCCTTCCACCTTGGAGGATAATCCGAGATAGATAAGGAAGAATACCATACGAAGTATTCCTTCTGCTATATTAAGGACTACCGACATCCATGTCTTGTCGGACAGCTCATCACCCATGAGCTTGGCGGCGATCTCCACCAGGAGCCTTGGAAGGAAGATAAAAAGTCCGATGCTTATCGCGATACCCAGGATAGCTGACAGCGTGACCATGAGGTTGCTGTGCTTCTCCATATATTCATCCAGAGCCGACTTCTTCTGCTTGGCTTTCTCCTCTTCGGGAGTACCTTCCTCAGAGATATCTGCAGATCTCATGAGCGCATCCGTACCTGTAACAAGCATCTTCCAGAACTTGATGCATCCCCTTACGAAAGGCATCTTCTCGAAGAAAGTCATCTTCTCGCTCTGCTTTACCTCTTCAATATAGATAGTGCCGTCACCCTTACGGACCGCCATCGACGTTCTGAAGGGACCGTTCATCATTATGCCTTCGATGAGCGCCTGACCGCCTATCGTAGTTTTCTTGACTGTTGCCATATATACACCTGCTTCTAAAGAAAGATATTATTCCACATACGATTATAAAGCATATTTAGAATAATTACATTATAAGTTGGTGACAATCTAAGGCAATAAGGCTTTTCCCTTTGCACCTATCCTGTCCGTGACAAAACGCTTCAATACTACAGCTATGCCGAAGTATATGAACATCCATAGTACCGAGGTAATGAGCGCATTCTCGATCTTTACTTTGGAAAGAAGATCCTTAACACAATCGGTGAAGAAGGAGTAATACCTGACGTAATTACACATATGAAGTATCAGGACGATATATATATGCTTGCGCAGAAATAAAGTGAACTTGTTTCCCGTCTTGATACGAAGAGCAATATTCAGGAGCAGCATCACTATGGCAAGGCCCAAAATGAACCAAGGTATTGCCATGGCTACTGATATCCTGTTGATAAGAATATCGTCTGAACTCGAATAAACAGTTATCTCACTATCGGTAAGACAGAATTCACGAGCACCGGATATTCCGGGGCCCTTGGGACTTAGAAGGATTATAAGAGACGCTGCCCCCGTTACGGTCCACACTATCGACCACATGATCGTCTGCCTAAGCGACTTAGGCAAGAGCTTATCTTTATACTTCATTACCAACATTCCGACAGGAAACAACGGGATATTGGCACCCCAGACCAGTTTCAGAAGATCATACTCTTTAGCCCCCTGCAAGAGTTCGTATTCCGAGGGAAAGAATGAAAGGATAAGTATGATAATAAGAGGTATGAGCTCACTTCTTAATACCATCTTCAAGAATTTGTATATGAGGTATAAGATCACGACCATAACGGCAGTACTCATCAGATATTCGATAAGATATTCGGTAATGCCCAAGATCATGGATAGAACAAGATTTGAAGGATCCTTCGCCCACAATCTGTCATAACGGGAAACTTGATACGCCACACCGATCACGGACATAAATACAGGCAGGATAAGTAACATCTTATGTCTGATCTTAATACCGTTCTTATATACATACATGCCCGTGAAGAATAAGAATACGGAACCCAATATAACAAAGGCATAAACACCAAGACTAAGATTGAAACTGATATCGTCGTGCCTTTCGATCCTAAGATATCTTATGGTCTTAAGATATCTCGATACAACATCAGGATGATCTTGTGCTAAGAGTTCGTAGTATTTATGATACCCCCATGTATTCCCGCTGAAGATCGGATACATTATGAGCATTAAAGTCAGAGATACAACCATAATGTTCTTGGCTGCATCTGTAACGACGTCTTCATCCTGCAGTATCTTTCTCTTACCGGGAAATACCGTCAGACATAAAAGCGCCACAGCGGCAATTATCCAAATGCAAAGCTTTAGACTTAACATAAGTTGTCCCCCCCTACACAAGAAAGGATACAGTATGTCCGATAACGAACGTTACCGCAGGATTCTACACATATTCCCGATAAAATCGAGCAAAGAAAAAGCGGTATCTTACGATACCGCCGTTATTTACTATTACTGCTCTTACCGTGCTTTTAAGATCTTGAACGGGTTATAGATAATAAAAGATACAACGGCGGCCGCAAAGATGACCTTATTCTCATCACGGAAGATCTTATAGCTTACATACAGCACCAGCTCCAATATCAGCATAAGCGGAATAAGTCCCATATACGACCTTGCTAATACAGTAATAGCAGTTAAGAACCAATTTCTGCTGAGAGCGGGTATCGCGTAGTTACTCGAATTAATAACCGAGGCAAAGAACAGCATCGGGAAGAAGAACAACAATGCCCTTCCCGCCCTGATCTTATCGGTACGCTTATACATACCGCACCTAAAGGAATATGCTCCTGCAAAAAGAGTATACATCCCCCTACGATAGGAAAAGCAGCGAAAAGGAGCTCCAGTCCGTTAATAGGGGTAGGCTTTCTGAATATCGCGCTATCGTCAGACAGCGAACATAAGACACCTGCCATAATAAAGAACGCAAGGATCTGCCTGAGCGTATCAGCAGAGAATACTTTGTTCGTCAAGGACTTATCTTCTCTTCTGATTCCTATAAGAAAAGTCGCGATAAAAACTGCGAATATGATAAGTCCGAATCTTACTAATACCGGCGTAAGCGTAATCATCCTACTTTCCTCCTAATTGTTCTTATGCACTATAAGACGCTAAGAAGGAATTTAGGTTGCAAAGCCCATATTATTCTCTCATCATATCCGTATACTGCTTTGCTCTCCTGGCATTCCTGATAACAAATATGGCAGGTATGATTATTACGAGCAAGGGGATCAGAAGGACAGGCGCCAGGAATATAAGCACATCACCCAAGAAGGAACGCATTCCGGTACCGATATTATTATCCGGATCGTAGATATGAGTAGGATCGGAAGGATCTATCATGATCTGAACTTCCTGACCGTCTTCATAGAAAGGATCAGGCTGCCACACCTTACCCGTTACGCTATAAGACTCGCCTTCATATTCGAAGCTGTAGACAGGAGCGTAGACCACACCCGGTCCGCTTGATGACTCCTTATCGGCATGATGATCGATGACAGCCGTGATCTCGACATTACAGCCGTCGGCTTCTTTTCCTATCTCATCACCCATCACACCTGCTATCTTGCCTACCATGGTGGCATGCCTGAAGATCACGATACCTACTATCGCCAGAAAGACTACTACGACGATAATGATCGGTGCTAATGAAAACTTCTTGCGAGGGCTTCTCTCATCTTCATCATAAAACTGCATATCCGTAACCTCTCTTCTATAATATCTATCCTATTCCCTACAAGTCAGTATACCACGAATGTCTCAGAACCTGATATCACCCGTCGCTTCCTATCATTGAACAAAAAATAAGCGGCCTCTTACGAAGCCGCTTACAATCACGATTCTCAGTCGCTCGAACGGGATTATGCTCTTCCCATTCTCTTGTTGAACTTGTCAACACGTCCGCCTGTATCAACAAGCTTCTGCTTACCTGTGTAGAAAGGGTGGCAGTTTGAGCAGATATCAACACGAAGGTCTTCCTTCGTGGAGAGTGTCTCAAATGTAGCACCGCAAGCACACTTAACCGTAACCAAGTAAGTCTTGGGATGGATGTCGCTCTTCATTGATCTCACCTCTCATCAAAGATATGGCGCGTACTTAAAGGCGCACGTATGCCATACCGGATTAATAGTAACTATGAGATATTACTCTCTTTAGTTCTTCTTGTCAATCACGAATCTACCGAGAAAGATTTCTTGGCAGAAAGGACGAAGGAAGCATTGCTCGTTGTCCTCTTCATGAAGTTGATAACTGCAGATGTAGCAGCAAGAGTATCGACTTCCGCGATGGCCTTTCTCGTGAGCCATACGGATTCGAGTTCCTCGGGAGTAAGAAGAAGGTCTTCTCTTCTCGTACCTGACTTATCGACTGCGATAGCAGGATAGATACGTCTGTCTGCAAGTCTTCTGTCGAGAACAACTTCCATGTTACCCGTACCCTTGAACTCCTCGAAGATAACTTCGTCCATACGTGAACCCGTCTCGATAAGAGCAGTCGCGATGATCGTAAGTGATCCTCCGAATTCGATATTACGTGCAGCACCGAAGAATCTCTTGGGGCCGTACAAAGATCCCGGATCAAGACCTCCGGACAACGTTCTACCGGTAGGATTGATCGTAAGGTTATATGCTCTTGCAAGTCTTGTCATGGAGTCAAGGAGGATAACAACATCCTCACCCAATTCAACAAGTCTCATAGCTCTCTCGAGAACGAGCTCTGTTACTCTGACGTGATTCTCAGGACGCTTGTCGAATGTGGAATATACGACCTCACCCTTAATGGATCTTTGCATATCCGTAACTTCCTCGGGACGCTCGTCGATAAGCAGTACGATGACCTTGCAGTTAGGATTGTTAGCCGTGATGGAATTAGCGACCTTCTTAAGGAGGATAGTCTTACCTGCCTTAGGAGGTGATACGATCATACCTCTCTGTCCCTTACCGATAGGAGAGAAAAGGTCGATTATACGTGTGGAAAGATCTTCTGCACCCGTCTCGAGATCAAGTCTCTTATCGGGATAGATAGCAGTCAGGCTCTCGAACCTGGGACGCTTCCTTATAACGTCAAAATCCGAATCTTCGGGAATCTCGATACCGTTGACGGAGATGACCTTACGAAGGGGAGCGTACTTCTCCTTGCCTCTTGCGGGAGCAACAAGACCCTTGATCTTATCACCCTTACGAAGGCCCAGTCTCTTGATCATCTGACCGGGAACATATGCATCATCTTCACCGGGAAGATAGTTATTCCTGTGAACAAATCCGCAGAAATCATTTCTGTTCTCTCCGCCTATGGAAAGGATACCTTCCACTTCCCTGTACTGTATCTCGGGTGCGGGAGCAGGAGCTTCAGCCTGTTGTTCTTCATTCTTCTCTTCTGCGGGAATATCAACTGCCGTAGGCGTCTGCTCGGGACCGAAGGATATCCTTCTCTTCTTGCTCTTGGGAGCGGGTCTTTCACTTCTAACGGGAGCTTCTTTCGAAGGCTCCTCAGCGGGAGCTGCCTCATTAGAAGCTTCTTCCTGTGAAGGCTCTTCCGCCTTCTTCTTGGAAGACCTCTTAGCAGTCTTCTTCGCCTTGGGCTTAGCTTCTTCCTCGGAAGGCTTTGCTTCCTCTGCCTTTACCTCTTCGGCGGCGGGAGCGATCTCCTCGATGGAGATATTCTCTTCTTTCTTAGAGGAAGCCTTCTTGGCATTAGCTTTCTTAGCTCTTGAAGGCTTCTTGGGAGCCTCATCTTCAGGCTTGTCTTCTGCCTTGGGCTCTTCCTTGTCTTCAGCCTTTTCCTCTGTCTTCTTGGAAGTCTTAGAAGCAGTCTTCTTAGCTGCCGCCTTCTTAACTTCCTTCTTGGGCTTCTCTTCATCCTTAGACTCGACAGCCGTCTCTTCTTCAGACTTCTTCTTCCTGGTGGAAGTCTTCTTAGCGGGAGCCTTCTTAGGCTTCTCTTCCTGTACGGGAGTTCCGCTGATGGCGGCGATCAACTCTTCACGTGTCTTGGTAGCTGCGACTTCAGCAGTGAAGTCTCCGAACTGTACGGCGATAGCTTCCAGATCTTCCTTGGACTTAGAGAGCAATTGATCGTAATCGGACATAAATACCTCATTAGATTAATTGGGATTAACAAAATACAAAACATAAATTGTAATCGGGATAAAAAGGACACATCATCGGTCCATTGGAAGGATATTATCACTTAGATTTAATATAGTCAATCGTAAAGATAATCGCTTTTTTTCTCTGATTTATCTATACTCAAACACATACACAAAGTTGCATTTCTTGTATGGATCTGTGTATTAATTGTCATTCATAAAGTTCGCTTACAATAAAAAGGCACCTGCTCCAAGCAGATGCCTTGTAAGTTCAAAATATAGATATCCGTTTATGTCTGATCGCCCAATGCAGCAAACTTATCCATCATGTCTAATGCCTTACCTGTTCCGATAGCTACGCAGGAGATGGGATCCTGCGCGATATATACGTCGATACCGATCTTGGTGGCAAGCATACGATCGAGACCGTAAAGGAGAGCTCCACCGCCGGTCATTACGATACCTCTCTGGGAGATATCAGCCATAAGCTCCGGAGGTGTCTTCTCAAGTACTACATGTACTGCTTCGAAGATGGATGATACCGGCTCCTCGAGTGCTTCGAGCATCTCAGTGGAAGATACGGTAACAGTTGAAGGAAGACCCGTTATCAGGTTTCTTCCTCTAACGTCCAATGTAAGCTCCTCGTCTCTGGGGTATGCACAACCGATCTGGATCTTGAGCATCTCGGCTGTCTTCTCACCGATAAGGATATTGTGCTTTCTTCTTACGTGCTTGATGATAGCTTCGTCGAACTTGTCACCTGCAACCTTAAGGGATGCATCTACAACGGGCTCACAAAGAGAGATAACGGAGATATCGGTAGTACCGCCTCCGATATCTACTACCATGGAACCGCATGCCTTAGTGATATCGATACCTGCACCGATAGCTGCGGCGATAGGCTCACGGATAAGGAATACGTCCTTTGCACCTGCATGACGGCAGGCATTCTCAACGGCCTGCTGCTCAACGGGAGTGATTACCGAAGGCACGCATACAACGATAGTGGGCTTAAAGTATGTGGCACGAAGGCCGTTACATACTCTTCCTATAAACGCCTTGAGCATTACTTCCGTAGCTCTGAAATCGGAGATGACTCCTTCACGGAGAGGTCTTATAGCCTCTACTACTCCGGGCGTACGGCCGAGCATTAGAGAAGCCGATTCACCTACTGCGAGTACTTTACCTGTCTTATTATTAACTGCTACTACGGAAGGTTCCTTAAGAACAACACCCTTTCCGCGGACATAGATCAACACGCTGCTGGTACCGAGATCGATACCAATTTCCATTCCAAGACCCATATTAGATTGCACCTCATATATAAGAAAACGTCAAAAGACGCTGATAAATCCTTCTAAAACAATTCTATTATAACGTAAGGTTCATATAAATCAATTAAGCTAATGTGGCAAAAGATTGCAAATATATTTCAATTTCTTATGGTGCTGTGATAGAATTTTATAGTTTAATCAATAAGTATATTTTTGAAGAAAGGATTAATATATATGCCTTATTCAGTTGATATCGACCGCAAATGGCAGAAAAAGTGGGCCGACACCGGCCTTTACAAGTTCGATCCGAACAAGAAGGGTGAGAAGCTCTACTGCCTCGAGATGTTCTCCTATCCTTCCGGTGCCAACCTTCACCTCGGACACTGGTATAACTACTCCCTTACCGATTCATGGTCAAGGATGAAGAGGATGCAGGGTTATAACGTATTCCATCCCATGGGATTCGATGCATTCGGACTTCCTGCAGAGAACTATGCTATCAAGACAGGTATCCATCCTCAGGATTCAACATTCAAGAACATAGAGACAATGGAGAAGCAGCTCCGCGAGATGGGCGCTACTTTTGACTGGGACTACGAGCTTGCTACTTGTACTCCCGAATACTACAAGTGGAACCAGTGGCTCTTCATCCAGCTCTACAACAAGGGTCTTGCCTATAGAAAGAACGCACCCGTTAACTGGTGCGATAAGTGTAAGACGGTACTTGCAAACGAGCAGGTAATCGACGGCAAGTGCGAGAGATGCGACAGCGAAGTAGTTAAGAAGAACATGACTCAGTGGTTCTTCAAGATCACAGACTATGCACAGGAACTTCTTGACTGCCTGCCCGACCTCGACTGGCCCGAGAAGACAAAAAAGATCCAGACCAACTGGATCGGAAGATCCGAAGGTTCTCAGGTTGCCTTCACCGTCGAGAAGGACGGCGAGATCTTAAAGGACGAGAACGGCGATCCTCTTAAGCTTGAAGTATTCACAACAAGAGCTGATACATTCATGGGTGTTACATACGTAGTAGTAGCTCCCGAATCAGAGCTTTGCAGCAAGCTTACAACAGACGAGTGCAAGGCTGCAGTCGATGACTACAAGCTCTTCACTTCAAAGGCATCCGATATCGACCGTATGTCCACTACAAGAGAGAAGACAGGTGTCTTCACAGGATCTTATGCCATCCATCCCCTGAACGGAAGAAAGGTACCTATCTGGACATCGGATTATGTTATCGCTGCATACGGTACGGGTGTCGTAATGGCAGTTCCCGCACACGATGAGAGAGACTTTGAATTCGCTACAAAGTTCGGCCTTGATATCATCAGAGTAGTCGCTTCCAAGGAAGGCGCAGAAGACGAGCTTCCCTACTGCGAGAAGAAGGGTATCCTTGTTAATTCCGATGAGTTCAACGGCATCGAAATGCACGCTGCTATAGACGCTATCGTCAACAAGCTTGCTACTATGGGCATGGGACATAAGACAGTCAACTACAGACTTCGTGACTGGCTCATCTCCAGACAGAGATACTGGGGTACACCTATCCCCATGATCCACTGTGAAAAGTGCGGTGTTGTACCCGTTCCCGAGAAGGATCTTCCCGTCCTTCTTCCCTACGACGTAGAGTTCACACCTGACGGAGAATCTCCTCTTGCAAAGTGTGATTCATTCATGAACTGCAAGTGCCCCAAGTGCGGCGGCGATGCTAAGAGAGATCCCGATACGATGGATACATTCGTTGACTCTTCCTGGTACGAGTTCCGTTATCCCGATAACAAGAATAACGATGAGATCTTCGACAAGGAAAAGATCAAGAAGCTCCTTCCCGTAGATAAGTATGTCGGCGGTCCCGAGCATGCTGCAATGCATCTTCTCTATGCAAGATTCATCTGTAAGGCAATGAGAGACATGGGTCTTATCGACTTCGACGAGCCCTTCAAGAGCCTTGTTCACCAGGGTATCATCTTAGGCCCCGACGGTAACAGGATGAGTAAGTCCAGAGGTAATACGGTTGCTCCCGACGAGTATGTTGCCAAGCACGGTTCCGACGTATTCAGAACATACCTTGCATTCGGTTTTGCATACACGGAGGGCGGTCCCTGGAACGATGACGGTATCCAGGCAATCCTGAAGTTCACACGTCGTGTAGAGAAGCTTGCTGAGGACGTATCTTCCATCAAGGATTCCGACATCTCCAAGATCGAGATGGGCAAGGATGAGAAGGAACTTAACTACGTTCTTAACTACACCATAAAGAGTGCAACATTTGATATCGACAGATTCCAGTTCAACACTTCCGTTGCACGTATGATGGAACTTATAAATGCTATCAACAAGTACCAGCAGTTAGCAAATGCTAAGCCTCAGCTCGTACGTTATGCGGCAGAGAAGTTGATCCTCCTCTTAAGTCCCTTCGCTCCTCACATGACAGAGGAGATCTGGTGTGAGACATTCGGCAACGAATACTCCATCTTCAACCAGAAGTGGCCTTCCTTCGACGAGTCCGCACTCGTTAAGGATGAGATCGAGATCGCTGTTCAGATCAACGGTAAGGTAATGTTCAAGGTAGACATTCCCGCCGACGCAGATCAGGCAGCAGTTGAAGCTCAGGTCAAGGCTGACGAGAGACTCGAGAAGGCTCTTGCCGGAAGAAACATAGTGAAGTTCATTTATGTAAAGGGACGCCTTGCAAACATCGTTGCAAAGTGATCTTAAAGACAAGATAAAACAAGGAGAACCGTCGACATCAGTCGGCGGTTCTTTTTATTCATCAGGCACACGGTATATAGTCAAACATCTATAAATACACTAAGCTGATTCACAACATAATCTCCAGAAAATAAAAATGACGGGAGTTGCTCCCGTCTACGGCGAGACCAGATCCGAAGACCAGCCTCTGTAAGAATGATTCTTACATATATATAATACGCGCCGGAATTTTTAATGTCAGCAAGAAAAGAACATTTATTCTCGCACAAAAAAAGATCGGCGATCCCTTAAGACCGCCGATCTTTATATCTCTTATCTGTCAGACGAATATCCTTCGTATCGTAACGATAGGATGTCTGTCGATGTCGCCCCAGACAACGCCGTATGCACGGCCTCTGGCATCGATACACTGTCCGCCGCCGATGTAGATACCGACGTGTCCGCAGTATCCTCCTCCTGTATCCCAGCAGACGATGTCACCGGGCTGTACGTCTTCACGAGCTACGGGAACTCCTACGCTGCAAAGCGACTGTGACTGGTGCGGCAACGATACGCCGAGCTGATTATAGCAGTAGCAGACAAGGCCGGAACAGTCTACCGCGGAAGCGGAGCTGGCACCCCATACATAAGATACGCCGAGCATCGACTGTGCGATATTGGCGATGGTCTGTCCGTTATTACCTACGTTCTCGTAAGTACCGCCGACTACCTGATTGTAGTTGGTACCGCCTCCGGAGGAGCTTCCTCCTCCACCGCCGCCGCCGCCGTTATTCTGAGGCGGGATGGGAGTAGGTGTGGGAGTAGGAGTCGGGGGAGGTGTCTCTGTCGTGAACGAAGTATATACATAACCCTCGACGCCGTCTTCCGTTATTACCTTGAACCATTTATCAGCTATAGCGATACAGCGAAGCCTGTCGTCTCTATAGAGAGTTGCGACCATATCGTAGGATGTATCGGGACCTGAACGAAGGATAAGGCTGTCACAGTCTACCCATACTGTTCTGTCAATATCCTGCCATACCATATCTATGGAAAGTGACTCAGTAAGAACATATCCGACTATACCGTCACGCGTCTCGATCTTGGACCAGCTGTCACCTACTGCGATCCTCTGTACACCTTCACCGACGGGTACCTGAGCCAGTGTTATGGAATCCATATAAGGCTCTTCCTTGATGATGGTATCGGGATACATAATGTAGAACGTAGTGTAATCCTCTGCAAAATACATGGGATCCAAAAGCTCTACCTTCAGGCCCGACTGATCGAACTGCTGATATACGGTATATGTCTGTACATCACTATACGTTCCGGAATTACCGGAAGGGTCGTATCCGTCGGTATATGTAGCTGAGATAGTACCACCGTTAGCGATATTCTCGTCTACTTCGATCTCCTGAGGAGGTACTACTTCCTCGTTTTCGACATCTTCTTCAGGGAAAGTTGCCGCATAGGCTCTGCGCACCTTAAGAGCAGGACTTATACCGTCTCTTGTTCCCAGGGGAAGAGTAAGGATCGGAACTGCGACCGACGCACTTACGATAATGGAGAGCAACGCTCTCAATGCTTTGTTATCAAATCTCTTCATAGTCTCACCTATACGGATTCTACACCAGGGATGCAACAAGCCTGCTTCAAGTGTATAACCGTCTTGTTACAATTATATAGCCCAAAGAGATCTCATAATAGTCAAAAAAGAGGCAAAACCACTTCCCCGGTTGCAACAGCCTCCGAGAAAGCCTGATCGTGCTCGACAAAAATAAGTGTTATATCACTTTCCGTAACAAGCCTTTGTATCTCCTCTCGAAGGTATATATCAATGAAGTTCAAAGGCTCGTCCCAGATATAGATATCAGCTTTCTCACAAAGGCTTAGAGCCGTTGCCACGAACTTCTTCTGCCCCAGAGAAAATGTTGATATATCCGAATATAATAAGTCCTTATCAAGGCCCATCTTGACTAAGATCGTGCTGAACTGAGTCTTGTCGCATCCGCGCTGCGCCGCTATGTCGCCTATTGTCCCCTTAAGGTTTTCCGTATCCTGACTTACGAAGGATATCTTAAGACCGGGCGCCATATAGATATCTCCTTCTCCTGTTATGGATTCCTTCTCCTGCCCTGCGATGAACTTCAGAAGGGTACTCTTACCGCAGCCGTTAGGACCTTTGATCCTTATCTTCTCGCCCTGCTCCACAGTGAGAGACAAGGGACCTGCTATCTCAAATCCGTCACGTTTTATGACAAGATCTTTAAGGATGATCGGAGTCTTGTTGTGATGAGTAGTACCTGTTATCTTCAATCTCTCAGACTTCTCCAGATCCTTAAGAAGGCCTTTCTTCTCTTCCATCTTGCGCTCGTTCCTGTCTTCAAGGTTCTTGGCAAGAGACATAAGCTTAGAAGCTTTCTTGCCCTCGTATGCTCTTCTGAAGTGATCTTCCTGAACTTTGGAAGAAGCATGAGCTCTGTTCTTGGATCTCTCTGCTTTTGCTGACCATGCGGCATTCTTCTTCATGGCTATATCGAGCTTACCTATTTCCTTTCGAAGCTGCTCGTTCCTCTCCGCTTCTCCCTGCATGCGCTTCTCGTTATTGTCCCACCATGTAGAGAAAGAAGAAGCCGTAAGCTCTACTCCCGTCTTAGTGATCATAAGAGTATGGTCCGTACACATATCAAGGAAATGCCTGTCGTGAGATATGACTATAAAGCCGTCCTTGGAAGCAAGATAAGAAGCCAATGCTTCTCTTCCCTCCTGATCTAAGTGATTAGTAGGCTCGTCTATAAGCGGGTAGTTCATCTCATCCGAGAAAAGGTACGCCAGCATGAGCTTAGTCCTCTCTCCGCCGGACAATGTATCCAAAGGTCTGTAGACGATATCCGGGTCTGTATTCATGAGATTAAGTTCTTTTCGTATCTTCCACTCTTCATCAAGAGATATCTCATCACAGGGAAACGTTACTACATGAGGCACACCCGTGATGGTACCTTCGTACTGAAGCTGTCCCTGAAGGAGCTTAAAGAAAGTAGTCTTGCCTCTTCCGTTACGTCCTGCAAGAGCCAGCTTCCACTCGGTATCTATTCCGATGCTGATACCATCAAAAAGAAGCGTATCGCTGCCGTCGTATCCGAACTTAAGATCTCGTATGTTTATTAAAGCCATTTATTCCTCCTCAAGATATGCCCTTGGAGGACCAAAAAGCCACGGCAGATACCGTGGCAGAAAGTTCCGTAAAGATATAAAAAAGAACACGTTAAAAGACTCTCCGCAGGCAGTATAAAACTATTAGCAGAATGTCTTCTTCATCGGTGTTCCTCCTGTACTTAAATGTTGGGCTCATCTTACTACAGCCCTCTTATACGGTCAAGTCCTGTATCCGACCATGGTGGCCGTGGCGATCGTCCTTCCCTTCTCGTCACTTACTCTTACCAGGAAATTACATACGCTCCTGCCGTTCTTAATAACTTCTGTCTCCGCATAAAGATCCTTGCCTGAAGCGGGGCTGTTGAAGACGATGCTTGAATTAAGAGTAATGGACTCGGAGTCACCGCAGTTAGCCGCCAGCGCGAAAGTAAAATCGGCCATCGTATATATGCAGCCGCCCATGACTACATTATTGCCGTTAAGGTGCTTATCCTCCACCTTAAGATGCGTCCTGGCATAACCCTCGCGCACCTCTAATATCTCAATACCCGTAAGTGCGGCATATCTGTCTCTCGCGAAATACTCTCTTATCCTATCAGGTGTCATAAGTACGCCTCCGACTTTATCCTCAAAAGTGATAACATTCTATCACTCCTCCGACAGAAAGTCCTTAACGGCACTTGAGAACTCCTCCGGACATGCAGCATGACAATAGTGATCGGCACCGTCGATGATATACATCTCGGCTCCGCAGGAACGCGCATACTCTTCTGCTACCGTGTAAGTACAGTTATAGTCACAGCCTCCGCTTATAAAGAGAACGGGAACTTCGAAGGAGGGAATATCCTCACGAAGATCTACGCTGTTTATATAGTCCATAAGAGGACCTTCGTACTCCATGAATCTCTCAAAGCTTAATATCTTTGTAACCCACATAAAGTCATCCGAAGTCATATAGGGCGAGAACAGTGCCGCCAATATGGTATTGCCGTTATAAGATGCCTCTAAGTACTTGCCTGTATATCTGCTCATCTCCATGGATGCTTCGAATGAATCATTCTCTACCATCTCGTTATAAGCGGCAGTCATCTCGGAAGTATCATCTCCCGCTTCAACTGCTCTTTCATATGCTTCGTCGTACTCCGCCATAGAAGATGCCTTCCAGTTGACGAACTGTCCTATACCTATGAAAGCCTCGATATCTTCAGGGTGCTCATAAGTATAAGAGGCACCAAGTACAGATCCGTAGGAATGGCCCATAAGTATGATCTTCTCCTGACCGAAGCGTCCCTGAAGATAAGATATTACTTCGCCAAGATCTGAGATGGCATTATCGAAGGATACGGTCGAATTATTCCTGTCATCGTTATGAAGATATGTCCTGCCACATCCTCGCTGGTCCCAGCATACTACCGTATAGTCATCGATAAGATAGTCGGTAAATGCAGGAGACATGCATGCATCGGGGCTTCCGGGGCCACCGTGAAGATAAAGAATTACGGGGTTCTCCTCAGATGTTCCCCTTATAAGGAGATATTGCTCTTGCCCTCCGATATCAACATATAAAGATTCACGTATAGCAGCAGGGTCCGTGACCTGATCATAGTTACGGATAGATATACATACGATAACGGGAAGGAGCAAGAGTATTAACAAAGAGGTAAATACCTTCTGACGGAAAGAGGGTCGGTAAGCCTTCCTTGCAGCTTCCTTATAATGCCCGAGATGTATACCTATATGACCGATACCCAGTATCGCCGAAGATACGATAAGGAGTATATTAGATCCGTATATACCAAGAAAGAGGAATGCCAATACGGGGCATGTGGCGCCTGCTACGGGAATACCGAAGCAGGAACTGTACATATCCGCCATGGTACGAGCGCTCCTGAAGTATCTTACCCAATAGATCTCATAGATGACCATCAATACAAACGACAAAACAAGCCAGAATAACCACACCGAACCCGTGCGGATATTGTTGGTCTTAAATAAGACCGCTGATACCATAGTAAGCATTTCGCCGATACGTTCGAAGATAACGAGTATCTTATTCTCGCGGAGAGCATACTCCTCATAGCCTGACGGCTTTCTCTTCGTCCATAAGATATTAGGTACGAACAGCATAACAAGCCACAAGACGCCTATATATGAAAAACCTAATTCAAGCATTATCTATCCTCCGGAACACTACTTAACCGGGTTGCAGTAATTTATCACGCTCACATGACTTCCGGTATCAAATTTCCAACATTTTTGTCACAGGAGCTTCAATATTCACAAGTATACATCAAGTTTCCCATTTGGAAACATATGGTTTACAGACTACATGCTATAATCCATCTGTAGGCGACCACACTTAGTTTCTTAGAAGTAGAGTGCTTATGTATAACGAAGAACAGTACAACAAAGATCTGAAATTTGTATCCAAGATCGATAAGGCAATATCTCCGAGGTTGGAATTTCTTCTTTATTTCTGTGCCTTCATTGCCTGTCTCGTAGCACATATCTGCTATCTGATGCTCTTTGCCATGGCAGGAGCCAAGATAATGGTCATCTTCAATGTCTTCAGTGTCTCATTCTACGCCGTACTGATCCCTCTGACCAAGAAAGTCAAAGATAAGAACCTTCTTGTATACGCTACCATCGCCGAGATCATCGCCCATGCGGTAGCGGCTACTATGTGTGTGGGATTACAGTCTAACTTCGCAATGTTCCTTCTGATGCTTATCCCCCTGGCATTTCTTATGCCCAACAAATATAAGCCGGCACCGTTCATAGTGCTCTTCGTAAACGTTCCTTTGTACGGAGCACTGAATTTCTTCTGCTACAATTCAGAACACATTGTATATGACATAAGCAGTACCTCCTACCAGATGATCTTCTACATCATCAACATCATCGTAGGATCCTTCGTACTGATCTATATCTCCATCATCTTCACCATAATGAATTCCTATAACGAGAGTAAGCTTCGTATGCAGACTAAGCAGCTCAAGGATATGGCTTCGACAGATCCTCTGACTAAGCTCAATAACCGCCGCGCCATGAACCTTAAGCTGGCGGAAGTATCCATAAGCTCCGAGAAGTACGTCATAGGTATAGGAGATATCGATAACTTCAAGGTAGTAAACGACACTTACGGTCACGACATGGGTGACGTGGTCCTTAAAGGCATTGCAAATGCAATAGAAGAGACTCTTCCCGACAACGCCACCGCAGGAAGATGGGGTGGTGAGGAATTCCTCTTCGTGCTCCCCGATACGGATATAGAGGCAGGACGTATGATCGCAGATAAGATCTTGAAGATTATCTCCGGCAGAGTATTCGAACATGAAGGCAGAACCTTCTCGGTCACCATGACCATAGGTATATGCGAAGGCGTCAAGGACACATCCGTCGACAATATGATCACCAAGGCAGATGCCAGACTTTACAAGGGTAAGAACAGCGGCAAGAACCACACGGAGTTTGCCGACTGACAAGACTTGGGATCGAACCTTAAAGGTCACCTTGTTAACATCATAAGATATCCGATAACAAAGAACAGCCGGGACATATATCCCGGCTGCTTTTATCTGACATATCACTGATATCAGATAGTACTTACGAACTCACAATCGTAGTTAGGTGACTTGAGCCTCTCGGTCATTACTTCCTTAGACAGAGCCTTATCGAAGTAGAATCCCTGTATGACGTCTACGCCAAGCTCGTCCAATGTCTCTATCTGACCTTTCTGTTCAACACCTTCTGCTACGATCTCCATATCGATGGCGCTTGCAAGCCTTACGATATTAGTTAAGATCTTTACATCCTTGCTCTTGGAATTATCAACGAATCCCTTATCTATCTTCAGAGTATCGAAGGATACGTCACGAAGAAGGGACAGAGAGGAACTTTTAGATCCGAAGTCATCTATGGACACTTTGTATCCCAGAGAACGGATGGCATCTACGAACCTGCTCAGATCTTCTATGGAGAACTCGTCACTGCTTTCCGTTATCTCGATCTCAATAAGCTCTTTGGGTATTCCCGAAGCGCTTACGATAGTATCTATATGCGCTGCAAGATCATGGTCGCTGAGATTACGTCTGGAGAAGTTGACCGATATCTGAGGTACCATAAGGCCCATGCTCAGCCATTCCGCTATATCCCTGCATACAGTCTTTAATATAGCCATATCAAGAAGACGTATGGAGCCGTTAGCTTCCATTATCTCTATGAACTTACCCGGGAATAACACCTCACCGTTATGGATCCACCTGGACAGAGCCTCAGCTCCGCACATCTTACCGGTCTTGATATTGACCTTGGGCTGATAGTACGGTATGAACTCGCCCTTCTTAAGACCGTCCCTTATCTCGCCTTCCAGGCCCTTACGGGATGCTATGGAATCGATAAGTTCCTGTGTGAGCCATACGACATCTTCGGTCTCTCTGGACTTAACTTCGCTTAATGCCTGTCCTGCAAATATCAGGATATCCTCTCCGTCAAGATCGGTCCTGTCGATAAGGTATACACCTGCACGGGCCGACAGCGTGATCGTCTCAGGCTGATCTGTAGATACATCCGTAAATGTCACGTCTATACCCTTAAGTACATTAAGGAAAGAACTTACATGGTCCTTATGTACTATCGCTATGAACTGGTTACCATACTGTCTTCCGAGGATCTCATCGGAATCTATCTTGGTGAGCATTACACTTCCGAAAGATGCCAACACCCTGTTGCCGTTCTCTACGCCGTACGTCCTGTTGACATCCGAGAACTTACGAAGATCGAATATTATCACCGCATAGTCCTTGAGTTCTTCCTTGCCCTTCATGTCTCGAAGCCACTCTATATATCCGGTCTCGTTGGCAAGTCCCGTCCTGACCTCAGTCCTCGAAGCTCTTACGATCTCCTTCTCCTTATTGACCATATTCTCGAAAAACATGAGAAGTACCGACAGACCCATGCAGATATTGAGGTAGGAATTACCGTAGAACAATACCTGGAAGAGCTCACCTACCATAGGAAGCACCAGATAGGAAAGAAGTACCACAAGCTGTCCCCTTCCGATCTTATCCCTGTGCTCCAGGATAACTGAAGCAACAATAAGCGCGCCTATAGTCGGGATCGCCGCAGCAAGCCAGAACATGGGACCTCTCTGATATACATGGTTGGAATCGAAGTAATAATATATTCCCGTGAACTGAGATACCGTAACAAGCAAAAGGCCTGCGCCGACAATAGACACGACTCCTATAAATCTCTTCCTGCACGGCATATCGTATTTAAGATCGCACCTGGAGAAAAGCCTGACTGCCACAAGCATCGCATAAGCAAGAAGCAGCAGGACTATAAGGTAGTAGACCGCCGCATTGACGATCTTCATGACCAGGATATCCCAGGCTCCCGTACTGCCCATATAGACATAGAACAGATACTCGCAAAGAAGCATGGCACCGCACGCGCTATTAAGCGACAGTACTATCTTCTTTCTGAGCTTAAAGGGATCTTTGGATACGGCATAGACAAGCGCGGACAGAAAGCAGAATACCGCTTCGAATATAAGGAAAGAAAGCTGAATGGAAAACTGATCTACCATGACTTAACCTCAACGGGCGCTTTCTTTCTATTATATAACTCAAATACTCAAGAAACATTAACATAACTGTTAACGTTTTGTGTTGCGCCTCCGGGCTACAAGGATACAGATAAGGATAATGACCGCAACAGGGCCGTATACAAGAAGAAGTATCTGCCCAAGCATTCCGTTCAGATCACCCCCGGGAGTACATATATCAAGGAGTGCAAGCACTAATACCACTAGAAATGCTACCCCGTCGGCAACACCCAGAAGAAGATACTTTCCGCACTTATTTAAGACACGCCTGAGCACCGCATAGACAATGAACATAAGAAGCGCATACAAGGCCGCCATAACCAATAACCAATTCATATACTATCCCCCACAAACAAAACACAGCCGGAAACCCGACTGTGTCCATTTTAGCACTATGTCATAGTATTCGTATCAAGTCAGACTCTCGAAGACGGATTCATCGGGGGTCGGCTGAGGTTTTAACTCAGCTGTTCCCAGGAGATTTTTTCCGATCTGTCTTTGGTCATATAGAAATCCAATATGGCTTGTATCGCGTCTTCCTTGCCGATCAACTGATAGGAAGCTACTTCGTATTGTCCTTTACAAAATGTGACATAGCCATCCTGCTCTTCGTCTCCTGTTGAGACGTAATTACTTCCATCCTCGAAGAAGATGTTAACTACCGCTTTAGTTGAGTTTACCAGGATGCCAAGACACGGGAAGTCCGTACCGTCTTCGGATATCCATATCTCAGCGCAAGCCAGAGACATCTTCTCACGAAGACTTATCTCGAAGTCCCTGATGTTGTTGCTACTTATAAGTTCATGTTCGATCGATATAACCATATTACTTGTAGTATATGTTATCAGGCACCGTCTGTATATTGCGCTTCGTATCCGTTGGTACTGTCGCCCGTGATTCGGACTTCATATTCTTCTCCAAGGTGTGCTGTCCATTCTATGGGATCCAGATATACTGTGATGCCTTCGGGATAGTTGTTCTCGTAATTGGGATCAGTGTATTCCGTGATTATCCTGAATGTTATCTTGAATGGGATATCTTCCTCTGTTTTTATCTTGAGTTCTTCATCGTTCCATGTGACGATAAGTTCTTCGTCGTGCCCTATCAGTGAGCGGTCTGCATTGGATATGCCGCCGCTATAGTCGTGACCTGCTATGTTGTAATCGTAAACGAGAAGTCCGATATCTTCTTTTGTGTCCATCTGAATACGAAGTGCGATCTCATCTTCCCTTACTTTGAACTTCCGGGGGTATAGAATATATCCTGCTACTGCAACCGCTATAAGAAGTATTGCTATGGCGATCTTTTTGTGTACTTTCATGTTGTACCTCCTTATGGGCAAGATATCCGTAAGAAGGGCGTTGCGGCAAGCAACGGATGTTAACAAGGCAAAAAGATCGGATACCCGTGAAGGTATCCGACTCTTTAGCTTTTATGTCATGTTGTCTCTTCTTTGGTTCTCTTACGAACTTCTCCTACGAATAGTGCTGCTGCGGCAGTGATGAGAATTATCGCTACCATGTTGGCGGCGGATCTCGCCTCACCTGTCCTTGCCGCCGTAGCCTGTGCGGCAGGAGCAGCTGCCGTCGTTTCCGCAGGTGCCGCTGTCGTTTCCGCAGGTGCCGCTGTCGTTGCTGCTGTTGTCGCTTCGGTCGCGGCAGTAGTCGTCGCTGTCGTCTCTTCTGCATTTACCGGGATCTTACCCTTGCAGAGAACATAATTTGAGAAGCGGTCCGTGTAGAAGGTTACAGACCTTGTAGTAGGATCGTATGTTGCTTCTATGAGCTCAAGCGCTCCGTCGTGCTCACGAAGGATGAAGAGCTTCTCGCCTTCTGCAAGACCCGGATCAGCTGCAAGAGTGAATGTGATCTTAACGGGAGAACCTGTCTCGTGAACGGGCTCACCGTTATAGAAGAGCTGAAGGTCGAATCCGTACAGCATGCCTACGTCGGTGTATCCTGCTGCCGCATAGAGCTCAGCCAGGGTTGCAGCGATATCGTCAGGGATATCGTCGATCAGGAATTCGTTAGTAAAGAGAACGTAGCCGTCGCCTGCCTCTACGTATGCTCCCGTGATGCTTCTTGCATCAAGAGTAGTTGTACCGTCTGCGTCCATCCATACAAATCCCTGATCTTCCTCGTCTATGTAATCGACTCTGTTAGCACCGAGAGGATTTACATTCTCCACACCGGAGATCGCGGTGAGGGCATTGTTGGGAGCTGCCGTAACAGTTATATAAGCAGGCTTTGATGTGAATGTCAGCTCTACGATGTTATATCTTTGTTCCTCACTCTCATCTACATCGGAGTAAACGGGATAAGGAGGTACGGACGAGAGCATCTCATCGTTGACCATAGCGCTTACGGGCCTTAAGGTCTGACCGTTGCTGCCGTATACGGTAAACTGCAGATCCGTAGTTGTACCAAATGCAAGTACCCAGCACTTGCTGAAATGAGCAGTAATGGTATTACCGCTTACATCGATACCGTTAAAGGTAACAAAATGTCCTGGATTAAACGCATCTTGTTCACCGAGAGTTCTCTGCTCTCCGTCGTAGTCGATAACGATCTGCATACCGTCGGGAACGACGCCCCACCTGATATCAGCTTCACTGGGGATAGTGCATCCGGCTTCAACAGTGATCCTATCAGACTCACCGTCGATTTCTTCGACCGTGGTAAGGATGTAGCCGTCTCCGGACTGATCGATATTATACTCAGGTGCAGGCTCGTGATGCTCTTCTTCGTTGCCGTTACCCTCTTGCGCTTCTTCGCCGAATCCTTCAGGGATCACGGCATCTTCAGTAGCCTCATCGGTCGTAGTGATGATGAAGTCAGAGAATCCCGTGGTATTGAAATATACGGTGTGAGTATCGGGATCGTATGTCGTAGGAAGATATTCTAAGACTCCGTTGTTGTTATGGACGATCTGAACGTTGTTATCGGGGTCAAAGTCTTCACCGAGCTCAAGAGAGATCGTGGCCGTTCCTGCTGCATTGTGAAGATCGTCGATGACCCACTCACCTGTATCGTTAGCCTTCTCGAAGACATTAGACATATCAAGTGCTACAGCGTCGGCGATCTCGTATTCGTCTGAGATCTGGCTATCGTACTGAGCCGCTGCCTGATTGCTGAGGTCAGAGACAGTGATACGTCCGCTGCCGCCGATAAATGCATCCTGAGGGATAGCTGCATTACCGCCTGTTACCGCTGAAGATGTTCCGCTTACGAGCTCATCGGGCTTCTCTACGAATTGTGCACTTAAATGGATGTTATTCTCAGGCACATGGAAAAGATAGTGGTTCGGCTGATTTCCGTACGGAACGATGGCCGCAGGACCGTCGTTACAAAGGAACTGATCAAGCTGATATCCGTTTCTGGGAATAAACTCGAATTCGACATAGTAACCGGCCTGTACACGAAGCTCACCGATACCGGGAGTCCTGTGGCCTCTGATCTCAAACTCGTCGGAGAGGATACAGCCGTCAGTCGTATAGTATGTATTTACTCGGTTCATGTTCTCGTCGTAGATCGCTCTTACTTCGGCAGATCCGCAATTGAAGAGACCATAACCCATATTGTCGTAGAATGCTCTCGTGCTCTCATCCTGGAATGCTTCGGAGTTGATCCAGCCGATAACGACACAAAGTCTGGTATCACCTGTAAGTTCTATCTTGATACTTCCGTCGCTACGCGGCGATACGGGATAAGTACAAAGATCGTATTCATTCATGACACCTACGGATGTATCGTTGATCTTAACGCTCGTGAGCCTTAACAGATCCTCGCCGTTAACATCTCCGGTGTTATCTATCGCTAACTGCCCGGGGCGATTATAGAGATAGAATACGCCGGAATATGTCTCAGTATTATTGCGACCGGTCTCTTCTGCTATGGTGACCCTGGAAGTATGGTCCGGAAGAGCAAATTCACAGGCAGCATGAGCATGGTCAAAGTGTCTCTTGATAGTAGCGTTGGCATCCTTGAAGAATATGATATCCCTGATAATATTGGATGACCACTCGACCTTGTAGACCTTGATAAGGGTAAGCTGCACCATACCACCGCCTTCACGGATCTCTTCGATCTGCATACACTGCGAGAGAACGAGTTGATCGCTCGTGGCAGTATCTCCCTGGACCGTAAGCGCAGGCTGCCAAGGATCACCTTCTGCAGGCGGGTTATCGAGATCGCGGATGATGATCACGATACCGCTGATACCGTCACCGGGAGTATAATTGATCTCCAGTGTTCCGGGTTCAAGCATCAGGAAGTTCTCGGCATATTGGCCGTTCCCGATCGAAGTATTTCCGTATGTGAGAGTTCCTTCAGATCCGTTATTGCTGAATGTATATACATTATTGTCAGCAAGGACCTTCGTTCCTTGAAGCGGCAGATTGATCACAAGAAGACAAAGCGATGTTACCACGGCCGCCAATACCTTCATAAACCTTCTCATATATACCTCCCCCTCCCGATAGCGCCGGGAGCATAAGCCGTATAGTGACAAGTACCATATACATGGATTTTATCCTTTGCGGGAGGGGGCTTTATACCGATATGGTTGAACATTATATGAATTAACTATTAAAGAAACTTAAGCTTACTACATCGGTATTACTCACTTTTCTTTGAACAAGATCATAAAAGAAATACTTAACACGTATTCTTAGTAGTCCTATAATACTTCGCGGAGGATAAAGAACATGACTTTAGCTATTATCGGTGTTCTCGCTTTATGCGCTATCCCTGCGGTCAGTGCCATAAAGAATTACTTAAACGAGAACTGAGACAGAAGAAGGGAGCCTAAGCTCCCTTTTGTATTGCGCGGATTTATCTGATCAGCAGTTCTTCTGTTTCTTATCAGCCGCCAAGCTCCAGCATCTTGTCGATGCATCTCTTGGCACCGGTGATCACTTCGTCGCTCAATGTGATCTCTTCGCCTGTAAGGCCCTTGACTGCCGTGTAGACATCGCCCAATGTGATAAGACGCATGTTGTGGCATACGCAGTCCTTGGAAAGAGCGAAGAAGAGCTTGTCGGGGCAGTCGTACTGAAGGTGAGAAACGATGCTGTTCTCCGTACCTATTATGAATTCCTTGTTATCGCTGTTCTTGGCGTAGTTCATTATTCCCGTGGTGCTTCCAACGTAGTCGGCAAGCTCTACTACCTCGGGACGGCACTCGGGGTGTACCAGTACAAGAGCATCGGGGTGGGCCTCTTTAGCCTTCTTGACTTCGTCAGCAGTGAGACGGAAGTGCGTAGGGCATCCGCCTCTCTTATAGAATGCGAATGTCTTCTCCGGAAGCTGCTTCTCGATCCAGTTACCAAGGTTAGGATCGGGGATGAAGAGTATCTTATCGCTTTCGAGCTGACTTACTATCTTAAGCGCCGCAGAAGATGTTACGCATACATCGCACTGTGTCTTAAGTTCTGCTGTAGTATTTATGTAGCAGACGGTAGTGTAATCAGGGTAGTCCTCCTTTATCGCTGCAAGGAAGTCGCTGTCGAGCTGCTCAGCCATGGGGCATCCTGCTTCTGAAGATACGAGGATAACATTCTTCTCGGGAGATATGATCTTACATGTCTCAGCCATGAAGCGTACACCGCACATCAGGACGGTCTTCTTGGAGTCCTTGGAGGCATTAACTGCAAGTCCGTAGGAATCTCCGACATAATCAGCTACTTCTAATATCTCGTGGTTCTGGTAAGCGTGTGCAAGGATACAGATATCCTTCTCCTTCTTGATGCGGCGTATCTCTTCCTGCATTTCACTGATCGTCATAATGTATTCTCCTGTATCTTAGGGTTTGTTAATCGAAAGTATAAACATGAGACCGATATGTGTCAACAGAAAACTTTACAGGTGTCTTGTCAGGTGTAAAAACATGTGTTATCTTAGGTCAAGCAATACTTAGCAAGAGCCTATGAGGAGATGCCAATGGCAACTAACAAGAAAGTAACTCACACCGACGTCCTTATCGTAGGAAGCGGTTGTTCAGGCCTTATCGCAGCACTTCACCTGCCTGCGGATAAGAAAGTCACGGTCATTACCAAGCGTAATGTAGAACGAAGCGACTCGTTCCTTGCTCAGGGCGGTATGTGCATGCTCGACGACATGTCGGACTACGACGCCTACTTCGAGGATACGATGAAGGCAGGTCACTACGAGAACGACGAAGGTTCCGTAGACCTTATGATCAGATATTCACACGAACTGGCAGACGAACTTATAGGCTACGGCGTAAGGTTCAAAAGAAACGAAGACGGTTCACTCGGCTTCACCAGAGAAGGCGGTCACAGCAGACCCAGGATCCTCTTCTATAAGGACATCACGGGAAGAGAGATAACCGAGAAGCTCTGGGCAGAAGTCCTTACGCGCCCCAATATCGAGATCGTCGAATATCAGAAGATGGTAGACCTTATCATCCGCGATAACTGCTGCTACGGCGCAGTCGTGAAGGATAACTCCTCACGTGCGGAAGAGAAGCCCGCCGACTACAAGACGCGCGAAGAGATCTCAGTGATCCTCGCTGATTATACGATGCTCGCTACAGGCGGTATCGGCGGACTCTACTCTCAGTCCACAAACTTCAGGAACTTAACCGGAGATTCTGTCGCTCTGGCTCTTAAGTACGATATAGCGGTCAAGGACATAAACTACATCCAGATCCACCCTACTACCTTCTATACGACCGAAGAAGAGGATCGTAACTTCCTTATCTCCGAGTCAGTAAGAGGCGAAGGTGCCATCCTTCTTGATAAGAACGGCAACAGGTTCACTAACGAGCTTTTGCCCCGCGACCTTCTGACGGCGAAGATACTGGCACAGATGGAGAAGGACGGAACTCCTCATGTATGGGAAGACCTTCGCCCTATCCCCAAGGATGAGATCTTAAAGCACTTCCCCAATATTGTCGAGCACTGCGCGGAGAAAGGATACGATGTAACGAAGGAGCCCATCCCCGTCGTACCTGCACAGCACTATTACATGGGCGGCATCAAGGTAGACTATAAGAGCAAGACATCCTGCGATCACCTCTACGCCATCGGCGAGACTGCATGTAACGGCGTACACGGCAAGAACAGGCTTGCAAGCAACTCCCTTCTCGAGAGTATGGTCTTCGCCAAGTTCGCAGCAGAGGACATAACAACAGGATACGGTAAGCTTGACTTCGACGAGAATGATCTTCCCGACCTTGCCCTCTACAAAGACGGCGAAGCACTTGATAAGCAATACAGGAAGATAGTCCTGGATGCCATAGATAAAGCAAATGAACAAACAAAATAAACGGAGGATATCAACATGTTCGATAAGGCAACTTTACTTTGCAATGTAGACCCGCTGATCCTGTCAGCACTTAAGGAAGACATCACCAGCGAGGATGTATCGACTAACAGCGTCGTCAAAGGCCCCGTTCAGGGAACAGCAGACCTCATCTGTAAGGAGGAGGGCATCATCTGCGGACTTGATGTATTCGCACGTGTATTCGAGCTCATGGATCCCGCTACCAAGGTCGAGCTTCTTAAGAAGGACGGAGACAAGGTAGTTCCCGGCGAGCTTCTTGCTACCGTAACAGGCGACATGAGAGTTATCTTAAGCGGCGAGAGAACAGCTCTTAATTACCTTCAGAGGATGAGCGGTATCGCTACTTATACCAATAAGACTGCTTCCCTTCTTGAAGGCACTAAGACAAAACTTCTCGATACACGTAAGACAACACCCAACAACCGCGTATTCGAGAAATATTCCGTTAAGGTCGGCGGCGGCAACAACCACCGTTATAACCTCTCCGACGGCGTCCTTCTCAAGGACAACCACATCGGTGCTGCAGGCGGAGTTAAGGAAGCTATCGCCATGGCTAAGGAATATGCACCTTTCGTTCGTAAGATCGAGGTAGAGGTAGAGAATATCGAGATGGTAAAAGAAGCTCTTGAAGCAGGAGCAGACATAATCATGCTCGACAACATGACTCCCGAAATGCTCAAGGAAGCTATCGCTCTTATCGACCACAAGGCCGAGATCGAGATCTCCGGTAATGTCACCAAGGAGAACCTTGCAAAGTATGTTGAGATGGGCGTTGACTACATCTCAAGCGGAGCTCTTACGCACTCCTCTCCTATCCTCGACGTATCTCTTAAGAACCTTCACCCCATCGCGTGATATCAAGGTCATCCATGAACGGAAGTCAGAGAAGAGACAAGATAAAGGAACTGCTGGGTTCCTCCCCGACGCCGCTGTCGGGGAGCCATCTGGCGAACCTTTTAAATGTCAGCCGTCAGGTAATAGTGACCGACATCGCCATACTGCGCGCAGCAGGCGAAGATGTGGAGTCTACTCCTCAGGGCTACCGCCTTGCCGGCGAGAAGATGTGCGAGCGTGTCTTCAAGGTCCACCATGAGCCCGATCAGAGCGAGATGGAACTGTACCTCTTCGTCGACTGCGGAGCCACGGTCAAGGACGTATTCGTAAGCCACAGAGCCTACGGTACGCTTCGTGCAGAGCTCAACATCAGATCTCGTATGGATGTGGCGTCCTTTATGGAATCGATCCGCTCGGGCAAGTCTTCACTTCTCTCCAACGTCACGGACGGCTACCACTACCACACCGTCCTTGCTCCTTCCGAGGAGATCCTGGACATAATAGAAGATAAGCTGTGGGAGGCGGGATTTCTTGCTAAGCCCCTGGAATACGAACCAGAGGAATTCAGAGATAACTTAAAGAAAAGATCCGGTACAGAAGAAGCCTGAATAGTATTCAGGCTTCTTTGCTTCTTTTATTACTGATCGCTCTGAAGGCGCATGCTACGCCGAATGCCAGAAGTGTAATTACTATGAATATTCCTATTCCCACAGGCCATCCCCAATTAAGAAAGCCGTAGAAATCATTCGTATCAGGCCACTCCCCTTTGCCGTTGATAAGGATATTAGCCATGTAGAAGATCCCGTAGATAAGAGTTGGGATCGCTGCCATTACCGTGTATCTGAAGGGGATCTTCCCTCTTCTTACAGTTATGAATTCCACCATCGCTGCTACCGGCAGGAGAAGATGGAAGAAGAGGTTACCTCTTTGGTAGAACTGAATAAATCCGTATAGAGGTCCGAACATAAAAGCCACTACGCAAAATGTAATGGTAACTCCGCATACTGCTCCGAGCTTAAGAGGTATGAGCTTATCTGATCTTTTTATAAGATATATCGCGGCAACTATACCGCAGAATACGTTGGAGAGGACCGTGTAGAACTTGAAGTTCTCAAGACCCGTCGACTGAAGCGCACCGTCCTTATCTCCTGTCAACATGAGCACTATGCCGATAACGGCAAAGATCACCATGATGATATTAAGTATCTTCTCTGCTTTTTGTGTCTTATCCATACATCAAGTCTACCTTCTTAAGACATTCCCGTGTGTGAATGTTTGGAAAACAAAAAACGAAGCCTGATCTTACTTTGTAACAATGTTACGGGGATACTTGATCATCAGTCTGCAACGGATAATGCCGTGATCCTTCTTATGCTCTTCATATCACACCTCAACAACCGATGATCTGTCCGCATTATTGAGTTTTTTATTTTCATTGTCAAATTAAGATACGTGATCAGTCGTCCTTATGAACTTCCTTCTTCATCTCATACATGGCTTCGTCTGCCATTCTGAAGTATTCTTCGTTGCCAAGAGCATCGTCCGGATCTACGATGACATGGCCTACGCTTACCGAGATAACGAAGGAGAGGTCTAAGTCTCTGGAGACCCTCTCGGACTTTTCTATTATCTCTTTCTGGATAGAATCGATATCTCCGATATGATCGCCTATAACGACATATTCGTCACCGCCGTACCTTACGGCTTTCCAGGTAGCGGGAACTGAGCTTCTTATGACATTAGCGACTATCTTGATGGCGGTATCCCCCTGAAGGTGACCGTACTTGTCATTTATTACCTTCATGCGGTTGATATCCGCGACCATAATGACGGACTTCTGCCTGTTCTTCCTCATCTCATCAAGATACGGGATAACTATCTTCTCATAGCCCATTCTGTTATAAAGCCCCGTGAGTTCATCTCTTACCGATATATCCGCAAGAAGCCTGTTAAGGCTCTCGAGCCTTATGTTCTGCCTTGCCCTCTGAAGTCCTGAAGATACATGCCTTGTAAGGGAATTAAGGTAGAAGTCCTTGATGATCTTAGTGTTATTACGAAGCACAAAGTAACCTATGCTCTCATCTTCTATATGAAGAGGAACTATTACATATGTAGAAGCATTATCCTCATAGTCTTTTATACCGGGGATAAGATCCTTGATATCAGTCTCCTGTATCGGGATCGAAGCACCGTCCTTCATGCCGTATATGACGATGGCAGTATCGCTGTAGCCTTTGACCCTTCTAACCGTATCATCCTGCATGGACTCGACAAAATCCCTGTTCAGGCAGACATAGAACTCATCGCCTTCGTAAGGGTGATCCTTCTCCCATACGGCCTTATATCCTTCGTGGATATCCTCCAGGGACTTAACATGGGCTACAGTCTCGTCAAGCTCGATAAGATGCCAGTCGAATATGGTCCTCTCCACCGGCACCATGAATGCTCTCTGTCTGGCTGCCTTATGTATCCTCGTACCTTCTTCGCCAAGCGAACAGCCGCAGCTCTCGCCGAGGTCGAATGCGGAATCATATACTCTGTCACCGAAATCTTCACCGCCGTTCATGAGGTCGATAAGGCTTTCCATCGCCTGGACGCTCCTGGTCTCCCAGCCTCTGTCTACGGAAGTAAGTATAGGCGAGAAATGGTTACCGCTCATAAGATTATCATAGCCTGTTACCCTTACGTCACGGGGAACGTTGAAACCTGCCCTCTCAAGGACTATACATGTTGCAAGAGCCATGGAATCGTTAGCACATATGAATACGTCAGGAAGCTTATCGAGCTTTGCTACGACTTTAGGGAACCTGTCTTCTACGATGGCATAGCTCCAGCATCCTTCGAATACATTTTTGTCATCGAACGTAAGACCGTGCTTCTCCATGGTCTCAACTATCGCGTCGAACCTGGCATTACTCTCATCATTATCGAATGGACCGCTTATCCAGAATATGTCCTTAACATCGTGAACGGTGATCAGGTGTTCCGTAAGTTCCTTCATGCCGTTAAGATTCTCGGTCCTTATACAGTTGATCCCTTCCAGCTCGTATTCAAGACACACCGAAGGAACCCCCGATTCTTTTATCTTCTCGCGAAGGATCTGATTCTCGCCTGCGTTATTAAGGGTATTACCGAGGAGCAATACTCCGTCAAAGCACTTGAGATCCGGGAGATTTAAGATATTGAGCTCACCTGCTGTCTCTTCCTTGGGCTTGTCGTAAGCGGTATAGTCGAGGAATATGAACACATCGATATTATCCTCTCCTGCGCGCTTTCTTATTCCTTCCAGCGCGAAGTCGAGATAATCGTCGCTCCAGCCATTTGTAAATACGGCTACCTTCCTCTTCATCCATACCTCCGTATCAGAGCACAGTGATCATATTCCTTCCGTTGTGCTTGGATTCGTACATAGCCTTGTCGATCCTGTTGAAGGCATCATCAAAGGTATCCTCTTCCTTTATTTCGGTAACACCGATGGAACATGTTATATGACCTATCGTAGGGAATTCATGATCCTCTACTCTCTGCTTAAGCCTTCTTGCCATTACGTTAGCATTATCCGCTCCCTTAGACTGGCATACTATGACGAACTCCTCACCTCCCCAACGTCCTACCAAAGCCTTCTCGCTTATGGCAAAATCCTTAAGGATCGAAGCAAAGGTCTTAAGAGTGGTATCACCTACGGAATGGCCGTAGTTATCGTTGATCTTCTTAAAGTGATCCAGGTCGAGCATCATGACGGATACGGGATCGCCGTTCTTGTGCTTTACTGCAAGAGCATTATGGAACTGCGTCTCGATCTCACCGTGATTGAATACTCCCGTGAGAGGATCCGTTATGGCCATCTCCTCATATTTCTTAAGAGCAGATAATATCTCCATGGAATTATCGTGGATATCCTGGACCATGAAGACGAATCTGTAATCATCTTCGTTATATGTCTGAGCACGGCTGAAGATCAGCTTGACCCAGATGAACTTACCTTCCATATTGCGCATCATGCAATCATAAGAAGACGTACGTCCGGGGGTAAAGTTCTTCTTCAGATACTCGGGATCCGTCCTTCTCAGGAACTGATCCTGATCCTCGGGAAGGAACATATTGACGATCATCATCCTCCACTCGGAATACTTGAGCTGAACGTTGACGGTATCCTCCGACATCTCCGTTATATTGATGCTGCTCGTAGTATCCTGGGCAAGATCAATATACATGGAGAACAGATAGGAATTCTGTATCGTATTTATCTTATTAGTTGTAAGGGATTCCTCCATGGACTCCTTACCATCGAGCTCATCTAAGATGAACAGATACTTACTGTCTCCCTCGAAAGGATATACTGTCAGCTGCACAAGATGCATCTTATCCTCACCGTCAAGTACTATCTTAAGACGCCTGCTGTACTTACCCTTGAAGTCTCCCGTAGACTCAGCGAATACCTGATAGTCCTCTACCACTTCCTCATTGGTCTCTCCAAAGTGAAACCACAGCTTCATGATCAGGTCATGGTAACTGCCGGTATCTTCCACCAGCTTTTCAAAGAGGCCCTTTCTTACGATCGTTTTATACTGATCTATCGAGGGGTCTACTACGATAACAGAATCAACATTGTCGTAAAAGACCCCGGAAGCATCATTTACAGAAAAATCCTTCAGGTCGATATCACTCATAAACACATTTCCCCGTGATCTTGCGCACGCGCACAACTTGCCCATATAACTATCTAGATTATAAGGCACACATAATCCCGATATATTAACCGAATGAAAACAAACCCTTAAAGATTGTTAACTATTTTAAGACTAATACGCGTGGTAACCATCGTTAACTGTGATACAATACCTTGAATATTATTAATAGGGATAAAGAATATGATAAAGTTACGAACGATATCGATCCTTCTGATCATATCCGTCTTAATGTCCTTGGGCGGGTGTACGCCTCGGGAAGCCAGAGAGAAAGTAAGAGAGACTGTGGACGCGTATGCACAGGCGGTCATAACGGGCGATACCGAGGAGCTTGCCAGGCATATAGAGGAAAAGCAGGAATTCAAGGAAGAGATAGAGGATTACCTTGTCCGTGTTACAGGCAATGAAGATCTGGACGAAGTCTTCGATTTTGTGCTGAGCAATATCACATACGAGATAGATGAGGATTCGATCGCAGTAAGCGGCAAGGAAGCAAGAGCAGACATATCATATACACTTATCGACTACGAAGGAGTATACGAGGACTTTGACACCGCACCCTCAATAACCGAGTATACCGAAGCCCTGAGTGAGAATACCGACAGAAGGATAAGCCTCAGTCAGGAGATCGATCTGATATTTACAGAAGGCGAATGGAAGATCGCAGGCGACGACAGTGACAACATCACGGAAGTCTACGGTTTCTACGAAGACATCTCCGGATACGAATGGAGCACCATGAACCGCATTACCGACATCGAGTTCGAATCGGCACTTAATACGGTATTCGGAGTCTCATCGACACAGTACTCCGCCATAGATTATTCCGACCATACAGAAGTAGTCTTCTACGACGATACGGCATTCCTGGCGATATACATCTTTGACAGTGAAGATGACGCGGCAAGTATGTATGCGGAGGTAATATCCCCTTACTCGGGTTCTTCCGATCTCGTTGATTCTTTCTTCGAAGCATATGGTCCCGACAACAGCGAGACAGTATATGACGGCTATGTCATACTGGACGGAACCGATAATCCTTACGTACCCATAGACGGTCCTTTCCACGGCGGCATATATCAGGAAGGAGACACCATAGTCTTTGCTCTCGTTAATGAGGACGGTATATCCAGGCTGGATTCTCTCTACGACTTCCTGGATGCTCTCGGACTTCCGACAGATTAACCCTGTTCCTTGCGGAACTGACGGATAAGTTCTGTCTTGGCCTTAAGCTCCTCGTTCAGGTTCCTGTAGTAGGACTCAAGGCTTTCCATCTGCTGCCGGTGCGCGGTATCATCCGTTATCTCCAGAAGATAGCCCCTCTTCCTGCTGCCGTCGTAAAGATCACTGACACGGATATCATAGATGAAGTCACCGTTACGGTAGATGTGATTCTTAGATACATTTATATCTTCCATATCCTTTATCCAATCGTCGATCTTATTACGAAGCTCCTCGTCTTCTACAGGGCGGTCAGCGTGGCATCCGGCAAAGACAGGGAGCATCTTCTTGGCTTCAGCCGTGGCATTGAGGAATCGGTGCTTTAAGTCTATTGAGACGTAGCCGAACTTTCCTTCCTTTAAGATGGAGCTGCTCACAAGATCTTCTACGCTGTAAAGTCCCACGCGGTCCATTATCAATAAAAATCCTATCTCGTCTACAAGATCCGCCAACGCCATCCACTCTATGTCCTTTGTTATGGCTCTTCCTATAAAGTAAGCAAAAATGGAAAATATCTGCATAAAGGCCGCGATCAGCAGATTGCGCCTTGAGATCTCGGGCTTTTTGACCCATCCCCATACAAGGGCAAATAAAGTCGCTGCCAGGAAGAAAGCGATCTGAACTATGAAGACTACATGAAGAGGCCCGTATTCCTTGGAAAGGACTGCAACGCCGTTTTCCACTTCCAGCGAAACGCTCTTGTAAAAGATCGGAAGATACCCTGCGGTCAGCACACAGCAATATACGAGACTGCTTAGCGCAATAAGCGCGAAATGCATCCACTTGGGAAATCTTATCTTACATATGGAAAATACAAGAAAGAGTCCCACCAAAGGGAAGAAGCAGCCTCCTATATAAAGGAACTTATAGACAACGAGAGCTTCCCTTACATCCCGCGAGAGCGCCAGCAGCACATAGCAGAAATGTGACAGGAACGCCAGGATGAAGATAAGGGTATATCTTACCGAGTAGTAGTTCCTCTTCTTCCAGTAATATATGCAGCAGCATATAAGGGACAGCACGAATATAACTATGTAATAAGCCATTACTAACATGCGTTCACCACCTTTACGTAGTCCGTGAAGACATCCTTTCGTACAGGCTTGGAAAAATAAAATCCCTGCATGTAGTCTACGCCAAGCTCTTCAAGAAGGAACTTTTGCTCCATGGTCTCCACTCCCTCTACGAGGATCTTGTAGTCCATGGCCTTAAGCATCCTTATGGTGTTCTCAAGATATATGACCGCATTCTTATTGCCGGCACCCGACGTTGGGTGAAGAGCTTTCCACAATATACTCTTATCTATCTTTATTATGGAGAACGGCATCTCATACATATATGCGATATTGGAATAACCCGTGCCGTAGTCGTCCAATGAGAAGCAAAATCCCCTCTGCTTCAGCGTCTCTATGGTGTCAAAGAGGAGCTCCTGGTTTTCCGCCGTAGCGGACTCCGTTATCTCCAGGTTGATACGCGAAGGATCCAGCGAATACTCGGAGAGCACGCTGTCAAACACCTTCTGCAGATCTCTGCTCATGCACTGCACAACAGATAGATTAACTTCTATGTATTCGATCCCCAGCTGCTTAAGCCTTCCCTCCTGATAGAAGCGGCATGCCTCCTCGAATACGATCCTTCCTATCTCCAGGATGGAGCCGTTCCTCTCTGCTACGGGTATGAACTCATCGGGAGGAATATATCCGAACTCGTCGTCTATAAGGCGGCACAGTGCCTCGGCAGACGTCACCTTGCTGTCTTCGTAGTTCCAGATGGGCTGATAGTATACCTGGAAGCCTCTGTTCTTCACGGCCTTATCTACGAGACGCTCTACAAGGACATTTCTCTCATAGCGTGCTATGGCTTTCTCTACATCTATCTCGGAGGATATCTTGCCGTCGAAGGGAGCGTCTAAGATCATGAAGAGATTCTCCATGGTCTTAACGTCATCCGGAAGCTTGACGGCACCGAACTGCACAGGAAATACCAGTGAGAACTTACCCTTGCCCCAGGGTCGTTCGAAGCGTTCCATCGTCATCTTCCTCATGTTATCCACGGCTTCGTCGCTGATCCCTTCGCAAAGGGCTGCAAAGTGTCCTCTGCCGCAGTCATAACAGGAATAGGATTCGCACATTACAAGGAGCCAGTTGGAGATCCTCCTTAAGATATCGTTCATATTCTCGAAGCCTATCATCTTGTTGTAGTAGTTAAGGTTCGGGATCTTGATGATCATGAGGGTATGGTTCCCCGCGATCATGGCGCGGTCAAGAGATGTCTGAAGCGCATATCTGTTAAGTGTTCCCGTAGTAGGGTTGATGATATCGTCCTTGTTCTCTATGGTAAAGAGGATGCCCATAAGTCCTATGGTCTCGAAGAACAATGTCAGAAGATACTGCGGGAAAGCTATCTGCACGACGATAGGTATGCAGGTTATCGCCATGAAGAATAAAAGTGCATTGGACTTCGCGGGAGTGATGCCCCTTCTGTGCCTTATCACGAGATAGATGCCGAATACCATGTAGAGTAAAGCGATGGCATAAAGGAGCGGGAACAGCGGTCCGTGAAGGTATCTCCTCGCCTCGTCGAAGCAGAAGATCAGCTTATGTATCGGGTTGGTAAGAAGAAGCAAAGTCTCGATGACATAAGGTATGACTAGGATTATCATGGCAGTCCTCTTGCTCCTCTCATATCCGATCAGATAGAACAGATATACCAGAAGAGCTAATGCCATCATGTTATGCGAGAAAAGATAGATATAATTCCAGAAGTATTGGATAAGCTCGCTGTAGTACGCGGGATTATTATTGCAGATCGAACCTACGATATCGGATATCTCGGCAGTAAAGTTCAGGACGAGCATACCCATATAGACACGATTGGCATGCCTTCTGAGGCCCTTCTTTACTACTATGTAGTATATGATGAACAGCGTCAGGAATACTGCCGCTATATCAAACTCGATCCGATAAATCATTCTTCCCCTCCCGGGTTTCCTTATTGACCCAAAAGAATGCTTTTACCTACAAAATCATTTTAACATCGGCCAAATATCTTCGATACGGCTAAAAGCCGCCCAAAAGTAACGCCTTTGTTAACTTTTTCTGATACAATAACAGTCATTAAAGGAATAAAGGTCAAAAGAGGGATAACACATGAAAAAGACAAAGATCGTCGCTGCCATACTGTCAGTATCCATGCTCACATCCATAAGCGGATGCTCGCTCTTTGACAGCGACAACAAGAAGGTCCTGGCAGCTGCTGATGAATACGCTGAGGCCGTAATAGAAGGAGATGTCAAAGACCTTGCAGATCTTCATGCGGACGATGACGAATTCGAAGAAGCGGTCGGTGCTTATATAGACAGATATTCTTCTTCAGAGAGCTCGGAAGAGATCCACGAGATCATTCACGATAATATGACTTATGAGATCGACAAGAAGACACTTAAGTCATCCAAGAAGTCCGGAAAGGCGAGCGTAAATATCATATTCACGCTTATCGACTATAGCGTTATCTACGAAGATCTTGATGACGATGCGGATGCCGATGACTTTATCGACGCTCTTGAAGACAATACGGATGAGACCATGACGATAAGAGCCACTGTCGAATTCAAGCTCTCTCACGATGAATGGAAGGTAGTAGACGAGGACTTCGAGACTATACTTGATATATACGAATTCTATTCAGAGATCTCGGAATACGGCTTCGGAAGCTTGCGTCCCATAACCCTTGATGAATTCGAGAATGCCATCAGCAATCGTAATTCGAGTAATTACATGTCTTACGACGCAGGAGACGAATACGAAGCTATGTACTTCGGCGACGATTACAATGTCATGATCTACTATATGGCTTACGACGACGCTGACGATGCTTCGGATTTCTTCGAAGACACATACGACGAATTGGAGGATAGTATCGCAGATGACGAATTCGATGGAACCTATGACTTAGAATTCGATGGAAACTACGGATATATGATCTTCGACGGAGAAATGGACGGTAGTTATCTCTATGGCGGCATATACCTGACAGATAATGTGATCATATATGCAATAGCCACAAGTAATTCAGCTTCGGACAAAGAAGAAGTCGATGAATTCCTTACGGCAATAGGATATCCTCTTCCCTGACAGATCCTGTATACGATAAGAGAAAGGCTCGGCGATACTTAAGATCCCGAGCCTTTTATCTTGTCTTATGTACTGTACTTTATTCTTATGCAGGAAGCATGACCGCAACAGATCTCCATTCAAGAAGATCAAGAGATGAATCAGTCCTCAGGCTGTCAACCGCATTACCGAACTGATGTTTAAGCTCGTCATCCTCATCAGAAAGGAAATCGCCGTAATCAATATATGTATATGTGTAGTTATCTACTGCTTCTTCCATAGGCGTTTCATAATCCGAAGTGGACATAATGCCGTCCTCGTTAATAATATAGAACTTATACATGCACTTGCCGTCCTGGTCAAATCCGAAGGAATATCTGGCGTATACACCACATGTCCTCAGGTTCGTATCGTACTTCCAAAGAACGTCGCTACTGCTTTCGCCGCCGATGTTATTACCGCTGCCGTTAGATGCCACAAAACATCCGCCACCGATATATTCCGCAGGAAACGCTCCATACTGGATCACCCATCCGTGAACCGGAGCGATATTGTAAGAGCCGTCGACCTCGGTAATGACCGCATATACACCTTCAGCATCTCCTATCAGGAGCTCATCGGTACCGTCGTGGTCCAGATCGGAATAAGTAAAATCAGGAACGATACTGTTACGTATGAAGCACATGTCGTCTGCCATAGTCGCATAATCGTTCTCGAAGAATGCTCTGTATCTGTTGTCATCTTCCTCCTGACTGCAGGAAGGTGCATCGTAGGCCACAGGGGAAGTCTCTGTTACCTCTGTTGCCTCCGTCGTCTCCTCAGTAGTCTCCTCTGCTGTCGTCTCTTCAGAGGTCTCTTCGGAAGTCTCCTCAGAAGTAGTCTCTTCAGTAGTAGTCGTGGTCGTCTCCTCTTCCTCTGTCTCATCGCTGTCATCCGATGAGCATGCAGCCAGCGATGCCATAAGGCTTGCTGCGAGGACAAGAGCAGTGATCTTTCTTGTGATATCTTTTTTCATATTGATCCCCCTTTTCTTTTTCACAGAGGGTATTATATCACTGTACATGGCATATACTGAATGCATAGAATTCAGGGTGAAGGTCGCCGCCTACGGTAATACCGTAGTATCCGGGCTCCAAAGTCCCGTCGTAAGAGAACTCATAGTACATATTGCCCGCATCGTCGGTCTGAACATCTGAGGAAGAGGTAAATTCCATATCGTAAGGCACATCCGCCGAACCGTCCTCGGAATAAGTAATGACATACTCTATGGTACCGTAGTCCTCCTGAACCGGGATCCTGTATGTAAGATCATCAGCGTCTGTCAGGATACCGTTCTCGGCAAAAGTCTCAGGATCGTCCGAATACCAGAATGCATTTGCCATATCCTCGTACATATTAGCGGAAAGGCCGAGATTAGTTACATTAAGTCCTTCAAAGGCACCAAGGAACGTACCGTCGGGACCTGCTCCATTCTCTGTCACGATGACTACCGCGGTCAGTAAGACGGCGTCTGTATCGCTATAGTGATACTCGACGGTATATACTCCCGGATCCCACAACCAGTTATCGGGAGATACGTCAGCTGAATACATACTACCGGCATTAAAACTCGCGTATCCCGTATAGATGATCTCACCCTCAAAAGTGATAGTAAAATACAGATCCCTGGCCGGATCGCCCCAGTTAGACATCGGCTGAACTGCGAAGTAGGATGCATCATTGTAGAGAGCATAACCGCCCCAGCAAGCTTGTGAATCATACCACACCGTAGAGATCTGCATAGTCTCTTCCGCTTCGATGACAGTAATGGAATCCTCATAGAGGAGTCGGTCTGATCCGTCGTAGAAAGCAATCGAATATTCTCCTGCCGGAAAATAAACATCATATGGAGCATAATCCACGTCCGGTCCTAATGCCGAGATGAACACAATGCCGTCTTCACAAAGATCGCTGCAGTACTCCTCTCCGTCCTTGGTAAGAACATAGTACATTCCGGTCATGTCATCAACTTCATAAGGCATGTAATAACATGACAGATATGGCGTATTGACCGCAAGATGAGAACCGGATGCGTATGCGCAGTCCCACTCGAACCAGTAATCTGATCCGCTGAGATCGGGAACCAGTTCAATATCCGCTTCAACATAATCGAATACTGCCTCCAAGATCTCATCCGGATTGGAGATCTTCCAGCCGCCGTTTTCCATCTCAAATGTAAATGTGACCTCAACATCCTTCGTCGGACATGAGGATACGGCCTCTATAAGGGTCTGTGCATCAGTATATGAACCATCTTCAAAGAGGGAATCGTAATCAGCGATTACAAAATCAACAAGGGCAGAGCCCTTTCCTTCCTTCTCATCCGCCGTGACCGAAGATTCGACAACATCATATCCGATGGAATTACCTATGGCACTGAATACGGCTCCGGTATCTTCATCGTATAACGTACCGTGAGTAGAAAAATCCAGTTTCTCCTCCCAGCTGTTCTTCTCGTCCGCGAAGAAGTCGGATGAGATGGATGCAAGATGCGCTACCTGTCTCGCTTTTGTATAACCTGCGCCTTCGGCGGTAAGACTTATTATCTCCTCAACGGGATCTGCCTTGGGCTCTTCGCAGGATGCGACAGACAAGGACATAACGGAAACCGCCAGCACGAGAGATACTGCCTTCTTAGTATTCATAAAGATGATTCCTCCGATGTTTCATATACGATCTATCCCAAAATATGACATCGCATATTAAGAGTACAGCATGTACCTTAAAGAAACTGAGCAATCTTGCGGCAAATAGTCACATCACGTTAATTTGCCGCAAATCCTCATTCTATTACCGCATATCGATATTGTAGTATCAGAGTAGGATTTGGAATATACGGGAGATATATATGAGAGATCATTCGACAAAGATGCTGGCCGTCGTTATTTGTTCTGCGCTGGCATTTTCATCTACGGGATGCGATAAGACAAAAGCTGCGGCAAAGACTTCCGACCCGGAACTGGTGACTGCAGCAGGACAATGTGCGGATGCGGTCATAGCGCGCGACATAGAAGTAATAAAGGATCTGTCAGATTCTTCCTTCAACGAAGATGACCGGGAAAGATGGGGCAGGATCCTTGATTTTGAATCGGGATCCGTATACACCAGATCCGAATCAATATCGATACGGGCGATAGCGGATACCATGACATTTGAGGTCAATGACGCTTCCGCGACAGTCAACGATGACGGCAGTGCGTCGGTATCAGTCGTGTTCACCATGGCAGATTACAGATCCGTGCTGGGTAATGACATAAGTTCCACTATTGAATTTGAAGACTTAGTAGCAGAAGCTTCGGCAGAGAACATTACCGCCGGATTCACATTTACAAAGGACGGTGACAGATGGCTCTGCACCAATTACGATGTGGTACTTGAATCCGTCTACGAATTTACAGGCGAGAAATACGACTTCAACGTACCGCTGAGCGAATATGAGGTCAGCGGAGTCTGGTTAGGAGAAGAGCTGAGCGACACGATCGAAAGTCCCGAGATAACGATCCAGAATGCCAAATCGATCTGCTGCTCTGTCTGGTTCGAAGCAGAGGAAGACGAATATATCGACTACGACGCGATCTCCGTCGTGGTCACTCACAACGGAGAAGAATTATTACGGAACGAAGGATCTATGATAACTTATTCCACTTCTGTCCCGGGTGCACCTTCGGATCCTTCCGGATGCTATCTGGAGGAAGGCGACTATACCTTTACCTTCTACGACGCTGAAGATAACGAGATATGGTCAGGCACAGCTACGAACGAGATAGTCGATATCGATCTCACATTCGCTATCGAAGGTCTCGAATCCGAATACGTACAGCCTACCGACATAATGTTCGAGTTTACCTGGACAGGAGAATTCGACATAGCACAGTGCTACTTCACTCTTGAACACGAAGGTGAAGTCGTATATACGGAATACGGCAACCCATATGTCTGGATCATCACATCGGACTGCGACAGAAGCGTTCTTGATCCTACCGGCAGTTATCTGATCGAAGGTGAATATACGGTGACTTTCTACGACTCAAGTGACAATGTCCTTATATCGCAGACTTTTACCGTTCACGAGTATTAACGATAACTTATCCTGATCTTCGTATTTCTTTATAAGATCATTATTCTCACTTTACAGATCATCTTCCCTTCTTCCTGTCATTCTCCCTCTGATCTGCAAATGCCAGAGCAAATGAGATGATATATCCTATGAAGGCGACCATGACCAATATCGTAAGAAGCCCTATAAACACAGGAAGAAGTCTCGTTATCGCTCCAAGTATCAGTATCGCAAGGAAGATAACAGGAACCATGACGATCTTCATTACGGACAAAGGCCTTGTACAATTACCCCTGCCGTTATATCCGCTGGCAACTACGTTATAGGTCTTGCCGTTATGCTTAGCACCTGCAAGCCACACGGGTACCAGGACATATCTGAACCTTATATTGGAATATTCAGTGGAGCACTTAAGATCTTCGCAACGATCGGCATGCTCGTTCTCGGAGACAGCTGACATCAAGCTCTTCCTGAGCCCCTTCGTCTTGACCTCTTTCCATGCTTCGTCCACTCCGATCGTATATACTTCCGCTGCCATACCCGAGAGTACATCAGGCGAATACTCTATAAGATCACCTTCATCAAATGCGATAACAGAATTAAGCATACGATCGTTACGGAATTTCCTGCCGGCACAGGCAGTTATACCTTCAAGATGCTTCTCCAGTACGCCTGTTCTCTGATACCAGTTGGTCTTAGTGGATTCTCCGACTTCCCTTGTGTATCCGAACCGTCCTTCATATGTAGTCACGGTATCTGCTTCGAAGGTCCAATAAGGGATATATATGGGAACGAGATTCTCAAGGACCTTGCCTTTCCTGAACTTCTCAGGTGCCCAGAAAGCAAACTTGTTCCATCTGTAGAATCTCGCCGTTATCTCTTCACGGCTCATGGAGAACGGTATTATCGCATTAGGTGCCATACCGAGATCCGCCTCTTCGCCTGATACCACTACGGACGAACCACAGTAAGGACAGATTCCTGACATCTGCTCCGGAGGATAGAACATCGAAGCTCCGCAGCTCTTACACTCAACAGGCCTTCTTGAGATGCCCCAATCTGTGGCTGCACCCCTTATAGCCGTTCCGAAGTCCATATCTTCTATGACCTGCTCGTCTTCGGGCTTGGGAAGGTTCTTTACGGTACCGCAGTAATCACAGACAAGTCCCACGACAGATACATCGTATCTCATATCACTTCCGCAGTTGGCACACTTCATGTAAGACCCTCCTTATCCTGCTTCTTTCTTAACGCTCAAGTCTTACAAGGACCCAGTCGTCTGATTCTATATCATAGATATTGCCGCAGTAAGGGCAGACCTTATTCTTCATGGCGTTGAAGGAACTGCCGCAGGCCGGGCACTGGATCTTGGTCATGGAGAATCCCATATCGACAGGGATGTCGGTACGCCTCCTGAACACGGCACCATATATATCACGCTGAAACTTTATTCCGTTATCCGTAGCGTAGAGTACATCGAAGTAAGCTTTAGCTGCAACAGTAACAAAGCCGTTTTCTTCCGTAAAGCTCTCAATACCCAGAGCAGCTCCGTAGTTAAGGTCGATAACATCCTTGAACTTGGGGTCTAACGGACCGCCCTTGTAGAACATGAGTTCCTGTTCGTTCTCGGAATAGATCGCGGTCTTGATAAGAGATATCGCCTTGGAAGTAAAATATTCATAAGAGAACTCGGGGCATATGGTCTTCATCTTCTCCTCGAACTTAGTCCTGGATCCGATGGTACCCCACTTGCCTGATGACTGCGACGAACCTACTGCGATCAGTCGCACCATCATGAAGATGGAAAACAAGACATAGCCTAAGAAGATCGAGAGAGGCACCAATACTACCATACCGAGTATTACCTTGAGAAAACTACCTTCGCCGCTTATCAACAATGAAATGAGCATGATAAAGAAATTGAAGACATATGCGATGCCCGCACTTATTACCATTCCCTTTATGAACTCGTTTCCTGCTATCGCAACGTCCTCCAGAAAATAGTATCCCGTGACCTTAGGAAAGAGATCATCCATCTTGTATCTGGTACCACAGCTCGGGCATCCTCCCTGAAGCTGTGCGATGGTACTTACACTGCCGCAGTTAGGGCAGCAGACAGTCTCTGCGTCCGGATGAACGCCGTTTATTACGTCTGTTATCGTCGTATAAAGGGTGTTGCGCTTATTGTCGGAATAAATCTTCTGACCGTTCTTTGTTATCGTCCTCTTAACGCCGTACTGCTCGTTACAGACGAAGCTCTCGTAATGAGCATCCTTCCACTGCGAACCCACCGTGGCGTGACGGTTCTTATCCCTGTCGTAGACCACGTAATCCATGACAAGGCCCTTCTTCTTAAGCCTTTCGTTTTGAAGCTGAAGCACATGACCTATGTCGTTATCCGCAAAGCTTATTGTCTTGCCGTCCCTTATAGCAGAGCCAAGCGTATTTACGAAAGTAGAAAGCTTGTCCCTAAAAGGCTTCTGAAGACGTGTTATCTTGAAAAAACTGTATCCCATACCAACTTATCCCCCTCTCCTTAGTAATTATATCATTTTGAGACAATCAAGGCTTCTTTCTGTTCAACTAAGAAGCTGATGTATATAATTACGTGAAAGAAGAAACGGAGAAAAGGACATGATCAAGAACGTAGTACTGGATATGGGTAACGTCCTTCTGGACTTTAACCCCGACGTAATATTGGATATGGTTTGCACCTGTAAAGAAGAGAAAGAACTTATAAGACGGGAGCTCTTTGACAGCAACGAGTGGCTCATGAGCGATAAGGGCGAGATAAAGGACAGGGATAAGTTCGATGCCGTCAAGGATAGGATCCCGGAAGAATACCACGATGACTTAAGGAAATGCGTCGACGGATGGTCCATATGCATGAAGCCTCTTAAAGGCGCCAGGGAATTCTGTGAGAAGGTAAAGCAGGACGGACACGGTATCTATGTCCTGTCCAACGCCAGTGACATCTTCTACGATTATTTTCCCAAGTTCCTCCCCCTTGATTTCTTCGACGGAGTATTCGTCTCCTCAGACTATCTTATGTTAAAGCCTGACGTAGAGATCTATAAGACATTCCTTCAGAAATACGATCTTAAGGGAAGCGACTGCCTGTTCGTAGACGACCGCAAAGAGAATGCTCAAGGTGCTATCAAGGCCGGCATGAATGCAATGCAGTTTACGGGTGACTACCAAAGCGTCTTAGACAGGCTCGATTCCTGACTATAAAAGCTTCTCAGCATCTTATATCTTCTATTCCCTTTATCATCTCCACGATCATATCGTGAGTGGGAGTCTTGACGCCGTACTTTCTTCCGAGCTTCTGAATACAACCGTTTAATGTATCGATCTCAGTCTTCTGACGCTTCTCTATATCCTGCAAAGTGGATGCTCTGTGAGCGACAGTATCGGGAACGAGCTTACCGTAGAATACTTCCATATATTCCTTTGGAGTCTTCCAGAATGTCTTATAGCCTGCGGCATCTATTACTGCGAATGTCTCCTTTATAAGATCATTCATTATATCCACGATATGCTCTGTCGATGCCAGTTCACCATAGCTCATATTAAGGATGGCACCTAAGGGATTAAGGGTAGTGTTATAAAGCATTTTAGCCCACAGCGCTTCCTCCAGCTGATCGGAAGTCTCAGACGGGATACCTGAGTCATTGATGGCATTAGCCAGAGGTTCCAGCTCCTTTATGGACTCTCCGTGCAGGGAACCGAGAAGGATAGGAGCTGTATGGACCGTAACCTTGGTAATACCGGGCTCAGTCCTCTCAAATCCCGTTATTACTCTCGCATTGAATACCTGAGATGCAGGGAAATGAACAAGATAAGGTTCATCGTTGCCCCAACCGTTCTGGAAGAGAACGATACGTCCGTCGCTGCCAAGGATATCTCTGTGGGAAGCCAGTGCATCCGCCACCGACTTATTAGCCATGGTCTTGGATGCTACTGCGACATAGTCGAATCCTGAAGGGATCTGATCGTAGCCTTCGTAGACAGAGATACGATCCGGAGAGATCTCCTTCTCACCGAATATGCCTGTTCTCTTTAATCCGTGATTACGTATATATTCCGCAGTCTTAGCTCTGGCAAGAACTGCAGTCTCCATACCTGCATCCGCAGCAGCTATAGCCACCGCACATCCTACTGCACCTGTTCCTATTACGAGTACCTTCATGTTCTTATCTCCGTTATGTCATTTCCGATACGCAGATTATACCATTGCCACACTGACTTTGCGGAGGAAACCCGCTACAAGGTCATTGAACTCCCTGTGCTTCTCGATACTGCAGACATGGCCGCACTTCTCTATGAATATGAGCTTAGCATCGCTTATCTTCTTCTGTGTCTTCTTAACACTCTTTACGAAGAAGTAATCCTGCTTTCCGGAGATGAACATAACAGGAAGCTTATTCTCTTTTATGTTGATCAGATATTCCTTCAGCTTGAACTGTGTCCTGAAGAGCTCAGTAAGCCACATCCTGAATGCGACGGACTTCATCTTAACTGATTCCCTTATAAAGAAATCCCTCGACCTTTTATGGTTCTTTCTGGGCATCATGAGGTTTGCGAACAGCGGATAGAATATCTTCTTGGGAACTATATACTTTAAGCCCTCTACGAATGCGAGAAGGGACTTATAGCCTATACCCATATTAAGAACAAATCCTGCAAGCACTATGGACTTTACCTTGTCCTTATAAAGGTATGCGAATTCCATTGCAACAAGAGTTCCGAGAGATAAAGATATGACATGTACCTTATCTATCCCCTCTTTCTCAAGGATGGCATTGATATCCGATGCGGATCTTGTAAGGAGGCGCTTTCTCTTCTCAAAGGCAGAACCGCCGTGACCCTCAAGGTCTACTGCAATGACGTTATACTCCTTGAGATCTTCTAACTGATACTTCCATGTGTTGATGCTTCCGCCCAGGCCGTGTATCAGCAATACCCATTCATTTGAGTTGTTATCGCAGATCTTGTAATTCATACTATAGCCCCCCTTTCCCTTAAGTCGGACCATGTGGTCCTCCTGTCATCATAATAGCGCCTTAAGGTGCGGGCCGACATATGCCATTAGGGCAAATCTGCGGTATTACTTTGATTATCAAAATATCCTGCTCAAGCTCTCTTCTTCCGCCCGCTAATGGCATTAATAACAGTAACTGTACCTGTAGCTGCCGCCATAAGTATAAGGGCTCCCAAAGTAAGCTTAACAGGCGAAGCGGAAGGCCCGAATCCGAGAAGGATATAAAAGCCGAGGCCGTATCCTATAAGGAGCCACTGCGTGATATAGATGCGGGTAAGGTTGGTGCTGCAGTATGTCATGAACTTGCCGGGAAGTTTAATCGCGAATACTCGTAATATAAGGAAGCAGCAACTTACGGCAATAAGGATCAGAGGCAGTATCCACAATGTATGAAGAAGAGTCTGGTTATAGTAGGAGCCTTCATACAGTGCGTAGAATATGCGCAGGTCATATCCGAAGAATAAAAGTGTCGCCGAATAAGCTGCAAAGAATATAGCTGAAGAAAGCAGGATCTTCTTATAAAGATCATTTCTCGAAGAAATGCACTTAATGCGCTCTCCGAACAACATCCCCGACACGGGATATACAAGCCACAGAGTAAGAGGGAAAGCTACGTGGTCCCCTCCGGGGATCAAAAGTCCCACAAGCGTAGCTGCGGCTACGGAAGATATATTAAGCTTCGCAGCCCATATCCCTCCTGCCTGCAATGTAACAGCAAGTATAAGCATCTGATAAGAAGACAGCCGAAGTCTCTTCATAAGACCCGCGGCAATAAATGCCATTCCCGCGAAAGGCAATATATCCACATTAAGAAGGCCGCCTATAAGGCTAAAGCCCGTCTCTATACCAAGAGCAGAAGCGATAAGCATGGGTATGGTCTGCCTGAAGAAGTTAAGAAGATATCCCGTGATAAGAAGCTTTATGCCGCGCCTTATAAAGTCAGACGGCTTATCGTGCCTTGTATATACCATGCCAAGACCCATACAGAACATGAACACGGGTGCCGCAAGAGGACCTCCTGTGAACTCTATAAGATTACGGTAGAAGGTGTTCGGCATGGTACCTGAATAATCAAAGGCACTGAATCTCTCATAGACATGCTCGCAGATCATGAAGATAATGGCGAAGAACTTCACCGCATCTATCTCAAATAACCTCTTTGTTGATCCGTCAGCCATATTAAGATGCCCTCCCTGCTCAGATGATAGAACACTACGGCCGCGGATACGGTTCGATAATATCGGCATATTTGTATAAAAGGAAACTATTAACTTCCCAAAGGCTCACGAGAGATGGTAGAATCCATTCCATGGAAAACAATAAGGGAACAGCGATCTTTAACAGAAATCAGATCAAATACATACTTATCCTGGCCATGCTGATAGACCATATCGCATGGAGCTTTGTGCCGTTTATGAGTCCCCTGGGGCAGACGATGCACATAATAGGTCGTCTCACGGGACCCGGCATGTCTCTTCTTCTTGCAGAAGGGTATCAATATACGAGGGACAGGAAGAAGTATGCTCTTCGCCTTTTTATATTCGCCATGATCACATGGATCCCCTACAGCATACATTCACATGAGACATGGCCCTTCTTCGGCATGGATATGTTCGGCATGATCTTCACTTTATGGGTGTCATTCATGACCATATGGATGTGGGATGAGTTCAAGGCAAAGAAAGTACTTAAGGTCCTCCTGGTAGTCGCAGGCTGCGCTCTGTCTTTGCTTGGAGACTGGTGCATCTGGGCAGTACTGTGGTCACTGTTCGCGTATATCTACAGGGACGATCCTAAGAATAAGTGGATCTCTTTTTCCATTGTCGCAGTCGTGGAGACCTGCCTTTCCATGGTCATGTCAGGAAGCGTAGCAAGAGGCCTCTTCCAGTTAGGCGCATCCCTTGTACCGATCCTTCTTACATACTTCTATAACGGAAAGCCCGGAAGCAGGAAACCCTTCCACAAGTGGTTCTTCTACGTCTTCTATCCTCTTCACCTTCTGGTGATACATCTTATCGTGATATACCTTAGAACGAGGCTTTAAGATTCAGACATAAAGAGATGAGACATGGAAGAACTTACACTCATCCCCAAAGTGATTCTCGTACTTCATGAGAGCAGGATGAGTGTCGTCGATATAGATAAATGAACCATACTCCGACAGTATCTTCTCCAGATGAACGATCTTGTCTTCGGGAGAAGTTGCCATGATGACATGATCCGTCGGAATAGAAGGATAGAACTCTGCCACCTGCTTTTTCTTATTATCGTATTCAATATTATTGTGCATATAAGAAAGGACATAAAGGTCATTCTCAAGAGTCTTTACCCAGTCGATCATAAAACCTATGGGAGATGTCCTTAAGTTCTCTCCCCTTTCCATGGCGGCCAGAAGTAATTCCTCTGTCTCGTCACGCATATTAATGCGCTCCTCATACCACCTGGCTTCAAAGAGCACTCCGTCGTAATCGAATACTACCGGTATATCTTTATCTTCGATAAGTCTTTTAAGATATGAATTCATTATTCCTGATCCGCTCCTGCTGTCCTCAAAGATTTCTCTGAGGAGAGTTTCCTTAAAACATATATTGATGATCCAAGCCACAAAATGAGAGGTATCAAGGGACTTACTTCAACCAGCAGCGTAGCCGCGGATGTCGTCACGCTTTTATACCTTGAATCGTACATGGCGGCAAGTGAGACCAGATCGTTCAGCGCCAAAGCCACCGTGAGAAGAAGCATTATCTTCCAAAGGCTCGGGAACTTATCTTCTTGCGAGCTGTTCTTATAGAAAACATATACCAGGATGATATACGGGATACGCTGCAGGACCAAGGATATGGTCGTGGCTACGATGATATTATCCATCAATACATTTTCGCCATTGCCTCTGGCCATTGATACTGCGATCATGTTCACTACTGTCGTAACGATACCGACTACGATATAAGAACAAGGTACCGTGATATGAGCCTTGGAATCGTATCTTCTCTTCGCATACATACCGACTGATATAAGAGCCGCCAATGTCAAGGCAGCACCAACATATGAAGTTACCCTTGATACTGATACATACGCATTAACCGATTTCCTTAAGATAATCGTGTTAAAGGCGGAGAAAGAATAGTTACAGCACATCGGGATCAGATAAAAAGCAAAAAACTTCGCATTCTTATCTTTCTTCGTAATGATGATACTTAAGATGACAGTAGCTATAGCAATACCGGTCTTAAGAAAAGATAAGATATAGTACAGGAACGATATGATAATGTAATCATCCATTGATAGTAACCTCACTCCACTCGGCGCCTATAAGCTCGTTATCGTAAGAATCCGCTTCCGCGAAGATCTCGTCCCAGCTGCCCGTAGCCTCTTCACCATATAAGGCATTTTCCTCACTGTAGTCATCGCCTAAGTACAAAGTATATTCCGGCTCGGCATCAGCGCTGTCAGTGCCGCCTTCATATTCTTCATAAATGGTGGCGTCGGTTATGATCTGCGATCCGTCAAAATGACATATCTGCGCACTATGTGAACCTGCGCCTGAAGAACCCGCAGTCAGGAAATATCCGCCTCCGAGATATCTGGTCTCACTTCTTTCCCAGCTGATAATAAGGATGTCATATCCGCCCTCACTATCTGCCAGTACAAAGCCGTCGACTATTATCATGGGATCGCCTTCCTGATCATGGGCCTCATGCCCGATAACAAGTTCATGTGTGCCGTTATTGTCGATATCCGAATAAGTGTAGTAGTACGAATCGCTCCAAGACAGATAATAAGCCGCTATCCCGAGATCATCGACATGGCCGTCCACGCCTTCTACAGGACCGTAATAATATCCTTCACCGTTCCTTATGGATACGGTAAGGCCTTCGATAAATAACTGATATGCTTCGTCTTCACCAGAGAACAACGGCATCTGTGCAGCAGACTCGTCTGATACAGAAGCCAAAGAAGACGTCTCTTGTATCGTCTCCTCGGAAACAGTCTCTTCCGTCGTTACCTCAGTAGTAGCAGCAGTAGTCTCTTCTATAGCCTCATGGGTCTTATCCTGACATGAGCAAAGTCCCGTAAGAAGCGATGCGCAAAGAAGCGCGGAAACTGTACTCTTTATATTCTTCATATTGATATCCGTCCTTGTTGATCAGATCTTCCTATTATACAACAAGGACATGCGACTGAACTCAGGCAAAAAAGAAGGACGAGATCCCCGTGAGGTGTGAAGGGACCTCGTATCCTTCAGCGATAATCGAGAAGCAGTTTCCTGACTTGAAGGGTTCGTATGGGCCTTTCTTAAGATACACTGCATGAATTCAAAATAAGAAGCGACGCTGTCAGTAGGAGCGCAGTGTATGTCTTCTATGTCAGGGCTTTCCTCCTCAGATCCATTACACTTATATCTTAGTCCGCGTAAGCTGCTATATAAACCCCATGTATTCTTGAAGCAGGCGGGGCAAACTTCAATGAACTTCAAAGATCTTATATCCGTTCCCCGACAAAACATAATATCTATCCCTTTAAAGTTCAACAACATAAGAAAAGTGCCCCGAATATCGCTTCGGAGCACCTGACTTGATTCTTATCAAGATCTTACGCTTTCTTATGTCCCGGTCTTCTTAAAAGCTTACCGACTTTCTTATCTGCAAGACACATGCCGTAGGATAACGGTACCGATATGGCAAGAACAACAAGCACATACAAAGGCACGCTCTTGATGTAGTAAACAGGACGCACATTAAAATTGATCATGTAGAAGCCGAACATGTTTACAAAGATGCCGTGGATAAGGTAGAGCTCCAGCGTAAACTTGCCGAAGAATCTGAGGACCGGGTTACCTATCTTAAGCTTCATCGCAACGAGATAATAAAGAGACATGAATGCCAGAGTATAGAGCAGCTGGAAGATAAGACAGATAAGATCATGCTGATAAGCAAACATTCCGTAATCGCGATGTGTTTGCATAAGCCAGATACCGCCCGCATTATCGCCTAAGAATCTTAATACGACACAGGCGATAATGGTACCGATAAGCCTTAATATCCAGAGCTTCTTGCAGCTCTCAAAGAACTTCTTCTCGTACTTTGCCACAAGGATACCGATAAGGAACATGTGCATGGTATTGAACCACCACGTACCATATTGGAACCTGATGCAGAATCCGATATATCCCAATGTACCGAGAGCAACAATAAGGATACCTGCCCAATCCTTCTTGATAAGGCCGAAGCCGATGTAAAAAAGAAGGTACGTAAGGAGCATACAGGGTATATACCAGATAAAGGGATGCCATGTATTATGACCGTTGACCTCAAAAGGATGATCTATTACGAAAGGGATATGCCTCCACTTCATGACAAAGACATATACAAAAAACGTAAGTACCGTAGGGATAAGGACCGGAACGAACCTGGATACTATGAAGTTATTGAAGAAATCAGGCTTTGTCTTGGAGCTCTTATAAAGTCCGAATCCCGAGAAAAAGAAGAACATTCCTACCATGGGGTAGCCTGCGGTAACGAATATATCAAGACCGGGTCTTATAAAGTTCTGCGGAAGCCAGGGAGCACAGGTCCACTGAGAGCAGTGATGAAGTACCACTATAACGGCACAAAAGCCGAGGAAGCATTTCGTATGGTCGAAGGACATCAGGTCCTCGTTCCATTCATTCTTCCTGCAAAACTTTCCTCCCCAAAAGAGGAAGAACGCCAGCGCGACATAAACCAATATGATCATGTTAAGATCCCCCCGTTACAACATTACGTTAAGAGTATATTGTCGTAAGGCTCCTCCTTGAACCAGCCAAACTCAACTATCGGACATGGCAAAGAACAGGTCATAGAGGATAAGTGACATGTCACTTATAAAATGCTATCCTAAAGCCATCGTGATATATTATAGAAAATCTTACATAGCAGGAGGGGTCTATGTTATTTGCTCTGGCGCTTATTCCGGTAGTCGCACTACTTATCTTCATATACATTAAGGACAAGCAGGAGAAGGAACCTATCGGTCTTCTTATAGGATTGTTCTTCGCAGGCGTAGCTTCCATAATCCCTGCAGTCATCCCCGAGTTCATAGGAGAATTCATCCTCGAAGCTTTATTCTACTATATGCCCGTTCTTAAGATGCTCATCTTCGCCATGTGCGTGGTAGGTCCTGCAGAGGAGCTCAGCAAGTTCCTTGTACTGTGGCTTATCACCTGGAAGAATAAGCATTTCGACTACAGCTACGATGCTATAGTCTATGCGGTATTCGTATCACTGGGATTCGCAGCCATAGAGAATGTCGGTTATGTTTTCCAGAACGGATTCGGTACTGCTATCCTTCGTATGTTTACGTCAGTTCCGGGGCATGCTTGCTTCTCGGTATTTATGGGTTTCTTCTACAGCAGAGCAAAGTTTGCAAAGCTTACCGGAAGCAAGAAGAGCTTTGCCTCTAATATGCTTCTTGCGATGATCGTACCAAGCCTGGTACACGGAGTCTACGATGCGATCGTAATGAGCGGCGCCGCTTCAGGAGAGGACATCATAACGGGTCTTTCTGTCATCCTGTGGATCGGCTATGTCATCGCCATGTTCGTCGTATGCTTCATAATAATCCTCAAGTCTTCCAAGAACGATTACTGCATAGTAAATCTTCCGGGCGAAGTACAGACAGTATACAGGCCTTCTATCGTAGGTACATGGACCTGCAGCTGCGGACACGTTAATCAGCATAACTTCTGCGCGATGTGCGGCAACAAGCGCCCGATGGACAGCACATGGACATGCCCCGACTGCGGTACGCTCTCGACATTCAAGTTCTGCGGCAACTGCGGATGTCCTAACCCGTCAATGATGCCCAAGGCGGCTACGGAAGCATGATAAGATCTGTTCACTAATACTTAACTTAATATCAATCTTTTATTCCCTATGCCGATGTTATAATCACACTATGAGGGCCTTAAGGTGCCCAAAGCACAGGAAAACGATCGGGAGGGATTTACCAAATGGATAAGAAGAGACTTGTTACCAGAAGTGACTTTGACGGTCTGGTATGCGCTATGCTCCTCAAAGAGCTCGACCTAATCGACGAGATCAAGTTCGTTCATCCCAAAGATGTCCAGGACGGCAAGGTCGACCTGTCGGAGAATGACATCACTACAAATCTTCCTTTCGATCCCAGGGTAGGACTTGCTTTTGATCACCATGAGAGTGAGCTCATGAGAAATTCAGCAGAGGCATTCGGCAACAAGTACATATGCATATGCGAGAAGTCGGCTGCCCGCGTCGTATATAAGTACTATGGCGGAGCAGAGACATTTAAGAACGTCTCGGAAGAGATAATGACCGCCGTCGACAAGGGCGACTCGGCAGACTTCACCGTCGATGAGATCCTCAACCCCAAGGACTGGGTACTTATGAACTTTATAATGGATGCAAGGACCGGGCTCGGAAGGTTCCATGATTTCAGGATCTCCAACTACCAGCTGATGATGGAACTTATAGATTACTGTACGACACATTCCATCAAGGACGTCCTGGCTCTCCCCGATGTCAAGGAACGTACCGATATGTACTTCGAGCAGCAGGAGCTCTTCAAGAAGCAGCTTCAGGAAGTTACTAAGATCTACGACAAGGTGGCAGTCATCGACTTAAGGCCTCTGGAGACGATCTACACGGGCAACAGGTTCATGGTATATGCGATGTGGCCGGAAGTTGAGATGAGCGTTCACGTGGCATGGGGCTTTAAAAAGCAGAATACCGCCGTCATGATCGGCAAATCCATAGTCAACAAGAACGGCACTACCGACATAGGTGCCCTGTGTCTCTCCTACGGCGGAGGCGGACATACGAATGCCGGTACCTGCCAGCTGGATAACGACAAGGTAGACGGCGAACTTCCCAACATCATCGCAAAGCTTAACGAGCATAACTAAGCTCAAGAAGAATAAGATAATAACAAAGACACTTCCCTGATGTTCGGGAAGTGTCTTTGTATTTTAAGCATTAAGTGATCTCGAATGTGTAGAATCTTTCAGGATAGCCCTTACCCAACATGGTAAAGTCCTGCTCATGTTCGGATAAGATCCCGCCCCAGGATTCATATACCTTACGGGCTTTAGCGTTATCCTTCAGCACTCCAATAACGAATCGGCGGGCACCCTTACTCTTGGCCCACTTAACGAACAGGTCTTTAAGTGCGGTACCTATCCCCTTCCCGTGATATTCGGGATATACATAAAGAGCCACCAGGTCCGCATGATCGCCCCTGAAGTATTCATAATCGGAATCCATGGTCCCGAACAACAGGCCGACGATCTTGCCGTCATGCTCTGCAACATAAGCGATCTTTCTGTCGCTCATGAACTTCTCCTCGGAAAACTCACTGACCTTAACATCTAACTTACTGTCGCGCGCATCGAATACTTCTTCGGGGAATATGTGAGCATAAGATGTGCGCCATACGCTGTTAAGGAGCGAATACCACTGATATCCGTCTTCCTTACGGACTTTTCTGTAACTTATATCCGTACTCATCTTGAATACACTCCTGTCAGGACTTCATTCTTATAGGCTTCCTTGTTCGGTACGGGATACTCGTCCGCGATCTTGGCAGCAAGCTTGTTATCGTACGGGATGCTCAGTATGTTCATGCTGATGGGAGCGGTCTCGGATGATCCGAGCTCGCCTTCTATCAGGAGTGCATGACACCTGGTAACGCCGAATGAATTACCTACGCTTCCCGTATTGATGGCATAGCCCATATCCATCTCCAGTACATACGGCATATGGGAATCCCCGCAAATGAATCCTCCGTGGACCTTGCCCTTCGTATCGGTAAATCCGGGGCGAAGTTCATCCAGAGGAAGATACGGATGGTAATTGATATCCGTCGGTCTTCCGTGAAGGAGCCTGAAGTTGATACCGCTTATCAGCACCTCATCTTCAAGAGGCAGCGACTCGAGCCATGCTAAGCGCTCTTTGCCCAACTGCTCATAGTAAAAAGCGTCAGATGCCTTAAAGTCAGGATCTTCCTTAGCACACTTATATACACCTTCATCCCAGTTGCCCGCGATAAAGTGGTTACAGTTCTTACGCACCCAGTCAAGGGTCTTGTCTCCCTCGGGTCCCTTACCTACACAGTCTCCGAGAAACCAGACACCATCAGGCCTTATCCTCTCCATCTCTTTCTCCAGTGCGGCAGTAGCAGGCATATTACCGTGCAGATCCGCCAGGAACAATAACTTCTGCATAAGAACCTCCTGCAGTTTACATACGAGACCTTCCTGAGATCACTTTAATATCTCTTCCAGCTTAGATTCTCGCATAACTCCTCTTATGCGGCAATGCCAAGGAGACCTTATCTGATACTATACAAAAGATAAAAGCTAAGTCCATGGGGCTTAGCTTTTTATTTCCTGATATTATCCTAAGATCTCTTATTCTGTGCCATAACGCCTACGAGCGGATGCGGGACATAAGGTTCTTCAAGATAGGATATCTCTTCTTCCGTAAGCTTCAGATCCACGGCCCTTGCCGCGCCTTCCATATGGTGGGGCTTGGTCGCGCCTACGACGGGAGATGTTACCTTGGTAAGAAGCCATGCAAGGGAGATCTCCGTCATGGTCACGCCGCGGCGATCTGCAAGTTCCGCCACGCGCTCTATTATAACATTGTCCTGCGTTGCCGACGCATCATACTTGAACTTAGCATAGTTATCTTCAGCTGCTCTCTTGGTATTACCTTCGCCGGGCTTTCTCGAGAGCCTTCCGCTTGCAAGAGCACTGTAAGGCGTAAGAGCGATATTCTCTTCCTGACAATAAGGCACCATCTCGCGTTCCTCTTCACGGAACAACAGGTTATAGTGTCCCTGTATCGACACGAATTCGGGGAATCCTTCCTTCTTTGCGATGGCATTCGCCTTGGCTATCTGCCATGCAAAGCAGTTGGAGATGCCTATGTATCTTGCCTTACCTGCCTTCACCACACGGTCAAGGCCTTCCATGATGTCATATATATCCGTATTCCAGTCCCACATATGACATATATAAAGATCTACATAGTCCATGCCGAGGTTCTTAAGGCTCGTATCGAGCATATTCTCTATATGCTGCTGACCGGTGATACCCTTTTCTGCCTCTTCCTTGCTCCTGGGAGGAAACTTAGTTGCCACGATCACATCTTCGCGCTTTATAAGACTTCGAAGAGCTCTGCCGACGTACTGTTCACTGGTTCCGCCCTGATATGCGATGGCCGTATCGTAGAAGTTCACGCCGAGATCCAGGCCTCCCTTTATTATCGCCTTCGAGCGTTCCTCATCGAGCGTCCAGCTGTGCTGTCCTTTGGCAGCATCACCAAAACCCATGCATCCCATACAGATACGGGATACGTTCAGATCCGAGTTACCGAGCTTTACATATTCCACGCAGAAGTTCCTCCCTTTCCGGTGCCTATAAGAGGCTGACCGTATAAAGGTATTCTAACACAGGAAGGTGTCATTCTCCGAGCATTTCGCCGCCCCACTCAACTGCAGTAAAGCCGTGCCTCTCGCTTAATGGTATGCCGATACCGGTAAGGTCCTGCTCAGGTATATCCACATATGTATCGGAAGGATACCACAGCATGTTGACTCGTAAGAGCACGTCAGGCTCAGGTGTTATCTCAAGTTCTGCTGCTTCATCGAAGGCAGTCGTCTGGAATGTTATGACGTTATATGCATTTTCCTCCATGCGGGGCGCCCAGTAAGAGACAAAAAACGAAGTCTCATTGTCGTTAAGTCCAAGCTTCGAAGCCGCATCCAGAAGGAAAGCTTCCGTATCTTCACCTGCTACACAGAACCCGCGGCTTAAGTCAGGCTCCATATAGACATCGCCTTCCCAGAAGAGGAAGTCGTAAGATCGTCCTTCGCTGTCGGTCAACGTGCCGTCAGGAGAAGCGGTAACGGTCCATCCGCACTCCGTATCGTATGCAGGATATGTATATGTGAACTCTCCATCCAGATCTATCTTTACATTTATCGGGGTATCGTCTTCGCTATAAAGGTATATGACAGGTGCATGCGCTTGAACCGGAGCGGCGGCAGCCTTCGCCCGTTGCAGATAGCCCCGGATCGCCAATGCCATTAAGCCGGCTGTCACTATAAGGAATGTACATAAGACCACAGCGGGAATAAGGTTCTCCTCGCCTTTTCGGGAGCGCTGTGCTCTCTTATAGATACCCGTGAACAATAAGGCTACAACGAGGTCCGGCATCAGCATCCATAGCAAGGTTGAAGTTACCGCATCGCGCACTCTTATCTCAAGAGGCTCTCTAAGGCTTTCTGCTATGTGTATCACGTAGTCGTCGCTGCAGGGCTTACGCTCGATCTCAGAGCGAACGCTTACTGCAACGGCGCATATATTCATCCCTACTATAAGCAGTACGGCTACTATCAGACAGATCTTCTTTGCAGGTGATATAACTCGTCTCATGGCATTACCTTCTTTCAAGATAAGCCTAACAACTTATGCGCTGACTTTTAAGATACTACCGATACGAATATTAAGAGTATTTATCTACCTGCAGTATGGGTCAGTCTCTTCCCTCATAGAACTTCTGCGCCTCATTCCTGTATGCATAAGTCGTTCTTCTGTAGTCTGACCTGTATTCCACCAGATCCGCAAAGCACCTCATGGTAGCGATACGAAGAGGCTGCCCGTTACTCTCTTCCTCCGCCTTGAGCCTTCTATACTCCTCACGGTCGATCCCCAGAGAAGACAAAGAGAATACATAGATATCTCTCCTCGGAACTATCTTATGGAAAGTATAGTGGGAAGCGAAGGTCTCAGGTGTGACCCTATATAAAGTAATATCCTCCCCGTGAAGATCGTATTCGTCATTAAGAAGATTGTAGATATAGCTCAGCCTGTCCTGCTCGAAATGCTCTTCTTCGGTACATACCGCACCATCAAGATAGAATCCGTCAAGAGCATCACCGTCACTTACTTCCTCTATATGCACCTTCTTATAAGCCTGCGGCACATTGAAGTAGTACTTCTTCATATAAAGAGAAGAAGGCAGCTTAAGCCACGAAGGAACATTGATCTTATGGTCTGCAAGAGCAAACATAAAGGCAATGACCGCAACATATGACCCAAGGCATACCGCAAACAAGACTACAGTCGCAGTACCTTTCTCAACCCCTAGAGATCTCATCCATGTTCGTACCAAGTATGTGAGCACGATTGGAAGCACCATAAGAAAAATCAAAAAGACGACAACACCGATAGAATAAAGCACCTCATACCTGAATCTCTTCTCCATCTTAGAAGGAGAGAGATCAAATACTTCGTAATATTCTCTGTTATCCTTAGACTTAGTCATATCTGTCCCCCACACATATAAAGTATAACAAAACCCGCCGCAAGTTACCTTACGACGGGCCAAATTGGTTGATAGATTGTCAGACCTTGTATAATTCCTTAAGTTGTATAAGCTTGATATCTTCCGTTTCTTCTGCCTGGAAACCTGATCTTGCGAAGAAAACATACTTATAACAATCAAGACCGGTGAGCTTTACTTGCTCGATTTCTTCATCGATCATTGTTTTCGATATGCTCTTCTTTCTGAATTTGACTTCGTAGAATACATATCCGTTCTCATCCAAAGTAACAACATCGAATTCTCCGTTTGTCTTATTCTTCGGATCATCATAATAGTACTTACCGATCTTCTCTATAACCGGGTTTATCTTACCGGCCTTGTTCTGACGGATAAGATACTGTCTGCACACTTCCTCGAACTTTCTTGGAACATGTTGCTCTTCAAAATCTTTGTCGATGTATTTATCGTAAAATACAATCGGATCCATTATCTTCATCTGCGATGAATACCTGAATATATATCTATAGTAAAACAATGACAGGTTATCGCTGATATAGTAACCGGCTTTCTTCTTGTTATCCTCATCGTTAATGGGAGCTTTCTTCTCAACGACCTCCATCCTTATAAGCTTATCCAGCACATCAATGAGGGTAGGCCCGCTGGACACGTGTGACTTGGATAAAATATCCTTGTACTTGGTGTTACCCTGAGAGAGTGCTTCGAATACTTCGTTCGCATTTACTATTTTCGAGATCTCGCTGTTAAGATGCATGGAAACTTCATTCTCAAGCCTTGCTCCCGAAGACGCTATCAGTTCGATAATGTTTTCCTTGACGCTTTTACTGTCATCAACGAGTCTGTTGTAGTAGGGGATACCACCGAAGACGGAGTATATCCTGACCTTATCTTCCTCTGAGAATGCAGGATAAAACAGCGATGAATCATAGTAATCCATCTGTTGAAGATCTATAACCAGATCTGCTCTGCCATATAAGGGATTCGACTTCTCAAGGAGCGATTTCATTACATCTACATATGAGCCAAGAAGGATCAATGTAAGCTTTGAGGAATCCTTATATTTATCTACCAGTGATTGAAGGATACTGTCCAATCCGGTTATGTTTTCGCGGATATATGGATATTCATCTAAGACAAAGATCATCTTCTTATCCTTTGCCTGTTCAAAGAGATACTTCGTAACATCCTCGATAGTTGTAAAGCCAAGCTTAGGAAGATCCATGACTTCGGAGATCACTTCGCATATTCCTTTAACGTTGCTTTCCTCTGCAACCTGTTTACACTCATAATAAATAGCCGGAATATCGGATTCCTTAAGAGCCTGCTTAACCAATTCACTCTTTCCGACCCTGCGTCTTCCATAGATAAGTGCCATGCTCATATCATCGGATGATATCAGCCGCTTAAGTTTTGATAATTCCTGCGTTCTTCCTATAAAGCTCATTTTATTCGACCCCTTCCGACTCGGTCACAACCGAACTAAGTTCATTATAATCTCAGAATGCTATGGCGTAAACAGTTTTATTCGGAACAATCCGACTCGGTTCCACCCGAATAAAATAACTATGTATATGAAAACACCTTACCAACACTTCATTGCCTGATTTGAATTCTAAGGTTTTGCTTTCTTTCATAATTCCAGCCTCCTTTTAGATTCATCACACTATTGATGCAACGATAATGCAACGATTTCGTTTTCGTTGTATTTTTGTTGCAACGAAAACTATCAAATTTCCGATTATGATGCGACGAAAATAAAATCACCTCTTACTTATATCCCTTGTCCGGAATAGGAGTTCTACAATGTTGTGTGCTGTCAGCCCACTTTTACCAAATGCCACCTGCATTCAAGCCCTGGAATATCTCCTGTTACGTTGCTTCGGATATTTCGGCGTCGGGAATACTGAGCACTAAGAGAATCGGTTGCTGTATCAATGAATAACCCGCCGCAAGTTACCTTACGACGGGCCAAATACAGATCAACCGAAATCTCAAAGAAGAGCCTTAATGCACTCCTCCACCTCCGCCATATCGGCGGTAGGCTCAAATCTTGCTACTACATTACCTTCTCTGTCTATAATGAACTTCGTGAAATTCCACTTGATATCAGGCTTAGATGCCCAGTCGGGATCAGCTTCCGAGAACATCTTCTCAAGAAGAGCCTTATACTCGTGCTCGCCGAAGCCCTCGAATCCCTTCTGCGACTTAAGGTAAGTATACAAAGGAAGCTCGTTCTCACCGTTAACATCCGACTTTGTGAATGCTATTGAAAAAGTTTACCAGGCGCTATCGAAATTGTTTACCATCAGCGCTACTGAAAAAGTTTACCACCTTGAAACATAAAAGTACATAAGCAACCCCGGCCGGGGTTGCTTATGTACTTGCGGCTTATTC
>JAILMW010000033.1 GCA_024692235.1 Saccharofermentans sp. | reverse complement strand
CTCTGCCTTAGCAAGGATGCTTTCTGACCAATCAGGCATATCAAGGATAGCGGTATTCTCCTCGATACCTGTAACCTCAGTCATCCAGCTGTTTGTAGTTACTGATCCTCCGGCTCTGATATAGCCGTTCATGTAGAGCTCGGAGCCCTGGTACCATACATTTCCGCTTGTATAGATATCTCCTGTTATCTCGGACTTCCAACCATAAAATGAGAAATCTGTATCGGGGCTGCCTGCAAAAATGGCATAAGGAAATACTTCTGCTTCCTGAAGTTCTACAGGTTCTTCAGTAATTACAGGTTCCTCTGCGGGCTGTGATTCTGTTTCTTCTTCAGAAACAACTTCGCTTTCGGTTGTCTCATTAGGATCAACTGAAGTGAAATTTATCGTATTAACGTCTACAGGTGCAACGGGTGCATTCTCTTCTGCCGTTGCAATAAGACCAAATGTATAGCTCTCACCTGCGGGGATCGAGACGTTACCTGTAATGTGAAGATTCTCATCTTCTTCAGCAGTAATATCTGATGCATTCCAGATATTGGAGATCGTAACATCCTCGAAGTAATCTACTTCAATCGTCCATGAAGTTATCTCGAATTCGGAAACGTTAGTAAGGGTGAATTCACCCTGTGTGCTGTTATCTCCGGTAGAAACCTGCTCGTATATGACACTCAGCGGATATGCATCGTATTCACCATGAGTATTCATGTCGGCTCTTATCTCTCGCCATGGAAGTGCTCCTATAAAGGATGAGATAATGAGCAAAATAGTGATAAGCTGCAGTCTTCTGCTGAATCTGTTAGTCATAACGATAGCCCCCGTTTGTTACCTTTAGATTACAAAAACCAGATTAGTTTAAACATTACATAGAGTTATGTCTATACGAAATCTTTGACATATCGAATCAAAACATTTTTGTGGGGATTCTAAAAATCAAAAACAGATTTACGTTGATTACCTATAAATCATGTTGAATAAGCTTACAAATCAGAAGCTTCTAGTAGCCAATCGGTTTATCTGAGTCGCGATATATCCGGCTCCGTAGCCGTTGTCGATGTTGACTACAGATATGCCGTTGGCGCAGGAATTGATCATGGTAAGAAGAGCCGAGAGTCCTTCGAAGTTTGCTCCGTATCCTACTGATGTAGGAACTGCTATTACAGGTACTCTTACAAGACCTCCTATGACACTGGGAAGAGCTCCTTCCATGCCTGCCACTGCTATTACGGCATTAGCTTTCCTGATCTCTTCGGTCTTGGAGAGTAGTCTGTGAATACCGCTTACGCCTACATCGAATATCCTGGTTACATTCGAGCCGAAATACTCCGCAGTCTGAGCCGCTTCTTCAGCTACGGGAATATCCGCAGTACCCGCCGTACAGATAGCGATGTTACCTGTTCTTTCCTTATTATTTTTCTCGATCTTTAAGATACGGGATACGGGATCGTATACGACTTGAGAGAAAGTGCTTTTTATAAGCTCGTATTGCTCCTTAGTCGCTCTTGTACCGAATACCTCGCCGTTCTCCTTAAGCAGCCTTGCGTATATATCCACAAGGAACTTATCCTCCTTGCCGCTGCAAAATACGACTTCGGGAAAACCCGTTCGTTCTTCTCTCGTTAAGTCCAATTTTGCAAAGTCAAGGTCGGCGTAGTTACCCATACTTATATCCTGTATATCTCATCTGCTCCGGGAGGAGCCATCTCGGAAGATCTTCCTGTCTTATCCGTTATCCTGAAGCCTTCACTTGTCTCAGTGAACTCACCTATTACAGCGGCTTCAACGCCTGCGTCATTAATAGCTGCGATAACCCTGTCAGGCTCAGCAGATGCTATAAGAAGCGAACCTGAAGATATGAGCCTTAAAGGATCTATATCAAGTGCATTACATATGGCTCTTGATGCATCGCTTATGGGGATATTCTCCTCATATACATTGACGCCTAATCCTGAATAATGAGCCATCTCGTATGCGGCACCTAATACACCGCCTTCTGTTACATCGTGCATAAGATCTGCGGCACCGTAAAAGTAACCGTACTTATTCTTCTCTTCCGTATCGGATCTCAGATTACCTGCAGCACTGCCTTCATTAACTACTGAGATAAGTTCGTTATACTTGGAAGCTTCATCGATATACTCAGAAGATACCTTTCCATAAAGCTTGCTCTTATGTTCTGTAGCCGCTATATAGCTACCCTCTATAGCACTCATCTTGGTCTGGATAAGCTTATCTCCTGCCCTGGCCTTACCGCGGGGTACGGGATGCTCTTTATCTACAAGTCCGAATGCAGTTGAGATTACAACGAATGTCTTAACCGAATCGGATACTTCAGTATGTCCTCCTACGATATCCACGCCGAGCTTCTCAGCCTCCCTTGAAGCCTGAGTGACGATCTCGGAGATGTCTTCTTCCGTAGCGGAAGAAGGAGCTACTATGTCGATAAGGATACCTGAAGGATGTACACCGCAGGCAGCGATATCGTTGCAGGATACGTGTACCGTAAGAGTACCTGACTGCATACCTCCGGCAGTTATAGGATCCGAAGATATTACCATCAGCTTATCGCCTAAGTTTATCCATGCACAGTCGGCACCTATATCAGCTCCCACAAGAGTATTGTCGGAAAGCTTAGGTAATTTACTTAAAACTATGGAACTTAACTGTTCATTTGTAAGCTTACCTGTCTTCATCAGATCTCGATCTTCTCCAGTCCCTGTGTGCATCCGTCCTCTACCATCTTAGCGATGTCGAGCTTAGATTCGGCGAACTCGATATCCTCGTGCTTGGGATGAGTCTTGGGATGCTTTGCAACAAATACCGTACAGCAATCCTCGTAAGGAAGTATAGATGTCTCGAATGCACCGATCTTACGAGAGAGGTCGCATGTGGCTTCCTTATCGAGACCAATAAGAGGACGAAGGATAGGCATCTTTGCAACCTCGTTAGTGATGTTGATGGCTTCGAGAGTCTGGCTTGCGACCTGGCCTAAGCTCTCTCCTGTTATAAGGCACTTACAGCCTTCTTTCTGAGCAAGGCGTTCAGCTATCTGGATCATTACTCTTCTCATAGTTATGGTGAGCATATCCTCAGGGCTGTTCTTTACCATATCGAGCTGTATCTGAGTAAAGTTAACGATATAAAGATTCATCTTACCCGAGAATCCGGATACGATCTTTGCAAGGTCTATTACCTTCTGCTTAGCCTGCTCGGAAGTATAAGGAAATGAATGGAAATACACTGCATCAAGCTGCATTCCTCTGGATGCCATCATGTAGCCTGCAACAGGCGAATCGATACCGCCTGACAACAGGAGCATACCCTTACCTGCAGTACCTACGGGAAGACCTCTGTGGCCCATTACCTTTCCTGCATAAACATAGTTGTAGTCACGTACTTCGATATTGAGGATGAAGTCAGGCTGCTTAACGTTAACGCTAAGCTCCGGGAAGTTATCCAGGAGGAATCCGCCTACTTCGTCACAGATCTGAGGAGACTTATAAGGGAAAGACTTATCGCCTCTTTTTGCCTCTACCTTGAATGTCTTATATTCGGGGTGCTCACTAAGAAGTCCCTTAACATATTCAAGTGAATTCTCCTTGATGGAATCAAGGTCACCTTCGAACTTTCTTGCAAGGCTTGCGGATACGATACCGAATACCTGAGTTACCGCCTTTAAGATCTCCTTGGAGCTCTCTTCGTCTGCGAAATTGGGATTCTCGATACCGTGCTTATCTTCGATCCAGATCCTGCTCTGGCTCTGGTAGATAGAGAGCTTACCGAAATTACGAAGTCTGTACTTAAGATTGCTCTTAAGCTGTATCTCAAACTTACCTCTGTTTAATCCCTTGAGCGTTATCTCGCCCATTCTTGCAAGTATTACGTTCTTTGCCATCTTTACCTCTTTATAAGAAACTTGTCGTATATCTCGTCTATTGCCTTAATGAATTCTTTTGCTTCTTCCATGGTATTGTACCTTGAAAAGCTTAATCTTACACTGTTATTGGCAATACTCCTGTCTATTCCCATAGCCATGAGCACATAGCTTACCTTCTTGGACTTAGACGAACATGCGGATACCGTAGATACGAATATATCATACATCTCAAGACAATGTAGCATTGTCTCTGACTGAAATCCCTCGAAAGCCACATTAAGCACATGAGGAAGTGCATCTTCGGGAGAATTGATAACAGCCTTTCTCTTAGTAAGCTCTTCTCTTAAGTAAGAATTAATCTCAGCTGCATTCTTATAAGATACTTCTCTTCCCTCTACCGCATCTTTAAGAGCTACCGTAAATGCAGCAGCAAGAACAAGACTCTGTGTGCCGGATCTCATACCGCCCTGCTGGCCGCCGCCTACGATAAAGGGATCGATCTTCGTATTCTTATTAACGTAGAGCATACCTACGCCTTTAAGAGAATGGATCTTATGTCCTGAGAAAGCCGCCATATCTACACCGAGCTTTCTCATATCGACGGGAAGCTTACCTAAGGACTGTACGCAATCAAGGTATATCTTCGTATTGCGGTTCTTCTTATCGCGAATAGCTTTTATCTCATCTAAAGGAAGGATAGATCCCGTCTCGTTATTTACATGAGTAAAGCAAAGAAGAGCCGTATCTTCGTCAATAGAATCTTCTAAGACATCAAGCTTTGGCTTGCCGTTCTTATCAACGGGGATACAGACGATCTCATAGCCTTTGCTTTCAAGTCTTTTCAGCGTCTCCAGAGTACACTTATGCTCAGTCTCAGTGGAGATTATCTTTTTTCCTGCTCTTTTGTTGTGGCTAATAAAGCCTTCGATAGCAGTATTGGCAGATTCTGTACCACAAGATGTGAAGTACAGTTCGTCCTTGGAGCAGCCAAGATAAGAGGCACAATCAGAAAGGCACTTCTCGTAAGAAGTTATCGCTGAGGTACCGAGCTTATGTAAAGATCCGGGATTACCGTAAAGATCAGATGAGAGATTAGTTGTAACCGCATCGATCACATTCTTGGAAGGCGCGGTCGTAGCCGAATTATCAAAATAGATCATATTCACGCCCCATATGCCCACATATAGCAATACGCCTGGGTCCTTGCAGCAAAAGCGGTACAGGTCTTAAGAAGCTCTTTGACTTCATCCTTCGTATACCAGCCTGCACTTATCTCTTCCTCGTCTGAAGTCGAAGGAGAGAATTCACCTTCTGCAACTCCGATTATTACTTCAGATCTCTCGTTCATAAGTCCTATGGCACTGTAAGAAGAGGGCCAATGAGCCTTGATATCGGTAAGCTTTAAGCCTGTCTCTTCCCATAGCTCTCTTGATGCTGCGGTCTTTGCATCTTCGCCGGGGTCAATAAGACCTGCGGGGAAATTGATCGCTACTCCGCCGACTGCCATCCTGTATTCCTTATTAAGGAGGATCTTGGAATTATCCTTATCGTGCATTATAAGAACGACAGCTTCCGTCTTATCGGACTTTATTCCGTCAAAATCCGTGATATTAGGATTACGGCTTACCATCTCATACTTCTTTATGTTGCCCTTTTCCGTCTCATATGTAACATCGTATCTTGTAATGAACTTACCCTGATTTACTTTCTCCAAAGATCTGAACTTCACTTCAACTCCACCTTCTTATCAATACTTCTTGCCGTTCTTACCGGCAGCCTTCTCTTCTCTTATGTGCTTATACTTATCTCTTTCCTTCTTGTATCCCATCCTCTTCTCGAAGACATCGTCAGATGCGACGGAATAGCCGAAGAATCCGAGCTTCTCGCCCAGAGTAAAATATTCGCCGTGATTATAAGAGATGAGCTTTGCCTTATCAAGACAGAGCTTTCCTTCTTCGTCCTTAAGATAGCTGTCGGCAGTTACAGCAACTACTTCCGCTATAAACATATCGTGAGAGCCGAGCTCCAATACCTGTGTCACCTTGCATGAGACGGATACGGGAGCTTCCTTGATGGCATAAGCAAATTCGAGTCCTTCTGCCTTAACTGAAGTAAGACCGCATGACTTGAACTTATCTTCGTCGGCACCCGATCGTACGCCGCAGTAATCACAGGACTTTGCAAGAGACTTATTTACGAGATTGATAACGAACTCGCCTGTCTCCTTGATAAGGTTATAGGAATGCCTGCTCTTTCTTACGGATATTGATACCATGGGAGGCTCTGAATTAACTGTTCCCGCCCATGCGATAGTTACGATATTGGGACGCTCACCGTCCTTAGAAGGATCCTTACCTGCGCAGGATACCATTACTACGGGTACCGGGTTAAGGATCGTTGAATTACCGATGATGATCTTGTCGTGTTTTGCCATTTTCTTTTATCTCCAAACTTTATTTGTTGCTTAGTATAGCGGAAGAGCCGTTGCAAAGAGTTCATTCTGAAGAAGGAAATCCTTGAATTCTATGCCTCCCGAGAAACCCATGAGCATACCGTTCTTACCTATAACCCTGTGACACGGGATAATTATGGGAACGGGATTATCAGAGCATGCACTTCCCACTGCTCTTGTCAGCTTTCTGGCCTTCTTTAAGTCATTGTCCGTCAACTTTAACGCTATATCCTCATAACTGCAAGTAGCTCCGTAAGGGATCTTTCTTATCTCCTCCCATACGCCAATCTGGAACTCCGTCGCATGAACGATCTTAACATTGATATCAAAGGTATCCCTTTTCTTCAGAAGGAACTCCTTTATCTCAATAGCAGCTCGTATCACTTCTGCGGGAAGATCCTCTATCGTACTTAAGTCGATATCGTATTCGGGAGCATTTCGAGGAAGAAGCTTACCTTCGTCATCCGTTATCCCCCAGTAGCATGCGCACTCTGATACGAAATGATCCTCCGGAACACTGCCGTAGCTTAAAAAGCGGACCTCATCTATGTAATCCGTGCCTCCGCCTACTGCGACAACACCTCTCTGGAAAGGAACGAAAGCATAGTTATACCCTTTATACATCGGCTTCAGGATATAAAACAGACCCGTATCATTATATGTGCCATCACGCCTTATCTCGTCGTGAAGTACGGCCTCCTGGATAAATCCCAAAGTCATAAGGATCTCCTCCAGTACTTCGTCATCTGTAGAGACGGAGATCTTATGGGCATCCTTTGTAAAGAAGCATATCCTGATAACTTCATCCAGGATATCCTCGAGGCAGTCAGCCGAATCGAAGGAACGTCTTATATCTACGGTGACCTTATAAGGATCCATGGGATCGGTCACAGTCTTTATGAATACTATGCCTGCTACTGTCTCTGATATAAATGATTCACACATGCCGCTTATCTTGCGAAGATATTCCTCGACATCGCTGATTTTGCCGACTGCTATCCCTGCGTCCCGCAATAAACGGGCATCGCTTATATGGACGTGGCGCACAAGCGAATTGTCTCGGACGACTTCGATCATGGCAGGCATTCCTCCGGATCGTAATCGGGGCTTTCCCCCTGATCATGGCTTGCAAAATAGTTCATGTTATAAGTATCGACTGACGAATGAAGAGCACTGCTGCTTCCGGGGCAATATACCGCTCTCGGGAGCATCTGCTCGAACAGCATAGCTTCGGTACCGAATACATCATCGTCGCAGACTATATCCCACAACAAAGACGATGACAGACAAGGAAGATATCCCCTCTGAGGTTCAAGCCGGTTCAGGAGCATCTGGGCATCGGGATCAAAGCACATAAATGCCGCAAGATCTGATGCGAAGCTCTTATCCTCACAAGATGATGTAAGGCAAAAAGAATAAACGGTAGCATACGGTATACCCGCAGAATCAGAAGAAGCCGAAGGTATGGTCGAATAATAAAGGCTTTCGGGATAGTAGTTATTCCACATATCCACATTACCTGAAGAAGTTATCCACATACATGCGGATCTTGATATGCGGGGATCTGCACCGTTAACATCGGTATCGGATGTAAGACCTCTGTCGTAAAGATCTTCAACGAACCCTACACAGGAATCGATATTGCCGGTCAGATCCAGATCATCAAGGAACATGTAAGATGTCCTGTTATCGTTGTTAAAGGAAGAAGACAGATACGGAAGAAGCTCATATCCGCCTGCGAATATGACAAGTTCACCGTCACCGTACTGATCGTCCACAGCTTCAAGATAAGATTCAAACTCCTCTATATCGGATCTGAAAGGAAGTATACCGGAATCAGGAATGTATTCACTGTTACCTACAAGGAGCATGACAGTCTGATAGAAAGGAAGCCCGTAGTAATTACCGTCATATACGGAATATAGAAGTGCTTCAGGGTATATGGAATTGCCGCTGATGATATCATTACCGCTTAAGTATTCATCATAAGGAACGATGAATCCTCCGTCCACGGCGCCCTTCACATCTTCTACGAGTACCAGGTCAGGCATCTCACCTGCTTCGTCCCAGAGAGTAAGGCTTGATACCGTTGCCCCCTCGCTTGAAGTGTACTTGGGAAATACTACCCAGGGGATATCAAAGGACATAAGAAAGTCAGTATCTATATCAGCGCCGGTAGAGTCTTCGGGCATAAGTCCGTTGACCTTTGCATAATAAAGCCTGACTATAAGGTCTAATGTCTGTTCGGAATAAGGCGAAGCTATGCTTATCTCGGTAAGCTGCAAAGTCTCATCGGAAGCTGATGATTCTGATACCACGGAAGTACTGTTCTCAGGATATTCAAGTACGGGAAAATCAGTATCCCCTTTATTACATGAAGATAATACCGACACCGACATTGAAGCGGCCAGAAGAACAGATAATGATTTCCTGATACGAGACTTGAGCATAAATCCTCCTACCAAAGGATTATACCATTAATACGCGTGTTATTTAAAATAATAAGAAGTTTATGGCAATACGAGCTTCATGGCTTCTTCTGGATCGGTCGGACGCCCCCAGACAAAACCCTGGATATAGTCACATCCTATCTCCTTTAAAGTCTTGATCTGCTCAGTGGTCTCAACGCCTTCAGAGATAACGTCGAATCCGAAGAGATGACCTATGTTTATGATCGTGGCTACATATTGCCTGGATGATTCTCCCGAATCCATCTCATCGATAAATGACTTGTCGATCTTAAGAAGGTCCGCAGGAAACTTATTAAGGTAGCTCAAGGCTGTGATCTATGTCATACTGAGGCTGAAGATGGAAAAATACCTTATCGTTATCAAGTGCAGCTCTTATCTTACGCTCTATATCAAGGATATTTGATATATCCTAAGTGAGAAATGATCAACCTTTTATCACGGCAAGTCTCATTGCTCTCCTGTATGAGATAAAAGCAAGCGAAGATACGATAAGAAGCATAATGCCGAGCATGATATCGTGATCGATCTTAATTCCGAGAAATGCCATAAGAACTATAAGTCCCATATTGACGAACATATTCGGCAGCATATATACGAGGACTGAAGTGCCCTGCTTTACGACCTCTATCTCACTCTCCCAATCAAGCTTCATAAATCGGATCCCGCATACAAGGCCCCAGGACGATGAGAAGAACACTAAAGCAAGAGAGAGCAGAGTGCTTATGATCGTGCCGACGATACCGACATCAGCACTTATGCACATTATCATAGTGACTATCATTCCGACAGGAGCAAAAAGCAGCATATTGAATACGAGCTTACCTTTATAAAGCATCTTCCTGTCTATAGGAAGGCTTTGAACTATCCAGTAATTCTTACCTTCAAGAGAAGGCGAACACGTTGTGGTCGTCATCATTCCCGTACAAAAATACACGATAAACGGGATCGAAGGATATACTACACCTGAAGGGACAGGAGCATCACCTGTAACGATACCGATAAGTGCGTCAAAACCCGTGACTGCGACCGCTATTCCCATTACGGCTGCAAGCACCACACCAAAGCCGCAGTTGACAAGATAGACGGAAGAACCGGTAAATCTCTTAAACTCCTTAAAGACAATGGCGCTTATAACATTTCTCTTCCCTGACGACTTCATTACATATCCCTTAGAAGACGAATGAGACTTAAGTGCCGAATTCAAAACACCATAACGCGAACCGACAACTAAGAAGACTGCCGAGAACAGGATAAGTGAAATAAATGTCAGAAGGATACACGATAAGATGTTGCCTTCTACACCCTGTGAGAACCACTTTACCGGAGGGTAGTGTTTTCCTATCCTATCCGTGTATTCCGACACTGAAGCTAAGATCTCGGGTATCGGGATCCTTTCCTCTCGAAGTTTATCCTCAAGAAAGAACCTTGCAGTAAGTACAAAGAGTATGAATGCCATGGATATAGCAGACCTTAAGATGGTCTTATTCCTGGATCTTGAAGTGATGCCCGCTATCAATGTTCCTGCTATGGTTGCTGCAAGCATGGGAAGTAAAGGCAGAACAAAGGACATAAAGATCCAAAGAAAAGCTCCTAAGATATCGATCCCGCCGTAAGCTAGAGCCACGACCATTCCGGGCAGAGAAAGTCCGACATACCAGTGCAGGTTCTTTATGTAAATATAAAGGCATTTGCACTTAGCTACACTTGATGCCTTATATGGAAATGACATAAGTATATCGTATCCGCCAAAGTCAAAGAGCGTTCCGTCTATCCTGAAGAAAGTAAGAAGAAATGTCATGAACGATACGGATATGGCACAAAAAGATGCGATACTTTCAGCCATGCCGTAATATGCATATCCGATGCAGGTAATTACCTCATAACCCGTAAGCATAAGAAAAAGGATCACATTTGCAATGATCTGTCCGACAGCTGTACCTCTCTTCTTTCTGTCCTTACCGTACTTCAGAGTATTAACGGGACTTGAAGCCCTAAGGAGCATACGAAGCAAAGTGATCTCAGACTTATTCATTTACGACCTCCAGGAAGACGGATTCAAGTGACTGTCCTCCGATAAGATCTGCCATTGTGCCTGAAGCGATTATCTTACCTTTCTTTATTATCGCAGCCTTATTACAGAGCTTCTCGGCTACATCAAGAACATGTGTAGAAAAGAATACGGAAGATCCGTTCTTACACATCTCATGCATTATCTCCTTTAAGGTATATGAAGCCTTAGGATCCAATCCTACGAAAGGCTCATCTAATACAAGGAGCTTAGGAGAATGAATAAGTGCAGATATTATCGCAACCTTCTGCTTCATTCCGTGGGAATAAGAGCCGATAAGATCTCCGAGAGCGTCTGTTATCTCAAACATATCCGCATACTTCTTTATCTTTGAATCCCGCTCTTCGGGAGTCATCTCATAGACATCCGACACGAACTGAAGATACTGGATACCGGTAAGGTTATCGTAAAGATCCGGGTTATCCGGTATATATGCCGTTATCTTCTTGCACTCGAGAGGTTCCGTCCTGACCGAATGTCCGTCAATAAAGATCTCGCCCTCGTCAAAATCAAGTACTCCGACTATGGCACGGATAGTAGTCGACTTACCTGCACCGTTATGTCCAATAAAGCCGTAGATATCTCCGCTCTCCACCGTTATGGAGACATCGTCACATGCTTTGTTCCCGCCTCCGTATGTCTTCGTATAATTCCTGATCTCCAAGATATTTCCCATATCCGTCATCTCCTTATTCACTGAAATTCACTATAAACTTAGCACATTACGCTGCGTCACGAGCAACATATTACGTAAGGTCACGAGAAGTTTTTATTCGTTTTTATCGAATTCGTCCTTATGTTTATCGAAGAATTCAAAGAAATATCTGACGTTCTCAAGCTCTGTCCACGAAGCTTCACTGTAGCATCTCGAATCAAGGTCGTAGATCTTTGCATCAAGCTCGCCCAGCATAAACGGAGAATGCGTAGCAATTATAAACTGACAGTCAAAGAACCTGACCATCTCTTTAATCTTATAAGAAAGCTTCACCTGATTAGAGGGAGAAAGAGATACTTCGGGCTCATCGAGAAGATATAGGCCGCGAGGCTTGATCATCTCGTCAAAGTACTGCATGGAAGTCTCGCCGTTAGAATATTTCTCCTGGGCAAATGCCTTGGCTTCAAGAAGCTTCCATCCGTCTATTGAACCTGCCAGAGCTTCTGCCTTCTGCCTTTCCATTCCGTCAGTAATAAGATCATAGACCAAGCCGTCGGCAAGGACGCCTTTCTGCCAGATCTTCTTTATCTCATAGAGGATATCTTCACTTTTTATGTATCTGCTGACATCAGGGAGACGTCTTATGATCCTTCCAAGCTCATCCTCGCCCATAGCGAATATGCATTCGCTTAAAAATCGCCTTATATAATCCTCATTGCCGTAAGTATTGGAAGTAGCATATTCTTTGCCCTTTACATCAAGCTTACCTGATATGAGGTTCAAAAGGGTAGATTTGCCTGATCCGTTATCACCGTATAAGACGGTTATGTCATCAAAGAAGAAAGCACTTCCCTCCCTGCCTTTAAAGACGTTATAAGGGTAGATATTAGGACACGAAGAATTCCCGGCGCTAAGCTTAAAGCTTCTAAGATAGATCATATCACTTCCACATGAACCATTTGAACTTACCGGGCTCTAAGATCACATCCGCTACGTTATATGTTATCTCCTTCCAACCTTCACGTATGACTTCCGTCGTTGATTCGATCATGTCCCCTGTTGCCATATCAAGGAGAACATTAACGTCCTTCTTCGAATATATCTTTACATGAGCGGGCCTTACATCATCCTTTACATATCTGTAGAAGACCATACTTCCGTCATCATATGTAAACTCGGAATAGCCGCTGCCGGAAGAATAGTCTTCATTTATAAATACACGCTTCAAAGTATCGACTACTTCCACGGGAAGCTTACTTATATCAGCCTGATTATCAGGAACGGATAATATGAAAAGCCTTCCCTTACCGTAAAGGCTCATAAGAAGGACGGGCGTATGGTAATCGCCGTCACCGCCGTTTACAAGTGACCAGGATGCATTATTGCCGTGTAAGATCTCGGGGAAGGATACCGCCTCTTCGCTGTCTATATATCCTGCGTCATCACTTGTGATCTGATATCTTCTGACACCGATCTTACGATCGGATACATAAGCTTCCGTAAGTCCTTCTCTATAAAGCTCATCTTGCGTCTTACGAAGGAACCCGGATGTTATCACCGCATCTCCTCCGAGGAGTATATGATCTCTAAGCTTAGAGACGACATCAGGATCAGAAGCAGAGCTTTCCGTCAGGAATATGACCTTATCGCCTGCGGGAAAATCAGGAGTAGGATCCATGGGTAGCCCCAGCATACCCAGTCTCATCTCAAGATGATTCTCACCGCCGGAAGCGTAAGGAATATATACGGGGATTCCTGTCGGGTTACCCATATGGTCGAGCATAAAATCGATCTTATCCAGCTGTATCTTCATGCCTCCGAGGAAATAGTTATCCACAAGATCTGACCACTGAAAGAGCATGAGCTCGGGGGCCTTTGCAAAAGCAGTAAGATAAGCCTGCTCCAGATACCTGTCAGCCGACCAGCACTGGTATGTGTCGAACCATCCGCCTCCGTTTCTTCCGGGCCATGCGTTATCGATATATCTGACCATAGAATAACTTAAGTATTCCGGAAGATGCTGATCGGCAAACCTGGGACTTCTTGTCTCCGTACCTATATATGTCGCATCGAATATATCCTGCTGAACATCGGGAAGATAACCCGTGAAATGATAAGACTCGCGCCAGTTGGGGTACTTTACGATCATCCTGACATTGGGATTGACCGCCTTAGCAGGTCCAACTATAAGGTCCTCCGAGACTTCCTTCATGAGAGACTTTCTGAAGGATGTCCAGTCGCGGTCGCCCTTAAGGCTTATGCAATTACTGCACGTACATCCCGTGAAGTAGAAATCGTCCAGGATGACTTCATCGAAGATACTTGCCGCATATTCGGACATCTCCTTGACCCTGGCTCTCATCTTGGGATCCGTATAACAGATATTATTGAATATCCTTCTCTTAGGCTCTTCACCGTCTTCATCACGAAGCGTTGTAGTAATACCTCCTGATACGGTAACGCCCTTGGACTCAAGGAAGTTCTTGATCATAAGAAGCTGGTCCTTATCTACTGTCCTGCTGTCTCTATGAGTCTCCAGATAGACCTTATCAAGCCCTGCATACTTTTCTATGAACTTGTAGCCTTTCTCAAGGCTGTCCAAAGTCATCTCGGATGCAGTCCATGCGGGAAGATAAACAGCTATATTAAAGTTATTGTAATGCATATTATTAGCTCCTGTGTCTTGGTATGACTACTGTATATCATACGTTCGCGAGAATAAATATTAATAATTCGATATCTATATCAATTATCTTACCGACTTTATTGCCTTAACGACCTCAATATCAGCAGGAAGCCAGTCTACCGAATCGATGTCTTCCATCTTAAGCCATTTTGCATCTTCATGCTCCAGAAGCTTTATATAAGATCCTTCCTTAAGCTTTGCAAAGAAGCAGTCCATCGACAGATGAAACTTCGGATAGTCATATTCAACTGTCGTAAGATATTTCTCAACTTCTATATCGGCGGCGAGCTCTTCTTTTATCTCTCGTACGATAGCATCCGTAGGAGCTTCTCCCTCTTCTGTCTTGCCTCCGGGAAATTCCCAGCCGTCCTTATTCTCACCGTATCCCCGCTGTGTCGCAAGTATCTTTCCTTCGTGTCTTATTATCGCTGCCACTACTTTTACAGTCTTCATATTCACCTTACCTCATAAGGTACTCCCGGGAAGAGCATTTCGAACATCTTCTTTGCAAGTCTGCTCCTCATTATCAGAAACATTATAACTGCTCCCGTAACGTTAAGGATAAGATCGTCTATATCCCATGCTCCCATAAGGAAAAGCATCTGTGTTGACTCTATAAGTATAACCGCAAATGTCGTAGTCATGATAAACATCTTTATCCTTCTTTGACGGAAGAACAGAAGCGGAAGAAATACCCCCATAGGCATAAGAGCAACGATATTACCTATGTTATTTATGATCACGGTATAAAAGCTGCTCTTATCCGATATCTCTCTTATTGTATAGAAAGGGATTAGATTGACTCTGTTCTGAAGATATACGTTAAAGCCTTCAGGATCCGTAAATGCGAAGGAAGAAGGTCTGTAGAAGTATGAAGATGTCAGCGTGAAAGACAGCAGAAGATGAATGAACAGGAGAAAACAGAACCATATAAATCTCCTTACCGTTTTAGGCGCAGAATCGGGAATTCTTCTCATATGGAACCTTACCGCGATATAAGCGAAGATCACAGTCAGGAACAGCAGGATAAAGAGCACCTTCTTCCCGTATTGCCCGAAAGTTATTATATATACCGCAAAAGCTGTCACGGTAAGTAATATGGATATTATCTCTTTAGTTTTCATGGACAGTTGGTATTATCTTCTTTATAAACCTTATCTGTTCCTTCTCGAAGCTGTAATCGAGGCTCCTGTAAAACTCATGTGCTTCCTTTCTCGAAGACCCTGAATTAAGTCTCATAACGGATATTCCGTTCTCTATCGCCCACTTCTCGGCGCGTTCCACAAGAGATCTTCCTATACCCTTTCTTCTGTACCCTGAACTTACTGCAAGTCCTAAGATATTGGCAAGAGTCTCAGAATATAAAGTGTTATATCTTTCAACATGTATAAAACCGCAGATATCGTTATCTTCCACTGCTACAAATACTGCTTCCCGCTCAAGATCGAGCCATCCGATACGTACCCTTACAAAAGTCTCGTCACAGGGATATCCCAATTCTTTGCTACAGAGATCACTTACTCCGGTAGCATCGTCTGTAACTGCCGTTCTGATGATCATAGATACCTCTCAAAAAAGTTTGTATAGATTATATCTTTTGATCACCTGTCTTATTCGGCAGAATATAGGCAGCGGTCAGAATTGAAGTATAAAGTTCAGCACTCCGTCTTTAAGGACAGCATCGACAGAACCGCCGTTCTCGGTAACGAATTTTCTTGCTATGGCAAGACCTAGACCGGTGGAATTCCTTGCTGTCTGAACCGTATAGAACCTGTTAAAGAGCTTCTCCACTTCAACCGGAGTAAGATCGGGAGCTTTATTGGCGAAAGTGACTTTACCGTCAGATGTAAGACTTATAGTAAGATCTCCCTTACTGTACTTAATGGCATTGCTCATAAGGTTTGAGAATACTCTGTCTATCTGCTTCTTATTGACCTTTCTTATGACCTTCTCTTCGCAGATATCAACTTCGGGTTCGATCCCTGCTCTTGTCAGAGCTCCGTAGTGATTAAGAAGAGAGTCTTCAAGGAGCTGATTAAGCATGACATCTTCTTTTACGGGCTCTTCGTCGGATGAGAGTATAACGGAGTATTCAAAGAGTTCTTCGGTAAGATCCTTCATATATCTTGCACGGTTCTCTATTATCTCCAACGTCTCTTCAACCTCCTTGGGCTTATCCACATCTTTAAGAAGCTCAAGACGACCTAAGATCGCCGTAAGTGGCGTTCTTAAGTCGTGAGAGATATTTGTTATGGACATCTTCATCTCCATATCACCTTCGTTATATCGAAGATAGGCTTTACGGACATCTACGAGGACTTTATTAAGTTCATTTGCAAGAACTCTTATGTCTTTGTCGCGTGAATTGACGCTTATCACGGTGTTAGTATCCGTGGATGTTATACCACGGAACTGTTCCGTCACCTGTGACATCGCCCTCTTCATCACGATAAGTTTCCCTACTGTGATCAATAACAGTAAAGATGTTATGCATAATGCGATAAGCATCAGTAATTCTCCCTTTATGTGAGTTGTCTCTTATTGATACGAAGCTTGCCGACAACTGTTACGACAGCAGCCATAAGAACGGCAAGGATGATCCTTGCATAGAAAGGTACTGCATCGTCCTCGTTCATTATACCGAACCACTGGCCCAAAGGGAAAAGATTCTCCAATATCGCAAGAGGCTTTGATCCGTCACCCATCATATTGATGGAGAATGTTGTTAAGCCTGCAAAGTAAGAGAACATAAAGAAGATCATTGAGATAACGGATGCGATCTCCATCTTTCTTATCCTCATTGCAAAAGCAGTGATTATGGACGAATAGAAGATACTGCAGCCGAGGATCATAAAGGAATTGGTTATATAATATGACCCTATAGCTCCTCCCGTAGCAAGGATATATGCTGCGCCGGTTCCCGCCCAGGCAAGCCACATAAGGAAAGTACCTGTTACAACTGCGATAAGCTCGGCCGTATAGATCCTTGACTGAGAATGCCCTGCCATAACCTTATTTCTTATGGCACCGTTCTTATACTCACTTCCTACAAATAACGGAGTAAAGAGTGAAAAGAAGGCAGGTATTCCGAGAGCAACTAATCTGTGCCAATACTGGACCATATAAGGATCGGAATGTCTTACATTTACTGCCAGCATCATGGAAAGGAAAGTGATAGCTGCTGCAAGTACAAGTCCCGGGATAAAGAATATATGCTTAAACATCCTGTGGATATTTGCTTTTATTAACGTAACCATATTACTTAAGTTCCTTTCTGTTATAGACGACTGCGCCAAGAAGCACTGAGAGGATCAGTGTCCCCGCAAGACCCGTGATATAGATCTTCGGCTCTCTTAAGACAGGCGCGGAGAAGTATGAAAAGGGCACATACTTATCGATAAATGAATATACTGCAAGCTTTGCTCCGGTGATCTTGACGACACCGTCTTCGGGATAAAGCTTAGTTAAGATATCAAGTCCGAAGATGACCATCGCTCCCGACAGTGCACCGCCTGCGACATAAGCACCGTTATTACATGCGAAGATATATGTAAGCGCCACGAAGAATACGGAGAGTACAAAAGATGCTCCGAGTCTTATAAGTGTGTAATGTAAAAGCTCGGTATTGAATGTAAGTCCCTCACCCAGAATAGCTCCGAAGATCTCGGAAGATATATACATAACAGCCTGTGCGACTATCGATGCAACAACGGAAGCTACACAGGAAGATACAAAGCAGGAGATCTTCGAATTACCGGATATGATCTTGTTCCTGATACATCCTGTTACCGTCTCATGGCCTGCAAAGCAACCTACAAAAAGCGCCGGGATCAATGCACCGTATCTCATCTCGATCGCAGGAAGAACAGAATCCGCATATACTACTGATTCAAATCCGAGAATATCCATAAAGACATACGAGAGACATTCAAGAAGCACTAACACAGCGGGGACTAAGATACAGATACCGTAGAAAGCTTTACTCTTATTAAGTCTTCTAAGATCAGCTTCGATAAGATTACTCACCCTTCTCACCCCCGATAAGTGACATGAAGAATCCTTCAAGTTCCTCGTCGTGTTCTTCTGCGGAGAGGATCGTGCAATTATCCTTAGCGCACTCTATCGCAAGATCCGAGAATGTGATGGAAGAAAAGACATCCGCAGTCTTATCGTCAATGATCGTATGCTGAAGGCCCAACCTTTCGAGAGTAATGACAAGAGCCTTAGTGTCATTGACCTTAAGTCTTGTGCTCTTTCTGGAAGCAGCTTCAAGCTCCTGGGCGGACATCTCCTTGATGATCTTACCGCCGTCAATAAAGCCGTAATGAGTTGCAAGTCTTGAGAGCTCGTCAAGAAGATGACTTGAGATAAGTATCGTAACTCCGTTTTCTCTATTGAGCTTTAAGATAAGTTCTCTCATCTCCACGATACCCTGAGGGTCAAGACCGTTAATGGGCTCATCAAGTATAAGAAAATCAGGCTTACCGCAAAGTGCCACTGCGATGCCGAGTCTCTGTCTCATACCAAGGGAGAAATTCTTAACTTTCTTCTTGCCGGTATCACCTAATCCTACGAGCTTTAAGAGCTCATCGATACCGTCGTAGGAAGGAAGACCGAGATTTAAATACTGCTGCTTCATGTTATCAGCTGCAGTAAGACCCGTGAAGAGTGCGGGAGTCTCAACGATAGCACCCATCCTCTTACCTGCCTTTACGATATCCTTGCTTCCCGAAGATACGCCGAAGATCTCGTAGTCACCGGAATCAGCCCTCTGAAGACCTGTAATAACTCTGATAAGAGTCGTCTTACCTGCGCCGTTCTTACCTACAAATCCGTATATAGATCCCTTGGGAACATTCATGCTGAGCTCATTAAGAGCAGTAAAACCCGAATATCTTTTTGTTATGCCGTTGACCTTAAGTACAGTTTCCATAATTATCTCCTTGTTCTTAACTCTGAATGTATTTAATCACAAGGATATAAGGATAATGTACAAGACACCGTCAAGAAATCGTCAAGATATGTATTTAAAGCCTATACCGTATATAGCTTCGATATGGTCCTTATCGTCTAAAGACATAAGCTTCTTCCTGATATTACTTATATGCTGCTTCAAAGACCTGTCGGTGCAATCAGGCGTATCTTCGCTTATCATCTCGAGGATATTATTCCTGCCCATCGGTCTTCCTTCGTTTTGCATAAGAAGTCTTAATATCGCACACTCGGTACGAGTTATCTTGGATACAGAATCTTTATATCTTACTTCCAGACGGTCTACATCAAGTACCAGCTCACCGGAAGTTATGATCTCATCCTCTTTGTCACGCTTAGAAGAAGAGTTTCTGAGATGGATCCTTATCCTTGCCATAAGTTCATCAAGCTCGAAAGGCTTAGTTATATAGTCGCGGGCACCACCTACAAGAAGGTCGACCTTATTCTTGTGGTCGATCTTGGCACTAACTACTATAACGGGGATGTCCTTGATAAGAGGAAGAAGCTCTTCTCCGCTTAACCCCGGGAGCATAAGATCCAGAAGGATAAGATCCGGCGTCTCTTTCTTAAGAAGCAGGAGGACTTCGGTTCCCGAATAAGCAGAAAGGACATTGAACCCTTCCGACTTCAATGCCTTCTGTACCATCTCATTTATATATGTATCATCATCTACAACTAATATCTTCTTCATCGCGAACGGGGAAGGAAACCGCACATGAATTTCCTTCATCTACTCCTTGATAATGCTTACAGTATATTACCCCATTACGGATATCAGTCAAATACCCGATACCTTATATCAATCGATGACAAGGATCAATACGTTATTATCCATTCTGGTTCCGAGACCTCGGCCTTCGGCGAAAGAAAAGTTATAATCGTTCATCCATTCGACCGGTCCGAAGCTACCGCCGTCAAACTCGGCGAGGAAAGCATCAAGCGTCTCACGATCGGGGAATTTGAATACATAATCGGATGTAAAAGGTGTATCCCCTTCCGCTATCGCAGCAAAACCTTCCGTCATACCGTCAGCAGCAAAGGAGCTGTTCTCGCCGATAGCTTCTACCCTGTAACCGTCGCTAATGTACAAGGAAGCCCTATACCTTACTTCAGGATCCGTGAACTCATCGATAACAGGATCATCTACGAGCGTAGTCTCCCAGGTTGTCTCTACGGTCGTCTCGGAAGTAGTCTCTTCAGTCGTTTCTTCTATAGTAGTCGTCTCTTCCGAAGTCTCCTCGGACGTCTCTTCTGATGTCTCTTCTACGGTAGTCGTAGCCTCAGTAGTAGTAGCATCGGTTGTCGTTGTCTCCCTTGCTCCTTCGTTATCCGAAGAACATGAAGCTGATGACAGCATAAGAGCCGAGATGATAAGAAGTGCAGCGAGTCTTTTATTAAACAGTGTTCTTTTCATATCGTTACCCCCTTATCCTTCAAAGTCTTCGTTACATACGAAGACTATGACATTATTCGTAGAAAGAGAACCGTACCACATTCCGCCCTCGACCTCGAATGTACATGAACCGTCACCGTTCTCCGTCCTTACGACATCACCGAAATCACTGCCGTCAAGCTCATTAAGGAAAGCATCTGCGGACTCATAGTCGGGGAACTTCATGACATAATCGATAGTGAAGAGATTATCACCCGGTTCAGCAGCACCGAATCCTTCGACCATATTGGTACCTTCGCCCCAAAAGCTCTCACCGGCTTCGTGATCCATATATTCGATATCGTATCCGTTATTGATATACCAGGATGCCCAGGATCTTACTTCCGGATCGTTGTACATAGCGACTTCGGGATCATCGATCACTGTCTCCTCGGAGGATGTCTCTTCGGATGATTCGGAAGAAGTCTCCTCAGAAGTCTCTTCCGTTGTTTCTTCCGTAGTAGTCGTCTCCTCTGAGGTCTCTTCGGAAGCAGTAGTAGTAGTTGTTGTTGTCTCCTCTTCTTCGCTGTCCGAAGAACAGGAAGCCACTGATACCATAAGTGTCGCAGCAAGTACGGCTGCCGTAAGTCTCTTTACTATTATCGTCTTTTTCATACCTATACTCCTGAAATGTTAATTTCAATTGAGTATTACGCAAAAGCATAAATTAAGCAATAACAATTAATTGACACATCCTATGTAAGCTTCGGATCTGTTTCCGATGGTAACTGTTCCATCCTTTGAATACTTGTCAAAGACATCGAGCACCGAAGCCATATATTCATCGTAATCCCTATCGCCTTCCTTTAACGAATAGGACCCCGACAGGCTCCTTGAGATAAACTTCTCTCTGTCCAATACAAGCGGGTGGTCAAAGGATACATGCTCGTACTTATCGAAGAAAAATTCCCTTATCCTCGGATCGTCCTTTACTATCCCTCCGTTAAATCCGGCAAAGTTCGGACAGTACTTCTTATAGATAACCTTAAGTTCAGAATTCACGGGATCAGACTCATCTCTTACATTCCACACGAGTAATACTTTACCGCCCGGTCTTATTATCCTGAAGCATTCAGATCTGAACTTTACTACATCGAACCAGTGAAATGCCTGAGCTGTAGTTATGAAGTCAACGCTGTTATCAGGAAGAGTTGTTGACTCTGCGCCGCCGTTAACGGAGTGGAACTTCGGATAAGATGAGAGTTCTTCTTCCGCTACACGTCTCATATCGGAATTAGGTTCTACCGCGAACACATCGCTTCCTCTCTTAAGAAGAAATGCCGCGAACTTTCCCGTACCTGAACCTATATCTGCGATAACTGAATCAGGAGTCATGCCGAAGTCCTTATAGAAGCTGTCTATGAGTTCCGTCGAATAACCCGGCCTTCCCGCAGTATAATCACCTGCATAGCCGTCAAACTTGATCGTAGGATCCATATATTACCCCCATGAAGTTTTACCGACTATACCATATAAAAGGGGTAATACCAAATAGTATTACCCCCGACATGATCTTTATCACATTGCTTTCACATCCGGCTCGATAAGCTGTTCAAAATCCTCGACCGGTATCGGCTTAGAGAAGTAATAACCCTGGAAGAGCTTACAACCCATATCAGACAGTCCGTTATACTGGAGCAGGGTCTCTACGCCCTCGGTAAGAGAAGTGATACCGAGTTCCTTGGAAAGATTGATGATATTCTTGACGATAGTATCAGCCCTCTGCTCGTTATCGGATTTACCCAGGAACTTCATGTCGATCTTGAGTACATCAACAGGCATATCTTTGAGCATATTAAGTGAAGAATAACCGCTTCCGAAGTCATCCATCTCTACGATGAATCCGCCTTCGCGAAGTTCGTTCATGATACGGAGCATCTTATCGGAATCGTTCATCATGACTGTCTCGGTTATCTCTACGCGAAGTCTTCCTGGTTCGATATCGTATTCCTTCACAAGGTCCTTGATATACTTAGGGACATCCATGAAGTAAAAATCCTTGGGAGAGATATTTACCGATAAGAACAGATCAAGACCTCTTCTCTTCCACTCATTAAGGATCTCACATGCACATCTCCACATGTACTTATCTACTTCAGCTATTAGTCCGTTCTTCTCAAGAGTCGGTATGAACTTGAAAGGAGCCAGGAATCCGTGCTGAGGGTGGATCCAACGTACAAGAGCCTCCGCACCGACTACAGTACCGTTCCTGTCGACGATAGGCTGAAGATAAGGTCTTATGTCACGGTGCTCGATAGCTTCGGTTAGTTCAGCAGTGATCTCCTGGTTCCACAGGATCTCCTGTCTGATCTTATCGTCGTAGTAAGCTATCTTCTTGGCGTACTCGTCTGTTATCGTTGACAGAGCCAGCCTTGCACGAGAGAACATTGTGACTACATCGGGTTCGTCACGGGTGATCTCGTATGCACCGACCTGGATCTGAATAGGATAATCCGCAGCATCCCCCCTGATCGCAAAATCAGACAGGATCTTCTCTACCTTATGCTCATTGAACTCATCTTTAGGGATCAGGATGCCGAAGTCACCTCCGCCGATCCTTCCGATGGAGCTTCTTCTCGACAGATGATCTGTAAGATATCCGGCAAGGTTCGTAAGTACATTATCCACGAAGTCAGCTCCGAAGATATCGTTCAATACGCGGAAATTCCTGATATTGACGATAAGTATCATGAACCCGGTAGAAGGATGAGATCTTACTTCAGCAAGGATCAGCTTATACAGATGATCCTTAGTATAAAGACCCGTAAGAGTATCATGCGTAGCCTCGTACATCTCACGCTTAAGCCTTAACTGTTCCTCAGTGATATCCCTGACCCTGAGGTAGTAACCGCTGAACATATTCTCGGCATCGCCTACTTCCTTATTCTCAAGGAGATAATACTTGATACTGTCACCGCCGCCTGTCATATGCTTCTCGGACCAGTTACCTCTTCTAAGCTTCGTACCGAAGAGATACTCGAGCAACTCGGGAGCATTATCACAGTTATCCTCCTGGACACCGATAAGATAACACCCTTCCTTATTAGTCCAGATACAGCGACCCCTGGGAGTAAAGATATAGATAGCATCAGAACCGTTGGAGATAACGCCTGACAATATCCGGTCAAGGAGCCTTAAAGGCCTGTAATGGATAGAGAAATAGTAGATGATGATACCGAATGCACCAAGTCCGATCATGGAATGGTCGATCGGTTCCCTTAATACAAGGTGGAATGATTCCCATATACCTATGACAACAAGAAATGTCAGGATAATGGAATAGCGTTCTCTGTAGATCTTGGAAGCATGCGTAGTCGCCAGGAAAAAGATAAGGATCGCAAGCGAATATGCAACGATAACAATGAACCTGTGGATAATCTGTCCGATATGGGGCACCATCATGTAATAATCCGTTCCGTCCAGGATCATCTTCTCCACGGAGAAAGCATGGTGAGTAACTATATTGAGCAGCAATTGAACCGCATCTGCCAGAAGGAAATACTTAAGCCACTTGGGAAGCTTCTTTCCATATCCTGACTGATTGCAGTAGATCCTGGTAAATCTCATCAATTCGAAGAGTGTGTAGTTCATTCCTACATAGAAAACATAATAGCCGACCATAGAGACAGTAGCGCTCTTGGATGCTAATACGATGCAATTACCTAAGATCGGAGGTATGAGAGCAAGATCGAGTCTGGCAACAGCCATGCCGAGTGCCTTATAGTGCCGCCCTGCATTGATCGCACACAAAAGGAGAACAAGCATCAGTATCATAAAGACAGCTGAATAGATAAGCCTTGACTCCATAAAACACCTCGATATTTCTCAAATGCCGTACTATCTACTCAAATCATACGAAATACGTGGGTTTCAAACAATAATAGATAAAAGCAATAAACAAACTATATATGAACTATTTTAAAACATTTCCATGCGTGGGCCTTACTACCGAATCAAAGAAAGAAATGACCTGATAGAATTCTTCCCGATTCTCCTCGTCGAGGAATCCGCAATGGCCGAGATCCTCGTATCTGACATTATTTTTCAAATGATTGTACATAAAACAACCCCCTGAGAATCTCTCAAGGGGTCCTGGTGCGGATGGCGGGACTTGAACCCGCACGGTCGTGAAACCACTAGCACCTGAAGCTAGCGCGTCTGCCAATTCCACCACATCCGCGAATCATCAGCTACATGATGATACATTAATAGGACAAATAAATCAACTTTATAGTGCTATACTCTTTCTATGCGTGATCTTTCCATATCAGTAACTTCGCTTGCGGAATTCATATCAAGGGCCGGTAACTTAAGTTCCGGTTCATTTGGCGGTGTCTCCGGTATCGAAGGGACAAGGCTTCACAGAAGGATCTTCTCTGACCTTAAGAAGCAGTACGGTGACGATATGGATACGGAATATTCGCTCTCCGATTCCTACGAATACAACGGACTCACTTTGAAAGTTTCCGGAAGAGCCGATGTCATTATCGGTAACGATCACATAATCGAGATCAAGTCCTTCGGATCTTCCAAGGATTCCTACGAGAAGCTGGTCCGTCCCGAACACGAAGCACAGCTTGCAATATATGCATATCTCTATATGGAGAAGAATGATCTTGAGAAGGTGGCTATCACCTTAAGATATGTCTCCATAACCACGTTAGAGTTCTACGAAGATACCCAGACCATAACTTACGACGAAGCATATAGAGTTTTCGAGCATCACTGCTCGGAATATATGGAATTTGCTTCCAAGCTCATGGACTACTCCGAGAGTATGGTAAGGTCCATTAAGGAGATGACATTCCCCTACCCTGAGATACGCCCCGGACAGGCAAAGCTCATGAAGCAGACTCTTATATCTCTTTGCTCCAAAGAGGTGCTTTTCGCGCTGGCTCCTACAGGTACGGGCAAGACCATATCCACACTCTATCCCGCGGTAAAAGGTCTTCTTAAGGGCAGATACGACAAGATCTTCTACTTAACTGCAAAGACAGCTACAAGAGGCGTAGCGGCAAAGGCCGTTAACGACATGCGAAAGAAAGGTCTGATAATCCGTTCCATAGTATTAGCGTCCAAGGAGAGCATGTGCTTCTATAAGAAAAGATGCGACGCCAAGTTCTGCAAATACTCTGAAGGCTATTACTCCAGGCTGCGTCCGGCACTTAGCGAAGCTCTTATGCTGGACGACATTACCCCCGAGATAGTATCCGAGATAGCTTTGAAGCATCAGATATGTCCCCATGAGTTCTCGCTTGATATAATGAATTTCTGCACGATAGTGATCGGAGACTACAACCACGCCTTTGATCCCAGAGTAAGCCTCGTAAGAGCTTTCTCCGAAGAGGTAGACAGTCGAAATGCAGTACTTATAGACGAGGCTCACAATATGGTAGACAGAGCAAGAGAGATGTACAGCGCCTCTTTCTCCTACTCGCTTCTTAAGAAGATGATGTCTGTATTTAAGGGCATCGACGCCAGGACAGAAAGCTACCTTCAAAGGCTCGATCAGTACTTCAGAATCTGCGACCAGAGCATGAGCGTTGACCAGTCTGCATTCAAGATAAACGAAGGCGCTGACGAACATAAGATATTAAAGACCGACCACTGGGAAGGAATGCGCGAGATGCCCAAGAACTTCTACGGACATCTGTGGCGCTCCATAAGACTTCTCTCTCCTATCTTAGATGCTATGCCTCAGGGAGAGCTTCGTGAGACCGCCACGGAGTATTTCTTCGAAGCAAGATTCTTCCTTACCGTATTCGAGCAGTATTTCAACGATTCTTATATCTGCAGCCTGAGCAAGGAAGCAGGAGATATAACGATCAATCTTACGTGCCTGGACAGCTCCGATAAGCTGGATAACCTTATAAAGGATAAGATGCCCGTCGTATTCTTCTCAGCTACTTTATCGCCTTACGAATACTATCGTAATGTCCTTATAGGTAAGGATGCGGACTACTGCAGGAGCATAGAACTTGCATCTCCCTTTCCTCCCGAGAACCTGGAGATACTTATAGATACGAGCATAAGCACAGTCTATAAAGAGCGCGCTCTTAACCTTGATAAGACCGTTAAACGGATCAAGGAAGAGATAATAAACAGAAGAGGCAATTATATGGTCTTCTTCCCTTCTTTTGAGTTCATGAACAGCGTCTGCTCAAGGCTCGAAAAGGATCTTTCCGCTGCAACAAAAGAAGACGGCATTAAGCGTACGCTTCTTCTTCAGACTCCCGGCATGTCCGCGGAAGATAAGAAGAACTACCTTGATGCTTTCTCTGAAGCAAACGAAGGATGCCTCTTAGGTGCTGCCGTATTAGGAGGGCATTTCGGAGAAGGAATAGATCTTACAGGGGACAGATTATCAGGCGTCATAATCGTGGGCGTAGGTCTTCCAAAGATCACTCCCGAAAGGCAGATATTAAGTAACTACTACTCGGAGAAGTTCGGTGACGGTTTTGCTTTTGCATACAGATACCCCGGGTGGGAGAAAGTCCTTCAGGCTGTCGGAAGAGTAATCCGTACAGAAGAAGATACGGGCTTTGCCCTGCTCATAGACGAGAGACTGGACAAGCCCGAATATCTTACTTTATATCCTGAGAATTGGAGAGTATAACTTATCTCCACTCAAGGTTCATCTGATTGACTTCACCGTCGGTGATAACTACCGGGTAAGAGAGTGTGAACCTAAGGTCATACCACCCTGTGGAGGTTGCTGTAGGATCACCTCCGAATCGTTCTTCTTGAACATAGCTCCAGAAGAATGAATCGAAGAAAGGATCACCTGTTCTTTCTGATGACTGCCACGCTGAATACACTTCACTGTCTTCCCCGGCCAAAGATGCATAACTGTCGTTTATCGTGCATTCGGCAGAGATAGGCAGAACGACCATAACATCGTCCTGAGTTATAGGGTTATTATCTGAAGAGCTTAAAAGTATCGTTCCTGTATAACTCTCATAATTCGGAGTAAAGTACAGATAGCCGTCACCTAAGGTTATGCATCTTCCTCCCTCATTTTCCGTTATGGATGTTACCATAAGATCTTCGTAACCTACTTCATCGCCTTCCTGAAGTGAGTCGACGGTTGTACGGTCGAATCCTACGGGAGTACCAAGATAGAAAAGACCGGCTCTTCCGTCTTCGGATACAGCAAGAAGTGCTCCGAAGTATGTTCCGTCATTTAACGTATCGACGAACTGACCTGTACGTTCCGTTATCATGTGCTCAGGGAAAAGCGGAAATCTCTTTATCTCATCGTAAGTAAAATATCTGCTCAGCAGATCTTCGTCATTGATGACCGAAGTATCGAACAGGACTATCTCTCCGCCGCTTATGCAATACTTATATCTCATATCCCCGTTAACCGCAGACAATACCAAGTATTCACTGTCGATATCACTTGAATAGCATCGATCAACATAGTAGAGAAATTCCCCCGGTTCTGAGCCTTCAATCTCGTCTATTCCGTCCATTATGATCGAATACTGATCAGCCTCTGTATCGACTGGATCAGGGATGACCGGAACAGGTGTCGGTGTGGGAGTTATAGCATTTATAGAAGTTGTCTGAACCGTTGTCACAGAAGCCCCTGACATATCAGAAGTCTCTACGGCGGCGGTGGTAACGGGAGTAGCAGCGATTACACTCTTATCTTTCGCAAAACATGAGGTAACTGATACCGACATAGATGTCAACAGTATCAATGATATGATCTTAGTTGCCTTCTTCATCTTACCTCCCCCGTTGCCGGTAACCTTTCTGATTATAGCACACGTGAAGATCCGCCTTAGTACAGAAAAGTCGACCCGTGTTTCCACGGATCGACCGATCACCTTCATATCTTGCTCTATTACGTTATCAGTAAGCTGCGCTTGCTGCTGCCGCACTTGCAGCTTCTTCAGATATGATCATCGTGACAACTATCTCCTCTGCGACGGCATTTGCTACGGAATCACTGATGGAAGAAGTGTCATCGCTATAAGCCTGTCTTACAATAAGAGCCGCAAACATTAGTCTCATCTTTGAATCTATGTTCCAGAAGCCGAATCCCTTGATGTGCTTGAGTTCTTCAGCAACTTCGATTATCTCTTCAACAACAGAATCTGTATCATCTTTGATATCGATAAGAGTAGCTATGGATTCGAACTCATAACTGCTGCTGTATCTTGCCTTATGAGAATAGAATGAATAGTAGTACCTTACGGCCTTATCGCATTTTGATCTCATATCTCCGCCTGTAACGGCAAGGACCTCGCTCATTGCCTGGCAGGGATTGGAACCTGCAGGGATCCTGCACTTATTCTTAAGATAGGAATAACTCGTCTCTATATCTGTTATGATCTCATCTACGCTCCTGTCAGTAAGCGCAAGTAGCATCGCAAGCGGGATATCATCAGAATAAGTAAGGAAAGGATGCGCTTTCTTCATCTTCTTATAGAGCTCATCAAACTTATCGATATACTTATCCATATTATCCGCTCTGCCCTGATCGCAAATAGCCGATGCTGCAGTTATAAGATATGAGTTATCAGCAAATCTTCCTTTGCTTATCTTCGAATAAGCTTCCTTGACATCACGGATATATCTCTCAGGATAACGAGAGAGAGCCATCTTGCTTATAAGTGCCATCTCAGATCTTCCTCTGAAGCTCGAGAACAATCCCGTATTCTTTCTTAATATCTTCCTGCACTCTATGAGCTTATCGACATCCGCATTTATATCTGCACCCGTCAGTATAAGAGCTGCCATGTTGAGCATGAGATTATCGTTAAAGGCAAACCCCCTGCTTACTTGTTCTCTGTTTCTTGCCAGCATTTCGAGCTTACATGTGGTCTTTGTATTCATTGTCGTTACCTCCGGTCTCTTTCCTATGTCTACATCTTAAGAGTTCGACATAAAACCGTAGTTAACGCTCGTAAAAGAAAATCTATAAGGATGGTCAAGCAATAGTCAAGAATGTCAAAGGAAGGACGCTACTTCAGCAGCTCCGCCATAAGACAGGAGTTTCTTTCCAAGAGAAGCTGCGTTAGAAGCATATGACGGATCTTCAAGGATGCAGGAAGACAGTTCTCTTATAGTCTTCGGTTCGAACTTATCCGTATCCACCGTAAGACCTGCTCCAAGCTTAGTTACACCTGACGCGTTGTACTTACGTTCAAAGACCTTTCCCGGGCATATAAGCATAGGTACTCTGTTGATAAGTCCGTCTACGATGCTGTTCTGTCCCCCGTGGTTTATAAAGAGCCTGCTCTCAGGAAGAAGCTTTGCGAAGTCAAATGAAGGCGCGATATGTATGTTGCCGTCCTGCATTTCGCGCAGGTCTTTCCCTGCGATAAAGACGTCATAAGGAAGATCCGCCAGCGCTTCCTTTATCACTCTTACCATCACTAAGGAGGATATGTTGCCGCTTCCCATATAGACCAATATCTTATCTCTTATTGGGGATGCTGCAGAAGTGGCAGGCTTTCTCCATGCACCGCAATAGACTACCTCTTCTTCCCAAGGTTCAAGCTCCGGTATAGAAGGTACGAACTTCTTCTCGGGAAGAGAGAACAGATCAAGTGTAGATACTACTTCAGGAAGATCATTCTCCTTTAAGATCCGATTAACTCCATGCGCCAATGAAGGCTCTGAAGCAAAGCTGCTCCTTGTAGGATAACTTACTGTCGCGAAGCACCTTATTCCCAGTAATGCAGCCGCGATTATAGCAGGTATACTGAACTCCGAATAGATAACATCAGGCCTAAATCCTGATGCGGCATCACAGATATCTTCAATACTCTCCTTAAGATACCTGTAATCGATGTTCCCCGTAAGATGAAGCACTTCTTCAAAGCTCTTTACTTCCTTATTAGCAGTTATGCCGAGCTTTTGTGCTATTGGGAATGTATGCATTCCGATAAAGGCAGGAAGGCCCAGCGGGACGGGAGTCTCAAGTGGGTATTCCTTAAAGGAAGTGGGCCTATCGTGATTAACATCAGATGCAACACATAATGAGACGATGTGGCCTTTGCTCTCCAGCGCCTGTGCCAGTGTTATTGCCCTTCCGAGGCTTCCTGCAGTCTGCGCCATTGCAGCCATAGGAACGATAAGTACCCTGCTCATATATCATTCCTCCCAGAATAATTCATCAAGAGTCTTACCCAATACTTTACAAATCGCCAGACAGAGCTTTATCGTCGGGTTATAGTCTCCCTTCTCGATAGCATTTATGGTCTGTCTTGATACGCCTACCCTGTCAGCTAATTCCTGCTGCGACAGATCAAGTGCTGCTCTTGCCGATTTGAGCTTAAGATTCTTCATCTGCCGTCTCCATCTTCTCTGCTCTCTTATCACATACCATCTTAATGAACATCTCCACAGATACTGCTATCCATGTGATTCCTAAAGAGAGCATGGTTACCACATTATCGGCATTCGGGTTACGGCTTATCCCGCTTAATACGGTTAATACGATAAAAACTCCTACTGCACCGAAACATATGGCGGATACCTTTCTCTTCTCCTTCATGCCAAGGTAAGCATCCTGCATATCCGCTATTATTATAAACGTACCTACGCCTGTCATGGCACCAACCATTGAAGCTTCGAAGAAAGTAAGAGGCAATGAACCGTCTGTAAACTCACTTACAAAACCTATACATAAGATCGTTATCAGAGTGACCACAAACGCATTAAGCGCAGCATCTCCTCTGGCCTTCAGCATCCTCTCGTCAAATTCCTTGGAATTAGTCTTGTTCATACCGATAAGAGTCAGCACTCCGACGACAGACACAAAGACTGACGGAATCAATATAGCTGCGGTTCCTCCGATCAATGTATGACCTTGTGCCACAGGAACAGCCATAAGAGTAACGATCGTGATAACTATGACCATTATTGCCAAAGATACATAAAGTGATCTCTTATTCATATCCATATCCTCCAAATTCCCTTATGAGCATATGGTATATCTAGGATTACATTTTGTCAACTATATGCGACATTTTGTAAGATAGCAGTTCATCTTCAGTCAGGGTGATAAGAATAGTCAGGGTATGAAAACTCCGATTCCGGGAATACATCCAAGACCGTATCGTCGCAATAGACAACGTACACCTTATCGCCTTCTTCGATTCTAGAATATTCGGGATACGTGACTTTCGCCTTATCATCTTCACCGAATATCAGATAAGGAGTGGGCGATCTTCCGAGTCCCCGCTCCTCCTTGCTCACAACAATCTTCTTCACCACAACGGGTTCTTTGAAGTAATCTGGTATCCTGAAGAGAAATACAAATCCGACAGTTATAAGGATAACTATCGTATAGATGATCGGCTTGCGCACGGGATATGTCTTCAAAAACAATAATACCAGGGGGAAGAATACACCCCAAAAGAGTACGATGACCAAACATAACCGTACTATCTCATATCTGCATCGAGAATCCAGATAAGCAAATGTAAGTACATCTCCTGGAGGTCGTATCGTGTACAGATCTTCAAGAAATGCCATTGCTCCTACGAATGCTAATGATATAAAAAAGATCACTTCCATGGTCGCTGACTTCGTTTGTCTATCCATTGTTAATCCTTTATCCCTTATCTGTGAATGCTCGTGAAAAAGCTTACCACCACAGATTAGAAAAGTACATAAGCACCCCCGCTTGAAGTGAACCCACTTTGTTGGACGGAATTAAATTGAGTATAAGGACTGATTCCTTGCCTGGCAGGGAAAGGATATTACCGGAAGAACATGGACACTTGCTCATAACGGAACGATATTTGAAGGCGATCTTCTTAACCGTTACTATATCCAGAACGGTACTACCGACAGTGAGAGGATACTTCTTTACCTTATCGATCAGATCGACAGTCATATCCAATACGGTTCCGATCTTTCCGATATAGATATACGAGCAAAGCTTATAGAAGATGGGAAGAAGTTCCGGACAACAGACTTCTGGTATATAAAGACGGTAACGAGATCTACGAAGGTAAGCCTCATGAATTCTATTACCACCATAGCGACGAGAAGATGAAGATGATCTTTATGGAGTACGCTTCACTCTGATATTACCTTTTACAATTTAAGCATTATCGTCGTGCAAGCTCCTATCTTCTCAAAACCGGCTTTGAGTGCGACTTTTTGAGATGCGATGTTTTGGGAATCGCATGCCCATACCGGAGTCTTACCGAGCATTAATGCAGTTTCTGTCATTTTACTTGCAACTATTGTTGAAAGGCCTTTGCCTCTATACTTCTCTACTGTCTCAACACCGATATCGATCTCTGTATCACTTACTGCGGCAGAGAAAGCCCAGGCTGCAGGTTCATTATCTTTTGTTATTACAAAGCCTGAGCCTTTGCTTAAGAATTCCTCCATTTTGTACCAAGAGAAATCAGGCTTGATCCTGCCTTCCAACTTATAGATATTATCCTTGTTCACAGGTTGAAGTCTGAATCCTTCGGGGATAGCAGGAATCTGAATATCCTTTTGTTTATATTCAAAGAAATATCTTGTACCTGTCTTTATATTCTTTCTCTTATAGTAATCGATAACATTATCGTCGTTGGTGAATAATACGGCGCGATCAAGATCTTGTGCCTTCATATATATATCTTCTAGGGCATTTGCGTTCGGTTCACCTGTAATAAAACAGAATCCGCAATAATGGCGGTGTAATATACAATCTCCCGCCTTTATTACTTCACCTTTCTGGTATCCCTGTTTTACTGACAAAAGATAGATCTCACCATGGACCATATAAACCCCTCGTTGTTCTTTCTTACATACCAATAGAACAGCTGCCCTTTGTATATGAGTTTCCTCTTATTTCTTGCGTTTACCGCCATATTACCTGTTCAGTTGTATCTCCAGCTGCTTTATTGGATCCTTTATCTCGTATTCGAACTGGTTCTGAAGATACTGCGTTGTAAATCTTCGAAGTTCGTCCTTAAGCTGATCGCTCAGCGTTATATTGAAGATCTCCTTAGGCTCGTGAGTCGCAATGAAGTTAAGAGCCTTGATGGATCTTATGTCTATCTTAAAGCCTGTCTTCGTACTCGATATAGAAGAATCTTCCGTACTTATGTAATAAGTCTGTGCGTCCCATTCTGGTTCGTATGTAGTAGAAAAGCCCATATCTGACAGGAACTTCCAGTTGAACGCACAGTAGATCTCTTCGTATCTGTCAGGGAACTTACCAAGGGCGTAGTAAGCATATACGCAAAGCTCATACGCCTTTTTTGCATTGTCACTTTGAAGTACGGCATCGCTTAGTATCCTTGCTATATGGCCTGCAACCGCCATGCATTCTAAAGATTCCATTATCTTGGAATTACTCTCGATGATGCTGCCTTCCTTCATGTAGTTGAAGTTGCCTGAAGGGGTGATAACAAAATCACAGAGCATATAAGGAACAGATACGAATGCATTCTTGGCATTCTTACCTGCTACTCCTTTTACGCAAAACGATACGATACCTCTGTCCGCCGTGATGATGGTAAGCATCCTGTCCTTTTCCTTGAATTCACGTGAAGACAGGATAACGCCTCTGATGCTAATCGGATCAGATGCCATCCTTCTCGTCGCCTTCCTGCTGGAAGCCGTAGTCCCTTAAAAGTATCTCGTTATTCTTCCAGTCCTCCCTGACCTTAACAAAGAGATCGAGGTAGACCTTACATCCTACGAGGCGCTCAATGGCGATCCTGGCGGATGTTCCGATACGCTTGATCATGGAACCGTTCTTACCGATGATGATACCCTTGTGGGAATTTCTCTCACATATGATGGCAGCTCTAATAACGACTCTTTCTCTGTCGTATTCGTCAGTGCTGTCTTCCTTATACTTGTCTTCGAACTTCTCGATCTCTACGGTAGTTCCGTGAGGGATCTCCTGATTGGTATAGTGAAGGAGCTGCTCTCTTATAAGCTCGGCAGCGATCTCACGCTCAGTCTGATCGGTCATATATTCCGTATCAAAGAGCCTAGGGCCTTCAGGGAGAAGCTTGATAAGACTGTCCAGAAGAACATCCACATTCTCACCGTCCTTGGCGCTTATAGGGATAATATCCTTGAACTCGTACTGCTCGGAATAAGACTTGATTATGGGAAGAAGGCTCTCCTTAGTAACTTCGTCTGCCTTATTGACGGCAAGGATCACCTTCTTATTGTTCTCCTTACATCTTCGTAAGAGATCAAGCTCTACCTTACCCGGTTCCTTGAACCTTCCGTCAACTATAAGAAGGACTGCATCTGCATTCTTGGCGCTGTAGAAGGAGTTAGATACCATGATCTCACCAAGACGTGATCCCGGCTTATGAACACCCGGAGTATCAGTGAAGATTATCTGTGCATCTTCCGTATTGTAGATGGATCTGATATTAGTTCTGGTTGTCTGAGGTTTATGAGATACGATAGCTACCTTCATGCCGGTAATATAGTTGATAAGAGTAGATTTACCTACGTTAGGTCTTCCGAGTAAAGCTACATATCCGACATGCTTACATACAGAACCTGCAGGATATACTACAAGCTCTTCCCTCTCATCCTTATGATCCGTGAGCTCGCTCTGATCCTCATCGATCTCAAGACCTATATCCTTCATGAGCTTTCTCTGATGCTTACGCATTATCTTCTCGTCACGTTCTTCAATATGGTCATATCCTATAAGATGAAGGAATGAATGAGCGGCAAGAAATGCAATCTCTCTTTCTGCCGAATGTCCGTAAACATTTGCATTTTCAAAAGCTACATCAGGACATATGACGATATCTCCGACATTTAATACCGGATTACCGTCTTCATCATATTCCATGTCGATATCTTCGATACCTGTGATAAGCTTACCTTCGTGCATCTCCACCATGGGGAAAGACAATACGTCCGTCTCCTTATCGATATCTCTTATCCTCATGTTAAGATCCTTGATATCTTCTCTTGAGACATAAGTAAGATTAACGTAGGAATCCTCAAAGAGCTTCCTTAAGGAAGGATCTAAGTACTCGCCGTCTTCTTCGAAGATAAGTTCCTTGAGCTTTGTTATGTATCCTTCAAAGACACTAAGCTGCTCTTCATCTAATCTTTCCGTATCATCACTTATGTAGATATTCATTCGGGGTACTGGATCCTTTCGTGGAATACGCCTGCGTAGACGTGCATAAAAGCTTCTATGATCTTCTCTATATCGTCAAAGGACAATCCTGAGGATATGAGCTGATCCTGATCTATCTTGCTCTTGATGAGCTTTCTGATGAGAGCCTCGATAGAATCCGGATCTTCGAGCTTGGAAGATCTTACTGCTGCCTCACATGTATCGGCGATCATAAGGATAGCTGATTCCCTTGTTGCAGGGATATGTCCCTTATATCTGAATGCATTTACGTCAGGTGCAGGCAATCCCTGCTCTTCGGCCTGCTTGACCGCTTTATTGTAGAAATATGCGGGATAAGTAGTACCGTGATGCTCGTCGATGATCCTAACGATAGGATCGGGAAGCCTGTGCTTACGCGCCAGCTTAACGCCGTCTTCAGTATGCTTCGTGATTATGGCAACGCTCTCTTCGGTAGTCTTATCATCGTGAGGATTAACACCCTCTGCCTGATTCTCCGTGAAGAACTTGGGATTCTCCAGCTTACCGACATCATGGTAGTACGCTGCAACCTTGCAAAGAAGCGCATCAGCACCTATGGCTTCTGCAGCAGAATCGGCAAGGTTAGCTACCATCATGGAATGATGATATGTACCGGAAGCCTCCATGAAGAGTCTTTTAAGAAGCGGATGTCCGGGCTGTGACAGCTCGATGAGCCTGACGGGAGATGCTGCATTAGATACAAGGTCATAAATGGGCATAAGACCGATAGCAATGATTATCGAGAATGCTGCGGATACGCCGATCCATACACAGGACTCGATAAAAACGTTGACCGTGGAGCCCAGGATCCAGTTGTAGCAGACAGCCGCCAATACACAGAAAGCGGCGGGCAGGATGATCTGAGCCGCACTATTATACATCCTCTTCTTATTTCCAGACCATATGGCACAGATAAGGATACCGACTACATTAACAAAGACGAACTCTGAATCAAATGAGTACAAAGGCCACATCATCAGCATTTCGATAAGGGAAAGCATGATGCCGGCGGAGATTCCAAGATAAGATGCACAGATAGTTGCAAAGAACAGCGTGACGATAAGAAGCGACGACATATCGGTAAGATATACTGAAGCTCCTATGGGGATTATGAAGGTTACTACAAGTGCATACGTGATCCTCATGTCACTGAAGTCATTTCTGTGTACTGTAGCGATATAGATAAGCATAACCACGGCAAGAACCAGCTCGTAGACAGCGATCCTTGCAAGGATGACAGCATCGAATGACTCGCTTCGAATAAGCTCGAGGTCGACAAGTATCTGATAAGAATGGTCGTTGATGACTTCGCCCGCACTTATTATCTTAGTTCCCTTATCTACCATTACCGACTCATTACGAGCAGTAAGATATGCATTCTCAGCTGCTTCCTGTGTAGCAACTTCATCGTAGACGGAGTTGGGAGATAAAAGGAGCACCAGGATATTCTTCATGGTAGAAGCATAAGATGCATATGAGGGATTAGCTTCGCTGAAGGAATCGATATGAGCTTCGATAGCATCGTTAAGCGAAGCAGAATTGGATACGTTATCCATCATGATAAGCTCTGTAATAGATATGGATCTGTCCTCTATGAGGTTAAAAGCAGACGAGCTCATGGATATGAATGTATGAAGGTCAGTGTCACCGGGGACTGTCCCGAGAAGCTCTTCAAGGTTAGTCTTCAATGACTCGAACTCCTGATCGAAGTTCTCCACTGGGACACCGTTCTCGTCGATACGAAGCTCTCTTGTCTGTCTTACGAGTGTGAAGAAGTTCTGGATCCTTGTAACGTTATCCTGGGACTCCGTCTCGGATCTTATCTCTACGGGAGTTACGGTATTTTTGGCAACAAGAGCGTTGTACTCAGTCTGATATGTATCGACAAAGCTTCTTGGAGCATAAATATCCGTACTGCAAACGGAACCTACCGACAGATTATAACTGACAGGACGGTAGCCGTAGAATACTATCAGTATGATGATGACTGTCGTAAGTATCAGCGTCATCAACTGCTGAAAACGAAGTCCGAATCCCCTCTTCATTACTTATCACCCTCTTGAGCCTTATCGTAGGCTTCAACGATCCTCTGAACCAGCGGATTTCTAACTATATCCGCATTCTTAAGGGAGACTATGCTCACCCCTTCTACATTCTCCAATACCTTCATGCAGTCATAAAGACCGCTGCTCATCCCTCTCGGGAGATCTATCTGAGTAAAGTCACCGCATACGCAGGCCTTACAGTTAAGACCAAGTCTTGTAAGGAACATCTTCATCTGTTCCGCAGTAGTATTCTGCGCTTCATCCAATAGTACGAAAGCATCATCAAGGTTCCTTCCTCGCATGAAAGCAAGAGGAGATACCTCGATAAGACCTTTCTCATAATATCTGTCAAAGAGTTCCTGTCCCAGCAATACTGAAAGAGCATCATATATGGGACGCATGTAGGGATTTACCTTCTCTTCTATATCACCCGGAAGAAATCCCAGCCTCTCACCTGCTTCCACCGCAGGTCTTGTCAGGATTATCCTGGATACTTCCCTGTTACGAAATGCTTTGACTGCCATGGCAACGCCGAGGAAAGTCTTTCCTGAACCGGCAGGTCCGCTGCAGATAACAAGTTCATTGCGCTTCAAGGCATCCGTATAGAACTTCTGTCCTAAAGTCTTGGCCTTAACGGGTCTTCCCGAAGGTGTCGTGTAGAGGATATCGTCCCTTACCTTCATGAAGTCTTCAATCTCGCCCGTACCCGCAAGATATATCATGTAACTTACGAGCCTTGAGTCGATATCACCCTCAGAAGCGAGTGTACAAAGGGACTCTACTACGGTTCGTGCTCTTGAAAGGGATAAGTTGTCGGAAGATTCGATAACGCATGCATCTCCGTCTATCTCGACAGAGACGTCAAAGCTATCGGCGATCCTGTCAAGAAAACCGCCCGTACTGATATCCTTGATATTGCTGCTGTTTATACGCTCTTCCATCTTTAATATTTTACCATAAGTCACAGCAAAACAAGCTTTTGCAGGACTTCCTTATAGTAGTCGGGGAGGTCACTTGTGAAGGATATGAGCTTACCCGTGTTGGGGTGGATGAACTCTATGCTCTGGCTGTGCAGGCACTGTCCCTGAAGCCCGAAGGTCTTTCTTCTGGGAGCATACAAAGGATCTCCGACAACGGGATGGCCAATGTAGGACATATGAGACCTTATCTGATGCGTCCTTCCCGTCTCGAGAAGAAGCTTCAGATCAGTAGCTTCCGTATATCTGTCTACGACTTCAAAATGCGTAATGGAAGGCTTACCGTTCTCATTGACGACCATCTTCCTTCTATCACCGCCGGCTCTTCCTATGGGCGCGTCAACCGTTCCCTTATCGTGAGCTATAACACCGTATACGAGGGCTCTGTACTGTCGCTTTACATCGTGATCGGCGATCATCTTGGCCATCTTGATATGCGTCTCGTTATTTTTGACGGCAACCATCAATCCCGACGTATCCTTGTCGATACGATGTACGATACCGGGTCTTATTACTCCGTTGATATCGGAGAGCTTTCCGTTACAATGCGCAAGAAGAGCATTGACCAAAGTTCCTTCGTGATGGCCGCAGGCTGGATGAACTACCATTCCCTGGGGCTTATTGATGATAAGAAGGTCATCGTCCTCATAGACTATATCAAGAGGGATATCCTCAGGCTTTGTATCCGTATCTACGGGAGCAGGGATATCCACCGCTACCTCGTCACCTGAAGAGAGCTTATAACCGTTCTTTGTTATAACCTTTCCGTTAACGGTAACGTTACCTGATGATATAAGTCCTGAAAAATAAGATCTTGTATACTTCCCGTCGGAAGCTTCAAGGATCGCTACGTCGAGTCTCTTGCCTGATTCTTCTGCCTTAAACTCCATCGGTCACCTCTTCGCTCTTGTTCTCTTTTTTCTTATCAAAGGAATCCATAAGGACCTCTATCCTTCCCTTGCCGAAGATAAGAAGGCCGATGAGAAGGATAGTTGCACATACGGCACAGATATCGGCGATATTAAAGATCGGGAATGTGTAGGAACCGAAGTCAAAACGGATAAAGTCAACTACTGACTTATAAAGCGCTCTGTCGATAAGATTACCAACCGCACCGGCGATAAAGAGCATGAAGGCAAATGCCGTGATCCTGTCCTTGAGCTTTATGGCACGGAGCATAACGATATAAAGGATTATGCTCATGGTAAATGAGATAGCAGTGAGCACATATATTCCCCACGCCTTATCTGCAAGAAAGCTGAATGCGCTTCCTGTATTCCTGGTATAGAAGAATGAGAAGAATCCCTTGATGATATCCTTCTGCTGATACATCTTGAAGTTCTTGACGATGATATTCTTTGTAACCTGATCAAGTACCACCAAAGCGGCGGCAATAAATGTAAATATCAGTCTGTCTTTTGCCTGGTTGTTATTGTCCATATCCGATCCTTATTCGTATTCACAAAATCTCTTAATTGAAGTACAGCGTCCGCTCTTATCGACCTCGGCGATTATGCCGCACATAAATGCATCGCCCATTGCGGCTTCATACCTGCCGGGAAGCTTGTCTCTAAGACGTCTCAAAGAACAGTCGATATCCATTCCTATGACAGATTCAATGCATCCTGACATACCCGCATCGGTAATAAAGCCGGTATAGTCCCTTAAGATCCTCTCATCTGCAGTCTGAACGTGAGTATGGGTCCCGACCACAACAGATGCCTTACCTGCACAGTGGTAAGCAAAAGCAGCCTTCTCGCTGGTGGCCTCCGCATGGAAATCTATAAAGACGGCCTTTACGCCCTTGCTCTTTATCTCTTCGATCAGGAGGTCTGCCTTCTTGTAGGGGTCTCCTCCTACGGGAGTAATACCCACCTGACCTTCGAGGTTGATGACTCCAAGTCTCATATCGCCTTCTCCGACTATGGTATAGTCGAATCCGGGCCAATCCTCATTGACATTGGCGGGTCTTACGATACGGTTGTCTCGTCCTGCGGTCTTGATGAATTCAAAGTTAGAGAATGCGTGGTTACCTAAGGTTATGCAGTCAACACCCTTATCGAAGAGGCTGTCTGCTATCTTGGAAGATACACCGAGTCCTCCTGCGGAATTCTCAGCATTGGCGATACAGATATCTATCTGATTGTCCTTAAGAAATCCGGGTAATACACTCTCCACCACCCTCTTGCCCGGGAGTGCGACGATATCACCTATAAAACAAATCCTCAAAACCCAATAACCTCCTGTAGACCCAGACTAAGATTTTACCATAAATAATAAAAAAAGTCCCGACCGAAGTCGGGACCGTATAAGTATCAGCCTTATGCTTATCAGTACATTCCGCCGGGTGCTGCAGGAGCTGCAGGCTCGGGTTCGGGAATATCCGTAACAAGTGCCTCTGTAGTAAGGAGAGTAGAAGATACGGAAGCTGCGTTCTGAAGAGCGGAACGTGTAACCTTAGCGGGATCGACGATACCTGCCTCGAACATGTCAACATACTTGTCGTTCAAAGCGTCGTAGCCGTGACCGGCCTCGCTCTTCTTGATGTTCTCTGCGATAACGGAACCGTCAAGACCTGCATTTGCAGCGATCTGACGAACGGGCTCCTCAAGAGCTCTGAGAACGATCTTAACACCGGTCTTGATATCACCCTCTGTCTCGTCAAGGAGAGCAGTTACAGCAGGGATAGCGTTGATGAATGCCGTTCCGCCGCCGGGAACGATACCTTCCTCGACTGCGGCCTTTGTAGCTGCGAGAGCATCTTCGATACGAAGCTTCTTCTCCTTCATCTCAGTCTCTGTAGCAGCACCTACCTTGATAACTGCAACACCGCCGCTGAGCTTAGCAAGACGCTCAAGGAGCTTCTCCTTATCGAATTCGGATGTTGTCTCCTCAGACTGCTTTCTGATCTGGTTAGCTCTAGCCTTGATAGCTTCCTTATCGCCGTAACCGTCAACTATCGTAGTATTGTCCTTTGTGATCTTGACCTGATGTGCACGACCGAGCATATCAAGAGTAGTATCCTTGAGCTCTCTTCCGAGATCTGCAGTGATCACCTGACCTGCCGTAAGGATAGCGATATCCTCGAGCATAGCCTTTCTTCTGTCACCGTAACCGGGAGCCTTGATACCGATACATGTGAATGTACCTCTGAGCTTGTTGAGGATAAGTGTTGCAAGAGCATCACCCTCGATGTCCTCAGCGATTATAAGAAGCTTTCCGCCACTCTGAGCGATGGGCTCGAGAACAGGAAGGATATCCTGGATATTTGTGATCTTCTTATCTGTGATAAGGATATAAGGATCGTCAAGAGTTGCCTCCATCTTATCCATATCCGTAGCCATGTAAGGAGAAAGATATCCTCTGTCGAACTGCATACCTTCAACTACGCTGAGCTCAGTCTGCATTGACTTAGACTCTTCTACGGTGATAACGCCGTCAGCTGTTACCTTATCCATAGCCTCAGAGATGAGCTGACCGATATAGTCATCGCCTGCGGAGATAGCTGCTACCTTAGCGATATCCTTGGAACCGTCAACCTTCTTAGCGCTTGCGAGGACCTCGGATACAGCCTTATCAACTGCAAGAGAGATACCCTTTCTCAAGATGATGGGGTTAGCGCCAGCTGCAAGGTTCCTCATACCTTCACGGATGATTGCCTGAGCAAGAAGTGTAGCAGTTGTAGTACCGTCACCTGCTACGTCATTTGTCTTGGAAGCAACTTCCTTAACGAGCTGAGCACCTGCATTCTCGAATCTGTCCTCGAGCTCGATCTCCTTAGCGATAGTAACACCGTCGTTAGTGATGAGAGGTGCGCCGTACTTCTTGTCGAGTACTACGTTCCTGCCCTTAGGTCCGAGTGTTACCTTTACCGTATTAGCTACCTTGTTAACGCCTGCCTCAAGAGACTTTCTGGCGTCCTCGGCGTACTTGATGTCCTTAGCCATTTTACTATTCCTCCAATGATTTATTACTCAACGATCGCAAGGATGTCATCCTGACGTACTACGATATACTCTTCACCTTCGAGCTTAACCGTAGTACCTGCATAATCTCTGATGATGACCTTCTGTCCTACTGTTACCTGCATCTTGATCTCGTTGCCGTCAACTACTCCGCCGGGACCTACTGCTATTATCTCTGCTACCTGAGGCTTCTCCTGAGATGCTGAAGCAAGAACGATACCGCTCTTGGTCGTCTCTTCGGCCTGAAGCTTCTTGATTACCACCTTATCCGTTAAGGGTTTGATCGTCATAAAAATCGCCTCCATTGTAAATAAAAAAGTACTGTTGGCACTCACCTCTTCCGAGTGCCAACAGTACTAATATAATTCTCGTCCTGTTGAATGTCAATAATGAATATCAAAAAAAGTCAAAATGCCACAGTATTACCTAAGCAGCGAATCAACGGGCAACGTATCAGGTGTCGGACAGCTGCTCAAATCAGGCGATTCGGCTATCTCCGGGACCTCGTCAAAGACTGTCTGCTCACCGTAGAAGAACTCCTGTACAAAGGGGATCATAGCATTCCAGTTAGGTCTTATGCTCCACTCTCCGCCGTCATGTACATTGAAGCAACGGTTAGACTGATCCTCGGGATCTGCTATGGGAAGCTGCAGATACTGGATCGTCGGATCGTCAAGTGACGGAAGGAAATCCACTACGTAACCTACAAGTTCGGTCTTTGGGATATTGGTTGATATCATCTCCAGGATGTCATCAACGGCACCGAGCTTATCCATGGCAGACAGATCCATGAACCTGTCGAGGAGGCTTCTTAATACCTCTACCTGCCTCTCGGATCTCTCATAGTCACCGTTACCTACATATCTGATCCTTCCGTACGCAACTGCCTGGTGGCCATTGAGCCAGACATCACCATAAGTCGTAACATGCTCATTGGTATATCCCAATTCATCAAGACACATATTAAGACCATGGTTTGCATTTGCCTCAGTCTGTGAAACGTTTACGACAACTCCGCCTACGGAATCGATAACATCAGCAAGGTTATAGAAATTAACACACGCATAGCCGTCGATCTCGATCCTCAGACAGCCTTCGACTGTAGCCTGAAGAAGCTCAGGTCCGCCTATCGACATAGCCGCATTGATCTTCTGATCCCTGTATCCCGGGATATGCGCATAGCAGTCTCTTGCGATAGTGATCATCTTGATCGTTCCTGCCTGTGTATCGATAGACATAACGACATTTACATCTGAATTACCGAAGGAACCCGAAGAAGCGGATCTTGAATCAACACCGATAAGAAGGAAGTTATGGATGTGATCCTCGTTTATAAGCTCATGCTGTGTAGGCTGAGTAATATCTGCGATCCGTACCGTATTACCGCTCTCATCGACGATAGTAACGGGAGCTTCGTTCTCATCTATCGTGTGGATCTTATTAAGGTAATGGAATACGAGAAGGAAGCATCCTGCGATAAGTGCCAGGACAACTGAAGCGATCGCTATAAGGACCTTCTTAAACTTCTTATTCTTCTTTCCTTTCTTCTTATTACCTTTATCTTCTTCGAAAAGGTTTCTTACAGGAGCTCTTCCTGTCCTGTGAACAGGTTTAGTGAAAGCATCTGCCTGAGGCTTTACGCTCCCGATCTCATTCTTAGCTTCATCACCGAAGGAGATCTCTCCCGCGGGACGGACCTGAGGAGCATTGGAATGAGCCGAACGTACAGTCATCTGACTTCCGGCTTCTCCATTACCTCTCCTTACAAGTCCGTGCTCTCTTCCGGATCCTTCAGAACCCGGGAATTCGAAATCATTCTTATTAGCCATAACTATCTATCCTTTAATTCAAAATCTAAATATCTGATTACCTGAGAAGTGTCTCTATGGGCAATGTATCAGGCGTAGGACAAGAATCCAGTGAAGGTGAAGAAGGGATATCCTGAACGGGGTCGAAGTCAACCTGCTCACCGTAGAAGAATTCCTGTACAAAGGGGATCTGTGCATTCCAGTTAGCCCTGATGCTCCACTCTCCGCCGTACATACCACTGTTAAAGCAGGTCTGACCGTCGCCTGTTATGGGAAGCTGCATGTACTGGATGGAAGGATCGTCGAGTGCGGGCAGGAAGTCAACGACATATCCGACGATCTCTGTCTTGGGAATATTCGTTGATACCATCTCGAGGATATCGTCAACTGCACCGAGCTTATCGATGGCAGACAGATCCATGAACCTGTCGAAGAGTGATCTTAATACCTCGACCTGTCTCTCGGATCTCTCGTAGTCTCCGTTACCTACATATCTTACACGACCGTATGCAACAGCCTGAGGACCGTTAAGAAGGACATCACCTGTCTGATTAACAAAGCAGCTGTAGCCAAGCTCATCAAGACACATATTAAGTCCGTGATCTGCGTATACCTCGGAAGATGTAAGATTAACTACAACGCCGCCTACGGAATCGATAACGTTGGCAAGGTTATAGAAGTTAACGAATGCATATCCGTCAATGTCGAGTCTCAAGCATCCCTCGATAGTTGCTTCAAGGAGCTCGGGACCGCCATATGCCATTGCCGCATTGATCTTCATGGGATTGGAATAACCGGGAACATATGCATAAGAGTCTCTCGCGATGGAGATCATCTTGATCGTTCCTGCCTCACTGTCTACGGACATTACCATATTAACGTCAGAGTTACCCCAGGATTCTCTTCCTGCGGATCTTGTATCGATACCGATAAGAAGGAAGTTATGGATATGCTCCTCTTCGATGATCTCATGCTGTGTGGGCTGAGTGATATCGGCGATCCTTACCGTGTTACCGCTCTCATCTACGATAGTGACGGGAGCTTCGTTCTCATCGATAGTGTCGATCTTATTAAGGAAATAGATAACAAAGCCGAGACATCCTACGATAAGTCCGAGGATAGCGGATACTATACCGATGATGATCTTCTTTCTCTTCCTCTTCTTTTTTGCAGCGATATCGATAAAGCCGTGATCATCGGCAACATCCTTCTGTGCGGGAGCACGTCCGGGTCTGTGAGCGGGCTTACCGAAAGCATCAGGTGCAGGTCTTGCCTGACCCACCTCGCTCTTGATCGTATTTACTGCGATAGTCTTTCCCGCATCATCCACATCTCCGAAAGACAGCTCCTGAACCTGCTTTACAGCGGGTGCATCGGAAGATCCGGGACGCACTGTCATCTGACCTGCCGCATTGGAGGTATCTTTAAGCTTATCGAGCATCTCCTTGCTTATAAGCCTTCCCTCCTTGCCCGAAGTATTGGTTCCGGGAAAATCGAAATCATCGGAATTTCTGTTGTTGTTGTCCATTGAAAGACCCTTTCTCCATTTGTTTCTTTATTCTGTATCAATCCTCGGGAAGACCCTGAGGATTCTTTGTCTGCCAGTTCCAGCAGGAAGAACACATGTCCTCGATAGTACGCTTTGCCTCAAAGCCGAGAACTTCTCTTGCCTTATCGGTAGACGCATAGCATACGGGGATATCACCCGCTCTTCTGGGTCCGAATACATGAGGGATCTCGTGACCGCAGGCCTTCTCAAATGCCTTGATAGCCTCGACTACGGATGTTCCCTTACCCGTGCCCAGATTAAAGACGCTTACACCCTCACTTTGCGTTGCAAGATAATTCAAAGATCTTACATGACCGTCAGCGAGGTCACAAACATGGATATAATCCCTGAGACATGTACCGTCCGGAGTATCGTAATCGTTGCCGAATACAGTGAGCTTCTCAAGTGTGCCTGCGGCAACCTTGGAGATATAAGGGAACAGATTATTGGGGATACCCCTGGGATCCTCTCCGATAAGTCCGCTCTCGTGAGCTCCGACAGGATTAAAGTATCTTAAGAGACATACTCGAAGATCGGGATAAGCTACGGAACAGTCACGAAGAACCTGCTCGAGCATCCACTTTGTCCAACCGTAAGGATTGGTGCATGTACCGAGAGGACTCTCCTCTGTAAAGGGTACATCTTCGCTCTCTCCGTAAACCGTCGCAGAAGAGCTGAAGACGATCTTTCTTACGCCGAACTCGTTCATTAAAGTTACGACAGTAAGAAGGCTATTTATGTTATTGGAATAATACTCGACAGGCATCCTTACCGATTCGCCTACCGCCTTAAGACCTGCGAAATGAATGACACTGTCGATCTCATTCTCTTCGAAGACCTTACGAAGTTCTTCCTTATTGCAACAATCTGCTTTATAGAATTTGAAACGCTTTCCCGTGATAGTCTCGAGCCTGTTTAAGACCTCGGTCTTACTGTTGGAAAGGTTATCTGCTATTACTACATCGAAACCGCTGTTATGGAGCGAGATAACGGTATGAGAACCGATAAAACCCATGCCGCCAGTTACAAGTACTGTAGCCATATGAAACCTCCGTCTGTTAACACTCCTACTATTCTACCAAAGCGATAGATAATATCATTGTACTTTTCACACAATATTTCACCATTTTTGAAGTATCAAAACAGAAACTTAATATAGAATAGGTACAAAACAACAATATGGGAGATTATACCTTACATGGATAAGTTCATTTACATCGCTGATGACGACGATAATATAAGAAACCTGCTCAAGTCTTTCCTTGAAAGAGAAGGCTATATATGCACGGCTTTCCCTACGGGAGACGACCTTCTCAAGAAGTTTATAACGGATCCTTGTGACCTGATAATCCTTGATGTCATGATGCCCGGAAGAGACGGATTCTTTATATTAAGTGAGATAAGAAAGATAAGTAATGTTCCGATAATAATGCTCACGGCAAGAGATTCCGATGCCGACTATATAGAAGGCTTGAACCTTGGAAGCGATGACTATTTTACAAAACCCTTCTCTCCTATTAAACTTGTTACGAAGGTCAAGTCAGTCTTCAGAAGGCTCGAGGATTCCGCCAGTGAATCTGCACTTCCCACGACTTCGGATGACGAACTTGTATATTCCGACATCAGGATCAACAGGAAGGCAAAGACAGCTACGCTCAAGGACGATAATCTTCCCTTGACTCCCAACGAGTATTCTCTTCTTTCCTATCTCATTGTTAACCGCGACAGGGCAATTCCCCGTGCGGAACTCCTGGACAAGATCTGGGGATATGAGACAGAGATCGAGACAAGGGTCGCTGACGATACCGTCAAGAGGCTTCGTAAGAAGCTTGCTGATTCGGATGCCAAGATCACAACTGTCTGGGGATACGGATTCCGTCTGACAGAGAAGAGCGACGAAGAAGGCAATGAATCATAACAAGAGATCTTTCAGGATACCGATCGCACTGCATATATATTCATCATTGATATTGACTGCTCTTATAACAGTCTCCATGATCAGTATCTCCAATTCTCTTATCCTTAATTCTTATATAGCATCGGAATGCAACAAGAGGATCAATACGGCGGTAGATTCGTGTCAGGAATTTGCCAAGGCTCTTGATAAGCTTGAGAAATCCTCCTCGGAGACCGAAGAGGATCCTCTTAGCGTATTCGTATCACTCTCCGATATATCAAGCGAAGCTTCTATCGTATTGTTATCAAAAGATCATGCATCTCCCAACGGATATACGGTACTGTGGCCCAGCGAATCATATTCGTATATGTACAACAAGGCAGAAGGCGTTCTTGATTCCGCACTTATGGAAAAGGAAAATGCCGGACGTCCCAATACCGATACCTCCACCAAGACGACGTTATATAACGAGAGCGAGATCTACTACAGATTCCTCGGTGTCGAGTACAATGCCAGCGACGACGAGTACTACCTTCTCATATATGTCGATTCAAGCGGATACTACTCCTTCTCCAAGGCAATGCAGATGGCACTTTTAAGATCAATTATCATCGCCATAATCTGTTCTGCCGTGATCAGTATCGTAGTAGCAAGCCCCATCTACCTGTCCACGAGAAAGCTCGCCAGATTTGCAGGTCGTATCGGTAAAGGTAACTTCACTCCTCTTAAAGGACATATCGTCAGCCGCGAGCTGTCGGATCTTAGCGACGTCATGAACAAGATGGCATATAAGCTCGAGCAATCCGACATCGAGCAGAAGACATTCTTCCAGAACGCTTCCCATGAGCTTCGTACGCCCCTTATGTCAATCCAGGGATATGCCGAAGGTATCAAATACGACATCTTCGACGAGAAAGGCAAGGAAGATGCCGTCGACGTCATCATAAGCGAGACTACAAGACTTTCTAATCTTGTAGAAAACCTCCTGTCCATCTCCAAGATGGATATGTCCAGAAGCGGCAACTACGAGGTCAAGAAGCAGATGCTCGAAGTAAGGGAGATAACCGAATCGGTTATCGATAAGGTAAGAGGCGGATTCCTTCTTCAGGGCAAGGATCTGGTCAATGACTTCAACATAGATAACGTATATATCTATGCCAACGAGAATGATATCTTCCGTATGCTTGAGAACATCTTCTCCAACTGCTTAAGGTATGCAAAGACAAGAGTCGTATTCAAATGTACTTACGACGTATCACATGTCACCTTCAGGATAAGTGATGACGGCCCCGGTATAAGCGAGGAAGTATTAGCGCACCTCTTCGAGAGATTCGCCAAAGGATCCGATGGAAAGCACGGTATCGGAATGGCACTTTCCAAGTCCATAGCAGAGGAACATAACGGTTCCATCACCGCTTATAACGACAAGGATAACGGCGGCGCAGTATTCGAGATAAAGATACCTACCGCCAAGTGCAGAGAGCAGTTATCCAAGCTTAATAATTCAAGCGACAACTGATAATTTAAGCAATAAAAAAGACGGACCGCAGATGTCCGTCTTTTCTATTGTTTGTGATCTTATTTTGCAACGTCTGTCGCACGGGTCTCACGAATGATATTGACCTTGATCTGTCCGGGATAATCGAGTTCATCCTCGATCTTCTTACAGATTTGACGTGCCTTGAGGACCATCTCATCATCGCTTACCTTCTCAGGTGATACGATGACTCTGATCTCACGTCCTGCCTGGATAGCGTAACTCTTCTCTACGCCGTCAAAGCTCGTTGCGATCTCTTCGAGCTTCTGGATCCTCTTGATATATGTCTCAAGATTCTCTCTTCTTGCACCGGGACGTGCGGCAGAGATAGCATCAGCTGCTGCAACAAGAACTGCAACTGCAGTCTTTGCTTCAACATCACCGTGATGAGCTTCGATAGCGTTAATGATATCTTCGCTCTCATGGTACTTACGTGCTATATCTGCACCAAGCTCGATGTGTGTACCTTCCTGTTCGAAGTCAACTGCCTTACCTATATCGTGCAGAAGACCTGCTCTCTTTGCAAATGTAGTATCAAGACCCAGCTCCCCTGCCATCATAGCCGCGATCCAGCTTACCTCGATAGAGTGCTGGAGAACGTTCTGGCCGAAGCTGGTACGATATTTAAGTTTACCCAAAAGCTTTATTATCTCAGGGTGAAGGTTGATAACGCCTGTCTCATATGCGGCTCTCTCACCTTCCTGCTTAATTGTCTGATTGATCTCTTTCCTTGCTTTGTTTGCCATCTCCTCGATCCTGGCGGGATGTATACGTCCGTCGGTAACGAGCTTCTCGATGGTAAGTCTTGCGATCTCACGTCTGATGGGATCGAATGATGAAAGGATGACTGCCTCAGGCGTGTCGTCTATGATAAGATCTACACCCGTAATGGTCTCGATGGCACGAATATTACGTCCTTCACGACCGATGATCCTACCCTTCATCTCGTCATTGGGAAGATTAACTACTGATACTGTAGCCTCTGAGACATAATCGGAAGCATATCTCTGAATGGATGTGACGATGATATCCTTAGCGATCTTGTCAGCTTCCTGCTTTGTCTTCTCTTCCATCTGCTTGAGCATAGTTGCCATATCGTGACTGTACTCTCTCTCCGCTGCTTCAAGAACAAGATTCCTTGCTTCCTGAATGGATAATCCGGAGATACTCTCAAGTTCCTTGGCTTTCCTGAACTCGAGGTCCTTAGTCCTGGCCTGCATCTCTGCTACGTCCTGAAGTCTCTTATCGAGTTCTGCACGCTTCTGTTCTGCGTTAGCGAGCATCTTATCGACGTTGTCTTCTTTCTGCTCCAGCTTGTTCCTCTCTCTGGCAAGCTCCTGTCTCTTCTCTCTGACATCGTGCTCCAATTCAACACGTGCCTTCGAGATCTCTTCCTTGGCCTGCAAGAGGAGTTCTCTTTTGCGATTCTCGGCATCCTTCTGAGCGTCCGCGATAAGCTTGCTATTGCTTTCCTCAGCTTTAACTGCATCTTCCTGCAACTGCTTCTGCTGCGCAGACAACCCGCGCTTATAGTAAGTCATTACACAAATAGCACCTAATACTACACCGAGAACCAATCCAGCGATTCCAAAAATCCACTGCATTGGGTACTCACCTCCAAATATTTAGTTGTCAAAGTTCTCTTTTATGGGCTATGATAAGCCAAGATTTATTGTAAAAATAATATGATGATATGTCAAGGAGACCCTAATGCGATTTAACCTTACGGTAACAGATGAAGACGACGGAAAAGAGCTCCGCGACATAATGCGTGACCGCCTTCAGATGAGCCGTACCATGCTAAAGAAAGTCAAGCTCTACGGCACTTTGGAAGTTAACGGAGAGCATCGCAGAGTTATAGATACGGTTTCTACAGGAGACAGCATATTTGCTTCTTACGGTGAGGAAGAAGAGAAACTCAAGTCCGATCCTCTTGTTCCTATCCTTTTTGAAGATGAGTATATTGCAGTTGTGGTAAAGCCGGCGGGGATCGTCACTCACCCCTGTCACAACCACCTGGACGATTCCGTCTTAACAAGGCTGTCTGACAATACCCTTCATCCCGTGATGCGCCTTGACCGCGAGACAAGCGGACTTATGGTGGTGGCAAAGAGCGGCTATATCCATAACGCCATGATCAATACCAAGATAAGGAAGAAGTACGTAGCATCTGTCTACGGCATATATGAGCCTTCTTGCGGCATCATAGACCTTCCCATAAGAAGAAGACCTGACTCCGTCATGATAAGGGAGACGACGACTCCTGACGATCCTTCCGGCAAGCCCTGCACAACACTTTACAGGTCTATACTGATAAACGAGAAAGATAACGTATCCCTGGTGGAATTCACGCTTCTTACAGGCAGATGCCACCAGATAAGAGTACATTCCACGCATATGGGACATCCTCTTGCGGGAGACGGACTTTACGGACCTAACTCCATAGATAACCCCTGCGATAAATACCCCTTATCCCCCCTGCTTGACGAGAAGATAGGAAGGCAGGGACTTCATGCGTACAGTCTTACTTTCGAGCACCCTGTATCACATAGCGAAATGCACTTTATTTCAGATATCCCGGAAGATATGAGAAGGCTCTTCCCCGATACTTCAGAGGAAGTCTTCCACGAGCTTCTTTGCAAGGTCGACGGACTCGGAGCTGTCGGTTCCGGACAGGAGTCGTGATACTTCCTTTTCCTTTCCCTCTTTATCAAGGAGCGATACCTCTGAGATGGTCTTCTCGTCTACGACTTTCTTGCTTATCAGGAAGTTACTATCGGCAGCAGCGGCTATCTGCGCAGTATGTGTAACGCAAAGCACCTGATGTTTCGATGAAATGAGCTTGAGCTTACCTGCAATGGAATGAGCTGCCTTACCCGATACACCCGTATCTATCTCATCGAAGATAAGAGTCGGGATCATGTCAGCATCTGAGAGGATGCACTTGATGGCAAGCATTATCCTTGAAGCCTCTCCTCCCGATGCAGTAGAAGATAATACCTTAGGCTCCTCACCGGGGTTAGCAGTGAACATAAATATCACATCGTCTATACCGTGGGACGCGAAGAACCTGTCCTTGCTCCTTCTTTTAAAAGCTACATCGAACTCGGCTCTGGGGATCTCAAGGTCACGAAGCTGCTCTGTTATCTTGGAAGACAGATCTGCTGCGGCGATGCGCCTTTTATCCGTAAGCTCCTCTGCCGCCTTAAGAAGATCTCCTTCAACTGTGCTTCTTATCTTACGAAGCTCGGCGATCCTCTTGGAACTGTCCTTCATATTTGAAAGTTCATCACGGGCATTATTGCAGAATGCATTGATCTCTGCTACATCCTTACAGCCGTACTTGGACTTAAGGTCATAGATAAGGCCCAGTCTTGATGTGACTTCATCGGCCTTATCCTTCGAATAGTCTGAAGATGAAGCAAGATCTCCTACACCGGAAGAAAGATCCGCAGATTCCTCTGCCAGAGTCTTAAGGCGTTCCGCAATATCTTTATAGCTCTCATCCTTAAGAGCCAGCTTCTCCATAAGGGAAGCACAAGTCCTTATCCTGTCAGCTACCGTATATCCCGAACCGTCCTCACTGTTTAAAAGCTCATCTGCCTCGCCGAGAACAGTAAGGTCGGATTCCATCTGCTTATATCGTCTGTTAAGTTCGGTAAGGCTTTCTTCCTCATCGTTTGATAAAGATGCTTCACTTATCTCCTTAATAGCATATTCGAGATATTCCTTACGGCCGTCACGGGCACCGGGCTGGAGCGAGAGATTTCTCATCTCGATAACGATATCCTTGTACTTCTTTAAAAGCTCCTGATATGACCTTTCATAAGGTTCTATGTCGCTTCCTGCAAAGCTGTCCAGAAGCCCAACATGCGACGATTCATCGAAGATAGCCTGAGTATCATGCTGACCGTGAATATTAACGAGAAATGCACTTATGGCCTTAAGGACTGATAATACAACTGTACGTGAATTTACCCTTGCTATGCTCTTGCCGTCACGGGATACCTTGCGGCTCACGACAAGGATGTCATCTTCAGTATCTATGCCGCTGTCCTTCAAGATATCGTAAAAGTTCTGATCCTTTACTTCCGATATATCGAATACGGCTTCTACATACGCGAAGTCCTCTCCGGTCCTTATAAGGTTCTTGGAAGCCTTAGAACCCAGTATCAGGCCTATGGCATCTATAAGGAGCGACTTACCTGCTCCTGTCTCACCGGATATTACATTAAGCCCCTTCTTCGGTTCGAATACCGATTCGCTTATGACTGCAAAATTATTTATCTCAAGTCTTATGAGCATAACTTATTCTTCTGACGATGAGATACCTGCTCTCATCATATCGTCTATGGTAGATACGAGAGCTTCAGCTTCCTTGACCCCGGGAGCTGCAACGAATACCGTATCATCGCCTGCGATGGTTCCGACGACATATTGAAGGTGCATGGAATCAAGCGCAGATGCTGCAGCCTGAGCCATACCGGGCAAGGTCTTTATAACGACCATATTCATGGCACTCTTACACGAGATAAGAGAATTTGCAAATACGTTAAGAAGACGTCCCGGAGCTATATCTCCGGTCCTGTCCAGTACGGCGTACTTGGAGACACCGTTAGGAAGCGTGACCTTTATGATGCCGAGTTCCTTTATATCCCTGGAACAGGTTGCCTGCGTTACGGCAAATCCGTTCTTCTTCATGAGCGAAGTAAGCTCATCCTGTGTAGATATCTCATGCTCCTTAACGAGCTTTATTATCATTTCCTGCCTGTCATTCTTGGCTGTTCTCATAGAAGCTACCCCTTGCTACGATCTTACGTCTTACATTCTGGAAGAATCCGGTATAACCCAGATCCACGGTCTTCACCTTGGACGGATGCTTTCTGATCCTGATGATATCATAAGGAGACAAAGTCGGGAATTCATGACCGTCGGGAGTTACTATCGGTATAGTCTCGAAGTTGCCGAGCCTTATCTCCACTTCGCTCTCGGGTCCTATGACGTAGCTTGTGCTCTGCAGTGTATGAGGACATAAGGGAGTAATGATGATATTATCCATGCCCGGCATAAGGAGAGGTCCGCCTGCTGCCAGAGTATACGCAGTAGATCCCGTAGGAGTTGCTACAACAAGACCGTCACCGTAGAATCTCTCTACCCTCTCATGGTCTATATAGAGACTGAGCTTAACTATGTGAGGCTTATCTCCTCTAAGTACGGCAACATCGTTAAGACACACATCGTGTCCCTTAAGATTGCCCTGACTGTCGTAGAGCTCAGCAGAGAGTTGCATCCTCTCGATGATATTGTATCTTCCTTCTGTGATACGTGTGATGGCGTCTTCCATGGAATCTTCGGATATCTGAGTAAGAAATCCGATACTTCCTTTATTAACGCCTACAAAAGGTACACCCAGTTCCCTGTAATCCGATATAACTCCGAGGAACGTTCCGTCACCGCCTATGGTGAATATGATATCGCAATCAGCAAAGCCGCCGAATTCGATGCCGCCCATCCTGCCCAAAGCAGTATCCTTCATATATTCCCTGAAAACAGGGACATGACCATGGGAGAGCATCACTGAAGCAAGTTCCTGAGCTACTTCATAGCCCAAATCTCTTGTCTTATTCGAATGTATACCGAAACGCATGAACCGTTACCTCCTGCGTCTTATATTTAAACATTAAAAGGAATAAAAATACAGACTTAAGTTATACGTCGGATGATATACGCATAGCTATGCTGTCTGCATCAAGACGCGCATCTTCAAGCTGCTGCTTAACGCTTCCGGCTCTGATCATGGGATCTTCTACGGCAAACACCTTAACATTATATGAAGGATCCGAAGCTGATATAAGACCGCAGATAGCTTCTCCCATACCGCCGCTTACGACGCCTTCCTCTACAGTATATATCTTCCTTGCTTTGCCGCATGATTTCATTATCTCGTCCACGGGAAGTGGCGATACCAGCGTAAGGCTTATATGCTTTCCCTTGATGCCTTTAGAGCTTAATATCTCTACTGCGGCATCACATTCGGAAGCTATCGTTCCGCAGGATATTATCGCATAATCATCACCCTCATCCTTAGACATATGAGGCTTGGGAAGCTCTTCAAGACCGGTATAAAGAGCATCCTTATCTTCGAATACGGAAGATCCTCTGGGATATCTTACCGCACAGGGACCCTCACACTTATTTACTGCATAGTTAAGGCAGTTACGAAGATCCGTATAGTCCCTGGGAGATAGCAATGTCATGCTTGGAACGGAATTAAGATAGGTAATATCGTAAAGGCCGTTATGTGTATGGCCGTCATTGCCGACAAAGCCTGCTCTGTCCACCGCGAACACCACATGATTATTCATGAAGGCTACGTCGTGGATTATGGAATCATATGCCCTTTGAAGGAATGAGGAATAGATGGCAACTACGGGGATATAGCCGGATACTGCCATTCCTGCAGCCATGGTGACCGCGTGTTCCTCTGCTATACCGCAGTCAAAGAATCTGTCGGGATACTTATGTGCAAATCGGTCAAGACCCGTTCCCTGCGCCATGGCGGCACTTATTGCCACGATCTTCTTGTTCTTGGAAGCAAGATCCGTAACGGCACCCGAGAAAGCAGAAGTATATGTAAGCTTATTGCTCTTAATAACACCCTTCTCCCTGTCGAAAGGCCCTACGCCGTGATAGTCCGAAGGATTCTGCTCAGCATAAGGATATCCCTTTCCCTTCTTAGTACATACATGAAGCAGAACAGGCTTACGAAGATCCTTTACTGCATCTAAGGCCTTAATAAGAGCTTCGGTGTCGTGACCGTCTATGGGACCGTAGTATAAGAATCCCAGATCCTCGAACATGGAAGGCACCTGCTTATTGACGATGAACCTGAAGAAGTTCTTTATCGCCATTATTATCCTTACAACAGGTTTACCTATAACGGGAAGGTTCTTGACGATGAAGTTCTCGGTATACCTCTTGGCGGAGATATATCCCGAAGATATACGAAGGTTCTTTAAGTACCTGGACATACCGCCGACGTTCTTATCGATACTCATCTCGTTATCGTTTAAGATGACCGTCATCTTATTGCCCGAATGACCGAGATCATTTAATGCTTCATATGCAAGGCCGCCTGTCATGGCTCCGTCGCCGATCACGGCTACTACATAGTTATCGTCGCCGGACAGATCTCTTGCTCTGGCCATACCGACAGCAGCAGATACGGATGTGCTGCTGTGACCGGTATCGAAGGCATCGTAAGGACTCTCGGATCTTCTGGGAAATCCTGAGATACCGCCTTTCTGCCTTAATGTTGAGAATCTTGAGAACCTGCCTGTAAGAAGCTTATATGAATAAGCCTGATGTCCTACATCGAATACGATCTTATCCTTTGTATAGTCAAAGACGGAAAGAAGAGCTACGGTAAGCTCTACCGTACCCAGATTAGACGCCAGGTGTCCGCCGTTAGAAGATACGGTGGAGATTATCTTTTCGCGAAGCTCGGCGCAGAGCTTTGTCCTGTCGGAACTCTTAAGTCCCTTCAGGTATTCGGGAGTTATGTCGTCACTTAAGTACTTATAGTCCAAGATCAATACTCCCTCTGCGCAAGAAATTCGGTAAGTATGCGAAGATCGGATGTGTCATATCCCTCGCTTGCAAGATGTTCGAGATTCTCAAGGCAACCCTTGTATTCCTCATTCATCCTGGAAGAAGCTTCCTCAAGACCAAGAAGTGTCACGAACGTCGCTTTGCCGTCACGCTCATCCTTACCGGTACTCTTTCCAAGAAGTGCGGGATCCGCTTCCACATCAAGGATATCGTCCTTTATCTGGAATAAAAGTCCGAGGTGCATACTGTATTCCATAACTTCGGATGCAACTGAAGCAGGAGCACCGCTTAAGAAACAGGGCACCATGCATGCCGCACAAAGAAGCGCACCGGTCTTCTTATCCTGAAGTTCGTAAAGAAGATCGATATCGATCTTCTTATCCTCAGAATCAAGGTCGATGCTCTGACCGCCTATCATGCCGTTGATGCCGGCTTTATCCGCAATGAACTGAGCTGCTCTTATCTTACCCGTCTCACCTTTAAGGCATTCAAGAAATAAGATCTCATAAGCTCTGTTAAGGAGATTATCTCCTGCAAGAAGAGCGATACCCTCACCGAAGACCTTATGGCAGGTAGGCTTTCCTCTTCTTAAGTCATCGTTATCCATTGAAGGAAGGTCGTCATGGATAAGAGAGTATGTATGTATCATCTCAAGGCTCTTGGCAAAAGGAATGACCTCATCAAGGTCTATACGTAAGAGCCTTGCAAAAAGGTACATAAGGCAAGGTCTAATCCTCTTACCGCCGGCAAGAAGGCTGTAAAGCGAAGCCTTGACCGTTATATCCTCTTTAAGTTCATCAGGGAATACACCTTCCAAAGAAGGCTCTATCCACTGACTTGATTCATTTATGATCTCCTTAGCGCTTCTCACTCTTCGTCCTCCTCAAAGGGCTCCTCTTCAAGAGAGTCCTTATTGATGACCGCGATTTTCTTCTCTACCTCGGAGAGCTTCTTATCGCACTCGTTAGCGAGCTTTACGCCTCTTGTATAAAGCTCCAGCGAATCGTCGAGCGAGCACTTACCGGTACTTAACCTGTCTACTATCTTCTCGAGTTCGGCTATAGCCTCCTCGTATACGAACTTCTCTGCCAATTTAACTTTCTCCCTCATATATATCTTTTACTTCGACATTTATGCTGCCGTCTGAAAACACAACATCAAGGCCGTCACCGACCTTAAGCCTCTTAACTGAAGTAACCGCCTTACCTTCAGAAGATGCATATGAATATCCGCGCTTTAGGACATTCATGGGACCTAACATCTCTATACCGTCGATTATACTCTTAAGTTGATGCCTTTGTTCACTTATAAGGAGCTTGCCGCTGTTTGTAAGATCCTTACGGACGCTGTCCAAAGCTAAGCGCATCTGCTCCACATATACCATGGGCGAATAAAGGGCTTTACTGTCCTTTAAAGCATCGAGCCTTCTTCTCTGGATCTCGGCATAGTTCATGAGAGCAAGATTTAACATGCTTTTCTTGTTGGAAATATTAGAGAGCAGCTCGTCATACTTACCTATAACAAGTTCCGCAGCAGCCGTAGGAGTCGGAGCTCTGAGGTCAGCTACATAATCGCAGATAGTATAGTCAGTCTCATGTCCTACTGCTGATATAACGGGTATCCTGCAGTCATATATCTTCCTTGCCAGAGCCTCATCATTAAAGCCCCAGAGATCCTCCGGGGATCCGCCGCCTCGTGCGATTATGATAACGTCTATATCATCACGTCCGCAGAAGTGGTCGATACCGCTTATGACTTCCTTAGCACAGCTCTCACCCTGTACAGCAGCCGGGTAAAGGAGCAGCGAATAATTGGGATTACGTCTGTTTAATGTATTGATGATGTCGTGGATGACCGCACCTGCAGGAGAAGATATGACACCGATCCTTGAAGGTAATACGGGGATCGGAAGCTTATGTTCCTGCGCAAAAAGGCCTTCAGAAGAGAGCTTCCTGTGAAGTTCTTTCATCTGCTGTGCAAGATCGCCCTTGCCCACCTGCCTCATGGCAAAAGCCTTTATCTGGAATTTACCCGTTGCGGAATAGACACTGCACGTTCCCGTAAGGATGACCTTCATGCCTTCCTTGGGGACAAAGTTCAATGAAGCGATATAGCTTTTGAACATGACACAGCTGATTTGCGAAGATTCATCCTTCAAAGTGAAGTATGCATGACCGCTTGATCTGTATACAGTAAGATTACTGATCTCTCCGGTAACAGCCAAGGAAGATGTTCGCGGATCTGCGGACAGCAAGTCATTGGCATATGTATTGAGCTCTGTTACCGAATTAAAAGTAAACATATATAAGCCTCTTAAAGGCTCTTCTCAAAGCTGGAAAGAACTCCGTTGATATATGAGGACGAATCCTCTGCGCCATACTTCTTGGACAGACGTACTGCCTCATTGATGGTAACGCTTACGTGCACGTCATCATTATTCTCGATCTCGTATGCCGCTGTCTCGAGGATAGCACGGTCGAGCTTGGGGATCCTGGTGATGGACCACTTCTTAAGGAACTTGGAGAGCTTACTGTCGATAGCTTTCCTGTTATCCATTACACCGAGAACGGTGCTCATGAAATACTCCTTATCCTCTTCAAGAGAAGGATTAGCTTCCAGGTAGATCTTGAGCTGATCCATCAGCTCCTCCTTCCTGAAATCAGTCTGATAAATAAAGAAAACTACAGCTTCACGCGTCTCAATCCTGCTCATCGTACTCCTCCGGGCGGAAGTATCCTGTCAAGGAACTTCTTGAACTTGCCTGTATCGCTGAACAGGAAAGCTCCTACAAAGAATCCTACCGCCGTAAATAATATGATAAAAAGTGTCTTGAAAAATCCGAAGACACAGATAAGTATACCTATGATAAAAAAGGCAAAGGCACAAAGCGTACCTGCCTTTGTATTCTCAAGTTTTTCAAAAAGCTTCGTCAAGAACCTTTCCATAGATTACCTGCCTTCTACTTTTGCAACGACAGGCTCTACTCTGCTTACCTTGATAAATACGTTCTCGACTATTATTCCGGTATATCTCTCGATATCCTTCTTGACCCTCTCCTGAACCTTGGACATGGAAGTGGGGATCTCGGTATTGGAATATAATACCGCATTGATATTGACCTTTATGGCACCGTTCTTGGCAGATGTAACACGAGCCTTTGCACTCTTGATACCTACCTGGGACGACTTAGCCGAATTAAGTGCGATACTCTCGATGGCATCAGCACCGATATCAACAGAACCGATATCAGTCCTTCTGAGCTTAGTCTTATAGAGCCTTCCTGATGTTATGAGAGTAGAGATAGAAGTTACACAACTTACGATGACTACCAGAAGGATAGCAAGATAGATGATCTTACTTGTAGGGTCATTTACTATCGAAGCAAGAGGGGACAAAAGATCGGCGAAGATACCGTCGTCTATAAGTGCATACAGCAGTATTATCGACAACAATGAGATGATCACAGAATAGATGAACATCAAAACTCTCATAAAACCGTTCATTCTTCAACCTCCTGCTGCTCTTCTTCCTGTACGGGCTCACGAACGCCGCACACATAGACATCAACGGACTCGACATCAAGTCCCGTATACTTCTCAACGTCTGACTTGACTCGTTCCTGTATCTCCCAAGCAACTTCAGGAATAATCTTACCATAAAAAACGACAGGATATACAGTGATGGAAGTGATGTCGTTCTGTGTCTGTCCAAAGACAACACGGACACCCTTGCCCTCGTGTACTACTCCTGCCTTCTCTTTAAGAGCTACCGCAAATGACGGAACAAGTTCGGCAACGCCGTCGATCTGCAATGCAGCCTCAGCTGCATACTGGGCTACGAAGCCCTGCGTCATCGATCTGTCGCCTTTTATCGATTCTGAAACTATATTCTCACTCATAAGGTACGCTCTTGCTATAAAAAAGTATAGTGATCCGGTGCAGCAATTACACCGGATCACTTATATTCAAAGATGATTATGCTCTCTCGAGATACTCGCCTGTTCTTGTATCAACACGGATCTTCTCGTTCTGGTTAACGAAGAGAGGAACCTTAACGACAGCACCTGTCTCAAGTGTTGCATACTTGGAAGCGTTGTTAGCCGTATCACCCTTAACACCGGGCTCGCACTCAGTGATCTCGAGCTCAACTGTGATGGGAAGCTCAACGGAGAAGATCTCACCCTTATAGGAAAGGACTCTGCAGATCATCTCTTCCTTGAGGAACTTGATAGCCTCGCCGATAGACTCAGCGTGGATCGGGATCTGCTCATAGGACTCCTGATCCATGAAGTAGTAGAGCTCACCGTCAGAGTAGATATACTGCATATCTCTTCTGTCGAGCTGAGCCTGCTCGAACTTCTCGTTAGGGTTGAAGGATCTCTCAACTACGGATCCTGTCTTAACGTTCTTATACTTTGTTCTTACGAAAGCAGCTCCCTTACCGGGCTTAACGTGCTGGAATTCAACTACCTGATAGACCTGATTGTCCATCTCGAAGCACATTCCGTTTCTGAAATCGCCTGCACTGATCATACATAATCTCCTTTGTTATATGCTTAAGTTCATAGTTATTGACAATTTGTTATTTTAATAAAAGAGTTCAATTACTGCAAGTACTATATTTCACAATATAAGGATTAAGAAATATTAAATAATTACATAAGTATAAGTAAATCCTCTTGTTTAATACAATATTTATGTATACATTATTCTCGAAATATAAAGAAATCCCATTATCTGTACGGAGTATCGTCTAATGAATAAAAGAGTAAAGACCATTATCGCAGCACTTCTCACCTTCTCTGTCATGACTTCGGTCGCATGCAGCAAAAATGACTCTTCCGCTTCAGTTCTCGGTGAGTCAAGAGACAGCGAAGCTACTGAGGCCACCGCTACAACGGCAAAGACTGACAGTACCATCCTCTATAGCGAGATCATGGGCACATATTCCGGAACGACATATACGAATCTTAATTCCGCTGTCACCATCGCAGCTCCCGAAGGATGGAATCATCTTAATGCAACTGAAGCATCTTCTTTCTGGAACAACGATGAGAACATCAGAACGGCAACTGATACTCTTGCCTTCAATGACATCGCATACGAATCCGTATGGAAGGCTGCTAACGGTGACTTTATGAGCGTCATGCTCATGTATGCTCCCGGAGCATCTTCAGACGACTACTCCGCGGTACTTGGAACAGACGATCTTGAGACGATCACTTTAGGAACCAAGGACGTTAACGTTACATACGGAAGCTATGACGTAGACGGTAACGAGATAAAGACTGCTACCGTTATCGACTTCAATAATGACACGATGATGATCATCACCATTAACTGTTTTACTGACGAAGATATTCAGGCAGTAATGGATAACATCTCATTCAACTGATATATTTTAGAACATAGATAAAGGACACACGAGAATGATCCGGGTGTCCTTTGTTATATAACTTTTTTTACCTTAAGCCTTGGCGTTTGAGATCTTTGACAGATTGACTATCCACTTTATGAACTGGAACAGGAATAGCGGAATTCCAAGAATGAGCGCCAACATGAACTTTACGGTTACCCAGCAGACAACAAAATACCACGATACAAGAAGAGTAAAGAACCTGGGCGTAGGTATAAGTGATTCAATATATGTGATACCCTTCCATCCGAATGGAACACAAAAGAAAAATAAACCCATTCCGACGTAGTCACCTGCTTCGAAAGTTCCATAGCCGCCGAAGACCTTGGCCATTACCAATGTAAGCGCGACACCTACGACAAGACCCTGGATAACTGTCTTGAGCATCTCGGAATTTGTATCAACAAGTGCAGCTTTCTTTTTCAGCTGTTTCATTGCTTCGGCGTCATCGACATTACACAAAGGCAGGGCCTGTACTTGGATGCGCATTCCCTGCAAAGTCCTTTACCGCAAGACTGGCATGTAGCTACTGCCTCACGGTCGACGTGATTAAAACATTTCATATTATTACCCCCGTTACGAGTTTGATCTTAGTGAGATCTGATTTGGTTTACAATTGTAACACAATATATGTTCAGTGAAAATAAAACTTATTTACGATACATTAATATAAAACCATCGTAAAAGATCAAAAATGGAAACCCGATCTGCAACACTTGGTGCATAAATTTGATATTATCTTTTACATACATAGTTGAAATATCAACTATAATTGTTTGAATTATTACTCTATGTCTAATAATATAGGTGTTACAGGGTAAGGTTTATGAAAACTACATACGAAGATATATTCAAACTCATAAGTGCTTGCGAGGACTTTAACGGTCCTCTGTCAGAGTCTGAAGCGGTAAAGATGATTGCCGATGAGCTTCAGATCAGTAAAGTCTCGTACAGAATTTTCTCTGCGGGTGTTAATACTCATTCCGAAGTTATCTATATCGCCCCTTCCTCAAAGCTTGGTGAAGAATACGATTTCTCTCGAGAGACCACAGATACGAAGACTGTCGTTATCAGGATCTACAGATTCCCTTATGCGCCTGAGATGAGCGACGAGCAGAAAGATCTTTTTAACGTATTTGCTCACACGATCTTAAGCAGCGTCGGAGCAAAGAACCTGAGCAAGGCTTATGACGATATCTTCTATTTCGATCAGCTTACGGGTATGCCCAATAAGACTCTTTTCTTTAAAAGACTTGCGGGACTTATCTCTTCCAATACACAGGATAAGTATGCGATCGTATACGTGAATATAAAGAACTGCAAGATCATGAACAAGCTCTTCGGCTATGAGACTACCGATAAGATGCTCAGGGATTTTGCAGTCGATATCAATGACATACTGGATACAAATAACAGTGAGATGATCGCCAGATTAGGCGGAGATAACTTTGTTCTCATAGTCCTTAAGGATCACCTGGACGATGTATTGAAGTTCGTATCGTCGGTTAAGGTCAGCACCGAGAACAACGAAGACGTTATTGAATACATGATCAACGTCCATGCAGGTGTTGTTCTCATGACAGCTGCAACAGAAGATCCCGGTATGGTCATGAGTGCCGCTAACGTTACCGTATCTCTTGCAAGAAGATCCACCGGCAAGGATATTGTCTTCTATAACGAGAATACTGATAATATCTTAAATAACGAGAGATCCTTCGTAGAGGAATTAAAGCGCGACCTCAGTGACGGTAAGTTCATCGTCTACTACCAGCCTATCTACAACAAGGACGGTTCCGACGAGATCGCAGGTGCCGAGGCTCTCGTAAGGTGGAGGAAAGACGGACATATCGTTACGCCTTCCTCATTCATCGAAGTAGCCGAGCAGAATAACCTTATCTCGGATATCGATCTTTATGTATTGGATACCGTATGTTCCAACCTTAAGAAGTGGCAGGAAGAAGGTCTTAATCTCGTACCTATCTCCTTCAACTTCTCTCACTACGACCTTATCACCTCCGATATAACGGAAGAGATAATAAAGACCTTGGACAAGTACGATATAGACCATAGTCTTATCAATATCGAATTCACGGAAGCAGGCTTCCACGAAGAGTACGAAGCCCTTGTATATGCAGCATCAAAGCTTAAGTCCAACGGCATCTCAGTTACTATCGATAACTACGGACAGGGTTATTCTTCCATAAAGCTCCTTCAGGAACTGGAAGTAGATTCCATCAAGTTCAGCTACGATTTCCTCTCAAGTGAGAATCCCAGAGCAGACGTCATCCTTGAAGGTCTTATCACCATCGCCAACAGGCTCGGCCTTAACGTTGTAGCTCAGGGAGTACAGTCAGAAGATGAAGTTACCAAGCTCGTAGACTTCGGTTGTTCCCTCTTCCAGACAGAGCTTTTCGAGAAAGCTATATCCGAGAGGTTCTTTGTAAGCAAGCTTCGTTCCAAGAATCAGTGAATCGTCTTTAAGAAGGTCCTTCTGTGGATCTCGCACATACCGTGCTCTCTTATACCGGCATAGTGATCCTTTGTGCCGTATCCCTTATGCTTAGAGAAGCCGTATCCGGGATACTTCTCGTCCATCTCCACCATAATGTGGTCCCTGGTGACTTTCGCTAAGATTGAAGCAGCCGCGATGGAATTGGAGTTGGCATCTCCCTTTATTATCGCAGTAACATCGCAGGAAGTTCCTTCAAGCTTTACCGCATCTATAAGGAGCTTATCGGGAGCCATACCCTTACGGCCTAACTCTGCGACACAGTCTCTCATGCACTGCTTGGTAGCATTTAATATATTGATCTCATCTATAGTCTTGGCATCCACTTCGCATACTGCGTAGCAGAGTGCTTTCTCTTTTATCTGCTCGAAAAGCATCTCTCTCTTCTTCTCGGAAAGCTTCTTGGAGTCATCAAGGCCCAATATCTTCACGTCAGGATCAAGTATACAAGCTGCGGCTACAACAGGTCCTGCAAGAGGTCCTCTTCCCGCTTCATCAATTCCGGCCACAAGCTTAAACCCCTGCGCATAGGCTTCGTTCTCGTAAGAATTTAACTTCTCGTATTTCTCTTCCAACTGTTCCTGTGTAAGTCGTGCCATATCAGTTCTCCGGTTTGTCAGGACTTTCTAATGTGATCCTTCCGATCCTTCCGCTTCGAAGGTCATCTAAGAGCATACGGGCAAATCTTTCTTCGTCCACACGTCCGCCGCTCATTATACAGCCTTTGCCCTTACCCATCTGAAGGAATCTGTTGTACTCGTCTCCCATAGTGTCGAGATAATCCTCCGAGATGCCGTAGCGTTCACTCATGAAGGAAGGATATAACTTCCAAAGAAGGTTACATACTTCGTATGCTACTTCCAATGTATCTGCTACTTCGTTCTTGATCGCGCCTGTAGCAGTAAGAACGAGCTGGCTTCTCTTAGTAGCTATCTTAGGCCAAAGGACACCGGGCATATCCATAAGGTCAAGCTTACCGTCTGTCCTTATCCACTTAACGCTTCTTGTAACGCCGGGCTTATTACCCGTAATAGCTGCCTTTCTTCCTGCGATACCGTTAATAAGAGTGGACTTACCCGTATTAGGTACACCTACTACAAGTACCTTAATAGTCCTTCCCTTCATGCCCTTAGCTTCTGCCTTGGCGATAACGTCACCGCATAATTCCTCGGTAACGGCATAGAGCTTATCCAAGCCCTTCTTACGGTTTGCTTCCAAAGGTACTGCGGCAATGCCGTTATTCCTGAAGTAGGATATCCACTTATCTGTCTGAACGGGATCTGCAAGATCTGATTTATTTAATATGATCACACGAGGCTTCTTACCTACCAGCTTATCGAGCTCGGGATTTCTGCTTGAGAACGGGATACGTGCATCGCAAGTCTCAAATACGCAGTCTACTTTCTTTAAGTTCTCTTCGGTCTCATTAAGAGCCTTTCTCATGTGACCAGGGAACCAATTTATACTCTTTATATCGTCCATGTTATTACCTCGTTTATTTTTCCAATGAGATTATAACATATAAGGCTGTTTACTCTCCGATAAGTCATGCTATAATCGCTTAACTATTACTAATAGTTAAGAGGTTACACATGGAGACCGTATCTTATTTCCTTACACACTTAATTGGCATAATGTTTGCCGGCATTATCGGTTCTTTCATCGCACTTCAACTTTCTATGCTTATAAAGCTCGGCATTCAGGCGTTATTCCTGAAACCGTTTAAACTCCTGTTCAAGGAACTGTCTATCTTTGGTCTTAAGTACTATAAAAACTCAGACAATAAATGGGAAAGGAACGGTCGCTCCAAGAACTATCTTACGATCGGAGACGTAGGCATCGATGTTAAGAATTCTTCCGAAGAGGAGATCAAAACAAGCGATAAGAGATGTAATCTCTTCTTGGTTCTCGTTGCCATGATATCCCTTATCATCGCAGTAGCAGTATTTGTCGGATGCATAGTACTTCGAGGTAATATCACACTTGATATCATTCGTGCCTTTGTGCTCTTATTCGGTCTCACCTTTCTCATTCAAGGTATAACAGGCGTAGGTATCACTATCTACGTGATCTCACGAACCAACAGTAATACCCTCTCGGGATATGCAACAAGGGCACTGAACAAATACAAATCCGGCGTACCTTTGCAGAGCATGGATCTTAAACCTGAGAAGGAACTTAACATCGGAAATTCCAAAGATTTTGAGCGCAGTATGTATTTTCTCATATACTTCAGCTATTGTGATCTCTGTGAGAAGTTCGATGAACTGGAAGAAGCAGTAAAGAACTACGAGAAGCTCAAGACACCCGATAACGCATCAAGTGTCGATATTGCCATTTACATTAATCTGGTCTATTACTACTCTTACCACAACATCGATCCCGAGAAGGCTCATATGTATTACGAACGTGCCGGAAAGCATCTCGATCAGGATAAGGATGCAAACGGCATGAGGATAAAGGGCTTCTACCAGCTCAATATAAAGAATGACCTTGAGAAAGCAAAGGAATGCCTTGCCAACGCTCAGGCATCTATAGATACGTTCTCCGTTCCTGTAGAAAGAGAGAACGAGAGGATACTTATAGCGAGATTAAGTGGCGCTATAGATAAGTATCAGGGTTGATCTTGAATATCATATTTAACAGAACGTCTTTATTCGCCTGACAAAAGAGTTATCACTGCAACTGTATTCAGTTGCAGTTTTAGTGCGATCGTGCTATATTCTCTATAGGGAGGTAATTGCATTGGGCAAGAAGGAAAAGTTGATCGCAAAACTGTTATCAGAACCTAAGGATTTTACTTTTGAAGAAGCTGAGACATTACTTGGGTATTTATCCTATGTCAGGAACAACAAAGGAAAGACCAGCGGATCCCGTGTTATGTTCTCCAACACAATAACAAATTCGAAGATCATCCTTCACAAACCTCATCCACGCAAGGAACTGCTAAGCTACCAGATAAAACAATTAATAGATACTCTTAGACGGGAGGGATCGATATGAAAAATACAATGGAATACAAAGGTTATATTGGAAGTGTTGAGTTTTCAGAGGATGACGGGGTCTTTTTCGGCAGCGTTCAGGGAATTCGCTCTCTGATCTCTTATGAAGGCACGAATGCACATGAATTGATCGATGATTTTCATGGGGCAGTCGATGCCTATCTCGATCTATGCGAGACAGACGGCGTATCACCGGAAGTTGCTTATAAAGGAAGTCTTAACATAAGGATCGGAAGCGATCTTCACAGACGTGCTGCACTATATGCCATAGCTCATCAGCAAAGCTTGAACAGTTTTATCGAAGAAGCTGTTCAGGAAAAGCTCGCCAGAGTCTGAATCAGACGGTCCTCTCAGTTGTACATGCTTGGCTTACGCCTTCTACTTACTTAATTGGAGAGACAAGGAATTGACTGCGATCCGATAAAGCTTCGCTAATATCAATTTTTCATGGTTCGGGTTCGCCATCTGAATAACAAATTTTCAGATGGCGGGTTTGTGATGCTCAAATATCACATATCCATCATTTATAGAAAATCACTTGACTCTTAATAGTTTGTCACCTCGTTAATTTTTCCAATGAGATTATAACATATTAGGCTTATTCCCCTCCGAGATACTATCCTTACTTTATCTCGATAGTAGTAAGTCTGTTAGTAAGGCTTGCCTTCTTAACAGCATCCGCGTATTCCTTAACTATGCCTCCGAATCTTCTTACCATATCTTCGAAGTCTTCTACTACTATATCGCATCTTATTCCCTGATACCTGATAAGGGCATTACAAACATCGTCAGGAGCAGGAGCAGCAAGAGGAGGCAGATCACAAAGCTCATTAATGAGATAATCAAGTTCACGTATATCCTTTATACGACTTCCATGTACTCTGATAGTCTTATATTCCTCAGAAGGGATATCGTTACTATCCAAATGAAGTGTGATCCCTTCGAAGCCTTTGATCTCGGATAAGATATCCTCAGCCAACTTACCGCATTGCTCTATACTTTTATCTGAGTTCATCCAATAAAGATCCGTCTCTATCCCATAAGGAAAAGAATCTCTGAACGCTTCGATATTGGAAACATCAAATTCCGGATATCCGAATAATCTGTCCAGATCACTATTGAAAGCATCTATATTAAGATGCTCTTTACCGTCTACGATATATACGTAATGTGTTGTATAAATATCCATGTGTATTCATTCCTTCTTCTTACTTATGAGGATATTCACGACAACGGCGCCTGCGATAAATACGGCACTTACCAGAATTCCCTGACGGGTAACTCTTGTGATAGCGGGATATTGATATATACCGCTCCTGATAGAATCAGAATAGTAGCTTGTAGATTGATGCTGCTGAGCTCTGAATATCACGGAGAATTCATCCAGCTTATCGTCAAGGGATATCCTGCTTCGGGGAACATCATCGACATAGGCGAATCCGTCGAAGGACTTATCACTCTCGAAGATGATCCTGCACTTTCCCCATTTGTCATAACATAACCAACCGTGATTAAGTTCGTTAATATGTATCTGCATGGGCAATTCACGGTTCTTGGGCTTAGGTCCGATAATGTTCATGTCTACGACGATATCCTCACTGTCAGGAACATCCTTCACCGTTATCGGAACAAAAAGCGAGTCTTCCATATTAGGATATGCGATATTGATATATACAAAAGTCTTCGTTATTGCCATAACGATAATGCAAAGAAATATAGTTATTACTATACGCTTTACAGGACTCTTTGTCTTGCTCACAGAAGTCTCCAGGCCTTGGGATAGAGATTCTTGATGCTGCCGTCAGGAGCAAGCTTACCGAAGCCTAACGGATATTCTCCTGCTGCTATTACGATATAGCCCTTCTTCTTAAGGTCTGGCTTTTCTTCCGCCGTTGCTGTTATCGTCTCGCCTTTAAGATATCTTGTAAGCCTCAGATCTTCCCTGTTAAGCTTCAGGAAAGAATCCTTCTTTATCTTGTTCCTGTCTAATGTAAGTGCAAGAGAATGAGAAGGCACGAAGAGCCTTTCGGTGGATGTGCACTTTATCTCTCCCGGGAACAACCCCAGCTTAACTGTCTTAAGGCCGTTAAAGAGCCTTTCGGGCACGGGAAGGATATGTACTTTGTCCTTATGCAGGATAAAGTCTCCCCTGTAGTCTGAAGTATCAGTAAGGATCTCTTTAAGGAAGCTCTCGTATGCTTCTCTTGATTTATTGAAGCCGTAGTTATCGCCGCGCTTGTTCTTATATGCGGGGATCTTGGAGAGCTCTATTTCTTCTGTTACCGCGTCTTCACTCTTTTTTAAGTGTACACAGAAATGTCCGTCACCTTTACTTAAGTGAGGCCAGATCCTCATGAAGCCTTCCTTGCTGTGAGAGATGCCTTCAACTTCAGGATGAGGGATTATGCTGTAGTAAGGGTGATCATTGATAAATGCGTGTATCCTCTCCTCGTCCTCGCCTTCGAAGAAGGTACATGTGGAATAGACGATCTCTCCTCCTGCCTTAAGCATCTTATCCGCATTTATGAGGATATCTTCCTGCATGGGGATACATGTATCGGGGCCGAACTTCTCCCAGCTTTTTACCGCATTGGGATCACGCCTGAACATACCTTCCCCTGAGCAAGGTACGTCAAGGACTATCTTGTCGAAGAACCCCTTAAAGACCTTGGAAAGACCAGCGGGAGTCTCATTCAAGATAACGGCATTAATAATGCCCATTCTCTCTATATTACGAAGAAGAGCCTTAGCTCTGTTCTCGTTGATCTCATTTGCAATAAGAAGTCCTTCGCTCTTAAGATCTTCTCCTAATCGGCACGCTTTACCTCCGGGAGCTGCGCACATATCAAGTACGAACTCACCGGGCTTTGCAGACGCGATCTGCGCCGGAAGCATGGCGGAAGGCTCCTGAGGATAGTAGACACCTGCATGGTAATAAGGATCGTTGCCTGAAGATTCGTTCTTCGTATAAAAGCCCGAATCGCACCAGGACACCTTGTCCGTCTCTTCCTCTAAGTCTTTAAGTACTGCTTCGTATTCGTCGGGAGCAACTTTATTCCTGTTGATCCTTATGCCCTTCAAAGGCTCGTTATCGAAGCTCTCGAAGAAACCTTCAGAAGGGATATTCTCTCTTCTGAAGTATTCATTCATCCTCTCTGTAAAACTGTCAGGTAATCTCATAACTCAAGAAAAGAACAGATACTGTAAGCAAGCTTCTTGATAACGCCCGTATCGAAAGGAGACTCAAGTCCCGCCTTGGATATGAGGTTTAAGAAAGTATCCGTGCCTCCTGCTTCGCAAAGATGATTATACTTGGAAAGCGCACTCTTCATGTCCTTCCGAGACTCATCCCAGAGCTGCAATGCGCATATATGTGCAAGACAGTAATCTATATAGTAGAAAGGCGTCGTGAAGATATGGTCCTTCTTCATCCAGGCGCCGCCCATCTCATGGAAAGGCATCTTGCCGCCGTAGTCGTTAAAGGGCTGGTACTTCTCTTCTAATCCCTTCCAAGCTTCGTGCCTCTGCTCAGGTGTCATGTCAGGGTTATCGTAGACTATGTGCTGGAACTCGTCTACCATACAGCCGTATGGAAGGAATAAAAGAGCCTGAGTCATGTGAAGCTCACAATACTGCTGTGCCTTCTCTCCGTAGAACATATCCATATAAGGATATGACATGAATTCCATCGCCGTGGAATGTATCTCGCATGTCTCTAATGTAGGTGATAAACACTCTACGAAAGGCGACACTTCCGCACTCTTGATAGCCGCATATGCATGTCCGCCCTCATGGACCAGCGTCGCTACGTCGTCTGCCGTGCCGTTGCCGTTCATGAAGATATAAGGGATAGCATAGTCTTCAAGATACATGCAGTATCCGCCCGTTGACTTATTCTTCCTTGCAAGAAGATCAGTAAAGCCGTGTTCGGAGAGAACGTCAAAGAAGCTGGGTACTGTACCGAAGATCTCCCTGAAGAAGTTACCTGCTACTCTCTCGTAGCCTTCACCTGATACGTTGGGAACGGGATTGCCGTTCTTAAAGAGCGTAGGAAGATCCCAATACTTAAGTTCGTCCACGCCGAGACGATCCTTCTGGAGCTTTCTTATCTGCTCGGTTATAGGAACGATATACTTTAAGATATCGTCACGGAAAGACTTTACCATCTCGGGAGTATAGTCATATCTTTCCATTCTCTTATAACCTAATTCGGTGAAGTTATTGTAGCCGAGCTTTCTTGCTGCAGTAGTTCTTACCTTAACAAGATCGTCGTATATCTTATCGAATGTCTCTTTTTTGCTCTCATAGTACTTATCGAGAGCGATGTGAGCTTCCTTCCTTATCTTCCTGTCGGTAGATTCAAGATAGGGATTAAGCATTGAAAGATTAAGCGTCTCGCCCCTGAACTCTATCTCAGCCTCCGACTGGATCTGGGAATAATCATTCTCAAGAGAAGATTCAGTTGTAAGATCATCGATTATCTCCTTGGAGATAGTCTCCTTCTGATTGACGGCCTTCTTAAAGATCATCTCTCCGTACTTCTCCTTAAGCTGTTCCGCACAGGGACAGTTAAGAAGACTCGTAAGAACGGCAGCGGACAGTTCGCTTACGGTCGCAAATGCCTCGTCAAAGAATTCAAGCTCATCCGAATAGAACTCATCAGATGTATCAAGATCGTGCAGGATATTGCAGAGCGCGTACTGAGTATCGAATCCCGACACTCTCTTCTCGTATTCAAGGATTATATCCGAAGCGATATCGATATCCTTACAAGTCATGAGCTTGAGCCTGACTTCCTTTACATATTCGGTAAAGTCCTCGACACTCGGTCTTACATACTTGATATCCTTGAAGTCGGGCATCTGCCCTGCCATATATTCCTGCATAGATTGATTACATCCTTTCGACTACACCGATGCCGAGAAGGTCAAGTCCGGACTTCAATGTGTCCGCTACGGCCTCGCAAAGAGCAAGTCTTGCGGCTTTCTGCTCATCACTGTCGGCATTGAGGATACTGGAATTATTATAGAAACGGTTGAAGTTTCTTGCTACGAGTGCGATCTGTCTGGAGATCATGAAGGGCTCGTTGGAAGAAGCTGCCTTCTTGACCGCATCGGGGAAATCCGCAAGAGTCCTTATAACGTTATATTCCTCATCACTTGTAAGGATAGAGAGCTTATCCTCTCCCCTTGCGGGAGCGATACCCTGCTCCTGAGCCTTACGAAGGATAGACTTGATACGAGCATAGGTGTACATAAGGTAGGGAGCCGTATCGCCCTCGAAGTCGAGCATCTCTTCCCATGAGAATACGATGTCCCTCTCTCTTCCGGACTTAACATAAGTATAGATAACTGCACCGATACCGACCTTCTCTGCGATCTCGTCGATCTGCTCCTTGGTCATATCCTGGCCTCTTGCCTTGGAATTCTCCTCAATGACCTCTCTTGTCTTAGCGACTGCTTCGTTAAGAAGGTCCTCGAGAAGGACGATATTACCGTCTCTTGTGGAGAACTTCATATTCTTGAACTTAACAAGACCGAAGCCTACATGTACGCAGTTATCCGCATAGTCGAAGCCGGCCTTCTTCATTACGGCGAATACCTGCCTGAAGTGAAGGGCCTGAGGGGTACCTACTACATAGATATTCTTGTCGAAGTTATATGTCTCGTGTCTGTAGAGGATCGCAGCGATATCTCTTGTGGCGTAGATAGTTGTTCCGTCACTCTTAAGGATGATGCATGGCGGTACGCCGTATTCTTCGAGGTCGACTACCTGAGCGCCTTCGCTCTCCACGAGAAGCCCCTTCTCCTTAAGCATATTGGCTACATCGTCAGCCATCTTTGCATAGTAGGACTCACCGTTATAGTTATCGAACTCCATGCCCATTCTCTTGTAGAGCTTATCGAATACTACAAGGGACATATCGCGGAACTTCTTCCAGAGGGCAACTTCCTCTTCGCATCCGTCCTCGAGCTTCTTGAAGTTCTCTCTTGCGGAATCAGTAAGAGAAGGATCCTTCTTCTCTTCTTCGTGGAACTTAACGTAGATACGAAGAAGCTCGGTGATGGGATCTTCGTTGAGCGCTTTCTCGTCACCCCAGAGCCTGTATGCTGTAATAAGCTTACCGAACTGTGTTCCGTAATCTCCAAGGTGGTTCATCCTTATAACGTTATAGCCGAGCTTAGTGTAGATCTTGGCAAGTGAATTACCGATGATGGTAGTAAAAGCATGACCTACGTGGAAAGGTTTTGCGATATTGGGAGAAGAATACTCGACAATAACGTTCTTACCTTCGCCTTCGTTATCGCTTCCGTAATCATCTCCTGCCTTGATGATGGAATCTACAGTCTTAGCTGCGTAGAAGCTCCTGTCGATAAAGAAATTGACGTAAGGTCCTACGTTCTTGGCGCTCATGGCACCTAATGATGCGAGGCGATCGTCTGCAGCAATATCCGCTGCGATCATAGGCGGAGCCTTACGAAGAGTCTTTGCCAAAGTAAAGCAAGGGAATGCATAATCTCCCATCTCCACCTGCGGCGGTATCTCTATAAGCTTATATACCTGCTCACTCTCAATGCCGGTTATCTCAGCCAGTTTGGATGCTATTTCGCTCTTATAATCCATCTTTTTCCTCCATACAAGAGATTTGTTATGCAACTTATATATCTAATTACCCAAAGATTATATCTCAATTTGTAGTACAATAAAAAAGATTTTTGGTCGTGAAGAGGTTTTTATGTCTATATTTATCGGGTCGGCAGTATCTTCAGTACTGTCTTTTATCCTTACGTTCTTATGTATGAAGTTCCTCCCCTTGGGTAACAGCCTTTTGGGACACGACAGAGGACGTCTGTATGCTCCGGGCTCCGAAGTCAATATCGGTAAGCCGACGGGTGTAGGCATCTACTTTATATCAGTTGCCGTACTTGTATCCCTTATCTTTACTTTCAGCGGCTCTTCCTACCTTTTCATGATGATCCTTGTACTCCTGTCAATGCTATTCGGATTCCTTGACGACAGATCCAAGAATCCCTGGGGAGAATATATAAAGGGCGCACTTGATTTTCTTATTGCGGGAATAGGAGCAGCAGTATTTACGATATTCTACGGAACCGATGTTGTGATCGGGATCACCGGGGCAACCGTAACGATCCCCACCGCACTCTTTTTCTTTCTCGCGGTGATGCTGATCATCGTATCGGTAAATGCTACTAACGCGACTGACGGTGTTGACGGTCTTTCCGGAACACTTACGATCCTTACTCTGATAACTTTTATGGTCGTAGCTTACCTTAACGGCACTTTGACAGATCACGGCATCATAAGAGGCCTCGTATTGATATTCGCTCTTATTGCATACCTTATCTTCAACTTTAATCCCAGTAAGGTCCTTATGGGCGATGCGGGCTCAAGAGCTGTAGGCTTTTTTATCGCATTCTATGCCATGTATCTTAAGATACCTTTCGCATATCTTATCGTCTGTCTTCCTTTCCTTATAGACGGAGGTCTTTCCATACTTAAGATCACAATCGGAAGACTTACAAAGAAGAAGATCATTATCCTTAAAAACGTTACTACACCCATTCACGATCATTTAAAGAAGCGCAAAGGCTTCTCTATAAAGAAGACATGGGCAGTCATCGTAGCATGCGCTGCAGTACTCGACCTTATCTACGTAGTCGCTTGCATCGTTATCTGACTTCGATCAAATCTTAATAGAACTGATTCAGACACAAAAATATCCCCGAGCGATCGGGGATATTTCTTATTCTTATTATCAAGATATCAGAGGAACTCGCTGAAGTCGTCCATAGTCTCCTGATCGGAAGCCAGCTGAGGTCCGTCTGCTTCGGCCTTAGTCCTGGAGTCTTCCTTCTTGGCTTCGCTCTTCTCATTAACGGTATCGGAATACTCCTTGCCTGATCTCTCGGATTCCTCGTTCTTCTTCTGAGCCTTTCTTGCCAAGCTCTCCTCGAGTGCTTTCTGCTGCTCTTTCCTTCTATCTTCCCTGGCCTTCTTCTTGGCTTCTTCTTCAGCCTTGGCCCTGTTCTCTTCTTCGACCTTACGAGCAAGTTCTTCCTTCTCTTCGTCGGTCATCCTTTCGGCAGCAGTCTCTCTCAGGTTATCCATAGTCTCGGGAGCAGATACGGCTCTGTCCATGATAGCCTGCATCTTGCGCTTACTCTCCTTCTGAGCTTCAGTCTCCGCGATCGATACCTGCATACCGAGAGCATTGAGTTCATCTACATCGGGACCAGAAGCCGGCTGCATCATCAAAGGAGCATGTCCCATCATTGCCGCCCTGTCAGAGTGTACGGTAACCCCCTCAACACCCGTCTTTGCAAAGTCAGAGGCAGCATCAAGTATCGTCTTGATATCAGGTGTCGGTACACCCGGCAATACTTCGTATTTTTTGCGTTCGCGCTTCATCGTAACCTTTCTCCTATCACACCTTGAATATATAAAGCTTCAGAATAAGCCATACTATCGCAGCTAATTCCATTATCACAATAATCCACATCAATATGGATGACTTTTTGATTACAGGTCTTACGTTGATGGGCTTGGAGTTATTCTCCTTAGCAGCATCATTTTCCGTCTCACCTGTCCTCTTTGCAGGTCTCTCCTCTTCCTTAAGGATGACCGGAGCATTGGCAGCAGCCTCTACTATTATCTTCTTGGCTCTCTTCACATCAGGTACAAGACTTGTCTGGAGTTCCTTGAAGGTCTCGGTGCTCCTGGGGAACTGATCTGCTCCCGTCGGAAGGCTCTTAGGGTCGGGACCCTTAGTACCGTTAAAGTAGATGACGCCAAACGAAGCATCGTCACTGTTGTTGGAAGAACCGACGACAAACTTCTCGATTATTCCCTTAAGCTCTCCTTCAGCTTTCTGCCTTCCTGATGCGAGTGTCTCTGCCATCCTGGCTACAACGGGCTTTATAAGGCCTGAGTTCTCGTCATAGACGCTGTCCTGTACACCGTCTGTCATGAGAGCAATTGCATGGACATCGTCAACCGTAGTCTTTATGAACCTTAAGTAGTCAGCCGCATGGTTAGCGGTAACAAAATAAGTCGAAGACGAAGAAGCACCGTTCTGAGGCATCGTCAGCGGGGAAAGACCGGACGGAGTCACCTTAACGATAAGTCCGTCTCCTATGTGACCTACGATCATACGCCTGTCCTTGACGGCACAAAAAAGAAGCGTACACGAGAGCCTTTCGATAGAATCTATCTTATGCTCTACGATAAGGTCTGCAAACTTTACGTGAAGCGCTGCGATGATAAGACTTCTTACGGCAGCCTCCCTGTTCTCATTGTAGAGAGCATCGAAATGCTCAGTCAAAAGCTTGGCAATGGTATTAACGGCAGCAGCCGAACCGAATCTGGCATGTGTATATTGCTTGCTTCCGGCGCCGTCGGCAACTACAACGGCACTCACGCCGTTTGAAGTAACGGCAACCGAAGCATCCTCACAAGGGACACCTCTCTGCCTGTGTTTCTGACCTATAACGGTTACTGCGGCTACATTAAGATCAACCATATTATTCTTCCATGAACTTAAAGAAATCGTCTACATCCACTGATTCACCCTGAGGCTCCGTATCCATGTTATAAAGAGCATCGTCTGACATTCCCGACGATACGATGGACGAAGAAGAGGATCCCAGGAATTCGAAGAGCTTACCGAAATCACCTGATGATACTGAGATAGGCTCCTCTCTTTTAATGGATACTCTCTTGAGGATATCGTAATCTACGCTGGAACCTACTCCGATATTGAAGATAACAAGCTTATCCTCGCTCTCGAGCTCATTACAAGCCTTGATGGCCAGCTCCATATTAGCCATGGAGTTAGGTCCCTGAGGCGCACCGTCAGTTATGACTACGAGCCAGGGCTGATAATACTTGATACCTAATTCCTTATAGCCTTCCTTTCTCGCATTGAGAAGCTCTAATGAGGTCAAGATACCTTCACCGATAGGTGTAAGGGTAGTAGATGCGGAGATCTCGGGAAGTCCCTCATCCTTGATCTTACCGAAAGGCATAACGATCTCAACGGAAGAACCGAAGGTAACGATCGCGATGTCAGTAGCAGCCTTGGTATCATCATTAGCCTTGATGGAAGCAATGAAGTTGGCAAGACCCATATTCAGCTGCTTGATGGGATTACCCATCATCGATCCCGACGTATCGAGGCAGAAGCAGATAGGAAGTCTTCTCTTCGTGCTGTTACTGAATTCTGATGCGTTGAAGTTCTCTGACATGTCTTATTCCTCCATGATCCGCTGTCAGTTGAAAAGCCCGCGCTTGAACTTCCCGAACAGACCCGGATTATCTTTCTTCTTATCATCCGCTACCGGTGCGGGTGTACCCTGTTGTCTGGGAACAAAAGGACCGCTCGGTCTTCCGGATGCGCCCTGAGTATTGGGCTTATCGGCAGTAAGAAGTCCCTTATCGACTCCGAATCCGCCGTTGTTATTATTGCCTATGTATGTGCTGAAAGGAGTCTTGGTATAGCTCTTCGGCTTATTGAAGTCATTAGCGACAGTGACCGCATCAGCCGACATATGGTATTCCATCTTCGGGAACACCTTATATGCCTCCTCATCCTCGAACTCGCGGGCAGACAACTGCTCCTTATATGCGAGCACGGCATCATACCATTCGATCGTCTCATATCTGTATCCTTCCTTGAATACGCGATATAACATCGTTCGAATCTGATCCGGGAGATACTCCCAGATATAATTATATCCGCCTCTGGGGATATGTTCATCAGATGAATTATCCAGTGTATAAGGAAAGTTCATCTTGATGATCTCTTCTCGAAGTGTCTCCGCACCCTTACGCGTAGCATAGGGATGAAGTCCGCAGAAGAGGACTGAGAACACGAGCATGGCAATGGAATAGTCCTCATCCTCCAATCGTCTTAAGAAACTCGAGAAATCCCTGTCCCATAACCTGGGGTCCGTAAAGTCCTCAGTTCCTACGGGACACGGCATATTATCGACCTGGCAAGAATCCATATCGATAAGATATATAGAGCTTGAAGAATATATAAGCGCATTCTTAAGCTGTATATCACCTGCTATTATATTGTTCAGATGAAGATAGATATACTTCTCCAGAAGATCAAGAAGTGTATCCACTACATCGTCTCTCTTCCACTTAGGGAAATTGCTGACCATGGCATCGGGGCCGTCAAAGATATTGCCCAATGTCTTGCCCTTACCGAGTATCATGGTATAGCCAACGGGAACGCCGCGATAGAAAAGAAGGTCCTGAGGCCAGCATATACCTACGCTCTTAATACCCATAGATACCATCTTCGTAAGCTTGCTCCAGCGAAGAGGAGTTATAACGTTCTTATGATATATCTTAGCAACTACACCGGGAGCGTCGGTATTGAATACCATTCCCTCGGCACCGTTACTTATCCTCTTGGTAAGCTCCAGTCTCTTATCGCTGCCGGTATTAACATAGTCTCCGACATTACAATAGACCATATTCTCGAGATATTTATTGAGGGAAGCAAGATGACTTATGGGCTTAGGCTTATAGTTCATAACAAGACCGCTCAAGCCTTCATAAACATTATAGCCCTGCTGGCTGCACAGTATGATATCACAGGCAAATCCGGGCTTCTTCTCGAGAAGACGTTTTACAAATACGGAATTAGGAGTAGCCAGTATGGCAACGTCAGGCAGATCCTTGACCGAATTGATAAAGTCGCATGTCTCGACAGTCTGTACGGAATGGAGTTTTTTCTTAGGAAGCAATACACCGCAGAATTCCTTCATGGCAAGCGCAACATAAGAGTTCCTGTCATCTGCCTGATGAAGGACACAATAATGCAAGATCTTGAAGGCCTTGCTCACATATACATCCTGATCGAAGGTATTCACGGAATCAAGAAGATCGGTAAAGAGCATAGACCCGCCGAACTCCATGATGACCGAATGATCAACGACCAAAGATCTGTACTTTCCTAACATATCCATTGCCATACACAATTATTTTATTATTAATTGATTTTAAAGGCAATGAATTTTGAACTGATTGTGGCAAAATTGCGGTAAAAGAATCTTTACACAGAAAAAGCCCCGACGATAGTTCAATCACCGTCGGGGCCTTGATAATCTTAAATCATTAGATCTCAAAGCATCTGAAGAGGTCTTCGTATGTATCTTTCTTCCTGATGAGCTCATAGGATCCGTCAGACATAATCATTACTTCTGCGGGTCTTAAGCGCTGGTTGTAATTGCTCGCCATTGAATAGCCGTAAGAACCTGCATCAAGGACACATACGAGATCGCCTGTCTTGATAACGGGAAGATCTCTGTCCTTGGCAATGATATCACCTGACTCACAGATATTTCCCGTAACTGTAATAACTTCTCTGTCGCCTTCGTATACGGGCTTTCCGTTACGCAGGATCTCAATATCATGCCAAGAACCGTAAAGAGAAGGTCTTGTAAGGATATTCATGCCTACATCGGTACCTGCGAACTTCTTATCCGCATTAGTCTTTGTAGCATGTACTCTTCCGAGAAGAACGCCGCCCTCACATGTAGTAAATCTTCCGGGCTCGGTCTTGAACAGGGGCGTATAGCCTGCCTCTGCTACGAACTCATCAAGTATCGTCTCCAGCTTCTTGGTAAATGTCTCAAAGTCAAAAGGCTGCTCGTCCTCGGATACCTTATGGTAAGGCACTCCGTATCCGCCGCCGAAGTCGATGAACTTGAGCTTACCGAACTTCTCAGCCATATGAAGAAGATTCCTTACAGCCTGAAGGAACGGTTCGGGATCCATGAAGAGAGAACCTACATGCTGATTGATTCCGACGATCTTAAGATCGTGTCTTCCTGCAACATTAAAGATCTCATCGATAAGATCGTCAGTTATGGCAAACTTTGTATTCTTACCTGCCGTTACTACCTTCTCGTGGTGACCTGCACCTACACCGGGATTAAGTCTTACGGCACATTCCTTACCGGGGAAGTTCTTACCGAACAGCTCAAGCTGATCGATGGAATCAAGACTTACTATGATGTTATTGTCTACTGCAAACTTAAGCTCATCTACTGCAACGTTATTGGGAACGAAGAAGATCCTGTCAGATGGGAATCCCGCCTTGAGAAGGAGCCTCATCTCACCTTCACTCATGGCATCCGCATTAAGTCCTTCCTCAAGAGCCATCTTAAGGATAGTAAGATTGGAATTAGCCTTCATTGAAAAGTTGGCAGTATAAGGATACTTGGTAATGATATTCTTCAAAGTCCTCATTGACTTTCTGATGATATCCTCGTTGTAAACATAAAGCGGTGTGCCGAATTCGGCTACAAGTTTCTCAGGATCGTTTCCGCCAAAGAAATCGACCTTCTCGATAAATGATCTCATTATTACCTCCGTGTCCTGGATATTAATATATACCCACAAGTCTCATTAAGAATTTGGCATTAGACTCGTGCGACACGCCATTGTGCAGCTTATAGTCAAACGTTATACCGTCATCATTATACTTCTCAGTAAAGTGATAATAAACTACTGTTTTGACAGTTTCCGTAACTTTGTCGCAGAGCGCATAATCATGAGTCGTCATAAGGCCCATTATATGCGGTTTGGACAAATTCTCTATTACCTTAAGAGCACCTTCTGTCCTGTCAGCGGAATTGGTACCTCTGAAGATCTCGTCGATCAGGAACAGCAACGGCTTATCTTCTTTACCTGCTTCAACGATCCTTGCGATCCTTACAAGCTCTGCTCTGAATGTACTCATCTGCTCTTCTATGCTGTCCATTATCCTCATGGAAGACATGACACGCATCTTCCCAGCCTTAACATGTGAAGCAGGCACGGGGGCACCGGTATATGCGAGGATACAAACGATGCCGATCGTCCTTATAAGGGTAGTCTTACCTGACATATTAGAGCCCGTGATAAGAGCCGTTCCGCCTGCAAGTGTGATCGAATTGGAGACGGCTTTCTTCGGATCTAGCAAAGGATGAGTTATATCTTTTCCCTCAAAGAAAGCTCCCTCTCCGATCTCGGGAAAACAACTTTCTCTTGATACTATGCCTACTACCGAAAGGCACATCAATACTTCTATCTTCGACATAAGATCAAGATCTTTCCTTATCTCGCTGCCGTGAGAAGAAGCCCATGAGATAAGTCTGTCAGCACAGTAAAGATCAAACTGAAAGAAGGAATTGATTATGAGAGCCAGCAGAGGCTGAGCTCTGAGGCTTATAAGAGAGCAGACAAAAGCCAACTTAGAGAGACCGTCAGAAGCTTTGCCGTCGGGAGCACCTCCCTTAAGAAGCTCCTTCAATAGATCGCTCTTGATATCCTCGTTCTCCAAAAGCCTATACAATGAACAGTATCCCTCAACCTGCTTCTTAAGAGAAGATGCGGAATTAAATCTTGAAGAGAACTTACCTGCAGTAAAGATCCAGATAAGAATATTGATAAGCGCTATTCCTATGGCTGCTGCGCCTGCGAAACGGTTGCCTGCGATAAGCAAGACCAAAGGGATCAACCATAACAAAGGAGTAAACTTATATATGATCTTAAGATTAGAAGGGAACTTCTCTGTAGCAGAACAAAAGTTAGCAAGTACGCCGGGACTTTTGTCCATCTTATTCTCTATTGAAAGAGCTTCGAATTCCTGAAGGAATACCTTCTTATCAGTAAATTCTTTGCAAGCAAGTTGCCTTTCGCTGATATCGTCATGAGAATAAGATCCCAAAAGATCCTTCGCAAACGCCTCCCTTCCAAGGTAAGTCCTGGAGATGTTATAAAGGCTGAATAAAGACACATCGCCGAATACATCAAGATCAAATGCATAATCATGGTCATGGATATCGATCTTGGGAGCTTCGTCCTTAAGCAAAGAGAAATCCCCGTTAATTCTTGCTATATAACGGTCATTGATATCTTTAAGAAGAAGCAGGTGGTTATATAAAGCCTTACTCTTACTGTGTTTTATACAAAGTGCTATGAATACTATAAAGGTAACTGCAGCACCTATGAGCAGCAATATCTTCATCGGCGGATGAACGAATGCGAATACTACTGCAAATGCCGTTATCAGGAAAAAAACAAGCCGCAGAGAGCTTAGTCTGCGGTTCTTATTTTCGGCTTCGGAGATTTTTCCTTTAAGATCTTCTGCTCTGTCGATAAAAAACTGAATATCAGATGTCATTTACCCTTTTCCTTAAGCTTAGCTTTCTCAAGAGCAGCCTTTTCTCTGGCCTTATTCTTAGCTATAAGCTTCTCGTCTTTCTTTATCTGTTCCGGAGTCCTTCTTCTCGGGATAGCCTCATCAAGAACATCACCGATACTGTCATGTATGGTAAGCTTTGCGGACAGATCCAGATAAGTCGAACTCTTGTTGATTATAACAACTTTATCGTGTTTGATAAACTGTGAGAATGTGGCAGCGGGATAAACTGTAAGAGAAGTACCTCCGATTATAAGAAGATCGCACTTCTTCAACGACTTGATTGCTGCATCTACCTTATCGTGCTCAAGATTCTCCTCATATAGTGTGATATCGGGACGAACGATACCGCCGCACCTGTCGCAATGAGGAACACCTGTAGTATTGAGGATATAGTCGAGCCTGAACTTCTTACCGCAGCTCATGCAGTGATTACGGAAAACAGAACCGTGAAGCTCGATAGTCTTCTTAGAGCCCGCGTCCTGATGGAGCTTATCGATATTCTGCGTGATTATGGCTGAGAGCTTACCTCTCTTCTCGAGTCTTACGAGAGCCTTATGAGCCTTATTGGGCTTAGCATCAGGATAGAGGAGCTTTCTTCTGTAGAAATCATAGAAATCATCAGGATGTTCCATGAAGAAAGAATGAGATATAACGTCTACTGCTCTATATGCAAGACCGCTCTCCTGGTTATAGATACCGTCACCGGACCTGAAATCAGGTATACCGCTCTCGGTAGATACGCCGGCACCGCCCAAGAAAACTATTCTCTCGGACTCTTCGATAAGATCTTTTAACTGCTTGATCTTATTCTCTCTTGCACCTTGATATCTGTCTAACCTTGTCTCCACTTATTATTCCTTCGCGAAGGATCAGATGCCGTGATCTAATCCGTGATCTATTCCATCCATATCAACGTCAAATGCTCCGGAGGCACCAAACATCTCCTTGCCGAGGACACGCTTCTCATCACGTTCTTTCTCGACGATATTGGAAAGTGCCTTAGCAACTCTCTCGGAATCCTTGATATTCTTGACCTCAAGGTTGGGAGTAGTCTTATCGGCGGTTACAAGAACGATACTGCCGACACCGAAGATCTTCTGGAACAAAGACCTCTTATGCTGAATATCGAGTACCCTGTACAAGAGCAGCTCGTTATTTACGTTGTTGAAAAATCCCGTCTTGATATAGAACTTATTCTGATCAAAACTGTATCTCGTAAATGAGATAGGAAGTCCGAGATAGCGCTTCCTGTCATGCCAGAGTATCGGCTCGCTGTCTATGTACTGTGATAATCTGTCTACCTTGTTAGCCATACTCTTCCTCCAAAATAAAATATTACATTACGTTTTACATTATATTGTTTTTTGATTTTTCAATCCATAGTTACACCAAAGTGAAATATATTTTTAACATTAGACAGGCTCCTGTTCCTCCGTCGCCGTATTCACAGTATCCGGATCCAGGACGGCACCTGCATCGAACAGCCTGGTGAGGTCAGAATTGCGAAGAGTTGAATCACTTATCATGGTCCTGTCGTAGTACAGGTAATTACTTCCGTAGATATAGTAAGGATTGCTTCCCATACCGAAGAAGATCCTGAATCCGTTAGACTTAAGATATTCAGCCCTTTCATCAGTACCGTAAATATAATTACCGCCGGGATATACGATCATGTGGACAGGACCTGTCAGCGTACCGATCTGATCGAGCCACTTCTCGGTATCCGCGACTATCGTCTCCATATCCGACTCATATGCATTGATCTGACCATATGTAGAAGATGCGAATTTCCAGCCTGTATCAAGAAGCACGTTGACTATCTCTGTTACAGCTGCCCTGTTGGACTCTATATCACTGTCACTGAACTGAACACTGGGCCTTCCGGCGGCCGCAAGCGCATTATTCCTGTCATCGATCTCATCTTCGCTTACGACATAACCCAGGCAAGCTTCATAACCGCAGATGGATATAACTCCCTTAGCTCCGTCAAAAGAGAAATCGGGATGTTCTTCAATAAAGGCATCAAGGATGCCGATAGCTTCAGCTTCTCTTGACACGATCGTCTGACCACTGCTGTCCATATACTCTCCGCAGACCTGTCCCTGATCGTTTATTACCAGTCTGTCGCAGCATCCGTAGATATAGTTATATGCGCTATAGTCGAATGTATCCAATACAATGATGACAGGTCTTTTGCCTTCCGGGACCGTAAGATCCACCTCAGTGATAAAAGATTCCTCAGAAAGATCAGCCATAGTCTCTGCGTCAACAAGAACATAGTCATTAGCATAGAGCTGCTCAAGCATTCTCCTGAACTCATCCGTAGTGATCATAAGATCAGTATCAGATCCGGGAGAAGCGGTATCTGCTATAAGCGTCCTTACACAAAGTACTTCAACCGTACCGCTGTATTGTTCGGTAGCAGTAGTATTCATTGTAGCTTCCAGCAGATCATTATTTATCCTCTGGTCATCAGGGAATATCGTAGCCATATCGGAGAACAAAGTCTCAGCAGAATAGTAGCGGAATCTCTCGAGCATATGCTCACCTTCCTGAAGCATGGGCTCATACATGATCTCCTTGATCTCGACTATCCTTCTCTCGGAAAAGTCATGAACGAACCCCGCATAGTTCTCATTCTCCGTGACCATGATATATGTCTGTACAGCACGAACATAATCCTGTGCTTCATAAGCGCCCTCGGCAGCCTGTACGTCACCTCTGGCCATCTCTATAGTCTCGATCTCCTGAAGAAGCGGCGCAGCAGATGCTGAGATATTTCCTATCTGAGACATCTGATCGAATATGAATATAACATCGGGCTTCTCAACAGTTCCCAGGAGAAATTCCTCGCATAGGTCATGAAGCCACTGAGATATCCTGGAGGATGTAAGCTCCTCCATCTCGGTCATGAATTCGATATCGCTGGATGAAGGTTCATAGCGTTCGTAACGCATGGCTTCTTCAATTGTCTGGAGCCTGGAATCGACCTCATTTTCCATCTGGGCCATGACTTCTATCTCAGATTGAAGTTCCTGCGTCTTACCGGGATCTGCGGCAACTACCTTATCGTGAACCGATCTGTAGATACTTAGAGCCTCAGAATAATCTCCTGTATCAAGAGCCTGTATAAAGAGAGGAAGGACCGATTCCTCTCTTCTGTTTACCTTCTTGACCCAGAGAGTCGTTCCTCCGATGACAAATACCATGACGAGGCACAGTATGGCACATACCGTATATCCTATCCCGGATCTGCGGTTACTGTCATAACTGTCGTAGATCTGCCCCGACGCTCTTCTCATCAGATATCAAGTCCTATCTGCTTATTCTCAAAAGAATCCTCTTTGATGTAATAGCCGATCGCGGGGATCCTCCTGATCCTGTAGTACTCCGGATCGTTTATCCCTACCTCTGCAAGACGTGATATCTCAACTAACTGAGAACCGCGCTTAGATACGAGGAGCTGAACGCCCTGAGTTGTCCTTGTTGTCTTCAAAGGTATAAGGGACGCCTGGAATACGGCTGCCTTATTAAGATCAGACCTTGCTACAAGATCCGGATCCTCATCATCGGAAAGCCACATGAATGACACTGCTTCAGACTTATCGGAGAAAGCATTTATAAGCTTCTTCCTGTTCTGCTTAGTCTCATATACGTTCACAGGGAAAAGCGCAGCCTTTCCGTTCTTGAATCCGAGAAGGAACCTTCCCTTATAGTCGGTCGTAACATGCATGAATACGATCTTCTCGCCATCCTCGAGCTGGAGCTCACTTCCGAGGTAAGCACCGAACTCAGAAGGCTTTGTATCAGTGAACTCATATGTCTTAGCCTTATAGACATTACACTTATCGGAGAAGAATAAGATCTCACTCTTATTCTCTGCTTCGATATCCATGAAGATCTCATCGTCATCCTTGATCTTCAGATCGTTGGAACGATTAAGGCTCTGCATCGTAAGCTTCTTAAGATAACCGTGCCTTGTGAGCATAAGATGTACTCTGTACTCGGGGATATTCTCCTCGGCAACATATGTCTGTACGCTCTCCTGCATGATAAGCTCGGATCTTCTGGGCTGCGCATACTTCTTGGATACTTCCTCCAAAGTCTGAGCGATGATCTTATCGATCCTCTTAGGCTTAGAGAGGATATCCTCGATATCGGCGATATCCTTCTCGAGCTTCTCTCTGTCAGCAACACGATTGATGATGTACTGCTTATTGATATTACGAAGCTTGATCTCCGCTACATAATCGGCCTGCACCTTATCGATACCGAAGCCCGTCATAAGGTTAGGAACTACGTCCTCTTCAAGTTCGGTATTGCGGATGATGCTTATAGCCTTATCGATATCAAGAAGGATCTTCTCGAGACCTTCCAGGAGATGGAGCCTGTCCTTCTTCTTGCCGAGATCGTATCTGTATTCTCTTGCAAGACACTCTCGTCTCCACTTAAGCCACTCGCCGATTATCTCCTTAACGCCCAATACCTTGGGATTACCGTTTATAAGGATATTGAAGTTACAGGAGAATGAATCCTGAAGCTTGGTGAAGCGGAAGAGCTTAGTCATAAGAGCTTCGTGATCCGTACCTCTTTTACAATCGATAGTGATCTTCAAGCCGTCAAGGTCGGTCTCATCTCTTATATCATTGATCTCCTTAGCCTTCCCCTGCTTAACGAGATCCGCGATATTATCGATGATCGCATCTGAACTCGTTGAATAAGGGATCTCGGTGATCTCAATGAGATTATTCTTCTTATCGATGGTGTATTTGCTTCGTACGACTACGGAACCTTTACCGGTATCGTAGATATTCTGCATCTGAGCACGATCGTAAAGGATCTGTCCGCCGCCTGAGAAATCAGGAGCAGGCATGACTTCAAGGATATCGAAGTCGGGATCCTTTAAGTAAGCAATAGTCGCGTCACATACTTCCTTAAGATTAAAGGAAGAGATATTAGACGCCATACCTACGGCGATACCCTGATTGTTATTTACGAGTACCGACGGGAATGTCGCAGGAAGAAGAACGGGCTCCTTTAAAGTACCGTCATAGTTATCCACCATATCGACGGCATCTTTGTCTATACCCTTAAAGAGTTCCTCACATATCTTCTCGAGCCTTACTTCCGTATATCGGGAAGCAGCATACTGCATATCCCTGGAATACTGCTTACCGAAGTTACCCTTTGAATCAACATAAGGGTGAAGGAGCGCTCCGTTACCTCTGGTAAGTCTTACCATGGTCTCGTAGATAGCCTGGTCGCCGTGAGGATTGAGCTTCATGGTCTGACCTACTACATTCGCGGACTTTGTCCTGTTACCGCTCAGAAGACCCATCTTATACATTGTATAGAGGAGTTTTCTGTGCGAAGGCTTGAAGCCGTCGATCTCGGGAATCGCACGGGATACGATGACGCTCATCGCATAAGGCATGTAGTTGATCTCGAGCATCTCCGTGATAGGCTGATCCTCGGGAAGTCTGTCAGGCAGGTTATTGTCCGTAAGCCTTGCCTTGAGCGAATTACTGTTTACTTCTTTATCTTTCTTCTTAGGCATTTCCTTATAACTCTCTTCTTTATCTTTATCCTACGTCGAGCATATCGAGGTACAGATGTCCGTCCTCTTCGATGTGCTGCTTTCTACCCTGAAGGTTATCGCCAAGGAGAAGATCGAATACATCTGCTGTCTTCTTTGCGTCTTCGGGAGTAACCTTGATAAGACGTCTCGTCTTGGGATTCATAGTGGTCTGCCACATCATCTCGGGCTCATTCTCACCGAGACCCTTGGATCTTTGAAGAGTGATATTCGCGTTATCACCGAGCTTCTCCAGGATCTCTGCCTTCTCCTTCTCGTTGAAAGCAAAATATGTCTCTTCTCCTGCGTTCTTACCCTTCTTATGAAGAGTAATCTCGAACAAGGGAGACTCTGCGATATATACATATCCTTTCTCGATAAGAGTAGGCATAAGGCGATAGATCATCGCGAGGATAAGAGTTCTTATCTGGAATCCGTCGACATCGGCATCGGTACAGATTATTACCTTGTTCCAGCGAAGCATATCGAGGTTAAAGGCACTCATATCCTTACTGTGCTTATTGCTTATCTCGACGCCGCAACCCAATACCTTAACAAGATCCGTTATGATCTCACTTTTAAAGATAGTAGCGTAGTCAGCCTTAAGGCAGTTTAAGATCTTTCCTCTTACGGGCATAACACCCTGGAATTCCGCATCTCTTCCGAGCTTAACGGAGCCCAAAGCGGAATCACCCTCTACTATATAAAGCTCACGCTTGTCTGTATCCTTGGATCTGCAGTCAACGAACTTCTTGATACGGTTATTGATATCGATCTTGCCGGAGAGCTGCTTCTTTATATTGATCCTTGTCTTCTCGGCATTCTCTCTTGAACGCTTATTTACGAGGATCTGCTCAACAACCTTGTCTCCGAGAGCCTTATTCTCGATAAACCAGATCTCCAGGTGCTTCCTTATAAGATCAGTCATGAACTCCTGGATGAACTTATTGTTGATGGCTTTCTTTGTCTGGTTCTCATAAGAAGTCTGAGTAGAGAAAGTACTTGAGATAAGGATAAGAGAATCCTGAACATCCTCGAACTTGATCTTGGACTCATTGGACTTATACTTGTCCCTTGCCTTTATCTGCTTGTCTATCTCACTTACAAAGGCACTCTTAACGGCCTTATCGGGAGAACCGCCGTGCTCGAGGAAGCTGGAGTTATGGAAATACTGAAGCTCATTAACGGAGTTATTAAAACAGAATGCGACCTCTGCCTTTACCTTATAGATAGGACGGTCGTCTGCATCTCTACCCTTCTCCTCACCGTCGAAGAAGTAGGTCTCCGTAAAGCCTTTCATGTCATTTAATTCATCGCAGTAACCCTTGATACCGTCAGGGCAAAGGAAAGACTCCTCGGAACCCGTGATCTCATCCTTTAAGATGAATTCGATACCGCCGTTTACTACAGACTGCTTCTTAACGATATCCTGAAGCCTTTCGAAAGGAATCACCGTGTCGGTAAATACCTCAGGGTCGGGCTTCCATCTCTGGATAGTACCGGTCCTGTTGAATCTGTAAGGCTCCTTTATAAGCTCGCCTACAGGCTCACCCTTGCGGAAAGAAAGCGAATACTTAGTCTTATCACGCATTACGGTAACTTCGAAGAACTCGGAAGAATACTGCGTAGCGCAGGCACCAAGGCCGTTAAGACCAAGTGAATACTCGTAGTCACCAAGGGAATTATTGTCGTACTTGGCACCGGCATAGAGCTCACAGTAAACGAGCTCCCAGTTATATCTCTCCTCTTTGGGATTATAGTCAAGAGGGATACCTCTTCCGAAGTCCTCTACCTGCAAGGAACCATCCTTGAACCTGGTAACTATTATCTGCTTTCCGTGACCCTCTCTCGCCTCGTCTATGGAGTTGGATAAGATCTCAAAAAAGGAATGGATACAACCTTCAAGGTCGTCGGAGCCGAAGATGACCGCAGGCCTCTTTCTAACTCTGTCCGCGCCCTTGAGCATGGATATACTGTCGTTGCCGTAATCTGACTTTCTTGCCATGACTAACCCCCATATTTGCTTCTACATCATAGTATTATAACAATACGTTGTGGCAAATCAAAAACGAAGATTTGTTCGCAACGTGCACAAAAATCAAGGCTGCAGGCAAAAAAAGACCGCAGCCTCGGTTAAAAGATCAAGTTCTGTAACTGCCGTTTATCTTAACGTAGTCATAAGAGAAATCGCATGTGAACATCCTGTCGTAAGCATCACCTTCGTGAAGCGTGATACTCACATAGATCTCATCCTTCTTAAGAAGTTCCAAAGCCTCATCCTCGTCGAAAGGAAGAGCAACACCGTCCTTATATACTTCAAGACCCGAAAGAGAGATATCTACCTTCTCGGGATCAAAAGAAGCTCCCGAATAACCTACGGCAGTAAGGATACGTCCGCAGTTGGCATCCATACCGAAGAAAGCAGTCTTACAAAGAGGAGATCTTGCTACAGCAGTAACGATGAGCTTAGCGTCATCTGCATCCTTTGCACCGTTGACTTCGATCTCAACAAACTTTGTAGCACCCTCACCGTCTGCAGCGAGCATACGTGCAATATCGTAAGAGAGGCTCTCGAGAGCTTCGTCAAAGATCTGAAGGTCCTCGCTTCCCTTCTCGATCTTAGCTCCGGAAGCACCGTTTGCAAGAACTACTACCATATCGCATACGGATGTATCTCCGTCTACGCTTACACGGTTAAATGTATGTGCGACAGCCTTCTTAAGGCTCTCCTGAAGAATATCTCTGTCGATATCGGCATCTGTTGTGAAGATACCGATCATGGTAGCAAGGTTAGGATGGATCATTCCGGATCCCTTAGCCATACCTGCGATAGTTACTTCCTGACCGTTCTTTAATGTGATCTTGGCAGCAACTTCCTTAGGTACAGTATCAGTAGTCATCATCGCATATTCAGCATAGTGAGAAGTCTTTGCTTCAGCTGTAAGTCCGTCGACAAGATCAGGAACCTTAGCTACGATCTTCTCATAGGGAAGTCTTGTTCCGATAACACCCGTAGATGCGGTAAGGATCTCATCGGAAGTACAGCCGAGCTTAGAAGCAACAGCCTTAGCTACTTCTTCTGCATCCTCTTCACCTACCTTGCCCACTGCTGCATTGGCATTCTTACTGTTAACGATCATAGCGCGCATCTTACCGCCCATATCGATCTTCTTGATACTCCTTGTAAGGGAATGTCCCTTTACGAGATTGGATGTATAGACACCTGCTACATTGGCAGGAACATCTGACTCAACAAGACAAACATCCAATACAAGCGACTTATCTGCATCAGGATTAATGTTTGCGGCATTTGACTTAAGCCCTGCCGCTACACCGTTTGCCTTAAATCCCTTGGGAAGAGCTATATATGCTTCTTCTATTACATTGATATCTTCATTTTCCATAATATGCGCCACTTTTCTTTTTAATATAGTTGCTAGTTATTCTACTATCTGACAGTCTCTTTTTCAAACGATAAAAAGGTACAAAAAAACACCGGATATTATCCGGTGTTAAGTTCCTGGCGAGCCATGGGGGACTCGAACCTCCGACCCACAGCTTAGAAGGCTGTTGCTCTATCCAGCTGAGCTAATGACCCGTATAGGTGGAGCGGGTGATGGGAATCGAACCCACGTGGTCAGCTTGGAAGGCTGAAGTTCTACCATTGAACTACACCCGCATATACGCTCCAGTGTATGCGTCCTTTTCAAACGCCTAAGTATCATACACTAAGAGCGATAACTTGTCTACAACAATTTTCAGAAATTATACAGACTGTGTACTGGAGAGATAAGTACCGGATACATAGTAACCGTCAAAAGTCTTATACCAGCCGTCAGAAGTCTGAGCGACAACGGTAACAGTCTGATTCCTGGAAAGTCTTCCAACGACGTCATAATCGACGCTGGGACCTAAGCGAACGCTCAGGAACTCTCCTTCACTCACTGCTACATACATCGTAGTCTCTGCGATCTCTTCCTCAGTCCATGTAACATCAAGAGTATTCTGTGCTGAAGGATCTGCGGAATATGTAGGGATCGCAGTAGTAGGAGTCGCAGTGGTCTCTACGGGAATGGGTGTAGGCTCGGCATCGGTCTCTTCTGTCTCCTTTGCCTTAGCCTTCTTCTTACATCCGCACATGCTAAACAGCATTACTGCTGCAAGTGATATAGAAAGTATCTTCTTGATATTACTTCTCTTCATTAATTGTGACCTCCCAACAGATCAACTCATAAGTTTTCACTTAATTATCGCATAAAATCATTTTCAATCAAAATATTTTTCTGATGGTTTCGTCCAGGATATAAAAGGACATATGATCACGCCAATGACCGTTGATATGCATATAAGATCTACGAAGACCTTCCTCTGTAAATCCTGCTTTCTTTATGAGGTTAAGAGATCTCTCGTTCTCCGGTAGGATAAACGCTTCGATCCTGTGCATCTTAAGCTCCTTTACAAGAAGACAGCATGATGCAAGTAACGCTTCCTTCATATATCCCTGCCCCGTACACTTCCCGTCAAGATGGTATCCGACGGCACAGCTCATCATGCCGCCGTACGCAATATTAAAAAAGGAAACCCTGCCTATGATCCTGTCGGGTTCATCCCTCTTCATGATCCACAGGGGCACCAATCTTCCGGCCTTATATTCGATCTCATCATAACCTAAGTATTTCTTCTGAGTCTTTACCTGAAAGTACTTATCGTCATGAGTCTGGCTCCACTTCTGATGGAACTCTTTATTACGAACAAGATAGTCGGTAACCGCAGCAGCTGAATTCTTACGCAACACTGCGAGACGGAGCCTTTCGGTCTCTATCGCAAATAACTCTTTGCCCGGTCTGTTAAAATCGATCTCATACATGCAAATAGTATTGCACTTAATTTCTCAAAAATAAACTTGACTTTGATAATCCTTACCCATATAATCTTTCATGCTGAGCGGGTAAAGCCCGATGCTTATCACTTGTAATATGGTGGGATTAGTTCAGTTGGTTAGAGCGCCAGTTTGTGGCACTGGAAGTCATGGGTTCGAATCCCATATCCCACCCCACTTTTTTCTTACCCTAACAAGGACATTGATTTGTCACTGGGGTGTAGCCAAGGGGTAAGGCACGGGTCTTTGACTCCCGCATTCGTAGGTTCAAATCCTGCCACCCCAGCCATATGATCCATTAGCTCAGTTGGTAGAGCACTTGACTTTTAATCAAGGGGCCTGGGGTTCGAACCCCCAATGGGTCACCAAAAAAATATAAGGAGATCTCACGATCTCCTTTTTTGTTGCTCTTCTAAGTTCAAATATCTATATATACGCTCATATTGTCACTCTTCAGCAGCAAATGATCTCCATATATGTAGATCTTATGATGTGAACCGGGATCTGTATTCTCAACATTTGCGATGATCGATGCTTCTTCGGTCGTTATATTGAATTCGATAATATCTCCTGTCTCACAGTTGTACAGATAAAAAGAATCTCCGTAGAAGCTGGATCCGTCTATGTTATAAGAACTATACAATTCCTCGTGACCTGATTCATATATAAAATATGCGACCTCATATTGTTGCGTATCCTCATTATAAAGGGCATCACTTGATAAAGTATAATACGTATTACCTCTATATATACAGGGCCGCCCCTGAACGTATAGCACCCTTTTATAGTTATAAAGAAATTCGTAAGTAAGCTCCGGCCCGCTTCCGATCGATCTGATATCAGAGACAAAAAGCTGTCTGGTGTAAGGATCATTTGCAAGATCAAAACAGTAGATCGTTCTATAATATCCTGTAATAAGAATATTGTAATAAAGGAACCCGTCCTTTATCTTAAACACGCTGACATTTGCCTGGGTTGATTCATTGGTGTTCTTAATCGATCCATCTACCAGTGAATCGGAATATATTACATCCGTCTCCCCAGTCTCAAGATCTTTACTCATGATCGAATACATAAAGACCATACCGTCAGTCGTCTCTACAGGATAATAGACCTTTCCGTCATAGATATCATATTGCCAGGAATCTATATCGGTAAGGTGTGTAAGATTACCGTCTGCATCAAGCTTGTCTATTGAATATGTAACGCCGTCTTCATTCTTGCTGTTTATATACAACGCTCCGTCGTATTCGATTGCACCGTGACTATAGTTATAAAGCATATTATCTATATTAAGATCATATTCGTCGGAATTCACCTTGAACAGTCCGTAGTTCGGCGCATAATCGACAGAAAGCTTGATCGCCTTTATAACAAAGACACAAGGCAATATAAATATCAGAATGAATACCAGGTGCTTACCGATATTTAAACTTCCCGGGTCGAAATGGCCTCTCATCCTGATAAAAGACACGAGGTATATAACAAATGCTACCGTAAAGAAGGCAAAAGCTAATGCTTCGAATACAAAAGCAGCAGAATGAAGATCGACTTTATATGACCTGCTGCCTACCATACATATGGCATAATCAAGAGGAATTAATATCATCGCAAGACCATATGCGATAATATCGGTCAAGGCAGCAGACAACGACCTTGTTCTTGCGTGAAACCTGTTAAAGAATAATACAATTGCTGTAGCGGCATAACCCAAGACAGCAAAAAGGTTCATATATTTCCAGAACAGACCCACATTATCATTTTCTTTAATGACCCAACTCTCATAGTCCTGGAAGATCTCCCTGTTCATAAAGAAATCATAATAGGAACCGAAGATAGCCAGGTGCTTAGGTCCCAACACAAAAGTACATATGATACAGGTCGCAATAACAAAGCCTCGAAGGACCGTATTATCACCTTTTATTCTGCCAGTATCCATATTCACCCCGTTACATAGAAAAAATAAGCCACTCGCAACGATACGAGTGGCTTTGTACTTATTCGCCCTTAGAAGCTCTTGCCTTCCTGGGAGCCTTTACTCTTATCTTTGCCTTATCAGTAGAAGACTCAGTCTTATTCTTAACAGTAGTAAATACGAACTCATTACCGTCAAAGTCGATAGTAAGACCTGTAACATTCTTGAGCTCACCTTCAAGGAACATATCTGCGAGCTTATCCTCGATATTCTTCCTTATCTCTCTTCTTAAAGGTCTTGCTCCGAACTTGGGATCGTAACCCTTCTCGGCAAGACGATCGCCTGCTGCCTCAGTCATGGTGGCTGTTATACCCTTCTCATTAAGAGATGAATATACTTCCTTCATCATGATATCCGCGATCTTTCTTATCTCAGCCTTTGTAAGCTCCTTGAATATGATCGTATCATCGACACGGTTGAGGAACTCGGGTCTGAATGTCTCCTTAAGAGCGGAATCGACCTTGGATTCAAGCGCTTCCTCTGTACCGCTGAAGAATCCTATTGTGGGAGCCTTGGCGGAATTACCCGCATTAGAAGTCATTACTATGATCGTATTCTCGAAGTTAACATGAAGTCCGTGACTGTCTGTCAGTCTACCTTCATCCAGAAGTTGCAGGAGAAGATTGAAGACATCGGGATGTGCCTTCTCGATCTCGTCGAAGAGAATGACACAGTAAGGCTTTCTCCTTACTTGCTCGGTAAGTTGTCCGGAATCCTCGTGACCTACATATCCCGGAGGAGAACCGATGAGCTTACTTACGGAATGAGGCTCCATATATTCGGACATATCGATCCTGATAAGTGAATCCTCGGTATCGAACATTACTTCAGTCAGCGCCTTAACAAGCTCAGTCTTACCGACACCAGTCGGACCAACGAAGATAAATGAAGAAGGCTTATTCTTCTTTGTAAATCCGGATCTGTTCCTGCGAACTGCGGAAGCTACAGCCTTGACTGCCTGATCCTGACCTATTACTCTCTCATGAAGCCTCTCTTCAAGATGGAGGAGCTTCTCTGTCTCTGACTCTGATATGGACTTCAAAGGTATACCCGTCCACATCTCGACTACCCTTGCGATATCTTCCCTTGTAATAGGATCGGGCTTCAGGTTATCTCTGAGGTCATCGTGTTCCTTCTGGCACTGATCGAGCTTTACCTTGAGATCTGCGATCTTCTCGTAGTTCTTCTCACGCTCGGCGTCGTCGAAGTTCTCCATCTTCTCTACCATAGCCGCATACTCGGCCGTGGCTTTCTTGAGGTTCTCTTCAGTCTCCTTGAGCTTAACGAGCTTGATGTTATTGAGGTTCGCTCTGGAACCTGCTTCATCTATAAGGTCGATAGCCTTATCGGGAAGATACCTGTCGGTTATATATCGCTTGGAAGCCTTGACGGCAAATTCGATGATATCGTCCGAATAGGAGACATAGTGATGCTCCTCATAGTAATCCTTTATACCCTTCAAGATCTCGATAGATACTTCTACCGAAGGCTCGTCAAGGATGACCTTCTGGAATCTTCTCTCAAGAGCCGAATCCTTCTCGATCTTCTTGTACTCTGCCGTAGTAGTGGAACCTATGATACGAAGTTCTCCCCTTGCAAGAGCTGGCTTAAGGATATTTGCAGCATTAGTAGATCCTTCCGAATCACCCGCACCCATTATAGTGTGAAGCTCATCGATAACGAGGATAACATTCTCCTCTCGGATAGCCTCGTTGATGACCCCCTTGATACGGCTCTCGAACATACCTCTGAACTGGGTACCTGCTACCATTGCGGGAAGGTCAAGCTGCCATACCTGCATATTACGAAGCTTTACGGGAACCTCACCATTGACTATCTTCGTAGCAAGGCCCTGAGCAACCGCGGTCTTACCTACACCCGGAGCACCGATCAACACGGGATTATTCTTGGATCTTCTGTTGAGGATCTGTACTACCCTCTCGATTTCCTTATCCCTTCCGATGATCCTGTCTATCTTACCTTCAGCGGCTCTTGCCGTGAGATTGGTACCGAATTCATTGAGGAACTTAAGTCTTCTCTTGGAACTGTCACCGTTCTTGGAATTGCCCCTCTTCTTACCGCCCATTCCGAGATTGTTCATGAGATTCTCAAAAGGGTTAGGAGTAAATGCAGAAGGATCGTTGCCTGCGGGATCTTCCGGAACAGCGTCATCACCGCCGCCTAAATCGGCAACACCTACACCGGAACTGTCATCCTCGAATCCGATATCGTCCTCGATATTCTCGTCGATTCCCATATCTCCGAAGCTGTTATCAGCGATGGACTTAAAGAATTCGGTAGGATCGGTCATCGCACCGGTAGAACCTATCATACTCTCAAGCCTGTCGCTCATCTCGTCTATATTATTATCATTGATACCTGCAGCAGAGAACATATCCGAGATACCTGCGACCCCGGACTCATATGCACACTTGATGCAAAATCCTTCATCTATGCGCCTTCCGTTCTCATATCGGCTGGTAAAGACTATTGCCTGTCTCTTACCGCAAACTGAACATAATGACATATATTAAGCTCCATTCTCTTTAACTTTACGTCTGACGCGAGGACCGGTCTCGATCTCGAGAGCTTCACTCTTCAAACGTTCATCGTCGATAAATGCCATCCTCGATGCATATTGTCCCTTATCCTTAGCCGCCTTAAGGATAGGAGCAAGGAACTGTCCCGTATAGGAAGATCCTACTGCTGCTATCCGTTCAGGCGTTCCGCACGCGACTATCTCTCCACCGCGGTCACCGCTCTCGGGACCCAAGTCGATAATGTAGTCGCAAGTCTTGATAACATCAAGATTGTGCTCTATCACGACGACAGTATTATTATTTTCTGTAAGTCGCTGTAAAATGTCAACAAGCATATGGACATCAGCGATATGAAGTCCCGTTGTCGGCTCATCCAGCACGTACAGAGTCTTACCCGTGGATCTCCTTGACAGCTCGGCTGCCAGCTTGATCCTCTGAGCCTCACCACCCGACAGCTGCGTAGAGGGCTGGCCCAGCTTTATATATCCTAATCCTACATCTTTGAGAGTCTGAACTTTGCGGAAAATGTTAGGCACTGAAGCGAAGAATTCGCAGGCCTCGTCAACGCTCATCTCAAGAACATCCGATATGTTCTTGCCCTTATACTTTACTTCAAGGGTCTCTCTGTTATATCTCTTACCTTTGCATACGTCACACTTAACGTAGATATCGGGAAGGAAATGCATCTCGATCTTGTTAAGACCGTCACCGCTGCATGATTCGCAGCGTCCTCCCTTTACATTAAAGCTGAACCTTCCGTTCTTATAGCCTCTCATCTTGGCATCGGGAGTTCCGGCATACAACGCTCTTATAAGATCAAATACTCCTATATATGTGGCAGGATTACTCCTGGGAGTTCTTCCGATAGGCGACTGGTCGATCACGATCAGCTTGTCGAGGTTGCTGTATCCCTTAACATCCGAGCACTTTACCTTCTGCTTCCTGGCACCGTTGAGCTCATGAGATAGCACCGGAACAAGAGTTGAGTTGATAAGGGAGCTCTTGCCTGATCCGGATACGCCCGTGATGCAGGTGAAAAGTCCTATAGGGATATCCACATCTATATTCTTAAGATTATGTATCTTAGCACCCTTTATGGTGATCTTCTTATCTCCGACAGATCTCCTGTCAGAAGGTACGGGAATGAACTTCTTACCGCTTAAGTACTGGCCCGTCACGGATTCTTTGCACTTCATTATCTCTTCAACGGTGCCTGAAGCTACGATCTTTCCTCCGTTGATGCCGGCTCCGGGACCGACGTCTATTATATGATCCGCTTCTCTCATGGTATCTTCGTCGTGCTCTACGACAAGAACGGAGTTACCCAGGTCACGAAGCTTCGTCAGGGTCTTCAAAAGCTTGCTGTTATCTCTCTGGTGAAGACCGATCGAAGGCTCATCAAGGATATAAAGAACGCCCTGAAGACCTGAGCCGATCTGAGTAGCGAGCCTTATACGCTGAGCCTCACCTCCCGATAAAGTAGCAGCGGGTCTGTTAAGAGTCATATAGTCAAGACCTACATCTATAAGAAACTGAAGCCTTGCATTGATCTCACGCATTATGGGAGACGCGATCTGAGAATTACGCTTGCTGAATGTAAGCTTATCCATAAATGCCTTACAGTCACGGACAGATTTTGCCGTAAGCTGGGATATATTGAGCTTATTAATGAGGACAGAAAGACTTTCCTTCTTGAGTCTCATTCCGTTACATGTGGGACATACGTCGATACTCATATACTGCTCATAGCTGGCCTTGGCATCTTCCGAATAAGATTCGTTATATCTTCTCATGATACTGGGGACAAGACCTTCCCATGCCGCATAGTAGTCGCCCTTACGGTCGTAGATGCTGTTACTGGTATCTATCTTCATCTTAACGCCGTCATTACCGTAAAGGATTATGTCCTTTACCTTCTTCGGCAATTTCTCGTAAGGAACATCGAGGGAGAAATCGTACTTCTCGGACAGAGCAACGATAAATCCTCTTCCCCAACTCTTTGTATCATGGAAGTTCCAGCCGCCTGCAGTAACCGCGCCTTCGTTGATGGTGAGCTTAGGATCGCTTATCACGAGCTCGGGGTCGACTCTTGTCAGTACACCTATACCTGAACACTCGGGGCAGGCACCATACGGATTATTGAACGAAAAGCTCCTGGGAGACACTTCCGCATAGGAGATACCGCAGTCCGGACAGGAAAGGTTCTGCGAGAAGATCTCCTCCGTGGTATCGTATGTTCTCATGCCGTCATCGTCTTCCTTTACGATCTGTATCTCGACTGCAAGAGTTCCGTCAGCAAGCTTAAGCGCCGTCTCACAGGAATCATTGATCCTGCCTCTGTTGCTCTCTCTTACCACGAGCCTGTCTACTACTACATATATCTCATGTTTCTTATTCTTATCGAGCTTGATCTCCTCATCCAGCTCATACATAGATCCGTCGATACGGACTCTGACAAAACCGTTCTTCCTGTAGTCCTCCAGCTGCTTCGTGAATTCACCCTTCTTGCCCTTGACAACGGGAGCCATGACGATCATCCTCGTACCTTCGGGATACCCCATGAGCTTATCTACAATCTGATCTATGGACTGGGACTTAATGGCCTTACCGCACTTATAGCAGACCGGTTGTCCAACTCTGGCATAAAGAAGCCTGAAGTAATCGTATATCTCCGTTACGGTACCGACGGTAGATCTGGGATTCTTGCTCGTGGTCTTCTGATCTATGGAGATAGCGGGAGATAATCCGTCTATGCTGTCCACATCCGGCTTTTCCATCTGTCCCAGGAACATCCTTGCATAAGAAGATAACGATTCCACATATCTTCTCTGACCTTCCGCATAAATGGTATCGAAGGCAAGAGAGCTCTTACCGGACCCCGAAAGTCCCGTGAGCACTACAAGCTCGTCCCTGGGGATATCTATATCCACGTTCTTGAGGTTATGTTCTCTTGCTCCGTGTACCCTTATATATTTATATTCATTCATCTTAGGACCTCATAAAGAATTTATGTTCTTTTCTTCTTATCGGATTAAGTTTATCACAGATTTAAAAAAGTACAAACAAAATACTTGCCAACACGGATTTGCTATGTTAATATACTCAAGCATTTGGCACGGCCCCATGGTCAAGCGGCTAAGACGGCGCCCTCTCAAGGCGCAATCACGAGTTCGATTCTCGTTGGGGTCACCACGATAAAGGTCAGGTAATCACCTGACCTTTTCTTTTGCTTAGACTCATTTATTCAGCGAACTTTTTCTTGCTTTTCCAGATCAATTGAAATCGTGAACATATAATCCCTTGCCTCGGCTGATATCTTTCCTCCGAGGATAAGGATGAACTGCTTTGCTATGGCAAGCCCCAATCCCGTACTTCCTTTCGTACGCGATACATCAGTCGTATAGAACTCGTCAAAGACGTGCGCCGCATCGGTAAGGTTCTCGTCGTCGGCTATCTCATTTCGGAAAGTAATATGCTTTGTCTCTGTGTCAAGGTCGATCGTAAGCGCTCCCTTACCGTGCTTATATGCATTTCCTATTATGTTATCGAATACACGAAGGAGCATGATCTTATTGGAAAGTATCTGACAGTTATTGCCTTCATGGTTAAAGACGATCTGTCTGTCGGAATTGGAAAAGTTATCAAAGAAACCTACGATGGAGTCTTCCAGGACTGCTATAAGATTGATGCTCTCAAGCTCCGGCGGGGCGTCGTTAGAGATTATCTTGGAGAATTCGAAGAAGGAATCCGTAAGCATATAGAGCCTGTCAAGTTTCTCCGAGATAACTTCAAGCGTCTGCTCTCTGTCCGACTCTTCGATATTGCCGTTTTTCATAAGATCAACATAAGCTATGGCGGATGTAAGAGGGGTCCTCAGGTCATGAGATATATTAGTCATCATCTGATCAAGATCATGACGCTTTCTCTTATACATAGCTCTCTCGTCCTTATAGGCATCAAGAAGTGTATTGATCTCATTTATCACGTTCTTCTCGGCGGGAGTGCCGACTACAGAATGGAGATTCTCACGGCTGCCCGTAGTATTGATCCTCTTAAGCGAGTTTCTTATGTTATTGAGGATATGAGTCTGCATGAAGAGAGTTATGAGCAAAAATATGCAGATCGATGCAAGAACTATTACTGCCGCAGACATACTCCCTCCTTTTATACCTTTCCGTCTTCTACAAATATATCACACATGGTTCTTTGAATTCTCCTCGAGAACGCTCTTGTAGTAATCCTCCAGGGAGATACCGGTCTCCTGAACGCCGTAGATCCTGACGCCTTTGTACACAAGCGTCTTTACGATCTCGCTCGTATCCGTGAACCTGTAAATGATGAGCCTGTTCTCGTCGGCTATCTTGTAATCATTAAGTCCGAGTTCATTCTCCAATATAAGTGTAGTCTTCCTGACGTCATCGCAGCGGATATAAAGACCACGCTTACACTGCTCCTTTAATTCCTGCTTAGTGACCTGCTTTATGATCTTTCCCTGATCCAGGATAACGAACCTGTTGGCAAGAGAATAAAGCTCGGTAAGGATATGATTGGAGATTACAAATGTCGTCTCGAACTCGGAATTAAGCTGACGGAACAGCTCACGCATGGAACTTATCCCCATGGGATCCAAAGCATTTACAGGCTCGTCGAGAAATACAAGTTCAGGCTCGTCTATAAGGGCAAAAGCTATCGCAAGACGCTGCTTCATTCCCATGGACATGGACTTGAACTTCTTGTCACGGTCTTCGGAAAGCCCCGTTACCCTGAGGATATAATCTATCTTCAGGTCGTCCGCTATGCCCTTTTGTATGCAGAAATACTTAAGGTTCTGATACGCCGTAAGCTCGGTAAAGAACGTTGGAGTGTCGATCATGGAGCCTGTCCTGTAACGCACTCGTCCCGCCTCGGTATCTTTTACACCGAGCATCTCATAACTGCCGTTATATTCCGTGATAAGTCCGGAGAATATCTTGAGCATGGTAGTCTTACCGGCTCCGTTCCTGCCGATGATGCCGCATATATCGCCTCTGTAGACGGTAAGATCAATATCGTCAAGGGCTCTTGTCTTGCCGTAACTCTTACCCAGACCGTTTGCTCTTAATACCAGATCTCTCATGTCATCCTCCCTCTCATTCGCCCTTCCTGTTGACCGCGAGGAAGAACAGGAATACCGATAAGATCGATACGGCTACAGACAATAATGCCACCTTGATCCTGAAGCCGTCGTAAGGTTCATATGTGATAAAGCCCATTATTACCCTGGGCTGATAATATCCCGCCCTTATTCCTCTCGAAAGGGAAACAAGGGGCACAAATACCGAAGCGAGATAGTAGGAATATCTTCTCATAAGTGCTGCCACCAGGATAAGAAAGCAGGACCAGCAGATGACAGGAAAAGCCTGCCAGAAAGTGATCAGAAGAACATCCGGGAAATAAGACGCATTCTCCTGCCCGTTACATATGATATTTACTATAAATACGATAAGATTCTGGAAGAAGAGCAGGAAAAGGTTGATATAAAGTACCGCTGCAGTCTTCATCAAAGGAAATCTTCCCATACTCATACCGCTGGTGATGGAATTCTTAAGAAGGCCTTCACTGAAGAGCGATGTTATGAGCGCCCCGGTAGTAAATATGATCTCGATCAGTATGCCGTAGTTATATGACATGACCCTGATGTCATTGCGTAACGAATCCTTCGCCTGAACTATAAACCCGTCACTGAAGAACGGATCAAAATACGAATCACTGAAAAGATCTGCAGTATCCATCGTAAACACGGCTCTCATCTGAAGGATGAGGACGATAAAAAATACCAGCCACACTGTCTTTGCATGAAAGATTCGATATATATCCGCCTTTATCGAATTGATCATCGAAGAGTCCTCCTCTTAAAGACAAGGATCCCGACAAATGAAGTCACGGCAAATACCGGTATCGGATAGAACATACAAAGAAAAGTAAAACCTATATCCTCCCTGAAGGGAACAGCCGAGATCATACCTTGAAGAGTGTAATCCATTGCATTGGAACGAAGCATTCCCCTTGCAGTTATAAGATACGCCAGAAGAACCATTTGAAAGTAGGAGTACGGAATGACCAGAAGGTAGTATACGACCCTCTGCCACACTATAAATATCACCATAGTGATAAGGCACATAAGTCCGAATGTGGGAAAAAGGCCCAGTACATATGCTCGAAGATAAATAAGAAGCGGTGTAGAGTGATACATTCCGTGAAGGATATAATTGACAACATATATGAGCATATATGCAAGTCCCCTGAACATCGAAGCGATGACAAAGGAATTGTAGAGCTTGGTAAGATATACTCTTCTCCTGGATCTTCCCTCAGACACCATATAGGAGATATTCTCGCCGGAGATCACCACATCGGCAAGGAGACACAGAAAGCATATAAGGCTCCATTCACTCGATGCCACCGTGATGTCAGGGCACCAGGATGTAGTCTTCATGATAGAAGCAAGCTGATCCCTTGAGGGAACTACTTTATTCTCCTGACTGAATACGGCACACTTGTGGACGAATCTCGCATAATCGTCGTCACAGTAATCTATCTCTCTGACTATGCCGTCTCTTGATATAGGATCCTGTTTATCCGCATAGCTTACCGTCAGACCGTAGTCCCAGAGCGCATAAAAGGATATCGCGATATAAACCGCGAATCCTATGATCAATATCTTATTCCTGATGACCCTGTAAATGTCGGATCTTAAAGAATTCAGATAATAGCTCATCAGTTACCGGTCTTCATCCTGTATCCTATGCCCCATACCGTCTCGATATAATCAGTATCGGGATCATACTCCTTGAGCTTCTTCCTGACTTTGCTTATATGAACATTGATCGTATTATCATCAGCCTCGCTGTCGTAGTGCCAGGCCTTCTCGAATATCATGCTCTTAGTACAGGTCTTACCGCCGTTCTCCGCCAGAAGACAGAGAAGTTCGAATTCCTGCTTGGACAGATCCAGCAGATTTCCGTCAACATATGCCTCCCAGTCATCGGGCCTGACCTCAAGCTTCTTGATCCTTATAGTTCTTTCATCCTTACCGCCGGCACCACCCGTGGTCCTTAACCTGGCGCTGATCCTGGCAAGAAGCTCGTCGTTATGGAAAGGCTTTGTAACGTAGTCATCTGCACCGAGGGCAAAAAGATCGACCTTAGCGGAGATATCGTTAACGGCGCTCATGACGATTATGGGGATATCCTTCTTGGCCTTGAGTTCACCTATGATATCCTGACCTCTTCTTCCGGGCAACATAAGATCCAGCAATATAAGGTCCACATCACTTATATCCACCAGAAGTCCTTCCGTACCCGAATATGCACGAACGACATCAAAACCGTTTCCCTTGAGAAGGATACCTAATACGTTCTGGATCTCCTGGTCATCCTCAATGATAAAGATCTTCTTCATAACAAAATCTCCTTACTGACAGTATCGGCCATCTTCACATAGCATGACATGCTCGGGTGAAGATGATCTCCGCTGTCATATCCGTCCCTGAACCTCGAAGGTTCATCAGGGTCCCTGACCGCCATATCAAAATCGACGCATCCGTCGAAGTCGGAAGAAGATCTGAGATATGAATTGAATTCATTTCTGATCTTCTCCCTGAAATCAGCATACGTCCTCCACCCCTTTATCGGCAACAATGTTCCCGAATAGATCTTTATGCCCTTGCCGCGGGCATAACTTACATATATATCACGAACGCCTTCTATAAGATCATCGGAAGAAGGCATATCCTCCCATGGCCTGAAGGGATTAACATCAGTTCCCACGGGATGGATGATATCGTTGATACCGTGCTGAATAATAACGGAAGATACTCCTGCCGTATTCATCTCTACGGGGAATCTTATACTTCCCTTAAGACCGTAAGCTGCATAAGTTATACAGTCATACTGGCGAAGGATCCTTGTACCGCTCACTGCTCTTCTTATGACAGCCGTATCGGTAAACCCCTCATCGAAGCATCTTTGAATAAGAAGATCAGGCCATGCCTGTGCGGTTATGGAATCACCGTAGCAGATAAGTGCCTTATTCTTCTCTTCGGTAAAGACATCTATCGTGTTAAGGAAGTAGAACCAGTTAGTCTTACGGGTCTTATCAAGCGGCAGCTCTGAACTTGTCATGAAGTTACCGTAAGAATACTGACCGCGGGATAAAGGACCGGTAATAAGAACGCCCGCATTCATCTGTGTATAGGACTCCAGATATATGCTGACAGATAATATCTCACCTCGCCTTATATCCATAGCCGCAGGATCCGTGACTGCTTCTTCTCCTGCAGGTATGGTTATAGCCTCAGATCCGCCCAGCAGAAGGTCTACGGAAGATGCGGGATCTATCCTGTCTTCACCTGCATTACGCGATAATACGGCACGAAGAGTGACAGGCTCCGTACCCGTCAAGTTACTGAACCTGATCCTTATCTTATCTGCGTCAAAGCACATCTTTACAGGATATCGAAGCGTTATATCCTTAGCATAGGAACCGGTAGTCCTGTCAGTTATCGATGTTGCATTGCCCCAGCATGCGACCCACTTGGTAAACTTACTCATGAATATCTCTCGTCGATGACTCTCTTTGTCTTCTTCTCGGATCTGGGAAGGAGTCCGAGCTCAACTACCTTGACGATGGGTGTAAATCCGATCTTGGACTTTACAGACTCTGCGATCTTCTTGGAAAGTGCATCGAAGTCGTATTCACCTGTCGTCTCGACATAGATCCTCATGGTATCTCTTCCGTCGAGGTGAGATATCCTGATCTGATATTCACTGGAAAGCTCAGAGAATGACTTAAGGACTTCCTCGATCTGCTTGGGGAATACGTTTACGCCCTTTATCTTCATCATGTCGTCAGTTCTGCCCTGGATAACGTCGATCCTGGGATACGAACAACCGCAGGGGCACTCACCGGGGATGATCCTGGAAAGATCATGTGTACGATATCTGATAAGAGGTGCACCTTCCTTGACAAGAGTCGTGATGACTATCTCACCCCATTCGCCGTCGGGTACGTTCTTTCCCGTCTCGGGATCGATGATCTCAAGATAGAGATAATCATCCCAGTAGTGGATACCCGTATCGTACTTACAGTTGATACCGATACCGGGACCGTAGATCTCAGTAAGACCGTAGATATCGTAAAGCTCTATTCCGAGCTCTGTGGAGATCCTCTTTCTCATCTTCTCGCCCCATCTCTCGGAACCGATGACACCCTTCTTAAGGCAGATCTTATCCTTGATGCCTCTCTTCTCGATCTCTTCCGCGAGGAGAAGAGCATACGAAGAAGTGGCGCAGAGTACGGTAGACTTCATATCCATCATCATCTGAAGCTGCTTATCGGTATTACCGGGGCCCATTGGTATTACCATGGCACCGAGCTTCTCGGCACCTGCCTGGAAACCGATACCTGCAGTCCAGAGACCGTAACCGGGAGTGATCTGGATCCTGTCCGTATTCGTTATGCCCGCGAACTCATAGCAACGCTTGAACATCACGGCCCAATCGTCAACATCCTTAGCTGTATAAGGGATTATTACGGGAAGTCCCGTAGTACCTGAAGATGAATGTATCCTAACGATCTCTTCCTCGGGAGCTGTCATAAGTCCCAGAGGATATGCATCCCTAAGGTCGTTCTTCTCCGAGAAAGGGAGCTTTTCGAAGTCTTCGGCAGTCTTTATCTCACCTACACCCGCTTCTTCAAGTTTCTTTCCGTAGAAGCTTCCTGCAGTTATAAGAGCCTTGATCCTGCCGTTAACCTGTTCGATCTGTCTGTCATCGATCTTCATAGTCTTTACCTCTTATCATATGTTACTTAAATATTCTGTTGATATATTAACAAAAATCATCGCGTCATTGTGGATCTCTTCGGAATAAACCTTAACTTCGAGAGAAGTATTGTCCGAAGAGATTCCCGGAAGATCAAGATATGTGCCTCCGAGCCCGGCTACCAGAAGTATAAGAGATGCTGCTGCCGCCACGACAAGATGTCTTCTGCGAAATGCATCCGGACACAAAAGGCGGTTTCCCATGGCAAGGAACAGCGGGAAAGAGAAACTTATCAACATAAACGAAGATATATTCTTAGGATCTTCCATGCCCGCCCAAGAAAACATGCTCATAAGATTATTCATGAAATGAAGGATAACAGGTAGGAGTATATTATTCTTTCTTATCATGATATATGTCAGAAGTGCGCCCATAAATGCCGTATTAAGAAACCTCCCCGGAGACATATGAAACAGCCCGAAGAATATCCCCATAATAAGAACTACAGCCCATTCCTTACCGACAGAGCGAAAGTGGGACATAACGGCGCCCCTCTCCACTGCTTCCTCGCATATGGCGGGAAGTAACGCTACGGTAAGAACTGCCATAATAGGACCGGACTCAACCGTAAGAACATCGATAACTGAAGATTCTGACGATGCGGAAGGTAAAATCATAAAGGAGATCCCCGTAAGGAGGACATTCATAAGATAACCGCCCGCGAAGAAGGATAAAAGTCCCAAAAACTCCATAAGACCGATCTTTCTTACGGGAAAGACCTCCTTAAGAGAAGTCCTGTGGATCAAAGCAGTGATCACGGCAAGTGCCAGGAGCATCAGCTGCGTAGTTATAAGTCCTTTAGATCCGAGATAGAACTGCATGGCGGAACCTGCGACGAGTACGAGGGTCATGGCAACGATCTGAAGGGCAAATCCCTGCCTGATCTTCCATCTATCCTGTACAGTCAAACGCTCCACTTAAGCCTCCCGAATATGCACTGTTTACAATTATAATTCATTGTAAAAAAATATGCGATATTGTAAAATATTAACGGAATTTAAGGGATGGAAAGGAACAATTAACTATGGCTACTTTATGCAAGAATTGCGGAGGGCCGCTGATTTTCGAGCCTTCAAACGGAAGAATGCTCTGTAAGACATGCGGAGCAACTTACGGTGTCAAGGATATCGATATCACAGATAAGGAACTCCTTGAAGAGATCGAGGCTCTTTCCGCAAAAGAAGTATTCGGAACAGACGATGTTCGCTACTATGACTGCAATGTCTATACTTGCAATTCATGCGGTGGTGACGTCATCATCAACAATACCGAGGCATCAACTTACTGCATGTACTGCGGTAATCCCACTATCGTCTTCAGCAGGGTGTCCAAGCAGAGAAGACCCGAGTTCATACTCCCCTTCTCCATTACAAAGGAACAGGCTATCAGGAACATCAAGGCTACGATAGACAGAGGATTCTTCGTGCCTAAGGAGATCAAGAACTTCGACCCTGAGCTCGTAAGGGGCATCTATATTCCCTACTGGATCATTAAGGCCGATCACTACAATGCTGCTTTTATCAAGGGTGAAGTTCCTTCCGGAAGCGGCAAGAATAAGAATTACGTAAAACAGTATTACGGTCGTGCCGGAGAATTTCATATTCAGAATATGACACTTGATGCTTCAGATGCTCTTAACGACAACTCAAGCATGAAGCTCGAGCCCTTTGACCTCACGGCTCTTAAGGATTTCGACGAGAACTATCTGACGGGATTCTACTCCGATATTGCAGATGTCACAGGTCCCAAGGTAGCTGCTGCAGCCAATGTACGCGCAGACCTTATGTTCCGAGAGGAAGCCCTGTCTGATGTCAGAGTAACTAATATGAAAGTCCTGAACTCGGAACCTTACACCAAGGTCGACGATGACATGGTATATGCCATGATGCCCTGCTGGTTCGTAACGATCAAGTACAAAGACGAACCGCTGACGATACTGGTAAACGGAGACTCCGGTAAGGTAGTATGTACTCTTCCCTTCAATAAGGCGCTGTTCATCGCCCTTGTAGTGATCACGGCGATCCTTATAGGAGTTGCATGCGCCTTTGGAACTAAGCTCCTCTTATCGCTATTCTTCAGCACATCAAGCTACAGGCATTCGTCAAGATCCAGCGGGAATTTCGGAAGGATCCTCATATATGCCGGAGCTGCTGCAGCTTCAGCCCTTACCGTGGCCGTAAAGAGGATACAAAAGATACTTAAGAACCTGAACCTCACCAGGTCCACGGCAACGTTCAAATACGTAAAAAGGAGGCAGGGTTAATATGAATATTTTTCTTTGGATAATATCTTTAATCTTCGGTCTCTTCATAGGTACCGCCGTCTCGCTGTCGATCTTCAGCAAGAGACTCGATAAATCCAATAATATCGGTGACAGTACATCCACCTTCGACGATGTGTGTGCCGGAAGAGTTCAGTTTACTCACAGGAGCACATACGATTCCACCGAATACAAAGCTCAGTTCTTCAGAGATCACGGCTACGCCTCTTACGACAGACAGGGCATCAAGACGGATAACTTTGAACAGCTTGATGACAACGCTATCCCGGAGGATCTTCCGGAAGTTGATATCCCACTCTTTAAGCCTCTTACTTAAGTCTCGGTAAGGAAGGAACAAACATGGCTTCACTTTGTAAAAACTGTTCGGGAATCCTTAATTACGATCCCGTTAAGAAGACTCTTGTGTGCAAATCATGCGGAAGCATGTTTGCCGCAGAAGATGTTCAGGACATAAGCGAAGAGCTCCTGTCTGACATACACACATTTCGTAAGTCAGATGTTCCCGCATCTTATTATGACGCTAATATCTACGTATGTAATCACTGCGGAGCTGAAGTAATCGTACACTCCGCAGAGTCTTCTACATTCTGCGTATACTGCGGTAACCCCGCGATAGTATTCTCAAGGATCAGCAGACAGATAAAGCCCGACGGGATCATCCCCTTTAAGATAACCGGAGAGCTTGCAATCGAGAACGTAAAGGAGCAGTTCGCTTCGGCCTCTTATGTACCTAAAGAGCTCCGGGAACTTCATCCCGATAAGGTGCGCGGCATATACGTTCCTTACTGGATCGTAAACGGCAGTTTTCACGACGCCGTGATAACCGATTCCGCTGTCAGGATCAGGTCCGACAGGGGCGAACATAAGGGGTACGAACAGTATGGCATCGCAGGCTACAGCGAAGCCAAAAATGTCATGATAGATGCTTCAAGGCGACTTGATAACAACATGGCCTACCATCTCGAGCCCTTCTTCCTCGATGAGATCAAAGACTTCGATCCTGACTATCTGGCCGGTTTTTATTCCAACGTATCTGACATCTCCCTTAAGGAGCTTCGCATAGCGGCAGCCGAGAGATGTGACATCACATTCAAGGAAAAGGCTAAGGAGAATGTGCCCGCATCAGAATACAGGGTATTAATGAGCAGTCCGTCCTTCGATCCGGACAACGATCCCATATATGCCCTCTTCCCTGTATGGTGCTTTACATATATCTACGATTCCATTCCCCATACGATACTCGTAAACGGACAGACAGGTAAGGTCGTAGGAGCAGTACCCGTGGACAGGAAGAATGTCATTTTGAGGATAATCCTGTGGACGGCATTAATATCGATCTTAATACTCGCTGGTGTCGCAGCGTTATGCTCCAAATACTACTTAGTAATGCTCTCCTTATACATCCTTGCCCCGTTCTACGGAATTACATTCGTTTACTACCTGACCGACAGAAAGGGCATCAAGTACAAGCTTCAGGCACTAAGAGATACTCTTCGCATGACAAGGTCCCAGCAGACAGCGGACTTCATCAGCAAGAGAACGGAGGTATGAGATGGGCTATATCATAGGACTAATAGGAATGGTTCTCCTCCTGATAATTATCCCTACGACCTTCTGCGTGGCGGTACATGTAATGTATCGGATCTCCGATAAGATAATGCGCAATAACATCTTAGGAGATACTGTCTCACAGATATCCGGTGTCAGCGATAAGATACGATATGAATCCGTGATAAGGCTGCCCGATAAAGAATCGGGAGAAAGCTTTATACGCGGATACGGCGGAGATGTATACGGAGATTACGATATAAAGGCTAACGATATACTCAAAAAGGATCAGGACGATATCCCCGAGGATATCCCTGACGTTGATATACCGTTATTTAAACCGCTTTAAGGAAGGTTACTGACAATGGCTTTACTTTGTAAGAACTGTGCGGGGACACTGACTTTCGATCCGCAGAAGCAGATGCTCGTCTGCAGCGCATGTAACTCTTCCTTCAGACCTGAAGAGATCGAAGATAAAGATAAGGAACTTCTAATAAGCTCCGGGAAGCTTCGTGATGCCAGGATGTACATCTGTAACCACTGCGGCGCAGAAGTCGAGCTTAACGAGAGCGAAGCATCCTCCTTCTGTCTTTTCTGCGGTAATCCCGCGATCGTATTTAAGGGCATCGAGAAGACTAAGTGCCCCGATCTTATCATCCCGTTTAAGATACCAAGGGAAGAAGTTCAGACCAAGCTCGAACAGCTTCTCAAGAAGAGCTTGCGTCTTAATAAGAAGCAGAAGAAGTTCGAGGTCGAAAAGATAAGAGGAATATATATCCCTTACTGGAAGGTCTCTGCTAAGTTATACGACTCATACGAGGTCCAGACCGATATCGGAAGTGACGATCACACACACTATGTTTATACGTCCATATCGGGAACGATGGATCTGGATCCGCTTCCCGTATACGGTTCCGACATGCTTCCGGAAGTGACTCTCGGCCAGATGGATTACTGGGATTTTGACGAAGCCGTTCCGTTCGACGAAGAATACCTTGCAGGATTCTATGCGGACAAGGCCGACACTTCTTATGCGGACATCAAGGATAAAACTGCAAAGAGGGGCGATGCCCTCTTTAAGGAAAAGACCACATCAAGAGCCAAAGGAAGTAAGAGACATTATACGGCTGCAGCACCTGTGGTCGATATCACCAAGACCCCGGAATATGTTCTTGTGCCCGTATGGTTCATAACCCTTGATAATCACGACGGTACAAGATCCACTTTCATGGTAAACGGCCAGACAGGTCAGAGCGTAGGAACATTCCCGGTCAAGATAGGCGGGCTCTTCAGCGGCACCTTGAAGAAGGCACTGCTAGGAACATTGATAACTCTTATATTAGCGGTCATAGCATCAATATTTTACGGAGACTATGTAATACCATTTTGCGTCGCATTGCTCTCTGTGGATCTAATGGCTGTGCCGATGCTGTTCTTTGGAAGTCTGATACCGCTGTTTATCGCTATACAAAGCAACAGGATAAACAAGGATGAGAGCAGAACGACTGCTTATTCTTCCAAGAGAAAGGAGGCCTGACGTATGAACGTACTGTTCAGAGACTTGGCAGGACACGGCATGGCATCCGTAATCATCGAGATAGTCTTAATACTCGTTGCAGTAGTCCCGCCCATGACATGCATAATATTCCTGGTGGACGCGATCAGACTTGCCGCTTCCTCGCGAATAGTAATAAAGGGCAAGATCCGTTCATTACCTGACTACCCGTATGAAGTAGAAGCAGTTACACAGTGCGAATCACAGGGGCTTATCAGATCCAATATCGCAAGGACTACTACCTCTTCCGCCATGTACGAACCGAATGTGTTCAAGAGCGACAAAGAGACCTCTGTTACGCAGGGATCATATAATTATGATGAGTCTGACGGAATACCTGCTGTAGACAGGCCGCTGTTCAAGCCTAAGGAATGATATCAGAGGATATCATAGACGGGATGAGATGTATCGGGAGCGATCTCGTTATGATCAAGTATCGTTGTCGAGGACATGTAACCGCCTCTTTCACATTGCGTACAGTCGAATCTTACCTCAGTAGTCTTGTCACCTGAAAAGACTGTAACATATACCACCAGATCATCATTGCCTGGCTCGTACAAACAGTCTTCCACGCGGAAAGAGATATTGTCTCTGCTGTCGGAAAACTCCTGCCAGTTGCTGCTTAAGTATCCGTTGATATTACCTCGGATCATTGAAAATTCGTTGTAGGAATAGTAATCATACACGCTGTATTCGGCATTAAGATCTTCCGGCAAAGTATGATAGAACTCAAACTCGGGACATGACCAGTCTGAACGGTAGATAGCCTTGGCATTCGTCAGGAAGAATGCTGATACCAGAAGGACTGCTAAAACTCCGATCATCCCGGTTGCCATATAATGCTTATTCTTTCTGCCTAAAGCCTTGATACGTGTCTCAAGATCCACCTCGCCGAATGCGACATTAGCAGGAGTTATCTTACGGGAAGCAAGATTTAATAGCGCATATGCATAAGATGCTCTTTCCTCTCCGGAATACCCTCTTGTAGCCTCTTCATCGCAATACAGCTCAATATCTCGGCTGAAACATATAAAAGCCATCCAGACAAGAGGATTGAACCAGTTAACGGAAAGAAGCACGTAGGACAATACTTTCCAAATATGGTCCTTATGTTTGATATGGATCTTCTCATGTCTTACGATATGTTCCACGAACAAAGGATCCGCCGATGAAGGCACAAGTATCTTAGGTCTTATAAGTCCTAATACAAATCCGTTATCGATATCGTCACAGATATAGACATTCTCTTCCCGCCTTATCCTTGCTCCCGCGCTTTCTCGAAGACGGATATAACTCTTCACTCCAAGTGCGAGCATAAGACAGGATCCGAAAAGCCATATCGAGAATGCGATCTTCTCTAAGGGGATCGAGCTGTCCTCTGACGTTAAAGGCGACAATACGGTATCAGGAATATCGGAAGAGATCACACCGCTTTCTATAACAGCGGTATCTACTACCTTCTCGGGTACGACCCCGACTGAAGAAGTAATAACAAAAGGACACATCAATCTTAATGCCACAAGCGTCCACAAGAGCATATTTACCTTTTTGGACACACTCTTAAGGAAGATACGAAGTATGAGCATCACTGCGACAAATACAGTGTATATTATGACGAGATTAAGAGAAGAGATAATGCTTTCCATATATACTCATCTTCCCTTCATATCTTCGATGATCTTAGAGATCTTATCGAGATCTTCGGAAGAGAGCTTTTTATTGTTGGCGAATGCTGCGATAAAAGCAGGAAGCGATCCGCCGTAGAACTCTTCTACTATCTCCTCTCCTTTGTCGGAACAATATTCGTCGTAAGTCTTAAGAGATCTTACGGTTCCGCTGTCGTTTATAAAAAGGCCCTTCTCGCAGAGCTTGCGAAGAACGGTATATGTAGTAGGCTTCTTCCAGTCAAACTCCTTCTGACAGAGCTTAACGAGCTCGCCTGAAGGTATGGGTTCGTTATCCCAGATAAGCTTTGCGAATCTTTCCTGAACTTCACCTAATTCCATGTTAAGAGCCTCCGATACCTTTGTAGTTTATTCGTTGTAAACCAAGTTTACTCTGAATAGACTAAAAGATAAACAGGAGGCTTTATTGATCAAAGCTGGACAAATTCTAAAGCCTTGATGTTCATGTCTACGAACTGAGGCTTTACCTTGCGTTTCATGGCTTCGATGATATCTTCGTGTGTGATATCGCCAAGAAGACCTGCTCTTGATGCGGCTCCTAACAGGATCATGTTCATTGCCTTGGAAGATCCCACTTCCTTTACGGCAGTCTCCGTATCAACTATAACAAGCTTACCGATATCCTTAAGTGACTTAAGATAGTCAGTCATGTCTGAGCCCTTGTAGGACGATCCCTTCAGTGCTGCCGTAACGGGCATCACTGCACGATCTGATGTTATTATAGCTCCGCCCTTCTTAAGGAAAGGAAGCATCCTTACAGTCTCTGACGGCTCGAATCCTATTATCAGATCAGCTTCACCCGAGCCTATCATGGGAGTTAATGCATCTTCTCCAATCCTAAGATGGCTCATTACGCTTCCGCCCTTCTGAGCCATACCGATAGTCTCTGCGGACTTAACATCAAAACCTTTATTCATGGCGGCTGCAGCAACAAGCTTACTTGCAAGGACGGTACCCTGACCTCCTACACCGCAAAGAACTATATTCGTACTCATATCACTTGCCCTCCGAAGCCTTTATCGCGCCGACAGGACAGATCTGCGAGCACAATCCGCATCCGTTACAAAGAGAATCGTCTACTACTACCTTGTTATCCCTGATGATAAGTCCCGGGCAGCCGATCTCCTTTATGCACTTTCTGCAGTCGATGCAGTTATCAGATACGCACATTGGCTTCTCCGGCTTAAAGAGCATAGCACAGGGGCTCTCGAATATGATCGCCTTGACCCCGGGCTTATCGGCAGTCTCCTTAACCTTCTTTATGGCTTCGTCAAGCTTAAGAGGATCTATCCTCTCTACTACTTCAACGCCTACACCGTGAAGAACCGCTTCGATATCTATCTTGGCATTGATCTCACCCATCATGGTCTTACCCGTACCGGGGTGAGGCTGATGTCCCGTCATGGCGGTAGTTGAGTTATCAAGTATGACTATCGTTGTCTCTGCCTGATTATATACGGCATTAACGGCACCTGTTATTGCAGATGCGAAGAAAGTGGAATCGCCTACGAAGGAGAAGCACTTGGTATCAGGCTTTATCCTTCCTACACCCTGCGCGATATTTACGCCTGCACCCATACAAAGGCATGTATCCACCATATCAAGTGGCATTGCATTTCCTAAGGTATAGCATCCGATATCTCCCGCGAAGATAGTCTCTCTTCCTTTCATAGCCTGCTTAACGGCATAAAAGGAAGCTCTGTGAGGACATCCTGCGCAAAGTACGGGAGGTCTTACGGGAAGCTCCGGAGCTGATGTGTCAGCTTCCGTCGAGCCTTTCTCCCATCCCATAAAGCTTGAGATATATCTTGTAACATCGTCTCTTGAGTTCTCACCCGAGAGCGCAACGTCGTCAGTAAGCTTTCCTCTTATCTTGGTATCAAGATGATACTTACCGCAGATATAAGTAAGCTCACGTTCTATTACGGGATCTAACTCCTCTATGCAGAGGACTTCGTCGTTTGCCTTAAGGAACTCTGCTGCAAGCTTCTCGGGGAAAGGAAAAGGGGTAGCTACCTTAAGTATATTGGGCTGTTCCTCCCTCTCCTTAACGGTCTCCATAGTATGAGCAAAGCTTATGCCGTTTGCTGCTATGCCCTTTCTTGTATTTCCTTCGCGAAATGCATTTCGAGCATAGTCTGAGAATACATCGGAGAGCTCCCTGTTACGCTTCTCTATAAGAGCATGGTTCCTATTAGAGAGCTTAGGGAATATTACCCACCTGGAAGAGTCCTTTACAAAGCCTTCGGGGCGGTTCGTATAGAATTCGTTCTCGTCCTTCACTTCAACTGAAGCATACGCATGGCACACTCTTGTCGTAGGTCGGAAGAAAACGGGAGTATTGTATTTTTCCGAATATTCAAAGGCTTCCCCTATCATCTCATATGCTTCCTGCGCCGAAGAAGGATCAAAGCAGGGCACCTTGGAGAACATGGCAAAAGTTCTCGTATCCTGCTCTGTCTGAGAGGAGATGGGACCGGGGTCATCTGCGACAAGGATCACCATACCGCCCTTAACTCCTACATACTCAAGGCTCATGAGCGGATCTGACGCCACATTAAGACCTACCTGCTTCATGGTAACAAGTGTCCTGGCACCGGAATAAGCTGCTCCTGCTGCTACTTCCATAGCGGCTTTCTCGTTAACGGACCACTCTACGTAGATACTGCCGTCATTATACTTGGCTACTGTCTCAAGAACTTCCGTAGAAGGTGTCCCCGGATATCCTGCAACAAGGTTTACACCGGCTGCGACGGCACCCATGGCGATAGCTTCATTACCCATCATGAACTCTTTATGCATGAGAGTCTCCCCTTATATAGAAAAATAAATATAAACTTCAAGAATTATAACACTTTTGGTATAATGCTGTATGATTTTCGCAATACAAAAGAGGTGTTTATAAATGAAACTCGGAATCGTAGGACTTCCTAATGTCGGTAAGAGTACTCTCTTTAACGCCATCACAAAGGCCGGAGCAGAATCCGCTAACTACCCTTTCTGCACCATAGAGCCTAACGTAGGTGTCGTATCAGTACCTGACGAGAGACTTGATAAGCTCGCAGAGATGTATAACCCCGAGAAGTACACTCCCGCCGTTATCGAATTCGTTGATATCGCAGGTCTTGTTAAGGGTGCGAGCAAGGGTGAAGGCTTAGGTAACAAGTTCCTTTCCAATATCCGTGAGGTCGATGCCATCTGCCACGTAGTAAGATGCTTCGACGATCCCGACGTAGTACACGTAGACGGCTCCGCAGATCCCGCAAGAGATATCGGAGTTATCGAATTGGAGCTCATTCTCTCCGATATGGAGATCATGGAGAAGAGGATCGAGAGAACTCAGAAGATGATGAAAGGCGGCGACAAGTCCTTCGCGGCAGAGCTTGCAGTATATGAGAAGGTATACGCCGCGCTTGAGGCAGAAAAGCCCGCTCGTCTTGTAGAGCTCGACGAAGAAGAAAGACAGTTCATGAAGGAAGTTCAGCTTATCTCCATGAAGCCTGTTCTCTACTGTGCTAATATCGCCGAGGATGATATCAAGAATCCCGATATCCCTTACGTTAACGTAGTTAAGGATATCGCGGCTAAGTCCGGAAGCGAAGTTGTAGTTATCTCCGCTAAGATCGAGGATGAATTGGGACAGCTTGATCCCGAAGACAGAGAGATGTTCCTTGAGGACTTAGGTATCGATTCCGCAGGTCTTGATAAGATGATCAAGGCTTCCTACAAGCTCTTAGGACTTATCTCCTACCTTACGGCAGGTCCTCAGGAAGTTCGTGCATGGACCATCAAGGAAGGTACAAAGGCTCCTCAGGCTGCAGGTAAGATCCATACAGACTTCGAGAGAGGCTTCATCCGTGCAGAAGTCGTTGCTTATGACGACCTCGTATCCTGCGGTTCCATGACAGCAGCTAAGGAAAAGGGTCTTGTAAGATCCGAAGGTAAGGAATACGTCATGAAGGACGGAGATGTTGTCCTCTTCAGGTTCAACGTCTGATAAGAAGCGACGATATACTTCAAGGCGATGATCTGTGACGGTCATCGCCTTTTTCATGTTCATTTCGCTTCCTCACAGTGATATAATCGTCTTTGGTTAACGAACATTACCAGAGGTGCAACATGTATATTTCAAACCGCAGCTTTCTCTTTGCAATAGGAGTATTTCTCCTTAGCATAGGGATCTTATTTTGTGCAGCCCCGGGTATCCTTCTTCTCTCTATGAAAGATACTGAAGCAACTCTTATCGAGAACAACGGAAAGAGTCTCGGAGATTTCAACTGGCAGATCGAATATACCATGAACGGAAAAACACATACGGGAACATATAACTTTCCCGTAATGTCTTTCCACTCACCGGGTGATACCGTTACCATAAGATGCAGCAGTATCGCTCCGAACATCATTCAAAGCAGCAGTGCCCTTGAGTTCATGCTTCCCTTTGTGGTAGCAGCCTTTCCATTCGTAACGGCAGGCACCATATTCGTTATAGTATTCAGGAAGCGTAAACCTAAGAACACTACGACAGCTCATTAAGAAAAGACACAAAGATGCCCGCGCCATAAGGTACGGGCATTCTCATATTCTCCTAGAAATGTTCTTAAGGATTACTCTCCTTCATTTCCTTAAACTCTTCTGAAGTAAGCTTCTTCATTATTCCGCAGTTAGGGCAGAAGATCATCTTGTAGCCGAAGACGGGAAATACGGGAATAAAGAATATGTGAAAGTAGCCGCCTTCCTTTGTAAGTGAAGCATCGACCTCATGTCCGCAGTTAGTACATCTCATCCTGCCAAGCTGCTTAACATGCTTGAGCTTCTTCTTGGTTCCGTAATAAATGATCATTATTGAACACCTCCGCTTACTGTCATCTTAGCCTTGATCGCACTGATGACATCGTTAAAGATATCAAGCGACTTAGCACCCGTTCTGGGGAAATTAGCCAGATACTTGAGCCCGCCTGTCGTCTCTACTGCAAGAGTAAACTGCTCGAATTCGTACTCAGTCCTTACGATACATGTTCTGTAGACATTAGTGATAGTTGAGATAGGAATGATCACAACTTCACCTGCGATTCCGATCCTTGAGTAACAGACAAAAGAATCCGTTACCATCATCCTGAACTTGGGGAATTCCATCGCCGTACTGTTAGCGGCCTCCGCCCTTGCTGCATCCAGATAAGATGCGGACGCGGGATCCTTAAGAAGCTTCTCGAGCTTTTTGACATTCTTCGGACTGTCGTCCAAGATCAAGTCTTTTACACCTTTCATACATTTTCTCCCATTGTTTATTGATCAGTTCGTAACCTCACGGATTCGATTATAGCATTTCTACATGTATCATTTGGTAAAAAGATGTGACGACTTTGTCACTTACAGAAATGTTCTTCGATCGACACGCATACTGGAAAATGCTAACATAACGACCGTTATACAGTGATGCCCGGGAGGATCCTATGAAAGATAACTTATTAAAGAAGATAATATCAGTAATATTGATAACGGCAATGATGGCGCCTGCCATATGTTCATGCTCGTCCAAAAAGGATGGATCTCAGATCCCATTCCGCTTCGCATCTGCAGAAGAAGGAAAGGAACTGATGAGTTCCAATACAGAATACTACGATCAGTGTTCAGAGAACGATATAGAATTCAGGCTTAGGAAGTCCGGTGGTACGACGGATGAACTGATAGAAGCTTCCACGGTCGAAGTCAGGGATTTTACCAGGTTCGAGAAGCGTTATATCTCAGACCGTATCAACGATATGGAGAAGTTCCTGGACAAGAACGGGTACGTACTTCCGCAGATCGATGAGATCGTCTTCATTAAGACAGATATGACAGTTGAAGGATCCGCTTCAGGTTATACACACGGAACACAGATCTATCTCGGCAGCACTACATTAGGCGTAAATGCTCTTCTTTTCTTCATGCCTGATTGCACCGCAAATATCGAAAACCTCTTGTGGCACGAGCTTTTCCACTGTCTTACTAGATGCAACCCCGAATTCAGAGCGCAGATGTATTCTCTCATACACTTTACTGTAACGGATCATGATTTTGAGATCCCGCCCTCTGTCATGGAATATTACATAAGCAACCCTGACGTCGAACATCATGATTCATATGCAACATTTATCATCGACGGACAGGAGACAGATTGCTTTACCGTTTGTATAACAACGAAGCACTACGACGAAGTTCAAAGTGATTTCTTCAGTTGTAACACCACGGCTCTGGTTCCAATAGACGGAAGTGATATCTATTATACCCCTGATCAGGCTTCGAACTTTGATGAGGTATTCGGTACAAATAATACCTATGTGGTAGATCCGGAAGAATGTATGGCAACTAACTTTGCGGATGCCATGACTTATGGAATGGACGGAAGGGACGGCAACGGATATCCCAACCCCGAGATAATCGAAGGCATATTAGATATTATGAGCGGCAACTGATCAATCGAGCGTAACTTCGCCGTTTCCTGCTATATCTATGGTATCTCCCAAGTAAGTAGGCTCAGGCTTAAACAACGAATAGAAGAAGTCCTTGGACCTTGCCAGGATCTCCCTGCAATCCCAGTAGAACTGCTTGGTGAAGACATGACCGGTAGCTTCTACGCCGCAGCATTTGATACCGAGAGATCTGGCGTCGTATAAGGCTCTGTAGAGATGGTATTCCTGAGTTACGATGACTGCCGTGTCTATGCCGAATATCTCCTTGGCGCGGTACATGGTCTCATATGTGGAAAAGCCCGCGTGATCCATAAAGATGTCTTCTGAGGGAACGCCTCTGTCTATGGCATACTGCCTCATGACCGCAACTTCGTTATAGTTTTCCCTGCCGTGATCGCCGCTCATCAGGATCTTGGGAGCAACTCCGGCATCCTTATAAAGCTCTATGGCGGCATCGAGCCTGTCAGATAAAAGCGCTGTCGGAGTATCTCCTATCACTCCGCAGCCTAATACGATTATGGCTTCGATATCTTCCCCCTCCAGCTGAGAAAGATCCTCAGATGAACAGATGCTGTTCTTGTCGTACATATAAGGATCACTGGACAATACTACTGTCAGATTCAAGACCGTCAGGAGCAAAGCAGTAACAACGCCGACAATGACTAAGATCTTAAATGATCTTCTAAGGATATCCTTAATCTTCAAGATCATCCTTCTCCTGTTCCTTGGATATCTCGGCTCGAAGCTTATCCATATGCTTTACCAGCCAGTTGATCATACATACGGAAAAGATGAATACTCCGAGCATCACGAATTCGGATATGAATACGAACTGTACGGGAAGCTCAGATACCTTAAGATAAAGTATAGCCACCAGAACCGTTCCTGATACGTAAACACCTGCCGCGGCGATCATATACTTGCGGAAAGGAGACCTGAAGAATCCTTTTCCGTCAAAGGATATCGCAAGAAGTGCGGCTATGCTCAGTACTACAAAGATCAATGATGTGATAGTCCCTACATTAAAGATCATATCCTTATACCTCTCTCATGAAGCTGTGACACTATAAGTGCTTCTACCTTCTCCTTTAATTCATCTACACTTCCGGAATTATCGATAACGTGATCCGCGAGCTTAGAATACTCATCGTCAGTCATCTGCACGGCCATCCTCCTCTTGGCATCATCAAGATCCATGCCTCTGTCAACAAGTCTTCGAAGCCTTACGCTCTCATCACATGTTACCGTCCATATCTGATTGCAGTGATCAACGAACCCCTTCTGCACAGGGATCGGTACATCGAGGATCACACACTTTGTCTTCTTAGCTCTTTCCTTCTCCAGCTGCTCGTCCATATAGATAAATACATATTTATGGATTATGGCAGAGAGAAGATCCAGCTTCTTGTTATCGTTAAATACTACGGAAGATACGAATCTTCTGTTCATGGAACCGTCAGCAGATACCGACCTGTTGCCGAACACTTCGCGTAACTCGTCGATGGCGATGCCTCCCGCTGCGGTAACGTCACGTGATATCTGATCGGCGTCAAGCACAAGAAGTCCGCGATCCCTTAAGATACCGCTTACCGTGCTCTTTCCGCTTCCGATGCCTCCTGTAATACCAAGTACGAACATCTTCTTCTCACCTCTTACTTAGCTTCAAGCCAATTGCTTCCGCAGTGTACATCTGCCACCAGCGGCACAGCCAGCCTGATAGCATCTTCCATCTCCCTCTTAAGGATAACGGAGACCTTATCTCCCATATCCACGGGACATTCTACTATCAGTTCATCGTGCACCTGCATGACGAGCTTCGCTTCAGGTGCTTCTTCTTTCAAGGCCTTATAGACCTTATTCATAGCGATCTTTATGATATCAGCAGCCGTGCCCTGAACAGGCGTGTTCATAGCTGCACGAAGGCCGAAGTTCCTGATATTCCTGTTCTGGGAAGAGAGCTCTACGAGATTTCTTCTTCTGCCGAACATCGTCTCCACATAGCCCTTCTTCTCGCCTAATTCCTTAAGTCCGTCGAGGAATCCCGTGATACCCGGGAACTGCTCGCCGTAGGACTTTATAAGGTCTCCTGCTTCCTTATATGAGATCTTAAGATCCTGTGCAAGACCATACTCTGAGATACCGTATACGATACTGAAGTTGACAGTCTTAGCGGCAGCTCTCTGAGCGGAAGTTACATCTTCCTCAGACACTCCGAAGACCTTCATGGCTGTCCTCTTATGGATATCCGCTCCGTCTATGAATGCCTCTGTCATGGTCTTGTCCTTGCTCATTGCGGCAAGAAGCCTTAATTCGATCTGAGAATAATCCGCATCAACGAGCATCTGTCCTTCAGGCACCGTAAAGCACTCTCTTATTCTCGCGCCTTCAGAAGATCTTACGGGGATATTCTGAAGGTTAGGCTCAGTGGAAGATAATCTTCCGGTATTGGTCATAGCCTGAGTAAATGTAGTCCTTATCCTGCCGTCTTCTTCTATCTTGTCCTGAAGACCTACGGCATATGTGGAATCGAGCTTGGATAAGGCTCTGAACTCTATAATGTCTTCAATTGCAGGGTGAAGTCCCACAAGACCGTTAAGGACGTCTATAGACGTGGAATAAACGCCGGTCTTTCCTTTCTTTCCGTGAGGAAGATTAAGCTTATCTTCATCGAATAATACCTCTGCAAGCTGCTTAGGAGAAGAGATATTGAAGTCATATCCCGTCTCGTCGCAGATCTTCTTCTCAAGTTCCTTAAGTCTTGAAGCAAACTCCGTATGTAAGGAAGAAAGCTTGTCGCCTGATACGTGCATACCATTTCGCTCAATGGCATCAAGTGTCACTACAAGAGGGAACTCTATCTCATAAAGAAGCTGTTCCTTCTTGCCTTCAGTAATAAGCGTTCTTAAGCGCTTAGCCATAGAAAGAGTCAGCAGAAGCTTATGTGCCGCGATCTTGATCTTATCTTCTATCGCATCCTGACTTTCTCCGAAGAGCTGCGCCGTAAGATCCAACTGCTTAGGTCCTTCCGCATCTTCGTCGATAGGATAAGGCGTATGAAGAAGGCTCTCATACAGTCTTCTCTCATCAGGCCTGCTGCCGTCAATAAGATTAAAGACATAGCCTGCAATAGCAACGTCGAATATGCTCTCTACGGGAAGAGCCCTGCGCATTATCTTGGACTTCTCCTTATAGTCGAAAGCAACGGGTACGATACCCTCGTTGAACTTATCGTAAAGAGAATCGGGATCGGTTACATATACAACGCTCTTTCCGTCGAATGCGACAAGAGCCTTATCTTCAGCGAAGTCTACTGCTACAAGGTCATAGCCTGTGATCTCGAAAGGCTCGTATGACAGTTCCAGCGAAGATACAAGTGACTCTGTCTCAGATACGATCTTAGCTATCTGAGGATCTTCATCCTCGGACGGACCTTGTACTGTCGTCTTCATACCGTCAAGACCGAGCTTCTTGGTGACCTGCTTCAGGGAAAGTGAGTAGAGCCTGTCGTGAAGTCCCTGTCTGTCCTTTATATCTTCGAAAGCCGTCTTCTCTATACCGAAAGGTACGGGTACATTACGGTCGATAGTACAGAGCTTAAGGTTAAGATCGAGAAGCTCTCTTGAAGCCTTCACTCTCTCGCATAAAGCGGGAGTAAGCTCATCCGCATGCTCGTATACGCCGTCTACCGTGCCGTACTGTGCAATAAGCTTAAATGCAGTCTTCTCTCCTACTTTCTCTACGCCCTTTATGTTATCGGAGTTATCTCCCATAAGAGCCTTAACGTGAACGAAGACATTAGGATCAACGCCGTAAGTCTCTTCGAAAAGCTCCTTCGTAAAAAGGACTCTCGGGGGCTTATTCTTGCCGCTTTGAGGCATTATTACCTTGACCTTGTCGCTTATGAGCTGGAAGTCATCGTGGTCACCCGAGAGGATATATACTTCATCTCCCGCTTCCTCACCAAGCCTTGATAAGGTACCGATAAGGTCGTCAGCTTCGTAGCCTTCCATCTCCATACGAGATATTCCGGCAAGGTCAAGAAGCTCCTTTATAACAGGCATCTGAGCAGAAAGTTCGGGGGGCATTCCCTTACGCTGAGCCTTATATTCAGCGCTCATCTTATGTCTGAAGGTCGGTGCCTTAAGATCGAAGAGAACGCATATATCCGTAGGCTTGTATTCATCCTTTACGGACAGCAATGTATTGAAGAAGCCGTTCAAGGCACCTGTGGGAGTACCGTCAGGAGCCATCATGGGAGCACGTCCTATGACTGCATAGAACGCTCTGTTCATTATCGAATTGCCGTCTACAAGAAGGATGCGCTTGCTCATTTCTTCTCCTCTTTTGCCATCTGGCTGTTATGTACTGCGTGTGCCGTAGATATCATGAGCTTGATACGGTTCAACTGGTTAGCCTCCGAAGCACCCGGATCGTAGTCGATGGGGATGATATTGCTCATGGGATACTGGCGGCGAAGCTCCTTGATCATGCCCTTACCCGTAACATGGTTAGGAAGACAAGCGAAAGGCTGTGCGCATATGATGTTGGGCACGCCGTCCTGGATGAGCTCTATCATCTCTGCAGTAAGGAACCATCCCTCACCGCAGAAGTTACCGCAGCTTAATACCGTAGAAGACTTCTTTGCAAGTTCTTCGATCCTCTCGGAGAGCATGAACTTACCGTTAGTAGCCTTGAATGCTTCGTTAACGGGCTTTCTGAATCCTTCCAGGAGCTCTATGACATTCTTGTTGATAAATGCGGTCTTCTTGGATCTTCCGAGGTTCTGCGATGCCCATACGGGGTTGTAGCAACAGTACAGGAAGAAGTCGAGTACGCCGGGAAGCACTGCCTCACATCCTTCTGCCTCGATAACGTCTACGGCGTTGTTATTGGCATCGGGATGGAACTTAACGAGGATCTCACCAACAAGACCTACGCGGGGCTTTCTGGGGATATCAAGGAGAGGAAGCTGATCGAACTTCTCTACGGCGAACTTAACAAACTTCTTGTAGCTCTTGATCGCAGGGATGTTCTCAAGATCGACACCGATGTCTGCAAGACAGTCTCTGATCTTCTTCTTCTCCTCAGGGCTCTTCTCCCAGTAGTTATTGGGCATTACTTCGTCATATCTCTTTGTAAGATCGTCAGCGAATTCAGATCTGTTGAACATCTTCCTTCCGATCCGGTTGATATACATGTAGAGCGCATTAGCTGAGCCCGGTACCTTCTCATAAGGTCTGGTACGAAGGAGCAATGTGCTGAGCATATCGCCTGCGCAAAGTGCCCTTACCGCATTAAGGAGCATGGAAGGCGTATACTTAAGGCCCTCGTTCTTCTCGAACTGCTGAGCAGAGATAGCGATAACGGGGATCTGAGGATAGCCCGCTTCCTTCAATGCCTTACGAAGGAATGCAACATAGTTTGTAGCACGGCATCCGCCTCCTGTCTGAGTGATAGCAAGAGTAACATTCTCGGGATCTACTTCACCGGAAAGGATCGCATTGATCATCTGACCGACTACTACGATAGAGGGGAAGCATGCATCGTTATTAACGAACTTGAGTCCGCATTCGATATCCTCACGCGTAGCCTGCTTTAGGAGTTTCATCCTGTAACCGCCGCTCCTGAATACGCTCTCTACCAGATCGAACTGGATAGGAGCCATCTGAGGCGCGATGATAGTATGCTTAGCCTTATTCTCCTTAGTGAACTCGACTCGGTTCAGAGTATAAGCTGCTTCTTCGGGCTTAGGGAGCTTGGGAAGATTGCCGGCAAGAGCCATCTGCTCACGTTCTTCCATGGCAACTACAAGAGACCTCATACGGATCCTTGCGGCACCGAGGTTAGATACCTCATCGATCTTAAGGAGAGTATAGAGCTTACCTGAAGATTCCAGGATCTCCTGGACCTGATCAGACGTAACGGCATCAAGTCCGCAGCCGAAGCTCGTAAGCTGTACCAGCTCGAGGTTAGGCTGTGTGATAACAAATGCAGCGGCCTCATAGAGCCTTGTATGGTACATCCACTGGTCGATAACTCGGATAGGACGCTGAAGCCTTCCGGGGGTAGCTACGGAATCCTCTGTCAGGACACCGAGGCCAAGCTGATTGATCATCTCGGGGATACCGTGATGAATCTCGGGATCGCAGTGATAAGGACGACCTGAGAGCACGATGCCCTTAAGCCCCCTCTTATTCATCTCATCGATCATCTCCTGACCCTTTTTCCTGATATCCTCCTTGAATACGGCATATTCCTCCGCACCTGCAGCTACTGCCTGCTTTACCTCATATTCCGTAACACCTAAGTAAGAGAATGTCTCTGCCAGGGTCTTCGCTACTGTATCAAGGTCATCTAAGGGCATGAAGGGATTTAAGAACCTGATATCCTTTTCCTTGATGTTCTCTACGTTGTTCCTGATGACTTCAGGATAGGAGCAAACGATAGGACAGTTATAGTGATTGCCTGAACCGGAGTTCTCATTTCTCTCATAAGGGATATCGGGATAGAATATCGTCTTTATTCCCCTTGAGATAAGATTCTCGATATGTCCGTGTGCAAGCTTAGCGGGATAACAAACGCTCTCTGAAGGAATGGTCTCCATACCCTTCTCAAAGAGTGCGTGAGTGGATCTTGCGGAGATCTGTACCCTGAATCCGAGCTTGGTAAGAACGGTAAACCAGAAAGGATAGTTCTCATACTGGTTAAGTACCCTGGGGATACCGATAACGCCTCTCTTGGCATCTTTCTCGGCCAAAGGCTTATAGTGGGCAAATGTCCTCTCGTACTTCCACTTGAACATGTTGGGAAGCTCATTCTTGGAAGCTTCTGTCTCAAGGCCTACGCTCTCACCCTTCTCGCATCTGTTACCGGATACGAATCTCTTGCCGTTGGAGAAAGTAGCAATAGTAAGGCGGCAGTGATTACCGCAGTAAGGACACTGTGTGTTCTCACTCTCCATCTCGAACTTATCGAGCTCACTCTCAGGAAGTATGGTAGATGCGTCGGAAGCATCGGCAAACTTGGTCTTAGCGATAAGAGCCGCACCGAAAGCACCCATCAAGCCTGCGACATTGGGACGGATGACTTCTCTTTCCGATACGATCTCAAAGCAGCGAAGGATAGCATCGTTAAGGAATGTACCGCCCTGAACGACGATATTCTTACCGAGCTGCTCGGTATCTCTTATCTTGATGACCTTGTAGAGCGCATTACGTACTACGGAATAGGAAAGTCCCGCTGAGATATCTCCTACGGAAGCACCCTCCTTCTGAGCCTGCTTTACCTTGGAGTTCATAAAGACGGTACATCTGGTACCGAGGTCTACGGGGTTGGTAGCCTTGAGCGCCTCAAGGGAGAAATTATGGGGATCCATACCAAGGGTCTGTGCGAATGTCTGGATGAAAGATCCGCATCCTGAGGAGCAGGCCTCGTTTAACATGATAGAATCGATAACACCGTTTCTTATCCTCATGCACTTCATGTCCTGACCGCCGATATCGATGATGAAGTCGACATTCGGACAGAAGAACTTAGCGGACTGGAAGTGAGCCATTGTCTCGATCTCACCTACGTCGATGCCGAGAGCCGCCTTGATGATATTCTCACCATAACCCGTAACACAGGAATATGCGATACGTGCACCTTCGGGGATCTGCTTGTAGATGTCCTTCAGGATATTAACGGCACTCATTACCGGGTTACCCTTGTTGCCTGCATAGTATGTGTAGACAAGCTCGCCGGAAGTATTTATAACAACAGCCTTAGTAGTCGTTGAACCGGCATCGATACCGAGGAAAAGGTCACCTGTCTGCTTCTTGATATCGAGTGTGGGGATCATGTCCTTGGCATGTCTGTCGTAGAATCTCTTCTTCTCATCCTCGTCCTTGAAGAGAGGATCGATCCTTATGATGTCGGGAGTAAATCCTTCCTTGTTCTTGAATCTCTCGAGAAGATCAGAAAGCTCCACGGGAGCATCGTCACTGCTCAGCGCTGCGCCGAGCGCTACATATATCTGAGCCTCATCGGGCATCCAGAAGGAATCAGCCTTATCGGCAAGAGTTCTCTCGAATGCGTGACGAAGTTCGGAATTAAAGTACAAAGGTCCTCCTAAGAATGCGACATTGCCCTTGATGGGACGTCCGCATGCAAGACCTGCGATAGTCTGGTTAACTACTGACTGATAGATTGAAGCTGCAAGGTCTTCCTTGGCAGCACCCTCGTTGATCAGGGGCTGGAGATCACTCTTGGCAAATACGCCGCATCTGGATGCGATGGTATAAAGCGATCTGTAATCCTTGGCGAAATTATTAAGACCGTCCGCATCAGTCTGAAGAAGAGATGCCATCTGGTCGATGAATGCACCTGTACCGCCTGCGCATGTACCGTTCATCCTCTGCTCGAGAACAGGGTGCATATATGTGATCTTTGCATCCTCGCCTCCGAGCTCGATAATAACGTCAGTCTCGGGGTGATACTTCTTTATTGCCTCTGTCTCGGCCATTACTTCCTGGATGAACTTAAGTCCGAGCCAGTTGGCAACAGAAAGTCCGCCTGAACCGGTGATCGTTACCGATACCTTAAGTCCCGGGAACTTAGAATCAAGCTCCTCGAAGAGCTGATTAAGAAGTCCCGATATGTCGGAATGGTGTCTCCTGTACTCCTGATGGACGATCTTGTCCCCGTCCAGAAGTACTATCTTGATGGTAGTCGAACCGATGTCGAGACCGAGTCTGTACCTTATATCTGCCATTCTGATCAATCTCCTTTTTTATGTCTTCTGTCTTCCAAAGGTATTCCCTTGGGCTGCGATGTGCTTGTCTTACGGATATTGCTCCTAGAGGATGTATCGCTCGGAGCTTTTTTTCTTCTCTTTTTCTTCTCTTCCGCCTTCATGGTACCGAATTCCTTAAGCGAACTCTCCTTGAAGGAATTCATCTTGGAAGTCTGTTCCTTTTTAAGTTCTTCCCTGAAGTCCACACTTCCCAGGACTTCCTTCTTGAACTCGGGACTTAATGAGATCTGCAACAGTTCATCCGGGACACCGAGCTTAAGATCGAACTTTCTGCCGAACATGTCGTTACTTACAAGGTTAAAGCCTCTTACAGCTCTATAGACATTCTCTTCGAACTTATCGAACTCGCATGTGATCCCGAGAGTCAGCGGAAGTCCGGTAAAGTTGATCTTCACGTACGGAAGATTCCTTGTGAATATGAGATGGAGAGTAATGAGCTTCATGTAGGATTCAAGATTGATGCAGTCCTGCGAACACACAAGCGACATACAACCCTCGGACATACATGAGATATCGGATCTTTCATCCTCGAATCCATGTGCCCAAAGGTAATAGAGCTCTCTATACACCTCCCCCTTGAACATATCAAAATCTTTGGTAAGAGGGGCAGCCAACACCGGAGAACCGATATTGAATATATGCTGCATATACGAGACTTCCATGTAGGAAGGCACGGAGAACCACTTCATATATGCGGCAATGTCCCTTGCATTAAATACGTAAACGTGCATTAAAACCCAAATACTCTTTTCTTTTAAAATAATAATATAAAAAATTAGTCACGTTGCATTATAACACAACATGACAATTCTTTCTCATTTCACAAAAAGAATTCCTCGAGGATCCGTATCAGATAAATGCTGCCGAAGTCTTCTTATTATCGTCGTATGTAGGCTTAAATTCCGTTATACGGACAAGATCGTTATAGAATTCGGAATACTCGTTACTTATGACGAGGCTGAACTTTCTCTTAGGCGGAACGAGCCTGCCGAACATCTTCCCGGCTCTTGCGGTCTTCACTGTATCCGGATCTTCCAGATATATCTCTATGAACCTTACGCCCTTACGTATCTTATAAGGCGTCTCGGGAGAATACGAGAGTCTCATCTCGCCCTTATTGCCGCCGTCTAATGACTTAAGCTTTCTGTTGGAAAGATAAGCGTCCTTAGCTCGTATGACCAGCTTGCATTTGGAATACTTGCGCACATTATGATCGATATTCATGCCGGCAAAGCATACGATCTCCGCTTCGCCGTTCTCGCTGTATTTTTTCTTAAGAGATACTGCAGTACGTGCTCTCTTTGCCTTTCCAGAGAAGAATCCCGTAACGTATATCTTCCTGAAATATCTGCTGACTGCATATGCCTTTGCAAAGACTATGATACATACGGCAAAGACGAGGATATAGATCGCTATTAAGACATGCGGAGCAAATATCGACAAGAGGACTATTAACACACAGGTTACGGTCTTGGATACTTCCACGATAAGTGACAGGAAAGGTATCGGAGAAAGTGCCGTTGCAAGGATCTCCAATGCATACGTTACTGTCCTCATGACCCAGAAGGATATCGTCATCCAAAGTCCTATCGCAGTGCAAAGTACTGCCGTTGCAAATACCGTCATCCCCGAAGCACCTGAAGAAGCTTCCGAAGAGAGATACTTATCGGGATCTCCGAAGATGATAATAAACGGAAGTACGAAGTTAAAAGCTGCCATCACGTGGTTCTCGATATCGCCTATGGCTATACCGAATACTCTTGTAGGCATCCACGACTTAGGCATCTTGAGGAGCACGAACAGTATTATCACAAGTATGCTGACGGAAGTGCTGTTCATGAACCCGAGGCTCTGTGTATATTGCCCGAAAGTGTCGGGAAAAGCCTTTCCTCCGAGGCTCACAAGAGCTTCTACGAACAGTATCGAGATAGGCTCTATGGATGAGCCGAAGCTGTGGGACAACAATACGACCGCATTGAACATGTCCCCGCCAAGCGCCTTGCCCGTGCCTTCCGTGACTTCTTCAGCAAAAACAGAACACGAAAAGCAAATAAGGACAGATACGACAATGAACAGAGACACGAATGCATTCTTGATATAAGCTCTGTCCTTACCGCCGACTAACGCCCGCGGCATCTTATACGATCCTCCTGTAATGCTTAACGGTAAACGCTACTCCCTTCTCGGACATTATCTCGGGTTCTTCCTCTGTAAGCTCCCAGTCATCGAGCTCGTCGAGATTCGGAAAATAAGCATCAGCGGTAAATTCCTTCTTAATGGAAGTGATTATCGCTTCATTACACAGATGTAGCATCGTCTTGTAGACCTCTTCACCGCCTATGAGGAATATCTTCTCGTCGGGATGAGATCTCTCATATTCACGAAGCTGATCCTCGTTATGGAGGATGACTGCACCCTCTTTCTCAAAAGACTGATTACGTGTAAGGATGATGTTTACTCTCTTGGGAAGGAGCTTCTCATCCTTGAATGTCTGAAGTGTCTTCCTTCCGAAAGCTACGGTATTACCTGCCGTATACTTACGGAATACGCCCTTCTGGTCTTCGGGAAGAGATATAAGAAGGTCTCCCTTATAACCAATGGCCCAGTTCTTGTCTACTGCTGCGATAGCTATCATGTACACCCCTCCTGATCAACATCATACCGCTACGGGTATCTTCTTTATCTTCTCGCCGTACTCATATCCTTCAAGATGAATGTTATCCACGGTAAACTTATAAAAGTCCGTTATACCTTCATCTATGAGCAGTCTGGGAGCCGGGAACTTAGGTCTTTCTATGAGTTCCTTGACGATATCGACATGTCTGTCATATACATGCGCATCTGCGATGACATGTACGAATTCTCCGACCTCGAGACCAGAACAGCGTGCCAAAAGATGTACCAGTACCGCATACTGACATACGTTCCATCCGTTAGCAACGAGCATATCGTTGGATCTCTGGTTCAATATGGCATTAAGCTTATTGCCGGTAACGTTAAATGTCATTGAATATGCACAGGGATACAGATTCATCTCGTGAAGATCCTGATGCACATAGATATTGGTCATTATCCTTCTGGAAGAGGGATTATTCTTAAGATCATAAAGGACACGATCGACCTGATCCATCTCGCCCTCTTTATACTTATGCTTTACTCCCAGCTGATAGCCGTATGCCTTACCGATAGAACCGTTCTCATCGGCCCATGCATCCCATATATGAGAGCCAAGATCATTGACATTATTGGACTTCTTCTGCCAGATCCATAAAAGCTCGTCTACGGCTCCCTTGAAGTTCTGGTAGCGCTGCGTAAGCATCGGAAATTCCTTGGAAAGATCGTATCTGTTCACGATACCGAACTTCTTATAGGTATATGCCGGAGTTCCGTCCTCCCAATGAGGTCTAACCTTATCATTCTCGGTAGAATATCCCGAATTCAATATATCTCTGATATTCTGATCAAATATATCATCTGCCAGGCTCATTTAAGATCCCCCGTTACTTTCTTTAGTATCTAAGATTATACAACAGCAAAAAAAGATCTCAAAGCCGAAGCAATGAGATCTCTTTACTTAAACATGGTCGGAGTGACGGGACTTGAACCCACGACCCCTTGCTCCCTAATCAAAACGATCAAATCACAAAAAGCCTGATAATTTTAGCATTAATTGTGTTAGTAATTTACCTTCATCTGAAGATAAAACAGTTTCAAGATTCGATTTATCGACTTTGATTTTATCAGGTATAACACCCTGATAAAACTCTTTTTCAATTAAGTTTGCATTACAGATACGATCTTCATCAAGAATATGCGAGTATATGTCCGTTATCATATCTGCCTGAGAGTGTCCCGAGTCGCCCTGAACTGCTTTTATATTACCATTCGTAAGTTTTAACTTATACGTGATACTCGTATGGCGCAGAGAGTGAAAACAAACATATGGGAGATCATTTTCCTTTATAAATCTGACAAACAGATCTCTAAGCCTTGAAGGTTCCATCGGGCTACCGTCTTCATTTCTGAATACCAGATCGTAATCCATATAAATCGCCTTGTACTGAAGTCGTTCAACCAGGTACTTTTCACGGCGCGCCTTAAGCTTTTGTACTATTGTTGCCGGTATATATATATTGCGTATTGAAGAATCCGTTTTAGGTTTCTTTGCCACAATAACCGATTTGGCATTCAGCTTCTGAGTTGGATATATCCTATATATATCCCTTTTCTTCAACTCATTAAGCACTGATATATCAACCCTCTGATGGATCTTATTAATGGTCAAATAAGGATGCGGACCTTCCAAATGTAGATCGCTCCACTCCAGGGCTAATAATTCCCCTTCTCGCAAAGTTTCTGTGAATGCGAGATTGATAGCCAAATAAAGCATTTCATCCTTACATAATTCGTTAGCTTTATTAATATCGCTTATGTCCCAGATTGCTCTTTTCTTGGGAGTCTCTTTGGGTCGAATCGCATCAGTTATAGGGTTGCGATCTATGAGTTGCCACACAACCGCTCTTTGGAAAGCTTTATTCAGCAGCTTATGAATTTCACGAATAACAGAAGGGTTTACGTTACCGCCGCCACTGCCTACTCTAGGATATTCTAAGAGTTCTCTATAATACTTCTCTATTCGCAAAGTTGTCACTTCTGCAAGCTCAAGATCTCCAATCAGAGGATTAATATAGTTTTTGATTCTTGCCAGGTTGGCACTATATGTACTGTATGTCCATATTGATTTCCCGTATACTTCAACATACTCATTTAGAAGCATTCTTACATTCATTAACACTTTCCTCTCTAATTTGGATTGTAAGCAAATACTATTTTTTCTTGAGAAACAGAACAAGGATGCAAATAATCAGATTGCATCCTTGACAAAAATAATAGGCACCGCATCACTTACGGCTCCATACAATAAGACAAGACTATACTACCACGTCCGTAAAATTTTGTCAAAATTTTTACGCGGGAAAACGCCTGAAAAAGCTATATTTTTCTGCAGAAAAATGTGCATCCACTGGATACACATTTTCAAGCTTATAGTTCTATATCATCAATATGAATCGAATTATCCGGTTCTTCGAATTGTTTTTTCACTTCATCAGGAATCAAGGATTGATCCCTGGCCAACAATGAATTCAATACATCATCAAGATTTTCCTGATTAAGCACATTAGGATAATCCTTCTCAAATGTAACCAAAGATTCTTTGGCATTCTTCTCGTCAGCTGCTGTTTTTAGGTATAGTTGAGACAGATTGGGAGCTGAAACTATTGCATCAAGAGTTTGTACTGCAAGGTTTGATAGAGATGCTTCTTCGCCATACAACGATCTATAAGCTTCAAAAATGCCCTCTTTTGAGATCCTTTGACCAGACTTATTTATTCCATCTGCAATCCCGATTAAATCGGACATATCATGCTTGTATCGTCTTAAGGCACGCAACTTCATCGCCATCAAGTACTCATCTTTAATGGTTCTTACTTCCAGAACTCCATTTCCGAAACTTCGGTAATAAACAGAATGCTCAATCAACTTAGGCGAATATGAATCTGTGTTTACAAAATCCGAGTTCATCCACCCATTAGGAAGGTTATACTTATCACCAACAATATTGATAGCATCCTTGATTCTTGCGCCTGCTCTAATATAAACATCAATATCGTTTGTGCCATTTCTAAAGTCATAATTCGCAAGAACAGCTGCGCCACCTACTAGTATTATTTCAGCTTTAAATGACTTACCGTATTCACGCCGTAGCTCCTTGGACAACTCCTTAAGGAAGAAGTTCAGGCTCTCTTTATTAAACTCACTAAAATCAAGCGACATTATCCACCTCTGCCTCGACGATGTTAAATCTAATAAACTCCGGAATACTCTCCCTAACGGCTATCTCCTTATAGTTCTCTTCCGGAAGCAGCGCATCCAGAGCAAGAATACTTTTGGGATATATGATTCGATCGAGCTTACAGTGACGAAGTTTCTCGTATCGATTACAAAGAGGGACATCATGAATACGACTCTGATAATCAACCATAGCTAAGAGATATAGACACTCAAAGTACTTTTTCTCGTTATAATATTGGCTTATCAGGTCATTAGATAAGACATCAAAAAGGAATTTCGCATACCCTTCAGACTTTACGCGCTGGCATACTTCACTTTTGAATAATTCATAGTCCATATCAGCTATGCCTCCCCTTTTCTGTAATTATACTCTCTGAAAATATCAAAGGGCAAATCTTACGATCCGCCCTCTTTATCACATATTACACATTTATTCGGAATACCGTTATGCTCGATCATATATCCCGTAACGGTTATACGATTTCCACAGTTCGGGCATTTTAGCTCTATAACCTTCACCCCGAAATTATTAACAATAGAATTGATCGGAATCCAAAATTCATAATCCTTCATATTCTCCCCCGTGTTCCTGAAAGAATTTTATAGCCTGTATTATATACTCTTCCTGCTGGACAGTATTTCTAACACCTGAAGGAAGCATCTTTCTAATCCTTAATGTAACCTTCATATTCTTATGAATCTTGTTTTCATCAGGCTGCTCCATAATCATTCCGATATGAGCATCATCTATTGGTTGCTGCTTTTCTTCCCTTTCGCGCAACTGATGGCACATATCATAAGTAGGCTTGTAGTCATTTTCAATGAATGCCTGCTTATAAACCTTTCTCTGAGTATCATCAGGAAGGAAAGATAACTCAAGTGCCGGGCGCATCTTAAGCGACTTTTCATCGACCAGATCAAGAAGTTCAGGAATAAGGTTATTAAGCCTGATATAACGGTCTACTTGAGCCCTTGTATCACCATGGTTTTGTGCAATAATTTCATCAGTTCTTAACTTCGTCTCAACTTGAGACGAAGTTGAAATACGTTTTCCCTGATGCTTTAACGCCTCTAATTCCAACTTATAAGCCTTTGCTTTCTCTGAAGGTAAGATCTCACGCCTCGTCTTCAGGTTGCTGTCATTCCTTATCTTCTGGATCAGATACTCGTCATCTGTATCAATGATGATACACGGTACTGTTATAAGCCCCAGCTGCTCAGCTATTACCTTACGTCTCCTACCGGATACGACGCGGTATCCATCTTCTCCGGCGGCAACTACTGTTAATGGGCTTATAATGCCGATTTCGCGGATTGATTCTAAGATCTCAGCATATTCTTCAGACTCTTCACGAACAGTCCAGGCATAATCCACATCGATCAGAAGCTTAGTTATCTCAATCTGATGAACCTTATTACTAATGCTGTTCTGATCTCTCATTTCCTGCGTAGAAAAGAACTCATCCATTGAAACCTTAGGCTTTATCTTATCTGCCAATCCGAACTTACTCATCTTATGCCTCCCATATTATCTGATTTTCTATGATATAGTCTGCGATCTGAGATATACAATCATCAATGACAGATCTTAAATCGCTCTTGGATAAGCCAAACATTTCTCGAACTTCTCTGTCTACAGCTCTTTCAACAAAGCACATATCGTAAACTTCTCTGAAGAAAGGATCCCGTATTATGACATGTAGATCAAGAATCATCTGATAATACCGTCTTTCCTTGAGCAAAGGTGCTAATTCCTTTAGCTGCTGTTGCTGAAGTTTCTCAATACGGATCATCATGTTTACTATTCCTGCATCCGGTATCGTATTGCTCTGAACCCGATCCTTGGAATAATCCATGATCTTAATCTGCATATAGCATTCATCAAGCATACTTTTATATTTATCCTGGATCATCTCAATTCGCCTGTTAAGAGCATTGATATGACTAGGATGATTCAGAATAAATCTGATATCTTGTTTGGTTTTACTTCTAAATTCCTTTTTCATGTGATATACTCGTGTTGGTAAACTTTGAAGTTGTTCGACTTCAAATGATCAGACTGGTTCCTTCGGGGATCAGTCTTTTCATTTCATAGCTTTTTCATACTTCTCTAAAATCTTAAGTGAACCTTCGAGAACTTGATTAGACAAGGGTCCATCATTATATCCCGACAGAATCGATGACAAGGTATATTTACTTGTTTTTATACCTATTTCTTCTAATCTATTAAGCAACCATATCTGTGTCAGCTGGTTATCCATAAGTCTTATCTTGACATCTCTAATAGCTTCTCTGCGATCCATTATGCACATCACCCCTCTAACAAATTTTGTTTTGCTAACAACTATTGTTGTTTTAGATTATAAAAAAAAAATGATCTTTGTAAACTGTAGAAAACTTCGCGTTCCGGTCGTTTCTAATACTAGCGTTATGAACATTGAAAAAAGCCTCTCCACCCAAAGGCAGAGAGGCTCACAATTATTACTCTTCAAGATCGATATCGGTCATTATATCCACACCGGCTTCTTGATTAGCCTGCATCGCAGCAACTACGTCATAGGTTATCAAATCCGGATCGGTTCCTGATTCAAGCAATCCTATTATAGTATAGATCAATTCTTCTCCATCTTCAGATAGGCAAGAGCTCAATGTTGCTACGATCTCGTTATGGTTATACGGCAGCTCTCCGGCGTTTATGTTGTCTTGCACCATTGCTTCATAGCTACTCATCATATCACTTGGATATGCGGGACACAGAAACGCATATACGGTACTGTCCCATGTCTTATAGTCATGTAAGCACACAATATTAGTAGAGTTACTGCTGGATCCACCATAATTGCTGTTTCCGTCTATTGTCTCGAAGACTGTTGTTTCAGGATCATAAGACACTACGATACTACAGTGTTCCTGATGCGAGGTATCACCGTCACGTTCCCAGATAATAAGCCATCCGGGTTGAGGGACAACGTCATTCACAGCTGTTGCACCGTTATAACATAGAATTGCATCACCTGGATTCGTAGGATTGCAAAACCAATTGTAAATCCAGGTAGTGTCATTACTCTTCGGAAAAAGTCCCATTTGATCATTACCTTGTCCGTATCCGCATTGATCAGCTACCCAAGTCGCAAAAACAACACACCACGGCGTCTCTGAACCCCACCAGTCTATATATGTATCCCAGCCATTACCTACTTCATCCATAGCGGTTTGTACATAGAGTTCGCCGGAGCCAACGTGAATATTATTGATAATCTTAGAAAAATACTCATCATAATCTGGGGATAAATACGTATCTACCAGTGATTTTTGTTCATCTGTAAACTCCAGCTGCTCTTCAACTACCTCAATCGACGGATGATAGCATATTATGTATGTTCCTTGGGTATACTCATATGTTGCATCCGTAATTGTTCCAGTCTCAGGATCCAAATAGTTTGTATACACTGATTCAGGAAGCCAATAAGTTATTACCGGTTCTTCCAATATGCAATTCATCGCATTAAAAACATCTGCGAAATATACAGCATCCGAACTTTGAACACTGTTGGTTCCTACAGATATAGCTGAATCTAAATTAGCAAGATCAGTACGAGGATTCGTATCCTTACCATCAATATAAGCATAATACACAGCTAATATCTCACGCCAATTAAGGTCAGCATTTATTGCTACAGGATACGCATCAAGCCCCGAATAGTTGACCGAAGCGGTATAAACATCGGTATACCAGGCGTCTTCATATGACACGCACAGTTGACGAACCGAAAAAGTATCACTAGGAATAACTGATGCGATTATATAGACCACAAGCATTACCGGCATAAACATCAGTGCCGCAATCGAAAGTATTGAGGTAGTTTGCTCAATCATCAGGTTAAGCTTCGTCATTACAGGATGTTTAGCTACAGTTTTCGCAGCAATATTATAATCCTGTCGAAGTTTCTTGCCTGCGATCCGTTCACCGGTCAAGTGTTTTACAGTCCTTACTCTGGCTTGAGCTTCTCGCATCGAGATTTCCTGATGTTGAATAATCTGTTTCTGTGTATTAGCTTGTCCAGAGTTTTTTGCAATTTGACGATACGAAGCTTGACGATATCGTTTTACATCAGGAGCCATTTTCTTATACTCTTTTATATCTTTTGAGTACTTAACGACTTTCTTTACATCACGATATGTCTTTACACCAGCAGCGATTCCCATTACCGGTATAGAATTAACAGTTTTGCTAATAGCTATATTTTCAGGCGTAGTAGTACTGTCTATATCTGAATTCTGGACATGTCCTTTCATTTTCAGGACCGCTTTATGAATCAAGGTCTTCTTGACGAACGATCTATATTCATCCAGATTCTCGGCATTGTTTAATTCTCCGCTTTCCGGATCCAATATTTTCATGCTTCCCCCTTAAATACAATAAGGATCCCATTTCTGGGATCCTTCATTACATTATATGATTCTATGTTATACTCATAAGCGAGGCACTACCCTCAAACGGTAGGCGGTTTTGACCTCTGCTCCCAGCGATATCATTCGCTGAGAAAGGAGGTGCGGTATGGTTACATATACAGAATTGTTCGCTTTTGGACTTCTTATTGTCGCTATTATCACGCTTTGTACTAATTCAAAGCATAAATAAACCGCCCCGGCCTGAGAAACTTGGGCGGTTAATGTTCAAAATCTGAGGTCAACCGTCTATCGGTAGTGCCTCTTTGTTAGTTAGATTATAACGTCATCTGCAGATAGCGTCAAATACCAACGAAAAGCTACCCTTAAGGGTAGCCTCTCGTTAGTCTGTATTGATAAGAGAATAAATATATGAATCGTGAGGAACTTCCAATTCAAATGGGATAACGGTGCCTGCATATTTTATGAGACCCGTAGACTTCTTAAGCTTTTGATCCGGAAGAGTCTCACCTTCTATATATCTAACTAGAGCCGGCGGGATTGATACAATCCTCGAAAGATCTGCAGCAATTTCCATCTTTCCACACTTAAGGATCTCAAGATACTCCGAATTATTGATTATCTTTCGTCCGTTTTCGTGCTCGATCAAGGTAATGGGATCTTGCTCAATACCATGACAGAAGACGTGTTCATGTCGTCCCATCTTCCAAAGATCCATGACCATTTTCTCAGATGCTCCACCAAAGAAAGTATGCATTTCATCGATATAGAGATATGTTGTGATGCCTTTTCTCTTGTTCCTGGCAATCCTGTTCTTGACCTGATCGATAAGAACCATCTGCCCCAAAGTCCTGAAGTTACCGTCAAGACCTTTGATATTGTAGTCAATCATGCCTGTTTCTTCAGGTATATTTGTCTTGCCGGCAAATATATTAAGGGATCCAAGAGCATATGTTTCAAGCGCTTGAGCAATCTGATGAGCAGTATCTTCAGGTTGAGCCATGAGCTCATTATACAGATCGACCAGTGTAGGACACTCTGTAGTATATTTACTCTTAATATAGTTTTTATAGAGATTTCCTGCACATCGATCCGTAAAGGTATTGATGTCAGCTACAGAAATACCGGAATCACCCATGCCGTTGATCATCTCGTTCATGAGCAGCTGAAGATAGGATATCTTATTCTTCACTACACCTGATGCAGCATAGTCTTTATCCATATCCATTACATTTATATAGTCAGAAGATCCAATCGCTATATTAGCACAGCATCCGCCGGTATACTTAGTAAGATCCTCATATTCACCCCTGGGATCAATGATGATAATATCCGAACTACCAAACTCCTTAATCCTTCGGCTAATGATCTGCATCTTAACCAGAACTCCCTTACCGGATCCCGAAGATCCACAGGTCATTCCGTGACCGTTATTAAGCCTGCTACGGTCGGTACTATTAACCTTATGAGCAACAGGATTACTTCCGATCCAGCATGCCTGCTTACCAAACTGCTGAATAATAGGGAAAGCAAACGGCACAAAAGCAGCTATAGATTCCGTTGTCATTGAATATCTGTACTCAAGAAGATTATTGGTACCAAAAGGCAGACACGAAAACAGACCTTGTACCTGCTGATTATAAAGAATCTCAAATACTACACCTGCTTCATTGGCACTTGACCATATGGCTTTAGTGTTATTCTCAAGATCTTCTTTAGTCTCTCCGGTAATAGTAACAAGAACCTTTACCCAGAAAAGCTTTTGTTTCCTAACCTCAACATCGTTATAAACAGATGCAGCCGCATCCAGTTCTTGTGTAAGTTGAGGTGGAACAAACGATGAAATATCAAGTTTCTTAGCCTTTGCTGTTCTATAGTCCGATGATCTGGATGCGCTTTCAGATATTGAACTGTTGATCAGATTCCTGGCAGAAGATGATGTTATCGGCTGAATCTCTACAGAGCTTATAGCCAGATCCGGGATCTTCGAAGTCAAGTTTCTCCAAAAGTCATCTTGTATACCTGGACCGATACTCTTAAGATACAACGTTCTATATAGGAGATTGCCGCAGTTTATATGGTCATCGTGCTTCTCCCATCTTTCAGGCGAACAAAACGATCTCAGATCTTTACCCTTCATATCAGGAATACTGTCATAGATAAACTGTCGATCAGTCCCATAGTGATAGATCTCATGATATAGCTTTATCCTATCTTCAACAGATAGTCTTACAAGCTGCGATCTGAGATCTGAAAACTTACCCTGCAGTTTAACTTCCAGTTGCGAGAAATACTGTGAAGCTTCCTTAAGATTCTGACAAAAAGCCGTTATCGAAAGATATAGTTCACTATAAATCTCATTCTTATTGTTAATTACATCCTTCAGTATCCTGTTAAAATCAGAAGAAAGGCGTGGATTCACCTCAAAATCAGGAAGTGCCATATAGTCATAGATCTTCTTATTATCAATATTCTTATTGACTACATGGATCCTATAGATAGTAGTTATATCAGTGAATGTCGAGATTATACCCTCAAGCTTCATTAGACGATCTACCTTATCTTCGTCTGATAAAGATGTGAAATCTATATCACTGAACTTAAATAATACAGAATATCTCTTTCCCGAGCAGCAAATACCATCCTCTTCCCAATCACTTATAGGAATATAATCATTTACTGATCTGGGAATCTTATACCTATGTTTTGTTAAAAACGCCAAAAATCCATTCTCCTTTCCATCTTCGACAACAGACTTATGAGGGCTTAAAAGATCCACTAATATAATTTTCGCAGCCTTTTCTGCCGGAAGATTATATCTAGGTACCTTGGCAACCCAAAAGGCAGCTGCCGGAAGCAAAGCCAACATGATAAGGATCGTCTGTGCCGGAGTAGACAGATAATCATAAAGATAGATACCTATAAGGAAAAACATCACTATACAGTAGATAATTACTCCAATCATCCTGAAAGAGAAACCTTTATAGGTCATCTTCTCATAATCAGAGAGATCTTTATTAACACCAAACTCCATAGTATTACAGTATCCTTTCTGTGAATTGTTCTGATGCTTCAATGAGTCCATAAAGGACACCCATCATAAAAAAGTTCTGAAGAAGCCATCCTGACAGAGTGCCGGAGAAACCTGCAAACATATCGATTGACGTCATGTAGGTAAAGAAAACATTATAAATGATGAGATCTATAACGATAACAACACCGTGAAGTGCAACCTTACCCAAAGAGGTCAGATATCGCATCGCTGAGTGTTCAGTCTGCTGGGATCCATACATTGCTAATCCTATCGGAGCCAAAAATATCATGCCGTAGATTGAGAATAATCTTCCATATACCTTTAGAACAATCTTTGACCCATATCGAACAGCTTGAATTAAAAAACCGAAAGATATGCAAAACGCAAAGAACTTATCCCAGAATCCGGCTGAATCCAGATAGGCAATTACCGTACTTTCAACTTCCATCTCTGATAATTCTGTAGCATCGATCAGTAAGATCTGATTAAGAGCGTCAACACCCAAACTTATTATTATGCTCGTCACATATTTATATGACATAATAAGCGACGCCGGTACAAACAGCCTGAACAGTTGCCAGAACATATGGTGCGGACCTCTCATTTGGTTCTCTATCTGCGATGCAGAACGTAGGACTCCTATTCCCCAGATCACTATGAGCAGTGATGAAGCAATCATAGAAATAGAGTCTCCGATACGAGTAGATATCGCATCAAATATATTGTTATCTCCCCCTAGGTCATAGGGGGATGTTGAAACAATCGTAAATGCAGTGCTCAGAAAGACATTCCAGATGGCGACAGCTTCTTCAAGGATATACAGGATAATATCGCTGCCTAAATCCATATACTATCTCCTTTAGAATCCGAAATAAGCCATCAAAGCTCCTGCAGATGCCATGACAATACCGATGATGCAGCCGGTTATACCGTTATCAAATTTCTCATCGTTACCATTCTTTCTGGCTTTAAGGGCTGAAAACAACGAAAAGAAAAATACCAAAGCTCCGAGGCCTCCACCAATGGAATATATAAGAGTCTTAGCATTCTCAATCTGTGATATTACTTCCGTTGAAGGATCCGAGTTCGGATCGGTATCTGTAGCCAGTACAATACTGGGCAAGTGACAAGCCATAGTAAGCGCAGTTGCTGCAATCATTCCTGTAATCTTCTTGATTTTCATATTTAATTCCTTTCCGCCGTATTTTCGGCAAACAAAAAGAGCTCGATCAATTGAGCCCTGTTTAACAATAGTGTTTATATTAGATCTCGTAAGGTAGATCCTCCTCGGGATCCGAGTCAACAATTGAAATTGGCGGTGATTCTTCCTTCTCTAGCTTCTTAGCAAGATCCTTGACCAATGATTCACATTCTGCAACAAGTTTCCTGTAATCACCTATAATCGATTTTAGATCTGTAAGCTCTACGGATGCCGGAGAATCATTACGATCAATTTCCTTTCTAAGCATCTTATCAGATCCGGTACACCTAAATACGAGCATAGCACCTAACGTCAACGGTTTATTCTGCGGTTGCGCCACACGCAAGATCTGACCGGCAGCTGCCTCAAGTATCTGTTTCTTCGAGAAATCGGAATTAACTACGATTTGAGTAGTATTCGGAACTTTAAGCGCAGGCTCCGTCGTTCTCCCATTCCAAATTGATATCCCGTACTTATCGATCAGAGCTTGTTCAACCTTGAAAAGATCCATTCGATCAGGTTTTACGGCATTTGTTTGAGATATGTCGATTCTGGCCGACGGAAGGATACGCCCCTTAACTTTCTTACCGGTCTTAAGATCATCGTAAAACTGCGGCTCCCACAGCCACAGCCATCGATTACCTTTCTTGATGGATACATTTAGCTTTTTCCATTCAGCCGGAGTTTTAAGTCCCATAGGAGCCTTTCCCAACTGCTGGTATAGAACAAGAGCATTTCTAACGGTAAGAGATGGTGTAATCGATATAACCTTCAGCACATTAAGTAAATGCTCTCTGTTACCTGCTTTTAATTCTGAATACAGTTTTTCGCTCATAGCAGAAAGCTGATCATATCGCTGTTGGTACTTCTCAGACTTAAATTTAGGTTGATTTGTCATATGTCACCCCCGATATCAGGCTCGACAGGAATCTCAACTCCTGCTGTCTGTCTGGCCGCTTCTTCATACATATCATTCATTATCTGAGTATAATTCTGTGTCTGATACTTTGATTCAGGATGAGTAGCGTTATACATCTCTTTCATCGCGGATACCATACCATCTGAAAGCTTAAAATCTTCCTGCGTTTCATCAAAAGACGGTACATGGTGAGTACCGCCTGCAGACTTTATATCAAGCCCGGGATCGATCTTAGCTTCCTTCTCAAATGAACTTTCTCGAAAATCCTTACTATAAGTATTATTCTCAAGAAATTCGTCAAGAGATGAGTCAAGAGGATCCGTATATTCTTCCGGAGCTGAGGAAGATGATAGTTCAAAGTCTGTAGTCACTTCCGATTCAGGAGATGAATTAACAACCTGATCAAAGGATGTTTCCTTAAGATCAGACCTTTGAACCTTACCTAAATCAGTATCCACCTGAAATTCCTTTTCGTCATCAAGAGGATCTTTACTTCTGTCGTTTGGACTCTTGGTAGTATTTATCGATGAGTCCTGTATAGTTGAGACTTCCTTTCCCGCCTCGACGGTCATCTCGTTGCTTTTCTCCGGAGACGGGAACTGAAAATCCTTGGCAAGTACATCAATCTCAGGATCTTTAATATCCATATTAGTAAAATCAGGGGTAAGATTCCTAGCTAACAGTTTCTGGATTAATGCTTCAAGAAGTACCAGAAACTGATCAACACTACTACCACGTTTTGTCTGTTCATCCATGAAAGCCTTTATATCAAAGGTTTTCTGCCCACTCATAAAGCGTTCACGCGCTTTATCGTCATCCAGGAGCTTATCCAGGTCAGCTTCCAGCAATGGCTTTTCCTGCTTAGAGGTAATATCGCCGTGACTTACTGCACCGATATTATAGTCTTTTACAAACTGCTGGAATTGAGCAAAATCCGTCTTTCTGATAAAGACCGTACAATAATCCTTATCATTATCGGTCTTTTTGTCGGTATTTAAGGCATGAAACTGAAAATTATACTCCTTAGCATGAGCTTTAAGTTTCTGCAGATCCTCACGATTCATGGTAAGGCAAGATACTTCTTTTCCACTCTTAAGCATCGCGGCAATGGTTCTCTGTCCACCTGAAAGCTCTCTACCTTCCTGAATCTTCAGATGCATAAGTGTTACCTCTTTTGCGATTAACGCCAACATCTTTGATGTTGCAAAAATAGCCAGTCTGGCACCATTGATCATCAGATTTATTCCACCATCGACAAATTGATCTTCATATGCCATTTACAAATCCTCCTCATGTTGTATTTCTTCATCGTAAGATATCTCACGATCAGAACTTTCGATTGAGTTTTCTTCAATATCCTTTATGATCTGAAGTTCCTCTTTAAGTTCCTCGAGCTCTATATTTATCCGATCAAGTAACTTCTGTTCCTCAGCATAATCAAGATTCTTACGGTTAAGACTCCTGATTTGTTTTACAATATGTTCTTTCTGCTGAATCAGATATTCATTTTTATGTCTATTTATTACCTCCCGGGATTCAAGCTCAGATTGAGTCGATATTTTATTCTCCGTCAGCCAGGAGATACGCCGTAACGTTTTCCACTTATCGTCCAACTCGCGTCTTTCGTCCCATGTAAGCTGATTATTCTTCGGCCTATACTTTCTCAGGTCATATCCCATACGATACATGTGTATGAAATACTTATACTGATAGGTATATTTCCAATTGTTATTGATACGAAAAAGACGATCTTCAGCTTTATACATTGCTTTAGGAGTCATCACGATAGCCTTAGGATATTCATTAGCGATTCTATCCAGAATCGCGGCATTACGATATTCTTCACCAAGCCTGATTAGCCTCATAGGCCTCTTCCAGGATTCATGTTTCACCGTCCAGTAAGATTTACCGGCAGCGGCATTGATCGTATAACCCTTTTGTTCCATGAGAGTAAGAAACCCTAGAAGATCAGTAGCCTTAGAGATAGCCTCATCTACTACCAGTTGTGTATCACGCTGCCTTTTGGAGAGTCTGGGAAGAACAGCCGGATTTTTACCGGGCGCATCGATCACGGATAGTCCATGTTCTTTAACGATACGATCTGATATAGCTTTAATCTTATTATGGTACCTTACAGGATCCTTCTCGCCGGTAAAGGTATTGACAGAGTTGATCACAAAATGATTATGAATATGCTCCCTGTCAAGGTGAGTACATATTAAAACCTGGTATCCTGCATCCCCCCAAAGCGCAGCTGCCGTCTCACATCCGATAGCATGAGCTTGTTCCGGATCAATTTCACCGGGAGCAAAAGACTGAATACAATGATACCCTAGAGCCCCATCAGTCTTGCCAAAGTATTCCTTAGTGGCTTGCATCTCGTTATTACAATCAGTAGCAGATACATTAATTCCGGTCACGTATTCCCTTGCGTGAGTTTTATGATCCTGCGAAATATAATTCAATGCATGAGCAATATCTCCAAGGATAATTTCTTCAGACCCGCTTTTAACATTCACCCGATCATCGCACTCATCGAATCGAACTTCTACCGTCTTCTTCTCGTTCTTAGCATAATCGTTGGCAGCAGTAACGGAATTATACAGAGTCCATATTTTAGTTGCTGCCATATTTGTCTCCTTTCTACCTTATACCGTATATCGCTCTTCTAAGTTCGAATCCGACTTTACTTAATTGATCTATCGTCTCCAAGACCTGATCTTCTCTATAGCCGCTGCTACGGCAAACAACTACAAGCTGATTAAGATTAATGCCAACTCGATTCAGTTCCTTCATGAGATCTATGAGCTCATCGGGGACCTTCGGCAAAGTCCTCTTTTCTCCGATCCCGGCTCTCAGGTACTGGCTTTTTGTCATGCCGCACTCATGAGAAATCTTTTCCAATTCTGCAAGTTCGTCTTCTGACATTCGCAAATGAAAATCTACGGTTCTCGACATAGGCAATATCTCCTTAGAACTAATAATCACCGCGTCAGCGGTCAGGATATATGGGGCGAAGCCCTTAGCGCCAATCGGCGTAATCAGCGGAAGAGATGCCGTTAGCACTCTCCGCTATCGAGCGCCAAATATTTTTTGGCGCTCTTCTCGCAAGCAGGCGAAAATGTGTATACATTTTCACAATCTTTAAGGGCAACGCCCCTAACACCCCATTCACGATTCATACAAATCATATATCAACTACTTCTTCCAGAGGGATATCGGCATCTTCAGAAAACTGAATTGAAGGATCGATCTCACGATATAGATTCAATTGTGTTGAACGCTTCTGCAGGAACTCAAAAGTCTGTAGATCGATGACCTTTTTGGCAAGAAAGATAGTCGCTCTTGCATCATCCAAAGAATCATGAGCTACAAATTCATACCTGAAGACAGATGCCAATTCGCTAAGTCTACGGTTAGACCACTCTTTGGTATTCGGATCGAATATTCCAAGAACCTCAGACCAATCAAGCATGATATCTGCCATATACGGAGCATCAATATCGATACCATTATTATGAAGAAAAATAAGATCAAAACTTGATATATTGTATCCGATAATACTTTTGGCATCATTGAACACTCGCTCTATTTCTGACGTTGCGTCTTTGAACTTACGACATCCATATACCATATCCGGAGTGATACCGTTTACCTTTGTAGCATCTTCCCAACTGGTTTTATGATCAGTTGAAAACAATTCATCGAAAAGAACGTTTCCTGCCATATCAACGACTGATAATTTCAATATCTCATCGTTTAGCGGATCCAGACCTGTTGTCTCAATATCAAAACATAAGATCTCAGTGAGCTCATAGAGCTCACTGAGGAATCTGCAATTCACACGCTTCATGTGATCATCTCTCCTTATGGATTCAATTCAATATCAGAATCTATATCGACATCAGGATCAGACATGACATTCAACTGCTCCTGTATTGTCAAGGAAGAAGTCAACGAATGCTCCAGACCATCGTAGATATAGATATGATCTGCCAATACCTCTTTAGGATCAACCTCATTGGAATTAATGTCAGCTACCATGTCATCCAACCTTGAAATATCAGTATCAGGAAGAACAGGAGTAACTATTACTTCATGAACAGATGACGGTAGAATGACAAGGTTGTTTCCGAGTTTCTCAGCAACCTTATCCATAACTTCAGGAATCATTATCAGACCTGCACCAAAGTTAAGGTAATTATTACTAAGAACATAAAGAGGCGGATCTGAGGGACTAGGAACAGGAAGATCATCTACACCAATACCCATGTTTTCAGCAACAATCTCAATCATGGGTTTAAACTTAACCCCAAGAAGATTAGGAGTATTCTCTATAGCAACTTCATGAACCTGTTCAATAGATACACCGTAATGATTGAGGAGATCATTATTAATGATCGTGCTAGCAAGGCCGTGATTGGTAGATTCGACCGCAACATGGTATGTGATAATGAGATCTTCTACCTTCTTATACGGAGCGGAAGCGATAAGTCCCTCGTTCTTTTCTGCATTGCTCACCCTGATGAAGAGATGATCCTTAACCTTATCGAAGTCAAAAAGCCAAGACAGATTCTGCATATTCGCAGGAGCCTTAGTCCGGAGTACATCTGATATATCGTCCATTATCGCATCAAATGCTTTTCCATTCTCATATTCTTCATAAAAGGCATTAAGATTAGCAGCAGGACTAGCCAACTGACCTTCAGGGCGTACAGTGAGCGAATCATATGTCATGCCGATCTTACTTACGGTAGCAATCGTTACCTTCGCATCCTTGTACTCATCAGGGAGATAATCCTTGACGACTGCTGCTACTTCCTTCTTGAAATCATCAAAACTCATAGTACATTCTCCTTCCTTAGTTCTTGTTAAAGGCATCGTAATACGCCTTAACTATTTCCTTGTTCTTAGCCTGAGACTCTGAACTGTTCTCCATTAGTACATTTTTTCCGTTCGGAAGCTGGATTACGAAATCCATTGACTGGGGATTGTTACTGGTTGTTTTACCGTTCTGCATCATTAAATGCACCTCCTGATGAAAATTTTGATATATAAAAAAGCACCGGTTTAACCGATGCTTAATTACCTGAATTGTAATTTGGTATTGAATTAAATTTCTAGATCATTCCTAATCTTCCGAAATGCTTAAACTATAATAATTCAAGGCATCCATCAGAAAATTAATCCGATCTACATCCCTCTTACACCAAGGCGGAAAAAACTTCTCGATCTTTTTTACCGGAATCTGAATCTGATCAGCATTAGTATTTTCCTTATCCGGAAGAATATTCATATATGCTTCAAACACCTCTTCTTCCGTAAGGATTCGCTCTTCCTTCTTAGCTTTATCTTGAGCTCTTAATACCGCCACAACTCTATCTTGCTTGATCTTACGCCCTACCTTCTGCCAACATGAGAATAAGAACACTTGATTCTCCGAAGTTAATCTCACAACATAATCCGCAGCAGTCCTAAGGCTCATTTTATTGGTATCAACAAGATTCAATAGATCCGGGATAAGCTTATTAAGCCTGATATAACGTTTAATCTGAGCTATACTCTCACCGTATTTGGAAGCGACGATCTCATTAGATCGGACATTAAGTAACTTCGGTCCCGCTGGAGCCGAAGTTACTTCATCAATAAGATCATTTCGTTTTCCTTGTCTAGAGTATGAGTCCAGCTCCAGCTTATAAGCCTTGGCAAGCTCGCTTGGCAGATTATGCTGCCTCGTTTTCAGATTGCTGTCGTTCCTAATCTTCTGGATCAGATACTCGTCATTGATCTGCAGAACAATACAAGGAACATCGACGATTCCTATATCCTCGGCGATCTTATATCTTCTCCTGCCGGATACGATACGGTATTTATCATCTTCCGCAGGAACTACGATCAAAGGTGTTATGATACCGATTTCGGAAATCGAATCAAGGATACCTTGGTATTCTTCGCTTTCTTCCTGTAGCTTCCAGGGATAGTTCTTATCAACGATAAGCTTAACTACAGAGATCTGGGTTACTGCGTTATCAGGTTGAGGTAGCGCCGTCTCACACTGTTCTTCAATCTGATTCACAGCATATGACCGCATTATTTCATCATACTCACTTGCGGTGATGTATTCGTTATACTCAGTCATCAATCATCCTCCGCGTTCTCTTTCCCTAAATCCACGAACGTTTGAGCATATTTTAAATTAGGCAAAACAATCATTGGCTCAGCATAGCCCTCTTTAAGGATTCTCATGTTGAGCATTATGAGATCTGCATCCTCATAGTAATAGACATATGCCAGGAGTCTGTCATACGTATCATAAAGCTCCTGATCGAACTCAAGATATACGATCTTAGTATTTGACATCAGCCTTGTTACAAACTCCGCAGCTTCTTCTCCTTCAGGAGTATTCCTTTCAGGATTCGGATTAACACTTTCAGGAGCATCTATGCCAATAAGACGTACAGTTGTTTCTTCGTCCTCATAAATAACGACAATGGTATCACCATCAACTACTCGGACGAATTCTGCCTCTACCATTCCTTCAGGGACTTCAGGTTTATCTTCTTTGGGATGTCTAATCGCCAGGAAGATAATACCGACCAGAATAAATGCTGTTAGGCTGATATCAAAGATATAGCCGATAGTCTTAAGTTTTTTGTACTTAGGGGATTCTTTGTAAGCAAACAATCTAAACATACGTTTCACCTCATCCAAATAATTCAAATATTGCTTCATCTATCATAGGATCCACTTCGCCAGCAGTATCCTCGTTATCAATTTGTTTCACGTCCCTCTCTTGCCATGCTATGCCTGCATCTTTCCCGGACTTCCAAAGGTTGTCATTCCGTGAATTACGATATCTGGATCTCTTTTTCTTAAGGTTTTCCTGATGTCGTTCTTCTATATAAGCTTTTGCGCTCTCTACATCTGTAACATCTGCTCTCATCCATTCCTCAATCGTCTTATTCAAATGCTTAATCGTAAATCCGGGGATGTATAGACAATCTTCAGCTGCAAGCTGAACAAGATCAGGGGTAACTCCCATACGCTCCCAATTATCTATAAGCCCCATCTCTATTCCATTAAGCCTTGAAGGAATGTTGTTAAAGATCTTACACACAACATGAATCAATTGAAGCTTCGAAGAAGGAGTTCGGGGAGAAGTTTGTTCTTCCTTACTCTCTTTAAGATTAGCACTAACTTCTTCTTTATATTTATATTTATGTATTTTATCTTTATGTTCTTTTATTAGTTCTAGAACCCGATTTTCAAGATCTAGGTTTTCAAGTTCTAGGTTTTCGGGTTCTAGCTTTTTGGGGGGATTATCTACTAGAACCCGATTTTCGGGTTCTAGGTCTAATTCAATGTTTTCAGGCATTTCGAGACTCTTCTTTCTCTTGATATCTTTGGGCTGCTTTTCTCTCTTTGACGATTTAGCAGCTGCCTTTTCCAGCTTCAATCTATATGCTTCTAATGCTTCCGGCATGACTTCATCATTAAAGATATATTCCCAATCTGCAACCTTACCAGCAACATAAATACGTCTTCGCCAAAGGTAACCACACTCTTCTAACTTCTTGAGTGCTGTAGCAACCTTGGCCTTTCCATCAGGAAGGATAGAAGCCAGACCTATCGTTGAAAAGTTCCATGGTTCACCGTTTCTTTGGTATTCCGGAAGAGATAATATCGTCATAAGAAGACCTCGTGATGCTATATCAAGATTCTTATCCTGCAGGAACGCATTAGATACCGTCGTAAAGTTTCTGTGAAGTGTTAGATTAGTAAACTTTGCCATTGTTCGATTCTCCTTTTTTCTTGGCACAAAAAAAGCGCTTCCTTTCTCCAGAAACGCTTTATTTGAATAGTTTTACTTATTATTGAATTGCTTAAGTTACGTATTCACATGCAATTATTACTAGTCTTCCATTGGAATAACTGTAATTACATGTCACCAGGGTTATGAAGTTATCACCATATTCAGGGACAAAATCTGTCTCAATCTCGTTATACCGGTTACAATTTGCAATAAAATCATTGAAATCATCCTCTTCAGGAAAAAGAAAAGAGGAGTCCCAATGAAACGGTCTGTCAACAACTTCCATTCGAAACACACAAAATACCTGATATGTATGAGTTTTATCCAGTGCTTCTAACGTGATGTATCGATGATCATCCGCCCAGGTCTGATCCAGATAGTTATCGAGCGGAGCGAACATATTACCGTTTCTAAAGTGATGACCATATATAACGATGTTATCAGCTTCTATCGTATCTCCTGCAGCTATAAAGGGACACCCAAAAGTATTAGGAGCATTATAGAAATCGTAATGGAGATAGTGCTCAGGATCTTCAGGCCATCCTTGTACAATTGGAAAATCGATTGTAGTATCCGAAATATTAAGCCAGCCTCTGAAATCGTGATTAATGTTATATAGATCCATCAGATATTCTCTTACAGGATCCATATCATTATCACCATCGTAATCGAGATCTATGATAATTGAATCTGGGACAATCGTATCAGAACGAAGCACCTGAAGCTTGTCATATCCTTGTTTATTCATATACTCTTCTCGATTAAGAGAGATGATCTTTGCACCGCAGAATATCAAAATAATGATCGACAGTACAATAATCAATTTAAGAATTGTTCTTCTTTTCATATTTTCTCCCACAATAAAAGGACCTCATTTCTGAGATCCTTCTATTCATTGTATGGCAACTAATTATCTGTTTATGCCGTCTTCTCGCCGGCAAGCTCTCTGACCTTCTCAGACAGTGCCTTATAGTGAAAATCCTTTGCGTCTGTGCAGAAGAAATCACTCATAAGCTGTCCTAATTCCGTTTCCTTCGTCTTCAATGCTCCGTTCACATATATGATATATTCGCCGTCATCGAAGGAGACATTACATTCTCCGACATACCGGTCAATGTGATATATGGGCTTATTTGCACCTAACACATCGTTCTCGGTTATGAATATCACATTTTCCTTTTTTATCCAAAGTATACACCTCCAATTTTTCACCGCTCAAAAATGCCCACAAACCTAAGCCTGTGAGCACTATCAGCGTTGAATATGATTTCGGCAGCCAGGGAAGGCTGCAAATTGACTATAAAACAGGTAAATATTAAGTTATTACCTTCCCTTGCATGCCTCAAGTTTTTTCATTGTATCACGCTTAATTAGTTTCAGCTGTCTCATCCGTCTTAGTTTTCTTAAGAGCTATAACCGCCGATCCTATTACTCCGATTGCTACGGTTGCAGCTACAATATAACCTACAGCAGTTCTTGCATCACCGGTCTTAGGGACAGAAGTAATCGTTACCGTCTGACTGGAATCCGAAGCATCTTTATGCTCTGTGATATAAGTCTCTGTTGTTGATTCTCCATTATCACCGGTTGTAATAGTCTTCATATAGAGTTCTTCGTATACTACAAGCTTTGTTCCATCAGTAAGGCCTGAACCATCAAATGTAAATGTAACAACAACAGTACCAGCTGATTCAGTAGGGGTGAATGTAGCGGAAGCTGTTACTTCCTGATCGTTGATCCTGAGAGACGTAGCCGTTACAGAACCATCAGCATTAGTAGTTACAACATTAACAGAGCCGTATACAACATACTGCTGTCCGGGTGTTAAGCCCTCATAATTAACAGCATCAAGGATAGTTGCTTCAACGACAGCTCCAATCGTCTTGGTGGATCCATCGGATCCGGTTGCCGAGGTTCCCATGTTGGGAACTCTTACCGTCTGATTGTCATCGTTAAGATCAGCATGGATCCAAACTGTAAAGCCTGATGTCTTGATTGACTCAAAGGCTACAAGCTCCTTACCTACCAGTGATGTTGTATCAACATCCGTAAATACTACATCAACCGTTCCGGTCGAAGTAGTAGCAGTAAAGGTTGTTGTTGCTGTGACAACATTACCGTTTGCATCAGTAAGTTCCGTTCCCTCGGAACCATTCTTCACCATAATTGTTCCTGTCACGGTATAGGCTCTGCCAACCTCAAGACCTTCGTAGGATACAACATCCGTAAGAGAAGTAGTTGTTCCAACTGGTACAACATGATCTCCCGTTGCCGTTCCCATGAATGTTGTAGAACCACTAGGCGGAGTGATTGTCTGATTCTCATCGTTGAGATCATGGTGAACACCTACATGAACTCTACCATTTGCCGTCTCTCTGTAAAGATCCTCAAAGCATACAATGGTCTTACCAGACTCCCAAGCAATAGTATTGATCGTCAAAGGTACCTCGATCACACCGGTTGTCTCAGTTGCTGTGAATATAACGGTATTAGTGATGATATTGCCATTCGTGTCTGTCAAAGGCTCACCTGTGGCCTTATCGTAAACGATAGCAACGGATTCATAAGTCTGTCCAACGATAAGGCCGTTGTAAGAAACGTGATCTACGAATGTTGCTTCTTCTGCATATACTGTCATATGAGAAGACTCGTTGATCGATAAGAACTCTGTACCTGTGATGGCATTACCATCAACGAAGATACCGGCAGAAGTATCAAGTACTGTGTACTGAACGTTATCAATAACTACGTCAAGATTGCCAGGAACGATCTCAAATGCATAAGTATTAGGATCGATCTCGTAACCATCAGGAGCAATAAGCTCTCTTACGATATAACCCTGAATAGGCATATCAGTCATAGTATACTTACCGTCTCCGTCGGGATCCCTAAGCTGAGCATAAGGAGTATCGATTGTAGGATCGTATGTTCCGCTAAGATCTGCGTCAACATATACTCCGAAGACTGCGCCTGTAAGAGCTTCACCTGTCTGATCGTCCTGCTTTTCGATAGTTAAAGAACCGGAAGTAAGCACGACATTCACTACAGGCTCATCTGTCCAATCAGCTGTAATAGAAGAAGATAAAGAAGAATCATCTCTAGAAGAGGTTACTTCCCTATCACCTTCCCAGGTGGCAGACATTGCGCCTGTTGAAGGATTCCATGTGATAACTACTGTATAAACAGTATCATCAAGCTCACACTCAACATCGATCCAGGAACCATCGTAAAGGATCTGATCTGCTGCGACTGTCTCACGAACATAAAGTGTCAATGTCTGATCATCAGCATTGGATCTAAGATCGTCAGCGAAAGAACCACTAAAGGAATAGATACCGTCGTTGCTAGTATCAGTCATTGTACCAATTTCATTAGTACAAGCGGAATCGCTATATACTGTGAATTCTGCTCCTCTTGCAGATCTGTCCATATCGTCGATCTTAGCGATCTCGAACTCATAGTCAGCACTTACATAAGGAACATTTACGATAGGATAAGCTGTCCAATCAGCTGAGATATCAGATGAAAGAGTATTAGCAGCTCTTGTAGAAGATACGGAATGATCCGCATCGATAGTACCTGTCATCTCGCCTGTTGCGGGATTCCAAGTAAATACAACAGTATGTACTGTGCCATCGAGAGCACATGTAACGTCCTCCCAATCGTTACCGTTAAGGATCTGATCGGCAGCGACAGTCTCTTTTACATAAAGAGTTACTGTCTGGCTTGCGGTTGCTGTTCTAAGCTGATTGCTGAAAGAACCGCTAAAAGAATAGATTCCGTTATTACCGGAGTCTGTCATTGTACCAATTTCATTAGCACAAGCAGAATCGCTATATACTGTAAACTCAGCGCCTCTTGCAGATCTGCTCTGGTCATCAACCTTTGCGATCTGGAATGAATAGTCGGCTGTTACATAAGGTACATTTACGGTATTACCACCAGATGTACCGAAAGAGATGTCTGCATGTGTAGTATCTCTTGCAGCATTACGAGCAGCTGTACCACCATTGGATCCTGAAGCAGTCCAGGTCATCTCACCTGTCTGACGATCAAGTGAAACCGTAACAGAATATGTAGTAGATGAATTATCGGCAAATGTAGCATCAACCCAAGAACCATTCAGATTAACACTTGTTGCCGGACTAGTTTCAACAATAGTAAAACTACACTCTATAGGAGTTGTGATAGGATTTCCGGCTAAGTCTTCATCGTAATAAACTCCGCGTTCATCTTCAAATACTGAATTAGGAATATCTATAGAGTAATGGCCACGATCAGCTGAATCACTCATAGTTCCGAATACAGAACCGTCTGAATTATATACGGTGAAGGTAGCGCCACTCGCAAGATTGCCCTGATCGTCTACCTTTACGGTATTTAGAGAAGCGCTTGCAGAATACTCAAATCGATCATCAACTGCTTCAAACGCTGCATATCTAATCTCACGAGTAGCAGTAGCAGAAATACAAAGCTGATCGTCTGCAGCTCCCGATGGTCGCCAAAGCTGAACGCCGTATCCGGTATTAGCATCGTTATCGTCAAGGTAATAATATCCACCTGATATAGCCTCTGTTGAAGAACCCCAGTTAATATCCCAAGACATCAGTACCTTATGACCATAAGACTCTTGAGTAACCGTGAAATCAGAATCGTTTCTGCTAGTGATATAGCTTGTATTGGAGCTTGAATTGTTATAGTTGCTGGGATTATATTCACCACTATAGTTGTAGTCAAAGTGGAACTGATAATCTACTCCGTCCCAAGCTACCGACGTCTGATGGTTAGGGTTATTCAGAGCATCCGTCGGATTATCGTATAAAGTGATGTCTCCAGCATTCCAGCTGACTCTATCATTACGATTCTCATAATCGTGAAGTCTTGCTCTAAGCTCATTGATAGCCTGCTGAACAGAGTCATTAGGATCAGGAGAATGATGGAAAGTCTGATTGTTTACAGCCTCCCAGATGAGAGCCTGAGTAGCAACATACTTAACATAGTTGCCATTGCTCAAGGAAGCTCCTGATCCGTAGATGTTGATATCGTATACACCCCAGTCGTTATAGCCGTTATAACCGACTGTATAGATGATACCGACGGCATCTCTCACGGTATGACCGGCCATAGCACCTACGGTGACTACGCTATCGTTGTAGTAGAGTTCACGGTTAGCTCCCTCACCGTTCTCAAGATGTCTACCCTGCTCGATACAGTACACAGGAATATAATGTCCGCTACCATCTACTACTGCTTTAGCATTAGCATGGTAACGCGCACCGTTATAGTCAGTGTACAGCTGAATATTGCTGTCAGCCGGAGCCATCGCGATAGTACCGTCAAAGCCCCAGTCGCCGCCCCAGGCATTAGCAATGGAGCTTAACGATGCCAGGGTAACCACCGTTGCGGTCATAGCAGCGATAAACCTTTTTGCTTTTCTGAAAATCTTCATTAAAGATCCTTCCTTTCTTCTTATTTCAACTTAAAAAGGATCCCTTTCAGGATCCTTTGGTTAACATTAGATATAGATTGGTCTTCGGGATGATCTCTTCCTCTACACATAAGCAATTATTCCTTTCATCTATTGACTTTACTCAGATCTTTATAGATCAGATCATCGAGTGATACGCCGAAATATTCAGATAATTTGATCAATATTGACAAGTGCGGATCGTAATCAGGTTTATTGATTATTAATGACATCGTATTGGGCGATATCTTCAATTCTTTAGCAACCCATGTAGGTTTTTTGATATTCGAAGCTAGAAATTTGACGTTTCTTGACAAGTACATGTTGTATTTCTTTTCATGAATAATAGTCAAAACACAAAAACAAAGAACCTCATAGAGGTTCCTTGTTTGCTATGCATCAAAACGGATCATACCCACTTCATATATAAAACGTCTTAGCTTCGGACATAATTTCTTTCCATCGTAGCGTAAAAAACTACCATCTAAAAACAGTAATTCATGTTCATGTCGGTTAACAACATTATCAACATATACTGCCGGAGTACCAGCTTTGACTTTTATATGAAGCAACACGTCATTTCTGTGATATTCATAATCTAACCTTTGTTGTAACGACGTGCTCATAAATCCACGTTCATAATACGTTTTTGATTCCGAAGAAAGCATCTCTTCCACTATCGAACGAGGGACCCACCTATATACTGAAATATTCTTGTGAACTCTTGGAGCATCAAGGATCGATAATCGAAGAGTATTTATCAGACAACTCCAAAAGCAAGTTTCTACCTCGCCTCGAAGATAAGCATTTATATCTCTTGCACCATATCCAGCATATATCTCGATGGGATCATACAATGTAGATTCAGCTCCATAGAATCGCCTCGCCGCTTGAAACCTTTTTTTATGCTGAACTGACCACTCCAGATATAATGCTTGCATCTCGTTATGGGCTATATCCACATAATTTTCAGATTCCATATTATTCCCTCACAATCTACCGATTACACCCAAACAAAGCCATTAATTGTTGCATGCATTCCTTCCGTCCACTGATTAGTACTTGTGTTGTATTCCATTCTGACGAAACCTACAGAGTACATATAATCCTGATATGGATCCGTCCAACGTGCTCTGTGATGTGTTGAATTATACAAACCTTCATAAGAACGAGCTGGATCTGTACCGCTTGAAAGATTCTCACAATATGAACTTGAAATACTCGAGGGCACACCACCATGTCCAGGTCTTGAATGTCCCCAGAAAACAGTAGCTTCAGCTGCTCTTAATTTAATGAAATCAATCGCTTCCTGCGGAACTCCTGTCGTCAGATAGGGCTGAAGACCAAGAGTATTTACTCTGTAGTTATTGATCATATTATCAAGCTCAGACATATCTACGTAGTAACCATAGATCCTCTGTGTCTGACCGTTACCCATATCAATATCAATGATCTCGTAGCCGTTGGCTCTTGCGGATGCATCGATATCAACAGGAGCAGATGCCGCAGGTGTGCTAGGTGCGGGAGCAGAAGAACCACCGCCGTTGGAATTACTAGGAGCTGCAGGAGCAGGCGTTGTTTCATAGAAACAATTAGCTGTGCTACCAGGAGCAGCGGATCCGACCGGAAGGATCAGTATCTCGATACCCTCAAGTCTGTATGAATATCCGGCACTACCACAAGAAGCACCATTCCTTGCCCAGCCTGTCCAACCGAAGTTCTGTACATGAGTTCTGTACCAAACATCGTAATTACCGGCATTTGATCCCGTAAGTGCAATCTGAATACCTTCAAGTCTAAGTGCCTGACCCTCTGTTCCGGACATAGCACCATCGTAAACCCAATCCTGCCAACCAATGTTCTGAACATGAGTCTTATACTTGATACCGACGCCAGGGATATTAGAGGTAATATGTATTCCCTCAAGTCTCAAGCTCTGACCTGTCGTACCAGCCATAAGACCATCTGTTACATCTGCCTGCCATCCAATATTCTCTACATGAGTATTATAGGTAACGAACGTAGGAGAGGTTCCTGCAGGTACTACCTTAATTTCCATTCCTTCAAGTCTGAGGCTCTGACCTTCAGTTCCTGCCATCTGTCCGTTCTTTACCCAGTCCATCCAACCGATGTTCTGTACATGAACTCTATAGTAAATATCGTAGTTAGCTGCATTGGATCCAGTAAGTTCGATTTCCATTCCTTCGAGTCTCAAGGATCTTCCCTCGGTACCTGACATCGCTCCGTCGTAAACCCAATCCTGCCAACCGTCGTTCTGAACATGAGTCTTATATCTGACTCCAAGCCCCTGACCAGATACTGTTACCTTCATTCCCTCAAGTCTAAGGCTCTGACCTTCAGTACCGGACATTGCTCCGTTAGAAACGAAGTCCTGCCATCCTACATTCTGTACATGAGTACAATAGGATACTGTGACATCATTATTCGTTGCAGCCGCTACATCCTTAGGCAATGCAAAGAGCATTACCAGCATGGACAGTACCAGTGCTACACTAGTTGTTTTCAGATTCCTTTTCATTGTCATTCTCCTCTAAACGCTCGATACGCTTTTCAAGAAGTGCTAGCCTTTCATGATATGCAGCAAAACGCTTAAGGCTTTGCATTGCATCATATTCTTCACGAGATATAAGGACAGCATCACCTTTGCTATTCTTTCGATTTGTTATTAGCACAGGCGTCTTCAGCGTAACTGCAAAATCATAATACTTGGCAATCTTCTCTCTAAATTCTGTAAGGTTAACTTCTTCCATTGTTGTACATCTCCTTTGCTAAATATACTTTCTAGCTATATTATAACTCGTCTGTACAGTTTAGCAAGCCGTATTGTACATTTCGCAAGAAGTAACTGTAAATAATATATTAATCGTTAATATCTAATCCAATCTGTTGATCAATCGCAGGTTCAAGTGTCTCAGCGATAACTGCAACTTCGGGAACCGGAGCCAATTCTGCCATGACCAGCATATATTCCTCGATGCCTGAAGCAACATCAATCGCCTTAAAGAGCTCTTCAGGTTCATTCTCTAGAACATCAATCCAAGACTGTATATATGCAGCATGGTTATCGATGTGTGTCTGATCGACTCCTAGTCCAAATTCAGCACATATGAAAGAACTGGCAATCTCTGCTCGAAGCTCTTCCTTTGCATATGTATTATTACCAAATCCGTCATTGTTGACCAATGTATCTCTATTAAGTCTGGATTCATGACCACTTGCATGACAAAGCTCGTGCAGCTGTGTTGAATAAAAGAAATCCGAACTCTTAAAAGCTCCACTAGGCGGCACGACCACTGTATCTGAAGATGGGCTATAGTATGCCCTGGATCCTTCCTCAACATAGTTAACGCCCATATTCTCTATAATCTTTCCAATTCTTACATCGGCAGCAATGGGATTCTCTTTTATGCGTTCGAGTTCCGGATCCGACTCAAGTCCGTTAACCAGATCTCCATTGAAGATATAGTAAGTTTTAAAAGGCTTGATAAAGCACAGTTCTCTTTTAATATCGCCAACCTTTACCAACTTATTAAACTCTTCAAAGGGAAGCATCTTCTTAAGCTCTGAAGAATAGACCCCATAATATGTAATGGGAACTCCCATGCCTTTTGCTTCACCCTTAAACATATCTCCGGTGATATTGTGCTTCTCTCGATATTCCTTGATCTGATTAAAGGTATACCAACGTTTATCCTTAAATCCGAAGTCATCTGCAATAATAGCAAGCAGCAATGCATTTGTGCCTTTATAAGCTCGATTGCTTATCCCATTACGGTTGCCGGCTAAGTTGCTCCAACCTTTAGTCCACGGTATCTCATCACCTTTAAGACATGCAATATACTTATCAATAAGCATCTTCTTTGTCTTATTCTTTTCAATGCTGCTCTTCTTCGTCGTCATATTCGATCAGCTCTCCTTCCCCAAGTTCTGTGTCGACTTCAGGGCTCCAAAAGTCTTCAGGCAGCAATCCGTTTTCGCGCGCAAACCGTCCGAGATCTTGATTTTCCATGGTTTATACCTCCTCGCTTTTGTTGTATAAAAAAAGCACCGGCGAACCGATGCTTTTATAATTATTCTTATAGGCAACAAACTACTCGTTCATTTTAGATATCTCTGACTCAAGTACAACTGCAAGTTTATCAAACGCAGGAATAAAGCTATCTCTTATTAGAATCATAAGCTCATCCGCTACATCTTCATCGTATATATGCGTTACAAGGTTTCGCTTAGTCAACATCTGAAGCCAAACTTCCGAATCATCAATAAGTCCACTTTTATAAGCCATCTGAAGAACTTCGCGAGGAGATCCTTTGGCATAGCTGTCAAATCCCTGGAATGACAACACAGGCTGCAAGGTTTTCCAAGCTAATTCGAATGTCATATTAAACTGCCCGATTACACCTGTTCTATAAAGATCATTTTCATATGCAAAACCAAAATCAGCTTTACGAAGTACGTTCAGACAATTGATAAAATTATCATACTTTCTCATACAACAAAACACCATCCTTGTCGATTTCTTTCTGAAGCTCTTCACTGATTCCGGAACTTAGATTAACGATATCAAACATCAATAACGAATAAGAATTCTCAGTTATCTCACGATAAAAGCCGTCAAAATCTCCACCTTTTACGGCGAGATCAACATCGCTGCGTTCACTATTTGTTCTCCTGGCGCGAGATCCAAAAAGAATAACCTTTTCCACACTCGTTTTACGTGCAGACTCAATAATATCACGCAAGAGCCTATCTGGTAGTATTGCTTTGGAATACTCCATTTTCTAAATTCCTTTCGTGTTTCGCTAACAAGTTTTGTTGTTTTAGATTATACAACAGTTCAACACTCAATAGTACCCGATGAGATCATCGGGCATCGTTCAATGTTGAATCATTCTTAATCTTCTTTGTCTTTATATTCTCATGAGGATATATGGGGTCATAGAATGGTAATCCTGATCCATCCCTTGGAATCGCCGTAAAGTTGATATTAGGATGTTTCAAGAAATTATACTTCGAGTCAATACAAGGTCCTTCATGGTTAAACCATATGACGCATTTATCTTTCGGCATACTGTTAAGCTCCGCTGCATCCATTAGGTTTTTACCGGTTTTATTGGTAGAAAATCCGTTTTTTGAGGAAGTTCTATAAGTTACTGTTTCTTTTCCGAGCCAGTTATCAGATACATATTTACAAGTTTCTTCCTCAGCTCCACCTAGGAAAATACCGGAATCAACCTGACCAAAGATAGATTTCCAGCCATCGCCCAGGCATTTCATATTCTTAAGCTTGGCCATATCCTGAAAGATAGGAAACATTCCTATGTTTCTAGATCTGCAGCCTGCCATTAGATCTAAGTAATTATCCGGTTGAGGGAAGGATGTAAACTCGTCCTGAAGAAGAGTAACCGGTACCCTGCAGCCATTTCCTTTTTCTTCTACATCCGAGATATAGTAAAGGGACTTATATAGGAACATATACACCAAGGAAACAATGAAATTATATGTACCGTCTGAATCCGGTATCTTAAGGAAGAGCAAGGTTTCCTTCCTGCCGACATCTTCAAGATTAAGATCATCTTCCGACATTATTCTCTCTATGCTAGGTTGAAGCAGGAGCTGCATCTTAGATACAAGAGTCGTCTCCATATTTGACAGAGTCTTATCCTTAGCTTTACGGAACATACGGTAGTAGTCCATGGGAAGATTCCATTCACCATGTCTTCTCTTGTAATCCTCGAATATCCAATCAAGCGCAGTCTTCTTAACTGTTGCATATTTCGGCTTACCGTGTTCATCGGTGCCTTGAGCAACATATCTTGTAATCTCGAGTGAATTCAGATTAACAAGCCTTACGATCATGGTCAGTGTCTGATCTTCAGGTCGTGCATCGAACCACAAGAGATACGCTATAGCACACATCTCGAGCATGTTCGCATCGTCCCAGAATGGATCCTTATTACCGCCCTTCTTCTCTACGTCAAACCCTCGGAATGTAAAAGAGATCATTGAAACTATATCCTCTTCAGTCTTTACATACCTAAAAGGATTAAATCTTGCAGACCTTTCTTTCTGCTGAAGATCTACGACTTTTACATCGTAGCCCATATAAAGTCCTAGAGGGGCACATCTTAATGTAGACTCACCTTTCGGATCACATATGACAATAGAACCGGAAAGATTCATTATATTGGTATATATCAATGAAGTTGTCTTATATGACCCGGGATTTCCGATACCAATCGTGTTAGCATTGCATTTCGAGGTTCGAGTATTGATATCGAACTGTACATTCTGTGAAAGTATCCTATTATATGACGTTACAGGTTTAAAGGATTCAATCTTTCTCTTGGTTCTGGGAAGCAACAACTTATATCGCATTCCTTTATGAGACATCGTCCTTAATCGAAGATTCCAAGGTTTAAGAGCTTTTCGATATTCTTTATTCTCTTTTGCCTTATACTTGCTAAGCTGCGAAGGTGAGATCCAGTGAGCACTTCCGAAAGCATCATTTCTATAGTGCCCCGGATCATACCACCAAAGAACAAGGCAAATATAGGCTGTCATGAACGCTAATACTATTGCCGGAGTATCCTTTGTCATCTCAATATGGAGCCAATTTATCTCCTTAAAATGCTCCACAAGATACTTAACGGGCATATATTGTGCAGCAATCACTCCAAGATAAAGCGGTATTATCGCCAAAATCAAAGCATTTCTAAAATAATGGCTCTTGGGTTTACCCTGTTCCATAAAATCTCCTTATAGATCCATTTCATCATCAATCTCAGGATCAGGATCAAATTCAGACATACTCTCATCAAAGCCTCGATAGGATATCTCTATCGAACTCGTAATGCATGTTACGATATCTTCAGGCGGCTGAAATCTTGATATTCTGTCGCCTCGCCAGCTCTTATGAGTATCGTTAATACCATTGATCAGCTTAATTCCGATTCCCGGCGGAGCCCAATCTTTAAGATTCTTTGTGTAGTCATCAAGCAAGCGATCTGTAGATAAAACGCCACCCGGCACAGCCTCTTTCTTATCCGTTCCACAATGGCAAAAAACTCTATGGTCGGTATCCACTTCAGGCAGATACTTATCAAGCCAGGCATTCTTTTCTTCAAGTGCAAACTCACTATCTGATAAATATGCCGATAATATATAAACATCGATATATTCGTTCTCTTTTATCAAGCTCCTTATCGCAGAAACGACTTCCGTGTAAGGCTCAAGATCTCGGAAATAACCGGGCTCATATAGATCTTCCAGCTTCTTTGTCGGCTTAAACACGGCAAGTGTACCGTCCATATCGACAAAAAGTCTTGTCTTCTCCATAAGATCACTCTCCTTCTATTATTTCCTCTGAAGGTTCAAATTCCTGCTCTGTGGGTTCAGGTGTAGGTTCCGGAGTTGGTGTTGGTGTTGGTTCGGGCGTAGGAGTTGGGGTAGGATCAATAGATTCTCCTGAAGCCTCTGCTTCAGCTGTCCGCTCAAGCTCCTCAAGATATGCCTGACTTACTACATATCTTGAAAAGTCATCCACCATATCAGAATATAGATCCAAACCTACATTGGGATTACTGATATATACCTTCTCATTCTTATTATCGATGTCGAAATTAAGAGTTACGTTATAACTGATGAGTCCGCCGGCTTCTGCTTCATCGTAACTGGCTATTATGATTCGATAATCGATCGATGCGGTATTATCTACCCTTGTAAATGCACCTTCAACAATTTGCACATCATCTAAGTATTCATCATAGAAATTGTTGATCCAACCATGAGCTGTATCATTTACAAGAAATGTCTCAGCAACATCAAGATAATCATCCCTGACTGCCTCAGATATATCTGAAGCAATCGAAGATACGTCCTGCTCCTGCCAATAGGAGAAATACAGATCTCCGACTTCAGAACACAATGATCTAACCTGATCATCGGGGAGTTCAGGAGTCGTTTCTTCTTTTTTTCTTCGACAACCGGTAATTCCGGACATCATAATTGCTACACTTATTACTAGTGCAATAAGCCCTCTTTTCTTCATTACCATTTACCTTCCTTCAACATTTATTAAGGTTCCAAACCGTCATCAAATGGCAGCTCTGGATCCATCTCAAACTCTGATATCTCAAGATCGATATTATCTGCATCAACCGACATATCTCCGTCTTTCTTCTTGGATTCACAAAAATATGTTTCTTCAACAAGAACTTCTGTAACAAAGTACTTATGCCCATCCTTGTCATATGAGCGTGTCCTCAACGAGCCTATAACTACGACTTTATTACCCTTAGTAAAGTTCTTCGAAATGAAAGATGCATGCTGCTTCCATGCAACGCAATTAATGAAATCGCTCTGTCTGGCTCCGTTATTGTCCTTAAACCTTCTGTCCACAGCAAGAGTGAAGCTACACTTAGCAGTACCGTTACCGGCAATAGTCACTTCAGGATCTTTTGTAAATCTGCCCATTAACTCAACTTTGTTCATAATCCTACCTCCGTCTCATATTTCTATATCATCATCGATCTCTGTATCAGGCTCAGCTTCGACAGATATCGCTTGATAACCTTTATCAAAATCTACGCAGCCGATAATCCAGCCGAGATCATTAACTTCCATATCGCAGGGATCCAACTTTATCTTCTTTTCTCCTGTATAGCTGTTGTAGTAGAAATCAAATGAACCATCGCTGGTCTTTCGGAATGTCTTCTCTTCTGCAGGTCTGGCATCATCAAATAAGATCTCATCATCAGGATGATTTTCTTTAAATTGAGTGATGTAGGCATTTGCTTCGCTTCGATCCTTACAATACTGTCCCTCGCCCGAATAGCTATATCGCTCATCAGGACCCTTCTTGAGGATCTGGACGTTAAATCGATTCTCTTCATTCGGACCTTGCTTAAGCTTGATCATTACTCGTGCCATTTTTCTGCCTCCTTATTTTTTGCAATATAAAAGCACCGGGGTACCGGTGCTTGTTTACTGAATTTGATTATTCAAAGATCATATATCTATCTCAGAGTCCACCTCTTTATCTGGAGCTTCTTCCTTTGCGATGCTGTAAACCGTAAGACACTTGTTGATCAAAAACTCTTTGAGATCAACCAAATTTGAGTCGTCATCGTAATATGCCGTTAAAGCCTCGTAAAAATCCAGCTTGTTTATGACAGGGATTGAAAATACTGCTGATCTATGAGCGTTCGGCATTCCTTAAGGGTATCTGCAAACAATCCGGTGTGCATTTTCTCCTTATTTCTTAGGGCGATGTAGATTAACCATACATCAGCTTCAGGATCTCTCTTTATAATGCAACCTTTGTATCGATATTCTTTTTCCTTCATAAAACCTCTATTATTAGGAGCATACCTGCCGGGTAAAAGGAGAGAACCGGCAGGCATGCATATATGAATAAAAGCACCACTTCACTGAATGCTTTTAATTCCTTATTACTTCCTGCAGACCGTAATAACACTCTTTGCTATCAGAGTCTTTAGTTGGATACAAATATTCACCTATAGCTTGTTTTCTGAGTTTATAGCCATGTTTCTTCCATTCATCTTCCGTCTTAAGCCTATCCGAAGTAATATCATCACGGTACTCAGTGCCATAGCTGATCAAAGGTAAAATCGGAGAACCATCTTTTCTTCTTCCTGGTAATCTTGTCATTCCAATGCACTGACCTTGTAGATCGAATCCAATTACACAGATTATATGTTCCTTAGTATTCGGATCCACATAAAAGCCTACTGATACCTGATCAAAGAAACTGTCTCCTACTCTCTTCATCGCAGTAACAATAAAGAGATCCAGATTATTAAGCTTGACCATCTTCTTATCCATAATTAAGCTCCAATATAAAAACCTCGACCTGAAGATCGAGGTATCCTCATCATATGTTGGATTTCATCGGTCATAGTATCAACTCCCAGTATTTGTTTCAAATACTAAACCTCGGCGATTAACCGAGGCTTCGCATCTATTGAGGTTCTCATTAATTTCTATACGCTTTCAAGGCTTGCACTATATATTTCTCAATTTCCCGGTGATCGATCATATCTGCAGGTAACAATTCTTCAATCTCTTTCCAATGGATCGAGACTTTTTCTTCCTGATTGGGCTTAACCTCAGTCATCACCTTATAGGCAGCTTCCTTATTAAGCGAACCGTCTTTATCTAAGGCTACCATTCGTCTTGCTTGAGAATGCGACGGAAAGGCCTGCGTCTGATCAATTGCGCCAAAAACAGCTTCCTGAGCCCTTACAGGCAAGGCTGCCAATTCTAAAGCGGGCCGCATAGCTATCTGTTTACGATCGACTAGGCTGAGAATTTCAGGAATTAGCTTATTAAGCCTTATAAATCTTTCTACCTGAGTCCTTGTATCGCCATGGTTTTGCGCAATGATCTCATCGGTTCTTAACTTCGTCCCCAGTGGGGACGAAGTTGAAATACGTTTTCCCTGATGCTTTAACGCCTCTAATTCCAGCTTATAAGCCTTTGCTTTCTCTGAAGGTAAGATTTCTCGCCTCGTCTTCAGGTTGCTGTCATTCCTTATCTTCTGGATCAGATACTCGTCATCTGTATCAATTATGATACACGGTACCGCTATAAGCCCCAGCTGCTCAGCTATAACCTTACGTCTCCTTCCGGATACGACTCGGTATTCATCTTCTCCGGCGGCAACTACTGTTAATGGGCTTATAATGCCGATTTCGCGGATTGATTCCAGGATCTCAACATATTCTTCAGACTCTTCTCGAACAGTCCAGGCATAATCTACATCGATCAGGAGCTTATTTACTTCGATATTTACGATCTTACAATCGTTATCCAGTTGATCTCTCATCTCCTGAGACGAGAAAAAGTATTCCATAGATGCTGTTTTCTTGATTTTCCCGCGAAGCCCCAAATCAGACATACTTCAAAACCTCATCTGTCAGCTCCTTATAAGCTATTGCAACCTTTCCGCTGCCATTATACTTATATATGCTTTCGCCGACCACGGGAGCCTCTGCAGCCTTAACAGCTCTTGGGATTCTTGTATCGAACACTCTCACATCGGATCCGAAGTTCTCTGTAATAGCTTCAATCGTTTCATTGGCCAGATTCTGGCGCTTATCGAAAATATTAATGAATATTCCGCCAATCTCAAGATTGGAATTAAGAATTGCCCTAACACGGTTAATTGTGTCAAAAAGCTGCATCATACCGGTAGCAGACAGATAATTAGGCATAACAGGGATTATCACCTTATCGGCGGCTACAAGGGCATTCTGCATAATCATTCCTAAAGAGGGAAGGCAATCAAGAAGTACGTAGTCATAATTCTCATATATCTTGATTCGATCCTTAAGAAATCTCTTCATTGTCGTTTCTCGGCTCATTGCCGTTACTAGTGCAGTTTCTGTTGCAGCAAGACCAATATTAGCTGCTACAAGATCAATGCCCTCATTATGATGCTGGATAATACTATCCTCACCAATAAGAGGAATTTCATTATCCAGACCCTGCATTGCATCCTGAAGCCCCTGAGCAAGTGTCACAGGTAACATATCAGGATCAAAACCTAATGATGTTGTGAGAGATCCTTGAGGATCGCAATCAATCAGAAGAACTTTCTTTCCGGCACGAGCTAACCCAATGCCAATATTCAATGTAGCTGTAGTTTTTCCTACTCCGCCCTTCTGATTACATACTGCAATTACTTTGGTGTTCATAATTCTAAATTCCTTTCTTATACACCTTTGATTAGGTGTATAAGGCATCGCTCCAACTAAATCCATGCAAAGGAATTTAGAAAAAGAAGCACAGATAAAGCTGAAACGACGCATTATACATCTAATCGGCTTTATGCATTTTGCTTTGAAAGCAAGAGGTTAAAAAGATCTTGCCCGGAGAATCAACACAACAAAAAAGTCCTGAAGCGTAATAACTTCAAGACTTTTTTGCAATCTGGTCGGAGTGACGGGACTTGAACCCACGACCCCTTGCTCCCTAAGCAAGTACTCTAGCCACCTGAGCTACACCCCGATGTGTTACGGTTCTCTGCTACGGATTAACATGTTGGTCGGAGTGGCGAGACTCGAACTCGCGGCCTCTTGCTCCCGAAGCAAGCACTCTACCACCTGAGCCACACCCCGCCGTGATCCGGCAGCCATCCGTGACAGCCCAATTATAATATCCTAACTTCAACCATAATGCAAGATGTATTTTGTCCCTTTTGCAAATTCTCTTCAAAGGCCTGCAATTACTGTATCTGACTCAACGCTCCCTTACATTTTTGCAAAGAAGGATTGTTAGTCGAAGATCCCCTCCAATGCTATATTAAAGGTACGACGTCGAACACATCTTACCAAAGGAGATACTTATATGGTTACTTTAGGAGACAACATAAGAAAAGCCAGGAAGAAAATGGGTTTGACGCAGGAAGAATTAGCTTCCGTAATAGGAGTTACCTCTCAGGCAGTCAGCAGATGGGAATCAGGTGCGGGTATGCCTGACATATCAATGCTCATTCCTCTTGCCAAGGCTCTTCAGACTTCTATAGATAAGCTTCTCGGATACGAACAGGAGAATACAAACGACGCTGCTTATATCGAGCTTAAGAAGACTTTCGAGAAGATCGAGAAAGAATCTTCTTCTCCCGTCGAAGCAGCACTTAACAAGCTTTGTATGCTCGAAAGAGAGATCGAGATAACTCCGGGGTACTTTATATACTTAGCAGCTTATGTCGAGAAGGCAGCTGCCCTTACAAGACTTCTCTACGAAAACGACGCACAGGAAGCATGGCCGGAGATCAAGAAGAAAGCTGTAAGATACGGTACTCAAGTCATCAGGTTCTGCAACGACCCCGAATGGATCGAGAGGACACACTACGCTCTTGCCTTCGTATACATGGCAGATAAGGACTTCGTAAGTTCAAAAGAGCACGTTATGTGCCTGCCGAGTGTCGACTCCAACAGATTAAGGGAAAGCGTCATGGCTCAGCTTACTTTCGCAGAGAGCGGCATCGATGACATGAACAAGATTGCCTTATTCAATCTTCAGAAGTTCGCAAGAGCGATCAATAAGGAGATCCTCTACTCTGCAGAGACCCTTATATGGAACCGAAGAGCTGACGAGACTACAGATATAGGCTTATGGGGTATCGAGCTTATAGAGCTGTTTGAGAAGAAAAAGGAACTGATCCCCTACTGCAGAGGATTCTACAGAGATATCTATAAGACGATCATCGTCGCAGATCTTCAGAAGAAAGACAACGAAGCGGCAAAAGCTCACTGGACTGAACTTAAAGCCGGAATGCAAAAGCATTACGACTACTACCAAACTGTTCTTGCAAGCGACGAAGAACAAGCAAAGTTCACTGTCCGTCAGATAGAAAGGATGCGTACCTACACCAAAGACTACATAGAAGACAAGCAGGAAGCGATCCTACAGATAATAAAACGGTTCTTCGGCAACGAAGCATACAACCTGTTGGCGGATTGACATAAAGATGACCCGAAGACTATCTTCGGGTCATCTTAGTCTAGTCATCAAATATAGCATCCGGCATCTCAAGTTCATCGATCCACTTGGGATCATACTTAGAACCTTTCATGCGTGCATTGCACTCGGGACATGCGGGTAACATCTTCTTTCCTTTGTATCCGCACGAAGAACAGACATACTCATCAGCAGCAAACAGTTTAGCTTCCCCGGTCCAGTAGCCCGTCTTACCCATATATCACCTCAAGATATCATAACCTGAAGTTTCAAGACACGTAAGTGCTCTATTGAAGTTCTCTTCCTTAACTAATATATAGTCAGTATTGTATGTTGATACTGCGAAGATACCGATCTTGTTATCGGCAAGAATAGTTGTGATGCGAGAAAGTATGCCCATGAGAGAAAAATCCAATATACCTTCTATCCTCATAGCCTTCCAGCCGTCTTCCCTGGCAATAGTCTTCTCGGGCACGGAAGACGTCTCACATACCAGGGACAACTCTTCATCGGTCCTGCCTATAAAGAATATCTCGGAAGATGTGTGAAGATCCATAAGGTCTTCTACTTTACATACCGTAAGATCATATGCAAGAGCTCTTATCTTCACCTCATCACCTCAATGACATAACATATATCTGACAAGGATTAGCTTCGTCCCATAACATAGGTAACACTTCAAATTCCTTGAATCCGCAGCTGATATAGAATCTGTTGGTAATATCGTAATCTTCGTACATTCCCATCTTTACGGTCTTTACCTGCATGAACTCAAATCCTTCATCACGCGCTGCCTTCTCGGCTTCATTCACAAGATCTCTTCCTATCCCCTTCCTGTGATGGTCCTTGCTTACACCCATTACTGCAAGTTCGACCGTAGCATCTCCCGTTCTCTTAAGACAAAGGAACCCGCTATAGCTGTTTTCTTCCTTACATGCCAGGAACAACCAATCTTTACATTCGGCTATATATTGTTCGCGGCTCTCGTCTACTTCAAACCATTCCTTAAGTCCTTCAAGGATCCGGCGGGCAACAGCCGACTTCAATTCTTTATCTGTTATGCGAACTATCTCGTTCATATAAACCTCTCGCATTTGTCTATATAACCTTTGATGTCTTCTATTATATCATCTATGCTTATCGGTCTGTTATTGTGACAATCAAGTTCCAAATGATAGATGATCCCCTTATCCATATCAGAGAATCTGTCGGTTGTATGCGTATGACCGCATAAGTTGATCAATTTAGAAGAAAGATGATCTCCGGGGTACATTCGATCTGTCATTGTCGGATAATGGGAAAGGTAGAAACTGTACTTATCGTACTTGAACCTGGCGGCATCACCCAAGATCACAGTATCAGGACATTCACGATAAAGCGCGATCTTCCTCTCAGTATCGTGATTGCCCGGAACAACGTACTTATTCCCTGCCAGACTATTCCAAAGCTCTATTCCGCGCTCTGTATCATTCAGCATAAGATCTCCCAGGACATACACCTCATCCCGGAAACCTACAATTTCATTCCAAGTTTTTACGATCGCTCGATCCATCTCTTCTATAGACGAGAATCCGCGAGGGGAATAGATAAAATCTTTATCGTGACAAAAGTGCAGATCGGACGTGAAAAAGATCATATACCTCCCCTCCTTCCAAAAAGTATAGCATATATCAACATTCGTCTCACAAAAGATCAAAAACAAATTATTGCAAGTCAATCAGTTTATCCATATAATATGCAAGTATTTTTTATTTAATAAACATTAAGGAGGGCCCGGAATGAAGGGAAGAAAAAGTTTGAAGAGCCGCTTCATTGCTGTTCTTGCAAGTGCGGCGATCATGGTCGGCTCATTGTCTACCGCTGCTTTTGCGGATGATAGTACTAATGTAGGTTTTGACATCCAAAGCAAAGGATTCAATGTCTACGGAATCGCAGATAACGGAACGCAGATAAGGACCACTTTCGGCAATTACGGTTACTACACCAAACTCAGTGTTGACGGATCCGTATACAGGACCCAGTCGTCTAATTTCGCTTACGGAAGAGATTTCTCGGTCAACGACAGTAATGGTAACGCGATCGCAACAGCTAATGTCACAGCATCGATCAACGCCGCTGGAAATGCAGTCATCATCACATACACTGTAACCAACAACAGCAGTGAGGCAAAGGAGATCAAGATCGGTTCTTCCTCTGACTGTCAGATCGGCGGCAATGACAGTGCTAATGTCAGAGCTTATGAGAACGGTCTTTCAATGACTGATCCCAAGAACGCCAGCAATCCCGATGACGACGTAAGTTTCTATCTCATTCCCGGTAACGAGAATTTTACTACTCTCTGGTCCGGTTATTATGGATCCGCAGACGGCAATACGTTCACGAACCTCACTACTCACAACTATAACGGTGACAGCGGTCTTGCATGGTCCTGGACAATGAATGTTCCCGCAGGCGAAACAGTAGTAAGGACAGCTACTATCGCAGCAGGCGTACAGCTTACGACAAATACAGTAAACTTCGACGCTAACGGCGGAACAGGCACTATGGAATCACACTCCTTTGTAAACGGTGTATCCGAGTATCTCCCCGCTAATACTTTTACAAGAGAAGGCTATAACTTCCTCGGATGGTCTGCTTCCGCTGATGCTACAGTACCTACTTACACAGATCACGGACAGATAACCGTTACCGAAGATATGACGCTCTATGCAGTATGGGAGAACAGGATCCCCGACTTCACGGCTCCTTCCGCAAATACTCTTACATATAACGCACAGGAGCAGCAACTTGTTACTCCCGGTTCTTCAACCGAAGGAACGATGCTCTACAGCCTTGAAGCTAACGGCACATTCTCCGATACTATACCTTCAGCTACAGCCTCAGGAACATATACCGTTTACTACAAGGTCATCGGTGATGACACCCATGACGATACGGAGATAATGAACATAGAAGCTTCTATCTCACCTCTCATGGTTCCCGTCATCGCAGACGGCGTACAGTATGAAGTAAGTGCTGAAGAAGCTTTCGCTCAGCCTGCTGATCCTACACGTGACGGACAGATGTTCTGCGGATGGTTCGCAGACGAAGCATGTACTGTTCCCTACGACTTCAGCCAGATCGTAGGTGTTAACGGTAAAATCATCTACGCTAAGTGGGTCGAAGTATCCTACACTATCGTTGAAGGTGCTGATACATCCTGGACAACAAGCAATGAAGGTCTTGTTATAAGAGTTGTAAGAGACAACGATGAAGCAGCTACTTTCTCTCACTTCACCGGTGTAGCCGTTGACGGTGTTGCACTTTCCGAGAGCGACTATACGGCAGAGAACGGAAGCGTGATCGTAACGATCAATTCCGCTTACTTAAGCAGCCTCCCTCTCGGTGACCATACTGTTGAGATCCTCTTCGACGATCCCGCATCTGTATCTACAACTCTTACGGTTACAACTGACAATTCCGCTGTTCTCCCCGCTCCTACAGAGCCTTCCGAGACGACCGCTGCTACAACCGAGACAACAGTTGAGACTACAGCTGCTCCTTCTGAAACAGAAGCAACAACTGCTCCTTCTACAAGCGTACTCGGCGTATCAAGAGAAGTAGAAGAAACAACAACGACCGCGGCATCCGAAGAGACAACAACTACTACGACTGCCGCAGCAGCTACAGCTACTCCCACTCCCGCACCTTCAGGTGTTCCCGCAACAGGTGAGGCTTCTAACGCTTCCCGCCTGATCATGGGTGTTGTCCTTGTAGCTATGGCTTCCTGCTTTGTAATGAAGATCAGAAAAGAAGAGAACTGATCTTTATAACATCTATACTCCTAAAGGACCTGTGCTTTAATGTGCAGGTCCTTTTTTCTTTATCGGGGATAGATATCGTTACTGTAGTTCCCGCTCCTTCGTTAATTTGAAGTGACAATGTTCCCTTACACATTCAATCAAGCCTTTTGCTTATATTGGCAACTGCTATATGAGTGCCTTCTTTCTAAGACTTATTACTGCCTGTTCCGTTATCTTCGATGGTGATCACATGTCCTGTCTCGTTTTTTCTGCTTCGGATAGTAATATGCAGGATATTGCCTGACGGATCTATGCCATGCTTGACCGAATTCTCGACAAGCGGCTGAAGCGTTAAGGACGGAAGCATGAAATCCTTATCTTCGATATCGAATTCCAGTTCCAGTCATCTTCGTATCTTATCTTCTCAACGGCTATATATGCTCGCACATGATCGATCTCATCTTCAAAAGATACCATCGACTCTTTATCCATCGCTGTAAAGTTCTTACGAAGATAATCAGTAAAATCAAGGATACCTTTCTTGGCCTTGGAAGGATCTTCATCACATAGATAATAAATACTCAGGAGTGTATTGCAGATAAAGTGAGGACGTATCTGAAGCGACTGCAAATACATCCTCTGCTCCAGGTTTTCTTCCCTCTTACGAAAATAAAGCTCAACCTGTTCTGTCTCCAGAAGAGAAAACATCACTATACCCGACAGGGATGTTCCGATCACGATCACAATTATCCCCTCCAAAAGGAGTTGAATCGGCACGCATATGACAGCAATAATGATATATATAAGCATCGCACGGAACTGTTTCCCGGTAAGATCTTTCCTTCTTCTCAGCAATGCTATGAACAGAAACAGCATACATATCATGGGAGGGAACAGGAGGACAGGATAGTACGGTCCTCTGTGATATACATTATCTGAAGTAAAATAATAGATACGATCGTTAAAGAGCGTCATTGACAAGATCGCTGTGTACACTAAGGTCAACATAGAAATGATGATTATTTATATGCACTTGTCAGCCTGTTTATAAGAGTAATTCCCCCTGATAAAATGTCGCACCAGCAAAGCCAGCATCGGCACAAACAGGAATGACGATAGTGATTGTATAACATAGAGATCTCAGAGACGTATACTGTTTACTATAAGATAGAGGGCGACGATACTCACGAGGATTCCGCAGTCAGCAGCTTCGACGTTACTATCGAAGGACTTACTGTTACCGCTAACGTCAACGGTACCGAAGTCACTGTAAATGCAGAATCAACTCTTGAGCGCCCCGCAGATCCTACGCGTGAAGGTTATGACTTCGGCGGCTGGTACGCAGACGAAGCATGTACGACAGCTTACAACTTCAACGCTCCCGTTGGCACAAGCGGCGCAACACTCTATCCTCAGTGGATCCCCATTGAATATACATTGACAGAAGGCGGTGAAGTTTCCTGGACAAGAGGAGGAAGCGAAGGTCTTGTATTCAGAGCAGTAAGAACAAATAACGGCGAAGCAACATTTGATCACTTCACAGGAGTTAAAGTTGACAATAACACTCTCGGCGATAACAACTACGATGCAGTAAGCGGAAGCGTAATAGTAACTCTGACACCCGCTTATCTCGCTACACTTGCCTATGGTCAGCATACTCTCGAGATCATGTTCGATGACGGATCTTCCGTAACAACTACATTCACTATCGCAGCACAGGTCGTTGAGACAACAGAGACTACGGTTGCGACAACAGAGACTACGGCAGCTGCAACCGGCGTAGCAAGCACAGGTGAGAATCAGGTAAGCTCAACAGCTCCCATCGGTATCGCTGTTCTCTTAATAGCAGGCGATGCAACAATGATATTCGTAGTAAGAAAGAACGAAGAAAACTCTTGACCAATACCTTTGATAGATCGCTACGGGACCAATGATAGCGATCTGAACTATAAAGCCCTCTGCATCCATGCAGAGGGCTTTGTAGTTTTCTTTATGTCAACCCATGTTGGATATTATTGCTCCGGCTACGCCGAGAATGATCAACAGGATGATCGCTATTACTGTCAGTATCGCAATAGCAGCGGCTACTATGGTAAGGATGATGCATCTCTTCTCTTTAAGTGCCGCGACCATTGAAGATACAAGGCTTACTACAGGAAAGAACTGCAGTATTCTCATGACGGTCACATAAGTTTTCCTGTTGATCGTTCCCATAGAACTGTCCTTAAGGAATACGAACATGAAAGGTATTGATTCGGCCATAACGAGCCAGTCCGTTATGCCCACTCCAAGAGCCATGATAAAACCGCTGAACATTATAAGCACCAGCAAAAGTACATTTCCCATGGCAAAGATGAACATCAGACAATATGCGATGATGTGATAAGGGATCAACATATACTTCATGAGCATTGCAGTATTAAGGAAGTAATAGCGGTGGACCTTATTACGAAATACTATCGCGACGACAGTATTTATCAAAGGAAGCAGAAGTGGTATAAGGAACGGTCCGAACAAACCGACAGATAATGGTATCTCCTCTATATTTACGAGCTTATATGTCAGTATCGGTCCGATATACGACAAGACGACACAAACGATCCCCCACAGATACAGAGGGTGAAAGCCACCCTTGAATTCTTCCTTTTCCATACTATTCCCTCCTTCCTCCCTGATTATACATCAAATGGAGAATATGACACCCGCAAGAGGTGACATGACGATCATGACTACCGAGAAGCACCATGAGTTAACTGATATGAGTGTAGCTCTTTGAGCAGGCGGAACCATGCTATTGAGCTCCACATCAGATCTTATCTGAATAAGATCGTCTGCCAAAGCTGCCAAGAAGCCTCCTGCCGTCATTACCCAAGCGATACCCGTGAAGTTCGCCATAAAGCCCAAAGTAACCATCGCAAAGGAAAGGAAGAATATCCTCTTTACAGGCCACGCCTTGACCTTTACCGATAATGCGGCTCCGACTATGCCTCCTATAGACATGACAAACAAAAGAGGTCCCAGGACCCAATCCTTGACACCTGCAAGAGGAAGCCTTGCCTGAAGAAAGAACAAGAGCAGAACGTCTACTGCCCCCACAAGAGCATTACGGAATATAAGCCCTGCCACCTCCTTATTCCCCCTAAGGAACATAAAGCTCTCCTTATAGCATTCATGCACTTTCCTTATCAGGGTCTTATCCCTGTTCTCGGTTATGACCTTATTCTCCATAAGACCTGACACTATAGCGATCTGAACAAGACTTATGCCGATACTTATCATCTGTGCCTTCGTATTACCAAGCATTACTGCAAGGCCTGCTGCAAGAGTCGCCGCTCCGTTTGCTACCCTGTAGATCATCGTCTGCTTGGATATATACCCGTCGTACATATCCTTCTTGCCATGCTCCAGCAAAGTATCGTAAGCGATAGCGGAATCGGAACCGCTGGCAAAGTTATATGTAAGAGCAGAGAATGCTATCGAAATGCAAACTCCGGGAAAGCTCACGAACAATATCCTTACAAGAGAGGATATTATCGAGCATATGCATGACAGGAGAAGACTTTTCTTCCTGCCGAATACATCCGCGAACATACCCGAAGGGATCTCCGCCATAAGGCTGACTGCGTGAAATACGGTCTCGAACAGGCCTACTTCGAATATTGTAAAACCTTGCGAGATAAGCAGAAGGACCCATGCCGCTCCCGCTATCGATAAGTTGCCCAGAAGGTTATATGCATATAACCTTCGAAGCTGTTTCTTTATTTGTTCCATATAAAAACTCCTTCCGATCATGTGGATCTTAAGGAGTCAGAACGTCTTTTTCAGAATGAAGAATTATAGTTTATTTTCCGAAAAAGGGCGCACTGACCCTGTCGGAAGCACTATCAGAACCGAACATAAGCTGTATATTCTCTGTCTTCCAGATCATAGTCTTGCACCCTTTCTTGTATTTTTCCTGATTCTAGCAATAGATAAGGCTGCCGTCAATCCTCGTAGAAATCGTCTGCGATCTTCTTTACGTCTTCTCTTGATTCTATAAATATCTTGGCTATAACGGGATCAAACTGGGTACCCGCACCTTCTTCGATCATCGTCATGGCCTGATCGAATGTAAAGGGCTTCTTGTAGCTTCGTCTTGATACGAGAGCATCGAAGACATCTGCGATAGTCATTATCCTTGCAGACAGAGGTATCTCGTCACCTTTCCTGCCTTCAGGGTACCCCGTGCCGTCCCACCTCTCATGGTGGAAATTTGCCATATTGGCGGCCATCCTTAAGTACTGGGAATCAGGAACCTTCTCCATAACCTGCTCGATGACCTTCCTGCCCGCAGTAGTATGTCCCTTCATAATGGAATATTCCTCATCGGTAAGCTTGCCGTCTTTATTGAGGATGAGATCTGATATAGTGATCTTACCTACGTCATGAAGCGGAGCGGAATCTCTTAAGTATTCGATATATTCATCCGTGACATAATCGGTAAAAAGTCCTCTCTCCTTGAGTTTCTTACCGATAAGTTCAACATAGGCCGAAGTCTTCTTTATGTGATCTCCCGTGACCTTGTCCCTGTTCTCTACCATATCCGCAAGGACGAAGATAAGTCCGGTCTGCATCTTATTGATCATCTCGGTCTTTGTCTGGATATCGTGAACATATTCCATGCTGTCAGCGGTGGTCTTAGTGAAGGCTCCATATAAGTTCTCTATCTCGTCTCCGGTATGGATATCAAGCTTCCTTATCATGTCGACATTCTCTTCGCGAACCTCCTCGCTGTCATAAGCAAAGGCCTTGGCCGTATAAGCCATGGAGTTCACGGGATAGATAATGCCGTATTCCGCAAGCCAGAGTCCTACGGCCATAACAAGGATAAAGAAGCCTGTAAAAAGAGATACCTGCTTGGCAAGGAATGAATGAGATTCCGTCGCAAGCTGCTCCATAGAGATATCAGCTGCGGCATAACATACCGTCTGACCTTGAGAGTTATATACCGGAACATATGCGGTAAGGAGCCATCCGTAGGAATCGTCACTTACGACAGACGGTATCACCTCACCTCTTAGAAGCGCAGGGATATACTCGGAGAAACTCTCATCGAAAGGAATGATATCGCCGGGCTCTGCACCCGGTTCTTCTTCCGTATCCAGATCGAATACGACATAGCAACCGTCCTCTTCGATCTTATAGACATATACATATTGGATATCGGGAGACCCGTCTCGGATACCGTAAAGAAGCTTTTCAGTCTCCTTATATCCTTCGGCTTCTTCGCCGTGAGTAAGGTAGTCATCGATCCTATCTCCGTCAATAACGGATGCGGCAAGACTGGCTGCCCCCTCACCTAAGGTGGTATGGTCCTCTATTGTAGCTCTTGTAAAGAGAAAATATCCGATAAGAACGGCAACTATGGCAACAAGAAGCGATGCAACAGTAATGAGAAGCAAGATCTTGGTCCTTAGGGAAATCCTGCGAACACCGCCCTTGCTCATGGCCGTTACGATGGTATCGGGTATAGGCCTTTGCTGCCATCCGTCGTATCTGAACCGTTCCTCTATCCTGTCGGGGAATATCTTAATAACAACAAATACAAGAAGCACCGTAAAGAGCTTATCTATCGCATCGAGAGAATAGTCGGCTACGATCTGAGCCGAGAACATGGATAAGCCCAGATGGGAATAGAAAGCCGCCGCAAGCTTAGCCGATACGCCTTCGGAAGCAAATCCGAAGATGAACCATGTAAGGACAGAGCCGATACCGCCGCCCACAACTGCGAGAACAAGTCCTACAGGGATTATCTTATAGAGTTTTTTGAAGAACCCCCTTCTTGCAAAGAACGAAGTTACAATGGCAATCAAGACATTAACAACACCGTAGTATATGGAATTAAAATCCAAAGTCGCCTTGAAGATATTGGTGAAGAATCCTACGGCGATACCCGGAAGCGTTCCGCTTACTCCGGCAACAAATACCGTTCCTATGGAATCCAAGTAAATAGGAAGCCCCAGAGCCGAAGCGATATAAGATCCTGCAAGGTTAAGAAGTATACCGATTACGGACAACAAACCAACACGCACCAGCCTGTGGTGCTTGAAGCAATCTGACATATCCTTACGTAACTGCATCATAACGGACTCATAAGTCTCCTATAATGCAATTCTAGCACTGTAAATATCAGAAAATATTAACCCTTTGTGAATCCTTAACCTGCGTTATCCTTCGATAACGGAATCCTCAAGCAATGCGTATCTTCCGCCGGCGTCTTCGTAAGTGTTAAATGTACCGAGAACCGTGATCTCCGTGCCGTCAGCAGGATAAGTCCCGCCATTTGCCAGCTCATACTCAAATCCTGAGGAACAGCAGGCTGCAGCATCAGTTATAAAGCAGGCATAATATGTCTCACCCGTAGTCTCATCCGTATAAGATACAGCCGTGCCTGTTATCCGGATAGTAGTTCCGATAAAACCGTCAGGTTCACTCAAGATACCGAATACATTGGCATATACAAGATCCGAATTCATAGTTGTAAGATCCAGGTCGCATTCGGAAGAACTTGCAGGACCTGCAGAAGTTTCATCTGATGTATCTTGAGGTGCTGCTTCAGATGCTGCGCTGCCGCCCTCCTGATCCATCCTGCTGGCAATTACGTCCTTGACGCCCGTAGTCGTACTTTGAACATGGCCTCCTGCTCCGTTACTTGCGCAGGAAGTCGATAATATGGAAACTATAACGGCAATCGCCGCTATCCTTATCTTATTATTCATATCAGTTACCCTTATATAAATGAACCATGACCGACAGCAGATATCTTATCACATCAGTTGAGAGCTTCTTCTATTACATCCAGATTATCAGACATTATAGTAAGATAATCTGCACCTGAATCAATATCTTCTGCCGTTATCGACTGCATGGAATCGAGAGTTAATATCTCCTGATCCTTAGAATCGGTATTATCCTTGATAGCCTGAGCTATATCATCGTTATTGCCTTCTAATATAATTATCGAATCAAGTCCCAGTTCATCTGTTTTATCTGCCAGGAAGATAACGGTATCAAAGCTTGCCTCACTTTCAGCAGAGCAACCGAGGAAAGCGGCATAGTAGTCAAGATCATAATCTTCAACAAGATATCTGAAGGGAAATCTGTCTCCGAATAGAAGAGTATCTCTCGAGGAGGATTCGATCACTTCGATATATCTTGCATCAAGATCCGAGAGCTTGCCTTTGTAGCTTTCAAGATTAGCTTCATATACTGCCTTATTATCAGGGTCGATACTGCTGATGGCATCTTCTATAGCTTCGCAGAGAACAGTGGCATTGCGAAGAGAGAGCCATACGTGCTCGTCGTACTCGGGGCCTTCTTCCTCATGTCCCTCTTCTTCGTCTTCGCCTTCCATACCTTCTATAATTTCTTCCTCAACGGCACTGTTGCCGAGGACATCAATGAGGTCAATGACCTTCATATCCTTATTTACAGCCTGTGATACCGCATCTGCTGCCCAAGAATCGGATTCTCCTCCGACATAGATAAAGATGTCACACCCTGATATATTCGCGAGATCGGCGACTGAAGGCTGATAGCTGTGAAGATCCGTTCCGCTGTCCAGCAGGAGCGTTACGTCAAACTGATCGGCCTTATCGCCTAATATATTCATTACCCAGTCATATTCGGGGAAGATAGTAGCTACTATCTTCTTCTTGCCGTTCGAAGCGTCTGCCTTGCCGCATGCGCACAAAGAACCTGTGAGCATCGCTAAAGCAACAAGTGTTGATATTATCTTTTTCATACTATTCTCCGATTCAAGATCATTAAGCCTTACCTCGACAGCCGCGTATCAGGCAAAGCAGCCGATATTTTGAGAACGTTTCTCATTTTAAGAATATTAGTGCACAATGTCAACATCATAAGCTGAACCAAATACCGCTTCTTGATGTAAACTTGTTCTCATGAGTAACAGTAAGGCATCAGGAAAGAACGGAGATTTCGGGAAGGGTTCGGTAGCGCTTCTTATAACCAAGCAGGCACTCCCTCTAACGGCGTCCCAGCTGGCACAGCTTGTATACAGCATCACGGACAGGATCTATATAGGTCATATCCCGGGTGAAGGTTCGCTCCCTCTTACGGGGCTCGGACTTACCTTTCCCGTTGTGTCCATAATATCCGCATTCACCCTTTTATTCGGTCAGGGCGGCGCGCCGCTGTTCTCCATTTCGAGAGGTGAAGGCAACGATAAGAAAGCATCGGATATCCTCTACAACTCCTTTCTCATGCTGGTAGTCGCGGCACTGATACTCACGGTATCCGGATATATCTTCATGAAGCCCCTTCTTTATGCTCTGGGAGCTTCTGACGAATCCTATCCTTATGCCGCTTCCTATCTTCATATATATCTTCTTGGAACATTATTTACCATGCTGGCGACGGGTCTTAACTTCTATATAACGGCTCAGGGATTCCCCAAGACATCCATGGTTACCGTATTGTCAGGAGCTTTCCTTAATATGCTCCTTGACCCTTTGTTCATATTCGTCTTCGGTATGGGAATAAGAGGAGCTGCTACAGCCACCATAATCTCCCAGCTTGCATCCTGTATATGGGTACTTATCTTCCTTACGGGAAAGAAAGCCATCATATCCCTTAGAGACAAAGATCATACTTTCGCTCCTTCTGTCTGCATGAAGATAGTTACTATAGGCTTCACGGGATTTGTAATGGAGATCACCAATGCGGCTACGCAGATAGTATGCAACAGGACCCTTAGAAGGTACGGCAAGGAACAAAGCGACACCTATATCATGATCATGGCAATAATAAGCTCTGTCAGATCCGTCATGAGCGTCGCGGTAAACGGCATCACTTCCGGTGCACAGCCGGTCATAGGCTTCAACTACGGCGCCAAGATGTATGACAGGGTCAAGAAAGGTATCAGGACGATGGCGGTATTCGGCTTTATCTACACTGCATTTGCATGGCTCATAATATTCCTCTTCCCCGGATTCTTCATAAGCCTGTTCAGCAAGGACGCATCAGCCAATGCTCTCGCCGTCCCCTATCTTCATATATTCTTCATGGCTTATGTATTCATGTCATTGCAGTTCGCGGGACAGTCTACCTTCATGTCCTTAGGCAAAGCGCCTCAGGCTATCTTCTTCTCGCTTCTTCGTAAGGCACTTCTTGTGATCCCCCTTACCCTGATACTTCCTTTGTATCTTAAAGACCCCATAAGCGGTGTCTTCTGGGCTGAGCCGATATCCAACATAATAGGAGGCTCCGCAAGCTTCTTTACGATGTACTTTACTGTCTATAGAAAACTTGGCAGGGAATCAAAATAAGCTTCCCTGAATATTCTCTATCTGCCAGTCTATAGGAGATACGCCGTTAACTTCAAGAAACTCATTGCACTTAGCGAAATGCCCGCACCCCCAAAAACCTCTGTATACAGACAATGGAGAAGGATGCACCGTCTCCAGCACCAGATGCTTAGGGTTAGTAAGAAGCTTCTTCTTGCTTTGCGCAGGCTTGCCCCAGAGCATGTAGACTACAGGAGTATCAAGCTTATTAACTTCGCTTATAACTGCGTCCGTAAACTTCTCCCAGCCCTTACCCTTATGTGAATTAGCTTCATGGGCACGGACCGTAAGCACCGTATTAAGAAGAAGTACTCCCTGCTTCGCCCACTTCTCAAGAAAGCCGTTATCCGGGATATAAGTCCCAAGCTCATCGTGAAGTTCCTTGTAGATATTAGCAAGGGACGGCGGGATCTTAACTCCGGGATTAACGGAAAATGCAAGTCCGTGGGCCTGTCCTACATCGTGGTAAGGATCCTGTCCCAAGATAACGCACTTCACGGAATCTATGGGAGTTAATTCCAAAGAACGGAAGATCTTCTTGCGGGGAGGAAATACTTCACCTGCCGAATACTCCGCATCAATAAACTTCATAAGCTCTGAGTAGTAAGGTTTAGAGCTCTCTATGGAAATAAATTCTTCTGTAGTCATATTCATTGGCAGCAAATATTGCCGCCGGGTCCTTCCTTAAGGATATCCTGCTCTATACAGGTATTAAGAGCAGATTCAAAAAGAGCGATAAGATCCGCATTGGGCCTTGAATAACCCATAAGCTTAGCGGCATCCTTAGCTACACCCTCTCTGGGGACTCCTACTCCCGCACGTACAACATAAGATACTGCATTAACAGCTTCCTCAAAAGGTATATCGGAAGCTGCGCGGCGAGTTGCCGCATCACCTGCAACTCTTATCTTGGAGTAAGAAGAAGGATCCTGATCGGCGTTCCACCAGTAATCAACACCGTCATGTGTCGTCTTATTGATCTTTGCATTCTTACAATGGTAATCCGTCCTCTCCCTGACCTTAGAGGTAGCCTTCATGTTGCCGCAGGATGCTGCAAGTCTCTTGGCAAGAAGGTCAGTACTTATGGGAGCCTCCTGCTCTAAGATACGCCATATCTTCTCCTGAACCATAGATGTAAGCTGAGGATCTTCAAGATCTTTCCGCGTCATGGCTTCTACGGGAGATATTGCCGCTTTATAGGGGATCAGGATATCGTCTGAAGGTGAAGCATCCTCTGATGATTCTAAGACAGGGATATTCTCAGATGCGGGAAGCTCTTCTTCCGACGTTGACTCTGTATTCTCAGCAGGAACTTCTTCGACCTTATCATCAACTACGGGCTCTTCCTTAGAAGTCTCAATGAAGGTTACGATCTTCTCCAATGTCTTCATGGGATCTTCAAGCCAGTCTAATGACCAGACTCTCATCACCTTCCAGCCGAGGCCTTCAAGGACGCTTGACTGCGCGATCTCACGATCTCTAGTAGACCTTGCGATCTTATAGGATTCACCGTCTACAAGGATACCTGCGGAGTATACTCCGTCGTTATCCTTATCTACTACACCGATATCGATCTTATAGCCGGACTTACCGATATCCTTTATGCACTTATATCCACGTTCTGTAAGGCCTGCAATAATGGAGTCGGCAACTCCCGAGAACCTGATATCGGAGCTGTCAGGTCTGTTATCTGCCGCATATGTCTCTTCAAGACCCTGTGACCAAATATCAGAACCGGATGCATACTCCAGGAACCTTCTCATGGCCTGAACGCCTCTTGATGTGGAAGATGTGATCCTGATCTGCTCGGGAGTAAGAGTCGAGAATACCTTCATCTCGCATCTGGCACGGGTAACTGCTACATTTAATCTTCTCCAGCCTCCGTCAAGGTTAAGAGGACCGAAGTTCATGTAGACATTACCCTCTTCGTCCTTACCGTATCCTACCGAGAATAAGATAACGTCTCGCTCATCACCCTGAACGTTTTCAAGGTTCTTAATAAAGATCGGCTCCTCCGAACCGTAAGCCCAGGACTCAAGGCCTTCCACCTTCTTACACTCTTCCTGCAGAAGGTCGTCTATCTTGTTTTGCTGATTGATATTAAATGTGACTACGCCTATTGACTGCTTCTTAAGAACAGGATCCTTGAACCTTCTTACGATCTCTTCTATAACAGCCTCTGCTTCCTTAATATTCGTTCTGGTATTGCCTCTGTCGAATACGCCGTCTACCTGTACGAGATTGACCATACTCTGACGGTCATTTGCCGAAGGAAATGTATAGAGGCGATTCTCATAGAATGTCTTATTACTGAAGTCTATAAGGCTCTCGTGCTTGGATCTGTAGTGCCATCTTAAGTATTTGGAAGGCATGTTAACGGCAAGACAGTCATCCAGGATACTTTCCAGATCTTCGTTCTCGATATTCTCTTCGTCCACATAATCCGACATAAAAAAGCTTGTAGGAGGCATCTGCTTAGGGTCACCTACTACTATGGCATTCTTACCTCTGGCAAGTACGCCTATGGCCTTACAGGTAGGAAGCTGGGAAGCCTCGTCGAAGATTACCGTATCGAACTTAAAGTCGGAAAGCTCTAAGTATTGAGCTACCGAGATGGGGCTCATCAGCATACAGGGGCACAGAAGCTGAAGGATATTGGGGATATCGGAGAAGAGCTTTCTTAAAGATATGCCTCTTGCATTACCCGATATTGCCTTCTTAAGCTTAACAAGCTCGCTGCTTCTTGTGACATCCAATGAGAAATCAGGGATCTTGGATGCCAGCTTATAGTAGATCTCCTTCTTCGTAAGTTCTAAGAACTCTTCGCTTAAGTCCTTAAAGAGCTTAAGCCTTCCCTCGAAGACGCCGCCTGCAAATTCTGACAATACGGAAGATGCGTCTACTATCTGCATGATAAGCTGATGAGAATACATCTTCTCCAAAGAATCAGCCATATTCTCGTCAGTAACGATACCCTTGTCGTATGCTTCCACAAGGTTTACCGCACCAAGCCCTTTAAGAGCTGCCGTCTCCTTATTATACTGCATCCTTATCTTAAGAATAGAACTGTCTGATATAAGAAGGTCGCAGTTATCGATCTCAGTATCTACGGACTTAAGGTCATCAAGTCCAATAGAGGAATCAAGCTCCGAACGAACAGCTAAGACATTAGAATAAGCGTCACTTAAAGTGCTGTCTTCTACTACAGGGTGAAGAGCTTCTCTTTCCGTATATGCGCGAAGGCTTTCGAGCTCCGATAAAAGGGATGCTTTCTTATCTTTCTTTAAGTCGTATACGGCTACCTTCTTATAGACGGAATTAACGGATATGGTCTTAAAGAGGGCCCACTTGGATTCTGCTTCCTTATACTCCTTGATAAGCGCTCTTGCATCTTCTCCAAGGAAGTCCTTGTCCCAGGACAAAAGGATCTGATCCCTCTGCCTTGCTGTCTCCTGACCTTCCTTATACTTCTCGCATTCTCTTACGATCTCCTCCAAGCTCTTGCCCGAAGATACTTCGCAAAGCTTAAGAAGAGCCTGCTTATACTCATTTGCCTTGGAAGGAACAGCGTCCTTCATGGTCATGGAATAGTTCTGCCCCTTTACAAAGGAGAGTTTATCCCCGCCTTCGCTCCTGTATTCTCTTCCCACGAAGATAAGCTCCGTAAGCTCGTTCTTTATCTTCTCTATGTCGGAAGCTTTAAGTACCGATATCACTTTCTCTCCGAAAGGCGCGATATCCGGAGCATCCTTGGTGCTCTCATAGATACTTACAAGCTCGAAGAGAGAATAGCCGCAATCACGGACTTCGTGAAGTTCCTTTACGTAGCCGTCGATATTTGCTTTCTTCTCATAAAGTTCCTTACGCTTTCTCTCGAACTCATCGGGAGAGTATTTCTCCTTAAGCTTGGATACGGTCTCAAGCTGCGATAATACGTCGTTCTTTCTTGCCTTATTGGAATGAAGTTCCAGGCAGAAAGACGACAGTCCGATCTTAGAAAGCCTGTTATATACGACTTCCAGCGCAGCCTTTTTCTCCGCGGCAAAAAGGACCGTCTTACCCGAATAAAGGCAATTGGCGATCATGGAAGTTATCGTCTGCGATTTACCTGTTCCCGGAGGGCCGTGAAGAACGAAGCTCTCACCGTCGTATGCAGCATTTATAGCCTCCATCTGCGAAGCATCAGCAGGAAGCGGCGTAAGTGCAGCAGTATCGTCAACTGAATTACGGGTAACAGTGTGCACCTCTTCTTTCTCGTAGTTGCCGTTTACAAGAGATCTTACGATATTGTTGTTAAGAAGGTCATCTCTTCTTCTCTTAAGATCATTCCACATTACAAACTGGGTAAAGGAGAAAAGTCCGATATAAGCGGACTCCAGAACTTCCCACGAAGGCTTTACGGCGATAAAGTCTCGTATCGTCGAGAATACCTTGGGAAGATCCACTCCGTGTTCGTCAGAAGGAAGTTCATCCAGACCTTCGATCCTTATGTCGAACTCGGCTTTAAGCTTCTCAACGATGGAGATATTAAGCATCGTATCTTCTTCTCTTATCCTGATCTTATAGCCTAAGGCAAGAGATCTTCTTATTATCTGGATAGGTACAAGAAGAAGCGGCGCATAGTGGCTCTTATTCTTATCTTCTTCCTCGTACCACTTAAGAAGTCCGAGAGCAATATAAAGCGTATTGGCGCCGTTCTCTTCAAGAGACGACTTATAACCTCGATAAAGGTTCTTGATCCTGTCATCCAGGTCATTCTGAGTAATTGGTGTTAATATCTTTTTCTTCTCGAACTTCTCTTTGACTAAGTCTTCAAAGCCCGATATGTCGTGCATATCTTCAAAGCCGAATTCCTTATGTGGCAAAGTCTTAACGGGAGCTTCTTTCTCTCCTTCGGCGGGCTTTTCCTGTTCGGAAGGAACTTCGTTATTGTCCTTACCCGATACGACAATAAAGTCCTCGCCGCTGACAAGAAGGTCTTCAAAATCAGAAAGGGAAGGTACAAATACAGGTATTGTCTTCTTGGTAAGACGCAGGTTGATAAGCTGGTTCTTAAGACCTAAGTCCAAAAGCTTATGTTCCCACATTGTGATCTTATCAGTACTCATTAAGAAGTTTCCTCCTTATCTTGTAGTCGGGCATAACGCGCTCGACTTCCTTGTAGAATCTTTGCGAATGGTTAGCTTCAAGAAAATGCGCGAACTCATGTACCACCACATATGCGGCACATTCCTTAGGCACTTCAAAGAGATTGTAGTTAAATGTAAGTGTTCCGTCTCCGGGTCTGCAGCATCCCCACTTAGATGTCATGGAACGGAACTTTATATCCTTCGGCCTGTCTACTCCTCTAGTCTCAAATAAAGGATAGTAGTATTCGCACATCTCTAAGATATCGGACTTTAGCATATCCCTCTTCCACTTCTCGTATGTCCTTTTACGCATCTCAACAGATGACGGATCTTTGACATAGAGATAGACATAAGGATAGGAGAACTCGACTTTATTTTTCTTATAGGGAGTAACAACAAGAGTACATCTCTCGCCGAATACATTTATCTGCTCATTATCGGAATAAGTAACGGGACGGCCCGCTCGTTCTATCCTCTCTTCCGCCTTAGCTATTGCCTTAGAAAGAAAGCCGCTCTTCTCACGAAGGAAGCGGTCTATATCAGAAAGGGATACACGATTCGGGGCAGATACGGCGATGGTACCGTCATGCCTGATGCGCAAGTTAAGATTCCTGACTCTCTTACGTGTCAGCTCATACTCGATGATATCCCCGTTAATTTCGATCGTTCTGCGCATAAGATGATTATATCATTTTCGCGCACAGAAAAACGGTGCCGAGACACCGTTCGTGCTGTTATCATCAGTACGGGAAGATCCCGCATCTGCTTTCGATAACAAAATTACCAAATCGATAGATTAAAGTCAATATTACGCGATTAGTGCAAAATGCACTACATTTTAAGACTACAGCAGATCACAGTTGATATCTGAGTATTCTATCTCTGCGGAATACATACGAGCCACGTCCTCAAGGGCCATCTCGTTTGCTATCTTAAGCTCCGCTATTATCCTTGCGCTTGTAGCTGCAAGATAGAAGTCGTTGTCGTGCCTGTATAGGAAATACCCTATAAGGTTCTTAAACTTCATGGACTCCGACTCGATATATAAGTCACGTGTCTCCTCTGATACAGGAGAAGATGTAAGCTTCTGAAGCATATTTTTCCACTCGGGCTCTAATATCTCGAATGTAAGAAGAAGCTCCGCATGGTCCTTGGAAGAATTCTCTTCAGGGGATAAGTCGTTAAGAAGCTCTGTTAATGACTCCGCTTCAAACACCCTGTCTATAAGCGGCATCTCAAGAGGCGGAATAAGCTTAAACTGTTCCTTGCGGTTAAGGATAAGTTCGCACGCTGCCTCACATGAGATACCTACTCCTACGAACTCATCCTCGTCCACTTCACTTATGAACCTGGGGTGATCCGTACATACGTCGCAGAGCATATCCTCCCCGTACTTTAAGATCATCTTGCAAAGCCCCTTCTCGTTAAGGAAAGGACAGTTGCCGTCTTCCTTTAAGGTAATGCAACCCTCCGAGATATGCTCCATGATGTCAGGGTGCGCCTTAAAGCGTTCCAGAGAGATATCGTCAACATCTATCTCCCACTGTGCACAACAAGTATTCCTGCACTGATCGGCAATACATCTGAATTCGTCGTAATAGTCAGGTCTGTAGATCATTGTTCCGCCACGATCGCGATACCGTATACTCCCTCATCGGGGAAATATACCAATACCATATTACCGTCAGAGGTATACTCGTATACCTCGTGATCGTCATATTCTTGAATGTCGCATTCCGATGTAACACCGAGCTGTTCACCTCTCGAGCGCTCTGCTTCGTCCGGGTCGATCTCATCTACGAACAGGAATCTTGTGCCGTTGAACATAAAGTACACCGGCTCATCGTAGATATCAAGGACGGTTGCAACGACAGGACCATCTACTATTTCTACAGAGTCTTCATTGCTGTAGTTATCCGGATCTTCGTCAACGCGGATCGAAGTATTCCATGTAGACACACTGCCTCCGAATGATTCCTCGTCTGCCTCTTCAACCACGCCGCTGTCATTCTCGGCTACCCCATTATGTATTATCGTAGGAACCGCTCTCATACCCTTTGAGCTATCAGAAGTACCGGCCTTAGACGTGAAGAGGATGATACCTCCGACAACAAGTACTGCAGCGGCAGCAGCCCAGGATGCAACAAGGGGCATGATCCTGGCCTTTTTACGAACTTTCTTCGCGGGCTCTATCGAGGTAACGACAGCTTTGTCGTCAAGCTTCTTCGCTTCGTCTATGAGATCTTCATCAAGAAAGTTCATCGCATAGAACAGATCTTCGTTCTTCATACTTCATACCCCTCCTTTCTCAAATATTCCGACAGGCCGTTCCTGGTACGGAACAGCATGCTCTTGACCTTGGATTCTGAAAATCCGGTCATCTTACAGATATCCTTCAGAGAGTCACAGTTAAAATAACGTCTTATAAAGACCGTGCGCATCTCCTCAGATACCGTACGCAGAAAGCTGCTGATAGCTTTACCGAGTTCTTGATATTCACTCTCATTCTCCATAGACCTGCCGGGCTCAAAGCCGCTTTCTGCAAGTTCCTGAAGAGACATCTCGCATTCTCCTCCGCCGCGCTTATCAGCGTTCTTCTTACGGTAAAGGTCTATAGCCAGCCTTCTTGCTATCTTGGCAAGAAAGGCCGACAGGATATCAGGCTTATGAGGCGGTATGGAATCCCACGCATGCAGATACGTGTCGTTCGTGGTCTCATAGCTGTCTTCTTCCGAATACAGGATGTTATAAGCTATCTTAAAAATATAGCGCTCATATTTGATCTGAGTCTGTGCTATGGCATCTTCATTTCGATCCCAGTACAGCTTTATGATCTCGGTATCTTCCACCATCTGCTCCTTTCAACACTATAGACGTATAATGCTCGCTACAGGTTGCAAAAGATCTCAAAAAAGATCTTCACCGGTAAACGGGTAGGGACAAAGCTCTCCTACCTTGTATTCTTCCCTTTGCCCTTCCGTCGAAAAGCACACTACATGAGCCTCCTTATCGAAGAATTCCGATATGACCTGCCTGCACATAAAACAAGGCATTCCGACCTTGCCGGAACCTACCATGACATACAGAGCCGTAAGATCACCCTTGCGCTTGCCTGCAGATACAGCCTTGAATATGGCTGTCCTCTCTGCGCATACGGTAGCACCATAGGATGCATTCTCGATATTGACTCCCGTAAAGATCTCGTCATCTTTAGTCACTACGACTGCACTTACCGGATAGTCCGAATAAGGACTGTAACTATTCTTAAGGTTATCCCTTAATATGTCAAATATTCTCTTTTCCATCTATCCCTCCAGACCGAAATAGTATACCACTATCTCTTTTCTTCTTTGTGGCATGTATCCGCCACGGGGCATGCACCGCACCCGCAGCTGCAGGATGTCTTCTTACGAAGCATGCTCCTTATAGCCAGTGCCACAATGAACAATATTACGGCAACGGCTGCGATATTACCTAAGTTGGCGCTTATCCACTCAAGCATGCTTCGTACCTCCTAAATAAATTATATCAACTACAGCCTCTTCCATTAATACGAGGAATCTCACAATACTACCCCACAAACACAAAGACCGCGCCCGAAGACGCGGTCTTAAAAGTCGATCACCTGTCTATCATTTACTGAGCATGCTCTTATAGATCGCTGTGCAATCCTCTTCATTAAGAGTAGTAAAGCCGGAGATAGTTCCGTTATTACCGTTAACGTGAGTAAGCATCCTTACAAGCTCGGGAATGTCTTCCGCCTTACCTCCGACTTCCTCAAGAGTAAAAGGCATACCTATCGAGATAAGGAACTGCTGCAGGCGATCGATACCTTCAAGGGCTGTTACCTTGGGGTCTTCAAAATTCATCTCACAACCCCATACACGAACGGCGATCTGAGCAAATCTCATGACGTCGTGGTCTACAACATATCTGAAGTTAGCAGGCATCGTAACCGCAAGGCCCGCGCCGTGAGCACAGTCGTACATGGCAGACAGCTCGTGCTCTATTCCGTGGGATGTCCAGTCCTGAGATCTTCCGACACCTACGGAGTTGTTATGCGCCATCATGCCGGCCCACATGATATTTGCTCTTGCATCATAGTTATCAGGGTCCGCTATAACACGGGGAGTTTCCTTTTTCATAGTAAGAAGGAGCGCCTCGATAAGCCTGTCCGTAACTTCTACTTCCTTGCTGTTGGTAAGATATCTCTCATAAAGATGAGCCATTATATCTGTAGCACCTGCCGCAGTCTGATATGCGGGAAGTGTCTGAGTAAGTGCGGGATTAAGGATACTGAACTTGGGACGGAGAAGATCTGATCCGGATCCTCTCTTGATCATGCCCTCTTCCTTAGTGATAACCGTATTGGGGCTTCCTTCACTTCCTGCAGCTGCGATCGTAAGAACGGTTCCTACAGGAAGAGCAGCGGTAATGGGAGTACCGTCGTAAAGATTCCAGAAGTCACCGTCATATAATGTTCCTGCTGCGATCGCCTTTGAGGAATCGATAGTGGAACCGCCGCCTACTGCAAGGATAAAGTCTACATTCTCCTTGCGGCAAAGATCGATACCTTCGTATACAAGTCCTGATCTTGGATTAGGCTGAACACCGCCGAGCTCAACAAAGGATATACCTGAAGCGGTTAGCGATGCCTTTACTCTGTCCAAAAGTCCCGATCTTACAACGCTTCCGCCGCCGTAGTGGATAAGGACCTTGGATCCTCCGAACTTAGATACAAGCTCGCCTGCCTTAGATTCCGTATCCTTACCGAATTCAAAATATGTGGGTGAATAGAACGTAAAATTATCCATGTTGAACCTCCTATGAATAAAACTGTGTCCAATAAAGATTATACAAAACTTATATAACTAAGATAATCACACATATTTGTCCAAGACCCCGATGTTGCCTTTTAGCATCTTTAACATTTCTTAATACAATATTTGTGTATTTTTACCCCTACAAGTGTTAGACTCAAATTATCTTAACAACGAAGGGTTTGAGCTTATGTTTAGAAAATTGATAGGTATAGCGATAATTGCGCTCGTCCTGTTTGCGTTCATTTTGGCTATCCTCATAATGACCAGGAAGGATAAGTCTCGTAATCTCACCGACGAAGAATTAAGCTCGGCATTCTGGATACCTACGATCTTCTTTGTTGTAGCATGTCCCTTCCTCTACACGCTGGTGCATTCCGGCGGCATTAATGATATCCCGGGTATCATCTTCTCATGTATATCGGGACCTTCCATGGGCATACTTGCCCTCTTCTCATTGATAAAGATCTTCAAGGCAAAGAGCATAAGTGAAAGGATCTTTTCCATATTCGCTCTTATCGCATTAGGTGTATCCGGTATTTTCTCATTAGGACTTTACATCATGATCCTCAATCATATTCCGATAGTAAGCATGTAGAAGGCATATATGGCAACGTTCATCCTGGAACTATTCTTATTGATCTACATAATGCTTATACTTGCAGTCCCTGTATGGATCATCCTGGGAATAATATATCTTGTATTAAAGCATAAGGGTAAGACCACTCCGAAGCTCTCTAAGGCGCTCAAGATCATAGGTATTATCATCCTTCTGGCTCTGCCTGTATGGATATTCCTGTTAGTACTCGCATCACAGACTATGATAGCAATGTAAAGAAGGTATACACATGTCTGATAAAGCATTTTACAGATTCTTATTCGTACTGGTATTCGTCCTTATGGCGCTAACCGTAGCTCACATGGTCTACGCACTTAATGCTTACCATAACTCTTCCATAATCGCTTACATCGCAAAGGAGATATGGTAATGAAAAAGTCCCGTGTATTCCTAGTAGCTGCGATACTTCTGACTTTCGCTGCGGTCAACAGCGGCATATGGTTCACCGTAACAAGAAAGTGTGCCAATAACTTCAGCGATACTTCGCAGCTTAAGATGATAGATGTTGCAAAGTACCTGCCGTACGAGGAGGATTCTTATCTTGCTCACGTAGATACGGACATTATGTTAGAAGGCGATCTTCCGGTCTTAGACGGTGCTGCTGCTCTTGTTCCCGTCTACGCATCCGTTATAGAGAACATCTATCCTGAAGGATGCGTCACATACGAAGGCGGCGTGTTCGACGACGATAACCTCTACGGAGAGAACTTCGCAGAAGGAAGCGCCATGCGCTACAGAAATACGATAAGAGGGTTTAATGCGGTAGTAGACGGAAGCGCGGATATATTCTTCACGGCCCACCCTTCAGCAGACCAGATGGCGTATGCGCAGGAGCAGGGAGTTGAACTGGAGATAGTCCCCATAGGATATGAAGCATTTGTATTCTTCGTCAATTCACAAAACCCCGTGACCGATCTTACGACTGACCAGATAAGGAGCATCTACGCAGGAGACATCACCAACTGGAGTGAAATAGGCGGACCGAACCTTCCAATCAATGCTTTAACGAGAGTTCCCGGAAGCGGATCTCAAACCATGATGGATGCCTTTATGGGCGATACTCCCATTGTCCCCAGAAGACCGGAATCGATATTCGGTCCCGCCATAGGCTATTCATTCCGCTTCTACTTAAGCGGAATGGTATCTAACCCCAATGTAAGGATGCTCGATATAAACGGAATATCCCCCACTACGGAAAACATCCAAAACGGCACCTACCCTCTTGTAGCTCAATTCTATATCGTATACAGAGCGGATAACGACAATCCCAATGTTCAGGCTGTCGTAGACTTTCTTCTCTCGGAAGAAGGTGCAGAGCTTATAAGGCAGTGCGGATATACGCCTTTAACAGATAGCTGATACTTCTTTCTTCAAACATTCATCGGAAGTATTATCTGAACTTCTATACTGTAAAGAGATGTTCCTTCGATACTTACAGAGGAGATATCGAACTCTCCTCCGTACTTCTTCACGGTCTTTCTTATGTTGAAGATGCCGAATCCGTGATCGGGAGAGTCCTTGGAAGAACGGATAAGGCCTTTATCTATCTTATCTTCGCTAATATTCTTCTCTACGATATAAAGGAAGTTGGAATTCTTCTTAAATTCCAAAGTGATCGTCTTATCCTCGGAAGGAAGCTCGGCACCGTAAAGACGGCACAAAGCTTCGATGGCATTATCCAGAAGATTAGAAAGGATAGTAACCACATCTGTCGTCTCTATCTTAACTCCCGCCATGTCTCCTGAGACTGACAGTTCAAGTCCCCTCTTACGGGCCTTTGCCTTCTTATCCGCGATAATAGCATCTGCTATGTCGTTACCCGTGCGATACGGTACTTCGGCTGAAGCTATATCTCCCAGGATAGAATCAACATAAGATGTCAGCTCGGGATCTTCTGTCTTCTCTGCCATACTCTTTATCGCAAGAAGGTGATTTTTCATGTCGTGCCTTACGCGCCTTAATTCGAAGTTACTCTTCATTACGGCCTCGTACTGAGCATTTTGCGCAGCATTTATCTTCTCGTCAATCCTTTTTATCTCTGCTTTATATCGGCCTGCAGATACATATGGCGTAAATACTTCTACGATCAGGCTGAATACGGTAAGAGCAGCAAAGCATAACGAAGAATATACGGAAGACGAGAGCCGGAAAATACTAAGACAGATGCTGTTAAGTATCAGGATGATAAGGAAAGATTCCGCCACTGTAAATGTCTCGGGAACTACAGGTTCACGCGACCTGCTTCTTATAGCAAACGGTATATAGAGGAATATACATCCGCAGGAACTTACGGGAAGAAGAAGTGATAAAAGAAGATCCTTATCTCCGTAATCAGCAAGGATGCGAACTGCAAGAAAGATATCAGAAGAGATAATAAACGAAGATAGTATGCTCAAGATAAGAGCTATCATACTTCTGCTTCCGTATATAAAATGCCACAGAAGATACGAGGCGCCTATAGCCAAGACAGCAGCGATCACAGCATAGACAACCATACTCACCTTGCAGTCTTCCTTACATATTCGTAGAGTTCGTTCTTAAAGCCTTGAAAGTAGGATCTGCTTATTCCGATCACACTTCCGTCGTCTAATACCGCTTCCCTGTCACGGATGCGGCTTACATGCAAAAGATTGACTGCAGTACATCTGTGAACTCTTCTTATAGTATCGCAGGGACCGTTTAGAAGATCTATGGCGTCTGTGATCTTCATCCTGGTGCAGCAAGTTCCGGACGAAGTCTTGATTCGCACATTGTTGTTATCCGATTCTATAAAGAGTACTTCCGAAGGTATGACTACGACTTCTTCTCCTTCGTACTTTACGATAACGGAGCGGTTACGCTCAAAAAGCTCGATAAGATCCTGCAATGTCCTTTTAAGCTTAGTATCGTCTACCGGCTTTTGAAGGAAGCGAAATGCACTTACTTCATAGCCTTCTACCGCCATCTCGGTATGGCTCGTAAGAAAGACTATGGGGATATCCTTATCGCTTTGTCGTATCTTACGCGCACAGGACATACCGTCCATGCCGTCCATTTCGATATCCAAAAACACGATATCAAAGGCCATATCGGAAGAAAGAAGATCCTCGGCACAGGAAAAAGGCTCAACATCGCAGTCGAGCCTGGGGATTATCTTTACTATCTTCTCCTCCAGTTCCTTAAGGAACGTATTCTCATCGTCACATATGGCGATCCTCATGGACAAGCCTCCGAATACAACCTGAACCTCATCTTATCCAATGAGCTTTCCGTTGTCCAGCCTGACGATCCTGCTGCCGTATCGGCTGTTCTTCTCTGAGTGCGTGACCTGCAGTATCGTGATACCCTGCTCTTCATTAAGTCTTTTGAAGAGCTCCATGATATGTTCTCCCGACTCTTTATCAAGGTTACCCGTAGGCTCATCTGCAAGAACGATATCGGGATCTCCTATTACTGCTCTTGCTATGGCTACTCTTTGCTGCTGACCTCCCGATAATTTGGCAGGCATCACTTTCCTCTTATCGGAAAGTTCCGTTATATCCAGGATCTTATTAAGCTTTTCTTCCGTCTCTTTACTGTATCTTCCCGATACCTTAAGAGGAAGAAGGATATTATCTTCAACAGATAAGTTCTGCACAAGATTATAGAACTGAAAGATAAATCCGATCCTGTTAAGTCTTAAGTCCGAGAGCTTGTCTTCTTTAAGCTTTCCAATGTTATTTCCGCAAATAACGATATCTCCCGTGTACTGTCGGTCAAGACCGCCGAGAATATAAAGAAGTGTCGACTTACCCGAACCCGAAGGTCCCATAAGAGAGATGAATTCACCCTTTCTTATCGTAAGATCCGCTCCCTGTAAGACCTTAACTTCAAGATCACCTTTACCGAATGATTTATATACGTTATCTACTGTTATTATCGTATCCATATAAGATCTCCTTTGACCGTCATTACTCATATTTAAGCTCTTGCGCGATATTCATCTTACGAAGCGCTCTGTAAGGGACAATGACCGTAAGAAGATATACCGAGACTATGACCGCTATAAAGATCGCTATAATGTCGAAATCAATATAACGGACTTCGAGGATATTAACATTATCATCCGTTATCGATGACAGAAGATGTGAGAGCGTGTAATAGAATACCGGAGCAGAAGCTGTCGCTACGACGGCAGAACTTAATATGGAGAAAAGGCTTTCGAAGAATATAAGTCTTTTCATCTTCTTTCTGCCGAGTGCCACCGAATACAAAAGCGCCGTCTCACGCTTCCTTGTCACAAAGGAGAACGCCTGATTACCCGATATACCGATAAATGTCAGTATCAGACTGCCTGCCATAATGGAATACAGTATAGTCAGAAATCCGGATGATTCCATCCTCATGGAGATTACATCCTCAGCTTCAGTCGTAAAGGTAACTTGTGAACTGTCCGAACAGTCTTCAAGCTCCTTTTTGAGCATATCGGGATCGTCGGTCACGAAGAGTATTTCATTAAGAAATCCCCTGAAATGCTGATCATAGAAATCGGGATTAAGGATAATTACTTTTACATCATCAGGCACGGCATCGCCTGAGACATCATAAGGATCATAAATACCCGCCACTTTGAAAGTAAATATATTCGGAAAGTCGCTGTCAGTGTGAAGTGTCACGGTAATCTCTTCACCGACGCTTATGGCGTATCGCTCTGCAAGATATTCCGATATAACGATCTCGTCCGGTGTAAGACCATAAGGTTCTCGAGGGAGATAATTGCAGAGCGTATGCGCAGTATCCGCATTGACCGATATCATCGGATCATCATTATCGTCATCATAGGATTGCCCGGAAGGACCCGCTATCGTACCAAAGCAATGATATGAATATATATAATCGTAATCAATGATCCCTTCTACATTCTTAAGATAAGAATAATCTTCTCCGTCGACATAAAGTATATTTGCTTTCACATCATATCCGAGATTATCCGGAGATAACCATTTCCACAGCGGTCCTGCAACAGATACGATTATAACGGATAAAAGAAGCGAGATGACGCAGAGCGTGGAATTACCCATAGTAGATTTGTTACGACTGATATTCTCGGATGCCAGTTGAGCAACCGGCATCTTACACTTCTTAAAGATATGAGCCAACACATATGCTATGAACCTTATGATATAAGGAAGGATCACGGCAAGTGCGACAACACCGCTTACAAACGATACTACAAGAAGAGCAAAGCTCTTTACCATAAACAATGTGACGATACTTATAAGAGCTGCCGCGGCTCCGATATACACCCTTTTCCATGTGTACTTGAATTCTGTATCCTTGTTATTGAAGATTATGTCTCTTATAGGTGTCTTTACTGCCTTAATAAGTTCAAAAAGCGGATAAGCACATTCAACAATTATCGCTCCTATTATTATAGCAACATATAATGACACGGGAGTAGCTTTCATATGCTTGACTGTATCAGTGAAGAAATCTTCGCCGTCTACAAAGAAAAAAATGCTCTTCAGAAGCGGCGTTTTCAGAACAGAATACAGGATCGAACCGAATACGGCTCCGATAACCGCATAGAGCGCATTCTCTACAAGCAGGATCAGGGCAGTCTTGAAAGGTTTCACACCAAGACTTCGAAGAGTACCTATAACAGACATTCGCTCATTTACTATCTTCTCGGCAAGGCTTATGGTCACAAAGATCACAAGAAGGAATGTGATGAGGAAGATCAGATAGAACAGATAAGTAAATTCCTTTATATTTTCTTCATTATCATCAGCTATGGAATAAAGATCGAGAACATTAGCTTTGGGCGCATTATGTCTTATAAGAGCTGCGACTTCGGATACCGCTTTCTGATCTGCTACATCGATGAACCACAAAGTGTGGTTAGTTGAGGCAGAACAAGTTGCCCTCTTCATTACATTTTCCGATACTATAAGAAGATCTTTTTCAAGGTATGTAGTCTCAATATCATAGGAATCGGTTATTATAAGATCTATGCTCTCATCATCCCCGGTCCTGATAGTCACAGTATCCCCGATCTTCATATCATATTTTTCCAGGAATTCCCCGGAAGCTACAGCCGAATTATCATCTATTACCAGATCATCGGCTATAAGTCGCATATGACATGCAGCTTCAAGCGAAGAGAACGATATGTAATGATAATTATCCTCTTCGATATAATGATAATCTTCAGGATCGTGTGAATAAAAATACGAACGACTTCCGGCTATGCCCGTACATGTAACATCAGAGATATCTTCGATACCTTTAAGACAGTCTTCGTCACCTCCGACAACAGCGATATCCACATCTCCGAAGACATGCATCGTATAGCTGTTCAGGTATGTAATGATATTGCCCTTAAGATCAAAAGACAGCAATGCAGCAAAACACGCTATCGTTATACATAGAACCAGTACGATAAGTCTTAACGGCTTGGAAAGAATATTCCTGATTGAATGCTTTAATATAATACCCATTCTCCTATCCCTCTCTTACCATCTTCTGACTCTGCAATCTTCCTGTACATACATAAGATCTTCAGAAGTTACTTCATATATCTCATAGAATTCCGGGAAGAGAGCAACAGTAGCATTGACTCTAATCTGATTGGGACTATGGGGATCACTTGACAGCGAAGATAATGCAATATCTCTTGTGGATACCGATGCAAAGCATACGGCAAAATTCTCGAATATCTCCTTCTTCGCATCAAGATCACCTGCCATCCTCAATATGACTTCAAGACCTGATATATCAGCCATATTCTCTCCTATTGTAAGATCCCCGTCGACATTATGGTAAGTAAGCACTGTATAGGATGAATAATATTCGGATATCGAGAGAGCTACTTCCTCAAATGCATCCCTGTCTTCCTGAGGCATCCATTCGGGGTTATAATTTCCATTCATATCAAACCACATACTGTGATAATCAAATGCATGAGATATCTCATGTCCTATTATCGATCCTATACCGCCAAGATTCGTATAATAAGATGCATCCTTATCGTAAAAGGGCGCGTCCATGATACCGAGCGGAATGACTACGCAATTAGATATCGGATTGTAGCAGGCATTTGCGGTAGTCGGCAGCATTCCCTCGAATCCTGAACTCTCGTACTCCCCTCGAAGTTCCGATAACCACCTCTCATATGATCTGACATTTAAAGCTAAACGAGTCTCAAAGCACGAGGCACCGATAAGATCCGCATCTGAAGGATCTGTCACATGAGGTTCATCTGCTCCTATATAGAATTCGATGCTCATGAGCTTCTCAACAGCAAGAGCTTTGCCTTCATCGCTCATCCATTCGCAGTCATTTATCATTTCCTCATACTCGTCACGAATATCGTAGACCAGATCCTCTACGGCACTTACAGTCTCTTCATCATAATATCGCTCGACATATTCCTCACTCAGCTCGGTGCTGAGATAACGCTTTACTTCGCGTATCGCATAACTGTCATTGGAATAGGCGATGCTTGATCCGCCGTAGCTTTCAGGGAGAAAACTCTTAATGCTGTTAACAAAACTTAAAAGCGTGATATCTTTCCAACTCTCAAGATTATCTTCGGTAAGAAGTGAATCTATTGCGGAAAGCTGGTCTTCAAGCACGATATAAATACCGTCCACATAATCGTCTTCGATCCCCATTGTCGCTAATATTCCTTCATGACCGACATTGGGGCACAGATCATCGATCTCATCTTCTGTAAGATAAATCATATACTTAGGAGCTTCTACCAGATTCTCCTCGAGCATATTTACAATATCAAAATCAGTAGCATAACCTATCTGCATCAGAAGGAGCGTATCTTCTATTCCCCTCTCCTCTGCTTCCTGTGAATCCACGCCGGCGTCTATAAGAACATTAGTGAACGACCTGGCCGTATCACTCGCATCATTTCCTCCAAGTACGATTACCTCCAGTTCAGTACCTTCAGGGCTGTAAAACGGAGTTATTCCGACTGCACTTTTTCCCGAATCATTAAGATCCGGTGTGACAGTCGGAGTGAATATCGGATCAACGTTATATTCCCTGTAAAGATCTCCCACAATGTAAAGAAGCTCATCTATCGAAGCTGCGTTTAATATCTCAGCACATTTCTGTTCGAAAGAGGTAACATCCTCATCACTCATAAATGATCCGTCTGTACCGGCAGATGCATCAAGAAGCAGATAATAAAGATCATATATAAGCTGCTCATTACTTCCGGGCAGATAGCTCTCACGATCGCCCTGAGCGATCTCTCTTATGATCTCATCGAGCCTGTCGCTTATTACTGCGGAGACATCGTCGAAAGATCCTCCGTAGCCGTCAGAATCATCGGTATCAAGACTTACAAGATATGACGAATTTATATATCCGTAAAAATCGTCCTGAGCTCTTATCGCCGATATATCCTGAACCTGTATACTTGTCTCACTTGTCGTCGGAATACTTTCTGCGACAGTACAGCCTGTCATAAGAAGCGCCATTATCGAAGACAATGCCGCTACCGCTTTTCTTCCCATTCAAAATACCCCTCGTCTTTTATCGATAGTAACACTATACATAAAAACGGGAGGTATCTCAAAAAATGTTGCGAAAGGCACGGATTCAGTTGTGAGTTGACGAAGCATTCTTACCATGAACTGCTTCATAGTGCGTGATGATAGTGTTGTATGCCGAACGGAAAGGGCTTTCAGTCTCATACTCCTCCCCTTTTCCGTTGTCATTATAACACAAAGACCGCCCCGCTATATCCGCGAGACGGCCTTTGAATATTACGTTTTGCTTGTATCAGACGTCGTGTCTTACTTTATTGTCGACGATCTCCTTGAGCTTTGCCGCGAAGTCATCAACGGGCATAGTACCCATATCGCCTTCAAAATGCGCTCTAACGGCAACAGTCTTATCTGCTGCTTCCTGATCGCCTACTACGAGCATATACTGGATCTTATCCTTATTTGCCTCTCTGATCTTCTTACCGATCTTCTCGGATCTGTCGTCTACTTCTACTCTGAAGCCCATCTTTGTAAGCTTATCCTTTACTTCGTAAGCGTAGTCGATATGAGAATCGGAGATGGGAAGGATACGAGCCTGCTCGTAAGCCATCCATACGGGAAGCCATCCTGCATACTTCTCGATAAGGTAGGCAAGTGTTCTCTCATAGCATCCGAGACTTGTTCTGTGGATGATATAAGGATTCTTCTTTGTACCGTCAGCATCTACATATTCCATGCCGTACTTCTGAGCAAGGAGCATATCGATCTGGATAGTAACGAGTGTATCTTCCTTACCGAACACATTCTTATACTGAATGTCGAGCTTAGGACCGTAGAAGGCAGCCTCATCGATACCGATAGAGTATTCAACTCCGAGATCGTCAAGGATCTTGCCCATTGTCTCCTGAGCCTTCTCCCACTGTTCCTTGGTACCTTCGTACTTATTCTTTGGGTTAGCGGGATCCCACTGTGAGAAACGGAATGTACAGTCCTCAAGAAGTCCTACTGTATCAAGTACATACTTTGCAAGGTCAAGGCACTCCTTGAACTCCGCTTCGAGCTGATCGGGTCTTAAGATGTAGTGACCCTCGGAGATCGTAAACTGTCTTACTCTGATAAGACCGTGCATCTCGCCGCTGTCCTCGTTACGGAAGAGCTTAGATGTCTCTGTAAGTCTCATGGGAAGATCACGATAGGATCTCTGACGGTTAAGGAATACCTGATACTGGAAAGGACATGTCATGGGACGAAGAGCATAGCACTCTTTTGTCTCATCGTCCTGATCAGCCTTGTCACCCATGACGAACATACCGTCACGATAGTGATCCCAGTGACCGGAGATCTTATAAAGATCACGCTTAGCGAAGTAAGGTGTCATTGTAAGCTCGCATCCTCTTGAAGCCTCAAGATCCTCGATCCATCTCTGCATTACCTGGATAGTCTTAGATCCCTTTGGAAGGATGATGGGAAGTCCCTGACCGATATAATCTACGGTCGTGAAATATTCAAGTTCACGGCCAAGCTTATTGTGATCTCTCTTCTTTGCTTCTTCGAGTCTGTCGAGATATTCCTTGAGCTGTCCCTTATCAGGGAAAGCTGTACCGTAGATCCTCTGAAGCATCTTATTGTTGGAATCGCCTCTCCAGTAAGCACCTGCTATGGATGTAAGCTTAAAAGCCTTGATCTCGCCTGTTGTCTCTACGTGAGGCCCCTTACAAAGATCAGTGAAGTCACCCTGCTTATAAAATGAGATAGTAGCTTCGTCGGGAAGATCGTCGATGAGCTGGACCTTATAGATCTCACCCTTTTCTTCCATGAACTTCCTTGCTTCTTCTCTGGGAAGCTCGTAATACTCGAGAGGAAGATTCTCCTTAACGATCTTCTTCATCTCGTCTTCGATCTTCTTAAGATCAGCCTCCGAGAAAGCCTCATCTCTGTCGAAGTCATAGTAAAATCCTTCATCGATAGCGGGACCTATTGCAAGCTTTGTCTCGGGCCAAAGTCTCTTAACAGCCTGTGCCATGATGTGTGACGCGGTGTGTCTGAAGCGCTTCCTGTCTTCTGCGTTACTGAAATCAACCATTACACATATACCTCCTTGGTAATATCTTTTACTTCGGGGCATATTAAAAGCCATGCCCCAACAACTACTTTGGGATGCATGGCTGCACGGTTCCACCCAAATTGCGCTTCAGCTTATGTGCTTAACCCGAGTAAGTCTCGCCATTGAAACGCCTCTTAATTGCCCCTTAACGCGGGAAACGGCACGGATTGCTCTCATATCGTGAGAGTGTACTCCTGCAGCTCAAGGGTTGTATGCTTGCCGCCGCCTGCCTTCGAAGTTCTCAGCCTATGACTTCGATTCTCTGTAAGGAGCCTGTCACGGGGCACTTGTCCCTGTCAAAGCTTTTAATAGAGAGATTTTGTCACTTTTGTCCCCAAAAGTCAAATCAAGACGGAACATTACATAATATATTCGGAATAGAAATCATCTACGTTGTGATCGAGGTAGAGCACATGATATCCGTCTTCGGTATTATAGATCTCCGTGGATTCATCGAATATGTGCTCGGGGATATCTTCGGTCTCGCTGTCGTGATAGATAAAGATGACGGGACCGGAATATTCCGCAGGATCATCGAGATATGTAGTATCACCGAAATGATATACCATATGACCCATACCTGCATCTACAACGAGCTTATATACATGATCTGTATCTAATACTCTCATCTCACGGCAATCTACAAGCATGACCTTACCGAAGTTATAGACGATCTTGGCATCTGTAGAACCAATGACATCTATAAGGTCGTGGCAACGATCTACTCTTACATCGTCGGATGTCCTCATATATACGACAAATGAATTGACAGAAGAGATGATGATACCTGCGGAAGCTAAGAGCGCAAGTACCTCTTTGTTATATATCTTATACATCTTCCTCTCAAAGAAGATACCGAGAGCGATAAGAGACATAAGATAAAGAAGTATAAGATATCTTACCTCATAGATAAGAGATCCCCACTTTGCAGAACATACGGTAAAGAGGAAGAAATTCTCGATGACAGTCGCCATCATGACCTGTACGCTCTTATTCTTTAAGGACTCCTTATCTCTCATTACGAATATGAACGAGAACAAAGCAAGTACTGCTACTATGAACAGTATGAGCATAGCTATTCCGTCGAATGAAAGAAGCTGACGATCAGCAGGACACAAGGCGCCCGATACTTCCATATAACCCATAAGGACACTGCCGAGATTGGACCAGAAATCTTGAAGCTTTACCATCTTCATGGCGGAATCTATCGTAGGATGATCGAAACAAACTACCATCAGGAACTGACCCAATGCAGATAACAGAGCGAGAACTATATTGAAGATCAACGTCTTATCTTCCTTAAATGCCTTAAAGCTCTTGCTCATTGCATCGTATCCGATCCTCCAGATGATGATCGGTACTACGGATGTTACAAGGATCCAGAATCCGCTGGAGATACCGCTCACAAGAACAAGTGCGGCAGTAATTCCGAGAATGATCTTATCAGATCTTCCATTAAGGAGATCTATTGAGCTGATCATAACAAGAAGCGCGATTATCGTCTTTACGATATATGCACCGTTGTCGACGAACATGACGCTGCCGTAATCAAGAGAATTGAAGACCATGTAATATCCGCCGAAATGAAGTCCCAGTGAGAGATTCATAAGAACGAGCTTTGTCTCAAGAGACAGTTCAAATCTTCCCATCAGCTTCCATAACAGGAAAGCGAAGATTCCCGTAAGTATTACGTTTGCAAGACCGTAAGCAATAAATACATCTTTTACGATACCGTAGATAAGTGTTGCCAAAGGCACCGGGGAATCTATGCCGAAAGTCGTCTGATACATCCAGTTATCAAGAAGGAGCTTCTTCTGCTGCCATGAAGTTATCGTCTGAAAAAGATATACGGTGGTATCGTGACCCAGATGGACCGAGAGCTGCGTGAGGTTCAGATAGATGAGCATCACCGCCTGAAATCCTAAAATAACATACAGAATAAGCCTTATTGATCTCTTTGACATAAACCCCTCCAGATACATCTTACCTGGAAAAGTATATAACGATTAAAGGGGCATATCAAGATTTGATGACTTTCCTTACCCTGCCTCCGACAAAGGCTGCAAGTACCACCTTTATGATATCTCCGGGCAGCGGAAGTACCATAAAAGAGAACAGAAGCTTTCCTATCGGCATCCCTTCACCGTCCTGATAAAAGTTCAGTATCACATAAGCATAAGCTGAACCGATAATATAAAGGAGCACGGTGGCAATAAGACATACTGCATATAAGTTCATCTTCTTCTCCGCCATGATCCCTATAAGAAATGAACAGACGATAAAACCTATAAAGTATCCGAATGTAGGCTGAAACACATACCAGAATCCGCCTCCGCCTGTAAATATCGGAAGACCGATAAGACCAAGCAGAACATAAAGTAACGTACTTATTGCTCCTTTTTTGCTTCCGAGAAGTATTCCCGCGCACATAACGAAGAACCACTGTAATGTCAGCGGACATGTGGGAAGCGGTATCTTTATAAAGGCACCAACGGCGATAAGCGCCGTAAACATAGGGATCAGAACTATATCTTTTGTTGTAAATACTCTTTTATCCTTGCTCATTGTAAACCTCTTTCTGTTTTATGTTTACAATGTTTTATCACAGCGGCATTTCGATGTCAATCTGTGGTATCATCAGTTGTATGTTAACAACAAAGGATCACGTTATAGCTTCACTTATCAAAGCTTCAGACTATATCTCGGGAGAGGCGATCAGCACGGCTCTAGGCATAAGCAGAGCTGCAGTCAATACTGCGGTAAAGGCCCTTCGAGCAGAAGGATATAATATCGAGTCTTCCACAAAGAAAGGCTATCGTCTTTTATCTTCCCCGGGATCGATCTCACACGGTGAGCTTCTTCCCTATCTTTCAACTGAGCGTCTGTCTTCCGTGATCGTTGAAGATTCCGTCACATCTACTAACGATGTCTTGAAGAATCTCGCTTCATCGGGAGCTCCTGAAGGAACTGTACTTATAGCAGACAGGCAGACCAAGGGCAAGGGACGCAGAGGAAGATCCTTTGAATCACCTTCGGGAACAGGAATATACCTTTCCTATCTTCTTCGTCCGGAAGCATCACCTTCTTCCGTCACTCATGTCACGGCTTGTACGGCTGTATGCGTACATAATGCCATCTTAAAAGCTTGCGGCATAAATACATCGATAAAATGGGTCAACGATCTTATATTGGATCACAAGAAGATATGCGGGATACTTACCGAGATGAACCTTGAGAGCGAGACTTATTCCATCGACAGCATCATAATAGGTATAGGCATCAACGTTAACGGATCTTCTGAGATCTTCCCTCCTGAAGTCAGATCTGTCGCAGGTTCCATAGAATCAGTAACAGGCAAGACTTATGACAGGGCACGTATCGCTTCCGCCCTTATATCAGAGCTTGATTCATTGGCATCTTGCATTACGACTGATACTTCTTCCTATCTTGAGACTTATTCCTCTTCATGCATCACTTTAGGCAAGGAGATATCCATTGTAAGTCTTCCGGATTCAGATGAGATCCCCCGTCACGGCACAGCCATAGAAGTCAATCCCGATTACTCCCTCAAGGTGCGTCTTGAAGACGGCACCATAACAGACATAAAGAGCGGCGAAGTATCAGTCAGGGGACTTTACGGTTATATCTGATCGGAAGCTTATCATACACAGACAAGGTCCTTTATCCTGTCGTACTTGGATTCACCGATTCCGCTTACGTTCATAAGATCCTCTGTACTTGTAAACGGCGTATCTTCCCTATATGCGATGATCGCATCGGCCGTAGACTGCCCGATCCCGGGCAAGGCCATTAATTCTTCCCTGCCTGCCGTATTGATATTTATAAGACCCGTTGTATCTTCTGCTGACTGCTCTGCTTCCTCCATTCCCCAGATATACTCGCTGTCATTTGTCCTTATTATCAGAGGATCTCCCGAATAGCCGCTCTGAAGTTCATCGCGCGTAGGAATATAGACGGAGATATTCGAATCCAGTTCATATACCAGATTGATCCTTTCAGAAGGTGCATCTTCCGTAAGTCCCCCTGCCAGTATAACTGCATCGTTTAATATCGAACCGCACGGCATGGTAAAGACCCCAGGAGAATTGACGGCACCGCAGATATATACCTGACAGGTCATCTCTTCCGTGGCAGAAGTCTCCTCAGAAACCTCCGACGATGCTTCTGACATAATGGTATCTGAAGGCTTTATCACCATTCCCGAAGCCTGACGGTTAAGGATGAATTTATAAACGATACTTACTGCTACTAGCAGTATAAAAGCCACAGGATATATTATGTTCTTGCGGATCCTACTCTTTCTTCCCATATTGAAGTTCCTCCATTCAGATAGAGTACCTCATATGAGATAAGAAAGGTTGCGACAAAACACGACAATCCGCGACAATTTTCGACAAGCTGAACTATTAATAGGACACAAAAGCGCCCGGATACTTCCGAGCGCCTTGGATCAACTGTTCTCTTAAGCTTAAGCTTCAGCTTTCTTGGTGGACCAGAGCTTCTCTAAGTTGTAGTTAGCTCTCTCTTCAGGATGGAATACGTGAACTACTACATCCTTATAGTCCATAAGCATCCATCTGTCACCGCTTCTGCCCTCGATATGGTCGGGATAAAGACCGAACTCTTTCTTAAGCTGGAACTCGACTTCGTCTGTTAATGCCTTGATCTGTGTTGTAGAATTACCGCTTACGATGACAAAATAATCAGCAAGCGTTGTCTTATCCATTACGTCAATGACTTCGATATCGACACCCTTCTTGCTGTCCAAAGCTTCTACTATCTTGTCTGCGAGTTCCTTACTTGTCATTAAGTATGTCTCCTTAAGTTTTTTTCTTATTTTATCACAAGTACATTCAAGTTGCCTGATTCTCTTTACCGAACTTATGGTACTCGTTAACAAGGCTCCTGTAGCCAAGATCCTTCATATCTTCATAGCGGACATTAAATCTTGCTTTGGTACGCCGCCCGCTTACTATGTAGCGTATGCATTCCTGCGCATAATGATCTATTATCTTAAGACTTTTATCCGTATTTATGACAGGAAAATACCAGTAGCTCCACGTAAGATCTCTATCATCCGAAGTCTCAATAAGCTTTCTGTTAAAGATTCGTATAAAGGCCTTCGCAGCCTTCCTTCTATCGATATCGTTTTTATCTGACCAGCGTATCAGAGATCTGGCTTTGCGCCTCATCTTGCCTTTTATCTTCTTTACGGAAGCTGGCGCTATATCGATAATACCGTTCTCGTAGGAGATACCCAGGAAAGTCCATTTCTCATAAGGTCGCGTGTATTCTTCTTTATCACAGTTTACGGTAAGTCCCTTACTTTTAAGAACATCCTTTATGTATTCAATATGTCTTTGAAGCTCATCTTCCGTTCTTGCAAAGACGATAATGTCGTCAGAATATCTTGCATATGTTATTCCTTTCTCTTCGAAATGCTTATCCGTCTCCATAAGGAAGATATTTGCAAAGAAGGACGACAGCGGAATTCCTGCCATTATGCCTTTCTTCTCAGAGATTATTTCATCACCGCAATATACTTTATCTTCCGTAAGTAGCATTTCGCAGAAAAAATAAAGCCTTATGTCGTCTTTTAAGACATCCTTTAAGACAGGTAAGAACTTAGTAGTATCAATGGAGTTAAAGTAGTTACTTATGTCCGCTTTATATACGTAATGAGAGTCTATATCCTTTGTCTTTCTTATCCCGGCTATGGCTTTTATGGCACCGCTGTTCGGGCGGAAAGAATAGAGGTTCTTCGAGAAGATATCATCGTACTTTCGAAGCATCAAGTGAGTCAAGAGCTTTAAGGTTATTGTCTCTTCTCTCGGATATACGTAGACGGTCCTTTTCTTTTGGGTGCTCATCTTGGAGATGATCTTTTTATGAGCTAACGGGAATCGCCCTTTTCTTATCTCCTCCGCGACTTTCTTATAGGCTTCTTGCTTTACGAAGTCTTCTAATTCCTTCAAGTCTTTATCGGAGATAATGCAGTCCTTTTTGCAGGACAGATATTTATCCCAGGTAGTCTTATCCTCAATAAGGTCTAATAGAGATTCCTCTTCCAAGATTTCCTCCAAACAAAAACAGAAAGAGAAGAAATTAAATTCATCCTTTGGATGAATCTACCGGACCATACAGATATCGGCTGTCTGCGAAGCCTTGTTAAAGATATCTGCCCCGCCCCCTGCAGACGCTAAGCGTTCTCTTTCTGTTATTTGTATATTGATTATATACCAAGATCTCGTGCAAGATCATTAGTAAGCGGATGATGTTCCCTGTTTTGCTTTCTGAACTTATCCATAACGGCTCCGAGACATAGCCTGACGGCCCCGTCCAGATCGTATTCTGCCACCTTACGCATCTCGGATAAGTCAGTATAAGTCCTCGAAGGTTCTATCTTATCTGCAAGATATACGATCTTATCTAATGTCGGCATATCGCCTCTTCCGGTAGTGTGATAAGTTATGGCATCTAAGATCTCTTCGTCTTCTATACCGAACTTCTCTCTTGCCATTGTGGCACCCGCGGGAGAATGAAGAAGCTTAAAGTCCGTAAAAAGATCTCCGGATCTTTTCTGAGCCATCCTTCTTTGCTCGTCTTCAGGAAGCTCCTTAGCGCAGTCGTGAAGCTCACCCGCGATAAGAGCCTTATTAACGTCAGCACCGTGGATAAGAGCAAAGTGAGCGGATAAAAGCCCGGTATTAAGAGTATGAAGAAGCCTCTTTCGTCTTAAGATCGGATAAAGCTCTATAGCAAAGTCCAGGAACTTATTGGCAGTATCGTCCTCTACCGCTTCCCATACATCCTTGAAGTTATAGAGGGCATGTTCCTTGATAAACTCCCTGGCAGCAACAGGTATCTCACTATCATTGCCTGATCTCTTGATATCAGATGAAGATGCTTCCACTCCTTCTATATCGAACTTAAGTATGGGAACTTCGTGTCCGAATACCTTATTAAGACGTATTCTCTCTTCGTCGATATCTATACCGTCACCGGGTCTTGATGCAACAAGCAAAGATACCATGCTTAAGATCTCATCCGCTTTATACCACTTATCGAACATGGAAAGGATATCGGAACCGCAAAGCCAGAAGTAAGTATGGTCTTCTGATGCCTTACTTTCCTCTACCCCTGCCCCGGTAAGGATTTCTCGTATCCTGTTCTTTTCTGTCAGATAATGAAGGGTATTAACTGTATAGCTTATACCTTCAGTAAAGAATTCCGCGTCACTTACGATAACTCTCTTATCTTCTATCTCGGCTTCTATCGTCTCTTTTGCCATATAGTAACGATAAGGAGCGGCGCTTAAGACTTTGCCTCTTTTAAAAGGATTTCTTGCAGTGGGGATCACCATAACAAGATCGACCGCGCCGCTTCTTAAAGCGCCGCGGACGATCGATAAGTGTCCGTTATGGATAGGATCGAATGATCCGCCGTAAAGACCTATTCTCATTTTGCTGCCAGAGCTCGCTTGCCGATATCGTGACGGAAGTGCTTGCCCTCGAAGTCGATCTTCTCGACACCTTCGTAAGCAGCCTTAAGAGCACACTTGAGGCACTCACCTCTTGCAGTAACACCGATAACACGGCCGCCGTTTGTAAGGAATGTGCCATTATCGTCAAGCTTAGTACCTGCGTGATATACGAAGCATCCTTCTACCTGGCCCTTATCGTCGAATCCTGCCATGGGGATACCCTTCTTATAACTCTCGGGATATCCGCCGGATGCCATGATGACGCAGGCGCATGCACCGTCGTGCCACTTGATATCGATATCCTTAAGACGATGATCGATAATAGCATCGAAGATTTCGTAGAGGTCTGCGTCGAGCATAGGAAGTACTACCTGTGTCTCGGGATCGCCGAAACGGCAGTTATACTCGATGACCTTAGGGCCCTTAGGTGTGATCATAAGACCGAAGTAAAGGCATCCTTCGAATCTTCTGCCTTCCTTGTTCATGGCATTCATCGTAGGGATGAAGATCTTCTCCATGCATTCCTTAGCTACATCGTCTGTGTAGTAAGGATTGGGAGATACGGTACCCATACCGCCTGTATTAAGACCTTCGTCGTTATCCTTGGCTCTCTTATGGTCCATTGAAGAGATCATGGGAACCATTGTCTCACCGTCTGTAAATGCAAGTACGGATACTTCGGGGCCTGTGAGGAATTCCTCGATAACGATACGGCTGGAGCTCTTACCGAACTTTAATTCATCGATCATCTCGTGAACTGCAGTAACAGCCTCCTCCTCATTCTGAGCGATAATAACGCCCTTTCCGAGCGCAAGTCCGTCAGCCTTGATGACAGTAGGATAGGAATTCTGCTTCTTTAAGTACTCGATAGCAGGCTCACTCTCGGTGAATACTTCATAGTAAGCCGTAGGGATATCGTACTTCTTCATAAGCTCCTTGGAGAATACCTTGGAGCCCTCGATTATAGCAGCATTTGCCTTAGGACCGAAAGCCCTGAAGCCAGCTTCGGTCATAGCATCTGCCATACCGAGAACGAGCGGATCGTCGGGTGCTACTACGACCATATCGGGGTTAAGCTTCTTCGCAAGAGCTACCATACCTTCTATGTCAGTAGCCTTAACGTCAAAGCACTCGGCGAACTTACTGATACCGCCGTTACCGGGTGCACAGTAGATCTTATCTACCTTGGGACTCTCAGAGAGCTTCATGATGATCGCATGCTCTCTTCCGCCGCCGCCAACTACTAATACTTTCATATTATTCTCCTCGCTATTAATGGTGGAAAAGTCTGATGCCTGTGAATGCCATTGCCATACCGTACTTATTGCATGTCATGATGACATGATCGTCACGGATGGATCCGCCGGGCTCCGCGATATACTTAACGCCGCTCTTCTTAGCTCTCTCGATATTATCACCGAAGGGGAAGAATGCATCTGATCCGAGGGATACGTCAGTATTCTTAGCGAGCCACTCCTTCTTCTCTTCCTCTGTAAGTACTTCGGGCTTAACCTTGAAGAGCTCCTGCCATCTGCCCTCTGCGAGAACATCGTCGTGCTCGTCGGAGATATAAACGTCGATAGTATTATCTCTGTCAGGTCTTCTGATGTTATCTACGAACTGAAGGCCCATGACCTTGGGATGCTGACGGAGCCACCAGATATCTGCCTTATTACCTGCAAGTCTTGTGCAGTGGATACGGGACTGCTGTCCTGCACCGATACCGATAGCCTGACCGTCCTTTACATAGCAAACGGAGTTGGACTGTGTGTACTTCAATGTGATAAGTGAGATAAGAAGGTCGATCTTCTTGTCCTCGGGGATCTCCTTATTATCCGTAACGATATTTGTAAGAAGGTCCTTATTGATATCGAGCTCATTTCTTCCCTGCTCGAATGTAACACCGTATACCTGCTTTGTCTCGATGGGAGCAGGTACATAGTTCTCATCGATCTTAATAACGTTATATGTGCCCTTACGCTTTGTCTTCAAGATCTCAAGAGCCTCGTCTGTGTAGCCGGGAGCGATGATACCGTCGGATACTTCTCTTGCGAGCATTGTAGCCGTGATGGCATCACATGTATCGGATAATGCAACGAAGTCACCGTAGGAAGACATTCTGTCTGCGCCTCTTGCTCTTGCATATGCGCAAGCGATGGGAGAAAGCTCACCCAAGTCGTCTACAAAGTAGATCTTAGCTTCTGTCTCGGAGAGGGGCTTACCTACTGCAGCACCTGCGGGAGATACGTGCTTGAAGGATGTAGCGGAAGGAAGACCTGTAGCCTTCTTAAGCTCCTTAACGAGCTGCCATCCGTTGAAAGCATCGAGAAGGTTGATATAACCGGGCTTACCGTTTAACACCTCGATGGGAAGGTCCTTGCCGTCTGCCATGAAGATCCTGGACGGCTTCTGATTGGGGTTACAACCGTACTTAAGCTGCATTTCGTTAGACATTTTCTTATACTCCTTAGATCTTTGTATTCTTGTTTACTATCTTAGTCTCAGCTTCGCCTGTAGCGATGTCGATGAATCTTACGAAGAGAGATACCTTGTTCTCCTCGTTAAGGCTTGTCCAGATAAGGTTCGTGAACTCTTCGATATCGTTTGTATCGATGCCGATCTTCTCGGGCTCACCCTCGAAGGAAGGAAGAGGATTGCCGTCACCCATATATGTGTGGATGAATCTTCCGTCGCCTGCAAGAGGATTTGTGTAAGAGAATGTATATCTCTGGCAGGACTCGGGGTTACCGTCTGCGGACTTTAAGATAGACATAGCGTAGTTGAAAGTATTGTTCTCAACGTGCATGATGCCGGAGATACGAGGAGTGAAGTTAGGTGCATCGTCCTCGAACTCACGTGTACGAAGAGACATCTCGAATGTCTGCTGCTTATCCATAAGCTCGTAGATAGTATCTGTCTGATCGCCGTTAGTAACGATAGTCTTGTTACCGAGAACTCTTACGGGAGAGTAGATGATAAGGTGGGGATCAGTAAGCTTTGAGGGATCTGCTGCCTCTGTCTTGATGCCGTCCTCAGTAGCCGTGAATACACGGTTCCTTGAATTAACGCTTCTTCCCATGATGAAATAAGCTGTTACTGCCTTCTTACCGTCGGGAGACTTACCGATAATGATTCCTCTTCCGGGATAAGGATTGTTCTTCAACAGCTCTGAGATGTCGTACTTCTGCATATATATTTCCTCCATATAATTATTCTTTAACGTAAGCTAAGTTGTTCTCGATAGTGACCTTGCCTTCGGAGATAAGCTTTATGGCCTTGGGAAGGATCACCTGCTCACACTCCTTCATTACTCTCTGCTGCAGTACTTCGGGAGTATCGTCCCACTTAACGTCTACAGCCTTTTGAAGGATGATGGGACCTTCGTCATAGCACTCATTTACGAAATGCACTGTAGCGCCACTTACCTTAGCACCTCTTGCAAGAGCAGCGATATGGGGCTTAATGCCGTACATTCCCTCTCCGCAGAAAGCGGGAATAAGCGCAGGATGTATATTGATTATCCTGTTGGAATAAGCATGGATCACCATAGTTCCGAGAAGAGATAAGTAACCTGCGAGAACTATAAGCTCCGCGCCTGATTCCTGTACCGCGTCAAGAACAGCTTCATCCCACATATCTCTTCCGGCGAAGTCCTTAACGGCAAGGACCTTGGAAGGGATACCGTTCTCCTCTGCTCTTGTAAGAGCGTATGCATCCTTGTTGGAAGATACCACCAAAGAGATCTGGATATCCTTTAAGTATCCGCTCTTAATATTGTCGATGATTGCCTGAAGGTTTGTGCCGCCTCCTGAAACAAATACTGCGATCTTCATTCTTACTCTATACTCCTGTAAAACTTAGTTATACTGCACGTTGTGTACGCTGTCTGATGACTCTTCCTGACCTGCCACATAGTTGCCGTCAAAGCATGCGGAACATGTACCGCAGTGGATACCGTCAAGAGAAGCACTGAGAGATGCGAGGCTGATGTAGCCTAAGGAATCTGCACCGATCATGTCACGGATCTCCTCTACGCTCATCCTTGTCGCGGGAAGGTCCGTACCCTTGGAAGCGTTAACGCCGTAGCAGCAAGGGAATTTAACTTCGGGAGAAGCAAGTCTTACGTGAACTTCCTTAGCACCGTTGTCCTTAAGGAATCTGATGATGTGCTTTGTTGTTGTACCTCTTACAAGGGAGTCGTCTACGATAGCGATCCTCTTACCTGCTACTGCAGTCTTAAGAACTGCGAACTTCATTCGTACTGCGAGTTCTCTTTGCTCCTGAGTACTCTTTATGAAAGTTCTTCCTACATATCTGTTCTTAAGAAGTCCCATGCCGTAAGGAACGCCTAAGCCGTCAGCAAATCCCAATGCGGCAGCATTACCTGAGTCGGGTGCACCGATTACAAGGTCACAGTCACAGGGATGCTCCTTGGCAAGAGCCTGACCTGCTCTGTATCTTGAATCAAAGATGGATGTGTTATCGATTACGGAGTCGGGACGAGCTACGTAAACATACTCGAAGATACATACCTTACCGTCCTTAACTCTCTGCTCGCTTGTCTTATCCTGCTCGAAGAAGACGGACTTAACACCGTCCTTGGAGATGGAGATGATCTCACCGGGCTCTAAGTCTCTTATAAACTCTGCATCGAGTGCATCGAAAGCACAGTTCTCGGAAGAGAGCATATACATATCACCCTTCTTAGCAAGAGCTAACGGTCTCATGCCGTGAGGATCTCTTACGCCGATAAGCTTGTTCTCAGTCATAAGTACGAGAGCGTATACACCCTTCATGTCCTTCATTGTCTTAAGAAGAGCTTCCTCACAAGACTCTGTTCCGATCCTGTTTCTCGAGAAGAGCGAAAGGATAAGCTCAGAATCGATATTCGTCTGGAATATGGCACCCATGCTCTTAAGGTTGTCACGAAGCTCGTCTGCGTTAAGGATAACGGAGTCGGAGCTCATGGCGATATTTCCTGCGCTGGACTTTATAAGGATAGGCTGGATGGCATCAGTACCTGTCTCTCTGTCGGAACCGCCTCTTGCGTGGCATACAGCGCACTGACCGTTCAAAGCAGAGAGAGTGATATCGTCGAAGATATCGGCTACCTGACCGGGTGCCTTATGTACCATGAAAGTACCGTTGTTATTAACTGCGATACCTGCGGACTCCTGTCCTCTGTGCTGCAAAGAGAATACACCGTAGTAAGCTGTCTTTGCGATGCCTTCTGCTGATCCTTTTGTGTCGATAACTCCAAATAAACCGCTCATTCTTTATTAGCCCTCCATATTGTTGATCTTATCCTGAAGTCTCTTGTCTCTGCCGTCTACCGAATCAGCAAGTTCCTGCTTATAAGCAGCGATCTTGGAGGAGAGCTCCTCATCTGCCGTAGCAAGTATCTGACATGCGAGGATTCCCGCATTTGTTCCGCCGTCGATGGCAACTGTTGCCACGGGGATACCTGAAGGCATCTGAACTGTCGCATAAAGTGCATCTACACCGTTAAGTGCACCGCCCTTACAAGGTACGCCTATAACGGGAAGTGTAGTATTGGCAGCCAGTACACCGCCTAAATGAGCAGCAAGACCTGCTGCTGCGATAACGACCTTAAATCCGTTATCCTTTGCTTCCTTTGCGAGAGTGATAGCTCTCTCAGGAGTTCTGTGAGCAGATGCCACGTGTGCTTCGAACTCAACACCGAATCTCTTAAGGATCTTAAAACATCCTTCCATTACGGGAAAATCCGAATCGGATCCCATAACCACCAATACTTTACCTGTTGCCATAGTTGCCTCCGTATTCTTAATACACCTGCCGCGGTGTTATTTACTCATCTTCCTGAGACCAGTTAAGTCTCTCCATTACCCTGTAGTAATCATCCGTTCCCCATTCATACGGTATCGGGCAATAGTCATTACCCGGTCTCGTACTCGTCTGGCAGAACGGTATGATATTGAGCTCATAATCAGCTACTGCCGTATTATCCTCGTTCATCACGAATTCGCACTGCACTATGCATGAATCGGGATCCGACAATCCCGTATTACCGCCGAAGCAGAAATTTGAGATGCTGTAGAGTATATACTTGCCGTTATAAAGCTCAATGGGCTGCAATCTGTGCGGATGCGTACCTACTACGATATCTACGCCGTAATCGATAAGATCGTGACCTGCAACGATCTGTGAATCCCTGGGAGAATAATCTCTCTCCACTCCCCAGTGACATGAAGCGATGATGATATTACATCCCTCTTCCCTTAGCTGATCGATAAGAGGATAAGCCATCGAGGTAGTATCACCTGATACATAATCGATACCGAACATACCGATTTTAACTCCTCTTACCTCGTAGATCGCTACGGAGTGCTGGTTGCTCCATACGATACCCACTGCCTCCATGGCATCCTGGGTATCCTGAAGTCCCTGATCCAGATAATCCCAACTGTGATTATTTGCGAGATTAACGGCTTCGATGCTTCCGTTAGTCAGCATCTCCGTATATTCAAAAGGGGCACCGAATACGAACTCCTTGGTCAGATGGGATGTGGAATCCGTAATGGTACCCTCAAAATTTGCAAGTGTCATATCATCCTGCGAAAGATAGGATGCTGCATTCTGAAAACAGTATCCGAATCCCTCCTGCTCAACAACAGCGTCGAAGCTCCCTGCAGCACCGCTCCAGGCAAGGGCGTCCGCAAGTGTACAATCACCGATAAAGCTTACGTTGATATGCTCAGGTTCGGGTATGGGAGTGGGTGTAGGTATAGGTGTAGGTGTGGGCTCTGGAGTAGGAGTAGGCGCAAGCGTCGTCTCGGGTATGGCTGTAACAGTCGTCTCGATCCCTTGCTGCTGTAGCCTGCTGCAACCGCCTGACAAAGCAGACAGGAACATGACCATGATCATAAGAGTCGCCGATGATCTGAAGAACCGCAAGATCTACACCTCTGTAAAAACAAAAATACAGAGAAATTATAGCAAAAACGGAGTGTAGCTACAAACGCGAAAGATGTATTTGACACATATCCGCTAACAATCGATAAAGTACAAAAATATCAACTCTGCACAGCTTCTTTTCTTGTGCAATATTTACGGTTGAGTAGATTCGGTCGTATCTTCTTCATCAGGCTCTTCTTCATCTTCCTCAAGTTGAGTCTGATAGTATTCCTCTCTCGCGGCGGCATTAGAAAGAAGCTCGCTTCTGACGAAGATACCGGATTCATTTATATACTCATCGGGCCAGTGAGCGGCTATAACAGCTTGATCGTCCATGATATCAGTATTGATAAGATTGCCTGTAGCCGCATCACCTCCGGCATAATAGGCACACCACGAGATGTATTCTGCTTCTAAGATCTCATCGTACGACGTAAAAGCATCACTTAAGAAAGTGCCGTCCTCTCCATATTCCTTGAAGTCAGTACATATCATCGGAAGACCTTCTTCGGATACCTCCGTAAGCTCAATAGCCTTAGATTCGTCATACTCACCAGATATCGATATTGAGTAGATAACATCGTCAGATGAGACAGGATCATTAAGCACATCTTCAAGCTGTTCACCACCGAAGGGAGTTTGAACTATTATCAGATTGTCAGCATCATATTGTCTGATCGATCCTATGACTGAAGTAGCATAAGGTCTGATCTCTTCACCCCATACATCTTCACTTTCCGAATTGAAACTTGCTCTCCCTGAGATCTCGTAAATTACGTTAGGAACACCTGAATAGATAGCAGCTATCCTGGAGAAGAAATCTGTTGCCTGCTCCTCGTATTCTCTCGGATCGCAACCGGAAACGAGATTCCAATCGACGATTACATATACACCGCTATCGATACACATATCAATGACGGAACATGCTTCGGCGAACTTGGCTTCAGGATCAGAAGTATATCCTCCAACATCCTCTTCAACATTCATGGAAAACCTCAAAACGTCACAACCCCAATCGTTCACGAATGTTGATACAGTCTCGTTATTGATAAATCCGTTTGAATAATTAAGAGAATTGATGCATACTCCGTTCAATGTGATCGCTCTATACTCACTGTCAGTAAGATACTTCTCATATACATTCAATTCACCGTATACTTCAACAGGTAAAGTTGCCCCGCAGGACTCACTGGAAGGACCTACTTGTAATACCGTCTCCTCTGTCACAACTGAAGGTTCTGTCTCGGTAGTCACTGTTGTCTCAGAAGTGGAAACCGATGTAAAGCTCGGTAACGTCTCCGGCGGTAATTTCTTGGAACACGAAGAGAGAATCAGACAACCTGTGATCAGAAAACAAAGATAATTTTTTGACCTATTAATCATAAGAGAAAACCTCAAATCTGATATCAAAATCCTGGGTGTAGTGTATAATAACGATATAAGTAATTCAACTCGTTAATAGATTGGTCATAAATAATTAACATTTATACCGTCAATGACGTTTTATAATTGAATTACAAGATAAGAAGAAGGAGCAACAAGATGGCAAGAGTTGACAGTATAAGAGCAAAGATCGACAAACTCGCTGCCAAGGGAAAGCTCGCAAATCTTCAGAAATTTGCTGAAGATGCTGATCCCGAGATCAGAGAGGCAGTTGCTGTGGCACTCAGTAAGATCAATACTTACGAGAGCGGAATGGCACTTATACCGCTTCTTCGTGATTCAGTTCCGATGGTACGCGCAATGGCTGCTACTTCCGCTGCTACCATACAGGCAAAGCACTGCGAAGAGTATGTTAAGAAGTTGGCATTTGCAGACCCGGATCCCAATGTAAGAGTCACGGCAAAGGCGGCTTACGACCAGCTTAAGACTAGCGTTCTTTGATCAATCAGAAAGCAAGATAACACCGCCGATGGCGGTGTTATTTTTTTGCCTGAAAAAACACATAAAAAGATCCGGCCCTATAAAGAGCCGGATCCGATTATCTGAATCAATTATCGATATCAGCCGCCTACTCGGCAAACAGAGATGATCTGATCAGCGCCACCGTGAGAAACGATAACGATATAGTAACCGTCAGCAAGAGCTGCACCGCCATTCTCGTATGTAAAGTCATAGTAGTTGCTGTCGCCGTAAGCAGTAGTACCGCATGTGAATGTACCGAGATCCTGATCAAGATCAGCACCTGTTGCAGAGTACCAATACTGGTATGTAGCTTCACCGAGTGAATCATCGCTACAAGAACATGTGAGCTCGAGATATGTTGTGCCGGAAGCATATGTTCCATAGTTATTAGCATCTGCATCACGATCATACCAATAAGCAGAACCTGTTCCTGCATAGAAAGGATCGGAACTGTCTGTCTGCCACTCTACATAACCTACATAATCAGCAAATGTACCGGTTGTGGGTTCATCATCTGCAGGCTCTGCCTCTAAGATTACAGTACATGTATCACTTGCAAGAACATTACCGTCAGGATCAGAGAATGTGATCGTGTATGTACCGGGAAGTAAGTAACCGGTATCGGGATCAATCTCTGCATCAGTAAGATCATATGTATCTACCCATGCATCATAACCTGTTCCGGAGTAGATCAACTGACCGTCACGCTCAATTGTGTATGTAATATCATAAACTACATTAGGATCATCAAGAAGAGATGTATCGATCTGAAGCTCACCGTCGATCTCATCAGTATTTGTGTATACGGGGTTGGAATCGTCAGAATCGGAATCCAACCAATACCAATGAAGTGAATCAGAAGTAACTGCATCAGCTACGGGAATAGAGAAAGAGAATTCATCTTCTGTGAAAGAATAAAGATCACCGAATACATTCTCATAGTTAGATCCGAGCCAATCACCGTCATCAGTTCTCTCGAACTCAAGAGATACGGAGATCTCCTTAGTATCTGCATCACCTACTGCGCTTGCAAAATCCTCAGCAGAAGTGATGGAGTCATCATCAAGAAGATCAGAATAATCAGCGATAGTAAATGTTACATCAACAGAACCTTCGCCACTCTTCTTTGTTGCCTCAACAGACTCCTCGTCGATCTCGTAAGAGATAGTATCAGCGATAGCGCTCAGAACTGTAGCTGTATCAGCAGAATAGAGCTCACCCTCGCTAAATGTGAGAGTAGCTTCCCACTCTTCCTGAACCTTCTCGAAGTCATCATCGGAAAGCTTAGCGAGCTTACCGATATTGCAAGCTGCTAATTCCTTAGCGTATGAATCTGCTGCATCAAGTACCTCATCCTTGGACTTGTCAAGGAATGAGCAACCTGTCATCGAGAATACGATGGCAGAAGCAACTGCAACAGAAACAGTCTTCTTCATGTAAGTATTCATATTTCCTCCCTTTGGCCTTAATCTTCTAACTGACCAATCAAAATAATTATACTACTGCAGTGTCAAATTTTGTATAGAGTTGATGATATATTTGTGAACAAATAAGGCACCACTGTGAAGCGGCGCCTTACCTTAAATATCAATATACATCTACGATCGCGGTTTGCTGAGTTATGATCGTGCCGTCCGGATAATAGAACGTGATCGTGTATTCCCCCGCAGCAAGATAGTTTCCGGAAGGATCAAGCGGTGCTCCTTCATCACTTGCAAAGAGATAACCTTCAGTAGTTCCATACTCACGTTTGATCTCTTCCCCTTCATATTCATAAGTATAATAAATAGAATCGACATCTTCCGAGGAGAAATAAACGTCAAGATCTATTGTTGTGGTATTTTGATAATATCCCGATTCCATTATGTCATATCCGTCATCAGAGAAATCATACCAGCCATATCCTTGGTAATTGTACATCAGACCATTCGTGTCATTGTCAACTATTACATGCGCAGTCCCTGACAAAAGTTCCTGGCCGTACTGATCGTAAAATGTGATCGTATAATCACCGGCAGCAAGGTATTCACCTGAAGGATCAAGTGGCGCTCCGTCGTCATCGTAAAAAAGATAACCTTCGTATTCTCCATACTCACGCTTGATCTCGCTGCCTTCATATACAACAGTGTAGTAAATTGTCGAATAATCCGTCGCATATTCCAATTGAATATCGAGGTCCAGCTGATAAGTATTTATATAGCCGCCATTATCGTCATAAGAACCGTACCAGATCCCTCCTAAGACATTATTGGTAAAAGGAGTTATAAATGAAAATTCCGCTGAGGTAAACTCATAAAGCGCAGACATAGTATCTTGGTAATTTACTGCGACCCATGCACCATCCTTCTGTTCGAATTCCAATGTCAGGACAAGGACTTGTTTCTCATTAGCAAAAACAGATTCGAAATAACTGTCCATCGTCATGTGTGCATCCGGATCAAGACTGCTTAAATAATCGGGGACAGTAAACTCACATACTACACTTCCGTGACCGGATCTCTCAGATACCGAATTCGTCTCGACTTCGTATGTTATCGCTTCTGCGATCTTACCGGCAGCATTGGCGGCATATACGCCGCTATAATAACTGCCTGCTACAAAATCAAGCTTCTCGTCCCACGCCTCCTCTGCTGCAGCGAAGTCGTCATCACAGCATGAACCGATCTCGATAAGATCACATGACGCTAACGCTTTGGCATAATGATCGGACACGTCAAGAAGTTGTCTCTTAGAGTCGCTCATATATGAACAACCGGAAGCGGGAAATATAGTCACGGCAAATATCACGATAGCCATGACGCTCCTAATCCGTCTCATAGATCCAACCTCCGAGTTATTCTTGACGTCTAATTATACAATAAAATTCACGTTGTATACGATCAAAAAAACCTAACGGATCACTGCACCTGACATACGGAGAACAGTGAGAAATCAATAGCATTATCTGCCATTACCGTTATCCTGTAGTATCCTTCTTCTACTGTTCCGTCATATGTAAACTCATAATACATATTACCGGCTTCATCGTACTGAACCTCAGCATGATCAGAACCTGTTGCATAAGAATACGGATCTGATTCGCCACCGTCTTCAGAATAGATAATAGTATAATCGAGCGTACCGTAATCCTCCGTTACGGGTATCCTGTATGTAAGAGTATTCGCACCGGTAAGTATCGAACCCTCACCGGAATCGGAATACCAGTAAGCTCCGAGGAAATCGTTATACATATTGCCGGGAACATTCATGCCGATAACATTAAGACCGAGGAAAGCACCAAGATATGTTCCGTCAGCTCCGACACCGTCATTTAATACGACAGCATAGGCAGTAACTACATGTTCTTCAGTCTCTGCATCATAGAATGCGACCTCATAGACACCGGGATCCAGATAAAAATTGTCGCTGTCCTGATAATCCGAATAGTAATATCCCATATATTCACCGTCAGAGGAAACATATACTTCCTCTCCCCGGAAGGTTACGGTGTAATAATAATTCGTGTTGGAATAGCCGTTAAGACCAGAGATATTAAGATCCGGGTCGATCATATAAGTATCATCATAGATCGCAAATGTACCCCATGATTCATCCTCAGAATACCAAAGTATGTAATCGCCGGGGCTGGGTACGGTATTTACGACTGTACATGAGGTCACTTCCAATACACTGTCAGAACCGTCGTAGAATGTTACAGTATATTCACCTGCTGCCAGTGTTCCTCTTTCAGGATCCACCGGAGCACCGGAATCAGTTGTGGTATAATACGCATCCGTGGAACCCGCAGGCGATGTAAAGAGCAAAGAGCCATCATAGCTTACAGTATAGTAGACACTGCTTGAATCGCTGTTATCGTAAAAAACCAACTCGCAATCTATAGCAGATGTATTTGTATAAGTGTTACCATAGTAATCGTCAGTATAGAACCACTGCACACCATATGAACTTCTGGTAAGATCAGGTACGAATACGATACGCTTCTCACGGAAGGAATACAGAGTATTGAGTATCTCTTCCGGATTGGATAAGAGCCATGTCTCACCTTCCATCTCAAAATCCAACCAGAGTTCGATATCCTTATCAGAGCATGAATGTAATGCATCGACGAATGAATCGGCATCATTCATTGCCTCCTCATCATCGAACAGTGCCTCGTAATCAGCAATGGTGAATTCAACACGAACTCTTCCCTCGCCGTATTTGGTCGATGACTCCACAGAATCCTCATCGATAGAATAATCTATGGTGTCACTTATTGCAGTAAAGACAGTTGCGTATTCATTTGTATATCTGCCGGATCCCGCAGAAAAGTCCAGCTCCTCTGACCAGTCCTTCTTAACATCATCAAAATCCGATGTCGAGATCTTAGCAAGCTTGGAGATCTTACGTTCGACTATATTCTTTAAAGCCGACTTAGAAAGATCCAGGATCTCATCGTTTGCCTGCCCTCCCGAAGAACAGGATGCAAGTGCGGCTGAAGCCATAACAAATGCCATCGCAACTGATATCAGCTTCTTTCCGTTCTCTCTTCTCATAGTCTTATCCTCCCTTAAATAACGACTGTTATGTTATTCCAAATGTCCCTTTTCCTTTATAACATCGATAACGCCGTCTACATACTTCTCGCAAAGCTCCTCTGTACCTGCCTCTACCATAACTCTTATGACAGGCTCAGTTCCGCTCTCTCTTACAAGTATCCTGCCCTGATCACCGAGCTCGTCTGCTACCTTCTTAACGGCAGCCTGTACATCGGGATCGTTCTGAGCCTCGGGCTTACTCTTGACCCTAACATTCTTCAATACCTGAGGGTATACGACAAAAGGCGCGGTGAGTTCACTGAGGGGTTTATTCTTTGCGAGCATGACCTCCATCATCTTTAATGACGTAAGAATTCCGTCACCGGTCGTGGCATACTTGGAAAAAATAATATGACCTGACTGTTCGCCGCCGATCCTGTTGCCTGTCTTGACCATATTTTCATAGACATATTTATCGCCGACTGCAGTCTTATCATATTCGATACCTGCAGCGTCAAAAGCCTTATAAAGGCCGAAATTTGACATTACCGTAGTAACTACCTTGTTATTAAGGAGCTTACCTCTCTCCTTCATATAGCAACCGTAAACATAGAGGATATGATCTCCTGTTACGATATTGCCCTTCTCATCTACACAAAGACATCTGTCTGCATCACCGTCGTATGCAAATCCGACATCAAGTCCGTTGTCGACGACGAACTTCTGAAGATGTTCGATATGAGTGCTTCCGCAATCAGTATTGATGTTATAGCCGTCGGGAGCATCATTGATGACATATGTCTTCGCACCGAGTGCATCGAAAACGCCGCGTGCTATAGACCAGGAAGCACCGTTAGCACAATCAAGTCCGACCTTCTTATCCTTAAAGCTGTACTTGGACATTGAGATCAAGTAACCGATATATCTGTTACGTCCTGCAACGTAGTCTACAGTCCTTCCTATCTCATCCCTCTGCGCAACGGGGATCTCGAGATTACCGTCGATATAGTCCTCGATCTTAAGGATCGTCTCCTCATCCATCTTCTCCCCGTTCTCGTTAAGGAGCTTGATACCGTTATCGTAGTACGGATTATGAGAAGCGGAGATCATGATACCGCAGTCAAAATCATCTACTCTTGCGATATACGATACTGACGGAGTAGTAGTTACGTGCATTATGTATGCATCAGCGCCTGAAGCCATAAGACCTGTGCAGAGAGCATACTCGAACATATAGCTGGATCTTCTTGTATCCTTACCTATAACGATCTTTGCCTTCTTACCCTTATTGGCACCGTAATACCAACCGAGGAAACGGCCGATCTTTATCGCGTGCTCATAATTCAAATTCTTATTGGCTTCTCCTCTGAAGCCGTCAGTTCCAAAATACTTACCCATAGTCTCTTCCTGTCTTTATTCGTGTTTTGCGACGATATCGCCGTTGTTCTTATAGATACTGCCTGCGGGAACGACCCCTCTTACGCAAGAAGTGGGATATACATTACTGTTCCTGCCGATCACGGTACCCGGATTACATACACTGTTACAACCGACTTCAACATAGTCTCCGAGCATTGCTCCGAACTTCTTTATTCCGGTCTCTATATCTTCTTCACCGTCATGTACGACGACGAGCTTCTTATCGGATTTAACATTGGATGTAATGGAACCCGCGCCCATATGAGAATAGTATCCGAGGATACTGTCACCTACGTAGTTATAGTGAGGTGTCTGCACATGATCGAAAAGGATAACATTCTTAAGCTCTACGGAGTTACCTACAACACAGTTGGCTCCTACAAGAGCAGAACCTCTTATAAAAGCACAATGTCTGACCTCAGTCTCAGGGCCGATTATACAAGGAGCTCCGAGATACGCAGAAGGAAAGATCTTGGCAGTCTTATGCACCCACACATTCTCTGATATCTCTTCGTAATCGGGGCCTAATGCGGGACCTAATGAAAGGATCATATCCTTTATCCCCTTAAGAGCTTCCCAGGGATATGTGAAGCCCTGAAGATATTCCTTTGCCAATGTATGATCAAGATCATAAAGATCACTTATTGTATACATATCGATTCCTCTCTGAATTTCGATACCCGCAGTACGGGACAGGGCTTCGTGATTAAGCACAAAAAGCCCTATAATATTTTATACAAGATATATAGTTTAGTCAATTTGAGGGATCAGTCCTCGTTAGTCGAGTAGACCGTAACGGATACCGTATCGGGAAGCTGACTCTGAACTCTGAAATATACATTTCTGTCAGCGGATGTGATGACAACGGGAAGCTCTGCTACACCTGCCTCTGTAACGTTGGAATAATCAAGAGTAGCGATGATATCTGCCTCGCTTATGGACTCGATGGTCGAGCGACGTCCTACAAGCTCTACCCTTACGGAGCTTACCGGAAGCGACACTTCAACATTCTCCGGCATACCGTTATCTTCATATGTGATGGGAACGGTGAATTCCTTGGTGACTACGGGATTATTATTGATCTGTATATACATCCAAAGTCCGAGTGACAGGAATACAGATGCTAAGATCATCACAAGATTCTGAACAATAGTAATATTCTCATTGTTGGGAGATTCGATCGCTTCCTTAGTCCTGATGACTGCAGGCTTCAGTGATCCTTCACCGTTACGCTCGGTAACGGGAGCATTATCGGATACTGACTTGGATGAACCCTTTTTATTCTTATTCTTCTTGCTCATGACCTTGATATCGGTTATAAGCTTGCCAAGACCCCTCTTCTTACTCTGAGAAGACAATCCGAGAAGGTAAGAAAGATTTGCTTCAAGTTCTCTTATGTCCTTCATCTCATAGAGCCTTCCGCTTACGGCGATGGCAGATGTACCACGTTCTTCGGAAACGACAACGGCAATAGTATCGCCGAGCTCGCTGGCTCCTACGGCAGCCCTGTGCCTTGTGCCTGTCCTTTCGAGGTTATGCATAGTAACTGACAACGGTACGTGACATCTTGCGGCAACTATCCTGCCGTCTCTTATGAGAAGTCCGCCGTCATGCATGGGAGAACCCTTATAGAATATGGACTGCAATACGGAGTTTGTAACGCTGGAATCGAACTTGACTACATTTTCCTGAGTAAGGAGCTCATCAAGCCTTGTTGTTCTCTCTATAAGGATAAGAGCTCCCGTATATTCCTTAGCCATCTCGTCACAAGCGGTAGAGATCTCGTGGACAAAGGAAGACGTGGCAGACTTATCTTCTTCCGAAGGGCCTCCGAATATATTCTTAAACGAACCGAAAGTCTTAAGTCCTACCGTCTCCAGTGCCCTTCTAAGCTCAGGCTGGAATATTACTATAAAGAGGAAAGCCAATACATAAAGGAGCTTGTTGAACAGGAAGTTGACCATCTCCAGTCCGAACAATCCGCAGCAGATGACAAAGATAATGATGAGCACGACACCTTTGATGAGTTGCCACGCTCTGGTCTGCCTCATGAATCTTATGGTCCAATAGAAAAGAACTGAAACTAATACGATATCGGCAGCATATCTGATGATATCCCAAGCACTTCCGAAGAACAGGTATCCGTTACTTACGCTTCGGAATAACTCGGAAATAAAACTGATCATCTGTTCAAAAATAGAATCACTGCCCATACACAGGATTATATCATATTAAATTGATTATGGTTCAAGAACACCTTTATAATTCTTGCCCTTGATAACAGTACGCACAAGTCTTCCTCCTTCATCCAGTTCAACATATGTATCGGACAGAAAACCGTCATCGATATGGAGAGTCTTCAGGGGATTAGAGGAACATGATCTTACTATCAAAGAAGGATCTATACCGAATCTTAAGAGATTGGAAGCTTCCGAAGCCATATCGGTGACTGATCCCGCAAGGTTACCTGCAGGTCCGAAGTATGTCCGTCCTCCCTTGCACATAACATCCGCATTTCCAAGTCTGTACATACCGTCAGGCATCCCAGCTCCCCTCATGGCATCGGAGACGACTACGATCTTATCTTCCGGGAGCACCTTAAAGAGCATCCTTATGACCGTAGGATCTATATGGATGCCGTCACAGATGATCTCAGTCCTGATATCTCCGCGGTCACAGACCGCACCTAATACACCCGGATCTCTCTTGCCGCATCCTCCCATGGCATTGAGCACATGAGTCACGGAAGACGCTCCGCATTCAAATGCCTTCATAGCCGTATCGTAGTCTGCCTTTGTATGCGCCAGGGATATAACATATTTATCGGAATATTCTTTTATGAACTCATATCCGCCGTCCAGTTCGGGGGCAATATCTATTATCTTTAAGACCCCGGGAAATCTCTCTTCCAAAGATGCGGGAAGATCCATGGCCTCTTCCGGACTCATACAGTACTGTTCAGCTTGAACTCCTGCCATCTCGGGATTGAGGATAGGACCTTCAAGATGTATCCCCATAAGTACCGCGGATAAAGGATCATCTTTAAGAGCCTCTGAAGCATTCATGAAAGCTTCGAAGCATCTGTAGATATCGTCTCTTGATATCGTCATCGTAGTCGGGCAAAAAGCCGTAACTCCGAACTTCGGCAGGAGCCTTGCCATTTTTATAAGGCCCTTGGTGCTGTGGTCGGACATATCCTCCCCAAAGCAGCCGTGTATATGGGTATCGATAAATCCGCACGGGATCTTCATGATCAGCCTCTCTTATTGACCTTGACCGCAGACATGCTCTTACCGCCCTTAAGGAGAAGTTCATCGGCATCGACGGTACCGTCACTTTCCGTAACGCTAATACTTATGGTAGCGGCCGGACCTCCCGTTCTGAATACGGACTGTATCTTGGATTCAAGAAGTATGCAGCCTGCCTCAATAGCAGCCTTATCGGCATAGCCGTCCAGCACCACCGCGAACTCATCTCCGCCGGGTCTTGCGGCAATACCTCTGGGGAAGCACTCCTGAATAAACTTTGCCGTCTTTATCAGGACCTCGTCTCCCCTTGAACGGCTGAACCTGTTATTGATCTCCTTAAAGTTATCGAGATCCATATACAGAAGCGTCATGGGCTTACCGTGGTTGTTATTAATATGATCAACAATATATCTCTTGTTATAAAGACCTGTAAGTCCGTCTGTATTGGCAGCGCTGAGGACCGACTTCTCAAGCGTCCTCTCGATAGTGGTATCTCTGAGGATTATAAAGTATCCGGTGACGTTGCCGAACGCATCCTTGATAGCATGCTCGGATACATAAAAGAATCTGGGCTTACCGAAATAATCGATATAGAACTCCTGGCTTACGCTCTTCCTCTCGAGATTGACCTTCTTCTCACCTGCAGGCTTCAAGCCCTTCTTCCAGGAAGCAAAGTCGAACTCGGCATTACCGCTGACCTGATTTCTGAATGAGTAGTTCATCCTTATGGTCTTATAGGAAAGGTCACATACCAGGATGGGGAAAGGAAGATTCTCAAGGAAGTCTGCCACCTCGGGAGACATAAGTCCCTTCTCTGTCATATCCTCGGATATGGTAAGGATACCGAAAAGCTCTCCCGAAGGATCGATAAGGGGCGACTTACGTGTCCTGTAATGACGCTGTCCTGTAACCGTCTCCGACATCTCGTCATAAGAGATTATCTGGCCGTTCGTAATGACATTATGATCCTGCTCCGATAAAGCATACTCGTTCTCGGCATCAGATTCGCCCTTGGTATCTAATACGTAGCCGCTTCCTCTCTCATACATGTCTTCACGACTCTTGCCGTAAGCATGCTCGAAAGTATTATTAACAAGCACATATCTGTCAGAGACGTCCTTGAAGCTCACTGCATCCGTATCGGAGTCTATAAGAGTGGAAAGAAGATATCTGTACAGCCATGCATTATTGGCATTACGAAGGTTGGCGATAAGACGCTCGAACCTCATCCTTCTCGACTTCTCGGATTCGACCTTGGGCCATACATCGTATATACGATCTATCCTGTCCTCGACATCTTCGGACTTACCGATATATACGGCAGGGATACCGGCATACTTATCAAGATATTCCGTCTTATCGGTGATGATAAGAGAGTCCCATTCCTTATCGAGCTGTCCGAACTCTATCTGAACGTCCCAGTGCCTCTTACCTGCGGCTCCTGAATAGCTTCTGAATATGGCGGCATCTGCCTGGTCGTCAATTCGAATCTTTATATGTACTTTCATTAGAATAATTCCTGTTTAAGCTAATACTAATATTATAATTCACATGTCAACCTGAGGTAATATCACTTCAAGTCAGATGAATCAAGGATTATCGTAAAGGGGCCGTTATTGATGAGGCTGACCTTCATATCCGCACCGAACTTACCGCCTGCGGTATCCGGGATGATCTTGCGACACTCTTCCATCAGATACTCGTAGAGCTCTTCCGCAAGAGCCGGGGGTGCGGCATTGACAAAGCTCGGCCTGTTCCCGCGTCTCACATCGGCATATAACGTGAACTGAGATACGAGAAGTACAGATCCGCCGACATCTGTGACTGACAGATTGGTCTTATCATTCTCATCCTTAAAGATACGCATATTAAGGAGCTTTCTAAGCATCTTGTCGGCTACCGATCTGTCATCCTCAGGGCCTACTCCGACGAACACGAGAAGACCGGTACCAATACTGCCCGTTATCTGTCCTTCTACACGTACACTTGCTTCAAGAACATTCTGTATTACAAATCTCATGATCAGCCTTCAACCTCGGAAGGAGCCTCTTCGGAAGCGGTCTCTTCCGCTGTGATCTCGGTATCGGAAGGTATTGCGGGAGCAAGAGACGTTGTCTCTGAAGTCGCAGAAGTCTCCACTGAAGGATCCGTATCAGCAGTCCTGTCGCGGAGCATCTGCTCGTACTGTTCCTGAGTCATTCCGTAATCCGAACCCTTACGCATGGATTCGAGGATCGTATATGCTATGTTATTGATCCTGATCACAAGGATGTCCTTTTCCTCTGTATTAAGGACAGGATCGAGATAAGACGAAGAATCCAAAGGCGTACCGCGAACGGCACCTCCGAAAGCCTGCAGATTAAGGTTCTTTGTCTCCTTCATCTCTTCAAGAGACGGGAAGAAATAATCCGCACTGTCAAAATACACTATGGGGATACCTGCATCGTCAAAGATAACATAATCCGACTTGTTGACCGATACCTCACGATATACGTCAGGTACTTCATCACCGTTAACGTCGGTAACGATATTGGATTCGTTATAAAGAAGCGTGAAACCGTTAATAGAAGCCAGCTCACTGTCATATACGACGTCATAAGCCTGATAGAGCTTTCTTCTCATCTGATACTTCTGATCCGGGATCAGGGAATTGAAACCTGAGCTCGCGTATACCTTATCACCCGCATAGATACTGTCTATACAGTACATGACCTCAATATCGGACTGTTCTTCTTCAGTAAGCGAAGAGAAGAACGCCCTGGCACCTGCATAATCGGCATTACCGGCACCGAAGAATACGAGTATCACGTCAAAACCTATATCCTTATAATCCGCGATCTGCTTTGCTACCGTCATCAGGCATCCTACACCTGAAGCATTATCTGATATTCCGTCATATCCGTATGTCTCATTACCGTCAACAAGCTCCTCAGCAGAGAATGAGCTGTCATAGTGAGCACCGATAACAACGGTCTTTCTGACATCTACAAGGTCTCCGTCATCTGTCTCATCGACAAATCCCTGACCTTCTATCCTTACTATGTAATTGCTGGAACTTCCTCCCTCTGCAGTAAAAGTCTGCTTCTCGACATCATATCCGAGCTCGGTAAGCTCTTCCTCTATCATGTCACCTGCTGAGGCTTCCTGCGAGGAAAAAGCCTTGCGGAACGGATAAGACGATGCAAACTCTCTTGCAAAATCCGCACCGTAAGTACCGTAATCGGCAGGCTTAGTCTTCTCTGCATCTTCCGAACACCCCGCAACGGGTATAAGGAACAATATCATTGCCATACAAACGGCAGTTGTCTTCTTAAGTAGTCTTATCATCTTTATACCTTTTCACTTATCAAAGCTATTCTCTTGGAGAAGATCTCCTTGGCTGATTCTATATCAACATTTCTTATGACCCATCTTCCGCCTGACTCTCCGTCAAAGTCCACCAGGTCCACAGAAGAGACGGACATCTTATCCAATCTGTCGCATAAAGTCTTATAGATCATCTTCCCGGAAACATCCTTAAGCTTCACGGGCAGTCCCAGTGCGGAATAGATCTTGGCCAAAGGCTCCCGTCTCTTGTCATCGACAGCTCCGATAAGACTTAAAGCCAAAGCTTCTCCGGAAGAATAGTTCATGAACCTGAAATAACCTTCTATGGCGCCTGCGATCTCGTCGCCCAATGTAAGCAGCCTGGGATCTATAGCCTCTATCCTTGCTCTTGAAGCATAAACACGATTAAGATATTCACGCATATTGGAAGGTTCTAATATATCCGTCAGAAGGCTTAAGTCATCTAAGATCGCATATCTTATGACCGTAGCATAACCGTTGGATCTGAACTTTGCGGGTACGGTAGAAAGAAACGTAGGGTCACAGATGACCGCATTATAGGATATCCGGGTGCATATCTCATCTTTGTGTCCCGCGGAATTGAGCATTGCTTTACCCGATACGGCACACTCCGTCATGGCTTCAAGAGAAGTCGGTACGGAAAGGATATTGATACCTCCGTTAAATACTGCAGAGGAAAATGCGGTCACGTCCTGGATACCGCCGCCGCCTAATGCGACCAGCCAGTCTCCTGCTCCCATATCAAAATCCGTGAGGTACTTATATACGGAATCAACGGCACTGAGGCTCTTGCCGGAATACTGGCATTCAACGGGTATCAGTATCGGCTTAACGCCGCGAAGTATGAACTGATTCTCAAAACGGTTATAGTAATAACCGCTCACCACCCTGTCGGATACAACAGCTATCTTGAGCTTGGAGAGGTCCTTGACAGTCGTATGTTCAAGGATGTAGGACGCAGCATAGTCAAATGCAATGCCGCTTCCGCAAAAACACTCATATTCACGCTGTGACTTCAAGATATCCATGGGAACGATTATACCACATAACGAGCAACTTGCTTGCAAGGGTTGCGAGTGCATGTGCGTCAAAAACGCGGAGCGTTGTTATACCACATAACGAGCAACTTGCTTGCAAGGGTTGCGAGTGCATGTGCGTCAATAACGCGAAGCGTTAATACTATGGGATTCGTTCTTATACCATTCCTGATAAAAAAGTGATACAATGCTTTAGTTATCTTTTAAATAAGAATTATCTAATCAAGGACGGTCACGCATTTATGAAGATCAGAACCAGGTTTGCACCTTCACCCACGGGATTTATGCATGTGGGTAATCTCAGGACGGCTCTCTACGAGTACCTTACCGCCAAGCACGAGGGCGGAGATTTTATCTTGAGGATAGAAGATACCGACCAGGAACGCTACGTAGAAGGCGCGACTGACGTTATCTACAATACATTGAAGACAGCAGGTCTTACACACGATGAAGGACCCGATATCGGCGGTGATTTCGGTCCCTATGTACAGAGCGAAAGGCTTTCCATGTATAAGCCTTATGCAGAGCAGCTCGTTAAGGAGGGCAAGGCATATTACTGCTTCTGCTCCAAGGAAAGGCTCGAAGATCTTAAGAAGAACGCCAAGGAAGGCGAAGTAGTAGGCTACGACAGACATTGCCGTGATCTTCCTCAGTCAGAGATCGACGAGAAGCTTAAAGCAGGTATCCCTTATGTCATAAGACAGAAGTCTCCCCTTACCGGCGAGTCTACATACCACGACTGCGTATACGGAGATATCACTATCCCCAATGAGGAGCTTGACGATCAGGTCCTTATCAAGGCTGACGGCTTCCCTACTTATAATTTCGCTAATGTTATAGATGACCACACAATGGGCATCACGCATGTAGTAAGAGGAAGCGAGTACTTATCCTCTACTCCCAAGTACAATGCTCTTTACGATGCATTCGGCTGGGAGATCCCCACTTACATCCACCTCCCTCTTATCATGGGTAAGAGCGTAGACGAGGAAGGAAAGGAAGTAGTAAGTAAGCTTTCCAAGAGACACGGAAGCACAGGATTCTTCGATCTTGTAAACGAAGGCTTCCTTCCCGAGGCGATCATGAACTACATCGCACTTCTCGGATGGTGCCCCGCAGGCGAGTACGAGAACAGAGAGATCTTTACCATGGATGAGCTCGTCAAGGCCTTTGATATTCACGGTATCTCCAAGTCTCCTTCCGTATTCGACTACGATAAGCTCGAGTGGGTAAACGCAGAATACATTAAGAACATGGACAGCGACACATTCCTTAAGAATGCCAAGCCTTACTACGACAAGCTCGGTATAAACGAAGGTAATTACGCACTTCTCGAAGAGATATTAAAGCCCAGGATCACGAGATTTACTCAGATCGAAGAGAAGCTTTCTTTCCTTAAGAACTACGAGGAGTTCGACCTTTCACTCTTCGAGCATAAGAAGAGTAAGTCCACGCTTGAGACTTCCAAGGCGATCTTAAGCGACATCATCCCAGTATTGGAGAATGGCTCATGGGACAGAGATTCCATCACTAATGCTCTTACAGAATATGCAGCAGCTCACGAATACAAGAATGCTCTTGTAATGTGGCCCGCAAGGATCGCTGCCGCAGGTGTTGCAGTTACTCCCGGCGGATGTGCGGAAGTCCTTCTTCTTCTTGGTAAGGACGAATCCATGAGAAGACTTAACGAAGCATTCAAGCGTTTAGGCTGAGAACAGGAGATACATATGGCAGAGAATAAGCATTTCATTCACGAGATCATCGATGAAGAATTAAAGGAAGGCGGCAGATGCTACGGTAAGAAGATACATACCAGATTTCCTCCCGAGCCTAACGGCTATCTTCACATAGGACATGCAAAGGCACTGGAGATCGACTTCGGTACCGCTGAGCTTTACGGCGGTCTTTGTAACCTTCGTATGGACGACACAAATCCTACAAAGGAAGACGAAGAGTACGTAGAGGCTATAAAGGAAGACATCAAGTGGTTAGGTCACGACTGGGGTGACAGATTCTTCTACGCTTCCGAGTATTTCGAGAAGATGTATGAGTTCGCTATAGAGCTTATAGAGAAAGGCCTCGCATATGTATGTGAGCTTACTCCCGAGCAGATGAAGGAGATGAGAGGCGATATCAATACTCCCGCCCAGTCTCCTTTCAGAGACAGACCCATAGAGGAGAGCCTTGACCTCTTTAAGAGGATGAGAGCAGGAGAATTCGAAGACGGTTCAATGACACTTCGTGCGAAGATCGACCTTGCATCAGGTAACTTCAACATGAGAGATCCCGTTATCTACAGGATCAACCGTCTCCCTCACCACAGACTCGGTACTACATGGTGCATCTACCCCATGTATGACTTTGCTCATCCTATCGAGGATGCTCTCGAGGGTATCACTCATTCCCTTTGCTCACTTGAGTTCGAGAATCACAGACCTCTTTATGACTGGGTCGTAAACAACATCTCAGTTGAGACAAAGCCCCGCCAGATCGAGTTTGCAAGACTTGGCATCACACATACCGTTCTTTCCAAGAGAAAGCTTCGAAACCTTGTAGAGACAGGTCTCGTGTCAGGCTGGGACGATCCCAGAATGCCTACACTCTGCGGTCTCAGAAGAAGAGGATATACTCCTAATTCAATAAGAGAGTTCCATGCTCGTAACGGTGTATCCAAGGTTAATGCCGTCGTTGACTTCGCTTTCCTTGAGTATTGCCTTCGTGAGGATCTTAATAAGACTGCTAACAGAGCGATGGCTGTTATAAATCCCATTAAGCTTGTTATCGATAACTACCCCGATGATATGGCTGAGTCCTTCGAGGTCGAGAATAACCCCGAAGATCCTAACAGTGGTACAAGAACAGTTACTTTCTCCAAGGAGCTCTGGATCGATAAGGAAGACTTCATGGAGGAACCCGCCAAGAAGTATTTCCGTCTCTATCCCGGCAATGAAGTAAGACTTAAGTCCGCTTATGTCATCAAGTGCGTAGGATGCGATAAGGACGAGAACGGCAACGTTACTTGCGTACATGCTACTTACGATACGGAAAGCCGCGGAGGTAATACCGCTGACGGAAGAAAGATCAAGGCAACTATCCACTGGGTAGATCAGAAGACGGCTCTTGATGCCGAGATCAGACTCTACGACCGTCTCTTCACTGTTGAGGCTCCCGATCTTGCAGACGTTAACTACCTCGACTTCGTTAATCCCGATTCCCTTACGGTAGTTCAGGGTGCTAAGGTTGAGGCTTCCCTTGCTTCCTGCAAGCCCGAAGACCGCTTCCAGTTCCTTCGTGTAGGATACTTCTGTGCAGACAATAAGGATTTTACCCCCGATCACCTTGTCTTCAACAGAGCAGTATCTTTGAAGGACAGCTACAAGCCCGAGTAAGTTACATTCGATACTGATATTAAGAACTCCGAGTCACGCACGAGGCCCGGAGTTCTTTTATTATTTCTGATAATCTGCTGTATATCACTTCGCCTTTTAAGCTTAGTGAAGATCACAGAAGAAGTGAGAAGGAAATCAGCGCTTCTATGGTAAATATCTTAAAAAACTCTGAGCTGCAACGATCCATATACACAACCAATCATTGTTGATGTATAATCCTCTCGGAATACAGGAGGGTATATTTATGAACTTTTTGGCGAACTTAGGTATTCGCGATGCAATTGATGCAGCAAAGACTTATATTGTTGCAGGTCACCAACGATTAAGAGGCAAGAGGATCCTGGTCTACTTATGTGTCATTCTCACAGCTGTCTTCGGAATGATCCCATCCATAATCTTCATGTTCTTTAATCCCGATATTACGAGAGCTCTGCCTGAAATGGCTAAGATAGCTTTTGAGATGGACGGTTCTTCATCAGGGAATACATATTCTCATAAGTCTTCCGGTGATACGGAATATAAGAGCGATGGCGCAAGACTTGCGGAGAAAGTCGAGGCAAGGAACAAGGCCCGCGAAAAGCTGATGCTCGATTACGCGGAAAATGCCACTAATAATGCTTATTTCTTTCTAGTAGGCGGAATACTTACGATCGGATTGTATTCCATATTTCTGAGGATGGATAAGAGAGAAGTAGGATTCAAGGACCTTTTCAGCGGATTTACTTCCGGCAATTATGTCAATAAGGTCATTACATTGATCATTAAGTCTTTGCTATTGAATGTTATTCCCTTTATAGCAACAATTATGATACTGGTGCCTGTGTTATGGATACCGGCATTGGCCATCTCTCTGCTCGCATTAGTAGTACAGTATTGTCTTTTCATGGTTGAATTCATACTTGCCGATGATCCGAGCATCCCGTTCACAAGAGCGATAAAGATAAGCTTTCAGGCGTCGAACGGATATAAATTGGCATTGTTCATCGTTGAAATCCTCACGGTAGGGATCCCCAGTTATATCTTTACATGCGGATTTATATACCTGATGCTCAAGAGTATATTGATCGATAATGCCGATCTGACCCAGATAACATGGTTGGGCATCTTAGCTATCGTTATATATACAGTGGGAAAGACCGTATTAAAGCCTTTACACGATGCAGCTTTTGCTATGGCATATGAGGATGCTAAGATGACGGGTAAGAGCTACGGTTACATCTCGCATTTCGAGTTGTATGATCCCGAGGACGAGATCGACAACGGCGAATATGACGGTATCAAAGTATTCGGCTGATCAAGACAGAACAAACTGTAAAAACTTAAAACTGATAAATGAAGTATTCCTATACGGCCGTGACGGCATAAGCAAAACCGTCATCGGTCGTATATTCATATACTACAAATCCGTCAGCAACGAATATCTTCACGATTTCTATACCTTCAAAAGTATAAAGCACCTGCTTATTGGAACCGTCAGAACCCGAGATGCAAAGATCGAAAGCTACGGGATCGTAATCCTCTCCGTCTTCCGTCTGCTTGCGCTCTACATAGTAGACCTGATCGCCCTTCAATGAGACAGTAGGACGAACGCTGGAATAAGGAGCAGATACACCTGTCATATCAAATACGCCGGTGTTACCTATAACGCAGGGATAAAGCTCGTTGGAATATACGATATGCGGAGCATATATCTCGTTAGCAGCCATATCCATGTCATCCGATACTGCTACTCTTCTCATGTCATACCAACCGTCTTCGCTTCCTGTGGTGATGAAGTAGATATTACCTTCCCTTACGCCCAGGAATGTGGAAAAGAGCTTGGAAGACTGATCCTCAGTAAAGGGGAATGCCTTCAGGTGAGCGGAAGTGATATTGTACTTGATAAGATAGTTGACGGTATCTTCACCGCTCTTCTTAGCGATATAGAAGAGATTATCGTTCTCAATGCAAAGAGGAGATGAAGAGATCATCTTATACTCGTCATTCAAGTATTCCATATTACCTTCACTATCGATGGAACAGAGGGCTGAAGATACGTCAAAATCAAAGAAGTATACCTTATCACCATATACTGCGGCACCGTTGAAGGAGTTGGATGCATGATCGAAGAATCCCTGATTGGGAGTCCTGCTCTCCTTGCCGTAGATACCGAACACGGATCTTATATTACCCGTTGCAAGTGCCGCAAATTCAAGTCCGACAGATACTATGAGCACGCTGCATACAGATGCCAACGCTATCTTGCGAAGCTTATGATCTGCAAATCTGTACTTCTTCTTCATGGGTTCGAAGTTGATGCAGAGCATGATCGCCGTGATCGTCCAGAATAAAGCTGCCGCGAGGAAAGCAACGAATCCCGTAGAATCAGGATCGACACCTGCCTTGGCAGAGAACGGAAGCAGGATAAAGAACAATGCACAAGTGGCGCCTGCGATGATGTTGGCACCGAGATCGAAGATAAGTCCTGCGGAATCATTCTTGTACTTTTCCTTACCGCCCGTGCACATGAGCTGAGCTATGCCTTCCATTACGATGACAGCTGCCATGGCGATGATGACGGCAAGATCAAGGAGCTTATAAGAAAGCAAAGAAGTAACGGGATACGTCTGAGTAAAGAACATTGCATATGCCGACTTGGCATCGGCAGCAAAAGGCGTGTGATTCTTGATGGTAAAAAATAAGATGATAGCTGCAAATAAGGCTGAGATGATCCTTAAGGGAAAAAGTTTCTTGTACTTGTTCATATTAATTAAATCTGTAACCGCAGGCGTGATATACCGTCTGCCCTTTCTTTATTATCGGTGAAGTAAATTCGGGGATATTTACCGCATTAGGATACATCTGCGCTTCAAGACAGATGGCACCGTACTGCTTATAGGGAGTATCGCCCTTTTGCATGTTACCGCCTAAGTGATTACCTGCATAGATCTGAATGCCGGGCATATCGGTCAATACTTCCATCTCACGTGAAGACTTATCGTCGGTAAGCTTTGCTACTACGGTAAACTTTCCTTCTTCCCTGTCTACGCAGAAGTTCTGATCCACTCCGAGAGAAGCCCTTGTCTGATCATTATCCAAAGTAAGCACCTGACTTACAGGAGCACCGTTCCTGAAATCAAATATCGTACCTTCCACGTCGATGAAAGTGCCGTCGGGACAAGCATCGGTCTTATGAGTCACCTTCTCGGCGTCGATCGTAAGGATATTATTACCTATATATCCTGAGTCGTGACCTCCGAGATTAAAGTAAGCATGATTCGTCGGAGCAAATATCGTATCTTCGTCTGAAGTACCTTTATATGCTATGAGTAATGTCCTGTCTTTAAGCCAGGAATAGAGCACGTATGTATCAAGGTTCCCCGGGAAGCCGCAGGCTCCGTCGGGAGATACGTAATGAAGAAGAACGCTCTCTCCTTCTGCAGGTGCTACTCCATCGATATTCATATCCTTTATGAAGTCATTTGCTTCTTTATTACTTATAGCCTTTCCCTCCCAGAATACGTTCTGGTATGAAGGAGATCCTCCGTGAAGATTATTGTTGCCGTCATTAAGAGGAGCCTTGTATTCCTTGCCGTTTATAGAATAGGAAGCACCCTTTATCCTGTTGGCACTTCTTCCTACGACGGAACCGTGATTGGACTGATCCTTCATGTAGGAATCAAGATCCTTAAGTCCCAGCATTATATCTGCGGTAACGCCGTCCTTATCGGGGATATGAAGCTCTGTTATAAGAGCTCCGTATTCGATTATCTTGCAGCAGGCGCCAAAATCCGATCGCATCTCGAACAGCCTGCAGGAATTCTCCTTACCTTTGTATTCGCTTATTATCACTTTCCCTATATACTCTCCTTTATTCTTCAGCTGATGTCGCGGGTTCAAAAGCCGTAACTTCGTTAGGAAGATATCTGTCGGCTACGGCTTCGCTTGCCAGGCTTATGAGCTTCTCCTGGCTGTCCAGCTTCGTCTTGCCTCGAAGATCCAGCTTATGGTATGTCCCGTCTTCGCTCAAGTAATGAGCTCTTATTGTATCATTAAGTTCAACATCCAATATCTCTATTACCCTGGCTCTGCAGTCGGGATCCTCCACAGGGAACATGAGCTCCACTCGGCGGTCGAGATTTCTGGGCATCCAGTCTGCTGATGCGAGGAATATATCCTCATGTCCTTCGTTATAGAAATAGAATATCCTTGAATGTTCAAGGAACCTTCCCGTTATGGATCTTACGGTTATGTTGTCGCTAAGCCCGGGAAGTCCTGCCTTGAGGCAACAGATGCCTCTTACGATAAGATCGATCTGAACTCCCGCGCAGGAAGCCTTATAGAGTTCTTCAATAATGGTACCGTCAACAAGGGAATTGATCTTGGCAACGATCCTTGCAGGCTTACCCGAAGAAGCTATATCAGCTTCCCTTCTGATCTTCTTTATAAAGTAATCCTTGAGCTTTATGGGTGCAGGTATCAGTCGTCTCCAGGTGCTGGGGATAGAATATCCTGACAGCATATTGAAGAACTCGGAAGCATCCTCACCGAAGCTCTCCGATGCGGTAAAAAGGCCGATATCGGTATAGATCTTAGCAGTTATATCGTTATAGTTACCGGTACCCAGATGAAGGTATCTTCTGATACCGTCTTCTTCTCTTCTTACGACAAGAGTGATCTTGCTATGGGTCTTAAGACCAACAAGTCCGTAGATAACATGGCAACCTGCATTCTCTAGTTTCTTTGCCCAGTTGATATTATTCTCCTCATCGAACCTTGCCTTGAGTTCTACAAGTACCATTACCTGCTTACCGTTTCTGGCAGCTTCAAGAAGCGATGCGATGATAGGCGATCTTGCGGATACTCTGTAGAGAGTCTGCTTGATGGCAAGGACGTTAGGATCCGTAGCAGCCTGGCGTACGAACTCCAATACGGGATCAAAGCTCTCGTAAGGATGGTGAACGATACGGTCCTTCTCCCTTATCTGATCGAATATATTATCCAGGCTCTCATCGAACATGGAAGGAGCTGCGGGAACGTGCTCCGGATATCTTAATGACTTATACGTCTCCTTATCGAGCGCCGAATTGACCTTGGACAGGAATGTAAGATCTATGGGACCTGATACGCAGAAGATATCCTCACGTCTTATCTTAAGTTCCGTAACGATGAATTCAAGAAGCTCCGGATCGGTATCCTCTTCGACCTCAAGTCTTATTATGGAACCGAACCTTCTCTTTCTTACCTGCTCCTCGATCTCCTTGAGAAGATCCTCAGCCTCATCCTCGTCTATATCAAGATCGGCATTACGCATTACGCGGTAGCAGCCTGAAGCAATGACCTTTTTATTCAGGAAGAGCATATCGAGGTTAGCCTTGATTATCTGCTCTATGGGGACGAAGAAGACTTCATCTCCGACAGTCATCTTATAAAGCCTCGGCACGACATTAGGGATCTGCAGTGTCGCATAGCTTATCTCGCTATCACTTTCATCCTTGCCCTTACCTGCGGATACAAGGCTTCCTGCGCCTTCCAAAGCCACGCACATATTGAGCATCCTGTTATAGATAAGGGGAAAAGGCCTCGATGCATCTACCGCCATGGGCGTTAAGATGGGATAGAGGACTGCCTCAAAGTAATCGTCACACAGATCCTGAAGCTCGTCAGTAAGCTCGGAATAATCACAGATATTAACCTTCTCCTGCCTGAGAGCCGGGACAAGTGAGCGGTTGAAGGTAGAATACATAAGAGACATGGATTCTCTCGTCTTGGCATCTATCGCGATAAGCTGCTCTTCTACCGTCATGCCGGCGATATCCTTCTGGGTAAAGTCCATGCTGGCCATATCGCGAAGAGATGCGACTCTTACGATATAGAACTCATCCAGGTTAGATGCGGTTATTGCAAGAAAGTTCAGCCTTTCGAGAAGAGGGTTCTTCGTATCCCTCGCTTCGTGAAGGACTCTGTCGTTGAACTCGAGCCAGGAAAGTTCCCTGTTAAAAAACTTATCCGAAGGAGATGCACTCTTCTTGGAAGAGGTCTTCTTAGTCTTAGTCACTGACTGTTTCTTTATATTCTTCTTAGCGCCTGCTGCCATTACATGTGCCTCCTGACCTTAAGTTCCGGTTTTACTCCTATTATCTGCTCGAAGAGCTCGCTTCGATGTTCAAAGGACCATGTCTCAAAGGACATATCCGCCGAAGCGTCGAGGGATATATGGAGCTTGTCGGGATAAAGCGTGACCGACATCTTCTTAGACTTCTGTCTGTGGGACGCATCCATCGCGTCTGCGATCCTGAGCATTGCAGTAAGCTTACTTACGATGACCTTCTTGTTCGGAGGAAGATTTCTGTAGTAGAAATTCTCGTAAGGGTTCTGCTTGGGATAAAGCCTTACTACAAGAGCTATGGTATCGAGCTCGTCCGAATCAAGTCCTATAAGATCGGTGTAGCGGATAAGAGCATATGCTGCTTCGTTATGGTCCGTGGCATGGACGAACTTACCGCACTCGTGAAGTATCGAAGAGAGTTGCAGAAGAAGTCTGTCTCTCTCCTTAAGACCGCTCAGTTTTCTTGAAGTATCGAAGATCTCAAGAGCTGCCTTTTCTACAAATTCGATATGCTTCTTGTCTGTCTTATAGCGCTTGGCGACATTTCTTGCAGCTCTTATAAGGTCGTCGTCGGGATTGATGGAAGGCTTATAGCCCATCATCTTGGTGCAGTAGTGATATATGATGCCGTCAGACAGCGAAGCATGAGGAAGATAGATCTTATCTACTCCCGTGTATTCCAGCATATTCTTGATGATAAGCGCCGCAGGAAGAAGAAGCGGCGATATATTAGTGGGGATCCTGTCGTTAAGAGACAGATCGGAAGGTCTGGTATTCAGGAGGTATTCATATACCTTCAGGAACTCGTCCTTCTCTATTATGCATTTCTTGTTGGGATCCTTGCCCGCCAGGAGCTTTATATAACCCATCTCGCCTCCGAAGGCGATCATGTTCTTGTAGACGATGCCCTTAGGCTCTACCGCATGGTAATCGTCAAGATCCTGCGCGATAAATTCCTCCAGTACGTCCTCGTAGTGTATTGTCCTGCTCTGAAGGTCCGAGAGCATCTCATAGATGCGCAAGGAACCGAGGACCATATTCTGGGAGAAGATGAAGTCAGATTTATCGTACACCGTAGCCTGAAGTGAACCTGAACCTATATCGAGGATCATCGTACCGGACTCTACTATCTGTGCGAAGTCAGGCATGGTCTCCCTTACGGCGAGGTTATGGTAGAACCTTTCCATGGAGTTATCCAGGATCTCTATACGGAAGCCGGTCCTTATCCTTATCTGCTCTATTACTACATCCTTGTTGCCTGCATTACGAAAGGCACTCGTAGCAACACAGAATATACGTGATACCTGATACTCCCTGCACTTAATCTCGAAGTCATAAAGGCAGTTACACAGTTCATCCATCTCGGAAGCTTCGATAACACCGTTCCTGTAACTTCTGGTACCAAGGGAGGTTATCTTCCTTACGGCATCGATCTCCTTGGGCTTACCCTTGGAACCGATCTCGAATATCTTAAGTCTCGCAGTCAAAGAACCTATATCAATGACGGCCACTGTCTTCTTAGCCATATCATGCACTCCCGCTATAAAGGATCACCTATAGATTATAACAAAAAACAAGACGATCTTACGACCGTCTTGTCTTATCAGATCTTACCTTCTTTGAACAGTCTCATCATCTCGTTGGTAAGACTTAAGTCATCAGGCTGAAGCACCACTTCGTCCCTGCTCATCCACTCTGCAAGAGCAAGTTCGTCAGGGTCTCTTGTTATGGTACGGTCTCCGTCAACTTCGCAGAAGAATCCTGCAAGGATATCGTCAGCTACGCCCCAGGGCTGAGACTTGTAGTAGGTTATGTTTTTTACCTTAAGACCTACTTCTTCCATGACTTCTCTTGCCACGGTCTCCTCGAAGGTCTCTCCTATCTCGGTAAAACCTGCGACCAGGGCATAACTTGATGTGACCCTGCCGTTGTACTTTGTAAGGATTATCTTCTCATTCTCCTTATCAAGGATACCTACTATTACCGCAGGTACTACTCTGGGATATATCGTATTACCGCAGGAAGGACATACCAGAGCACGCTCCGTATCGCTCTTTCTTGTAGGTGTCGCACATCTTCCGCAGAACCTGTTATTGGTATACCAGGCATAGAGCTGCTTGGCCGTGAACGCCTCGAACTTGCCCTTATGTGACACATCGGGAAGCATCCTGATATTTCTTATCTTGGAATATTCATACCCTTCGGGCTTTATAAAGCATCCGTCGGGATCATCGATAAGATAGAACTCGTCCTCGTCCACCGTAAAAAGATAAGTGGTCTTAAGGATCCTGTTTTGTGCCGGAAGGTCCTCGAACCTGGGAAACAACTTGCGGCTGCTTCCGTCCTTCTCGGGCTCAGACTTTATAAGCAGCCCCTCGTCGGTAAATACTACGGCAAGCGAGCTGTCGCCGTGAGTCTTCTGAGGATCGTAACTGTTTATAAGCTTATGCGGTAATATATCCTGGATCATACGGCCTCCGAGAGCAATTAATGTCCGTTAAATTATATCACTTCCCGCTATATGTTTTTATCACATCCTGTTATTTCTCTTTTCTGTATCTCATCCTGTATGACAGATAAAGTGCCAGCGACGTAAAGCCCAGGATAAGTCCTATGAGCTTATAGTAGGTTGCAGCTTCTCCCGTCTGCGGGATCGCTTCTCTGATCTCTTCAGGGACGACTTCGGGAATATTCTCCACGACCGTCTCGGGAACTGCGGGAGGTACTGCTACAAGTGCGGATATAACTCTTGTGGGGCGTACATCTATCTGTACCAGTGCCTTTCGTATAGTGACGGTCTGTCCTCTGTAAGTGATGTCCTTATGCTCTGCGACCTTCCTGTTCGTCTCTGTATCAAAGACTTCCTCGTATATGACAACATCACCTTCATACGCTGTCGCATCAAAATTGAAAAGTACCTCTACACTGCCGCTTTCTTCCTGTGGTACGAACTCGCTGGAACCGGTTACCGTCTGATCCTCTATCTTGAATTCCTCGCCGGTCACGGGATTCATGAGGATACCTTCCGCCCTATATGTCTTACCGGGAGTTAAGTTCTCGAACATTATCGTATCGACGATTCCTGTTGTAGTAGTTCCCGTTACCGTCTTGGAACTTCTGTCGGCACCTGTTGCCACCGTACCTATCTGAGGGAATCTTATAGTCTGACGTTCATCGCTTATATCAGCATGGACACCTACGATCTGATCGTCTCTTCTTAAGATCTCATAGGCAACTATCGTGCGTCCCGTTAGCTCATAGGAATCCACCGTAACAGATATCGTAGTCTCACCGCTTTCTTCTTCGGGTATAAATGATACCGTATTGGTGATGCCTTCTATGGCTTCCCCCGTATCTTTATCCATAATGGTAAGAGTCAGCTCGTATTCCTTTCCGGGGATAAGTCCCTGATAGTATACGTGATCCGTAAGAACAGTCTCTTCCGATAAAGTCGCGGTATCGCTCGAACCTGATATATAGTCCATAAATTCAGTCTCACCGATACCGTTGGTATCAGAGAAATTGCCGTAAGGATCATTACTTATAACCACATCCAGATCGTTTATGGTGATCTCAAAAGGATAGTAATTCGGATCTATCTCATAGCCTGCGGGAGATACTATCTCGGTTATAAGATAGCTTTGTCTCGGAAGACCGTCTTCTATATAGACGCCGTCATGGTCGTTATCTGCGATAACGCTGTAGATGGTGTCGATACCGCTTTCGTATGTGCCGTTGGAATTGGTATCCACATAGACAGCAAACATTGCACCCGTAAGGATCTTCTCTTCATCCTCGGAGTCGGTCTTTGTCAAAGACACGCTGCCGTGAGCGTCGTTGGTGCAGGTGATATCGTATACTTCAGGAGAATCTACCGTTACGCTCATTACTTCGTTACTGAGCTCGTAGTTACCTGAAGCTTCTGTCTCAATAAGAAGATAATTGCCTACGGGAAGCTCCGTAAACTCAATATAGGAATCTCCGTCGTTGTCCCTCTTCTCATCTATAAGCTCATCTTCTTCGGGGACACCGTTACCGTTAAAGTCCTGATAGATCGCATATGAGGTATATCCCACATCTTCTCCGGTTACTTTGTCTGTCTTATGAAGAAGGATCGACGTACTTACATGATTCGACGCCGTAAGAGATGCCTTAAGAGATTCTCCGGACACTGTAAAAGTATTGCCGCCGTCCCAGATGCAGACGGTCCTGTCGGGGCTTCTTTCTTCTACGATATATTCACCGTAAAGAAGTCCTTCCATAGAAGCATAGCCGTTCGCATTCGTCGTCATGGTACCGACGGACACTCCCGTATCCGCTCTTATTACTTCAAACTCGATACCTTCGACAACACCGTAGTCCGAAGTCTTGGTAACGGAAACACTTCCCGTGTCCCTTCCTATCTTCGTATAGCAGACCTTGCTGCTTCCTACTGAAAGCTGCACCAGATCCTGTGTATCAGAGCCTACGGCCCAGTTACCGTCGGATGACCAGGCCACCGCACCTCCTGTCGCCACGTTAGATACAGCTCTTATATAAGCTTCGGTGATATCCTCAGGAAGAGTTACCGTTAAAGACTCGCCTTCGACCGTACAGGAAGAACCTACGATGCCGACACCGGCTGCATCTACGACTTCAAAGCTCCAGTCTGACAAAGAAGTATTATCCGAAGCATCTTCGAAATGAAAAGCACCGTCATCCGAAGGCTTTGTCTTCTCGGAAGAGAAAGCGGCGTCAACTGAAGTCACCATAAATGACGGCGTTCCGCAGTGTGCTTTAACATAGCTTACGATATGATCGTAATACATATCAAAGGCCGCACCGGAGTCTCCGCCAGTCGTATGGATGCTCCTGGCGGGAGTATACCCTGGATCCGGAGCTACATAATTAAAATTCGCATCCCTCTCGCCCGTTATAGTCTCCCAGATAAGTATCTGACACGCTTCGTAGAGCTGTGTCGTAGTAGTACCGCCTGCTTCCGTAATAGGCTCATTGAAAGGACCTAAGTCTATAACGAACTGACCTCCGTCAACAGAACCGTTATATCCGTATGTCATGATAAGGCTCATGAATTCCTCTATTCGGCTTCCGCTTAAGAACCTGGAGCTTAAATGATTTCTTATATAATCGGGATCCTGTCTGAATGCCGATGAATCGTCATCTCTGTGGTTGCCGGGTTCTAAGCAGTACATGACCTGCCTGTCCGCCGTAGTATAGAAGATAGCAAAGCGATTGCCGGAAGCAGCTTTATGCCAACCTCCCTGCAAAGTGATGTCACCGTGATCACCGCCATAAGCAAATATTACTCCTACGCCCTGCTCACCATAACCGTCAGCAAGGACAGGAAGCGAGATGCCGCCTAATATCAGGGACGGGATCAGGATCGAAGACAACAGAGCGGCTTTGATCTTGTCCGAGATACTCTTCTTCATTTATGCCATCCTCCTCTCGCTTGTTATGTAGATACGTCTTGTGGAAGAACTGTAGTAATATACACTGTCAGAGAGACGATCCGCCTTGTCCACATCATATTGATTGATCTCAGATACTATCCCCGAGAGGACCTCCGGGTCCTTCTCCTCGGATGCGGACAGGATTATAAGCTCATTAATCGATGCAGGAAGTATGAGAAGATCGGAATCTATCTCCTTGGAGATGTTATAGAGTACATTTTCCAAGAGCATTGCATTAGCTCCCGCGAAGTTATATCTGTTGGTGATCACATACATCCGCTGTCCCTTCGGCATATCAGGTATGAACTCATCTTCATCCATAAAATCTCCTATGAGATCTCTTATATCCTTGAACACGGGAGGTAACAGTCTCATGGTATTCTCACGGGCACAGGCGTAAAGCTCCTCTTCATCAAGCCCCATGAGCTCCATAAGGTCATTTGTTATAAGAACGCTGGCAACACCGTTATCGGAAAAATCGATACCCCATCTGTATATAACGGACAGATCAAGGAATCCTCTGTGAGGTATTCCTGCGAGCATCTCCTCGTTACTTGCCGTATTTACAAGCTGGAATACTATCTTCTCCTTAGCCTTCCTGTAATCTGTCTCAGGCAGGAGCTTCTTACCCATCTTGATACCGTTCTTCATAGTCTTTGCGACCCTCCTCATCTGCTTCTCATAATCCTCACCGTGAACATATTCCTCATATAGCTCGTTGATACTCAATGTCGGCATGACGCATCTACCCTTCACGGTCTTCGGGAGGCAGATACTGATTCCGTCACACTTTCTGCCTTTCTTCTCATAAGGGATGATCTTGACCTCGTAGGTCTCATATCCGTCACCCATATAACCGATAATGTCTTCTGCGACCTGTTTCTTGAATCCTTCATAGTCGTGCATCTGTTTTTCTTTCCTCCTTGATTTTTGGCAAAACAAAGACCGCACCGGCCACAGGGCCGACACGGTCAGTTCTTTTATGTGTACACGAGTCTATATTATTCGGGGAGGCGTCTTTCTACAACACCGTTTTTGTGTCAGGATTCTGTCCGATTAATGACCCGAATCTTTATAAAGGCGTAATGATCACAGCCATTCTGCCTGATCTGATCTCTATCCCAAAGCTGTCACAGCCTTCTTTCAGGCTGTTACTTATAGACAGTGAAGAACCTGCATGTAAAGTCGCGTCATTAAGCTCATAGAAGAGCCCTTCGGAAGTTACGCCTTCAATATCGGAAGTAAAATCAACAGGTATAAGCGAGATATTAAGATGAGATTCGGAAGAAAGGCCTTCCAGCCTTATCCTGTCGGGACCCGACAAAGGGATCACGTCGCTTACTCCGTCAGTCATCGTGATATCGTATCCTTCGCTCTTAAGCTTTACTGCCAGTAAGATATTGGTCAGCATGTGATCGGGGCGCCCAGCCATGGAGCAGATGAGCCTTATCTCATCGTCATGTGACAATGATCTTAAGACAAGCTCAGTATCGGTCATATCCTTCTGAACGGGAAATACCTCGACAGGTATATCATGTGCTTTAAGATAATCGGAGGCATCAGATGATATGGAATCCAGATCACCGACCACCTTGTCTATCTTAAGACCGGCCTTAAGCGCTATATCCGCTCCGCTGTCGGCACAGATGACAAGATCCGAACCCTGTGCCACATCAAATGCCACATGAGGATCTATATCAGGGCCGCCTGCTATAACAGTAACGATCATCTTATGCTGTCATTACCGATCTTATTAAGATCTCTTACGGTAGCTGCGGGATCTTCACTCTTAAATACGGCGCTTCCCGCTACTATATGCCTTGCGCCGGAAGCAGCGACCTTGGCGATATTATCCTTTCGAACGCCGCCGTCAACTGCAAGGAGTGCAGAAGAGCCGTTATCGTCCAGCATCTTCCTTACTGCACTTATCCTGTCATATGCGCCTTCCATAAAGCTCTGCTCACCGAATCCGGGATTGACGCTCATTACAAGGATAAGATCTGTTGCATCCTTCCTGCAGAAAGGCTCCAATACTTTGATATCGGTATCGGGGTGTATAGCTACACCTGCCTTAAGTCCCAAAGACCTTATCTTCTTTATAAGAGCCTCAGGTTCCTTGGTGCACTCGATATGGAATGTGATCATATCGGAACCTGCCTTCGCAAAAGGCTCTACAAAATCTTCGGGGTTAGTGATCATAAGGTGGGTATCGAAGGTCATGCCTGTCACCTTCCTTATGGACTTTACTACGGGAACACCGATAGAGAGATTGGGAACATAGTGACCGTCCATTATATCTATATGGACCGACTCGCACTCGCTCTCGATCTTCTTAAGGTCTCTTTCAAGATTAGCAAAATCAGCCGACAATATTGACGGAACTGTCTTTACTTCGTTGTTCATCTTCGAACTCCTCCGGTGTAATTATTTCTCTGACTGTAAAGGAATTCGAAGAACTCCTTATATCTCTCATATCGGCCCTCGTTGACGATGTGACCGATATTCTCCCGAACGGCGCAGTCGCGTTCGGCTATATGTCTGCAATCGTCGAACCTGCATCCTCGTGACAGCTCGGCTATCTCGGGATATCCTCCGACGACGCTCTTATGGTCTATACCAAGTTCAAAAAGATCCAGTGACGTAAATCCCGGTGTATCCGTGATAAAGCCGTCTCCGAATTCAAAGAGCTGGACATGCCTCGTGGTATGCTTACCTCTTTTGAGCCTGTCGCTTATTGTTCCCGTCTCCATAAGGCTTTGCCCGAGAAGACTGTTGCACAAAGTGCTCTTACCTACTCCCGAAGGACCTGCCAGGCCGATAAGGCCGCCGTCTGACAGTGCAAGGATATCATCCTTGGTAACAGGCTCCTTCATGGAAGATACGAAGGAAGCAAATCCCGCTTTGGAATAGATATCCTTAAGCTTAGTCGCCTCCTCGCTGTCCGTATCTGACTTGGAAAAGACTATAACAGGCTTTATATCCATAGTCGAGCATATTATGAGCATCTTATCCAGGAGCTTAAGATCAGGCTCCGGATCCTTGACGGCAAATACCAGTACAAGGACATCGATATTGGCGATGGGAGGTCTTACCAGAGAATTCTTCCTCGGGTGTATCTTCTCCAGCACATAGGGGATATCAGGATCTCCCGAAGGCATGATATCGACGATATCGCCTACGGCGGGAGTCATCTTCTTATGTCTGATCCCTCCCCTTATCTGACAGAGCCTGACATCATCGCGGGAGACCCTTACAGTGTAAGTGCCTCCCACGCCTTTTGTTATTATTCCTTCTGCTCTGTCACTCATCAGTTGCCGCCAGGAGGGGATGGATTACCCCATGAATCCGAAGGCCATGTATCAGAGGGCCACGTATCGGAAGGCCATGTGTCCGAAGGCTGAGTCCATGAATCCGTCGGCTGAGGCTGAGGTGTGGGCGTCGGCGTAGGAGTCGGTGTGGGTGTAGGTGTAGCAGTAGGATCAGCTACAAATACAGCGGTATATGTGATGTTGACAGACTCTTCACCGGGCTGAGGATCTCTTGCGGTAAAGATGAATGTAGGATCGTAAGCTACTATATTGCCGTAAGCATCAAGCCAGTGGCTGAATGTATAGCCCTCGTTGGCATGTGCGGTAAGTGTTACCTGATTACCGGGAGCAAAGTCGCCCTGGCCGTCAACATAACCGCCGCCGTTGACCTGAGCCGTAACATGTACGGGAACAGGTGTAGGAGTAGGTGTACCGCCTCTCTGATAATCTTCCCATGTACCTACGGTTACTCTTACTGCCGATCCTCTGGGAAGCGATACGCCTGCAGGAGGATCAGTCATGATGATGAACTGCTGATTCTCAGGCATTCCGAGTACATCAGGTGCACCTTCGACGGGATCAATAACAAGCTCGACATCCGCCATCATTGTCCTTGCTTCCTCGAGAGAATGACCTGCAAGATCGGGAACTTCGGAATCCGTAGGCTCCTTAGCATATACGATAACTACGGACTCATCGCGAAGCACGGTGCTTCCTGCCTCAGGCTCGGTCCTGATGACCGTACCGGGCTCAAGATCTTCATTTACTTCTCCTAATGTCCTTACATCAAGACCGAGGTTACGGAGCTGCTGATAAGCAACATGGTAATCGATACCTGAATAATCCGCCAGCTGGAATGAATCCGAAGCTACGGAGATAGTAAGTATGATAGTGTTCTGAGGAAGGTCTGATCCGGATCTTATGACAGTACCTTCAACGATACTTTGAGCAAGAACGATATCGGGATCGACTTCATCATTAGTCTCGGTAACGAACTCATACTTGATATTGTTGGTCTTCAACTCGGAGACGACCTCATCCTTGGTCATTCCAACGTAATTCTTGACCGTATAGTCTACATTCTGCTGGATATTAGTCGCATTACGAAGCGAATTGACGACCAAGGTACCAAGTCCCACAAGGACGCCGACTATGGCTACGATTATAAGTACCAGAAGGATATTATCGCGGAACCTGGACCTTCTCCTGGCTTCCGCTGACTTCTCAAGCTCTCCTATCTTCTCATAGTTAGGATCCTGCCTGAAAGAAACACTCTGAGGCTCTTCGGAAGGCTCGGCTACTTCGTTATTGACGATACCGTAAATACCGGTAGGATCCACCATGAGAGCATCAAGCTCCGTTACCATCTGACGCATGGAAGAATATCTCTTATCGGGAGTCTTCTGCATACATTTAAGTATGATGGAATCAAGTCCTGCGGGGATATCAGGGACGAAGGAGGAAGCCATCGGAGGATTCTCCTGTAAGTGCTTTACGGCAATGGCAACATTGGAGTCTCCGTCAAAAGGCACTCTGCCCGTTACCATCTCAAAGAGCATTATACCGATAGAATAGATATCGGAAGCAGGGCCTACATTGCCGCCTCTTGCCTGCTCAGGAGAGAAATAATGGACCGAACCCATTGCTCCGCCGGAAGTCATCGTTATGGTACTGCCGGTAGAAGCTCTTGCGATACCGAAGTCGGTGATCTTAGCGATCCTCTCACGTGAGATAAGAATGTTCTGGGGCTTGATATCCCTGTGAACGATTCCGTTCTTATGGGCATATTCAAGAGCCATGCCCACCTGGATAACTATCGGTACAGCGACCTTCCAGTCCAGATGACCGTTCTGATTTATAAGCTCCTTGACGGTGATACCGTCTATATATTCCTGTACGATATATCTGAAATTGCCTTCGTGACCTACACCGAACACCTTAACGATATTGGCATGATTCAGTGAAGATACGGCCTTAGCCTCAGTATCGAACCTTCTTATGAATTCCTCATCAGTAGAGAATTCGGGTTTTAAGATCTTGATCGCAACCTTGATCCCGGATCCCATATCGGTTCCGAGATATACGTTAGCCATTCCTCCGCGACCGATCAGCTTGTTGATCTTATACTTTCCAGCAAAGATCATGCCTTCAGGGCCTTGTACGTTCATATGATCTCCTACTCCTTTATACTCCTTAAGATCCTTCCGGCGTCACATGCGTCAGAAGGACCGTGATATTATCGTCGCTTCCCGAACCGTATGCACGATCAAAAAGATTGTCCAGACAGTTCGCGAGGTCATTATGCTTCTTAAGTGACGATCTGATCGATTCGTCATCGACAAAGGAATAAAGCCCGTCGGTGCACAACATGATCACATCGCCGTAGATTATATTATATACGTAAATGTCCGGTATAAGAAATGCATTTTCTCCCAGGGACTTTACAAGCGTATGTCGCTCGGGATGGCAGATATACTCTTCCTGTGTTATGGAACGATTCCTCAAAAGTTCGGCCGCATAAGTATGGTCAGCAGTCATCTGAGTCATAGAGGATCCGTGGATAAGATATCCTCTGCAGTCGCCCATATGAGCCACGATGACCCTTCTCTCACGTATGACCGCCACTGTAAGCGTCGTTCCCATTCCCATGAGAGCCTGATCGGAAAGTGCGGTCTTTAATATCTGAACATTAGCCTTGCGGTATACATCCTCAAGGACTTCCTTGAGCTCGGCCTCGTTCATATTATCGTTGAATCTTGAAGAAAGGACTGAAATGACCGTATCTATCGCGATCTTGCTGGCGATCTCTCCGCCTTCGATACCTCCGATACCGTCAGCCACCGCCATGATGCGCGCAGAACCTGCATCGAAGATACAACAGTTATCTTCGTTATCGGGTCTGACCTTACCGGTCTCGGAACGCATCATCGAATCCATCTATCCTTATTCTCCCTGTTCGATCCCGCGGCGCAACTGTCCGCATGCAGCCATTATATCACTACCCATCTCTCTTCTGAGCGTCGCATTGATACCGCGGTCTTCCAATGCTTTCCTGAATACGTCTATCCTCTTCTTCCTGCACCTCTTATAAGGACTTCCCTCGAACTCGTTAGCCGCTATGAGGTTAACATGGCAGTTCATGCCGCGAAGAAGAGAAGACAGCTCATCGGCACATGCTATGGTGTCGTTAAGCTCGTCAAAGAGCGAATACTCGAATGTTATCCTTCTTCCCGTGACATTAACATACTCCCTGCAGGCTGCGATCAGATCCTTTAAGGGATAATGCGCAGGCACGGGCATAAGCTCACGTCGAAGCTCATCGTTAGGAGCGTGAAGCGATATCGCCAGATTGATCTGAGATTTACGTGCGGTAAAGTCCTTGATCTTAGGAATAAGGCCGCAGGTAGATACGGTAATATGCCTTGCACCCATGCCTAAGCCGTCGGGATCTGTAATGGTATCTATAAAGCCCCAGAGATTGTCGTAGTTATCAAAGGGCTCGCCTATACCCATAACGACGACGGATCTTATCTTCTCACCCATCTCGCGCTGGGAAAGTATGACCTGTCCGAACATCTCGCCCGATGTCAGGGACCTTCCGAATCCCGCATGGGCCGAAGCGCAAAAAGTACATCCCATCTTGCATCCCGCCTGAGAGGAGATACATACGGAAAGTCCTGTCTTATAGCGCATGACTACCGTCTCGATTATGTTGCCGTCACAAAGGGAATATACTAACTTAGTAGTACCGTCTATGGCAGATACGTACTTCTCTATTACCTTCATGGAACCGAAGGAGAAGTCAGATTCAAGAGCCGAGCGGATATTACCCGGAACATTAGTCATCTCGGCTGTATCTATAACTCCCGAAGACAGCCACTTATATATCTGATCGGCACGGAACTTGGGAAATCCCTTCTCAGCGCACCAGGTAAGGATATCGTCCTTCTTAAGGTCAAGACAGAATCTCTTATCCAAATCACTTTCTCCTTCTAAGTCTTGCTACGAAGAAGCCCTCACAGCCGTCTTCGTCAGGCAGTATCGTTATCATTCCGCTTCGAGCAGAACTTTCTCTGTCCTGATCGAGTATAAGCCCCGACGGAAGATATTGCATCAGATCATCTGCATAAAAATCAGGATGCGATCCAAGGAAAGCTTCTACCTGCTTCTCGTTCTCATCACGATTCAAGGTACAGGTGCTGTATACAAGCGTTCCGCCCTTCTTAACATAAGACGAAGCACCGGATAATATCTGTTGCTGCTTGGGAAGAAGCTCCTGTATCCTTTCGTAAGATATGGTATGCCTTATATCAGGCTTTCCAGACATAAGCCCGAGTCCGCTGCAGGGAACGTCACAGAGAACTACATCGAAGGACGAAGAAGAAGGCAATGAAGCACCAAGATCAGTGCTGTCTCCCTTCTGTACTTCAACTGAAGTTATCCCCAATCTCTTAAGATTCTGCCTGATAAGATCTAATCTGCTGTCATTTATATCAAGGGACAATATAGAAGCGGAATCCCCCGTAAGCTGAGCCATATGTGTAGACTTGCCTCCCGGGGCAGCGCATGTATCCAAAACACTATCTCCCACAGAAGGAGCAGCGATAACGGATGCAAGCATAGCACCTTCTCCCTGCACGAAGAAAAGTCCGTCTCGAAATGCATCGCTCTCATCGATACTCTTACCTTCAGAGGGAACTATAGTTAAAGCTTCCGGTATAAAGGAAGCATCCGATACCTTAAAACCTTCGGAAGAGAGCAAGGAAGAAAGCTCTTCCTTAGTAGTCTTTAATGTATTTACCCGGATAGTCGTAGGCTGGATGCGAAGAAGTGCCTTTCCTATGGAAAGCGCTCGCTCAGCACCGTAATCTCTTTTAAAAATGCCGTATACTTCAGGCTTTAAGCTGCATGCTATATTGGGCTTATAGAAAGATATGTCCTTCTGCTCAGAAGGCAATGCCTGTACCTTACGAAGAACTGCATTTACAAATCCGGACGAAGCGGGATTATATTTCTTACAAAGCTCTACCGAAGAAGACACAGCAGCATATTCGGGAACTTTCTCTGAGAAAAGAAGTTGCCAGCAACCGAACCTTACTATGGTCCTTGTCTTAGGGTCCATAGAAGATACATCCTTACCCGAAGCATGACGAATCACATGGTCAATAGCAATAAGATACGTGATCGTACCATAGACTGCGGCTCTTACAAAATCCGTAACGCCTTCGTCCTTAAGCATGAGATTAGAAAAAGTCTCATGCTCGAAATACTTATAAAGGAGCTTATAGCAGGTCTCTCTCTCGGATGTCTCTGACATTATTCTCCGAATCTCATTCCGATCTTGTAGTTATGCGCACAATCCTGCGCCTTGAGCCTCTTGCCGCCTTCTGCCTGAAGCTCCAAGATCTTAATAAAGCCGTCACCCGTCTTAACGATAAGATCGCCCTTATGCGCCTTAACGACGGTTCCGGGAGCAACGGAAGCATCAAGTTCATCGGAAGATATCATCTCCGTCACATAGATCTTCATCTTCTTGCCGTCAAGAGTAGTCTGAGCTCCCGGCCATGCACGAAGAGCTCTTACCTTATCGTGGATAGCTCTTGTTGTCTCATTCCAAGAGAACTTACCCATATCGGGCGTAATAGGCGGAGATAAAGTAACAAGAGACTCATCCTGCGGAATAGTCACAAGCTTACCGTCTACCCAGTCGGGGATAGTATCCGTAAGAAGCTTACTGCCTGCTACCGCAAGCTGAGCCATAAGCTCATCCGTATCCACATTTATATCGATAGGAACTTCGACCTGTGTGATCTGATCACCGGTATCCATTCCGGCATCCATCTTCATTATCGTTACGCCGGTAACATCGTCACCATTTAAGATAGAATACTGAACGGGAGCCGCACCCCTATACTTAGGAAGAAGGGACGCATGCACATTAAGACATCCGTACTTAGGGATATCAAGGACGCTCTGAGGGAGGATTTTACCGTATGCTGCAGTAATAAGAAGATCGGGCTCACATGATCTGATCTTCTCATATGCCTCCTCTGACTTCATGGAAGTCGGCTGGAATACCTCTATACCCTGAGACTGTGCATATACCTTAGTCTCGGGAGGAGTAAGGATATGCTTTCTTCCTACGGGCTTATCGGGCTGCGATACGGAAAGTACTACGTTATATCCTTCATCGCACAACTTCTCGAGGCACGTAGCCGCAAATGCGGGCGTACCCATAAATACTATCTTAAGATCACTCTTATTCATTCTGCAGTCTCTTCCACCGTATTGATCACGCCGTTTATGGCCTTGTCGATAAAGAGTATTCCTTCAAGGTGATCATACTCATGGCAGATACATACAGCCAGAAGTCCGTCTGCTTCAAGCTCGAACTCCTTGCCTTCACGATCCAAAGCCTTGACCTTGATCTTCTCGGGGCGCTCTACCTCGGCATTCTTGCCGGGAACGGAGAGGCATCCCTCACAGAATGTCTGTGTGCCTTCCCTGTATGTTATCTCGGGATTGATGAACTCGATCTTGCCGTGCTCATCTCCGACGTCTACTACGAATACTCTTCGAAGAACTCCTACCTGAGGAGCTGCGATACCGATACCTCTGTTCTCGTAATACATGGTATCAGCCATATCATCCAGGAGTTTTAAGATCCTGGGAGTTATCTCATCTACGGGTCTGGACTTCTTACGAAGTATGGGATCCCCCTCTATTACTACATTACGTAAAGACATATTCTTACCGTCCTTAAAAACTTTTTATTTCCGTGTGATATTTTACCACATTTGAAGATATCTTTCAGATTAGGATAGGCCCCGACCAAAGATAGGAGCTTTTGCCACGGATTATTATTGCAGGTATTATCATTGAATACATTAAAAATGATCGCCCCTTACCAAAGTTGCGGTCATTAATTTGATACGTTCTTGAGGTAACAGTCTGGCGAGTAACACCTCTTATACTGCATCATTCTCGACATACGACATATCCCTGTCAGGTCGCGTCAGGATACTCCCAGAACCCGCCCTTATGGAAATTCTCATTGCCCAGGGGCTTGGCGGTGAGCTTAAAGATAACACAGCCATCAGGACATACTACGGTCTTGGAATACTTGCCGTCTCCTCCGAGATTCTCAAGATCTCCGCCGCTTCTTACAGCTTCCATAAGAGGATAGAGCATCATCATGGTCTTGGAGCAGATACCGTATCCGTCCTTATTAACGGGGCATCCGTAAGTGCATTTATAGATATCTCCGATCTCTTCTCCGTTACGGCAATATCTCTCTGTCTTATCGCCGTGAAGAAATCCAGTTACTTCTACGGTAAATTCGTATTCTTCGTCGTACCACTTCTTCATGTTGTTGCCTTTCGTCAGTCGCAGGTATATCCGGGATCCTTATAAAGGTCCTTATCTGTCATTATCTCTTCGTGATATACATGAGGCCAATCTTCTTTATTAACTTCGTGTATTGCAACTGATACGGATGTAAGATTGACACCCAAAGTCTCGGCTATATCCGCTGCTACCTTATCTGCGCAGGCCTTCTTAACTTCTTCTGATCTTCCGGGAAAACATTTTATAACTACGTGCGGCATATTCTTATTCTCCTAATATATTTCTTTCCATAGATTCCTTAAGTTCCGGTGTATCTTCCTCTATATGAGAGAGGAATGTTATTACAAGTTTCTTCTGGGGAAGGCAATAGCATTTCTGCTTTAATTTGCCGTTTATGGAGAAGCCGTCTTTATATTTCCAGATAAAGAAACCGTATCCGCCTTCCCTGTTCATGAGCTGAATTTTGGTAGCCTCCCTAACATAGCTCTCGGATAGTATCCTCTTACCCTCGTATATGCCGTTACCGCTTAGCATAAGACCTATCTTACTTAAGTCATGTACGGAGAGCTTCATCTTGGAAGCTCCGTAGAAGATACCTTCGGGAGATCTGTCGTATTCGTATTCTTTTATGTTAAGAGGAGCAAAGATCTCCCTTTCGATAAAGCCTCCCGGGTCTTCTCCTATAGCAACATGAAGAGCTACACTGACAAGGTATGCAGAGATATTACTGTAACTGAATCTTTCTTCTTCGGGAGCAGTCGGTACTATATCAAGGCTGAACTTAAGCCAGTTATCGCCTTCTGCTCTGAATGGAAATCCGTCTACGGACATCGTAAGAAATCTCTTTACGGAAAGATTAGAGTAAGCATTTCGAGCTTCTTCGCGCATCTTATTTACATATTCTTCGGGGATGTAATCAAGGATAGATCTGTCGATATCTATAAGGCCTCTGTCCCAAGCTATGCCTACGGCTACAGACAGTATGGTCTTGGTGGCGGAATAGATCTCGTAAAGTCCTTTTGTATCTCCCCAGCTGTGAGTAAGAGATCCGTCTTCGTATACTTCCGTGCCGAATACGTTCCACTTATTTTTCTCTATGTCGTCCGTGAAGCTCTTAAAATCCATTGTCACCTCTTTTGTGTAAATGTATTACCGGCGCTTTTTACAAGCTTGAAGAAAGTCTCTCTTAAGGCTCTCTTAGTCTTATCGTCAAGACTTGAATATGTCTTAAGGAGAGCATTGGCGGTGCCGATCTTATTCTCGCCGAACTGCGTAACGCTTCTCTTATCGCCTGAAGTAAGAAGTCTGTAGACGGTATCTACGAACGAAGATCTCTCCTCCATACTGAGGCTTCCTATCCAATCCTTGAGAGTATGGTCGATAAAGCGGCTCTCCTTATCTACTGTATCCAGGCAGACAAAGCCGTCCTTATTTACTTCCCATGTAAGAAGCTCGTGCTGCATTATGCCGACGCCGTTAGAGGACACTACGGAATATTGTTCCATATGCTCAAGGATCATGCCGACAACTGAGAACTGAGGGACATAGGTATGTATCTTACTTTCTATGGCAAGATACTGCTCCCTTAACATAAGATCTTCCGTAAATCCCGGACCGTCGAAATTATATATGGCAAGGATGGAATCCTGACAGTTGCATGTAGCAAATGCGCTGGCATATATAGACAGGTTGCCTCCCTTGGAATGACCTCCTACGATAAAGGTTCCTTCCTTAAGGCCCATTCTGGCACTCTCGAAATAATCAAGAGCCGCTACCTGACCGGGAACAGGGAATTCAAATCCCATATTAAGATCTTCCTTCCAACCGATAAGAGTATCGTCCGTGCCTCTGTAAGCAACATAGTAATTGCCTTCGCCGTCAAGCTCGAACACCACTGCGGCAAACTGTGTCTGACGCTCGATATCGATATCGTTTATAAAGCCGCTCATCTTCATCTTATTGAAGCGTGCGGACTTGCTCATAAGCTGGATAAGCCTTATATCGTCCTTAGGTACTAATACCTTCTTCTCAAGGTCAGGGAGATTGAGCATCTCGTGGCACGCCTGCATAACGGACACGCTCTGTCTGAAGGAAGCGGGAACTATACCATCAAAGGGTTCGTAAGAAAACCTTGCAAGTATGGCGGCATCTACATCGTTAAAGGGGACCTTATCTATAGGAAGATCGCCTCTCCATTCAAGATACTCAAAGATTGTATTCATATCATCAGCCTCCGCAATCGTTATCGAATGATATCGGATATTCTGAAGGGTCAAAGTCTTTCATCAGCTGAGAGAAGACGGCATTAAGAGATGACTTGTTGACCGCCTTGATCATGAAGCTCATCCTGTATCTGCCTCTAAGCTCATATATGGGTGAAGGAACGGGACCGTAAAGCTCAAAAGCATACTTCTCCGGTTGCACCTTCAGAAAGTCTTTAAGGTATATAGACAGTATATCAGTTTTTGCCATAAGATCGTCTTCATTAGGAAGAGATAATAATATCTCACCGGACGCCTTGAACGGAGGAAGTGCCATCGCCTCCCTGTATCTTATCTCTTCTTCGTAGAAAGCTTCGTAGTTCTGCTTGGCAGCATAGATAAGAAGAGGATTATCTGGATGAAGGCTCTGAAGATATACATCGCCTTCAGATCCCTTACGCCCTGCTCTTCCCGCAGCCTGTGTTATAAGCTGGAAAGCTCGTTCCGAAGATCTGTAATCAGATGAACTTGCTATAAGATCCGCGCCGATTATTCCTACTACGGTAACGTCAGGAAAGTCGTGACCTTTGGCGATCATCTGAGTACCTATAAGGATCTGTGCCTCGTGATTCCGGAAGGACTCCAATATCCTCTCGTGATCTCCGGGATGCATAGTCGTATCCTGATCCATACGAAGGACTTTGGATCCGGGGAACAGGTTGCCGAGCATCTCTTCTAACTGTTGCGTACCGATTCCGGCTCTTATAAAGTTGCCGCCTCCGCAGCCTTTGCAGACGGCATCTCTTGCAGGGACCGTATATCCGCAGTAGTGGCATATGAGCATCCTTCCCGTCTGATCTTTACCCTTTATCCTTATTCCGTTATGAAGGGTCATGCCCACAGAACAGTTAGGGCAGGAACAGGGCTCTCCGCAGTCTTCGCATATAAGAGTCCTGGAATAACCTCTTCTGTTGAGGAAGAGAAGGACCTGCTTCTTATCAGCTATAGCCTTTGCCATAGCTCTTCTTAATGGCAGAGACAGAAGATCTCCCGCGCCTTCCTTTATCTGGTCCTTCATATTGACTATGTGGACCTTGGGAAGTACAGCGTCGGGATTGCCCCTCTTCTTCATGGTTATAAGTTCATATACATTCTTCTTGGCCGCATAGTAAGAACTTACGGCAGGAGTCGCGGAGCCGAGTACTACGGCACATGAATTAAGCTTTGCTCTCATAAGAGCGATATCCTTGGCATTAAACCTGGGAAATGATTCCGATTTATAGGAAGAATCGTGTTCTTCGTCTATTATTATCAGCTTAAGATCCGTTACGGGAGCAAAGATACAGCTCCTGGGACCTACTACTATCTTAGCCTGTCCTCTTCTTATCTTCTCCCATTCGTAGAATCTCTGCTTATCGGAAAGCCTGCTGTGCATTACTGCGGCAGTATCTCCGAATCTTGCTCTTATCCAGTTAACGGTCTGAGGCGTAAGGCTTATCTCGGGAACTAAGTATATTACCTTGCCGCCCTTCTCCATAACGTCACCTGCGCACTTTAAGTAGACTTCCGTCTTGCCGCTTCCGGTGATGCCGTGAAGAAGGAATACCGATGCTTTATCGGCTGATGTTATCCTTTGTACGGCATTTGCCTGCTCATCATTCAGGGTATGCACCACGTTAAAGGCTTCGTCTAATTCAGTATCGGGAATGGCAGAAGGTATCTCTGCTTCAGTATCTTCCCTTTTCTCCATATAGAGAAAGCCCTTGTCACGAACAGCTTTAAGCTGAGCTTCCGTAGCCTTGCAGGCTGCAAGAAGAGCCTTCTTCTCCACTTCGCCTTTCTCCAGGAGATATTCCAGGATATGTATGTGCGTTATTGACCTTAATGTGCCTGAAGATATAGCTTCTTTTGCATCTTCGTCAGACTGAAGAGATATAAATGTCGCTTGAGGCATAGAAGCCTTTCCCACGACAGAAGGCACCATAAGGGCGATAACATCCCCCATAGTGCAAAGAAGTCTTGAAGATAAAGGCTTAATCAGACCGAGCTGCTCTTCTGTCAGCACGGGGATATCGTCCATTATGTCGAATATCTCCTTGAGCTTTACTTCGCTCTTATCCTCTTCCTGCAAAGAATATATAACGGCAGTCTTCATCCTGTTGCCGCGCCCGAAAGGCACCAGCACATAAAGACCCTCCTTGATCTTCTCCTTCAGCTTATCCGGAACAAGATAAGAAAAGAGCTTATCCGTAGCTCTTACGCTGTCTCTTAAGATGACCTTCGCAGTAAGCATATATTAACCGCCCAGCATCGAGAAGATATCGATCTGGCTCGTCTCGGGAAGTTCTTCAAGGAGGCCGTAATCGGCAAGAGTCTGAAGCGCAGACTTACCGATACCGCTTCGCTGCATAAGATCCTCTCTTGTACCGAAAGGAGCCTCGTCCCTTGCCTTCGTTATTGCTTCCGCCATGGAATCCGAGATGGAATCGATGGAAGATAACGGAGGCAGGATCTTGCCCTTCTCCACCTTCACGAAGTTCGTGGCATGGGAAGTATTGATATCTATGGGAAGGAATTCGATACCTCTGTGGTACATCTCCTCGATGATCTCACAAAGATAGTATTCCGACTTGGTCTTAGGGTTATTGTCCTGGTGCATGAGCTCATTAAGAAGTCTTCTTCTCTCGGTAAGAGCAGCCTCACCCTGACACATGGTATTGGCGCTGAATTCATCACCTCTGATGGTATAGAAAGCACAGTAATACTCTTCAGGGTAATAGACCTTGAACCAAGCTACACGAAGCGTGGAGATGGAATATGCCGCAGCATGCGCCTTAGGGAACATGTACTTGATCTTCTCACATGAACCGATATACCAGTCGGGAACGTCGTGCTCCTTCATGGTCTCCTTCCACTTCTCCCACTTCTCGGGTACCTGACCTCCGGCGACCTTACCCTTACGGACATTCTCCATGATGTCGAAAGCGTCCTTATTGGGTACGCCCCAGTAGATAAGTCTTGTCATGATGGAGTCACGACATCCGATAACGGAATTAAGGTCACATATACCGTCTCTTATTAGATCCTGGGCATTACCTGTCCATACATCCGTACCGTGGGAAAGACCCATGAGCTGAACAAGGTCATAGAACCTTCTCGGCTTTGCTTCCTTGATCATGCCTCGCGCCATGTGAGTACCAAGCTCGGAAAGACCCAAAGTAGCTGAACCTGCTTCCGTCGCTTCCAGAGGGAATCCAAGAGCATTAGTGGATTCAAGAAGGCTCATTACCTTATCGTCAGGGACAGGGATAGTGGTAACGTCTATTCCCGTGAGATCCTGGAGCATACGAAGCACCGTAGGATCAGCATGACCTAAGATATCGAGCTTAAGGATGGTATCGTGCATCGCATGGAAGTCGAAGTGGGTAGTTATGATACCGCAGTCCGTCTTATTGGCAGGATACTGGATGGCCGTAAACTCATATACGTCCATCTCCTTGGGAACAACGACGATACCGCCCGGGTGCTGAGACGTCGTTCTCTTAACTCCGATTATTCCCTCCGACATATATGTGAGCATCGCATTGGAGTAATTAACTCCCTTCATCTCGGCGACACTCTTGGCAACACCGATGGCATTCTTATCGGCATAAGTACCGATGGTACCTGCTCTGAATGTGTGCGTATGGCCGAAGAGGAACTCGACATACTTATGAGCTCTGGGCTGATAAGCACTTGAGAAGTTAAGGTCGATATCAGGCTCCTTATCTCCGTTAAAGCCAAGGAACGTCTCGAAAGGAATATCCTGTCCGTCCTTGACCATGCGCTCTCCGCATTCGGGACAGTCCTTAACGTCCATATCAAAGCCGGAACCGTATTCACCGGAGTTATCGAATTCCACATAACAGCACTTGGGGCATCTGTAGTGAGGCGGCAGTGGATTGACCTCCGAGATACCGCACATGGTAGCTGCGAAGGAAGATCCGACCGATCCTCTGGAACCTACGATATATCCGTCGTTGTTGGACTTCTTAACAAGTCTGTACGCGATATAGTACATGATGGCGAATCCGTGACCGATGATGGACTTAAGTTCCTTCTCGAGCCTTGCCTTAACGACTTCGTTAAGGACACCGTTATGCCTGTAGAGCCTGTTGGCTCTCGTAAATGCGATATCTCTTACATCTGCGGCAGCTCGTCCGATGATAGGAGGATAAGTACCGTCAGGGAAAGGCTTGATACCGTACTCGATCATGTCTGCGATCTTATTGGTGTTGGCAACAACTACTTCAAAGGCCTTCTCTTCACCTAAGTATGAGAATTCACGAAGCATCTCGTCAGTGGACCTGAAATACAGATCACTTTGCATCTCCGCATCAGCAAATCCCATATTCATGAGAAGATACTTACGATACATACCGTCCTCGGGATTTAAGAAGTGTGAGTCGGTAGTAGCGACGCAGGGCATGCCGAACCAGTCGGCAACCTCTACAAGAAGCTCATTAACGATCCTTATGTCATTTGCATCAAGAGGCACATTGCCCGTATCGGACTTAGCCGGATCCTGCCTTGTCATGAACATATTATTGCAAAGAGGCTGGATCTCCACATATTCATAAAGACTTAAGATATCCTTGAACTCTTCGGACTTACGAAGTTCCTCCATGCAGGCTGCTCTGTCCTTGCCGCATGACTTATAGGTCTTAAGGACAGCCCTGTAGATTTCACCACGCTCGCAGGCACCGCCTACGATGATAGATGACTTGAAGTACTTAAGAAGGCTCTTGGGAGTCCTGGGTCTTCTGTGGAAATAATGCACATGAGACTCTGAAACGAGTCTGTAGAGGTTATAAAGGCCCATATTGTTTCTTACCAGATAGATGATATGGTAAGTCGGATTATCCTTGGACTTTATCTGATCCAAAGAATAATGTCCTATGTCCTTATTAAGTTTAGTAGGATCTGAAGTTGCCTTATCCTTTATATATCCTGCGATAAGACCTGCATTGATCCTGCACTCGTCGATAAGCTCGTTGCCCGTAAGCTCTATATCACCAAGAAGGTCCTTACAGGCTGCTGCCTCATCGATATATTCATTTTCCTTATAGACATACTTTAAGATATCTTCAGAGCTTATTGCAGGCTGAAGGAACTTATGTCTATAGTAAACATGGTCTTCTATGTTGATACCAAAGCCTGCTCTTCTTATAAATGCAAGAGCAGTAAAGATATCGGGACCTGCTATATAGGAATCACCTATGAATTCAAGGAGCTCTCCTACTCTGTAATAAGAATCGCATGGCTCACCCTGGCCCGTATAGATGATGTCCTCCACCTCTGCATAGAAATCGGCGACATGCTCATACTCCAAGGTTTCGGGGACGAACTCTATATCGTTCTCTGCATATTCTCCTATTACGGGCAGATCGATATTTAAGACATGAGACTTATCTTCATGTGAAGGTGCACTCTTGGATGCGATATTCTCGTCACGAAGCTCCTCGGGTATCTCTTCGGGGTCCCAGAGGCTCCTGTCGATATCCTTTCGTGAGAACTCCATAGCATCCTCGTCGGATTCTCCCTCAGGCGGGATCCTTACGGCTTTGTAGCCTTTGAGCCTGTACTTACTTGCTGCTATATGCGTGATCTTATCGGAGCATGAATCCTTACCCGTCGTTCTTATGGCGACGGATACGATATTACCGACATGACGTCTCTCTTCCTCTTCGAAAGGAAGATTATAGAAGATCGTAGGACCGTCGTCTGCAAGATACCCCTCGCAGCCTAAGATCGCCTTGAACTTCTCGTCGGTATCTCCGACTGTCAACTTCTTTGCAGTGTTATATACTTCAGGGAAAGCCTGTACTACACCGTGGTCAGTGATGGCACATGCCTTATGACCGAAGGAAGCAGCCAGCTTCATGATGGCTGCGGGATCTGATACCGCATCCTTCTCGCTCATCTTAGAGTGAACATGAAGCTCTACTCTCTTCATGTCTGCGTAGTCCTTACGCTTAGGGGGCTTTTGCGCCTCGAAGATACCCTGGACCTTAAGGTTGAACTCACCTCTGTTGTACTGAGGCTCGCCCTGGAATCCTGCCCATCCGCCTTTCTTGAACATCTTCTCGAAGGCATCTGCTTCCTGAGGCTTAACGAACATGATTCCCGCGATACCGCCGGTCTTATCTATGATATTAAACTTGGCGATAACGACCTTACCGGACTTACTGAGCTTCAGATCGTCAGTGAGAGTAAGATTACCAACTACGTTTACGATATTCTCTTCTGCGGTAACATCCTTGATATCAAAGAGCTCTACGCCCTTTGTTACCTTACCGAAGACGGAATCGGCATTCTTCTTTATAAACTCTCTTGCAGTTCCCTGGTCATTAGATTTATTTATCTTCTGCTGTTCCTTGGCCTTATATTCCCAGGAATTCTTATTAACCTTCTCTTCGCCTTCGCCTGAGGCTTCCTTCTCCTTCTCTTCCTGCAACCTTGTCTGCTCCTGAGCCTCAGCCATTATCTCCGGAGGAATATAAGGCATATAAACATCAGCAGGCATCGGAGGCGGAGGTGCCATATCGCCTTCGTCAAAGTACATATCGCAGTAATCAGTATCAGGCTCCGGCTCAAGCTCTGTAAGGACCAGATAGGAACCTTCCAGCTGAACGTTAAGTACAGTCTCCGTAAAATTCATTACGGCACTCTCGATCTTATTCTTAATAGGCTCATCTACGAACATCTCAAATACGGCATCAAGAGTCACCTTGAGCTTAAGATCGGAATCCACTTCGAACCTGCACTTATCGGCATAGCAAAGATCGCTGCTCTTGTTTCTTAAAGCATAGATGATGTATGAATTAAGATTCTTTACATATTCTGCTACGTTCTCTCTTGTGACAGATGTAAAGAGCAGCTTAAGATCGCAGTCAGTCTGTCTCTTGATCTCATTTGCGAATTCGCACATGGCATTATCCTGCTCGGGAAGTCCCGACAGCACGAGACGAAGGACATTCCTGTCCTTAAAAAGATCTATCTTTTCAACCGTGATATCCTGCAGTCCGCGGATCTTCTCTGCGGACATACCAAGCATTGCAGCAATTCTCTTCATCAGTTACTCTTACTCTCTTCCCCAAGGATCTTTACTTCTTCTACGAACTCATCTACGGCACTTTCAGCCTTGAGCTTCCTTACCGTCTTTCCGTGCTTGAACAGAAGGAACTCACCCTTACCGCCTGCAAGTCCTATATCGGCCTCTCTGGCTTCTCCGGGACCGTTTACGATACATCCCATTACGGCGACCTTGAGGTCATAAGGAAGATTACAGATCCTTCGTTCTATCTCGGATGCGAGTTCTATAAGAGGTACTTCCGTCCTTCCGCAGGTGGGACAGGATACGAATGTTATTCCGCCGGATCTCAGGTCCAATGCCTTAAGGATACTTATGCCGGCATATACTTCGTCTATGGGATCACCGGTAAGAGATACCCTTATCGTATCTCCTATTCCCTGCGACAGAAGCGAACCGATACCTACGGCTGACTTTATCATGCCTTCTCTTAAGGTACCTGCTTCGGTAACACCTACATGCAACGGATAGTCACATCTTCTTGCAAGTTCCTTATAAGTCTCTATAGTGAGCCTGGGACTACTGGACTTGATACTTATTACGATGTCATCGAAGTCTACATCCTCCAGGAGCTTAACGGCATCAAGAGCACTCTTGGTCATATTCTCGGCACATACTCCGCCGTATTCTTCAACGAGCTTACGATCGATGGAACCGGAGTTAACGCCTACTCTAATGGGAAGACCTCTCTCCTTACAGATATCCGCTACCATCTTAAGCTTCTCAGGCCCTCCGATGTTACCGGGATTGATCCTTATCTTGGCGGCACCGTTCTTTGCCGATTCGATAGCAAGGCGATAATCGAAATGAATATCGGCGACAACAGGAAGAGGAGACTTCTTTGTGATCTCCTTAAGAGCCTGAGCGGCTTCCATATCCGGTACTGCAACTCTCGTTATATCACAGCCCGCTTCCTTCAAGGCATATATCTGGGCGAGCGTAGCCTCCACGTCACCTGTCTTTGTATTGTTCATCGACTGGACTCTGACGGGATTACCGCCGCCTATAAGAACAGGACCTACAGATACTGTCTTTGTCATCTTAAATGCCGCCTCCGCTAGTTACTTGTACCAAATAGTCTATCACTTATCGCGCCCTTTCAAGATTACAATTTCCCCGAAGAAAACAAAGCATAAAAAAGTGAGACAGGCAATACCTGTCTCACATAAAATTCTTCGATAAAGATCTTATCAGTAAAGATCTACGGAACCTGTTACTCCGCCGTTAACAACGTAGTAAGCCTTGTTCTCTTCAGACTTAACATAGATCTCAAGGGACTTGATGGTATCCTTGTAAGCCTTGTTGACCTTCTTAACGATCTCTGTGTAAGAGATGCTCTGATCAGCCTGGTTCTGAACGATGAACTTCTTGGGCTCAACGATCTTAGCGGGAGCAGCCTTCTTTGCAGGAGCCTTCTTAGCGGGTGCCTTCTTTGCAGCGGGCTTCTTAGCTGCAGGAGCGGCCTTCTTTGCGGGTGCCTTAGCAGCTGTCTTAGCAGACGCCTTCTTGGCAGGAGCAGCTTTCTTAGCGGCAGGCTTCTTAGCGGGTGCTTTCTTTGCAGCGGGCTTCTTAGCTGCAGGAGCTGCCTTCTTTGCAGCAGGTGCAGCTGCCTCAACCTTAGCGGGGGCCTTAACTTCTGTCTTTACTGCAGGCTCAGCAGCTTTTGCAAGAGCCTTAACTTCTTCATTCTTTATAACTGACATAATCGATCCTCCTGATAATATTAGGTGTTATGAATCATACATAGTTTATCTTTCTTACTGCCTGTTATCAACTATTATTTAGTTTTGAGTTTTTACAGGTCTGTTTTGTAAAAGATGTAGTAATGATCGACGTATTCATAAGTAAATCCCTTGTCCATAAGCATATGACAATAATCCATATTATCTTCGTCGACCATATAGATATCAGCATCCCAGGGATCGGCTACAAGATAGAAATGATTATTGCCGTAGACATCTTCATAATCCGGCCTTACATTACCGTTCTCATCCAGATAGAACTCCTTAGGGTCGATACCTAATGCCAACTGATAGTGTGCATGAACAGAACAGGGATTACCGACATAAAGATCTCTGTCACCGATCTCGGATCTTATCTCCTCAACTCGTATCAATGCATTCTTCATATCATAAGCACAATACTTATCCATAGATCCGGGCACATACTTACGGGTATAAGTACCGCCGAAATAGTAGATCGCAAAACCGATAAAGCATATAGCATAGCAAACGGCAACTGCAACAGATGCGGTCTTGCGCTTCTTATCACTTATATTCTTTAAGAAGTCACAGATACCTTCGATCGTCAGATAGATGACCGAGAAAAATATCGGATTAAATCTATAAGCTTTTCCCAGGATCATGCTGTTGCTTAAGTAGATCGTATAAAACCAGATAGTAACCAGAGAAGTCATGCTAAATTCCTTCTTCTTAAAACAGTTTACTGTCTGCTTTGTACCGCGGATCAGGCCGAAAAGAAAGAATGGCACACTGATCCAATAATTAGTACCGAAAAACGAAATAGTCGAATAAGGCTGTGCATCAAAACCTAAAAGAGGAATAAGGTTGATCAACAGCTGAGACGGTATCTGCAAAGCGCTTATCTCCGAAGTTCTGTTATCGGGAGTACTTACATAAGAAATACCAAAAACAGAGAACGGTTCCAATCTGAAAGTATTAACTATATGGAAAGGAATAAGAGGGATCGCGAGCAAGATAACCGGGATCATAAAAGCAACAATATTGCTTATTCGTATCTTTCTGATCCTTAACAGATAGATAAATGTAATGAGAAGAAAAAACGGCATTATCAGATGAGAGAGAATATACGTATAAAGGATAATACCGGCTGATATGCCTGCAATAACATAGTCCTTATTCTTTTCAGAGAAGACCGCCTTTATCAGATAAAAGAAAAATACAGGCGTGAGCGTGAACATAAGATTGCAATCAAGACCGAGTCTCATCAATAGAACTATAGTAGGAAAACCTGCCATCGCAAAAAGCATCATCAATGTATTTCTGCGCTTGTTTGTTCCGAGAAGATAGTAGATCCTTCCCCAATAAAGCGTAGCGATCATCGAGAAGACTACAGTGACCATTCTTATGGAAAACTTCGAATAGCCGAAGATCTTATATACGATCAGATACAGATATGTAAACAGCGGACTTTGCTCTCCGATATAATTGATCGGATACATCGGGTAAGAATTGCCGTATCTGTCTGTTCCGTACTTAGCAAGACTTTGAACATTGAGAATAAGGCCGACCTCATCCGTATTCCACATAGCTAAGACACTGTCCAGCTTAAAAAGATGAGTAAACAGAAAAAGACCTATTGCAAAAACAAGGCCTATCTTGTAAAGACGTTCGCTTTTCTTCTTATTCAGATCCAAAGTATTCATGGCACCATACTAACTTAATTCACTTTTTAAAGCAATCGAAATGAAGTAAGCTTCAGTGCAGGCATAAAAAGTGTCCGAAGGTTATACCCTTCGGACACTGTGATCACCATATACCGTTGTAGTCACTGTTCCAACCGGAAGACTCAGACTGTTCGAGCTCATCCTGTCTTCTGTCGTAAGAATCGCTCTGAAGACTCTCAATAGATTCACGGATCTGCTGTTCCCACTCAGAGAACGTCGTAGGTCTTGCAGTTTGCGTAGTACCGGAAGTTTCAGCGGTATTATTGGTCTGCTGCGTAGACTGAGATCCCTGCGTATCATCTGTGGGATTAGGCTGATAAGATCCCGATGTATCGGAGTGATCAGATGCATTACTGGTCTCACCCGTCTGATCTGACTGTCCGCTCTGGTCTGACTGATTACTCTGATTGGATTGATCAGACTGATTTGACTGATCAGAGCTGTTGGACTGATCGGAACTGTTCGACTGGTCGGAACTGTTGGACTGATCCGAACTGTTCGACTGGTCGGAACTGTTCGACTGATCGGAACTGTTCGACTGATCAGAGCTGTTGGACTGATCAGAATCATTCGACTGGTCTGAATCATTGGATTGATCAGACTGATCCTGCGACTGAGACTGATTCTCCTGATACTCGTTTGTGATCTCTGCAGGAACAGGATCGCCGGCGATAACATCTACTGTTACCTGATATCCGTTCTCTGTAGAACAGCTCCACTGGTCGGTCTCACCGTTCTGATCCTCGGTTACCGTGTACTCGCCGAGAGGAATATCGTCAATGGTCAATGTATAGGTATCACCCTCGTTGACCCAGAGATCCGAATCGGGATCGAAAAGTACCGTTACGGGTACAAAATCCTCGGGGCCTACTACCGTGAACGATATCTCGGAAAGATTATGGACATCGTCTACACCGGTGATCGTCTTTTGGATCTCAAGCGTACCTGTCTGCTTTGTCTCAAGGTACTCTATTATCCTGTCGATCTCTCTTTTAAGTCTCTCAGCTCTGTTGCTGTGACCCGTACCGTCTTCGTTGGCACAACCGCCTTCAAGAAGAACATCTCTGGCACTGTAGAGGATCTCAAGAGATGTGTCGATATTGGCTTTGGCATCGTAGTCATCGGGAAGGAGTGCGATCTTGGCAAGTGCAAGATTGATCCTTATGGAGCACTCTCTTCTCTGAGGAATACCGGGGCAATCAAGAGCATCTTCGTATGCCTCGATCGCTTCTTCGTAAAGGTGATTCTTGTAAAGGATATTACCGTTATTGTAGTAAGCGATATAAGGCTCGATTATATTCAGTGACAACAGAAGATTCTCGTTGACAGTATAGTTACCGTTAAGGTATTCGTTAACGACATGCTGGTTGTAAAAATAGTTTAAGAGCTGCCTTCCGCATATAAGCAAAAGGAATACATAGAGTATGACTAATATCTTCTTTTTCATCGCTCCTGTCCCAACCTCTTTCTGTAATAGATCATGTCATAGATAAGCAAGGCTGCGAGTACTCCGGCAAGGATATAGTATATCTCGAGCTGACCCTCACCTGTCTGCTTCTCTCTGTCAAAGTTGCCTTCGCTTATCGAGAGCTTGACTGCCTCTATAGCACCGTTCAGATCCGAATGATTTACCATATGGAAGTACGGAATATTGATATCCGCAGCAAGATCTTTAAGGTTGTCCTCGTCGATCTTGGATATGGCAGTCACGTAATTATAGTTATTGTCGTAATACTGAAGGAGCTCATAGCCGTCATCATCGTAACTGCGAACGTGCATAGGGCCGCCCGCAGAAGTACCGTATCCCAATACGGCACCTGTATCGACCAGTTCGGAGATCCTCTCAAAAGATCTCAAACGGTCACCGGATGTTATCTCGCCGTCGGAGATATAGAATACGACCTGTACTCTGTTCTCTCCGGAGATCTCATCTATGTCCTCTTCATCGTCATCATCATCGTCGTCTGTCAAACCGAGATTGTTCTCCAGTACCTGCTGCATGGCATCGTAGGAGATATTAAGAGAAGTACCTCCCGCATATTCCTTGAGTCGGCCTTCAAGAGTCTGTACAGCCGAGAGTACGATAGATGATTCACTGGTATAAGGGATGAGGTAATTAGCAGTATCATCGAAAGTAATAAGACCGAATCTTGCGCCTTCGAACTCGTTCATGATGGTCTCAACATCTTTCCTTACGGCATCCATCCTTCTTTCCTCGTCAGAACCGTAGTCCTCTGCGAGCATACTGATAGTATTGTCGACTACGAAGAGAACATCGATATCGTTCTTTACTACCGTTACATTGTCAGAAGGTATGGCAAGCCTGAGATTGATGGCAAAGATCAATACCGAGATAATGATCTGCCTCGTAAAGTTCCACGCCCCCTTACGCTTCAATGCGATCAATGCGATGCATATGATCACCATAATGGGTATAGGTATAACAGGAGATATAGTCATAGCCTTAACCTCCTTGCACACAATGTATAGATCACTGCAGCTACGACGAGTGCGATGATTCCCGTCTCGGGGACATCATGTACGGTGGTAACCTTGGTGTAGCTCGCAGATACGTCAGTATTCTTGACCTCATCGAGCATATCATCCATGGCGTCGTCATCCCTGGTATTGAAATAACCGCCGCCGGTACTCTCGATAGCCTGTCTGAAATTAGCCTCGTCGATAACGAACTCGGGGGCTAATGCAAACACCTTGACGTCGTGGGATGCGCAGAGCTCACATGCCTGAGGCACTGTGACGAGCGGAGGACCCATAAGATCGTTATCCGTTACGAATACGATCATCCTGGCTCTCTCGGGATTCTCCTCAAGATCCGGGAAATTATAGAGGGATCCTGCAAGTCCGTCACCGATAAGTGAACTGTACTGTCCGGAGATAGTACCTGCAAAACGCCAGTCTGCGTCGTAATTGCCGGAAAAATCGTAAGAGTAATAATCATCTATGGAGTCCCTCAATCGCTCCAGCTGTGAGACTACATAATCGTAATCATCAGTAAGAGGAACGACCTGTACGGGAGAGCAGTTGAAGATCGTTACACCGAATCTCTCGCCGTGGAGCTCACCGACAAAATCAATGAGCTTGTCACACAGCTCGCAGCTTACCTCATCAAGCGAAGTGGAAACGTCAAAACAGATCATGATATCTCTGTTATGAACTTCCTTGGCCATAGTCTTGACCTCTATAGGCTTAGCGGTAAGGTAAACCGAGAAAAGTATGGATACAATAAGGCTCGCTACCAGAAATACTCTAAGGAAGTGATACTCGATCATCATCCACTTATAAGCAGGAAGGCTCCTTACAAAATCAGTATTTGCCGCCCTCTTACCGCCTTTGTATTTCTTTCTGTTCCATAAAGTGTAAATGAATATGGAACATACCAGTCCGATACCGATATATACAGCTATAGGATATGTCAGTTCCATTGTGTCACCACCGTTCTGGCATCAGCTATGTGCCTTACCGTATCAGCGCCCTCGCTGTCATACGCGAACTCGGGTCTGTAGAACTCGGCGATAAGGTCTGCGAGCTTAGGGAGGTTCAATTCCTTGATCTCGCTAAGCGTGAGGTTCATAGCTTTGATTCCCGTCATTTCCTGAACAAAGGTACGTACTACCTTACTGAGTCTGATGTACGCCTCTCTTTCATCTATCTCTCTGTTGTTATACTGCTTTTCGATCGCATCTATCTGCTTTAAGTAATCAGACTTGATCTCCTGAATGCTCCTCTTCCTGACATAAGGCTTAGGAGCTTCTGCTTTCTTCTTCTTTCTCGCAGGAAGCTTAAATCCCTTGAGCTTCATGATCAATAATACGATCAAAGGTATTGCCACAAGGACTACCAGCAGTATCGTCAGTGCCGCAGAATATGAAAACATATCTTGTAAACTAACGGATATTGGCATGTCTGTGTCTCTCCAATAATTCTATGATCTTCTGCGCGATATCCTTCTCGCTGTCTATATCGGCATTGATGATGCCGTACTTAACGAGCTTCTTGTTGTTGGATTCGCGCAACTCTTCCTTATACTTGCGCTCGATACGCATAAGCTTCTTATTGCCGCTTACGAACGCAGGTATATATCTTCCCGTATCCACATCAAAGGACTTACCTCCGGTAACATCGGCATCTCCGATGTTGACGAAGAGAACATCATGACGACATATCAATCTCTTGAGCTGAGGTTCCGTAATGGAAGCCATCCCCTTCATATCAGTGATGATGAATATGATCATCTTCCTTCTGAAGTTATTGATGATGTAGTCGATGGTCTTACCGATCTGTCCGCTCTTACCCGTAAAACCTTCTTTGTCATACGCGGTAAGGATCTGCTGAACGTTCGGAAGTCCCGTCTTGAATGAATGATATTTGATCAGGCCGTCTTGACTGTAGATCGCACCGATATTATCACCGTTCTTGTAAGCAAGATAGGATACGGTACCCATTGTATAAAGGGCAACCTCTTTCTTGCTTGAACCAAGAGGCGTATCACCGGTCATCTTTATTCCGGAATCACAAAGCAGAAGGATATTGTGCTTCTTCTCGGCGACATAACGCTTGACAAGAAGATTCCTGCTTCGTGAAGATGCCTTCCAATCGATATCCCTTATGCTGTCACCAGGAACATACTCACGAAGATCCTCGAAGTTCATGCTTCGACCCATGAAGACGGAAGTATATGTTCCGTCAAGGACGGAGGATGTTTTCCGGGTAGCGTAGATACTTATGTTGGCCTTGATCTTGGTGATGTAATCACTGATCATGGTGCAGGTACAGCCCCCATTATTGCATCGATGATCATATCCTCATCGATACCGTCTGCAACGGCGGCAAAGTTCAATGTGACTCTGTGACGAAGTACGCTGTGGATCTCAGCCTTAACGTCATCGGGCGTAACATAGTCTCTTCCGTTCAGGAGAGCAACTGCCTTTGCAACTTCCATAAGGCAGATAGCACCTCTCGTTGAAGAACCGATAGTCATGTACTGAGTAAGGTTCTCGGGAAGTATTCCCTTAGGATGTCTTGTAGCATTAACGAGCTTAATGATATATCTCTTTACGGAATCGTCGATATAGACTTTCTTAACGAGATCCTGAAGATACTTAACGCTGTCGAGTCCAACGACTGCCATACCCTTTGAGAATACGTCAGCCTCAACCCTGTTAAGGATCGTAACTTCCTCATCCTCTGTAGGATAGTCGAGCTTCTCCTTGATGGCAAAACGGTCAAGCTGTGCCTCTGAAAGTACGTATGTACCTTCCTGCTCGATGGGGTTCTGTGTAGCGATTACCATGAAGATCTCGGGCACGGGATAGTTCTCGCCGCCGATAGTGGTCTGGTGCTCCTGCATGACCTCGAGCATGGCAGACTGTGTCTTAGCCGAGGATCTGTTGATCTCATCGAGAAGTACGAAGTTTGCATGTACGGGACCGAGCTTCGTATCGAAAGTATTAGTAGTATAATTGAGGATCTGTGTACCGATGATATCGGAAGGAAGAAGGTCAGGCGTACACTGAATACGTGAGAATCTTCCGTTAACAGCCTCTGTCATCGTCTTGGCTGCAGTCGTCTTAGCAAGACCGGGAACGGACTCGATAAGTATATGACCGTTGATGATCATGGAGATGAGAAGTGATGTACCCAGCTGACGCTGACCAACCATCTTCTCGTAATAGTAGTCATTGATCTTAGTAGCAATGGCGATTGCCTGTTCGATCTCAGGCCTTGAGATCACTGTAAAGTTTTCCATTAAGAAGTATCTCCCCTTTTCAAAAATATTTTACTGCATTGTAAGATTTTACCACACACACAACACTGTGCTCAAACCTACAGACGTAATTATATACATACAGGTTGCACAAATTAAGGAGAATTTATTAACAAATGAGAAATAGGACAAAGATATTTTAACTAAGTGTTAAACTCGTTCTTTCTTGTGGTTATTCTTCTCTTCGTACATAAGAGCATCTGCCTTTCGAAGGAATCTCTCATAAAGCTCCGTAACGGTCTTGTCGGTATCTCTTGCGGGGATATCCATGAAGACACCGCAGCTTACTTTCACGGCAAAAGCCTTATTGTCACGTTCCGTCTTCTTATCAATATAGCTCCTGAAAGCACTCTTATACTTCTCGGCGAGTTCTTCGGAATAGTTCTTGGCAAGGACCACAAACTCATCACCGCCTGCTCTCATGCAAATCTCAGAGTTATCGGCAGCTGCCTTCAGGGCTTCGGCTATGGTACATATCGCATAGTCGCCTTCCGCATGACCGTAATGATCGTTCACATACTTAAGATCATCCATGTCGATGACCATGACAGAAAGCCTGCTGGAGTTTGTCTTACACTCGTTATAGTATTCCTCGAAGAACATCTCGTAACCGCGCCTGTTGTAAAGTCCTGTAAGAGTATCTCTGTTATAGAGGTTCTCAAGTCTGTCTACGGTAACACTGAGTTCTTTGCGAATCCTCCAGAACTCGATCATGGAAGCCACATTAACGATCCAGGACTTCATCGCAAGCTGGTCGAGCCACTCAGTGTCAGGCTTAACTATCATATAACCCATATAATACTGAAGATGATGAACGGCAAATATATAGCAGGGATCGTCATCTTCAAGAAGCTTTTGAGGAAGAAGGTCTTTCTTACGGAAAGTCTGTAAAGGAACATCCTCATCTCCGTCAAAACCGGCTACTACCGTCATCTCACAGTCTGATCTTGAATAATCCCGTCCTACTTTAAACTGCTTGTCCCATTCCGGAACAAGGCAGAGATACATAGCCTTAAAGCCTGTATCAACAGATGAATTCCTGGCGATCTCCTTGAAACATTCGTCCAGCGTTTTTGAGTTTGACGTACTCAATATCATATTTGTAGTAGACTGGGCAAGGTAGCCTATCTTGGCATTCCTTGTAAGATATACATCCCTTATATCTTCTATATTATTAGTTACGAGCGGCACACAGCCGCATGTCTGATTAAGCTGGAGATCTCCTATCAGTTTTATATCTTCTTCGACCTTTTTGCCTTCGAAGATATCAAGGATCGTCAATATGCTCTGATACCCCATCTTAAAGAAAGGTTGCTTGGATGTAGTTATAGACGGAAATCCCTGACTTGCTGCTTCGACACCGTCAAATCCCGTAAGAAGCACATCCCTCGGGATCTCTATTCCTCTCTCCTTGCATGCCGCCGCCACACCGATAGCCATATAATCGTTGGCACACACAATGGCATCGGGAAGTCTCCTGTCCGTACCTTCATAGGCTTTCAGTATTGCATCAAGAGCTTCATCTCCGCAGTTTCTCCAAAGATTACCGTAATAGATCTTATCGGGATCAAACGAAAGGCCGTTATCTTCCATGGCCTTTCTCATCGCTTCCAGCCTTTCATGAGTAAAGTATTTATCGGGTCTTCCCGCTACATGAAAAAGCTCCCTGCATCCGTGTTCTTTTATGAGATGATCTACGATAAGTCCCAGGGAAGAGGAATCATCACTGAGGATATTAATGCACCCATTGATCTTCCCTCCCACATTGATCACAGGAATATCGATACATGCCAGGATATCGTCTATCTTTGCTCTCACATAGGGAGAATAGGACGAATCTATCCTTATGACAGCGTCGAAGTCCGTAAGATCGGGGACGTCAAAGCATACCGTATCGCCCTCATCATATTTGGCATACTGGTTATACACTTTGCTACTGAAATTATCGCTGAAGCTGCAGAAATATATAACCTTGCAACCTGTATCGAGTGCCGCCTGATTGATGCCGTTTTTCATCTCGATCGTCATGCTCTCGTATATGTTGGAGGTAAATACCGCTATTTTATAACGCTTATCTTTCTTACAAGCTATTCCCATATATCAACTTGTCTCCTCCAGAAGAAGCTCCTCAAAGTCGGTAACGGGCATGGGCCTGTGGTAGAAAAATCCCTGTGCGATCCTGCAGTTATTTTCTCGCATGATCTTCACGTGTTCTTCTGTCTCGACTCCTTCTACGACCGTTGACATGCCGAGTTCATCCGCGATCTGCGCTATATGCTTCATTATCGGGAGAAGGTTCGCCGTGTCGTTTTTCCCCTGCTCGGGAAGGAAAGATCTGTCTATCTTTATTATGTTCCATGGAATATCGCTAAGGAGAGCAAGGGCAGTATATCCCGCACCGAAATCGTCAACGGAAGTATATATACCCACCGATCTTAACTTCTCGACAACCTGCTTTAATTCACCGAATCCCGCATTATCCACCGTCTCGGTAAATTCGATCTCTATATAATCTCGAGGGATCTGTCTTCTGTCGATAATGGATGTCAGATGCTCTACGAAGTCGACATCTATAAGATGCTTACGGGACATATTTACCGATATCCTTACGATTGGACTTCCTTCATCCATCCAGCGCCTTATATCCCTGCAGACTGCATCGAGCATATAAAAATCCAGAAGACATATATCGGTGCTTTGCTCAAGAACAGGGATGAACTGCCCGGGCATTATAAGTCTGCCGTCTTTCTTCCACCTGCAGAGAGCCTCAGCTCCTACTGTCCTTCCCGTAGTGATGTCGACCTGAGGCTGATAGTAAGGGAAGAACTCATTCTCGGCCAGGGCCTTGGGGAAGTTCTTCTGTACCATCATGGAATTATGCTTCATCTTCAGGAGCTTCTCGTCAGCAAATACGATACTGTCTCCCGAACCGTTCTTTGCGATGGAAGCTGCAGGCATCAGAATATCCATGATATCATCAGGATCTTCGAATCTGTAAGGATCGGGAAGTTCGAACACACCGACACTGGATCTTACCATAACTCTCTTTAAGTTACCGTTGTCGTATACGACCGGAACTCCGCTTAATGCGGCAAGAAGGCTCTCAAGATCCTTCTTGTCGAGGATACCTATAAAGTTATCTCCTCCCATACGACAGACGATACCGTGATTTCCTACGATCGAGCTTATCAGCTCAAAGTGATTGCGCATGACAACGTCACCGACTGTCCTTCCGACATCCTGATTAACAAGACCGAAGTGCCGAAGATTATACTTAAAAGCGACCCTGCCGCCCAGAGTACCTTCGGAATTGACATTCTGAAGATAACGAAGAAAAGTCCTGTAGTTCGGATAACCCTGTCCGTCAGTAAAACCCAATTTCTCTACGACGCCGATAAGCCTGTTACGTGATACGAGACCTAATATCATTCGAGCGATGAGATCAAGTTTCTTAAGATCTTCGGTCGGAAGTTCCGGACTGTCTGCGGCTGCATAGAAGGTACACTTCATTACTACGCCCGACTTTGCCACGATCCTTCTTTTTACGATCTCCTTATCGCCGTGACCATTATCGTAATCGATCAGCACCTCGCCATAGCCGTTCTTCTCATCGGTAAGCGACATATAAAATTCAGTTACTCCCTTTGATACATTAAACAGTTCTGCAAATCTTGTAAGTATCCTGATGAATGCATCCCTGTCGAAGTTATCGGGATCGTTCATCATATCGGTCATGTCTTCCAAAAGTGAGTAATAGTATAATTCCTTACTCTTATCCATAATACGAACACCTGTGTTGTTATTCTACGTTCTTCCTGCCTTCTATTACCTCTCGATACTCCTCGAGATTCTTACGAAGGAGCTTAGGTACATCGAGCTCATAAGGACACTTCTTCTTGCACATACCGCACTCAAGGCAGCGCTCTATCCTGTCCATCTCCTTACGCCAGTACTCGCCGGAATATATCTCCTTGGGAGTCCTTCTCATTATCTGCATCATCCTGGCGCATTGATTGATCTGAATATCGACAGTACATGGCATACAGTTACCGCAGCCTCTGCAGAAGTCACCCGCCAGCTCTTCCTTATCGCTTGCGATGACTTTTCTTATCTCATCTGTCATCTCCGGCTGCTCATCAAAGAATTCAAGCCATTCATAAAGTTCCGAAGGTGTCTGAATACCCCAAACGGGAAGGACATTATACTGAGCCATAAAGGCCATACATGCCCTGGCATTGGTAAGGATACCGCCTGCAAGTCCCTTGGATGCTATAAAGCCGACGCCGTTCTCTTCACATGTCTTTACAAGGTCAATATCCCTATCGGTGGCAAGATAGGAGAACGGGAAGTTTAAAGTCTCATAAAGTCCGGACTTGGCTATCTCTTCCGCTACGGTAATCTTGTGAGCGGCAGCTCCGATATGTAAGATCTTACCTTCCTTCTTGGCATCCGTCATCGCTTCATACATTCCGGTGCAATCACCGGGACGATAGCACTGAGTCATGAAGTGGAACTGATATATATCGACATGATCAGTACGAAGATTTCTGAGGGTCGCTTCAAGGTCGGCCTTGAACTTACCGGGAGTATCGGCCATGGTCTTGGAAGCAAGTATCACCTCATCCCTTATGCCGTCAAAGGCCATACCTATCTTGACCTCGCTGTTGGCGTAGGATCTTGCCGTATCGAAGAAGGTCATTCCACCTTCGTGAGCCTTACGGAGCATCGTTACCGCAGTTTCCATATCCGTACCCTGCAAAGGAAGCGTACTGAAAGCATTCTGAGGAGTCGTGATCCCTGTCTTACCGAGAGTGATATTCTTCATATCATCCACCTCCTTCCGATCTGCTTATATATGATCGGTTAGTTATCCCATTTACCGTCGCCGCTCTTCTTGATCTTAAGTCCTTCGCTATAAGCCTTAGCTACGACATCTCCTATAACTCTGTATGTCTGCATGCCCGTATCGTAGATGATGGGCTTCATCTTACCGAGGTCTACATGACCGTCAGTAAGGATCGACTCGTCGACCTGCTGAGCTACGATCTCGCCTACTAGGATACCCGTGGAACTGTCCCAGCTCCTGCACTTGCACTCGAGTACAAGAGGGAAACCCTCGATGATCGGAGCGTTGACATTGGGAGCCTTATTAACGGTACATCCCGCCTTCTTGATCTTATCTACGTTATTACCGCTCTCGATACCGAAGTAGTCACAGAGGGTAACGGTATCAACAGTACCGAAAGCAACGGTAAATTCGCCCGTTTTCTCGATATTGTCCGTTGTCTTATGTTTACTCATGTAAATGGTGATCTCACCGAAATCCGACTGGATTCCCCAGGCTGCCGTCATGGCATTTGCTTTTCCACTCTCATCGTATGTACCGATAACAAATACACCTTCAGGCGTGATAACGGAATTATGTGCGTCAAATTCTTTAGTCATAGGAAACCTCCAAGTCGCATTTTATTAGTTACATTTTAACAGACAATACATCAAGTATTCTTAAGAAAAAGTAAACAATTTATGCATTGTGAACAATAATTCCACACATACAGAAAGAACAGCCTCCCTGCTTAGTGGGAAACTGTTCTTCCTGCAAAGTATGAATATGAAGAAGGTTATTGTCTCTTTTTAAGAACGATGACGTTCCATGAAGCGGGCTTTAAGGAAGCTTCGAAAGTGCCGTTTTCGAACTTGTAGTCTGTCTTAACAATAGGCTTTACTTTCTCTTCCTCTGCCGAGTTAACAAGATACATATCGTCGCTCTCGAGAGCCTGATACTCAGCAACCTCGTATCCTTCAAAACCGCGAAGATCCGCCTCGAAAGGCACCTCTTCGGAAGTAAGTCTGTTTACCGCGAAGATAGTAAGCTGACCTTCCTCCTCGTTATATACGGGGATCGCCTCTACGTCAGTTACGTCTTCGTGCTTAGATGTCTTATGTGTACCTGTAGTCATTACGGGACGAAGAGCAGCTCCTCTTCCGTACTTGGAAGCGTGGAAGAAAGGATAGAAGATAGTCTGTCTCCAAGCCTTACCGTCAGCCTCTGTCATGATGGGAGCTATTACGTTAACAAGCTGAGCCAGACATGCGATCTTTACTCTGTCTGAGTGCTTTAAGAACTTAATAAGAGCAAGTCCGTTAACGATGGCATCCTCGTATGTGTAATGATCCTCAAGAAGATGAGGGTGAAGTCCCCAGGGCTTCTTCTCCATTGTCTCGTTATCAGTCTCGGAAGCGTGATACCAGCAGTTCCACTCGTCAAATGAGAGATTGATGGTCTTCTTGCTATGCTTCTTTGCCTTTATAAAATCACAGATGGCACTTACGGCCTTGATAAAATCCTCAAGATCGTCAAGGGATGCGAAGAAATCGTCAGTATCCTTCTCCTTGTTCATGAAGTACTGATGAAGAGAGATGTAGTCAACATAGTCGTAAGCCTCGTCAAGAACATCTGCTTCCCATTGACCGAATGTAGGCATGCTGATGGCAGAGGATCCGCAGACAACGCACTCGATGGTCTCATCCATCATCTTCATTGCCTTAGCTGCTTCTCTTGCAACCTTACCGTATTCTTTTGCGGACTTCTGACCAACCTGCCAGGGACCGTCCATCTCGTTACCCATGCACCAGAGCTTGATGCCGTAAGGCTCCTTATCTCCGTGCTCTCTTCGAAGGTTGGAATAATAGGAATCAGTATCGAGATTACAGTATTCAAGGAGGTTCAGGGCATCGGGTACGCCTCTTGTTCCGAGATTGACTGCCATCATCACGGAAGTATCTGCCTTCTTAGCCCACTTGGTGAACTCATTAAGACCTACTTCATTCGGCTCCAATGTCCTCCAGGCAAGATCAAGTCTCTTCTTCCTCTGATCCTTGGGACCTACTGTATCCTCCCAGTAGTAGTTAGATACAAAGTTACCGCCCGGGTATCTTACAACGGGAACGCCAAGCTCCTTAACAAGCTCTATTACGTCCTGCCTGAAGCCGTCCTCGTCCGCGGACTCATGACCCGGCTGATAGATACCTTCATATACTGCTCTTCCCAGATGTTCTATAAAGGAACCGTAGAGTCTCTTATCGATATCTGCGATCTTAAAGTCCTTCTCTACGATCATCTTAGTCTTCTGTGCCATAATAATACCTTCCTTAAATCATGCCTTCGTATCGGGCTTATATTCCTCGCCGTTCATGACTCTGTCATAATCATAACCCCTGTCAGGTGTCAAAGTCGCGGGATAAATATCGAATTTAACAACGGATTCGGGAACGAGTTCTATCTTTAACTCCATTTCTTTATCGACTACGTTCACCGAATCTGTTGTTATACCGGGCGTTGCAGCCGCTTTTAAGATCTCCTTCTGTTCAGGAGGAAGCGAAGACGGCTCGCCGAGGTCGTGCCAGATCTTAAGCGGATTGGCATGATCTTCATCTACGGTCTTTAAGACCTTGCAATATCTTCCCGAGGGAAGTTCAAAAGAGAAGTTCAATTCTTTATTCTCACCCTTGCCCAGAAGAGTGAAATTCCAAAGGATACCGTGTATACCGCCCTTATCGTCTGCTACTATGACAGAGTTGTCATCCTTGTGGATACATCTCATACCCTTGATCTGCTTGTAGAAGACAAAAGTCCAGAAAGTGGGCTTGGGGATACAGCCGTTAGCTACAAGTCCGAAACCTCCGTGGAAGGGCGTAAAGGGCACGCCGTGCTCTTCGAATATATCTCCGAAAGTCCAGTAGGAATAACTCTCATATCCTTCTCCGATCCTGGAGAGCTGCTGTGCGATGTAAGCTGCATTTCGCGTAGTATCGTGAAGAGGCGCGTTAGGGATATAAGAAGTGTTGTACTCCGTTATATGTATGGGAAGTCCCCTGTACTTCTCGTGAGAATCGATGATGTCTCTTGAAGTCTTAAGGTTGGCAAAACCGAGCTCAGGCTCGCTTAAGGGAGGATATCCGTAATGTCCGTCGGGTACCGGAAGCTCCGTTGTATAGTGATGTCTTGTAACAAAGTCGATAGCAAGACCCTTCTCCTCCACATGGTCCATGAAGGCTGAGATCCACTTCTCGTCAGAACCGCCGCATACAGCAGGACCGCCTACCTTGAATCCGGGATCTACTTCCTTAACTGCAGCGAAAGTAATATCGAAAAGCTTAAAGTACTCATTCATATCCGCGTCTTTCCAGAAGACGGGAAGGTTAGGTTCGTTCCATACTTCAACAGGCCATGTGACTACTTCGTCTCTGCCGTATCTGTCGATAAGGTGAGTAAGAGTCTTCTTGACAAGAGTCGCCCAGGAATCGTAAGACTTAGGAGGAGTAACATTACCCTTCCAGTAGAATACGTGCTGATCTCCGGAAGCCATCTTCTCGGGCATGAAGCCCAATTCCAAAAATGGTCTTATCCCAAGATTTAAGTATCCGTCCATTACAAGGTCCAGATAAGTGAAGTTGTATTCGATGTGAATATTGCCCTTATCGTGCCAGTCCTCACGCTCTTGATATATTGCCATATCGTCAGTAAAGAGACCGTGGCCTCTTATATGAGAAAAACCGATATAGTCCTGAACCAGGGAAAGCTGATCCATGTACTCCTTCTGAAGAGCAAGACCCATTCTTCCCGTACCGACGCAAAAGTCGAGATTATTGTTGAATGGGATATCAGATGAGATGTCTATCTTGGTCATGGACAGGCCTCCGGAACGTTTTTGGCTATTACAACATGAAGTTATCATTCACCCCACTGTGCTTACAATGAACTATTATTGCCTAAAATTGATTTTTTGTAAGCCGGACTCCCCAACGCTTTTTAAACGTGTTATTATGTTCATGTTGTAATCAGCTCTGAGATTCCCGACCGGGAGGATGAACAATGATTGACATATTATATTCCGGATACAGTTACACCCATGAGACCGGCATCCTTTACGATTCCGATACGGAGTCGATCGGCAATAACTGCTGGCTCCTGGTCTTCGCGCATTCGCCTGTACAGTTCCTGATAGACGGCGTCATGCGTGATTTCCCCGCCCAGTCCATCGTGCTCTTCGCGCCTAACACCAGGAAGTGCTACATGTCCGATATGGGACAGCCTTATACCAATGACTGGATACACTTTAATACGGATGAAGACTTCATCACCCATTTCCCGATGAACAATATTCCCTTCACTCCGTCAGATCCCGAATACATACATAACGTTATAGAACTGATCAACTGGGAGGCTACGGAAGATAACTCTCCCACCAATCCCAATATGAGAGACCTTTTCCATCTCCTCATAGGAAAGCTCTCCAAGGATATCGCAGCGTCCGAGTCGACTCCCTACAGACAGGAACTTCTTAAGATACGAAGAGACATCATGCTGCACCCCGAACAGAACTGGAATATCCCTGACATGGCATCAAAGCTTAATATAAGCACGGCTCATTTCCATTTCCTTTATAAGAATGCTTTCGGTACATCCTGTATGGACGACGTCATAAAGAACAGGATCAAGCTCGCCAAGGATAAGCTCATCTTCTCCGTTGACACCATAAGCGAGATAAGCGAGCAGTGCGGCTACAGAAATACAGAGCACTTCTGCCGTCAGTTCAAGAAGTTCACCGGAATTACTCCAAGACAATACAGAAAAAGCTGATTTATTACTTTCCACATAGGAGGAACTATGGCAACACAGGCGTTTAACCCTTACCTGCCGTCATGGGAATATGTGCCCGACGGCGAACCTTATGTATTCGGAGACAGAGTATATGTCTACGGATCTCACGACAGATTTAACAGTCACATCTTCTGTGCCAATGACTACGTATGCTGGTCAGCACCCGTAGACGACTTAGGCAACTGGAGATACGAAGGCATTATCTACGAGAAGACTCAGGACCCCAAGAACAGGAATGGAAGGGCATGTCTTTATGCTCCCGACGTAACTGTCGGTCCTGACGGAAGATATTATCTTTACTATGTACTTGATAAGGAGAATACCGTTGCTGTTGCAGTATGCGATACTCCCGCGGGAAAGTACGAATACTACGGATATGTTCACTATAAGGACGGTACTCTCTTAGGTGACAGAGAGGGCGACGATCCTCAGTTCGACCCCGGTGTCATCACAGAAAACGGTAAGACACATCTTTATACCGGCTTCTGTCTTCCCCACGATGAATCAAGACACGGAGTCATGCATACCGTCCTCGGCGAGGATATGCTCACAGTCGAGGAAGACCCCGTATTCGTTATTCCTTCCAAGCACCTGGCGGCAGGCTCCGGCTTCGAAGGACACGAATTCTTCGAAGCTTCCTCCATCCGTAAGAGGAACGGCATCTATTATTTTGTATATTCTTCTGTAGCAATGCACGAGCTCTGCTATGCTACAGCTACCAGTCTTGACGACAATAGATTCGAATACGGCGGAGTTATCGTAAGTAACTGCGATATGCATATAGATTCTTATAAACCCGCCGACAAGCCCATGTTCTACGGTGCTAATAACCACGGAAGTATCGTTCAGATAAATGACGACTGGTATATCTTCTATCACCGTCATACCAACGGTAACGTATTCTCCCGCCAGGGCTGCGTCGAAAAGATATCCTTTACATCTGACGGAAAGATCTTGCAGGCTCAGATGACGTCTTGCGGTCTTAACGGCGGACCTTTGAAGGGCGAAGGCTACTACCCTTCTTACATCGCTTGTAATCTCTTCTGCGATACCGAATCGGTATATACGGGCGGCGCAATGGGAGTCGGTAACTTCATGGGATCCGAATTCCCCAGGATCACCCAGGACGGTAAGGACGGAGACGAAGAGACAGGCTATATCTGCAACATGACTCCCTCCTCCACCGCAGGATTTAAGTATTTCGATCTTAAGGGATCTTATGTATCTTCCGTACGCATCAGAAGCTACGGAGGCGGCGTTATCGAAGTAAGGACCAAGTGGGACGGAGAAGTCTTAGGTACTGCTCACGTAGAGAACCATAACGTATGGACAGATGTTCCCGTAGAGATACCACTTCCGGACGATGCAGACAGCCTCTACTTCACATTCAGAGGATGGGGATGTCCCGACTTCGCAGGATTTGAACTTAAGAAATATTGATCAGGAGATAAAAGGAAATGTTAAGAGAAGTAACAGTCAAGAACGGTAAGCTTCGAGGTCTTCCCGGCACCAACACCAGGATCAGCGTATTTAAGGGCATCCCCTTTGCTGCACCCCCGGTAGGAAAGAACAGATGGAGAGCGCCTCAGCCCTGTCCCGATTGGGAAGGCGTCAGGACGTGCTTTGAGTACGGACCTATCTCCGTTCAAGATCAGCCCGGCGTAGGTACGGATATCTACTGCCGTGAGTGGCATGTAGATCCCGATATCAAGATGGACGAAGATTGCCTGTACCTTAACGTATGGACTCCTGCCAATCAGACCGACGAGAAGCTTCCCGTGCTCGTATGGTTCTTCGGCGGCGCTTTCCAGTGGGGCTACACGGCCGAGATGGAATTCGACGGCGAGGCACTTGCCAGAAAGGGCATCGTCGTTGTAACAGTAAATTACAGACTTGCTCTTATGGCTAATCTTGCTCATCCCGAGATCACAGCAGAGAGCCCCGACGCGCCCTGCAACTTCGGTCTTCAGGATCAGCAGGCAGGTCTTCACTGGGTGTATGAGAATATCGCAGCATTCGGCGGTGATCCCGAGAAGATCACCATAGCAGGTCAGTCCGCAGGAGGAGCCAGCACGATGCAGCAGCTGACATGCCCTGCTAACCGTCATATCGTTAAAGGCGCAGTAGTATTAAGCGGCATGATCGAGATGGATAATCCCGACGGAGATATCTTCAATCCCATAGACCTTGCCGAAGCAGAAAAAAGAGGCGTAGCATTCTTCGACTACATCGGAGTTAAGACTTTGGAAGAAGCAAGAGCCATGGATGCATTTAAGCTCCGTGACCTCTATGGAGAATATTCAGGCGGTCCCAGCATGGCTCTTAAGATGTTCCCTATCGTTGACGGTCATGACTATAACGGCAATCCCCAGGACCTTCTTATCGAAGGATCCTGCCCTGATGTTCCGATCATCACGGGATATACAGGAGACGAGTTCACTTTCGACGGCATAAATATCGTAGAAAAAACAGTAAAGAAGTCAGTTAAGGCAGCACTTGAAGCCAATAAGGCAAAAGGACTTAACAGGAAGATCTATTCTTACTGCTTTACTCCCGACATCCCCGGCTGGGATAATCCCGGAACTTTCCATTCAGTCGACCTCTGGTTCTGGTTCGAGACATTATCCAAGTGTTGGAGACCCTTTAAGGGACGTCACTACGACCTGGCAAGCCAGATGAGCAGTTACTTCGTTAACTTCATTAAGACAGGTGATCCTAACGGCAAGGACTACGACGATACTGACCTGCCCTTATGGAAGGCATCCGAAGAAGATGACCTCAATATAATGAGTTTTACATCCGAAGGCGCTAAGCCTGAATAAACAAAGGAGATATATTATGAGCACAGCATTAGGAATTGAATTCGGTTCTACCAGGATCAAGGCTATCCTTACCGACGACAAGGGTAAGATCCTCGCAGAAGGTTCACACACATGGGAAAACCAGCTTATCGACAGCTGCGGCAAGAAGATCTGGTCCTACTCTGAGGATGCCATCTGGGCAGGTCTTCAGGACTGCTACTCTTCCCTTGCGGCAGACTACAAGACAAAGTTTAACGAGACTCTTACTAAGATCGATGCTATAGGAATATCCGCAATGATGCACGGCTATCTGCCTTTCGACGCAGAAGGTAAGCTTCTTGTTCCCTTCAGGACATGGCGTAATACGATAACAGAGCAGGCTGCCGATATCCTTACGGATAAGTTCGGCTTCAACATCCCTCAGAGATGGAGTATCGCACACCTTTATCAGGCTATCCTCGATAAGGAAGAGCACGTAGGAAAGATCGATTTCCTTACTACCCTTGCAGGCTTCATTCATTGGAAGCTCACAGGACAGAAGGTACTCGGCGTAGGTGATGCTTCCGGTATGTTCCCCATAACCGACGGGGACTACGACAAGGATATGCTCTCTACATTCAAGAGCATGACTGACATAGATCTTAACGGCATTCTTCCCAAGGTATTGTCCGCAGGAGAAGCCGCAGGTAAGTTAACAGCAGAAGGTGCACGCCTTCTTGATATCTCCGGTAACCTCAGCGAGGGCAGCCTCCTGTGCCCTCCTGAAGGAGATGCCGGCACAGGCATGATCGCTACCAACAGCATCGAGGTAAGAACAGGTAACGTAAGCGCAGGTACTTCCGTATTCGCTATGGTGGTTATGGAAAAGCCGCTTTCTAAGGTATATAAGGAGATCGACGTAGTTACTACTCCCGACGGCTTCCCCGTTGCCATGGTACACTGCAACAACTGCACATCCGAGATCAATGCCTGGGCTAATATGCTCAAGGGCTTCGCAGACGCATGTGGTGCTAATATCGACATGAATACGATCTACACTACGCTCTTCACTTCCGCTCTTAAGGGCGATAAGGACTGCGACAGTGTTATAAGCTTCAACTACTTCTCAGGTGAGCCCGTAACGGGTCTTGAGGAAGGAAGACCTCTTATCGTAAGAAATCCCGACTCGGCTCTGACCTTCGAGAACTTCGCAAGGACTTCTCTTATGTCCGCTGTTGCTTCCCTTAAGATAGGAATGGATATCTTAAAGGCAGAAAACGTAAAGGTAGACAAGATGACAGGCCACGGCGGATACTTTAAGACTCCGGTAGCAGGTCAGACCATAATGGCTGCAGCTCTCGAAGCACCCATCACTGTCATGGAGACAGCAGGAGAAGGCGGCGCTTGGGGTATCGCAGTTCTTGCTCTCTACGCTCTTAATAACAGCGTTTCCTTAAGCAGCTTCCTTAACGACGTTATCTTCAAGGAGAGTAAGTCCTCTACCGTAGCTCCCGACGAAGCAGATGTTAAGGGATTTAATGACTACATCGCTAAGTATAAGGCAGCTCTTCCCGTAGAGAAGCTCGCTACTGAAGTATTATCACTTTGATAAAGGAGTAAATAAATGTTAGAAGAATTAAAGCAGAAAGTGTTCGAAGCCAATATGGAGCTTCCCGCAAGGAAGCTTGTTACCTTTACTTGGGGTAATGTCTCAGGTATCGACAGAGAGAAGGGACTTATCGTAATCAAGCCCTCAGGCGTTGACTATGAAGTAATGAAGCCTGAAGATATGGTCGTTCTGGACTTAGACGGCAACATCGTAGAAGGCAGCATGAAGCCCTCTTCAGATACACCCACTCATATTGAGCTCTATAAGGCCTTCCCTAACATCGGTGGTGTTGTACATACTCACTCCCCTGAGGCTACGTCCTGGGCACAAGCAGGGCGCGATATCCCCCTCTATGGTACGACACATGCTGATTACTTCTACGGTCCTATCCCCTGCGCCAGATCACTTACGAAAGAAGAGATCGACGAAGCATATGAGAAGAACACCGGACTTGTCATAATCGAGACATTCAAGACAAGAAATATCGATCCCGACTACACACCCGGAGTTCTGTGCACTAACCACGGTCCTTTCTCCTGGGGTACCGATCCTCATAATGCAGTTCATAACTCAGTAGTTATGGAGGAAGTTGCTAAGATGGCAATAAGGACTGAGCTCCTCCGCCCCGACGTACAGCCTGCTCCCGACTATCTTAAGGATAAGCACTTCTTCAGAAAACACGGTGCAAACGCTTACTACGGCCAGTAAGACATCGAGGACCGAACACAAAAAAGCCCATCCCGACGGATGGGCTATTAATATGCGATAAAAAATTCAATCTTCAGCTGTATCCGTTGGTGTTCCAGGTGTAACACCGTCAAGCTTGTCAAATATCGGCATATATACCATAGAACAGAAATAGAATGGTACGGACACGCAGAAAGCGAATAACAACGGCAATAGCTTATAAGATATTATCAGTTCGACAAAGATACAGAATGCGAATACAACAAGAAGTATAACTGATCTTGCAGGATGTGTTATAGCGATAACACAAGCATTCTTGATTGTCTCTTTGACGGTATTTTCGTATCTGGAAATAATAGGAAATACATACAAGAAAATGACAAATACTATAAGGAAAAGTATACCTGCGACAGTCTTAAGAAAGAAAGCCTTAGGATCTCCGTCATTTCCGAGTGCAACATAGTCATAAGCAAGAAAAGCCATTATCGGAAGCAGGATCATCCACACTATAGTAGCCTGCTTGAAGCTTCTTGCAAAAGACGCAAAGAATTCTCGAGTTACATAAACGTCTTCGTTATGAAGAAGTCTGTAGAAGATTGTCTGCATCGCAGCAAGAGATGCGCCTATCGTAAAAATAGGAAGGGAACATAACAGGCAGAGAATGTTGACCCACAGAAGATCCGCGACTTTAGCCAAGAAGCGCATCAAAGGACTGTCAAATCTCAAAAAACCCATTATGTTCCCAACCGATAATTACTAAGTAAATAGAGTAGTGATTACTCCTTTACACCACCGATTGTAAGACCGGTAACGAAGTATCTCTGAAGGAAAGGATACAAAGCAACAATGGGAGCCATCGTAACGATTGTAGCCGCAGCTCTCAGAGCCTGAGGAGTAACGTGAGATGCAGAGTGCTTAAGGTTCTCAACTGAACCGGACTGGCTCATAGCAGTTTGGAGCATCTTCATGAGCTCGTACTGAAGAACTGTGTACTGTTCTGCCATCTTGTTGTAAAGCATTGTGTCGAACCAGGAATTCCACTGATATACCGCAACGAAGAGTGCGATAGTAGCGTAAACAGGCTTACACAAAGGAGAGATGATCTTAACGAATACAGTGAAGTAACCTGCACCGTCGATTTCTGCAGACTCCTCGAGGGACTCGGGGATACCTTCCATGAAGTTACGCATAACGAGCATGTTGAAGGCACTTACTGCACCGGGGATAACGTATACCCAGAAAGTATTAAGAAGGTGAAGCTTCTGGATAAGGATATATCCGGGGATAAGACCACCGTTTACGTACATTGTGATAACCCAGAAAAGGTTAACACCCTTCTTGAAGAGGAATCTCTTACGGCTTACTACGAATGCAAGAAGAGCATTGAAGAACAAAGAGATAATTGTACCGACAACAGTTCTACCGACTGTTACGATAGCACCTCTACGAAGGTTAGGCTTTGCAAGAACTGTCTTGTAGTTATCAAGAGAGAACTTATGGGGCCACAGGTGTACACGTGTTGTTACTGAATCGAAACCGTCGTTGAAAGATACAGCGAGCTGGTTAAGTACGGGATAAAGCGTTACTACGCAGAAGATTACCATGAAGATGACAAGGCATACTTCAAAGATAATATCACCAGTTGATAATTTCTTTTTCATAAGTCATATGCCTCCAATTAGAATAATCTTTCTTCGCCCGATACTTTCGCTGCATAGTTTGCGGCGAATACGATGATGATACTTACAACGCTCTTGAAGATACCTGCGGCAGTACCGAGTGAGAAGTCGAACTGAGAGATACCCCACTTAAGAACGTAGATATCGATCGTATCGGAAACGCTTCTGATAACGTCATTACCTAAGATGTACTGAACCTCGAAACCTGCATTCAATACGTTACCGATATTGATGAGGAGAAGGATCATAATAGTAGGCTTAAGAGAAGGAAGTGTGATATAACGCATCTTCTGCCATCTGCCTGCACCGTCGATCTCAGCAGCCTCATAAAGAGCAGGATCGATAGATGTAATAGCAGCAAGATAGATGATAGCGTTCCAACCTGTCTCCTTCCATACATTTGATAAAGCAACAATAGGCCAGAAATAAGCCTTAATTGAGAAGAAGCTTATAGCCTTATCAATTATATGAAGATTAAGAAGAAGTTCGTTGATAGCACCCTCAGAAGAAAGAGCATCGTGAACAATAGCAGTAACGATGATCCAAGAAAGGAAGTGAGGGAGATAGGAGATAGTCTGGATGAACTTCTTTGCCAGCATGTTTCTAACCTCGTTGAGTAAGAGAGCGAAGATGATAGCTGTCGCGAAATGCAAAACGAGGTTAAGGATACCCATACAAATGGTATTCCTGAAAACCTGCCAGAATGTCTTATCAGCGAACAATGTCTGGAACTTCTTGAGTCCGATGAACTCGGAATGCAAGAAACCGGTAGCGGGCTTGTAGTTCTGGAACGCGGTAATCCAACCGAACAACGGTATGTAATAGAAAATGATACCGTAGATCAGAAGGAGAGCGGCAGATACAAGCAAGAAGACCTGCTTAGGTGCTTCTTTTCTGAAGTGAGCCCCTTTGGATAACTTGTTACCGTCCAAATTAGGGTTCGAAAAGGATGTGAAGTTAGTTGCCATTTCTTTACCTTCTTTGTCAAGGAAATTTGGGTAATAAAGGGCGACCATAAGAGTATTATGGTCGCCCCGCACAACCCTGCACTATAATATTACAAAGTATATATTTATGCAATTAGGAATTTGCTGCCATGAAATCATTGTAGTTCTGAATTCTGTTGTCAAGCTCTGTCTGCATCTCAGCGAGGAAATCCTCAGGCTTTGTCTCTGCGTATGCAGCCTGATATGCAGCCCAGTCAGACTCGAAGTCATCAGACATTACTACGATAGGAAGCCACTCGTGCTTGCACTCACCCATTCTTGTGAAGGCAGTACCACCATCAGTTGATGTGTTCATGTTGTTGGAGTAAGACCACATAGGGAACCAAACACCAGCATTGTTAACGGACTGAAGCATATCAACGTATGTCTCTGCACCGTATGCCTCGAAGCAAGCCTTAACAGGATCAGGGATCGTAGCCAAGAAGAGTGAAGGCTGCTGAGCAGGTGTCATAGCATTCTTACCGTCTCTGGATGTACCGGAGTAGTTAGGGAAGTAAGAATATGTGCAAAGGTGAGTAGACTTGTAGTTTTGATCAGCACAGTTAGCGATCTGCTCATCTGTTCTGTAGTAGAGACCCTGATCGTCTACACTGTAGTCTACATCCTTAACACCCCAGTTTCTAAGATCAAGGATCTCCTGACCAAGAAGGTCATCGATGAACTGGAATGCGCCCTCAACATCCTTACAAGATGTTGTGATAGCGATACCGGAAGAAACGTTAAGCTGTCCACCGGGTGTATACCACTGATTGTCACGTCCGTCGATCGTGATAGGAAGAGGTACGTAGTTGTAACCGTACTGCTCTGTATCATTGGACTTGAAGATATCATTTACTGTATAAGCGAAATCCCACCACTGGTCAACCATGCCGAGGACACGTCCTGTAGAAAGCTTGGAGATGTACTCATCATATGTCTGTGTGAAAGACTCGGGATCTACGATACCCTTATGATACTCTTCGTTGAGCTTAAGGAAATAAGCCTTTGCTGTATCTGTTGTGTTGTAGTCAACAACCTGCTCTGTCTCGGGATCTACGATAACAGAACCGTCGTTGGGATAACCATCGAGGAACTGAGGAGCGTTCTCAAGGCAGAAATATCTCCAGTCTTCGCAAAGGATAGTGTAAGGGATATTGTCTGCACCCTCGGGTGTCTGAGGATTAGCCTCGTTATATTCTTCGAGAAGGTCGAAGTACTGATCAAGAGTTGTGATCTCAGGATAGTTAGCCCACTCAAGAACACGAACCTGGATCCAGAAAGCCTCACCGGAGTGCTCAGTTGTCATATCTTCACCGTAGATGTTATCGAAAGGATTCATCCAGTAGATATGTCCATCTGACTGACGGAACTGATCCCACTCATAATCTGTGTAGAACTCCTTGATGTTGGGATACTTCTCAATATAATCATCCCAAGCTACAAGTGCACCTGCCTCGTAAAGCTGCTTAGAGGAGTCACCACCGTTGATGAAATCGGGATACTCACCGGAAGCCATCAATACACCGATAGCCTCACCAGCATCCTGACCTGTGAGCCATGTCTCCTTACAGCTAGCGCCGATCTTCTCAGCGATAATGCCCTTGATCTCATTATCGTCTGTGATCTCGACTGTTGCAGGTGTACAGAAGAAGGAGGAGAACTCCTTTGTTCCGCCAACACCGTTTTGTTTACAAGCAGCAAGAGCCGATGTAGCCATAAGGCCGGCCATTGCAACTGAAACAATCTTTCTTGTCTTCATAATACAACCCTTCCTTTCTAGGTTATGTCATTAAACCTATTATATTAAGAAATCGTAAAGTTGTATTACCGATTAACTCTAACTACAACCCCGACAAAATTCATCTGTTGTCAGAATCAATAATTCCTCCTGTATTTTGTAGGGGTGCATCCGTGCACTTCGTAAAATTTACTGACAAAATAGTCAACATCGCGATATCCGACGTCTGCAGCGATGTCAGATACCTTCCTGTCGCTGTTTATGAGCATTTCGGAAGCAACGGTGACTCTGTAATTATTCAGGTAATCCTTAAAGGACATACCGAACTTCTTCCTGAATATCTGTCCAAGGTATGAGCTGTTTATAAAGTACTTAGCTCCAAGGTCACGAAGAGTAAGGTTTTCTGCGTAGTGATCCTTGATCTCATGCTCGATCTCCTTGATAAGACCGCCTGATGCCGTATTCTGTCTGAGCTGTTCAAGATACTCGGAGTACTCATGTGAGAACTTTTTGAGCTGAACTCTTATATCCTCTCCCGAACTGAATACGTCATCTCCTATATATAGTAGTATATTATCCTGCTCGACCATCTCATCTATCTCAACGGCCCTGTGAATGAGCTGGAACATGAGATAGTTCATATTGAGATTAACAGTCTTGTAGTCTACACTGCCGGCACGCTCGATAAGCTCGTCAACATACTGATCGATCGATTCATCGTCCCTTCTTACGACAGCTGCGATAAGATTATCCAGAGCATCCTTATGTACCATGGACTTGGCAAGATTATGAGAAGATACGTGGATATCATTGTCGTATATAAATACGCTCTTATCGCTATGAAGTCCTCTTAAGGTGATCATGGTATTAGTAGAGCTATAGGAATGCGACAGCTTGGTAATGTCATTTATGGTCTTTCCCACGAGGACCGTAAGATCTACCGGGATATCTGACATGGCTTTCTTTCTTAATGTCTCAAAGAACTCGATATCCGTCATATTCTTGGAGGATGCCATGGATTCGCAGAAGATAAAGCTCATATCGTATCCCTTGTCATCTGCGGCATTCTCTTCGAGGAAATGATCCTTATACTCTCCCAGGAATTCTTCGCAATTCTCCCGGATCTTATTCTTAAGGTCGCCTACTTCCTCATCTGTCATCTCATCGAGCTTGGCTATGTTATTAAGTGAGATCACGACATAATTGATAGATCCCTCGAGCTTCATGTTCTCTTTTATATAGTCGATCTGCTTTGTAGATGCCTTACCGATCATAAGAGAATAGATGTACTGGATAAGGTATCCTCTCCTGAGCTTCTCATGCATCTCATTCTCCTGAACATTGGATACATGCTGTAAAGCCACCTTACGAACTGCGGATTCCAGCTGAGAAGCCTTAACGGGCTTTGTAAGGTAATCAGATACACCATACTTCATGGCTTCCTGGGCATATTCAAAATCACGGAATCCCGACAGGATGACAAAGTCGGTATCGGTTATCCCCTCCGACCTTACCTTGCTTATAAGCTCAAGACCTGTCATTATCGGCATCTGGACATCGACGATCGCCAGATCCACTATATTATCCTTTATATAATTATATGCATCCTCACCGTTCTTTACGGCTGATACTATCTTGCAACCCTCTGCTTCCCAATCGATGATCCTCATAAGACCCTTCAATATCATGGGCTCATCATCCGCCAACAACACATTAAGCATCCTCTTTGCTTTCTCCTTCCACATCAGATTCACTTATTACGGGCATTTCTATACGTAAATATACGCCGACGTTCTCCTCGCCTTCAAAGGTAAACTTAGCATTCTCCTCTCCTGCTATCATCTTGATTCGAAGACACGAATTGATCATACCGATATGCTGACTGGATCTTTGAAGTTCCGAGAAGGAAGCTCTTCTCATCTTTGCTTCAAGGACTGCACAGGAAGCAGGGCTCATGCCGGCACCGGTATCCTCGACTTCCATTATGAGCTTACCGTCCTTTACGGAGCAGTCGACCAGGATCATCGCATTGGAACTTTTCCTCTCTACTCCGTGGACACAGGAATTCTCTACGAATGTAGTCAGCGTCAGCTTGGGGATATATGCCTTAAGAGCTTCAGGTTCCGCATTGATTGAGAAAGAAAATCTGTCTCCATACCTCATAGCCTGAAGCTTTAAGTAGTTCCTTATGAATTCAAGCTCCTTGGAAAGCGGTATGATATCAGTCTTCCAGTCAACACTTTCACGCTCCAGCGCAGCAAGTCTCTCGATCATGGATGCAGTCTCGTTCTCTCCCTTGACTATGCAGTTCATCCTCAGGTTCTCAAGAACATTAAAGATAAAGTGAGGGTTGATCTGCATTCTCATAGACAGAAGTTCTGCCTGCTGCTTCTCGATCTCGACCTTCTGGTGAACGATCCTGTCCTCATAAATGGTCTTTATGAGCTGTCTGTTACGACGTACCAGGTTATTGTAACCTGCCGTTAGCTGACCGATCTCGTCGTTGCCCTGTATGCTGTCAACTTCCTGAAGACCTACCTTATCTCTCTGAGCCGAGTCAAATACATAGCTTAATTTCTGAAGCCTGTTGGTAAAGGAACTGTTTATGAGGTTGACCAATATCAGAGGCAATATGATATTGATAGTAACGAGCACCATAAAGAGGAAAGCATGGGACCTTATAGTTGACAGAAAGTAGTTCTCGGAAGGCTTCTCGACATATATCGTATATTCCTTACCGAGATAGTTCATGTGTCCTACGTAGCCTATGCTCTTCCTGTCGATGGTATTGACTCTCTTAAAAGACTGGAAATAGTTGGGCTTATCTTTAGTAGATATAACTATGATGTCTCCGTCACATATATAGATATCAGAACCGTATCTGCTTACGGAGAATTCCTCTGAGATCTTCGCATAGTCGATATCTATCCTTAGCACCTTCTCGCTGGGAAGCTCGCCGAAGTGATCGAGCTCTCTTACGATAGAGATCCTTCTGGAATTCGTACCCGTGGGAAGATTATCCTCACCCTCTACAAAATAAAAATAGAGGGCATTGACCCTGCCGTTGTTCTCAAAATCCGTATACCACTGTGTATCCCTGATCCTGTCAATGCTCCAGTATGTTCCGGCACTTACGATAGAGTTATTATCCGCGCAGAGCGCAACTCCTATTATTCCATTACCTGCTGACAGGAGCGTACTGTAACCCGCTCTTTGGTATGCACTTCTGGATTCTGTATAGAAATCGCTGTTGGCTGAAAAGCGCCTCTCCAGGAAATAGTTCAGGTCCTCATCTATATAGATACTGTTAGAAAGATTATCTGCAGGCGTAAATGCATTACGGAAATCAAGAGAAGCATTGAAGACAGCCATCTCCATATTCTTCTCCATCTCCTTCTTGGCATCGTGGATAAAGACTGCAGCTATGAGTCCGTCCGTAAGAACAAGAGGTATGATTACGCAACATGTATAAAGGAGCCACAACTTCTTCCTGAGGCTCAGGTTATTGAGATAACCCATGAATCTCTTCTCGATTGTCTTCTTGCGGATGATCATGCTTACTATTATAACCCACGCCGCCTTTTCTCGAAATGCAACTTATTTAACCTTGACCTTTATGTTAAAATCTTGGGCATGTGTAATCTTATATTCGACATTGACGGCACACTCTGGAACACCACGGAGATAGTTGCCGTAGCATGGCAGGAAGCCGCAAACGCCTACGGCAAGACCAAAGCTGTTATCACCGCTGACCTTCTTAAGAAGGAGTTCGGCAAGACTATGGACGTTATCGCCGAAGATATCTTCACGGACGTTCCTTCTTCGGAAGACAAAAAGACACTTATAGACCTTTGCTGCAGATATGAACATACAAGGCTTCATTCGATCACTCATGAAGTCGCGGACAGCATCATCTTTCCCGGCGTAAAGGCTACATTAAGAGATCTCTCTGAAGATAACGATCTTTACATAGTCAGTAACTGCCAGAAAGGATATCCGGAACTTTTTACTGACAAATCAGGAACCGGGGACATCATAAATGATCATCTTTGCTTCGGCGATACAGGAACGCCAAAGGGAGAGACCATAAAGGCATTGATGGAAAGATACAACATGAGTCCCGAAGATACGTATTATGTAGGAGATACGATGGGAGACTTTGAAGCATGTACCATCGCAGGGATCAGGTTCATCTTCTGCAGATACGGATTCGGAGAAGTCCTATCCCCCTACAAAGCCATCAACAGTTTTACTGAACTTAAGGATATGTTCTCATAAAAGAATAAGCGGCTCTTGTTGCTATCAGTCATCAATATATCCCCATTCAAAGTCGTAATCGACATGAGAATATTCGGAGATCTGCTCTATATATTTCCTTATAAGTTCCACAGCCCTGTTCTCTGCCCTCATCATAAGAGCACTGTCAGAGCTTATCTCCTCCGTAGTAGCTTCATTGGCACTTGCTACTGCCGCAGTTACATCACTTGCCGTAATGCTGTTAGAGTTATAGAAGTTGCTGTTATCGGGTTCTATTATCACCGAATCATAACTATAAGATGATGAGTCGATATTTATCCCTCCGATTATCGACGCATGAGGGATCAGGATAGTCACGGTATCTTCCGTAATCGTGATCTCGACACGGCTCATATCGATGCCGATCCTTGCATATCCGCTATACTCGAACCAGAACCTTCTCTCTGCCTGTCCCCAACCTGACACACCGGATGATGCAGGTTTTACCGCCTTGGCCACGCTATGGAAATACACTTCCATAGTCGCAAGCTCACAGATGTTCCTTATTTGGATCTCCTGAGGATGCATAGCGGCCCATTCCTCGGCTGAGAAGTCGGGTTCCGTGGCATCGACCACTGTAACTTCCGCTGATTCGGACATCTTTGTCTCAAGTCTTATATCACTCTTCTGATCTTTTTTCTTGCCGCAGGCGCAGCAGATATTGGTCGCTAAGGCAAGAGTTATTATCAATGCGATGATCTTCTTCATATATCAGCTCCCCCATACGATAACGAGTTCATAGTCAGGATAGAACTGTTCTACCAAAGGCTCCGTAAGAGCTCTTATCTCTGCTTCGGTATTATCCCTTGCGCTCGTATACATCGTCTCATCCTCTGAGATCTTATCTTCAACATCCGCTTCACAGAACTGCTGTGCCGTCACGGAAGCTGCGGAATTATTATAGTTCGGATCTATGAATATATAGTCGAAGCTTCCCGCATCCACATTGGTATCAAGTACCTCTACGGGAGGAAGGATTATCGTTATGACTTTATTCCCGTCATCTCCGTAAGCAAACCCGATTTGCGAAGTATCGATACCCAGGTATACGGTAGATTCATATGCGATATAGTATACGGTCTCACCGTTATCATCCACCCTGCAGATCGCATCATAGCTGTACTCCAGCGTCTGAAGCTCACTGATCCTTATCACGTCCTCGATCATTGTATCGCTGCCCGCAAGTGACGGCTCTGCCTCAGAACCTACAACATCGCTCACACCTTGATTTAACTCATTCATGATGCTCTCACTGTCGATGTCGATAGTATTCTTCGAAGCACGTATCTCTGCGATCTTCTTCGGTCCGTCAAGAAGAAGAAACAATACAGGCATAAAAAGGATCAACAGAACAAGAGCGAGGATCGCTATCGTCTTGTTCCTGTCCTGGTTTTTCTTCATTGACTTAAAGTATTCTTTTGCAAATCTATCCATCTATACCCCTCCTTATCTGTCCCCTACAACGCTATTTTACAATAATGTGTACGATACAGTGTAAATGAACGGTAAATTTGATATTATCAATCGTCGGTCGCAATCTTTACCAGAAGCTCTGCTATCTTGTCCATGGATTCCACGCAGATATATTCATATACTCCGTGGAAATTATGGCCTCCGGCACAGATATTAGGACACGGAAGTCCTTTAAACGACAGCATGGCGCCATCCGTTCCGCCTCGTACCGGAAGCACTTGAGGTTCGATATCAAGTGCCTTCATTGCCGACATCGCTCTGTCTACAATGTACATGTTATCAGGGCAGATCTTCTCATACATATTGTAGTAAGTATCATTTATATCGCACTCTATGTGACAACCGGGGCATTCGGATGAGATTTTGTCACAGATATCCTTGATCCTTTGCTTCTTCTCTTCGAACTTCTCCATGGAGTGATCTCTTATTATGTACTTCAGGGAAGCTGACGATACATCGCCGCTCACATTGCACAGGTGGAAGAATCCTTCCCTGTCACACGTGGTCTCAGGTCTCTCACTATCCGGTATAAGAGAATCGATCTTCATGGCGATCCTTATGGCACTTACCATCTTATCCTTGGCTTCACCCGGATGTACATTACACCCCTTGATATCAATAGACGCTGATGCGGCATTGAAGTTCTCATAAGAGATCTCTCCCAAGGCTCCGCCGTCTACGGTATATGCGAAGTCAGCACCGAACTTCTCTACATCAAAGAATTCGGTACCTTCTCCTATCTCCTCATCGGGAGTAAATGCTATGCAGATATCACCATGCTCTATGTCGGGATTCTCAAGAAGATGATCGGCCATAGCCATTATCTCTGCTATACCTGCCTTATCATCAGCTCCAAGGAGGGTAGTACCGTCGGTCGTTATCAGCGTCTTACCCTTGTAGAGCAAAAGTTCCGGGAATATATCGGGGCTTAGGACATTACCAGCCTTGAGTTCGATATCGTCGCCTTCATAATCGAATACGAACTGGGCTCTGACATCTTTACCCGAAGCTTCGGGTGATGTATCCATATGTGCGATAAATCCTATAGCCGGAATATCTCTCGCCGTATTGGATCTTATCTTCGCGTATATATAGCAGTGCTCCTCGTCAAAGAACAGATCCTCTCTCGGTATACCCATCTTAAGAAGTTCCATCACGAGCGACTTGGCAAGCTCGAACTGTCCCTCGGTACTCGGATGCTCTCCGCTATCCTCGGAAGATGTTGTATCCATACTTATATATCTTAAGAACTTTTCAGTAGTATTCATTGTCATACACCTCGCATAAAGATTATATCACGAGCATATTCCCGTCTTATTGCCGTCGATAAAGTATCCCCTGGGCGAAGTAACATGATCCTCCTTTGCATTTAACTTGGATAAGGTCTTATCCATATACATCATGCCCCGCTGAATACTGTAAAATCCGAATCTCCCGCGAAGCGAATCTATAGCCATGTCTATATTGTGCTGCTTATCTCTCTCCTTCTGATCCAGAAAGAGGTTCAACTGAACAGGGATAGAAGCATCCACAAGATCGCAGCCTCGTACACCCACACTTCTTATGGGCTTGCTCCAGTCGTAATTCTCCTCAAAGAGCCTCATGGCATAGGATGCTATCTCAGAGGTTATATCAGTGGGAGACTCAGTCCTCATCTGACGGGTAAAAGAATACAGGCTGTTGTCTCTGACTGATATCTCTACTACGCGGCATTTAAAACCATGCTCTCTAAGTCTTGCGGATACGCTCTCGGCCAGAAGATAGGTAATTATCTTCACATCCTCGTTGGTCTTTAAGTCCCTTGGAGTCGTAGTGCTGTTACCTATGCTCTTTATGGGAGCCTCGTACGATTCTCCGAATACGGGAGTCTGATCCTCTCCCCTCGCAAATGCAGACAGAATAAGACCTACCTTTCCCAAGGAATCCTTAAGGTATTCTCTGTCGGCCAAGGCTAACTGCCCTATGGTCATGATCCCTATATCATTGAGCTTGCGCCTGGTAGATCTTCCTACATAAAGGATATCCTCCACGGGACTTGTCCATACTATATCTTTATAATTCTCCCTGTCGATAACGGTGACCGCATCAGGCTTTTTATAGTCCGAACCGAACTTTGCAAAGATCTTATTCCAGCTGACTCCTACGCTTACCGTTATCCCAAGTTCCTCCTTCGCCCGTCGCCTTATCTCCTCTGAGATCATATACCCGTCCTTCCTCCCGGTAACGGTATCAGTCACATCAAGCCAGGACTCGTCGACTCCGAAGGCTTCCTGCTTATCCGTATATTCGGCATATATGGCGCGCATCCTCTTTGAGAAGCGAAGATAAAGATCCATCCTGGGAGGTACGAATACCACATCCGGACAGACTTCCCTTGCCTGCCACAGTGCCATACCGGTCTTTACACCTGCCTTCTTTGCGATAAGGTCCTTGGCCAGTACTATTCCGTGCCGCGCTTCGGGATCACCTCCCACGGCAACAGGACGGCCTCTAAGCTCCGGCCTGTGAAGGAGTTCTATGCTCGCATAGCAGTTATTCATATCAGAATGCAGGATCGTCCTCACGTAATACCCTCCTTACAAAATAGAACATCTGTTCGTTTATAAGAGTATCACCCCGGCACGCACTCTTCAATGCCAATAATGGGACACAAAGATACCGCCTCCGAAGAGACGGTATCAGTGATCCTTTATTCATTTGTGCGAAGATCCTCGACTATACTCTTACCCTTTACCTTGCCGTAGATCACGTAAGGTATCAGTGCTCCTATGAGCGCCAGCACGGGAAGCAGCAACAGTATCGGTATCACCGTTATGTGTGCTGTCTGCGATGACCAGAAGAAGTCCAGCTTCAGGAAGAGCAGATTGACCACGGCGGCAAACGGCATTGAGACGATGACGGATATTAAAGCATAGAACAGACCTTCCGTCATGAGCATTCTCTTAAGCTGCTTTCCTGTCATACCTACAGCCTTAAGAAGCGCTAACTCTCTCTTTCTTGACAGTATTCCCGTAAGTACTGCATTTATAAAGTTCAATACCGCGATAAGGCCTACAATGGCACTTAAGAATCCTCCTATGTACTTTACGGCTCCCGTAAACTGTTCAAAATCCTTTCTTACTGTCTCCAGGCTGTTGTATTCATAACGGCCTGGATCGTTCTCACAGAGTTCCTGAAGATAAGCTTCGGCCTCATCTGCAGCCTCACTGCTGACAGCATTGGCACAATAGCACATAACTTCATATTCATCTTCCGTAAGATCCGCGATCTGCTCGGAAGTCATCAGGAGCTCGACCGATCTGCCCGCATACGAGAATTTAGGCGAATAGGAAGAAGGATACTGATCCGTAACGGCACATACCGTATATTCCCTGTCAACACCGGTGATGACATATTCGATAGTGTTAAAATCCACACTGTCGGGAACGTCGTAAGGAGTCTCATATATGGTACCCGTAGCAGGGTCCTTATAGTGGAATTCCTCTGCGTAGGTGATCGTTATCTTATCTCCTACATTAAGTTCGGAAGCCTCCGTTACGACAATGGCATCGCTGCCATCTTCGTACATTGGCTCGATATTACCTTCTACTACGTTCACCTCTTCCAGCAAGTCGCAGTCAACGCCTACTGTCAGTGCAGGATAATCAATATCTGCATCTACGAATGTCATGTCACCGCCGCAAGGCGTATAAGCGCAACCACAGTAATTGCTGTCGATATGAGATGCTATCTCGTCGATCTCGGAAGAAGTCAGATATTCATTGTGATCTCCCGTGAAGAAAGCAGGAGTAGATACGGTGAAGTCCATAGAAGGTGCCATGCCCTGTATGTATGAATTCATATCCATGTTATCCACAAAGATACAGAGAGTATCGAAGAGCACCATAGCCAGTGAGATAGAGAGCACTACAAGAACGGTACGGATCTTATTGCGTCCTAGATTTGCCATAGCCATCGAGCGGATACCGGCATCTACCTTCTTTCTGTCTTTCACAGAAACCTTAACATCAGTATAGCGAAGAGCTTCTATAGGAGAGACGCGTGAAGCCTTACGTCCGGGGATAGAACTTGAGACAAATACCGTGATCACGGATACAGCTGCAGCTCCAAGGAACACAAAGACATTAAAGCCGCCGACGATCTCCATATTCTTATATATAGTCTGTGCGAGCACCATGGGAAGCATGGATACTCCGATAAAATATCCCGCGATAAGTCCTATAGGAATACCAATAAGACAAAGGATAAGAGACTGCTTTCTGACGATCTTTCTAATCTGTCTTGATGTGACACCGATAGTCTTAAGAAGGCCGTAGTCTCTGACCTTGTTAGCGACGGTGATCTGGAAGATGTTATAGATTATCAGAAATCCCGTAAAGAATATAAGGAGCATCAGTACTACAATGGCAGCATATCCTTCTGCCCCCAGAGGATCAGACTCCGAAGCATACGCGGGATTCACGAAGACGGAAAGAATATCAACCCCGATTTCTTCCGCAAGACGATATGCTCTCGCCTCAGACGGAGTCTTAAGATCAAATAAGACAGATGAGAACATCATGGGATCTTCGCCTATTGATGTAAATGTATCAGTAGCATAATCCTCTGATACGATGATGCATTTGGAATCATTGCCGCTGATGCCGCATATCGTAAATGTCTCACTCACTTCGCAGGAAGATGCAAGTCCTGATGTCTCGTAATCTATCGTGATCTCAGATCCGATATCACCGCCTCCGATGCTCGTCAGATAAGATCTGCTGACTACAACTTCATCCGAAGTCTCGGGAAGTCTTCCCGACTCAGGGGTAGAGAATGACATCCCGGCTGCCGTATCATCCAGCCAGGCGACGCGCTGCCTGTCATCGGTCATGCCCAGCATTATCATCCTGCCGACATTTGTAACATCGGGGACTTCCCGAAGCTTATCTGCAACATCGCTGCCTGCCGCTTCTACCGAAGCATATGATCTGTCACCGTACTCCTTGCACTGCTGCAGTTGTAAAGTACTTCTGAAAGAGAAGAATACGGTAAAGAGTGTCGTAAAGAGGACCGTCGTCAAAATGATCGCAAGGACCGCTATTATATTCTGCTTTTTTGATGCACGAAGTGATCTGAAGCTTAATTTCGATAAAGCTTTTCTGCTGTTTACTTTCATATGATCACCCCTTTATCAGCGATTAACGATAAGGCCGTCTTCGATCCTTATGATGCGATCTGCTGTCTGTGCTATCTCCGTATTGTGAGTGATCATCACTATCGTCTGGTTGAATCTGTCGGCAGTGACCCTGAAAAGGCTCATTACATCCTGGGATGTCTTGCTGTCAAGATTACCCGTGGGCTCATCTGCAAGGATAACGGAAGGCTTTCCTGCAAGAGCTCTTGCTATGGCGACCCTCTGCTGCTGGCCTCCCGACAACTGCGTAGGAAGCTTGTGGATCTGCTCGTTAAGTCCCAACGTGGAAACGATACTGTCAATGTATTCTTTATTTATCTTTGCTCCGTCAAGCTCTAACGGAAGGAGGATATTCTCCATAACATTTAATACGGGAACAAGATTAAATGACTGGAATACGAATCCGATCTTACGTCTTCTTAAGATGGTAAGAGCTTCATCTTTTAACTTGAATATATCCTTATCATCGATAAAGACCTTGCCTTCCGTGGGGCGGTCAAGACCTCCGAGCATATGAAGGAGCGTTGACTTACCGCTTCCGGAAGTTCCTACTATCGCTACAAATTCACCCTTACCCACTTCGAGGTTCACGCCTCTTAATGCATCTACCCTGTTGTCACCTTTTCCGTAGGTCTTCTTAAGACCTTCTGCTCTTAATATTGCCATGTCTTTCTCCTTTGACTTTTGATCTTATGCTTCGATCATATAGATAAAATCTTTCTCAATTCTTTCGACAGGAGATAAGATTATGACACTTCCGACAGATTCTTCCCTTTGGGGATATATACGGAGAACTTAGAACCCTTACCGGGCGTCGACTCAAGCCTTATATAGCCGCCTACACCCGTTACTATCTCTCTTGCAAGACAAAGGCCTATTCCCACTCCTTCTTCTTCGCTGACCTCGCGGCTTCGATAGAATCTGGAAAAGACCTTGGCGCTGTCTTCTTCACTGATACCTATACCCGTATCTTCTATGTCTATCCTTACGAACATCTCATATTCGGTAGCATACATCTTAACTCCGCCTTTGTGCGTATATTTCACCGCGTTGTCGGCTATGTTGAATATCGCTTCGTAAGTCCACTTGGGATCCGAGTTGATATAAAGCGTCGTAGGCTCATATGAGATAGAGATGCCTTTCGAAGAAGCCTTGGAAGATAAGCTGTCCGTTATGCTCTCGAGAAGCTCGTCTACTGACGATACTACCGGCACGTAGTTCATAAGACCGCTTTCAAGGCGTGACATCTTAACAAGAGAATCTATAAGGAACTTAAGCTTCTCCGACTGGGAACTTATGGCAGCTACTTTCTCTCTTGCACTCTCGGAAAGATCCTCTTCCGCCAAAAGCTCGCTATAGAGCATAAGATTAGCGATGGGAGTCTTGGTCTGATGAGAAATATCGGAGATAAGGGTCTTTATCTTATCCTTTTCTTCCTCCACCTTCTTTGCAGACAGAGACGAAGACGACAGATACTCATTAAGCTTCGATTCAAGAAGAGACTCGACGCTCTCGTCATAGGAACTCTCGGTAAAATTTCCGTCAATAGCAGAATCTAATACTTCACCTAATCTGTCGGTAAGCTTTCTTGTCCTGATATGTTCTATTACGGCAACAGCTATGGCAATAAGTGCAACTAAGATCGCAATGATAAGAATGAACTTCATCTTACTTCTCCGTCTTCCAGCTGTAGCCAAGGCCGTAGACTGTCTTTATGTTATCCTTGGCCCCGAGCTTGTCGCGAAGCCTCTTTATGGATACGGAGAGAGCATTCTCGTCAACATAGTCGGCACCGTCAGTCCAGACCTTATCTATAAGTTCATTGCGCTTTACTGTCATGCCTCTGTTTACTATAAGGATACGAAGTATCTTCTGCTCTGTTTTACTCAGTTCAAAGCACTCCTCGCCTCTCTTGAAGATCATATTAGCGAAGTCAAATGTGTATCCGTCTCCTTCGTAGTATTCCTCCGATGCTTTGGATGAATTGCGACGAAGCTGGGTATTTACTCTTGCGCGAAGTACCGACAAAGAGAAAGGCTTAGTTATATAATCATCGGCACCACGATCCAGACCTCTTACTATATCTTCGTCGGTGTCGTTTGCCGTAAGCATTATCACGGGGATCTCGGGATAAGTCTTCTTGACCTTCACGAGAAAATCAAGTCCGTTGCCGTCAGGAAGATTTATATCCATAAGGATAAGTGCGGGCTTAAATACAAGAAGCTGCTCCTCTGCACCCTTAAGCGTACTTACGCGTATAACTGTCTTTCCGTCATTTTTAAGTGCAGTGGCAAGGCCTCGACCAAGTTCACTGTCATCCTCGATTATCATTATCTGTTCATTGACCATCTGATATCATCCCCCAAAAAGTTACGAATAGATTTTAACACAAGGAAAGAATGTCAGACGCTCATAAAACCGTCTATCATATTGGCAAATAAAAGTTCCATGGCGACATATCCTGCTATGCTCATAACAAGCAGCACCACGAACAATATGACCGTCCCCGAAGATCTGTCCCACTTACGCATACCATAGATATAAAACCCGGTAAGGACAGCGCCTGCGATATACGGAATAAAGAGGATCCTTCCAAGCAGGACAGGAAGCGCAACTATTACGAACAACACCATAACAGGTGTCGGCAGATCATCTGTCACGGAAGATACTATATAAGCCAGACCTGCAGCCAGCAGCGATATCACATGAATGATATAGAGTATCTTTACGACCTTGAATCTTTTATTGTCCTTGGCCACCAAGATCAACCTCTGATATATACGGGCATATGAAGGTAATCTCTCGTCTCCTTGAAGAACCTTCCGCATTCAAGAGTAACCGTCTCGTCCGTATAGATATCTTTCCATGTACCTGCGGGAAGGTAGAATTCTACATATCCCTTATCGTCGAACACCGGCGCTACAAGGATATTTCCGCCCAACATATACTGCTTATCAAGAAATGCGCATATGGGATCGTCCTGGAAATCAAGCACCATCGGGCGCATAACCGGAACTCCGGTCTCGTGGGCGATCTTGGATGCACTGAGAAGCTCAGGCAGGAACTTCTTCTTAAGATCAGTATAGAAACGAACTACGTCGACAGCCTCATCATCGTAGTTCCACGGTACTCTGTATGAAGTAGAACCGTGAAGACGGCTGTGGGAAGACATAAGACCGAATGCGGCCCATCTCTTATAGACATCTGCGGTAGACTTATCTTCGAAGCCTCCGATATCGTGGCTCCAATAAGAGAAACCTGAAAGCATCAGAGACAATCCGCCTCTTATAGTCTGCTCCATGGAGACATAATCGGACTTACAGTCACCGCCCCAGTGCACGGGGAACTTCTGACCACCAGCGGTAGCTGACCTTGCAAAGAGGATAGCTTCGCCTTCACCCTTCTCCTTAAGAAGGAGCGAATATACAGCCTCGTTATAAAGATAAGTATAGAAGTTATGCATCCTCTCGGGATCCTGTCCGCCGAAATAAGTAACCCCCTCTGTAGGGATCCTCTCACCGAAATCGGTCTTAAAGCAGTCAACGCCCATATCAAGGAGATTCTTGAGCTTAGAAAGATACCACGCCTTAGCAGAAGGATTCGTAAAATCCACGATACCCATACCGGGCTGCCACATATCTGTCTGCCATGTACTTCCGTCAGTCTTCTTTATGAGATAACCGTTAGCATCCGCTTCGTCGAAAAGCTCGGACTGCTGTGCGATATAGGAATTGATCCACACGCACACCTTGATCCCTCTGTCGTGGATCTTATCTATAAGCGCCTTGGCATCAGGGAACATATCCTCGTCCCAGATAAAGTTGCACCAGTGAGAATCTTTCATCCAGAGGCAGTCGAAATGGAATACCTTAAGGTCGATGCCTCTCTCCAGCATTCCGTCTACAAATGACAATACTGTCTTCTCATCGTAATCCGTGAGGAAAGATGTGGAAAGCCAAAGTCCGTATGACCACTCGGGGAGCAAAGGAGCTCTGCCCGTAATTGCAGTATAGGAAGTAAGGACATCCTTCATGGAAGAACCTGCGATCATGTAATAATCAAGGCACTCTCCCTTAACTGAGAACTGGACCTTAGATACATTCTCACTCGCGACCTCAAAGGATACAGTCTCGGTGTGGTTAACAAATACACCGAGGTTATTGTCAGTAATATAAAAAGGAATATTCTTATATGACTGTTCCGAGAAAGTACCGCCGTCCTTATTAACTATATCAACGCTCTGTCCGTTTCTTATGAACGCACCGAATCTCTCGCCTAATCCATAGACATGCTCGCCAACCCTGAGGGATAGTTGCTCTCTCATATAAGCTCCGTTAGAGCCGTCGATATATGCGAGAGATCCGCCTTCAGAAGCAGTGATAAGCACTCCGTCACGGAAGAGCTTCATTGAGAAGTTCTCCTTATCGATAACGAGCTTACTCTGAGCACTTTTGACTGTAATTCTATTGCCTTCTTCGACAATATCAAGAGCCTTAACACCGGATATTGTCTCAAAGTAAGAAGGCTCAAGACTCTTATCTCCCTTATGGTGATATGTCCTGATATTAAAAACATTATCTATAGGAGATGTTATCTCAAGTGTCAGGAACACGCCGCCTAATGTCATGCCCTTGCCGTATATCTTATATGTCGGAACTGTCAGGATGAGCTTAGTATCATCCTTCTTAATAAATCTGACCTCACATGCCTTATGGATAGAAAAACCGTCTCCGGTCATCCAGGCGCCATCGGTAAATTTCACGGGAAAATACCTCCGTTTATTTCTGCTTATCTAATCGACATTATAAAGGAAGCAGGTCAAGTTGCAATATCAGTATTCTCATCTTTATTATGATATCTTTGCTTATCTTCGTTAACGAAGATATTGATCATTCTATCGGCTCAAATCTGAATTTCTGCTTGATATCAGGATACTTCTCATGATCGACTTCACTCATGAACATCTCGATCGGTCTTGCGCACATCTTACCTTCACCATATAAAGCCTTGTATACCATAAGGGTCTCATTTGTCTCGGAATGATGAGCAATACCTACGATCTCATAAAGATACATGTTACCTTCATGTTCTATCTCTCGCTTAAAATGCTGTACCTTAGTACCGGGAGCAAATACTTCTCTTCCGTTTATGATCATATATACCTCGTTTAATAATCGGCATCTTCGATGCCGTCCTCTTCGTCATATTCTTCTTCAAGAGCCTCCTCGGCTTCTTGTCTGTCCCATTCGTCGATCTTCTTCTGATAACGTTCAGCACGCTCTTCAGGCGATTCGGCCAGTCCTCGAAGCAACCTTCCAAACAGTCCCATAAAGATCACTCATCCTTATTAAGTTCGTCAAACATTGCTCTTACGGAAGGAGCATTCTTAGTAAGTTTCTTAATAGAAAGATCCTCGGCCTTATTGTTCGCAAGTCTCAGATTATTATCAGATGACAAAAGGGCCTCCTTTGTCTTGATCAAATGATCGATCGTCTTATCGATCTCCTCTATAGCCTTCTTGAACTTATCACTTGCAATACGGTAATTACGGCCGAATGCGTCTTTGAAATCATTCATGTTAGATTCAAAATTGACGATATCGAGCTGTTGGTTCCTGACAACGGCAAGCTCGCGCTGATAATGCAGCGAATTAAGCGCGGCATTACGAAGGAGCGTGATCATGGGAATAAAGAACTGAGGTCTTATAACGTACATCTTCTCGTACTTGTAGGACACATCCACAATGCCGTTATTGTAAAGATCATTGTCAGCTTCCAGCAAGGATACGAGAACGGCATATTCGCAGCCCTTCTCCTTACGATCCTTATCGAGCTCCTTGAAGAAATCTTCATTCTTATGCTTGGTGGCGGTAGTCTCCATCTCATTCTTCATCTCGAACATAATGGATATGAACTCCGTACCGTCCTCGGATGATTCGCGGAAGATGAAGTCTCCCTTACTTCCGGTTCTCGCGTCATTATCCTTCTCGAAGTAAGCATTTGGAAATGCGGTCATCCTTATTGAATTGAACTCGTTCTGACAATGCTGCTCAAGGCTCTCACCGATCATCTTGGTGGACTGCTTAGCCTTAAAGTCCTTAATACGCTCGATTTCTTCATCCTTGAACTTAAGCTGCTGATCGTAGCTCTCCTTAAGAGAAGTCTCCTTGAGCTTCATCTCGGCATCCTTATTCTGGAGCTGGCCCTGAAGCTTTATTAGTTCGTTATTCTTGGCGGCGATCTCCTCATCTTTCTTACTCCGAGCCTCTGCCACCGCGAGCTTCTTCTCCGTATCTCCTGCCTCGAGCTTCGCGCGAAGTTCCTTGATCTGTGCTTCGCTTGTTGTCTTCATGTCGGACAGACGAAGTTCTGCCTCCTTAAGAGCCATCTCCTTCCTGGAGAGTTCTTCCTGCTGAGCCTGCTGCTGCTTTATAAGCTTGATCTGGAGTTCCTGCTCCTTCTTCTCTTCTATCTCACGGATACGTCTGTCGAGTTCGTCACTGAACTCATGATCTCTTATCTGCTTTGCAATCGAAGCATAATCCGACTCATCTACTTGGAAAACATTACCGCACTTAGGACACTTTATCTCAGGCACTTTGAATACCTCCGTAGTTTTTTTCTGACTAGATTATCGCACAGATCGCCTTTATGGTGTGACCCATTAATGTCACAGCCATTACACCTTACCGATAATATCTCCGGGACCTACGCCATCAGTAACGTCAAGGATAAGCCATGCTTCAGAATCAAAGGAAGCTTTGGTCTTATGTATATTTGCATTTAACTCGGTATCAAAAATAAGACCGTCTTCATAAGGTATGAGATCAAGTATCTTGGTATGAGCTGATACCGTACCGTTCTTAACTATAGCTACAGCATCACCCTTAGCGAATTCTCCGCCCTTGATCCTTCCTAATACGACTACTCTGCCCTTAAGCGCTTTTGCTCTCGGTATTCCAACATCAAGAGGCTTAGGTTCTATCGTGAATACATCGGCACAGGAAAACTGCGATGATAATTCAGTAGCGGCTTGGCCCACCGGAGCTTTCGATATAAGCTCATTTGCCTTCTCTTCGCTGTTACCTTTTGCCTTCGAAAACATATCAAACAGACCCATTTGAAAACCTCCTCATATATAGAGCTATATATCCTGATTATATCATCGTTATTCCTACATAGTGAAAGGCCCCCGTGGACAAAGCACGGGGGCCCCTCTGTGTATGTTGGGGAGAGATTGTCTAAATCAGATCACTCTGCCAAGAGCTGAACAGTTGAAGATACGTAATATGTGAAATCATTTGCCTCACAATAGCTGTCTATCTGATCGATAAGACCTTCATCTGTCGTATACTCAAGAAGGTATACATCAAGACCCTGTGAACCTACGAGTTCGATATACTCGATGTACCAAGCGTGGTCACCGCTATCCTGAGTACCAAGGATGTTACGATCGTAATCATTGATAGTACTGAATACGGATTCCTGATTTACAGCGTCCATAATGTCCGTAAGAGGACCTACTTCTTCTGCATATCTGGTAACAAAAGTATCACCGCCGTTGATGGATACATAAGTGTTCATTCCCTGAAGGCCGCGAAGGATATTAGCAACACCATCGAAGATGTCTTCAGGATCACCGTCATAAAGACCCTCTTCTGCTGCGACATAATATACGTCAACATTATCTACGAAGAAACCGTCAACACCCTTAGAAAGCAAGGAAGGGGCAAGGGTATTGAGGATAAAGGACTGCCATTCCTGTGAAGAAACGTCAACCCATCTCTCTTCGGGCCAGTTGTCGTAATCAGCAAAAGTAAGATGCTCATACTGACCGTAATAAGGACGGAAGTCCTCAACGGAACCTACATTGATATAGCTGAGTACTGTGCGACCGTCAGCCTTGAGCTCGGCGATCTGAGAAGCGCTATAGTACTGAGCGTCGATAACGATAATATCGAAGTTCTTCATGTACTCGATATCAGCTGCGGAAGCGCCGAGGAATACACCGTAGTCCTCACGATCGTCAACCTCTTCTGAATCAGACTCAAGCTCTGCGATATCTGCGTTATCAACGACGACCTCAACAGGCTCTTCTTCATCAACAGGATCGAGCTCGATCACCTCAGGTTCAGTCTCGACAGGTGTCTCAACATCCGCATAGAAATCAAAATCACCGTAATCGTCGTCAAGAACAACATCATCATAATCCTCAAGGTTGATGACCTCATCATCCTCGTCATCTTCATCGTCGATGACCTCAACATTAACATCATCAGCGGCTTCGACATTATTTTCGTCAGGATTGGAAAGTGCCAGGAGCTTTATGGAATCTGACACATAATACGAGAAACCGTTCTCTGCACAATATGCGTCGATCTGAGCGATAAGATCGGTATCAACGGTATATTCAAGGAGGTAAACGCCCAATCCGGAGTCACCTACCATCTCTACATAATCCAAACAGTACTCGTGTTCATCGCTGTCCTGTGTTACGAAGATATCGTTATCAAAATCTTCTACTGTACTGAATACGGACTCCTGATTAACACCATCCATGATATCCCTGATATCACCTGTCTCTGCATACCTCTCTACAAAATCAGCGCCGCTGTTTATGAGAATGTATGTATCATCATCATTGATCGCGGTAAGGATCCGAACGATACCGTTGTATAATGCTTCGGAATCAACCGAGAAGTCGAAAGTCCAATATTCTCTTTCATTCTCGGGAACAGAATCGTCAATAACTTGGCCTTCATTCTGACAAACGTCGTAAACGTCAAGATTATCGATATAGAATCCGTCTACGCCCTTAGCTTCTAACTCATTTGCAAGTTCGATGATGTGATTCTGCCATGAAGTCTCACTGACATCGATAAAACGCTCTTCGGGCCAATTAGGATACCCTGTGAATGTATAAGGATGGAACTCCTCGTAACCTTCACGGAAATCCTCAAGAGAACCGACATTAAGGTAACTCCATACAGTATGGCCGTCAGCCTTAAGAGCTGCGATCTCCTCTTCGGAGCAATACATCGCATCGATTACGATAGTATCGAAATTTCTCATATACTCGATATCTTCTGCGGTAAGGTGATGCTCATCAGAAGCGGCACCGAGGAAAACACCGTATGTCTCAGGAGCAACTGCGGGATCGACCTCATTGTCCTCAGGTACGATGACAGGTGTTGTTTCCGTATCCGCTTCACCTGCAACAAGACCTACGCTGGGAGAAGCATAGTATGCGAACTCCATCTCGCGGCAGTATGCATCGATCTCTGCGATAAGATCCTCATCTGTTGTGTACTCAAGAAGGTATACGTCGATACACTCATCTGCACACATCTCGATGTACTCTGTGTACCACTCGTGATCTTCCTCATCTGCTTCACCGAAGATATCATTCTCATAATCTTCGATAGAGCTGAATACACTCTCCTGGTTAACGGCATCCATGATATCCTCAAGGTCACCGTCTCTGTCATAATACTCCCATACGAATGTGTCACCGCCGTTGATACATACATATGTATCCATGTCAGCAAGGCTCTCAAGGATATTCTCAACACCGTAATAGATGTCTTCATCGTCACCGTCATAGAGACCTTCCTCGGAAGCAACATAGTATACGTCTACATTATCTACGAAGAGACCGTCTACACCCTTATCAAGGATAGAAGGTGCAAGATCTTCAAGGATAAACTCCTGCCACTCGTCTTCAGATACGTCGACCCATCTTTCCTCAGGCCAATTGTCGTAATCAGCAAATGTAAGATCTTCATACTCGCTGTAGTAAGGACGGAAATTCTCAACCGAACCAATATTGAGATAACTGAAAACAGTATGTCCGCCTTCCTTGAGCTGAGCAATCTGATCCTCTGTAAAATACTGAGCATCGATAACGATAGTGTCGTAGTTCTTCATGTAGTCGATGTCTTCAGGAGAAGCTCCAAGGAATACACCGTAATCATGAGAGATGTCTACATCCGATGCTACAGGTGCGAATGGAGGAAAACAAAGTACTCCTACCAAAGCACATGCGATTGCACTTTTCATTTTTACATAACTCCTTTTTTCTTTCGTCGACAACAAGCTTATTGCTCCAACATACTACACAAAGCAAGTTTCCTTGATTTTGTGATAATTTAAGTTGTTCTGTATGAATTTTTATACCGCAAGCCGGGTTTTCCTACGCAAAAATGTCTCGAAACGCCCTGATTCTGGTGTTTACAAACAGTTCACAATTTGTACAAATTGTTAAAGACGTCATCGCAAATATCCAACGGGTTTCTATTATAATGCAATATTTTTGCTCACAAAAAGACGACCGCACCCCATAAGAAGCGCGGCCTTTCGTATCATATTCCGGTAAGATCAGAAGAAGCAACCGGTATAGAGGAAACCGATTCCGGTATCTCTGTTGTATTCAGCGACATATCCGTCTGCGGTATAGCGGATAACAGTACCGTCATCAGAACATTCGGTATTCGGATATGGTTCAACAAAGTAATATTCAAACAGATCATCATTCATCTCATAAACGTGAATATACTCCATCGCATCTTCTGTTAAGTGCTCACCGCTGAAACCGTTGGTGAACATATACTCACCGTCACCTGAAGCAAGACCGTATTCCTGGTCCTGGGACGGATCGACAATATCAAACCCTTCCGAAGCGTATTCTTCTGCTATGGCGCGAAGATCGTCGTTCGCGATAACGGAAAGATCAGAGATGTAACTTATCTCATAAGAATCCCAGTCGATACTGTCACAAGGGGGTACAAGTGTCATATAGTCAAGCTGTCCCGGAAGTTCTCCGTTCGTGCTTTGGAAGTTATGATCTTGCATGTGGCAATAATAACACTCGGATTCCCAGTTTTCATCAGCACTGATGCAGCCTGACAGATCACCGAAAACTTCTTCAGCCGGAGGCAGATCTCTCTTATCGTCATCGTCTTCGTCATCTTCTTCAACCTTGATATGACATCCGGTAATACATATCGACACGAGAAGAGTCACCGTTCCCAATGTCTTGATCAGCATATTTCTTTTCATGTTTCCAAGCCTCCTGCTCTGTAATCGTATCTATCGATTTACAACGACTTATTATCTTAGATGAACTGACTATAAGCAACGTGATTTTGCAGGAATTCTGAATAATACGAAGAAAGCAAAAGGAGGTCCCCGGCTTATCGCTCGAGGGCCTCCTTATTATCACTTCACTTCCTTTATCCTTCTATTGCAATCGTATTATTTGCGGGCAATGCCTGAAGTTCCTTCTTGGGGATAGAGAGCTTCAATACACCGTCTTCGAATTTTGCCTTAACATCTTCTTTCTTGACCGCCTCTCCTACGAAGAAGCTTCTTTGCATTGCACCTTGGTATCTCTCCTGACGAATTATCTTTCCGTGCCTGTCTTTCTTATCCTGTTCGTGTCCTTTGGCGGCACTTATGGTAAGGTAACCCTCTTCGAGCTTAACATTGATCTGATCCTTCTTAAATCCCGGAAGATCCATCTCAAGCTCATAATCCGTGTCTGTCTCATTGACATCGGTCTTCATCATGTGGGAAGCATTCTTGCCGTAGATCCTCTTATCAAGGTTAGCAAGTTCATGTGAAGGGAATCCCCACAAATCATCAAACAGATTCTCTCCAAAAATACCGGACATCAACATAATATCATCTCCTTTGACTGTTGTTATCCGAGCATTCGAAGCGGAGGTCTCATCATTTGATCTTCGTTTCTTTTGTTCTGAGACCATTATAGTCTTATAATTAGCACTTGCAAAGTCAGAGTGCTAATCAGATTGAACTGTTTTAATTCATGATATTTGTGCAGTTTTTGTGCCTCCAATGCCTTCTGACGGAACTATAATATAGAGGGGTTCACTTCGTGTGAGATCCTTTATTTCCTGCATTTGTAACATTGTTACACCAAAATCCCGACGGGCAAAGGCCCGAGCAAGATGCCCGGGCCGGAGGGTTATGTATGAAGAAGAACTTTGTATGGTCTGTGTTTCTTTACTCATCTTATCTTTATGTTCTTATCTTAACGCCCCGAGTTTAATTAGGAGTTAATCGCTGTTAAAGAAAAGCAACGCATTTTATAAAGAAACACTAAAGACGATTATTAACATCCTATTCACAGAATTTATAAGATTTCATAATGACAGAGGATTAAAGTATAAATATAAGTTGTACACCCCGTTACAAGTACAACCAAGACCCGACAGATCTTCGGATCATCGGGTCTTTTCTTATTCTTCGAATATAAAGGAGCATGCCTTGTCCACGCCGTAGGCTATTGCTTTATGGTAATCGTCGTTGTCCTGGTATCTGGGGTTTAATACTATGATCTCTATGAACTTTAATGTCTTATTGAAAGAAGCTATATCAGGATTAGTCTTGACGCCCTTAAGCTGCTCTGTAAGCTTTATCGCTTCGGCGTCGGTCATCTGCAGAAGATCTTTCTTAGGGGCATCGATGCCTTTCGCGAGGCTGTAGAAGTAAAAGCTCATGCGCGCAAGTTCCATAAGATAGTCGCAAAGAGCCGCACGATCGAGAAGACCGTCTTCGCCCATATATTCTGAGATCTTGTCCTTGTAGATCCCGTCTATATACTGTAGAAGCTGTAAAGTATAGTCATCCTTATCCTTAAATACCGAATAGAAGGAACTCTTATTAAGCCTGCTCTTCTTGATCACTTCATTGATATTGAAGAGCGATCCGTCCTTAAAGATCTCGTAGCCGTGAACAAGAGCCGAACGCTTGATATCTTCTTCTTTCATAATCAATCACCCATACATACAAAAACAAACACACGTATAGGATTATACACTATCAGGATGAGTACTTCTTGTTATACTGCTTCTCCGTCTCCTTGGAATAACCTATGAGTACATGAGGAAGGACTTCTCTGACCTTCGGTTCAAGCTCTGCTTTAAGCGATAATAATGCTGTCTTTCCGGAATAATACTCACCGTTCTTATCAGCGATACATATAAGGTTAGCGGCGCCTTCGGGCAATACATAGAACCAAGCTATGTCATCAGTCTTGATAAGAAAGCTTCCCGCAAGAAATGTATATCTGTCAGTAATAAAGAAAGCCGTATCGTCCTTGACCTTGCTCAAGAGGCAGTTGTTATTCACCTGACTAAGCAATTCTTCTTCGCCCGTCTGCGAGAGCTTTTTCTTATATTCCTTCTGATTGCCTTTACCGCTCTTATGCCAGGCTACTACGGAAATGATGCAAGCGGCGCATGCCGCACCGTTTGTCAGCATGAGCATGGATCTTCCGATTATAAAAGCTACGATAAAACCGAGAAGGAATATGCCGCCAAGTATGTAAGCCCAGTAAGGCGGCTTGGAATTCTTATATAATATCTTGCGGTCGTAAGCCATATCAGTATCCTAATTCTTCTCCTACAAGGATTACCTTGATCCTTCCGGGGATCATGGATACGCGAGTTATGACAGTCTGACAGCAGATAGTATCGTCTACGCAGTTGCCGCACCTGCCGAGCTTGGCGCAGGGGGTCTCCCTCTTAAGCCTTACTGTGTTCGGCGGAGATGCAAAGTTCTTGACCCTGTTTATACCTTCGTCGATATCAGTAACGACCTTGTTCATTCCGCATACTACGATGACCTGCTCGGGACCGTAGATAAGGTAGCATACTCTGTTGCCTCTTCCGTCCACATTGATAAGCTCACCGCTTAATGTTATGGCATTGGTACTCATAAGGAATGTATCGGAATTGATAACTCTTGCATTGAGTTCCTTTATCTCTTCCTTCGTATGGGCATTTTCTCTTACTATGAGGTCATGACCTCTTTTAACGATAAGGTCCTTTACACCCATATCGTCTATCGTCATGGATCCGCCGTAAGCTACGGTCTTTTTACCTTCACCTATAAGCTCGAGTATCTTCTCCTTTGCATGTGCTGAAGTATCGCAATAATACCCCTTCATCTTGTGAAGCTCGAGCTTCTTGATCAGGTCTTCTGCCTGATTTCTGTAAAAGACCTTCTTGTTATCGTCCATAACGTACACCCCCTCATATAGACCTTAACCTATAAGACCGTGCATGGACGCCATAAATGTCAACATTACTGCCAGCATTCCCGTGACCAATACTGCAAAAGCCACGAGCCATCCAGCGGCCGCTTTCTGTCTTTTCTTCTCTTCCGTCTTTCTCTGGGCATATGAACCGGTCATATCGTTTCCTCCTGGAGCTATCCGTTGTCCCTGTGCCGTTCCCCTTTGTTTCCAATATCGATTATATCATTCTGATACGGAAGTCAAGATTAAGAAATAGTTAAGCAAATGGGGAAATAATACAAACAGATGTCAAGAATAGAGCTTTGTGTCAAAAACGGCCCCGTTTCGCCAACTTATATCCACTTTTTTGCCATAATGTGTCACGAGCCCTTTCACGGAACCGCTGTGCCACTTGGTCGGAAGGGCCGGAAGAAAGACAGGATCGCCGTTTTTATCTTCCTGTAAAAGCATCCTTGCGATACCGCTAACAACACCGAAGTTTCCATCGATCTGGAACGGAGGATGGTTGTCGAACAGATTAGGAAGGAGCGACTTTCCCATAAGAAGATAGATGTGCTTCAATGCTTCATTTCCGTCACATAGACGGGCATACATATTTATAATCCATGCTCTGCTCCATCCGGTATGACCGCCGCCTTCTTCTAATCTTACTTCTAAGGTCTTACGCGCAGCGTCGCAGAGATCTTTATCTTCACTTGTGATCGTATGTCCCGGGAATAAACCGAAGAGATGAGATATGTGCCTGTGACCTTTATCTCTTTCTTCGTATTCCTCTCTCCATTCCTTAATCCTTCCGTCACTTCCGATCTCAACGGGGATCAGCCTCCCGACCGCAACATTTGCCCTTCTGACGACATCATCGTCAGAACCCGTTACCTCCGAGGACGAGATAAAAGCGTTAAACAGCTCATACATGATCTGGTCATCCATCTTGGCACCTTTGCATATAGTATGAAGCTTACCGTCAGGGCCTACATATTCGTTTTCAGGAGAAATAGAAGGGTATACTTCTTCCTTACAGTCACCGGTAAAGTCAAGAAGGAACAGTGCCGCCTGCTTCATCGTATCATAATGCTCCCTTAAGAAAGCTACGTCGCCCGTATAAAGATAATGCTCCCATATATGAAGGCACAGCCAAGCGGCACCCATCACCCAATATGTTGAACTGAGGCACGTATCCTGCGGAGCACAATCCCCGTAAAGATCGGTATTATGGTGAGCCATGAATCCGCCGCAACCATACATCGCCTTAGCGGCTTTCATGCCGTTAGGCTTCATCCTCTCGATAAGATCAAAAAGCGGCATATGGCATTCGGAGAGGTTGCAGATCTCCGCCGGCCAGTAGTTCATCTGAGCATTGATATTGATAGTATACTTGCTGCCCCACATGGGATCGAAGTCCTTATTCCAGATCCCCTGAAGGTTCAAAGGCTGGCTTCCTTCACGGCTTCCCGCGATCATGAGATATCGTCCGAAGTTAAAAAGTCTTACGACATCTTCCTGATCTTTTGGAAGTTCCAGTTCCACTCTGTCGTATAGGGCGCGGTGATCCTTTATATGTTCTGCTCTTAACGTATCGAGTGCCTTTCGCGAAGCATTAAGGATAATATCCTTTGTACTCTTAACGAAGTCTTCGCTATAGAAAGATGTGTCTGAACTTATGTAGATCGTTACTTCATCGGCGTCTTCTACAAGAAGCGTGTTACCTATAGAGCGAAGGGTCCCTCTCTTATTTACGACCTTTATGCAGCAGGAAAATCCCACACCGGTATCACCTGTCATAAGGGTCATATCTGCTCCTTCATTGCGGCATGTCCCTACCCTGGAGTTATACCCGGGATTTCTGTATATCTGCTCGCGAAATGATCTTGTATCCCAGGTGATGTTGCCCCTGGAAAGAGACGTCCTCAAGGAGACCTTTCCCTTCTTATCTGAAGACACCTTATATATAGTCACGCTATCAGGATAGGAAGCATATACTTCCCTTACATAAGTCGTATCTCCTGCCGTAAACTTCGTAGTGCATATAGCATTCTTAAGATCGAGCTCCCTTTGATAGCAAGAGATCTCGGTATCAGGTCCTATGTCGTGAAGGATATAGAGATTGCCCAAAGGCTCATAATGGCTCATTGTATCGGGGATGCCTGACAGTGCCAGTGCGCAGAGGTCTTCCGCCTCCGATATCCTGCCGTCCCGTAAGAGCTCCCTTATCTTTGGAAGATTCTCCTTGGCATCGGGATTGAGCCTGTCCTTGGGAGTTCCGTACCATATACTGTCGTTATTAAGCTGGAGTATATCCGTATATACTCCGCCATATACCATCGCTCCTGTCCTTCCGTTACCTACGGGGAGAGCTTCATTCCAATCCTTTGCGGGGCTGTCAAATCTTATAGCGTCAGTACTCATGCCTTAAACTGCTCAAAATACTTCCTGTTCTCTTCCGTGTTGCCGACTACGGCATTAGGGAGCAGGGATCCGATGATAGCTGCTTCCGTCTCCCAATCATGGTAATAGTTGCGCACGGAGATATTGTAGCTTATTCCGTCCTTATCGCCTACGCATATATTCTCACTGCTCTTATGAGTATATGTATGGAAGAAGACAACATCTTCGCGTCTTAAGAGACACTCACCTATAAGGATCAGATACTTTGACGTAACGTATACGCCTCTTTTGGACCTTATATCCGGAGCATATACGAGCCTGTTATTTATCTCGGCTATCACCTCTTCGGTGTCACCGCCTATCTGCTCCTTGAAACGTTTCTTACGCTTGATGCCCATTACGATGAAGGTTATGGCGAACCCGAAGAAAAAGCAGCAGACTAAGATTATCGCGACTACCTGCGAAACTTTCTCTGCATCGATCAGCCTTGCAAGATACAGAAATCCACACACAGTCATTAAGATAGTAGGATAAATGAATCTGTTATGCTGAAGAGAACTGCTCTTATATCGCGGTACCGTCCTGCCGCTCATGAGCTCACGCGCATTCTGAAGCATCTCTTCCGCGTGACGTCTCTTATAATCTATCTGGTTCTCCGGGGAATAATCCCTGATCGTATATATGGCTCTGGCGGATACCGCAGACAAGATATTCTTCTGAGCCTGCGCATTTATATTAACTCTTACCCTGTACAGATTTCCTTTATTATCTGCCGCCGTTACTATAGGAAATGCATACATACCGACCGGCGTGATATCGAACATCTCGAGTTCATCAAGAGCGATGATGAACTTGGATACACATATGACGTATTTCTCGGTCACGATCATGGGATACCTGCCCAGCGCACCATGCTCCTCAGCGACCGTATGAGACCTTACCTGATCAATAACATCATCCTTGCCATATAAGGCGATCGATCTCAAGTATCTCTTATTTCCCGTAAGAAGCCTGTCATTTTCAATCATATTTATCCCCTCCCTTTGACGCACATAGCGGCGACAAATAGAGTATATCACTAAAACGCCCCTTATACGGCACGCAAAAGAGCTGTTATTACCCGTGCGTGATCTTTATGTCAGACATGGCGCACTGATCGCCCGTAAGAGCAACATAGACTTCTTCCACCTCATCGTAGATGGTCGTACTTATCTCCATGACGATACCGAGATTCTCGGTCTTTATCGTATATACATTCTCATCCTTAAGGACCTCGACTTCACAATCAAGGCCTTCACGGAACCTCTCCTTCCAATCGTTCCACCCGTGGAAATCAGCAGTTCTGTTGATGAAGACCTTATTATCGGCATGTCTGTCTGAATCAAGATTCTCTCCGTCGAATCTTATCAGGGCAAATTCTCTGAAGCCCGGACCGCCGACCTTACCGTCATAGGACGTATATAATGTCACGAACGGACAGTGCCATATAAGTCTTGATGTCGGAAGGCTCATGGCATGGAATCTGATCTTAAGATCTCCCTTTACAGGTATCCCCTCAGAAGATGAAGATCTCCATCTGTCCACCTGAACATTGGGAATATCTCCTACAGGAAGATCCCGTATGAAGCTTACTTCTTCCGCTATTCTGGGAATATAATCCTCCGGTATAGTCTGATCGTCGATATGATAGTGGATATTATGTATACGGCAATTCTCACCCGTAACGCCTATATATGTATATCTTGAACTGTCAGGTAAAGCCACTATGCTCTCGAATATCCTGGAACTGTCAGAGATCCTTACGATAAGATGATCGTTATGCCTTACGCTTTCAACTTCATATCTTGTATATCCGTCCTCTGTTGCGCTCTCGGTAAAAGTCTCATTAAGGATGGTCTTTGTCTCTATCTTCCTGGCCTTGCCAAGAGTAGTATCCCCGTCGAATCTTATCCTTGCATATTCAAGATAAAGGAAGTTTTTCTGTCCGACTTCCGTCTTATGTATCCTTCCGTCAAGAGCATCGAAGATGATAAGCGACGGGATAGTCATTCCGCTTGCCCCCGGCTCCGGAGAACTTAAGAGATGTATGCGGGTAAATCTGTCGGCAACCGGTATTCCCACCGTATACTCGCTTAAGATGTCGGTACAGTTAAGATTTGACTTAAAGAGCGGATCCTCACCGCCATCCTGCTCCTTCATATTGTATTCGGTATCACGGTCAAGAAGATTCAGCATTATCTGAGCATATTTGGGATCAAACTGCGTCCCTATGCCTTTTACAAGCTCCTCTCTGACCTTATCCTGAGGTATAGGATCTCTGTAACTTCTCTTGGAAGTCATGGCATCGTATGCATCAGCAACGGATATGATACGTGCCACCTCAGGGATGTCTTCTCCTTTAAGTCCGTCCGGATAACCATGCCCGTCATACCTTTCATGATGATGGCGCGCACCAATACTCAGGTACGGAGACTTATTGATCGACGCAAGGATCCGATCTCCGTATACAGGATGAAGCTTGATCTGAGCGAACTCTTCATCCGTGAGCCTTCCTTCTTTATTTATTATCTGATCCGGAACTCCGATCTTACCGACATCGTGCAAAAGTCCTGCGAAATAGATATTCTCACATTCCTCATCGGACAGTCCCGCCATCCTTGCAATCTTCTCGGAATACTTCGCCACACGACTGGAATGACCATGGGTATACTTATCCTTGGCATCGATAGCATTGGCAAGAGCTTTCGCGGTCTGCTCGAACATCGTATGCTCGTTAAGCCTGGCAAGAAGCTGTGTCTCTACTTCTCTTTCTCCGGATCTTACAACTTCCTCGTTAAGATCTATAAGGACCAGTATATAAAGGACTATAGCCATACCTACGGTAGACATATTTATGAGTGATAAGCCATAGCACAAGGCCTGCAGTATCGCCGCTGCCAGAGGAACTACACTGCAAAGGACGATAGAAGTCGCCATCAACTTGGTAAGGCGCTTCCTGTATTGGATCACCAGAGACAGCTGTAATATGAGCATTACAAACGGGAACACATAACAAAGGTAATTGCCGTTAGATCTCTGATAGTTATTATTCTCGTCGAAAGTATAGTAAAGCCCCGTAAACTGAGAATAGATAAGCATTATAGTGCCAAGCGCGAATAAACCTTCGCATATATAGAGCCTTAGCGGAGTCTTGTTAAGCTTTCCCTCATGGGCAAACAGATCGCTTAAGTAGATATTCATGCAGTGTACCAGGAACAGAGTAAGGAAATATACCATAAAGTTACTTATCCTTACCATCCTGTAGCCCAGAATGCTCGTATCGCCTCTGTAAAGATAAGCATACCTGTCAAAGATAAGCAGCATCATAGCAGACACTTCCAGCAAAGCTAACGTACGTCTTCTCTTTACCGACAGTGTCCTTGTAACCATCGCAAGAACAGCGAGGATACCGCATATGCCGCTCATGTACATCATTACAGTGAGCTGATACCTCTGCAGAAATTCGATAATAAGCCTCCCTATAAGATCATCTTGTCACTTTGTCTTATCTGTACTTACGCTCCGGATACTTCTCGTAGTATGCTTTCTTGTCCAGATACATTCTTTCGTCAGCAATACGCATGGCATCTCTGACATCATCGTCGCCTTTCACTTCGCATGTACCTACCGCGAAATGCACCGTGCCCGTCGCCTCTGCCTGTTCGATAAGCCTTCCTACTCTTTTTTGAAGTTCGTCCCCGTCAAGCCCTTGAACTATCGTCATGAATTCATCTCCGCCGGCACGATATACCTCTCCGTCGAAGAACACGCTCTGCATTACAGAAGCTGCTTTCCTCAAAAGATCATCTCCTGCGCCATGACCGTTCTCATCGTTCATCCTCTTAAGTCCGTTAAGATCGGCAAATATAACGGAATAAGGAGTCTTGATTTTCGAGGTGCCGTCAACGATCTCATTCACGGTCGTATTCATGGCATTACGGTTCTTAACACCGGTCAGAAGATCCAACTCACTTAATTTCTGAAGTCTTTGAAGGAGCTGATAATTAGATATCTCCGAAGCGATAAAGAAAGTAGTAAGTTCAAGAGTCTCCTTGATCTTTACCGTGTCATCGGTATTGAAATTGATTGCCCACATATACCCCAAGGTCTCACCGTTATGCTTCAGAGGGAATAAGACAACATTATCCACCAACGCCTCTTTAAGCGATTCATACCAGACGGGATTGGACGATCTGAGCCACTCCATATCGTGATCATCCTTGATTATCACACATGTACTGTCTCCGAGCGTATCGGGCCAGGTCTTCACAATCGCATAGAATCCTCTGTCAAGATAAGTATCCATCGGAAGGAGCTTACTGTCGGGATTCAAAGACTCCGCAAGATTAATGCAGCTGTGCGAATCGTCGTCCACAAGAAGGATGCAGCAGTGATCCGAATCACATATCAATCTGATATCTCCTACTACCTCGGCAAGTGTCGTTCTGATGTCAGTTGATCCTCGAAGCTTGATACAGGTCTCAAGAACAGCAGAAGATGAATCAGCACCGAGAGTTGCCCTCTTATTTGCATCTACATCAGGCGTTACATCGTAAGTATATATGCAGTACCCGATATCTTCTCTGTCAGACTCCAGAGGAAGAAGGATCATGTTAAGCCACAATCCCATCTGAGGAAGGCTCACGTAAGCCTGCAGAGACTGACCCTGAGTAACACATCTGTAGCAGTAATCTTCAAAGTTACGATCCTGAGGGAAATACTCATAATAAGGCGAATCCGGTATGAATTCCTTATGCATCATAAGGAGCATATCATCGCAGTGCGCCTTATTGCCTGCCACTATACGTATCTGACCGCAGCGGCCGTCAGGGAGCTTCTCCACAGACATAACGCAGGTCTTACTCTTATAACCCGAGATCAAACTCTCAAAATCCATATCAGTGTCTCCTTTGCAGATCACTTAAAAACGGACGGAAGAAATAATCAATAATATCTTATCACGGACAAAAGGATATCCCGCCTCATAAAAGGCGGGATATTGTAAACTAATTATGAAAGATGATAGAAGTTCTGTTAACAGTTTGAGCACACTGACGTGATAGTGATAAAACCTGTCTCCCTGTCATAGCAGAGCGTAGTAGGCTGTTCTTCCACCGTTGCCCCGACGACAGTCGTAACATATGTTACGGTGATCACCGTACCGTCATCTTGTCTGTCGGTCTCTGTTCCGAATAAAAACGGAATATCTACTCTTTCAAACAGATCCTCATCACCGTCAAAATACCAGACGTCGATAAAGCCTGTGCTATCCTGATACATACCGCTGAATCCGCCTCTATATCCGTAATCGTACATATAGAACGTGGAATACGGATCGAAGGTGAACAGGACATATCCCTCATCCATATACGACTCGGCAACCGCTCTTATATCTTCGTCTTCTATAGTATCAAGATCAGTGATCTCCATACTATAGGCATCATCATACGGAGAAGATAAGTCGTCCTCAAAAGATACCGTCATCACACCAGTATCCATATCAAGCTCATAATGGGTATTCCTGGTGATCATCTGACCTTCTACCCAATTTGATTCGTGGCACATGCACTTATCGACCTCTATGATGCTCCCTGATTCATTATCAGCAACGGAGACCAGTGTTCCGCCGTATATATCCGTCTCACAATGAGAGATCTTATCAAATATCTCTTCGTCAGCTTCGAATATCAACGTTACAGATTGAGAAGAATATCCGTAGAGCTCGGCATATACACCGTTATCGTACGGATACTCCATATCGCCGAGCTCATATTTCAGATAATATCCTACATTAAGCTCATAGATCTCGTATTCCTCGTCAACCAAAGACGCTGCAGCCTCTTTGACATCGTCATTACCAAGAAAGTCCAGCTCTGAAGGATATTGAGGAGCAGTCTCTTCTGTAACGGTCGTGGTCTCCTCCGCCGAAGTAGTCTCGGAAGCTTGTGAGGATGTTGTCTCCTTCGTCTCATCCGCCTTATCGCATGCACCGAGCATGCAAGATCCCAATACGAAGGCAGCAGTAAAAACTGCAGCAGCTCTTTTCTTTTTCATCTCTTTATATCCTTATTCTCATTTCTATCCGTCCATTGTTGAGAGCATTTTTCTTTTTGTTCGTCAGCAGTTGTGGATCTCATCAAGACCTTCGACGATCATATCAGGGTCTACGTACTCTCCCACGTTGTCGAACCAAGGGTTATAGATTATCGCGACACCTGTATCCCTGTTGTACTCATAGACATATCCTCCGCCAGGTTTTAAGTTAAAAGGCTGAGCCTGGATTCTATCGATACGGGACAAAGGAGTCTGAACCAGACCGCTGCCCATATCATATAGACATACTTTCTGGGAAATCTCTTCATAAGAGCCCTAATAGTAAGAACTACCAAGATGACAATACTCGCCGTAAGGCTCATCCTCGCTATATTCTCGATCAAACCGCTCATAACGCTACCCCCGTATCACTTGTCATCCATGTGACTGTCAATAAGGTCGATCAGTTCCTGCGCTTCGCTCTTTGTAAGCTTTCTGTCTCCGAGGAATGCCGTTACAAATGAAGGCAGAGAGCCTCCGAACGTCTTCTTTACTACCCTTGAACTCTCGAAACGCTGCACACGCTCCCTGGGAACCAGTACTCTTACAGTAGCATCCTCATTAGCAACCATCCCCTTGGCCGATACTCTTCTTAAAATAGTGTAAGTTGTCGACTTCTTCCAATCGAGATTCTCTTCCGCCAGCTTGACAAGTCTTCCGGATTCCAGCGGAGCATTATCCCAAATTATGTCCATCAAACGATATTCACTGTCACTTAAAAAAAGATCTTCCATATATTCCTCCAATCCGGTCTACAGCCGTAAACTATGCACAGTTTACAATTGTAGACCGCGTTATGTCAACCCCGACAGCAAAGATCGGTAAATAAAAACTTTCCGCATAACAAAGGAAACTTCTCGCCCGAGCGAGAAGTCCCTTTCAATACTTTATAAAGCTAAGTGGTCTATGGTCAGATATCCTCTTCGATCTCTTCACCGAAGGAATAATCCTCCTCGAAATCATAGTAGTAAATACCGATACCCGTGTCCCTGTTGAACTCCACATAGAAACCGTCTTCAGACACCCTGATGGTAGTACCGTCATCCTCCGTGACCGCATCATCATCCCAAGGATAGGAGTCAACAAAGAAATAATCGAACAATGTCTCATTCATCTTGTATGCATATACATAGGCGTATACATTGTCATTGTGAAACTCCGCGGAGAAACCGTTATTGAACATATACTCACCGTCACCGAGATTCCAACCCATCTCAAGATCTATCTCGGGATCGCATATCTGATATCCCTCATCCACATAAGACTGAGCCAGAGCTCTCAGGTCCTCATCCTCAATGCCGGAAAGATCAGTAATATAATAATCATCAGTGATCGGAGCTCCAAACTCGGAACTTGTTACAAGCTGCATATAATCCATCTGACCTTCAAGCTCGCCGTTGGTACTCTGGAACTGCATGCTGCTGTAATAGTACTCATCGTCCGCCTTTTTTATCAGCTTAGATTCTGTGCCGCACAGAGGTTGTAGTATATGCCTTTCTTTTCCAGCAGTTCCGCATGAGTTCCCATCTCCGCGATCTTATGGTCATCTATTACCATTATCCTGTCGGCATTCTTTAAAGTCGACAATCTGTGCGCTATTGCAAAAGTCGTCTTGTTGCTCGTCAGTCGGTCCAGAGCCTTCTGTATCATGTACTCGCTTTCCGTATCAAGGCTTGCCGTAGCTTCATCAAGGATCAGTATCTTAGGATCGGTAAGTATCGCTCTTGCTATTGCTATCCTCTGCCTCTCACCACCTGATAAAGTATGTCCCTTCTCACCTACATATGTGTTATATCCGTCAGGGAGCTTACTTATAAAGGTATGGGCATTGGCAAGTTTTGCCGCATGAATTATCTCTTCTACCGAAGCATCAGGCTTTGAGAACCTGATATTATCGATGATGGTACCCGAGAAGAGGAATGTCTCCTGAAGTACTACACCGAGCTGTGAGTGATAGGACTTGCGGCTTATGTTCTTCATATCCACGCCGTCTACCAGGATACTTCCGTCATCAGTCTCATAAAGTCGCATAAGAAGATTAATGAGCGTAGACTTACCTGCGCCTGACGCTCCCACGATACCGATCATCTCTCCGGGCCTGATAACGGCATTTATATCTTCGATTACAGGCTGATATGACTTATAACCGAATGTGGCATGGTCGAAAGTAATCTCTCCCTTTATGGATATATCCTTAACCTTGGAAGGATCCTCTTCCGGCGCCTCCTGAGAAAGAACGTCATATATCCTGTCAAGGCTGCTCTTGAGCTTGGAAAGTTCCCTGGGAAGTCTTCCGAGCCAGCCTACATACTGGAAAAGAAGAAGCGTGTAGGAAATGAACTGATAAAGCTCACCTGCACTCATCTTAAGACCGAGAACGGATCTTCCTCCGAAATAAACAACTATTACTACGCCAAGTCCCATGAAGACGGAAAAGACAAAGTCGAACATGCCCCAGAAACGTTCATTTCTCTTCTGTATATCGGCAAACTCACCAGAGAGCACTTTGAACCTTGAAGACTCCTGCTCTTCCTTACCGTAACTCTTAACGATACGCATACCGGAGATAACGTCCTGCAGGTCGCTTGCAACATCGTCATTCTTTTTATTCTGAACTCTAAATACCCTGCTTATGGTCTTCCTTAAGTAGAGCATGAAGAACGTTACAAAAGGCACCACCGTAAAGGTAAGAAGAGCTAATTTCCAGTCAAGGATCAGCATAAAGATGATATCCCAGATAAAGATAAAGAATATCGCGAAGAGATTGCAGAATACATCCGCGCAGAACTCGGATATGAATCTTGTATCGTCGGTCATCCTGTTAAGCAGTTCACCGGGCCTTCTCTCATTAATGAAGCTCAAAGGCAGCTTCTGGCATTTCTCAAACAGCTCTCTTCTTAAGTCGGCTGATATCTTTGCTCCGAACGTCGCCGTGCTTATGCTCTTTAAGATATTTATCACCACGATGGATATACTTAACGTAAACATTATAAGAAGGTAGCCGAGTGCCGTCTTAAAGCTTCCGTCCTGCTTTAAGACATCGTTTATAAGACGCTTTTGCACTTCGGGATTAAGAAGCGTAGTTACCGCTATCAGTATCATCAGTAAAGAAATAAAGGCAAGGTCCTTCTTATAAGGCCTTACGGTCTTACCTATGATCTGGTAGAAACTGCCGCTCCCGGAGCATTTCGGGCATGTCCTCGTGCCGGGAATGACCCTTCCGCAGTGCGGGCATATCTTCTCGGATTCCGTACTTATTACTTCCTCGTCTCTTCCGGAGATAAGGATATTGATACCTCTTGCTATGTATGCATATCTGCTTAAATGCTTGGAAGAATAGTGCGCTACAAGGATATCCTCGCCGTCTTTTCTTACTACCAGGAGTCCTCCTCCGACTCCCGACTCCGACGATGCCTTCTGAAGATCGCAGATCTTATATGAAGTCATATCATCGTGGATAAATGCCGCTACCCTCTTTGTAGTGACGACAAGGAAAGAATCATCTGTCCACTTACCATCCGTGTCGATATCGATCGGAACGGAATAGTAAATAACTTCGCCGTCTTTAAGATCCAGACGGTCGATGATCTTCTTTGAAAGTTCAAATTTAAGGTTCATATCATCCGTTCGATCAAAGGAACAGATCGAGCATCCTCCTTTCCTTCGTGGTCAGCTTATCTACATCTTTTATCTCAAAGCGATTCTCATCCACGTCCTGAATAATAAGTCTCGTATCAGAAAGCTTAGCTACGGCATTTGCTCCCATATTAATAGCGAACTTACACTCGCCCTTATTGGTCATTACGTGAAAGTAAGCATAGCCATATTCGTCCTTGATGCTCATTATCTTACTGATAACGGGAGTAAAGTAATAAAGATCAAGCTGCTCTCTTATAAGTTTCTGCGTCTCTTCACTCATGGAAGACAGATCCTCGATGATACCTATCTCCTTATCACCGTTGCCGTACTCTCTTATAGAGAGATATCTGTCGGCATCGGAGAAAGGAAAGAGCCTTGAGACCCTTACTCTGTCATAGTGAGTTCCTTTGCAGTCAAGGCAGAGAAAGCCGCCCTTTGTCTTCGCGAAAGTATCTTCTCGCGTGATCATATTGGTGGCAGTCATCTCCTGCGCTTTCTTCTCGTATATATTGAGTGTATCTTCAGCCATTATTCGTTCTCCTTTTCTTATCAGAACTCAGTATTAAGAGCCATGGATTTGTTCTGAAGATCAAGCAGAGTCCTGTAGATACCGCCCTCGATCTTAGAAAGTTCTTCTTCTGTTCCTTCTTCCACGATCCTTCCGCCGTCTATTACGATCAGTCTGTCGGCATTCTTCAATGTAGACAGTCTGTGCGCGATGGACAGGGTAGTTCTTCCCTTAACAAGATATTCAAGAGAATGCTGTATCGCCTTCTCGGTCTGTGTATCCACACTTGCAGTCGCCTCATCAAGGATAAGGATCTTGGGATTGGCAAGTATTGCTCTTGCTATCGATATCCTCTGCTTCTCTCCGCCTGAGAGATCCTTACCGGAAGCGCCGATAATGGTATCGTAACCGTCGGGAAGTCTCGATATGAACTCATGGACACTTGCAAGCTTCGCGGCACGGATTATATCGGCTTTTGAAGCATTCTCGTTACCGTATGCGATATTCTTTGCAACCGATCCCATGAAGATATATGTATCCTGAGATACCATCGCTACATTACGACGAAGGTCCCTGAGCGACAGATCCTTAACGTCAGTACCATCGATCTTTATAGAGCCCTCATTAACGTCATAGAGCCTCGATATGAGATTAACGAGCGTGGATTTACCTGCACCTGATCTTCCTACGATACCGAGCATCTCACCTTCACGGATCTTTATATTGATCTCCTTCAATACCGGTCTTCCGATCCTGTATCCGAAGGTCACGTTATCAAGCTCTATCTCACCTCTTGGAGCTTTAAGTTCCACAGGATTATCTGCTTCCTTGATCTCCGGTATCGCATCCATTATCTCGAACAATCTCTCGGCGGAATTGATACTGTCAGACCACATCCTGAAGATCCAAGAGAAGAAATTCATCGGACCGTTGAGCTGCATAACATAGCCGACAAATGTGATAAGTACACCAAGCTCGATCTCACGAGTCTTAAGAACGAACAGGACACCTGCGATCCATATCCAGATACTTGATACTTCCTGCACCAGGTTATAAAGGATAGCAAACTTATTCCTGAGCTTAGTTATCTCGATCTCGGCTCCCTTGAGGTTCTCGCTGGGACGCGCAAATCTTTTTATCTCCTCGTCCTGCTGACCAAAGGCCTTAACTACTCTGGCACCCGTTAAGTTATCGTTAGCTTTACCGGATACCGCCTTCTCGGCTCTGTGCCTCTTACCTGCAAGTATCCAAAGTCCCGGACGAAGCTTGACAGTCATGAACACAAGAAGAGGAAGAAGGATACATGCGATAAGTGCCATCTTCCAATTGAGCCTGAACATGATGATAAAAGTAACCACGATAGTGATACCGTGAACGAATATCATCGGAAGTCCGTCAATGAAGAAATTCCTCACCCTGTCGGAATCGCTTAAGACCCTCGTCATCAGACCTCCCGTCTGCTTATTTACATAAAAGCTCAGGGACAGTCTGCTCATGGCGTCAAAGGCATCGTTCTTAATATCTCTTATTGCAGTACTTGAAAGCTTTGCCATGACGAATATCTGAAGATAATTGGAAAGCGCCTGCAGAAGCCTTACAAGGAGCATCGTAATAGCAACAGCGAGAAGTGCCGTTCCTAACTTTCCTGCCAGACCGAACTTTGCAAGGAATTTATCATCAGCATCCAGCACGCGATCGAAAAGCACCGTACCGCTAAGATAAGGCCAGGCGATATTCATAGTTCCGTTTACGATATACGTAAGGATAAGTACCACTATAAGGCTCTTATACTTAAGGAAATACTTAAGTGTCCTTCCGAAGATCGATCTCTTGCTCTTGGCAGGTTCGGATGCCGTCTCATTCTCATCCTGAACTTCTTCCTCAGCAACCAGATCTCCGCCGTGGAGGTATGTTCTCAGTTTCCTTACAAGCACATTCATCTGCTGCTGATATCTGTTGGTAAAAGCAGCGATCGTTATATACTCACCCTTATATTCGCCGGATAACACATTAGAACCCACAAATGTATCGATACGAAGATGCGCGATATCGTTAAGTTCATATACCGTTGTCTCGTATTCGCCGGGCTCTTCAGCGATAATATCATCTCCTGATTGAGCATTTCTGAAAAAGTGTATGGTTCCCTTGGGAAGTGTCATCGTACAAACAGCGATCTTCTGCTTTGTTACGACTATATATCCCTTTATATATTCACCTTCAAAAGACAGATCTATCGGACTATAGAGAAGTATATCCTTCTCTTCGATCTGATAGTTCTTAAGTGTGGCTTTAGCCTTCGCTGTCAACATCAAATCCGACATCGTTCTCGTTTCCTTTTTCTATTACTGATTTTTGGGTAATAGAGGCGATTGTAGCACTCATGCGAATCAAAAACAAGTATTAAGGTTTCTTCAACACACCAAAGGACACAATCCTTTTATTTTGCAAGCCGGTATCCTTGAAACTATAGATAATTTTACTATATCCGTCAGATCATATTGCGCTTGAAATAATCGAGAGCTTCCTTGTATTCCTTCTCTTCGGGAGACACTTTTTTGATCTTAGTTTTCCCGAAGCTCAAAGGAGAAAGATCAATACCCGTATCGGTACTCTTGCTGATCTCAAGACCTCGAGTCGAGTATCCGAAAGGCACATCCTTCCCTTTTGATGTCGTATTCTTTTTCTCAACGATCAACGCACAGATATATCTCCCAAGAGGGATACCCATAGCGATTCCTATCAATATACCTATAAACACAAAGATCAACAAAAGCTTCATGACTTATCCCTTTCTCCTTGAAATGAACTTTACAAGTCGTCTGGACGAAGACAGATCGATAACATCTCTTATCTTCGCCATCTGCTTTTCTTCCATGGCACAGATCGCAGATCCGAGTCCGATGATGCCCGCGAGAACACCCAAGAAGCCGACTATACTGCCGGAGAGCAACAATCCCGCTGCCGCTGCGCTTCCCAATGCTCCGACGACTGTCATGCCTATGATCGGAAGCACCGACATACTGAGGGACGCCGCAGTGAACATCTTCTTGCTGTATTCCGGTCCTCCGACTACTTTACCTGTCTGTCCGTTTACGAGCATTATGATATTCTTGCCGTTATATTCACCTCTTACGAACCACATGGGGAACAGTGCATAGAATGCTTTTCCCTTGTACTTTATATGAGAATCCCATGCGATGTTGTAATATCCGTCAGGAACTGTCTTCGTCGCCGCAAATTCTGAAGTCTCGTATTCTCTGATCCTCTTATCAGCCTGATTTAAGAGTTCCTCGGGATTCTCATCAGCCATATCGGAATAAAAGCCCTGAAGATATCCGTCTTCGAACACACGAATACCCGCAAGATCGTAAGGCTCCGTCATATTTGCCGCGGCATTAGTAAGTGCAGCTGAAGCTTCTATTATCAACCGGTCATAAAAGCAGCGAAGAGTTCTGCACAACTGCTCTGTTCGTACAACATTTCCCTTGTTATCCTTATAATCGTACTGGTACACGACCTTACTTCTGCTCTCGGCAGAAACGATGTAGTAAGGTATATAAACGCCTACCGTATTTACGAAAGGCATCTCTTTGGCTTTCTTCGGCAGGAACGCAGAGCCCTTAAGATGATCTCTTACCTTCTCTTGCGCACTCTTCGCATCAAAAGCAAAAGGGATGATGCCGTCAGGTCTTCTTCTCTTGGCCACTCTGTCGAAGATAACTCCGCTGTTACCGCAGAAAGGGCAGCTTGACGTCATCTCAACATCATTAACGGCTATACTTCCTCCGCAAGTAGAACAAGTATAAACATTGATATCTTCACTGGTGATCTCATCCTTATCTTTGAATACCGAATCAATATCAACAAGACCTTTATCCTCGGTATGAGTTACATCGAACTCACCTCCGCAGCTCTTGCAGACAAGTTTTCCCTTATCGGGATCAAAGCGGAGTGAACCCGCACAATTATTACACTGCATAACACTTACCCCCTGTTCCGACAAATATTATATCAATAATATTTGAATCAAGTAAAACTCTATTTACAGAGGATCTTCAATGATCCCATAAGATCTTTTATCTCAAGAGCCTGACCTAAGTCCGAGCTTTTCTTCTACGCTCTTGAAGGAGGGCCTATAGAGCTTAGACCGGTTAAGAGGGATCGGATAGTATGTTAAGGTCTGACCGATGTCGAATACTACTGCCTTCAAGGTCATAAGGCAACTATCGTCAGCGTAGCGATAAGAAAGCCTGCAAAAGCCCCGACAATGCCTGTTACAGGCAACCAAAGCTTTGCTTTATTCTTCTTCGATATCATCTGAACAAGAGATATGATCCCGGTAATACCGCCTGCCGGAGATAGTATATATGCGGGAAAGGCACCAATCAGGAATAATATCAGTCTTAATACTTCAATATTACTGATCTTATGAGGCTCCGCCGCCTTCGGGATAGCAAATGCTATGAAGATAATGATACCTCCGATGACAGAAGCTGCTGCAAGTCCTAATGACACCCAACCTAATATGACCGCACTGTCCTTGGCTTTCTTTCCTTTTGCATCACCCATAAAGTCTACCTCGCAGGAATCTTAATACCACGGAACAAATCCGCCGCTGATAACATCCTTCACATTCGGATCAGACATCATCTTATATCTGTCAGGACGCCTGTACTTATCTCCCATTATGTCACCATTTCTGTGAGCACGAAGTGCATCAAGGTCCAGTTCCGCAACATACACTCCGGGCTCTCCAGGCGCTTCGAATACGCACATATCCCTTGCGCCGGGTTCATCCTTCTTCCACGGTACACCGTCAAAGAGAGTGGAACGACCGTTGCAGTCCGGATGGCCCGCAGGGTAGTTACATGTTGCTACCGCTACCATATTCTCGTAAGCTCTCGTCCTTAATGCTGACAGACGGTTGATCTCCATGGGACACGCATTGGGAGCCAGGATGAGCTCCGCGCCCTTAAGCATAAGGATACGTGCACTCTCTGGGAACTCCCTGTCAAAGCAGATCATGGAGCCGATCCTTACCTTGCCTCTTCCGAAGTCAAAGTCAGCTACATAGAAATCATCTCCGCCTGACAAGACCTTCTCCAGATCAAATGCACAGGGATGCACCTTGCTGTAGTGAAGTATCTCATTACCTGTCCTGTCGAAGAATATAACGGAGTTAAGGGGCTTGGGATCGTGCTTCTCAAGGAAAGTTATCCCTATAGCCATCTGAAGCTCTGCGGCGAGTGTCTTAAACTCTTCTATGAACTCGCTATCCTTCGCTATGGCAAGGTTCTCTATCTCACCTTCACCCTGAGGCAGATAATATCCGTCACTATACATCTCAGGGAAGAGTGCCACATCAGCTCCCTTTTTCTTTGCTTCGATACAAGCTTTCTTACCTGCTTCGAGATTCTCTTTGATATCCTTCCCGGGAAGTATCTGCAGAAATGCGATCTTTATGTTCATGTAATATCCGCCCTTATCAAAGTTTCTTTTGTAGCCAGAGAAGGTCGTACCTGCGATCGAACTTTATACCGATCTCTCTCATATGCGCGACCTTCGTATATCCCATATTAACATGAAAATCGTGACTGTCGTGCGAGAGGTATTCGTCCTCTTCGTCGCGCCACGCACTGCCTGCCAGAAGATTGACTATCCCCTGAGCCTTAAGTCTTGCTTCAAGCTCGCGATAAAGAAGCGACCCTATACCCTGCCTTCTCAGATCCTTATCGACATATATGGAGCTTGCGGCGGTAATAGAATATGCCTCTCGTGTGCTGTAGGAGCTCGCATAAGCATATCCGACGATAACGTCACCGTCTGTTGCAACAAGATACGGAAACTTACTTTTAATGTTCCTTATCCTCTGTTTGAATTCCTCTTCCGAAGGGACTTCATACTCAAAAGATACTGCTGTATTAAGCACATAGTAGGAATAGATATCAATAAGCGCCTTGGCATCTTCTTCTCTTGCATCTCGTATTGTATACATATTATCTCTCATCCGTAGTAAAGAATCTGACTTCATCAGAAGGCACCTTAAGTTCCGTCCTGAAGAATTCAGGATAATAAGGTGCTTCACCCTCTAAGTCCACCCATGTAAGCTTTTCTTCATTATCGCCTTCCATGAAGGTCATTGATACGGGATCAAAGTCTTCAGGGACCGTCATATAGAAGTAGTAATCGATTTCATATATGAGTTTCCCCATATTAGACGGAGCATCTCCGCGGAAATAGTTCTCATGGATAAAGCCCAATCTGTCCGCTTTCATATGAACTCCCGTCTCTTCGAAGACCTCTCTTTCCACGGCTTCTTTTGCCGTCTCGCCGAACTTTATCCTTCCTCCGACAGTGTAATGATATGATTCACGTGAATTACCTGCCATAAGGAGCTTACCGTTCTTTAAGATTATTGCTCCTACACGGATATTGATAATGCCGTCGTCAACATTTACAGTCATATCCTGACTCATATAATATCTCCTTTTATTTCATTCGATTATATCATTACAAACGAAGAAAAGGCCCGACCGTGATATCCTCACGATCGGGCGATCATTTCATTCTATATACTCCAATATCTGTATCTTCCCTATCCTCTGCTTATCAGCCTACACCTTGTGAAGAATCAAATGAGCCGAAGTATACGCCGATCCCCGTATCTCTGTTGAACTCTACATAATTCTCGTCATCTCCATATCTGATAACTGTTCCGTCATCAGTACAGGGTTCGTTTTCAAGGCAATTCCACTCAACAAAGTAGTAATCAAAAAGCTCCTCATTCATCTTATATATATAGAAATAGCAGTATGTATTACCGTCGTCTTTATATCCGCTGAAACCGTTACAGAATATATACTCGCCGTCACCGAATGCAACTCCGTATTCAACTTCAAGAGCAGGATCCGAGATAGTATATCCGTCATCAAGATATGTCTGAGCTATTGCTCTTAGATCTTCATCTTCAATGGAATTTATATCAGCAAGATTCCACGCATCAGGATCTTCAGGCATCGAATCCCAGTCAGCATCAGCGGGATAAGGGATCATGTAATCCATCTGACCCTCGATCTCACCATTCGTGCTCTGGAAAGAACTGCTGTAATACATCTCATCATCTTCGTCTTCCACAGGACAGGAACAGCCGTAATCTTCGCAAGGATCCTCGGTTGTCTCAGTTGTTGTAGTCTCCTCCTCTGTAGCCTTAGAAGTTTCCTTTTCTGCCGTTATGGAACAACCCGTGATACAAAGGGATGCCGTGAGCACCGTACTTCCTATAGCCTTGATAATCTTTCTATTCTTCATAATAGATTCTCCTTTTCTTTCGATCGACAGTTTCCGTTCATCGATCGCAATACAACGATAACCTAAGGATTCATCTTATCTGCAACAAAGATGTGTAAGAGTTGTCAACAAATTGGGGTAAAAAAGCGGAGCCGACTGACCGACTCCGCTAAGATACATTTATGTAATATCAGTGTAAGATTTATCTGAAGAAACCCTTGAGCTTACTGAAGAAGGAATTCCTGTTCTGATAATTCTTATCGGACAGTGATTCATCAAAAGCACGAAGTTTTGACTTCTGATCTTCCGTGAGCCTTGTGGGGATCTCAATGGTGAACTTGACCTGATGATCTCCCCTGTAGGAAGGAGACTGCTTATCGGGGATACCTTTACCCTTGAAAGATGCTGTATCGCCATTCTGGGTTCCCTCTTTTATCTGATACTCTACGGGACCGTCGATGGTAGGGATACTGACCTTTGCACCGAGTGCAGCCTGAGCAAGAGTTATCGGAACTTCGCAGAATGTATTCTTACCGTTTCTTGTAAATACATCGTGCTTTTTTACCTTGAACTCTACATAGAGATCACCATAGGATCCGCCGTTTCTTCCGGGCTCACCCTCACCTCTAATGGGAAGCATATCGCCTGTATCGACACCTGCGGGAACCTTGACGTGAAGCTGCTTCTTACCGACTCTTCTGCCCTTACCGCCGCAAGCCGTACAGGGTGTTCTTATAACGGTTCCCCTGCCGCCGCATGTAGGACAGTCCTTGGTTACCATGGTCATACCAAAGAGAGTCTGTGTCTGCTGCTGGACTCTTCCTGCACCCTTACAGGTGGGACATGTCTCGGGTACTGTTCCGGGCTGTGCACCGGATCCTTTACAGCTTGAGCAGAGCTCTTCCTTGGTAACGGTAATATCCTTCTCGCATCCGAATGCGGCTTCCATGAACTCCAGCGTCATTCCGTACTTAAGGTTTGCACCCTTCATGGGACCCGTTCTTCTGGAGCGAGTAGATCCGCCGAATCCGCCGCCGAAGAATGAATTGAAGATATCGCCGAGATCTACGTCGTAGGCACCGCCAAATCCGCCGCCACCTCCGCCGAATCCGTTGGGATCGACGCCTGCATGACCGAACTGATCATACTTTCTCTTCTTATCTGCATCAGATAAGACGGCATAAGCTTCGTTTACTTCCTTGAACTTCTGTTCAGCAACGGTATCACCCGGATTAAGATCCGGATGATACTTCTTTGCCATCTTTCTATATGCTTTCTTGATCTCGTCGTCCGAAGCACCGCGGCCTACGCCCAATACTTCGTAAAAATCACGTTTTGATTCAGCCATCAGAAGTCTCCGCCTGCATTCTTGAAGCCGTCGTCACCGTTGTTGCCGTCGTCTGTCGTGAAAGGATTAGCTCCGCCTGTGAAAGGATTGCCGCCTGCAGCACCTGCATCAGCACCGGCTGCGCCGTAGCCTGCGAAGTCCTCGGGGTTAGGTGCGCCGGAAGCGGCACCGCCTGCTGCAGCATAAAGCTTCTCGGAAACCTTGTAGAGAGCCTGTGTAACAGCCTCTGTCTCAGTCTTCATTGCAGCTGTATCGTCCTTTGCGATAGCGTCCTTAAGTCTTGCGATAGCCTCGTTAACGGGAGCCTTATCCTCATCGGAGAGCTTGTCGCCCATATCTGTCAAAGTCTTCTCTGTCTGATATACGGTGGACTCAGCCTGGTTCTTTGTCTCGACCTTCTCCTTACGCTCCTTATCCTCAGCTGCGTGAAGCTCAGCTTCCTTGACAGCCTTCTCGATATCCTCGTCGCTCATGTTGGAAGAAGCTGTGATAGTGATCTTCTGCTCACGGCCTGTTCCCTTATCCTTAGCGGATACGTTAACGATACCGTTAGCATCGATATCGAATGTAACTTCGATCTGAGGTACACCGCGGGGAGCAGGAGCGATACCGTCGAGGATGAAGTTACCAAGGCTCTTGTTGTAAGCAGCCATCTCACGCTCACCCTGAAGGACATGTACGTCAACCTGTGTCTGTCCGTCAGCAGCTGTACTGAATACCATGCTCTTCTTTGTAGGGATAGTCGTATTTCTCTCGATCATCTTTGTGAATACACCACCCATTGTCTCGATACCGAGGGAAAGAGGTGTAACGTCGAGAAGAAGAAGTCCCTTAACGTCACCTGTAAGAACTGCAGCCTGGATAGCAGCACCGATAGCAACGCACTCATCGGGGTTGATGCCCTTGAAAGGCTCCTTACCGAAGTAATTCTTAACAGCTTCCTGAACTGCGGGGATCCTTGTGGAACCGCCGACAAGGAGGATCTTGTCGATATCGGAAGGTGTAACGGATGCATCGCTCATAGCTCTCTTAACAGGATCCATTGTCTTCTGTACAAGATCAGCCGTAAGCTCATCGAACTTAGCTCTTGTAAGAGTGATATCCATGTGCTTGGGGCCTGTTGCATCAGCTGTGATATAAGCGAGGTTGATGTTGGAAGACATCGTACCGGAAAGCTCGATCTTAGCCTTCTCAGCTGCCTCACGAAGTCTCTGCATAGCCATTCTGTCACCGCGAAGATCAACTCCGTCAGAAGACTTGAATGTATCTACAAGGTAGTCAACGATCTTGTTATCGAAGTCATCACCGCCAAGTCTGTTGTTACCTGCTGTAGCAAGAACCTCGAATACACCGTCAGCGATATCAAGGATAGATACATCGAACGTACCGCCGCCCAAGTCGAATACAAGGATCTTCTGATCGTTCTCCTTATCAAGACCGTAAGCAAGAGATGCTGCTGTAGGCTCGTTTACGATACGGAGGACCTCAAGACCTGCGATCTTACCTGCATCTTTTGTAGCCTGACGCTGAGCGTCCGTGAAGTATGCGGGAACAGTGATAACTGCCTGGGATACAGGCTGTCCGAGATAAGCCTCAGCGTCGCTCTTAAGCTTTGTGAGGATCATTGCGGAGATCTCCTGAGGAGTAAACTTCTTGTCGTCGATCTCTACCTTATAGTCGGAACCCATCTCTCTTTTGATTGACTGGATAGTTCTGTCGGGATTAGTAACTGCCTGACGCTTTGCTACCTGACCGATAAGTCTCTCGCCGTCCTTAGCGAAAGCAACGACTGAAGGAGTTGTTCTGTTACCTTCGGGATTGGGGATTACGACTGTCTCGGAACCCTCCATAACTGCTACACATGAATTTGTTGTACCTAAGTCGATACCGATTACCTTTGCCATATTATTATTCCTCCAAATTTCTTTTCTTACTTCTTGCTCTCAAGGATCTTGTCTACGATACCGTAGTCGAGTGCTTCCTGAGCTGTCATCCAATGATCTCTGTCTGTATCTCTCATAAGATCCTCAAGAGGTCTTCCACATGCATCCGCAAGGATTGTATTAAGTCTTGTCCTTGTATCCTTGATGTGCTCTGCTGCGATAAGGATCTCAGTAGCCTGACCCTGTGCGCCGCCCAGAGGCTGGTGGATCATTACTTCTGCGTTAGGAAGGATACATCTCTTACCCTTAGTACCTGCAGCGAGGAGTACGGAACCCATAGATGCCGCCATACCCATGCAGATAGTCTGAACATCGGGCTTTATGAGCTTCATCGTGTCGTAGATCATAAGACCGTCAGTAACGGATCCTCCGGGGCTGTTGATATAGAACTGGATATCCTTATCGGGATCTTCTGCTTCAAGGAAGAGAAGCTGTGCCGTGATAAGGCTTGCCGTTACGTGATTTACTTCCTCGGAGAGGATTACGATACGCTCCTTCAAAAGTCTTGAGTAGATATCGTAAGCGCGCTCGCCGCGGCTGCTTGATTCAATAACCGTAGGGACTAAGCTTGATCTGATGATGCTTTCCATGTTGTTTTCTCCTTTATCCTTATATATTCGTATTAGTTTGCTACCTGTACGACCGCATGTCTTACTACGCGATCCTTGTAGATATATCCCTTCTGGAATACTGCTGCGACTTCCTGCTCACCGAGTTCTTCGTCGTCAACATGCATTACAGCTTCGTGAAGGTTGGGATCGAACTTTGTGCCTCTCTCGCAGGTTATCTCTTCTACTCCGAGCTTGGAGAGAACATCCGTCGCCTGCTTGCCTATAAGCTCTATTCCCTGGACTACCTTCTCAACGGAATTCTCGTCGGCATTCTTGCCTGCATCGAGAGCTCTGTCGATATTATCAAGTACTCCGAGCCAATCCTTTGTAACGTTAGCTACGGCACTTGCATAGAGGTCTTCCTTCTCCTTTGCACTTCTCTTTCTGAAGTTCTCATACTCTGCAAAGAGAGCCATATATCTCTTCTCGAGTTCAGCGGACTTATCGTCTGCCGAAGGAGCTTCATTATCTTCCTGCTCCTTATTATCATCCTCTTCTTCCGTCTTCGCTTCGGGCTGATCCATAGTCTCTTCGCCGAAGACGATCTCCTCGATATCTTCCGTATCTTCGGAGTTAGGGAACTCAAGTTCCTCGTTATCTGACATCTTGTAATGTCCTCCTTCTTATATTGTTCTTACGTTATTCGCCAAGTCTCTTGATCTCGTCGTTCAACTTCTTCCTTACGAAATTGACCTGCGAGATGACCTTCGAGTAATCCATCCTCTTGGGACCTATGACTCCGATATTACCTGACAATGTATCTCCTATATTGTAGGTAGTAGTGATGAAGCTGCAGTCCTCAAGTCCTTCCAGTGCGATCTCCTGTCCTATCCTTATCATGTAAGTATCGTCGCCGCTTCTTACAACTTCGGAAGACTTCTCGATCTCATTTACATATCCTGCCACCATTCCGTCGTGAGAGAGGGTCCCAAGAAGATCCCTTGCTCTTCCAAGCTCGGAGAAATCCGGAAGAGATAACATCTTATGCTCACCTTCAAGATATACATCCAGCTTGTCGGCCTGCTTGATAGCAACATATGCTTCGTAGATGACCTGGTTCATGAGAGCTTCGGGGATCTCGGATTCCTTAACGGAAGATGCCAGAGTGATAAGGGTTATCTCATCTAAAGGCTTACCGTAAAGGTTCTTCTCCACTGCGCTGCTGATCTGCATGATCTGCTCGTTTGTAAGGAAGTTAGGTATGCGCACTACCTTATCCTTGACGACACCTGCGGAAAGTACGACTACTACAAGTGCCTTACCCGGTTCGATCATAAGCATCTTAAGCTGAGTAAGGAAAGATCCCGTGAGTCTGGGAGTCATCGCCAGGGATACAAATCCCGTGGACTCGGAAAGGGCATTGGTAGCATTCTTCAGAAGATCAGTTACTTCATGCACGCTGTCCGTGATCCTGTCCGATATCTCCTGCTGCTCCGAAGCCGTGAGGATATCGGGATGCATAAGGGAATCTACATACTCCCTGTAACCCTTATCCGAAGGAATACGTCCTGCGGATGTATGGGGCTTCTCGATAAGGCCCAGCTTCTCAAGTTCAGCCATCTCGTTACGAAGGGTAGCGGAACTTACGGAGAAGTTATGACGCTCGATAAGAGCCTTGGAACCTACCGGCTCGTAAGTGGAAACATAGTCATCGACTATTGCTTGAAGTACTTGCTTCTTCCTGTCATCAAGACCCATCTGACGTTCGCTCCCTTCTATTGTTTTAGCACTCATCAACTTCGAGTGCCAAATACAATATACTATCAACGTCAAAGAAAGTCAATTTGGTTTTGACCTATACCTCAAGTTTGCCTCAGACACTTCCTATAAGAACTCCATAAAGGCTTCATTTGCGAGATCAAGGCCCTTGCGGCTCAGGCATATTCCGCCCTTTATCTCCTCGCATAACCCCTTATCGATCAGGCTTCTCATCTTGCGTCTTATATCGTCCGGAATGCTCTTTCCGAACCTTGCCTTAAAGCCCTCTTCGGTTATTCCGTCCATGGTCCTTAACATCAGCATGGCATACTCAGCCATCTTATCTTCTTCGGTAAGCTTCTCTTCCACGATCTTTCGTGTCGGGTCCTTTATATACTTTTCTATATCATCTTCATGGCCGTATCTTATCCCTTTTATGTAGCCGTGAGATCCCGCGCCGAAGCCGTAGTATTCCACTCCTCTCCAGTAAGAAGAGTTATGACGGCTCCTGAAGCCTTCCTTCGCGCTGTTACTTATCTCATACGGGATAAAGCTATGCTCTTCCAGGATCTTTCTTAAGGTGTGATACATCTGCCTTTCGTATATCTCGACATCGGGGTCTTCAAGTGATGTACCGTATCTCTTCTCAAAAGGAGTACCTTCCTCTATGGAAAGGGAATATGTACTTATATGTGTTATACCCGCGTCTATAAGTGTCTTTGCATCTTCTAAGACATCCTCTATGGTCTGCCCCGGAACACCTGTCATAAGATCTGCGGAGATATTATCAAAACCCGCTCCCTTTATTATCTCTATCGCATCTAATGCGGTCTTCCTGTCGTGGAGCCTTCCTAAAGTCTTTAATGTAGTATCGTGAAGGGACTGTACACCGAGCGAAATGCGGTTAAAGCCTGCTTTCTTATATGCAATGGCTTTCTTTGCCGTAAGAGAATGCGGATTGGCTTCTATCGTTATCTCAGCATCACTTACATTAAATACCGTTATTATCTCTCCAAGAACAGAAGCTATATAAGCTTCATCGGGAACGGAAGGCGTACCCCCTCCGAAATAGACAGTATCCTTCTCAGAAGGGTCATCCGAAGCTTCATCCTTCGTGTTCTTTATCTCTTTTATAAGCGCATCGAAATACTCCTTCTGAAGCTTACTTCCCGCAACGGAATAGAAACTGCAGTAAGGACACTTAGCCTCGCAGAAAGGGATATGCACGTAGAAATGTCTTCCCATCAGAATGACCTGTAGTTATGTCCCTTGATAGGTTCCGGCTTCTTAAGAGCCGTCAGCAGAGCCATCTTGAAGTTCATGAAGGAAGGCGAGATATTCCTCTCGGGATCCATATGCACGGAGATCTCGTCCGCCCACCTCGCCTTGTAGTGGCCTATGGCGGGATAGCCGATATCTATAAGATCCTCGTATGTATCAGGGCACACTACCCTGCAAAGAGCCTCCCAGGTACCGCACACGCTGTCCTGATCGTAATCGTCCAACGCATCTTCGTTGCACTCGGGATAAGCGCTTACGATGGCATCCCTGTCACCTAAGAGCCATGCCTCTATCTCCTCAGTACAAAGACCTATTACCGACCTTATGTCAGGAGCATACTTCTTACAGCATGCATACAGCATCTGTCTCAATTCATCGGGATCGTGATCGTCAGAATCCATGACAACTGCAAGGATGGTATCAGTTCCCTTATATACTTCATTATACGCTCTGCACTTGGCAGGAAGAAGATCAAGAAGAGCGCTCGCGAACTTCGGCGGCTTTGCATCGGGTTCCTTAGGGATACTGCCGCATCCTCTGTGAGGTCTTACCGCGATCCGTACCTCGGCGCCTACATTATCGCATATCTTCTGCGCAAGTCTTTGAACGACTACCGCACCAGATTTATCTTCTGTAAGTATCTCCAGATGCATACTTACTCCTCGTACTCAAAACCGTTGTCATTATCGAGGTGTCCGCCGTACCAGATGGCGCCCATGCCGACACCTTCCCTGAACAGAGCTTCGACAACAGGGTCAGATCCCGCGCACCTGATGCTGACACCGTCTCCGTCGATCTCAGCAGCTTCAAAGTCTCTCTCGAACACCCAGATCTCGCGCGGTGACATGCTCTCAATTATGTATGGGTTATGAGTAGAGAATATTATCTGTGAGTAAGGATGTCTCAAAGTAAACTCTCTCATCTCGTCCGCAAGTACATCTACCATATCGTGGTAGAGATCCTTATCGGGAGTCTCTATAAAGATTGTAGAGTGAGGATTGGGATCTCTCAGGAGAAGGAGATACAGGAAGAGCTTATCGGGACTCTCCTCTAATTCCTTGGGAAGGTTCTTCTTCTTTCTCATTGAAGGGATCTTGGACTTGATCTCATCTATGACCTTTATATAATTCTCCTCATCAGTCTGCTTCATGTAGGAGAGGACATTACTTATATTGGAGCCGGTGCTGGAAAGGTGCTTATGTCCTCCCGGAGCATTACCGTCAGTATAGTAGCTGTTGATACCGTCGGAAGAGAACTGACAGAAGAACCATCTGCTTATCTCCCTGTAGATGCAGCTTATCTCTCCGTACTCGCCGATGATGCCGTATACGCCTAATGCAGTCGTGTGCTCATTGGCGATAGAAGTTTCCTTTATATTGCCTTCGCTGTCACGGATCTTACCCTTGCCGTGATCTAAGTCAAGGATCGTCACGAGGTCGATCTTATCGCCGTTCTTAACGGAGCGGATTATCTTCTCCGAGCATACGATAGGACTTCCGAACCTTGAAGGTTCTATGGTGATCTCATACTGGATATACACGCTTTCCGCCTTCTGACATCCCCTTATCCTGAAGAAGAGCTTGAAGGTTGAAGGCTTATCCTTCCTTATGAGGAGATTGGAAAAGCCCGGTCTCTGATCCATGGTAGCCGCAGAAGCCACGTCGTGCATTATGCATCTCTTTACAAATGAGAGTGCCATAAGGAAACTTGTCTTACCGGTATTATTCCTTCCGATAAGAGCATTGAGGTTACGAAGCCTGATAACTTCATCCTTTGACTTCTCTCCACCTGCAATGGCGACGGAATCCTCGATCAGCATGCCGCATCTGTCATAGTCGAATACATCAAAGTTAGTGATCTCAAATCCGAGTATCATAGACCTGCCCGCCTTTTATAGATATATATCATGATTTTATAACTTTTTATTACGATTGTCTCGATACGTTTTTACCTCATAGAATAGAATAAAAGGTACTATTGAACAATGTATAGTAGTGTGCTATATTCACTATTGTTGAACAATGAGTAGTCGAAGGAACGTGAACTGATCATTTTTCTTCACGGGATATCATCCGTATCCCGAACATTACACTAAACAACTGGTCATAACGGGTTTCTCTGATCCCTGTTATGTTCATATCGGTTAGTCTTATAATGGGGGTAAACAAATGAAAAACATCACAAAAAAGATCTTCACTTCAGCAATCAGCGCAGTGATCTCTCTGACAGCAGTAGCAGCTTTCACTGCACCTGCTGCACCTGTACTCGCAGCTTCTAATAATCGGGGACAGACTTACGGATATAGTTACAGCTATGAGTTGGATCAGTACGAACTCAAAAAGCAGGAAGGTATCAGATTCCTTGAGAATTGTGTTACCGATCCCAGTCGCGCAGCACAGTATCTTATATTGACCTATTCAGGAGCGATCGAGGTTCATCCGTATGACATCAGTAAGTCATATGAGCAGAACTGTTACGAGCTCGTCAGATATGTAAATAACGTTTATAAGAACGTTATTGAAGCTGATAATAATGCCAAGTTCAACGCATATAAGAAAGCCAAATTAGATTATATCTGGAATCTCAGTAACTGCCCTGAGGACGATGTACTTATTGAATATGTAGCTTACGCATTCACCTACATTGTCTATACGCCCGGTGCATCTGTCGATGATCTTTACAGCCAGATCGATCAGCTTACCGCTATCGCAGAGTCCGGAATCAACGGATAACAACATACAAACAACTCAACAAACTAAAAGCTAATAAATAAGACTAACTTTTCTACGATATTCCCTCTGAGATCTAACCAATCTCAGGGGGATTTTTGCACCAAACAGATGTCAAATATCACATCGGTCCATCAGGATACGATTTACCGCACCGGGAACCTCTGCGTACCGTGCAGATAACGCGCGTTACGATTTACCTTTAAACCTGTTGGTGTTATCATCATGAACAGGGATAGATAATTGAATATAGATCATTGTAAAGGTTACGAACGACAATTCTCACTTGCGCTCATATCCGTGCGTTTGTGATTATTCTTTATGGTTTTCTTTTTAGAATTACTATATCCCGATCATCAATACTATCTTTGTTCATAACGGATCTTTCTGATCCTGTTATGGTCGTAGTGGTTAGCTTATAACGGGGGTAAAAATGAAAAACACCACAAAAAAGATCTTCACTTCAGCAATCAGTGCTGTTATCTCACTGACATCAGTAGCAGCTTTCACTGCACCTGCTGCACCTGTACTCGCAGCTTCTAATAATCCGGGACAGACTTACGGATATAGTTACAGCTATGAGTTGGAACAGTACGAACTCAAAAAGCAGGAAGGCATCAGATTTCTTGAGAACTGTATTACCGATCCCAGTTCCGCCGGACAGCATTATATAAACCGCTATTCAGCGGAGATTCGCAAGCATCAATACGACATCAGGAAGTCATATGAGCAAAATTTGAACGAACTCGTCAGATATGTAAACAATGTCTATAAAAACATTATTTACTGGGATCAAATACACAAGTTTGAAGATTATAAGGATTCCAAGATAATTTACCTTATCTCGCTCTCAGACGGTCCCGATGATGATGCCATTATTGATTCTGTATTTCATACAATATCCGGAATTAACATTAATTTTCCGGGTTCTTGCGGTAGTACTTATGAAGAACAAGTTGCTTTGGTAGATCAGCTCACTGAGGAAGCAGAGAGAGAGATCATCAGCAACAACAATACAAACAACTAAACACACTAAAAACTTAAGATATAAGACTAACCATTCTACGAGATCCCCTCTGAGATCTTACCGATCTCAGGGGGATTTTTATACCAAACAGATGTCAAATATTACATCGGTCCATCAGGATACGATTTATATATACAACGGTTTCGCGTAATAATAATATTTCCGTTAGGGTTAGACAAACGTGAATGAACAAGGAGGATTTTATGAAAAGATTTACATTGAAGACAGCAGCTGCAACAATGAGTGCAGCTCTCGCATTTGCAGCATTTGCTGTTCCCGCTAACGTTCTGGCATATGGCGGAGAGGTTCCCTATTCCGATTTCGGAATAGATGCATCCCAGATCTCCGAGCAGGACCAGTTCTACGATTATCAGGAGTATGCTGTCTATAACCTTCAGCAGGCAGGAGCCGGCAATCCCGGAGCTTCGCAGCTCGTAAACCAGGCTATATCGATAGTCTATTCTATCCCTTACCTGAGCGATCGCTCCCTGCAGGAGAATAAGTCCAACATCGATGAAGTAATGGATTATTTCCTTCCCCTCATCGAGGAGGCAAACGTAACTGAGGAATTCAATGCTGAGAAGGATTATATGATCACTGTTCTCAACAGGCTCGAGCGCCAGCAGAGAACTTATGCAGCTAAGAGAGAAGTAAGACGTGTAAGACAGGCTGTAGCTAACCTTCAGTACGATTACTCACTTTCTTCCTCTGAGAATATCCAGAAGATCTATACTATCGTCAGATCAATGAACAGGAACATCGTAGTTACCAACGGCATCTGACACACAGCATACGTTACCTAACCTGAATAACAGCCGTCTTCCCGCTTCGGGAAGGCGGCTTTTCTGTGTCTGTAACGCAACAAAAAATACCTAACGATTTGTATTTACACGAGATGTTAACGTATGTTAACATCAGTTAATTGGAATAAGGGGGACAATTGAATATGAAAAGATTCAAAAACGCAGGCATTGCTGCGCTCGTTTTTGTGCTGAGCGCAAGCATCACATTTGGTGCCTTTGATCCTTGCCATCACAAGGATGTATTGGCATATGATTCCGGATCAGTACTGATCGATCAAAGCGACATCGAAGCGGCTATAGCAGACTTCGAAGCTTACAAGGAAGAAGCAATATCCGGTATCGACTCCTACGTCGCAAGCCATCAGTCAGCAAGACTTATGAGCTATCTGGGAACGATCGATCCGATGGGTATTCAGTACAACACTACCGTAACCTACCGTGACAACATCAACTCATTCGACACGTACATGGATCATATCTGGGATGAGATCAGCCTTATCGATGATATGGACAGATTCGATGCTCACAGACAGGATGCAGTCAGTGCGATCGACGAGTACGCTCAGGGAAGAACTTCCGCAAGGCTTACTTCTTATCTTCAGACCGTTGACTTCATGAGCTACACTTATGAACCTTCCATGTCATACGATTCGAATGCTATGGCTTTCGACGGCTTTGTCTCTGAGGTATGGGAGGAGATCTACCTTATCGATGATATGGACAGATTCGATGCATACAAGCAAGATATCATCTCCGATATCAACTCTTATCTTGCCGCCAATCCTTCTCAAGAAGCATCTGCTTACCTTCAGAATGTAGACATCATGGGATTCCCTTACGAGACTTCAATGTCTTACTACAACAATGTCGCAGCTCTCGACAGCTACGTATCGGATGTCTGGGCAAATATCGGTATCGGAGAAGATATCGACAGATTCGAAGCTCACAGGCAGGATGCTATCAATGCGATTGACGAGTATGCTCAAGGAAGGACATCTGCAAGGCTCACTTCCTACCTTCAGACCGTTGACTTCATGAGCTACACTTATGAGACTTCCGTGTCATATGATATGAATGCTACTGCTTTCGACAACTTTGTCTCTGAGGTATGGGGTGAGATCTATCTTATCCAAGATATGGATTACTTTGATTCCTATAAGCACGACTGTATCTCACTTATCGACGAACATGCAAGATCACTGAACATTCCGGCAGTTGACAACTATCTTAGCAGTATCGGCAACGCACTCATGGAATATCCTTACAATACGAGCCTTCCACTGGAAGCTAATCTCTCTGCATTTGACGATGAAGTTGATCGTATCTACAGCGATATAGGTATGCAGCAGAATATCTACAACTTCGAGACATACAAGACAGAGATCCTCGGAAGTGCGACGCCCGATACTTTCGTTACAGACGAAGCCTGGATCGCATACCAGAACGTGGCAAACGAACTTCGTGACTTTACTTACATAACAAATATGTCCTACGAGGATAATGTCAGCAGTTTCAATACTGCCATTGCTGCAGCTGTTGCTCAGATCGACATCTCCGGAGATATCGACGACGTCAACGGTATCTTCGAACCGATAAATCTTCCTACATATACTTTCCTTGACGGTAAGGACAGCGTATGGAACGAAGACAGCAGCGATGCATCTGAAGGTCTTACATTCAGATGCGAGGGTGCCATCGATTCTTTCAGAGGTATCCTTATCGACGGTGTTGAAGTAGATCCTTCCTCCTACACTACTTACGAAGGTTCTACATACTGTGTACTTTCTGAGGAGCTCCTTACAACACTTTCCTCCGGTGAGCACAATCTTGTATTCGTATATGTTGACGGTATATCCGAAGTAACACATTTCACGACGAATGTATCTTATGGCAATGAAGTAACTACAGTTCCCGCAGAAACTGCAAATGCATCAGAGAATACAACAACAACACCCGTAACTACAACTGCAGCTGCCGAGGCTACAACTACTGCAACATCCGCGGAAGTATTGGGAGAGACAAGAGAGACTTCCGCTGCTTCTGTAGCTAATTCTTCGGCTGAAACCACTGCTGCTGACCGCTCAGACGTAAATACCGTAGCAGCTCCCGCAGAACCGTCTTCTCCTGTAGCACAGGATAATACTGCTACACCAACACCTACTCCCGCAGCAAGCTCTACACCTTCAACAGGAGAAGCTAATAACGGTACTTTCCTCACAGGTATGTTGCTTGTAGCAGGTGCAGCTATAATAATGATCACTCGCACTAAGAAGAACTTAAGCTCTAACAATTGATACTAACCTTAGACTTCTTATAGGAGATCCGGTCTGTCTCGGCAACATATCTGCCGGGGCAGACTTTTTTATGTAGGGGCACCAAACTATTTATTGATCTTTTGCAATGTGCTTTCACCCCTTAATAACGTACGTTAACGCCGGTTCTGTCCGCTGTAAATAAGAGAAACCGGGTGTGATCAGTGGATTTTCCGATAATATTCAAGAGAATATATCAATGACAAACAAGCTCAAATGTAATAAGTTAACGATAGTTAGTTTTTTAACAAGGGAGCGATTTTTATATAGACCAATCTACCTAACCAGTCTATGGAGTCCCATGATATCTCATCAATATTGTGAGGCTCGTTGATCATACATACAAACTCAAACTCATCTAACAGATCAATCAACTAACACACACACAGACATGGACTGGCCTTTCCTTTCTGTCCCTCCTTTCCCTGGGAGGGACAGTTTTTATGCATAAAAATCACCCCGGCCGATGGGGCAGCCGGGGCGTTCACGCGGTTATGTCAGTAAAATGTCTCGATCACATCGAATCGATGGTCGTATCTATCTCTGACAGATTAGTCTGTATCTTTGCAATGCTCTCACTAAGTGTGACGTTGGCACTCTGAAGGAGCTGCTTAACATATATATGAGCCTGCTTCCTGAGTTCATCTGCCTGAGCTTCTGCAGCCATTATGATGTTCTCGGCTTCGTCTCTTGCTCCTCTTGTTATCTCGTGATCATTGACCTTGGAAGCATACATACGGTTCGCATCATCAACGATCTTCTTATTCTTCTCTCTTGCAGTACCGATGATCTCCTGAGCTCTCATTACGATATCGTTGGACTGTGCTACTGAAGCAGGAAGCCTGTTCTTGAGTTCCTCAAGGGATGCGATCATCTCACCTCTGTCAACGGAACACTTATCGGAAAAAGGTACACCGCTCGCTTCTCTCAAGATCTCGATGAGCTCATCGATATGTCTTATGGGATCATATCTCTCGGCGCTTCTCGGCTGTGCAGCGGGAGCACCCTGATTAGGTGAATAATTAACGTTGTCCATTGTTAATTCCTGCCTTTCTTTAATTTCTCCGATACGAAGTCAACGATCTCGGAAGGCACCATCTTGGAGATATCTCCGCCATAGTAACCGACTTCCTTGACGATGCTCGAACTTATAAGCGACAGATCGTCCCTGCACGGTAAGAGCACAACTTCGTAATCGGAATAGAGAAGCCTGTTGGCAAGTGCCATCTCCGCTTCATATCTGAAATCCGTCTCGGATCTTATCCCTCTTACAACGGCATCGCAGCCCTTCTCTCTGAAAACGTCTACCAGAAGTCCGTCAGAACACAGGACTTCTATGTTGGGATAATCCTTAAGGGATTCCCTTGCCATGTAGACTCTTTCATCGGATGTAAAGACATGGCTCTTTGCATCGTTGTGCATAACCGTTACGTACAGTTTATCACACACCTTCGATGCACGTCTCGCAATATCTCGATGACCTCTTGTAAAAGGATCGAAACTTCCCGGGAAAAGATATGTAGTCAATTGACATCCCCCTCGCCATTTTCCTTACAGAAGAATGTTAACACTGACAATCCGTAACTACAAGAACGGGTGGATTGCAAGTTTATTACAGATGTTTCAAAGTCTGTATCGGAAGCATGCTCACAGATTAGAATACCGTCATCAGAAAGAAGATCGTACATGTTAACAAGGTCAGCTATCTGAGAACAGAATTTCTGTGCATCCTTATAAGGCGGATCCATGAAGATGATGTCGAACTTCTCACCGTCTTCTCCAAGTTTGGTAAGAGCTGAATTAAAGGGCATTTTCATAAGTTCGAACCTTGTATCTTTCTCGGCTCTTATCTTCTCCAGATTCTTTCTTATTATGCCGCAGGCAGATCCTGCTCTTTCTACCATTACGGCCTTTTGAGCCCCGCGGCTGACAGCCTCTATGGATATCTGCCCCGTACCCGCAAATATATCCAGGAACCTGCAGTCCGGTACTCTGGTCTGTATCATGGAGAAGAGAGCCTCCTTCACCTTATCTGTTGTAGGACGCGTATTATCTCCCTTCGGAGCCTGAAGAACGGCTCCCCTGAACTCTCCTGTTACTACTCTAGGCATTATAATATCCCCATCTTGCTCTCAAATCTTAAGTCGAACATGACCTTTATATTGTCCAATAATACTTCAGCATCACTGCCGCCCCTGTCAAGGACCTTCTTGACGGCTTCGGATCCTTCCTTAGCTATATGAGCATCAGTAAAGAGGTTAGCCGCCCGAAGCTGCGGTATACCGTGCTGTCTGGTTCCGAAGAAATCGCCCGGGCCTCTAAGCTCCAGATCCTTCTGGGCCAGGACGAATCCGTCCGTTGATTCGCACATCATCTTCATTCTGGTAAGTGCCAGTTCGGATCTTGAATCCGATGCCAGGATACAGTACGCCTGACGGTCTCCACGGCCGATCCTTCCTCGAAGCTGATGAAGTGTTGACAATCCGAATCTGTCGGCATTCATGATGATCATCAGATTTGCATTGGGATTATTGACACCTACCTCTATTACGGTCGTTGATATAAGTACCTTGGTCTCTCCCTTAAGGAATCTGTCCATTACAGCCAGCTTATCGTCCTCCTTCATGGAACCGTAAAGGACTTCCGAAGGATATTCCGTAAACAGTCCGGATTCATCCAGTCTCTTCTTCATCTCCATGACGCTTACTGCAGGAACAGTATCTTCTCCATCCTCCAAGATGATGTCGTCTTCCATAACAGAAGTATCATTCTCGTCTATCTTGGAGCAAACGATATAAGCCTGCTCACCTGAAGCGAGCTTAGCCTTCAAAGCCTTAAGAAGATCATCACTATCCGTAGACGGCAGGAAATTGGTCTTTATCTCCTTACGTCCGGCGGGTTTTTGCTTTATTATGCTGGTATCAGTATCTCCGTAGACCACCATGGCGAGAGTCCTCGGGATAGGAGTTGCAGTCATTACAAGGTTATGAACGCTGTTGATATCATCATCGTCTTTATCCTTGCGGCTTATGAGAAGTTTCTCTCTCTGCTTTACGCCGAAGCGATGCTGCTCGTCAGCTATCACGAGACCTAAGTCATTGAACTCCACGTCGTCAGATAATACGGCGTGAGTTCCTATGATCACCGATGCCGTATTGTCCTTAAGATTAGCTTTTATCTCCTTCTTGAGCGAAGCCTTTGTCTTACCCATGAGAAGCGCGATATTAATATCCGAACCTTTAAGCAGAGACAATGCGGAATCGTAATGCTGCTTAGCCAGGACCGAAGTAGGAGCCAGAAGGACTGCCTGCTTACCCATAATGGCCGTCATAGCCATTGCCAGCACGGCCACAGCGGTCTTACCTGCTCCGACATCTCCCTGTACAAGCCTGTTCATAGGCTTCCGGCTCATAAGGTCTCTTTGAATATCGCGTAAGGCCTTCTTCTGATCATCAGTAAGCTCGAAGCCGAGATTGGATATAACGGCTTTCCATCTCTTTTGCTGAAGAGCATCAAGTCCCTTGTCGGGCGGTATAATCAAAGGTGCTCTTTCTTCCTCATCCTCGGTATGCATAAAATATTTCATGCCCATGCCAAGAAGGATCAGCTCCTCATAAGCTATCCTCCTCCTGCCTTCCTGAGCCTCCTCGAGGCTCTTAGGAAAGTGGACTGCTCTGTATGCATCCTTTACCGACATCAGGCCCCGTGTCTTAGTAAGCTCTTCAGGGATCACATTCTTAAGCTGATCGCCTACGAGCTTTAGTGCAGTGCCTTCCCATTTCGCTATGGATGCAGAGGTTATCCCGGCCGTAAGATGGTATATGGGACGAACAAGGTTCAAGTCCTTGCTTCCGTCAGCTTTTTCCACATAGGGGTTTACCATCTGCGGGCGCCCCGAGTAGATGCTGACAGTGCCGTGCACGAAGACCTCGTCTCCTCTTTGGAACTTATTCATGTAGTAGGGGGAATTAAAGAAAGACAGTTCCATCCTCCCCTCTCCGTCACTTACGTAGAAAGCGATGGGGGATGTCCTCTTATATCCCTTTCGAGCAGGAGAAGTGCTTACAACAGCCTTAAAGGACAGCTCTTCGCCTTCCTTATAGTCGCATATTGCGCCCACATTGCTCCAATCGTTATAACGCCTCGGAATATAGCTTAAAAGGTCATATACCGTGTATATATCCAGCTTATTAAGTCTCTTCTGCGCTTCGGGGCCTACACCGTATATGAGATTGACGGGAGAAGATAAAGTAACCTTCGTATCACTCATCCAAGGCACCTCCTGCACACCTTATTAAGAGGGCATACGTCGCACTTGGGATTTCTTGCGGTACAGAAGTTTCTTCCAAGATCCACGGCCATATGACCGAGCTTGATCCAGGAGGTATCGGGAAAGACCTTACAACAGTCTGCTTCAACCTTCAAAGGATCGTCGCTTGCAGTGATGCCCATCCTCTTCATGACGCGCTTACAGTGAGTATCGACTACAAGTGCAGGCGTACCGTATATTTCGCCTACGATAAGATTGGCGATCTTCTTGCCGATACCGGGGAGCTTCATCAGTTCCTCGACATCGTTCGGAACCTTTCTTCCCCAGCTGTTACAGTAAGCGTCGGCCACTGCCATAACAGACTTTGACTTCATCTTATGAAGTCCGCAGGGCCTTATTATCTCCCCTATCTTCTCCTGACCTGCCTCAAGGATATCATCCATATCAGGGTACTTCTCGAAAAGCTCATTACACGTGAGATTTACTCTTACATCAGTACACTGCGCCGAGAGTATGCCCCTTATGACCATACGTTCAGGGGTGTCATTATCAAGCGTACAGGAAGAATCGGGAAATGCTTCGTACAGAGCCTTTAGTATGTCGGAAGCAAGTTGCTTCTTGGAGACTCTCGGCATATCTACTCCTGCTCGGGCGGATAAGGAAATGAGAATACGAAGTCGGCTCCGCCGAGATCGGCACTCTCGCCTAAGACTATAGTCTGGCCGTGACCCTGCAGGATCTGCTTACAGATATAAAGACCAAGGCCGAATCCCTCCTGCTTTCTGGAAGGATCAGTCTTATAGAAGCTCTCGAATACTCTGCTTCTCTTATCCTTTTCAACGCCGGGACCGGAATCCTCGACGCTTATCCTCATCTTTCTTTCCTTATCATCCCTTGAAGCGGATATCCTGATCTGTCCGTCAACGGGAGTAAACTTTATGGCATTTGTAACAATGTTAACGATAACTCGACATAGTTGCTGAGCCTCACCGTATACCATAAGATCACCCTCGGGAAGAACTGCCGTAGCCGTGATATTCTTCTCACCAAGCTGCGGTTCCAGGTTCTGGATGATATCAGTTACTACATCTCTTAAGTCAAATGCCTCCATGAGCTCAGGATCGATATGTGAAAGCGAAGAAGCTTCGGTCATGGACACGATGAGCTTTCTTATCCTGTCGACTTCCTGCTTTATGAGGGTCATGTACTTCTCATACTGATCGGAAGGAATCGTTCCGTCCATCATGGCAGTAATAAAACCGTTGATGGATGTAAGCGGAGTTCTTATATCATGTGCTACGCTGCTTATGAAGATATTCCTGTCATGTTCCTGATTCTCAAGCTTCTCTATCATGTCATTGACATTTCTGGCCATATCCTGGAGGTCAGCAGAGATGACGATGGAGTTCATATCATCATAATTGGTATATTTCTTGTCGACTCTTGCGGAGAAATCACCTTCTCCTGCTCTGTCCAATACCTTGGATATGTTACGCATGGGGCGGATCATCAGCTGGGTAAATCCTACAAAGAGTGCGATAGCTGCAAGAAGAGCCACGGCCGCAGGAAGAAGTGTCGATGTCTTAAAATTCTCTATTGCCTGAGAAGGATCTGCTACATTAGATACGACGACACCGTAATTCGTACTCGGTATCAGTACTGCGCTGCAGGAGACGAGCCTGTCTTCGGATACTATAGTAGACACCTTACCTTCATGTGCAGTATCTTCAGTGGCTGCGTTGTTAAGACATTCGAGAAAATCTCCGACTAATACGCCTTCTTCATCAGTATTGCTATATAGTATATTGCCTTCATAGTCTGTAACGAATATCCAATCAACATCCTTATATTTGGAGGATTTGAGCATAAATTTGACAAGAAGGTCGAAGGAATCTTCTGTAAGATCGCCGTTAGTCCTTGTATAGTCATATGCACTCAGATCGGATCCGATCGCACCGCACACCTTATCCGTAAAGAGTATATTCTCATTCTGGATCTTGGTTATATTGTTTTGATAAGAAAGAAAAACAAGCACAGCAAAAATCATTACTGTGCCTATTATCAGAAACGATGTAAGGAATAATCCAAAACTTGTATTTACGCTTCTATTCTTGTCGATCATTTGGTCTCGAATTTATAGCCCTTGCTCCATACAGTCTTGATACACCAGTTCTGCTCACGGTTGGGATTCTCGATTTTCTCTCTGATCCTCTTTACGTGAACGTCTACCGTTCTTGATTCTCCGTAGAAGTCATAACCCCATACGTTCTCGAGAAGCTGCTCTCTTGTAAATACTCTGTTGGGATTACTTGCCAGGAAGAAGAGGAGTTCAAGTTCCTTGGGAGGCATATAAATCTCCTTGCCGTCTACCATGACAACATACTTGACCTTATCAACGCTGAAACCGGGATATGTAATAACTTCATCGGATTCATTGCTCTCGGGTGCATCGGAAGTACTCTTCTTCTCAGAACCTTCGGTCCTGTCATATCTTCTCATTACGGCCTTGACTCTTGCGAGGAGTTCCTTAGGCTCGAAAGGCTTAGCTACATAATCGTCGGCACCCATCTCAAGTCCTACGACCTTATCGATTGTCTCAGTCTTAGCTGTGAGCATGATGATCGGTACATCAGAGATCTTACGAAGCTCTCTGCAGATATCATTACCGTCCATACCGGGAAGCATAAGATCCAGTATAACGATATCAGGGCTTGCGACATTGAATGAAGCGAGCGCCTTATCGCCCTGCATGCATGCGGATACCGAGAAACCTTCCTTCTCAAAATAGAGCTTTAATACTTCGATAATGCTTGCGTCGTCGTCGACTAAAAGTACCTTTTTCAAAATGTCACCCCGCCTCTGTTATTATTGATCTTTACCGATCTCTTCTATCTCTTTTGCGAACGAAGATACGTCCGTAAAATCCCTGTAGACCGAAGCGAATCTTACATATGCGACCTTGTCCAGCGCACGGAGCCTTGCCATAACAAGTTCTCCAATCTCAGTGGTCGATATCTCACCGCTTCTTTGTTCCTGAAGTCGTGTCTCGACTTCATTGACTATCTTTATCAGATTCTCATTTGAGACAGGTCTCTTGGAACATGCGGAATTAAGTCCTTCGAGAAGCTTCTCACGTGAGAAATCCTGTCTGGTGCCGTCCTTCTTTATAACTTTAAGGCTCAGCCCTTCGACTCTCTCTAAAGTTGAATAACGGTAACCGCACGCTATGCATTCGCGCCTTCTTCGGATAGACCTGCCCTCATCATTGGGCCTTGTATCGATTACTTTATCATCGGTCTTCCCGCACTTGGGACATCTCATAGCTGCAATTACCCGTTAATCCAAGATATATTCAATAATCAGTTCTCGTTATCTCTGCCGAACATAAACCAGGGCTTAGCTGACTTAGGCTGCTCTGAGGCAGGTGCTGCCTGAGGCTGGATATTAGCCTGAGGTCTGCCGCCCATCTGATTCTGAGGAGCGGGAGCCTGCTGCTGAGGTGCCTGATAAGGAGGAACAGGAGCAGGTGTCGGCTGAGGGATCGGAGCTGCCTGGGGAATAGGCTGAGGAGCCGGTGCAGGTGCAGGAGTTACCGGAGCAGCTGCTCTTGAGTGTACCTGATTCACGGAATCATCGCCGAAGAGGAATCCTTGGGAAGCCTGAGGCCTTGCGGGCTGAGGTTCGGGTTCTGCCTGAACGTTCCTTGCCGCATAAGTATTTCTGGACTGAACAGGAGCGGGATTTCTCGCGGGCTGCTCAGTTATAAGCTGAGGATTATTTCTTGACAGTACAGAAGTACTTGCTCTGTGACCTGCACTTGCATTTACGGAATTATCGAATCCGGATGCGATGACGGTGATCATGATCTCATCCTCAAGGGATGTATCGATAACGGCACCGACAATGATCTCTGCCTCGGGAGCAACTGCCTCTCTTACGAGCTTAGCAGCCATATCGATCTCCTGGAGCTTCATGTTCCTGCCGCCCGTGAAGTTAACGATAACGCCGTTAGCGCCTTCGATAGTAGTATCAAGGAGAGGAGAGTTGATAGCCTGCTTAACTGCAGCTGTTGCTCTGCCCTCACCGCTTGCACGGCCGATACCCATGTGGCATACGCCTGCCTTTGTCATTACACGTCTCACGTCTGCAAGGTCGAGGTTGATAAGACCGGGGATAGCTACAAGGTCAGAGATACCTGCAACACCGAACTTCAACACCTGATCTGCCATATTAAATGCATCCTCGAAGGATGTATCTTCGTCAACTACTTCAAGGAGCTTGTCGTTGGATACGACAACGAGAGAGTCAACATACTTCTCAAGCTCTCTGATTCCGCGCTCTGCATTTTGTGCTCTTCTTGCACCCTCAAAGCCGAAAGGTCTTGTTACTACTGCTACTGTGAGGATACCGAGTTCCTGAGCGATCTGTGCAACTACGGGAGCTGCACCTGTACCTGTACCACCGCCCATGCCGGCCGTGATGAAAAGCATATCCGTGTTGGAGATTGCCTCGGCGATCTCATCCTTGGACTCTTCTGCCGCTTTCTCACCTACACTGGGATCCGCACCGCAACCGAGACCTCTTGTGACCTTCTCACCGATCTGAATGCGGATGGGAGCCTTGGATCTTGCCAATGCCTGATTATCACTGTTGATGGAGATAAAGTCGATACCCTGGACGCCGCTGTCGAGCATACGGTCAACTGCATTACAGCCTCCGCCGCCGCAACCGATAACCTTTATGGTTGCAAAATGTTCTTCGTCCAAAACAAAACCTCGTTTATTATCAGACATTTCAGAATCCTCCAGTCAATTAGTAGCTATATATAGTACAACAATAGAATTTTAACCTAAATATTGTATGGCTTCAATACAAAAGTTACAGTTGTCCGTAATGATGTTAAACTTTTTTTCTAATTAATGCAAATCTCAAGATTGCCGTTTTATTACTGTTTTACGACTATTTGAAGGTCGCCTCGTCAATAACCGTATTGTCTGTATATCCTGTTGTCATCCGTCATGTCCAGAGAACCGTCGGGAAGATCGTTAAAAACGCCTTCTTCTATGGCAAATAAGAGCCAGTGCATATCGTCCGTTATAGTCTCTACATCAGCGAGCTTGACCTGCAAGGTCGAACCGTTCGGAAGAGTTATGGTCATGAAGATCATTCCGCTTGGAAGTATCCTTATCTCCCTTACGTTATCGAAGAAACTGTATTCTTCGGTCTCGCTGTTCTGATCAGCTTCAAGTACAGCTCCAAGGATGATTATGAGCTTCTGATACCTGGTATTGCCTTCAAGGTCTATGTGACCGCCCAATACCACATTATTAACATCAAGACCGCAAAGGAGCGGATGAGCATCGGGGGAATCCGAAGAAGAAAACTCCAGTATAGTTCCCTCGCTGTCGATGGCAAAGTATCCGTCGGCGTACTTTATATATGCGATCTTCTTCCTCTCTTCCACCTTTATATTGATTCCCGAGGGGAAGCTTATCGATACGGTTATCTTGCTTATATACGGATTCTGAGCATAGATCCTTGAAGGATTGACGGCAAGAACCTTGATTATATGGTCATGGTAATCAAGTCCCGTCTGCTCTATTACTTCTTCCTTGGTCAGAGCATAGTTGCCCTCCACATTGAAGAACTCGATCCTGAACATAGGATGGAAGGCCAGCATAAGGATTATGGTAAGGACCGTGATACCGATAAGTCCCGCCATAGTCTGTTTGAACGACAAAGGGAAATCGTCGAGGAATGTCCTGTCCTTCAAAGGAGGCAGGTCCTGCTTTCTTAAAAGCTTCTCCTCTCTCTTCTTCATCCTCTCCTGAAGTTTCTTCTTCCGGGACTCTTCGAGATATTTTTCTGCGGCGATTATCGCCTGGGCCCTCTGCTTTGCCTTAAGACGCTTCTGCTCTTCCTTCTCTTCCTTTTCTTTCTTCCTGATATCTTCGGGATCTTCCTTGAAGTCGTCTTCCGTTATGACTTCTTCCTCTTCCTGTCCTGAAGGCTCATTAAGCTCAGCCTCATCCTTGTCGGAAGGGGCATCTTCCTTGGAACCTTCTTCTTCGATATCGAAGAGCTTGTCGAGCTCGTCGTCATTCATCTACCGATCACCGAATCGATGCATTCGCATATTCTCTTATCGCAGTCAAGAACTGCTAGTTTCTTGGCATTTTGCCTCATCTCGTCTCTCTTTGCCTTGTTATCCAGAAGCTTAAGAAGCTCGGGCTTTAAAAGTCCGGATGCTACATCGGAATCTGACATCAGAAGACATCCGCCTATCTTCTCAAATGCCGAAGCATTGTAAGTCTGATGGTCATGTGCCGCATGAGGATAGGGCACGAATACTGAGCACGATCCTATAGCCGCAGCTTCCGCGCAGGTCACGGCACCCGCTCTCGTTATGGATACGTCTGCACCTGCAAGATAGAATTCGGGCCTGTCTATATATGTCATTATCTTGAGGTTATCAGGAAGTTCGCCCGTCTCAAGATGCGCAGACTGCTGCTTGCCGCTGCTCAGGATAAAGAGCGTGTCTGCAAACGCGGGATCTTTTACACAAGCGATCATAAAATCATTGATCGTCTTGGCTCCAAGGCTTCCACCCATTGCAAATACGACTTTCCGATCGTCTGATATTCCGAGTTCTCTTCTGCCGTCCTCGTAAGTGACACCGATCATGCGGCTTCTTATGGGATTACCTGTGTATACTACTTTTCCCGCACCCTTAAAGACTTCTTCCTGGTTCGGGAATCCCGTAAGCACAAGATCTGCTTTCTTACCGAGCATCCTGTTGGCTCTTCCCGGGAAGGCATTTGATTCATGAACGACAGAAGGGATGCCCTTCCTCTGCGCTTCCAGGAGCAACGGAGCACATACGTATCCGCCGGTACCTATGACGGCATCGGGTTTAAACTCGTCTATTATTGAAGAACACTGCTTTCTGCCTATGCCCAGAGCCTTTATCGCCTTTATCAACTTGGGAGTAGGACGCATGGGAAAAGGCTTGGCTTCGATATAGCGCATCTCGTATCCGGCCTTGGGAACAAGCTCCGCTTCAAGCCCCTCCTTACGTCCGGTAAAGATGATCTTACATATATCGCCCTGTGCCATATAGTGGGCACAAAGCGCGTCTGCGATAGTTATCGCGGGATTTATATGGCCGGATGTTCCTCCGCCCGTCACGATGAACCTACGTTCCATCGGCAACCTCCTTCTTGCGTGAAGGGGCTGTACCGCTCCTTGACACACTGAGTATCATACCATAAGCGGTAAGAAGGAAAAGCTGAGCCGTACCGCCGTAACTTACGAAAGGCAGAGTAACTCCCGTCGAAGGGATGACCTGAAGCTCAACGGCGATATTAAGTATAACCTGTATCATTATTATCGAAGTACAGCCTGTCGCTATCATCCTGGAGAAGACAGAGTCAGCCCTCATTATTACCATGAAGCACATGGCGAACATGACCATATACATCAGGATCAGAAGCATTCCTCCCACAAATCCCGTCTCTTCGACGTATATGGAGAAGATGTAATCATTCTGAGGCTCGGAAACATAGTCGTACTTAGCACGGGAATTACCGAGGCCGACACCCCACATTCCGCCTGAACCCAGTGCGTTATGGGCATTATCAACCTGTCTGGTATCGTCAGACGAGACATCCGCCGTATCATCGCCGTGAGTGGCTTCATATATCTCGAATCTCTGGAAAACGTGCGCGAAGTTCTTCCTTACGTATGTAGGATTGAACGTAAAGAGCAGGACAAGTCCCGCCAGAGCAAATAAAGATATGACGATACCGCCCCAGAACCATGAACGGATACCAATTCCCGAATTGAGCGTACACATAAATACGACGAATGCTACGATCAAGGTACATGACATGTGCGGCTGTATGGCTATGAAGATATCACACAAGATAGCACCGCCTACGGGCAGGATGAAGTCGAAGAACGCATCCGTCATCCTCTGGGACTTCGGATCCTTAGCCTTGAGCCTGCCCTTGGCTCTCTGATCCAGTACCCATGACCTGTAACCGGCAAGAGCGATTACCAGGGTGACCTTGACCATCTCTGATGTCTGGAACGTAAATCCGCCTATCTTGATCCATCTCTTGGCACCGTTAAGGCTGTATCCTGCAACCTTGGTAAGTATCAGGGATACAAGGCTTAAGGTATAGAGCATGCTCCATATGATAGGTCTGTTAAAGAACTTTACGGGAATAAAGGATGCCGTGAAGCACATGACAAGGCCTAAGCCCGTGAACATGAGCTGCCTTTTAAGATAATAAGTGGAACTCTTGTCGTTAGGCATCGCATAGCCCTGAGGTCCCGATACGGAATAAAGTACAACAAGGCCGAATACGACGATGATAAAGAGCATCAGTATCATCGGGATATTGCTTCGTCTTACCTCGGGATAGTTATGCTTCTTCCTGGGCGTATTGATAGGCTCCTCGTTGATGATGGAGGATAAATAGTCGGTATCATACTGCATCTCCGTGATCTCTGTATCAAGGAGATGCTTTATTACTTCATTTGTCTTATTCTCGGGATGAGCAGGCTCGAGCCTTACGGTCTGTCTCTGAAGCTCAGAAGGACGCTTACCTGAAGGTTCTCTTCTTCTCATCTCATCGGGCCTTCTTCCGGAAGCCTCGCCTGCAGGCCTTCTTTGAGGTCTTTGTCCTTCAGGTCTCCTCTGAGGTCCTCGTGCGCCATGACGCTGTCTGTCTTCCCTGCCGCTCATCAAACCACTGTCTCCTCAGCCATTTCCTTAGCAAGCTTCTCGAATCCGAAGGCATTGGATGCCTTGAAGAGGATGCAGTCCCCTTCTGATGCGAAGCTCTCTATCTTCTTCTTTATATCAGCCGTATCCTCGCAAAGGACACAGTCCGCTTCAGGTCTTACTGCAAGAAGGCCTCTTAAAAAGTCCTCCTTGTTGTCGCCCGTTACAAATATCTTGTCTATATCGTATGCGCCGCAATCCTTTCCTACCTGCTCGTGAAGCAGGGGAGCATAGTCTCCTAATTCCAGCATGCCGCCTAATACGGCTACCTTTCGCCTTCCTCTTCCCATTATGTCGAGATTGAAGAACGCCGCCTTCATGGATTCCGGTGCCGCATTATAAGCATCGTTTATTATCCTTATGCCGTCTTTGTCCGTAACCTTTCCTCTGCCGTTCATCTGCTCGTAAGAGGAAAGCGCTTCTGTCGTCTTAGTCATATCTGCTCCGGTAAGGTGCGCGCAGAGCAGCGCAAAGAGAGCATTTCGTACATTATGTATACCGTTAAGTCCGAGCTTTACGTCAAAATCCTTGCCGCAGGAAGAGATATTGACCTTGAATCTGCATCCGTCTTCAAAGTCGACATCGTATCCCGTTACCATGACAGGGCAGTTCATAACTTCTCCCGTCGGGCAGGAAGTATCCGTGGTCACTCTCACACCGGCAAGGCCGTTACCTATGGGAACATTATCCCTGGAGTAGTTAAAGAGAAGCTCATCGTCAGCATTAACGGCGAGGATGCCGCCTTCGGTCAGACCTTCAGTGATCTCACTTTTGGCAAGAAGGATCTCCTTTTGTGAACCCAGTCTCTCGATATGCGAGTATCCTACATTTGTTATGACGGCTATATCGGGGCATGCTACTTCAGTAAGATAAGCTATCTCTCCTCTAAGCCTCATGCCGAGCTCAAGAACCAGCACCTCCGTATCTTCAGGTGCCGTAAGTATCGTCATCGGAAGCCCTATCTCGTTGTTCTCGTTTCTCTTTGTGGAGAACACTTTAAAGGAGGATGACAGCGCACATGCGATCATCTCTCTTGTGGAAGTCTTTCCTACGGATCCCGTGACGCATATTACCTTGGCTCCAAGCTTAAAGCGGTATGCTCTTGCCAGATCCCCGAGGGCCTTCACCGTATCTTCAACGACGATTCCGACAGCACCTGCGGGGATCTTATCGGCGTCGTTTACGAGAACACAGGAAGCTCCACTCTCTATAGCATTTGAAGTAAAATCGTGACCCTTGAACCTCTCTCCGTCTATTGCAACGTAGATATTGCCTTCTTCAATAGTCCTTGTATCTTTGGAAACACCCGTAATATGTATGGGGGTATATCCGTTGACACTCTTGTTTACGACTTTTCCGTTAACCGCCGAAGATACCTCTTCCAGCGTCATCATATTCCTCATCTTCTCTTGGCCTCCGCCTCTCGTACGGCCTCGAAAGCGACCTCGGAATCGTCGAAGTGTATAGTCCTGTCGGCAAAGATCTGATAGTCCTCGTGACCCTTGCCTGCGATAAGGACAGTATCTCCTTCACGGGCCATATCCACTGCCTTGAAGATAGCGGTCTTCCTGTCTGTCTCTGTCTCATACTTACCGGATGTCCTCTCTATTCCGGTAACTATATTGGCAATGATAGTCGAAGGTTCTTCCTGTCGGGGATTATCGGACGTGATTATCGTATAGTCTGACAGATTACCGGAGACTTCACCCATCTCGAACCTTCTTGTAGTCGAGCGGTTGCCGCCGCAACCGAACACGGTGATTATTCTTCCGGGCGTACATTCCCTTAAGGTCTGAAGGACATTCTCAAGGCTGGCGGCATTGTGGGCATAATCAACGAGCACGTTAACGCCGAGATCATTATCTACGGCCTGGAGCCTTCCCGGGACCTTGACCCTGCTAAGTGCAGTCTTGACCTTGGAATAGCTGACCTTCAGGATACCTGCCACGCAGATGGCGCAGAGAGCATTATATACATTGAACTTACCGGGCAGGGATACGAACATGGTACCCTCGTACCAAGGGCTTACAACATTGAACTCCGATCCCGTGACAGAACCCCTTCTTACCGTCTTTATGTCGGTAGCATAGCAGTCGCTGTCAGGTGTAAGTCCGTAGGTATAGACCCTGCATCTTGAAGTCGCATACTGAAGCACTTTATCTGCTACGTCGCAGTCCCTGTTGACGACGCCGATAGCCGAAGAGTCGAATATCTTGAGCTTGCAGTTAAGATAGTCCTCCATATCAGGATGCTCGTTAGGTGCGATATGGTCTTCGTAGAGGTTGGTAAAGCAACCCACGTCGAACTTTAATCCGTGCACTCTGTCAAGCTTTAATCCCTGAGAGGATACCTCCATTACACAGCTGTCAAAATTCTTTCTGGCAAGTTCCTCCAGGAATTCGTATATCTCATGGGATTCGGGAGTAGTATGCGAAGCCTTGCGCTTCTCGTCTCCAACAATGTTACATACGGTACCCATAAGTCCGGTACCGTGATCGTCTCTTAAAAGGATATCGTGGAGCATGAAGGTAACAGTGGTCTTGCCCTTGGTACCTGTTACTCCGACAAGGTCTAGCCTGTCCTCGGGATGCTCGTAGAAATTTGCCGACAGTACGGCTATGGCCTTACGTGTATCCTCTGTGATAACAACCGATGCGTCGTGCTCTTTGGCAAGTGATATGAGTTCATCGTCAGGCAGCACATCGCGGTCCTTATCAGCTACTATGCAAAGAGCACCGTTATCCAGTGCTGTCTTGATATATCCGTGTCCGTCGGACGTAAAGCCCTTGATCGCTACAAAAAGGCTTCCTTCCGTGATCTTACGGGAATCGTATTCGACAGATGTGATCCTGCCCTTAAGATCCCCTGTTAGCAGGGAATACTGCAATCCCTGCAGCAAAGTTGACAAAATTATCGACATAACCGTTCATCTTCCGCTTCTTTATTTTAATTATATATAATAGCACACTTCGGAGATCAACCCCCATCAACCTTCCGAAGTCGTTGTGCTGTCATAATCCTCAGGTACCTCTGTATCCTCGGGTTCGGTCATTACTACACCGTCTTCACCCGTCAGATCCTCCTCGGTATCTGTCGCATCGGGAGCAACATCCGTTCTCTCCATAGTGACATATACGATAGTTCCTGCAAATACCACCGATCCTGCGGGATCGCTCTGAGCCGTACAGATACCGGTGCAATCAATATCTTCACCCTCAAGTCGGCAGTTAAGGTTGGCATCTCTTAATGCTTCAATGCACTCTATACCGCTCTTTCCTCTAAGATCCGGAACGGTACTGCTCAGAGGCTGGACCTCAGTACCGTCTGCATTGGCCTCAGGATATAACATGACTATTCCCGTATCAGGAAGCGTCGCATCGGTTCCGGGATATGTATAACCGACAATGGAGTCGGCTGTCATTCCGGGAGCTCCGTACACTGTCGACATGCCGTATGCACTGAGAGTACGGCTTGCTTCACCTGCGGTCATTCCTGCGACGGGCTGAACCCAGTTGGTGGTCCTCAGACTATTGTAATCCTCTGCCGTCAGGATCCTGGGAATACCCATATACGAGAGTGTACCCTCTACTATCTTTGCAGCTACGGCAGCAGTAGCGGACGATCCGACGGATCTGTCCTCAGGTCTGTTAAGAACTACAAGGACAGCTATCTCGGGATTCTCCGTAGGAGCAAAGCATGAGAACGAGAGAACGTGCATACCTTTCTCCTCACCTACATCGATAGTAGATGTGGATGTCTTACCTGCAACGGAATAGCCGGGGACCCTACCTGCGGAACCGGTACCTGACTCGACAACGGCTGCCATAAGGCGACGGACTCTCTCTGAAGTACTCTCGGAGAACACGGTCCTTATTACCTCAGGCTCAATCTCATCGACGATATTGCCGTTGGAGTCAGTTATATATCTGACAAGGTGAGGCACCATAAGGTTACCGCCGTTTATGATAGCGCAGTATGAATTTATGAGCTGGATAGGTGTGACCGTGGCAGACTCACCGAACGAGAGACACGCAAGGTCGACGATAGTCGGATCCTCATGGAAGATACCGATCGCTTCACCGGGGAGGTCGATACCGGTTATCTCATAGAATCCGAAAGTATGCACATATTCGTAGTATTTGTCGATGCCGATCTGCTTTGCAACGGTGGCAAAGACAGGGTTACAGGAATTCTCGAAAGCCTGAAGCAGAGTCTCTTCACCGTGGTTGCTTCCATTCTGCTTCTGCATCCAGCAGGATATCTCATAATCTCCGGCTTCCATAGGGTCATCCGAGAAAATCGAATTCTCATTATAGAGATTCTCCTCGAAGGCAATAGCGGTAGTAAGAGCCTTGAACGTAGAACCCGGCTCGTAAGTATCCTGGATACATCTGTTTCTCCAGACATCGCTCCAAAGATAAGTTACCCGATCATCCTCAGACATACCCTGCCATACGATAGGATCGATACCATAAGGGACACCGTAAGGATCGTTAAGGTCATAGTCAGGAAGAGATACCATGGCAAGGACCGCACCTGTGTACGGCTGCATGACGATACAGGATACGCCGCCTCTGGGCTGATACTGATCATAAGCCTGTCTGCATGCTTCTTCCGCTATTCTCTGTATATTAACGTCGATATTAAGGACAATGTTATTACCGTCTACGGCATCTATAGTGGTTGCCTCCGAATAAGGAAGAACACCGTCGGTCCTGGAGTCCACCTCAGAATATCTGTATCCGTTATAACCGGACAGAAGGTCGTTATAGTAATACTCGAGACCGTCACGTCCTACCAGGTTGATACCGTCATTGGTGGCATAACCGATGACCTGAGGACAGAGGGAGCCGTAGTTATAGTATCTCTGAGGCACTGCAACGAAGCCGATACCGTCGATATCGTTATCGTTCAGGAAAAGCTCCAGCTGCTCCTTGACCTCTACAGATACATTCTTCTTGACGTCACAACCCATGACGGCATTACGAGGATCATTGACATCGTTGGGGTCAACGGGAATGATGCTGTCAAGTTCCTCCCAATCGATCTCCAGTATCTGAGATACGCCCTGAAGAACGAGCTCTCGGTTAAATCCCTGTGATCTTGCGACCGAATTCGGTGAACATACGACAGTATAGTCATATGTGTTAGATGCAAGTGCGTTACCGTTGATGTCGTAGATCATGCCTCTGCTTGAAGCATATGACATAAGCTTCCACTGATCAGAGGAAGCGGCTCTCGCATATTCTTCGTAATGTATGACCGTAGTAAGGTAAAGGTTACCTATCAGATAGAAACAAAATAAGCCGCATACAGCAAAAACTCCGATGGTAAGCCACATCGGAATGTTCTGTCTGTTCTTTGAATACCAATCTTTAATGCTCATAGTGATAATTATATCGCATCAACTTGGATTTCCCATATAGTAATCTTCAAGATTAGTTATGGCGTGATCATATGCCTCTTCACTTACGCCGTACTCGTCATAAGTCATTACGGTAGTAAGATTATCATCCTTGGGCATGGGGATCGTAACTACCTGATTGGCATTCGGATCCTGCATTCCGAGAGCAAGCGCCTGAGCTCTTATGGCATCCATATCCGTTATACCGTTGACATCCTCTTCGGAGTCAAGGATATCCTTACGAAGGACCGATATCTCATCCTTAAGATCTGAGTTATCTCTCGCCATCTCCGACAGTTCCATCTGAGGGAAGATAAGGAGCCATACGAAGCATCCTACAAGGATAATAAGGCCGATACATACTACTGTCTCGAATACGATGTGTCTTGTGTTCTTCCTGATCCTCTTCTTCGCCATCTCGAATTCGAGATCCGAATCATCGGAAGTATCGAAGTGATGGTCGGACAGATTAAGGACAGCATCCTGTGCGGTCGGATCTTCCACCACCGTGTAATAAGTTCCGGTTCCTTTCAATACCGCATTATCATTGATTGCCATCTTACTGTCCCCCCGCGTGAATCTTCTAACTTATCTCTCATATACATCATTTCTCTCAAAGACGCGAAGCTTACAACAATGTGCCCTTGAGTTGGTCTTTATCTCATCTTCGCTTGCCGTGACAGGCTTCTTGGTGATCACGGTACCGAGTGACTTCTTGCCGCATACGCATACGGGGAAGTCCCTGGGGCATGTGCAGGGAGACTCAAGCTTCCTGAATGCCTCTTTGACGATCCTGTCCTCCAGCGAATGGAAGGATATTACCGCCATCCTGCCGCCGGGCTTTAAGCATCTGGGACCGTCCTTCAAGAGCTTCTCGACAGAGCTTAACTCATGATTGACCTCGATACGAAGAGCCTGGAAGCATCTCCTTGCGGGATGCTGGTCCTCGTTCCTGCCCTGTGCGGGCATATATTCCGTGATCTTATCTGCTAACTCCTTTGTCCTTGTAAAAGGCTTAGTCTTACGGTCTCTTACGATGCAGGATGCGATCCTTCCTGAGAAGCGCTCCTCGCCGTAGTCCCTGAAGATCCTCTCCAGTTCCTGCTCGGAGTAGGAATTTACTACCGTTGCAGCCGTAAGTATCTGCTGTTCATCCATTCTCATGTCGAGAGGGCCGTCGTTTACATAAGAGAAGCCTCTCTCAGGAGTATCTATCTGATGAGAAGATACTCCAAGATCTGCAAGGATACCGTCAACGGGTCCTATCTTCATGCTGCCTATGACATAGTCGATCTCAGAGAAATCGGACTTTACTATGATCCAGTTCTTACCTTCATACTCTCTCGAGCTCTTAAGACATGTTCGAAGAGCACTGTCGTCCTTATCAAGGGAGATTAATGTACCCTTGGAAGACAATCTCTCAAGGATACCTCTGCTGTGGCCTCCTCCTCCTGCCGTGCAATCTACATATATACCGTCAGGCTTGATAGCCAGCTGTTCCATGCACTCGTTAAACAGGACCGGAACATGTTCGAAATCCTTGTCTGACAAATTACAGTCCCTCCACATAATAGTTAGTCTCAAGACCCTCGATAGAACCGATATCGTGGTCTTCGTTCTCATAGAAGCTCTTTGTGCAGATATCGAGCTTACCTTCGTCATTGAATACGCAGATCTCGTCGCCGGGATTGGCTCCGATCTTCTCCCAGAGCTCAGCGGTAACGCTGATCCTTCCCTGGGAATCCACGTTGACATCAAGGGCCTCACCGATGATGGCACGCTTGATCCTTCTGACCTTGGGGTCCATGGAATTGAGCTTTCCGAGCTGCTCACGGATACCCGCGAAATGCTCCTTGGAGTAGACACACAGATAGCCGACATCAAGGCTGTTCGTTACGACCAGCTCTGATCCCAGCTCATCCTTCTGCTTTGAGGGAATGAAGAATCTTCCCTTAGCGTCGATCTTCTTAGTGTCCCTAGCCAACTTCTGTTGCTCCCCAGTAAACTCGTGTGCCGGGAATCATGCCACTTTGCTCCACACAAGTGATAATTAACTCCACTTTTCACCACACATTTGTATTTTATCTGTAACATATACGTTAATCAAGAGCTTTTTAGTTTTTTTCTCATTATTTTCGGCAATTGCCACATATTGATCTTCGGGCATAGAAAAACCCGCCTCTCCTTCCACAGAGAGACGGGCTCCGGATGCTTGTAACGTACTACTTTTACACTTGATGCATCCTAACTCCTATATCTATTCCCTTAACGTCAAACGTCAATGTCAACCTCGATATCATCATCGGTGAATACTTTCTCCGACATGCTCTCGATACCTTGTGTTATCTTGCCTCCGAGATCCTTCTCTTCAGCTTCCTTGGCAACGGCGCCTATCATGAGGCAAACTGCCACTACGGTACAGATAATCGTGAGGAAGAATGACACAAGTCCTAATATCAATAATCTGATCTCGCCTTTTCTCATATCAGTCACCTCCTCAGAATCCGCTCTTCCAGATCTTCTTATTCCATCTGATATAGAGCTTTGTTCCTACCGCGAAGTACTTGATTCCGAAGTAGAGAAGAACTCCAATAACGATGATCGCGAAGAGCATAGCAAGAGCAAATGCGATACCTGCCGCAAGGAAAGATCCGAAAGAAGGCAACGCGAACACGAGTGCCACAAGGCCTGCGATCACGGAAAGTTCCAAGATAAGAGCCGAGAAAAGAGCTGCCAGAAGAGCAAGCCACAAGGGCACTGCCACCAGTAAATTAAAGAAGATCACAAACAACTTCTCCGCTACGTGATCATCCGTCACAGTCTTAGCTTCCTTGACTTCAGGCTTCTTTCTAAGGGCCTTGGGAAGTTCGGTACCTTCAATATATGCTCTTGCCAGATATTCGGGAGAACCGAGTTCATTTGCAAGTTCTTCTTCGCTCTTGCCCTTAGCCGTTCCTGCTTCAAAGTGCGAATCTATCTCAGCTAATATATCTTTAACTTCTCTGTAAGACATCGAACCAAGACTAGTCTCAAGTTTCTTCAGATATTCTTGTCTGTTCATAATGTCCCTCCTCTCCTATGATCTTATCTACAGCCCCGGAGAATCCTTTCCAATCCTTCTTATCCGCTTCAAGCCTGTTCTTACCTATCGGTGTTAGATGGTAATACTTACGAGGCGGTCCGTTCTGTGATTCTTGAAGGTAGGTCGTGACACTGCCGTCTGCAGCAAGCTTACGAAGTATCGGATAGACCGTTCCGTCCGCCAGTTCTATGCTTTCCGACAAAGCGTCCGCTACATCGTATCCGTAGCTGTCACCCTTTTCCAAGATGGCGAGGACGCACATATCGAGAACGCCTTTTTTATATTGGCTGTTCATAGGATCCCTCCTTTCGGTATTTTGTATTCTTTAATAGTGAATATAGCACACTACTATATAATGTTCAATAGTTCTGTATAAAAAACCCGGCAGGGTCGCCGGGTCGTTATCGTAATCTGTTTTCCATGGAAATATTAAGTATTATACCGAAGGATATGTAGTTAACCAGCATCGCCGTTCCTCCCAGGCTCAGGAAAGGAAGCGGGATTCCCGTTACAGGAAGAAGTCCTACCGACATTCCCATATTCTCTATGAAGTGAAATGCAAAGGAAGCGGCAAGTCCTACGATTATATAAGAAAATGCCTTGCGGGAAGCATTATTAGCAACATACATGCATCTGCAAAGGAAGAAGAATGCCAATATCACGACAGCCGTCGTCCCTATAAAGCCCAGATGCTCCGACACGGCAGAATAGATAAAGTCACTTTCCTTAACGGGAACCTTGACCAACACTCCGGTATGGTTACCTGCAAGACCTCCCGATGCGATAGCAGCCTTGGACTGAACAAGGTTGTACTCCGACTTGGGATCGGATCCTTCGAATACAAGTGACAGGATCCTCTTACGCTGATAGTCCTTAAGATAGAATCTCCATACAAAGGGGACTGCGATAACGATGACAGACGAGATAGCCAGAACGAAATACCTGTACTTAACTCCCCATACGAACAATACGCATACGAAGGAGAAGATGATTACCATTGCAGTACCGAAGTCAGGCTGAGTCAGTATAAGGAGCATAGGCGGACCGTATACCAGCGCCAGTAGTCCGAAGCCTTTAAGGATTGAATACTCCTTCTCACCCATCCTCTCGAATATGTCGGATGCCACCATGACAAGACCGATCTTGGCAAGCTCCGACGGTTGGAACATTCCGATAACGGGAAGGTTCAGCCAGGAGTCGGCACCCCACTTCCAGGTGAGGTCAAAGCCGTCTATCGGCACAAGTATCAGAAGAAATAGCGCCACCGCATATATAAACCAGCCGATCATGCGAAGGAACTGGGTATCAAGTGCACAGATGAAAAGAGTGATGCAGATACCGAGAACGGCGGCTGCGATCTGCCTGTAGAAGTTACCGGGATAAGCTTCGAAGCCGACAGACAATACCTTCTGAAGCACATACAATCCGATGATCGTCAGAAGAAGGATCGGCACTACGAGATAGTAGTCGATCGACCTTATATATGCACTTCCGCGAAGTTTCTCTATTCCGGACTTCTGCCCTGCCATTAAGGTTACTCCGTCTTAGCCTCTTCTGAAGAAAGCTCCTCGGATGAAGCCTCTGCTACGACTTCAGCATCAGCACCGGCCTCTGTCTCAGTCTCAGACTTCGTATCAGCGGCAGCTGCAGCAGCCCTGCTCTCCTCAGCTGCAAAGCACTTTGCAGGAAGAGGAAGACGTGCAGTCTCCTTGTAATGTATATAAATAATATAGATGAGACCGAAGAACACGAGGATCATGGAAAGAGCCTGTGAAGTCCTGATATTGGTATGACCGATATAGAGAGAATCAGTACGAAGACCCTCGATAAGGAATCTTACGAAGCCGTAACCGATCATATATACGCATAAAGTCTCGAAGGGACGCTTGCTGTGCTTTCTTACCTTAAGAAGGATAAAGAACATGATAAGATCCCAGATCGATTCATAAAGGAATGTGGGATGTACGGGCATATTGGAGTCGAGATTAGGGCAATTGGAGCTCAAATAACTCTGGATGGTAGCACTTGTCATTCCCCAAGGAAGCTTTGTCGTAGTACCGAAAGCTTCCTGATTGAAAAAGTTACCCCATCTTCCGATAGCCTGTCCCAAAGGAATATAAGGGATACAGTAATCAGCACATGTTGAATAAGGGATCTTTCTTAAACGGAGCATTATGAAAGCGCCGATGAATGCACCTGCAATACCGCCGTATACGGCAAGTCCGCCTCCCCTTGTATCGAAGATCTTGGAAAAGTCCTTGGAATAATAATCCCACTCGCAGATAACATAGTAGAGCCTTGCACCGATAAGTGCGGAAGGAAGCGATACGAGAAGAATGTCATATACAAGATCCTTCGAGAACTTATTGGCCTGCGCATGGCGGAGAGCCAGAGCGACACAGAGGACCATGCCGAGCGATATGATAAGTCCGTACCAATATACTTCAAAACTGCCGATCTTGAACGCTACGGGACTTACGTGGAATATCCATCCGAGCCCCGGGAAACTAACTTCAACGCTATCCATAGATAAACTCCTTAGATTTGTTACTCCGACATCATACCACTTTTGCAGTGATATGTCTTTGCCATTATCTTGTCCGAATCCACTTGCTTCGATAATGCCTCAATGTCGCCGAATCTCATCTCGGGACGAACGAAGGATAAAAGGTCTACCTTTATCCTGGCGCCGTAGATATCTTCATCAAAACCGAATATATGAGTCTCGGCATTGTCAAAATCTCCGTCGTCGAACGTAGGCCTTTTGCCGACATTAGTCACTGAAGGATATGTTTTGCTGCCGATATGAGTAAGAGATGTATATACTCCCCTTTTTACCGTTAGCTTATCCTCGGGGATCTCGATATTGGCTGTAGGGAATCCCAACGTTCTTCCGAGCTGTCTTCCCTTGATGACTACTCCCGAATACGAGAAGGGCCTTCCGCCCATCAAGGATGCGGCAAGTTCCACCTGACCTTCCTCCAGAGCCTCGCGGATCCATGAAGAGGATATCCTTCTGTCGGTACCGTCATAGAGCTTGGCATTAAAGACCTTTACGGCAACATCGTACTCTTTTGCAAATGCCTTCAGGTCATCTATAGTACCGGCTGCACCTCTGCCGTATCTGAAATCATCGCCGCAGAATAACGCCTTAGCATTCATCCCGAGCTTTAAGATATTCATGCAGAAGTCCTGCGGCTCCATATCCTTTACCTTAGCAAAGTCCAATACGACCATCTCGTCAACACCGAACTCCGATAATATTTGAAGTCTTTCCTCGAGAGTCGTTATTGACTTAGATTGTCCCTTGATATTGCCCGAGAAGGTCATGACGGAAGAGAGCATCCCATTCTGCTTGGCTGTCTTCACCGTCTTTCTTATTATCTGAGCATGACCTTCGTGAATGCCGTCAAAAAGGCCCAAAGCTACAGCTCTGCCCTCGATCTTAAAAGGCATCGTATCCAGATAGACCTTAACCGTCTTATCGATCATCTGTTGCAAGCATCCTCTCTATGCGCATGATATCACGACCATTCTCGGTTGCTCTGTAGATAACGGCAACCAGGATGTCGCCATAGTATGCGGCATATCTTATATCTTCTTTTGTGCCTTCCTTGGCACGTATCTTCTTTCCTACCCTGATATCTTCGTATTCGCGGGAAGTAACGTCTACGCGAGGCATGGAAGAGAGTGCCATTTCGTAAGGAAGAAGAAAGCTCATGTCTCCTTCTTCCCTCTTTTTTGCTATCTCCTCTTCTGTCACAGCATCCTCTATGGAGAACGGACCGCATTTTATCCTTCTAAGGCTCACTGCATGAGCTCCGAATCCCGTTATATCTCCCACGTCACCGCAGATGGTCCTGATGTAGGTTCCCTTGGAGCAGAATACGTCAAATGATACATAGATACCGCCGTCTCCTTCGCGTATATCCTTGATATCAAGGGAGTATATCCTGATGGCGTGAGGCTTCATCTTGACTTCGATGCCTTCCCTTGCAAGCTCATATGCTTTCTTGCCGTCTATCTTCTTTGCGGAATACTTAGGCGGGATCTGGGAAGTAGTCTTTGCCACCTGCTCGAAAGCATCCCGCACCGACTTATAGTCAGTAGCACGAAGGACAATAAGCTCTTCTTCCGAAGGGAGCCTTCCTCCGACTTGTTCACCTTCTATATCAAGTGTCTCTGTGGTTTTTCCGAGAAAGCACGTACAGGAATAGCCTTTATCGTAGTCGTCGGTATAGCGCATCACCTTCAGGGCCTTACCCGTAAATATGGGGAGAAGACCTGTAGCAAAAGGATCCAGCGTTCCCGAATGACCGACCTTCTTCGTACCTAGCTGCTTCTTGATAAAGTTGTCCGATGCCATCGAAGTGATACCGGGCTTCTTATCCAAGAGTATTATGCCGTCGCTCATAAAAGCTCGGAAGCCTCTTTTACTACCTGCTCCTTAAGATCTGCCATAGCCTTGCCTGCTACGGTAAAGCCTGCGGCTCTCTTATGTCCGCCGCCGTCGAATCTGCCTGCGAACTCAGAACAGTCAAATGCAGTCTTGGATCTTAAGTTAGCTCTTACGGTACCTTCACCAGTCTCACGAAGGACTACAGCCAACTCAACGCCCTCAACATCTCTTAGCCTTGATACCACGTCTCCGATGTCTTCCTTTGTAGCGCCGAACTCGGCGAACATCTGCTCGGATACTGTCGTTATGGCAAGCTTGCCGTCAGCGAAGAATTCCGTATTGAGGCATGCCTGGCTGGAGATCTTAAACTCCTGGGGAGTCTTCTTGTCAAAGAGGTTATGGCAGACGGCCATTATGTCTCCACCCAGATCCATAAGCTCTCCCGCTGCTTCCAGCGTTTCCGATCTCGTATTGGTATATGTAAACCTGCCGGTATCTGTAACGATACCTGCGATAAGGCACATAGCAGCTCTCTTATCGAGGATGTCCTTTATATCGCAGGCGAGCATCTCTGCAGTCTGCTTGGCAACATAGAACATCATCTCACAGGCAGATGAAGCCTGAGGTTCGATCCACTTTCTGTCGTTACGAAGTTCGGTCACTTCGTGGTGATCTACGGTGACCGCATCTTCGAACCTGTCGTAGATCTGACCCATATCGCCCATCCTGCTTCCTTCGGTGCAGTCAACGGACATGACCTTAACGACCTTCTTGCCGTCGATCATGATCTCATCAGCCGAAGGATCGGCGATATATTCAAGGAGATCGTCTACCCCCAGAAAAGCCATATTGTCAGGAAGCTTTTCCGGCATGGCTACCTTCGCCGTAACACCCATGTTCCTTAACATTGAAACGGCTGCGCAGGCTGAGCCCACACAGTCGCCGTCAACACTTTTATGCAGGAACACGAGAACGGAGCCGTCTGCTTCCTTGACCTCTTCGCTCATCTCGAGCATAACGCTTCCGATCCTTAATGCTTCATCAGCATATAATTCCTTAACCTGCATAAAGTTTAATCCTCTTCATCATTGTCTTCTTCGACTCCGAGCTCGAGACGTCTCTTCTTGTCGTCTTCGAGAGTCTTATCGATCAAAGCCTCCATACGTGCGGCCTCCTCAAGAGTCTCATCGAGCTTAAAGTGTAATTCGGGAGCTACTCTCAGGTTGATATGCTTACACATCTCAAACCTGATAAAGCCCTTCGCATGTTCTATGGCATCCATGCAGTCCTTCTTTGCCTTGTCGTCACCGAAGACGGAGATATCGATCATGGCGTGGGTCAGGTCTGATGACATCTTGACCCTGGTGACCGATGTCAGGAGAGGGATCCTCGGATCCTTGACCTTGGTGGCCAGGATGTCCGAGATCACCTTCTGCATCTCGTCGCCGACAATAGCGGCTCTGTTTCTTCGCATTTATTTACTCCTATATTAGTCGCGAGCGACTTCACGCTCCTCAAACGCCTCGATGGTATCGCCGATCTTTATATCGTTATAGTTTGCGATTGAAAGTCCGCACTCGTAACCGTAGTTGACCTCCTTAACGGCATCCTTCATCCTCTGGAGGGAACCGAGCTGACCCGTGTAGATAACGATATCGTCACGAAGTACTCTTACGCCGCAATTTCTGGTGATCTTACCGTCGGTAACATAAGCACCTCCGATAGTACCTACGCCGCTGACCTTGAAGATTTCTCTGATCTCCACATGTCCGAGAACGACTTCCTCGTACTTAGGTGCGAGCATTCCCTTCATAGCGGACTCGATATCCTCGATAGCATTATAGATGACGCTGTAGAGCCTGATGTCTACGCCTGCTTCCTTAGCCTTCTCGGCGATAGCCGCATTAGGACGAACGTTGAAACCGATGATGATCGCGTTGGATACGTCAGCGAGCATGATATCGGACTCGTTGATGGCACCGACGGCACCATGTACGACCTTAACGCGTACTTCCTCGTTAGAGAGCTTCTCTACGGACTGTGTAACAGCCTCGACGGAACCCTGAACGTCAGCCTTGATGATGAGGTTAAGATCCTTAACATCACCTTCAGCCATTGCAGCGGCGAGATTCTCAAGGCTCATCTTGGAGCTCTTTCTGATGTGCTCCTCACGCTGCTTGATCCTTCTCTTCTCAACGAGCTGTCTTGCCATCTTATCGTCTGTTACGGCATAGAGCATCTCTCCTGCCTCGGGTACTTCGGGAAGACCCAAGATCTCAACAGGAGTTGAAGGACCTGCCTTCTTGATATCCTTACCCTTATCGTCATACATGGCTCTTACGTTACCGATCATAGCGCCGCAGACAACAGTATCGCCCTGCTTCAGTGTACCTCTCTGAACAAGTACGGTAGCAACGGGACCTCTGTTCTTATCAAGCTTAGCCTCGATAACGGCACCCTTAGCCTGTCTTGTAGGATCTGCCTTGAGCTCGAGAACGTCTGCTACAAGGAGAACATTCTCAAGAAGGTCATCGATACCTTCGCCCTTCTTTGCGGATACGGGAACCATGATCGTGGAACCGCCCCACTCCTCGGGGATCAACTCATACTGAGTAAGCTCCTGCTTAACCTTCTCGGGATTGGCACCGGGCTTATCGATCTTGTTTATCGCTACTACGATCTCGGTATTAGCAGCCTTAGCGTGGTTGATGGACTCGATAGTCTGAGGCATTACACCGTCATCAGCGGCTACTACGAGGATAGCAACATCCGTGAAGTTGGCACCTCTTGCTCTCATCGTTGTGAAAGCTTCGTGACCGGGAGTATCAAGGAATGTGATCTGACGACCCTTGACTCTGACTGTGTAAGCACCGATATGCTGTGTAATACCGCCGGCCTCACCTGATACGACGGATGCGGACCTGATCCTGTCGAGAAGTGAAGTCTTACCGTGGTCAACGTGACCCATGACAACAACAACGGGAGGTCTGGGCTCGAGGTTGTCGGAAGGTGCATCATCTGCATCATCGTCAAAGAGGATATCTTCCTCCGTAACCTCCTCAAGGAGAGTTGCGTTGATACCGAATGCATCGGCAAGAAGACATGCAGTATCGAAGTCGAGCTCCTGATTGATAGTAGCAAGTACACCGAGCTTCATGAGCTCCTTGATGACATCGGAACTCTTCTTGCCGATGCCCTCTGCAAAATCCTTTACAGTGATAAAAGGAGGGATCTGGATATCGGTGATCACCTGCTCGACTACAGGCTGAGCGATATATGTACTCTTCTTCTTCTTTCTTCTTCCGTATGAATAATCGTCATACTCACCATCTTCGCTGATCCTGCCGTTGAACTTGGAATTGTTGTTCTTCATGCGGCGATCATTAGCGTTCTGGCTCCTGCCGTTCTCTCTTCTCTGCTGATCGTTATCATTATGCTTCTTCTCGATAGCGCTCTTCTCGGCAAAGTTAGCACGGCTCTTCTTCATATCATCAAGAGGTGACTCAGCCTTAGGCTTACTGGGCTTTCTGGGCGAGGGACGGTTATTGGTATCCTCGTCCTTATCTTTGGCGAATCCGCCGCCCTGGTAGCCGCCTCTGTTGCCGCCGCCCTGACGATTATTGTCTCTGTTATATCCGCCACCCTGACGGTTACCGCCCTGATAGCCGCCCTGACGGTTGCCGTCACGGTTATATCTGCCGCCTCTGTTATCGGAGATCACGGTAGATGACCTTACGGTCTCCGGCATTGCTACAACGGCAGAAGAGATCTTTCTTCTGTCTATTGCGGGCTCCTTCTTCTCGGGTGCAGGTGCTTCGGGCTTTTTCTCTGCTGCTGGAGCTGCCTTGGGAGCTTCTTCCTTGGGAGCAGGTGCTGCCTTTGCAGCGGGCTTCTTCTCGGGTGCGGGCTTAGCAGGTGCCTCAGCCTTCTTCTCTACGGGAGCAGCCTTAGGAGCTTCCTCCTTGGGAGCAGGTGCCGCCTTAGCAGGAGCCTCCTTCTTAGGCGCTGCAACGACTGCCTCTTCCTTAACGGGGGCTGCAGCTTCAGAAGGCTGTTCTGTCTTTTTCTTATGAACTCTTCTAACTTTGAGTTCCTTGTTGCCCGATACTCCTCCAAGGGTTATCTGCGGCTTATTCTTCTCATTGTCTTCACTCATCAGTCAGTCTCCTTTGTATCATCATATTCTTCTAACATTGTGGACAGCTTGCTCGCGAATCCCTCATCGGTTATCGCAAGAACAGCCCTGTCCGGCTTTCCGATAGCATCTCCGAGCTTCCTTGCTTCCGAGAAGCTGTACGCATCCGGAGCTTCGATCCCGTCAGTCTCTATCCTGTGAAGGAGCTTACCTAAGGTATTCTTAGATATGTCCTTCGATATTATCAGGAGCCTGGCCTGACCGTTTGCTATCGTCGATACTGTCATGTCATAACCCGAAGCCACTTTCCCTGCCCTCATGGCAAGTCCTATGAACCTCAGGATCTGTTCTTCACTGATCATCCTGTTCCTCGCTCGTCTTCTCACAAAGATCCAGGATCTCCTTAGCCACAGCCCGAAGCTGAGCTTCGTCGACTCCGTGCCTTAATCCCTTGGAAAGGCGGTGAGCCTTGAGCTCGGCCATGATGCACTCTTCCTTCCTGCAGAGGTAGGAACCTCTGCCGGGCAGTTTGCCCGTGGGATCGTAGCTTATGTTGCCTTCACTGTCCAAGACGACTCGCATAAGATCTTTCTTATCGTGTCTCTCACGACAGGATACACACATTCTCTGCGGCTTTTTCTTCATCAGGATCAGTTCTCTCCTTCGCTCTCGACTACCTGGAATGCATCACCCATAAGCTGTGTAGCTTCGATGATCTCCTCGGACTCTCTCTTGATATCGATCTTGAATCCGGTAAGTCTTGCTGCAAGACGAACATTCTGTCCGCTCCTGCCGATGGCAAGAGTGAACTGTGAATCAGGTACGATGACCTTAGCTCTTCTGTCCTGAGAACCGTCCTCGTTAGTAGTGATCTCAGTATCTACGCGAAGGACCTTAGCGGGCTGAAGTGCTTCGGAGATGAAGAGTGCGGGATCCTCGTTCCAATCGACGATATCGATCTTCTCGCCGCCAAGCTCGTTCATGATCTCCTGAACTCTCTGGCCTCTCTGACCTACGCAGGAACCCTTTGCATCGATATTCTCATCTCTGGAATATACTGCAACCTTTGATCTTGAACCGGGCTCTCTGGATACTGCCTGGATGATGACCTCACCGGACTTGATCTCGGGGATCTCAAGCTCAAAGAGCTTTCTTACAAGTTCATTGGATGTTCTTGATACTGTGATGGAAGGTCTGCCGTTGTGCTCTTCAACACAAAGGACAAGGAACTTCATCTGTCTGTTTGTCTCGTAGATCTCGTTCCTGATCTGGCCCTCTCTGGGAAGTACAGCCTCTGCACGGTCGATATCTACATATACGTTTCTTGCGTCCTTACGAAGGATGATACCTGTTGCAAGCTCGCCGATCCTGCCGGAGAACTCATTGTTGATCCTTCTGTATTCGGCATCTCTTACCTTCTGGGAGATGGCGCTCTTTGCAGCCGTTGCTGCGAGACGGCCGAGCTTTTCTACCTCGATACCGACCTCGACCTCATCACCGAGCTCGATATCGGGATCAAGAGCCTTAGCATCCTGAATTGAGATCTGGTTTGCATCATCCTCTACTTCTTCTACAACCTCAACGAGCTTATATACGAAGATCTCACCTGTTGTCCTGTCTATCTCGGCCTCTACGTGCTCGATGGACTGAGATCCGGAGAACTCACGTCTGAATGCAGTTACGATACCTTCCTCGACTGCTGTGATGAGCTCTTCCTCTTCGATACCTCTCTCCTTGGCTAACATCTTGATCGCGTCAAGTACGTTATCCTTGGGTTCCTCGTTCTGAATCTTCTTTGCCATTATATTTTCCTCCCTTTAATTATCAGAATTCTATGTGCCTTACGGCCTTGGATATATCCTTATATCCGAAAGTAACTTCACTGCCGTCTTCAAGAGCAATAGTCACCGAAGACTCGTCGCTTCCGGATATGGTTCCCGTATATTCTTTACTGCCTTCGTACGCGGAGAATAAAGCTACATCTATCTTCTCACCCTCGTACCTTCTATAGTCGGCCATAGTCGTTAAGGGCCTTGTAAGACCCGGAGACGATACCTCAAAATAATCCGCATCGTGCGTGAGCTTCTCATCCAGAATAGGATCTACCGCCCTGCTGAAGTTCTCGCAGTCATCTATGTCGAGACCGCCCTTCTTATCTATAAAGAGCCTTAAGAAAGTACTCTGACCTTCCTTCTTGTACTCTGCATCGACAAGTTCGAGACCCATCTGCTCAGCGAGCGGGAGCGCGATGTCGTATGCAGCCTGAGCTATCTTGCTTCTTCCTGCCATTAACTGACGTTCCTCCCGTAAATAAAACAAAAAACGAGCTCCTGCGAAGCCCGTTTACTCAAAAAGTAAATCAACAACATCACTATATTAACATATATAGAGCAGATCCCGCAAACACATTTTGAATATGTGTATTATTCACAAAAGTTTCCACATTTTTCATTAATTTACTATTCAAAATAACGGCAGAATACAGTACAATAAGACTATCCCGACAGGGAGAGTCCAGAATCAAAGGAGAACAGCTTATGATTAAGATCATCGCAGGCGAGAAAGGAACAGGTAAGACAGCGCGTCTTGTTGACGACATCAATACCGTAGCGGCTCAGGACAATAATGTGGTCTGCATTGAGCGAGGCACAAGATTGGACCAGCTCCTGAAGCCGAATGTAAGACTCGTAAACATGAAGGAATATCCGGTATCCGGTTATGACCAGCTCCTCGCATTTATTTGCGGAATATGCTCCAAGGATTATGATCTGACACACATCTTTATCGATAGTATCTACAAAGTGGCCGAGGACTCTGACGTGGCAGATCTTGAGAAATTCATCACAGCTCTTGATTCATTCCTTAAAGATTCTCCCATTACGGCTACGATCATTCTAAGCGGTAAGGTCGACGACCTTCCTGAGTCAGTCAAGAAATTCTGCTGACACCCTAACCAAGTAAATCATCAGAGGGTACGACAACTGTCGTACCCTCTTTTGCGTTTTCTAACTAACACACTATTGTAAACTTAAAGAAACACTATTCCCATCTAATAAATATAGAATGAATCTATCTTATATCTATCCAGTTTATATAGGAGGGCAATATGGGTTTCTTAAAAGAGTTTAAAGATTTCGCACTTAAGGGCAATGTAATGGATATGGCTGTCGGTGTTATCATCGGTGGTGCTTTCGGAAATATCGTAACTGCACTTACAGACAGCTTCATCACTCCTCTTATCCAGGCAATCACAGGTAATGACGAAGTAGAAGTAGGCGGACAGTTCGTTATCAACGGCGCTGCTTTCACATACGGTGCATTCATCTCCGCTGTTATCAACTTCCTTATCCTCGCACTTATCCTCTTCTGCGTTATCAAGGCTATTAATACTGCTTCAGAGAAAGCAGCTAAGCTTGCAGCAAGAAAGAAGAAGGAAGAAGAGGAAGCAGCTCCTGCAGAGCCTTCTGAAGAGATCAAGCTCCTTACAGAGATCAGGGACGCACTCGCAAACAAGTGATCCAACTAACCTTATAGTCAATTTGCAATACGAAAGGACCGCCGTTAAGCGGTCCTTTCTTTTTATCTTCCGTCAGATACTTATCAGTAATTCTTTGTCTGCTCTTCGAAGTAAGCCTGAGGGTGTGCACATACGGGGCATACCTCGGGAGCCTTATCGCCGTAGTGGATATAACCGCAGTTAAGGCACTTCCAGATAGTTACGCCGTCACGCTCGAATGTCATGCCCTTCTCAAGGTGCTCAGCGAGCTTTCTGTATCTCTCCTCGTGCTCCTTCTCGATGCCGCCAACCATTTCGAAAAGCTCGGCGATCTCGTTGAAGCCCTCTGCTCTTGCCTCCTCGGCAAATCTCTTGTACATGTCTGTCCACTCACCGTTCTCGCCTGCAGCTGCGTCGAGAAGGTTTGTAAGAGTGTCGGGTACAGTGTCGCCGTGAAGCTTCTTGAACCACATCTTAGCGTGCTCACGCTCGTTGCCGGAAGTCTCAGTAAAGATGTTGGAGATCTGAACGTATCCTTCCTTCTTTGCCTTAGATGCATAGTATGCATACTTGTTTGTAGCCATAGACTCGCCTGCAAATGCAGTCTGAAGATTAGCCTCTGTCTTTGTGCCCTTTAAATCCATTATATTGAACCTCCTTAGATTTAAATACTTATATATGATTCTTAGCGCAGTCGGGACAATAACCCCTGGCGATATAAGATACGCTCTTTACCACCGCGCCCTTAAGACACTCGGGCATCTTGTCGGGACGACACTTAAAGTCGAAGATACTGCTGCACTGATCGCAGTAGAAATGCCCGTGGAAATCCGTATCGCTGTCATAGTGACGCTCGCCGTCGGGTGATACTATTACCGCAACGAGCTTCTCATCCGCCAGCTTCTCCGTAACGTTATAAACGGTAGCAAGAGACAATGACGGATTGTTATCCTTAAGATCGTTATATATACGATCACATGTAGGATGTGTTCTGTTATCTATAAGATATTGAAAGATAAGAAGCCTTGGAACTGTTACTCTTATACCTGCTTCTCTCAATCTGTCCGTAGCACTTAATTCGATCGACATTTCAACTCCACAAATTAGAATTACTATAAATTATATCAATACATCCTTTTCTTGAAAAGTGAAAATTGAATCAAAGTATGCAACCTCCTCTTCTGCTATGCGTCTTTAGTTGTGAAAGCGAAAGGAGAACTGACATGAAACTTCGAAACATAATAGCTACAGCACTTATTACTGCTACACTTCTCATACCTCTTACATCGTGCGGCAATTCACATACCCCCACTAAGGTAAGATCGGATCATAAGTCTTCCTTTGAGAATAACGAACCTTATATAACGGATCTTTCCTACATCTGCAGTATATACGGCAATGCGGAATACGATCCTCCCGTTGCAGGATCCGAGATCTATATACATTGCGGCGTATCAGAAAAATTCAAGAGCGACCCCAAGGACCTCAAGCTTTATATTTTCAAAAACCCCGTAAGTCTTTTCTGGTCCGAGGATAATGCCATCGCCGCATATGATGCAGAATACTACGACTCCGATCCCGACTCTATAACTTTCAGTGGTTACCTTCCCTCGGATATGGATTATGCCGACTACAGGCTCGTGGTCACAGACGAAGACTTCAACATAGACAGCGTATTCGTTCAGACCATAGCGGGAGAAGCTTCTCAAGCAACAGGATTCTATTCCGTAGATAAGCCCGTCATCTATCTCTACCCCGAAGAGGAGACACAGATCACGGTAGGTCTTGATATACAGGGCGATCTTACATGCACATATCCCGCATACGATCCGAACTTCGGATGGAACGTAAGCTCTGCCCCCTCAGGTGTCATCACTGACCTTTCCACAGGAAGGAACTACGACTATCTCTTCTATGAATGCAGATGCGATATCCCCGATCCTTTCGCGGAATCAGTATGCGTCAGAGGAGAAGATACGGCAGCATTCCTTGAGCAGTATCTGGAAGCAGCCGGCCTTAACTACAGTGAGATCAACGACTTTATCACATACTGGCTCCCCAAGATGGAGAGTAATCCCTATAATCTTATCGCCTTCCCTACAGAGACCTATTCGGAGATCGCGCAGCTTAACGTATCTCCCGCTCCTGACTCAGTGATCAGGGTATATATGGTCTTCTCCCCGCTCGACGAAGAAGTAGAGATCCCCGAGGATCAGCAACTTACGATGCCGCAGACGCCCGAAAGGACCGGATTCACCCTTGTAGAATGGGGAGGCTCCGAGATCTGATACAAGACTTCCTTTTGAACTGAGAAGATCCGCTCTCATATCGAGGGCGGATCTTCTTAATAGCGGTCACTTTTTCTTCTTCTTGTCTTTTTCTTTGTCTTTTTTCTTCTTGTCGTTCTTCTTTTTCTTATCCTTCTTCTTCTTGAGTTCCTCTATATCGGGAACTTCAACCACCGTCTTGGGCTTAGGAACGGAAGGATCCACCTTAAGAGCCGGCTTTGCCTTGGAAGCCTTCTTCTGAGCAGCAGAAGGCGCCTTCTTCTTTGTCTTGGATGGCTCGGACGTAACAGATACGGCAAGACTACCGTCGGTCAACTCACCGAGCATATCGGCAAGGGATCTTACCGTAGGATCATTGATGCTGTACCAGATGCATCTGCCGTCCTTTTGAGCCCTTACAAGATCTGCATCGATAAGGATGTTCATGTGATGTGACAACGTAGGCTGTGTCACCGAGAACTCCTCCAGGATATCCTTTGCACGCAGGCTGCCGTTGGCGGCGAGGAGCCTTAAGATCCTCATCCTCATCGGTTCGGCGAGCATTGACAGTTTTCTTAACTGGTCTTCATCTCTTTCTTCTGCAGTCATCTTCAGTCTCCGTTAATCTTTATGCGATAAGGCGATCCTTCAGTGCTTCTTCGAATTCCACCAGGTTCGCACATGCGATTATCTCCGTATTGTCCTCGAGAAGGATCTCATCTTCACCATGAACGAGAACTGTCATGGGAACTCCCATCTTACGGAGCAAAAGGAGCTGATAATCCTTACTTGCCTCTACTGCAAGATACTTTACAAGGAGCTTTAATACCTGCTTTGCATCCTCGAGATAGAATCCGTTGAGCTTCATCAGATGATCTACCACGTACATGGAGAACACATCATTGAAGTCGAGCATATCCTTCTCGGGATAGTCGGCACAGAAAGCCGTGATAGAGAGCTTGCTTACGATCTCAAGACTCTTAAAATCCTTGAGAGGTATCTTGAAGCTCTTTACGTTAGCGGAAAAGAGTTCCTGCATCTGCTCAGCAGTGAGCTCATTCTTAAGCTCTTTTATGCGGTCGATCCTTGTGAGGATCTTCGTTCTGGGAAAGTAGGTTGCCTGACCTATATCCGTAGCCTTATGGATGAACCAGGACTCCGGAATGAGGTTCATCCTCTTCCATCTGTAAAGAGTACCGTATGAGATCTGAGCTATCCTCAAGAGCTGCTTCTTCGAGATCAGTTCTTCGTCTGCCATAAGACAATTACCTCACTTTACCTAAAATCGTTGATTTTATTGTAAAGTAACTATGTTACAGACAGGGGTCACCCAAATAACAGTTCGGATATTTGTAGATCAGTAGCCGGTTACGTCGTAGATAAAGTCGGCATATCCCGGAACATCGGGAACTATCTCCTCGAAGATCGCGGCCTCGTCTCTTGTGAGAGAAGAGACCGGTATATACACCGTCACGCCGCTGTTGCCCGCGTGATCATCGCTGTTTCTTACATAAGGGATAAAGCCTGATACCGATTCATTAAGCGCAAAGCTCGAAGGATCGGAATATACAGAACAGCAATCGATAAGATCATAAAGATCTACCATGTTGAAATCAATAACACATTTGTCCTGAAGATCCCGATAGATAGCAGAAGCAGCTGAAGGATCGTTGTCAAGATATGTATCTACCGAAGAAAGATATCTTCCGAGCGTAGTCATAAGGGTATCAATCTCGCTAAGATCCATGATCGATATCGTGCCGTAGTACGGAACGGGAGATCCGAGCGAATCCCAATAACCGTTGGCAAGAGCTTCGCAAGCCTCGTATCCGTCGCAGTCGGGATCGCTTACGATATAATCCGTGATACTTGTATAGTCGAAGCCTTCAGCGGGCATGACTTCCTGGGATGCGACCAAATAATCCGCATGTTCCTCAAGGATACAAGCAAGTTCAAGAGACGCCATCTCACAGCAGTCATATGCCACAAAATCGAACTTCTTATCCGACACTTGAGCGGCCTTATCGAAAGCATGAGACATCTCAGGGAGAGTAAGGTTATCGAAGTCATAAAGATCGTCATAGCAGCAACCGCCGATAGCGCCTGCACCGTGATCCCAGATGACAAGTCCGCTGCGCTCAGACGGGAATTCGGTAAGTCCCCATACAAGGAAATCAGACAGAGTGCGGGGATCTCCCATATCACGGAGAGTAGGATCGCCTACCTTATATACCTTACCGTCTTCTATGAGTATCCTGTATGTTGCCCAATGCTTGAAATAATCGTGATCCACGTTACTTCCGCCGCACATTACCACATAGCGAAGATCAGTGCCTGACGTAGCCTCGATCATCTCTTCAATGTCATCGGATGCGTAGTAATCATCTTCGAGATTAGATCCGCAGAAATAGCAGAATATGGTCCACTTGTTCATCTCGTAGGAAGACTGCGCATGAACCTCATCCTTAGGTATCAAAGTAAGAACAAGTGCCGCCGTGATAACTGTTGATAATATACGTGAAATAAGCTTTTTCATTATTCTCTACCGCCTTTCCATTCCGACATCAATCGTACATCATTCTGATGACGCGAATCAAGGGAATTTAAGTTAATAAACGGTTAACGACTTAAAAGAAAAACGTAAGAATATGAACGAACGCAGCTGCCAGCCATGCGATCATGCACTGCCAGAAAACAAGAGCAGCAGCCCACTTTCTGCCCAGCTCCCTTCTTACTGCCGCCACGGCAGCTACACAGGGTGTATAAAGAAGCGAGAACACAAGAAGCGACAATACACGCGAAGCAGTCATCGCGGATGTGATATCTCCGGGATAGAGCACCTGAAGTGTCGATACGACGCTCTCCTTGGCGATAAAGCCTGATATCAGAGAAGTACATATCTTCCAGTCGCCAAGTCCCGCAGGTCTCATTACAGGGACCAGAAGTCCTGCTATGGCAGCAAGGATGCTCGAGGAAGGATCATCGGTCATCTTAAGAGAGAAGTCAAAGCTCTGAAGCAGCCAGATAACGATCGATGCCACCAGGATGACTGTAAAGGCTCTCTGAAGGAAGTCCTTCGCCTTCTCCCAGAGAAGCTTAACTACATTGACCGCACCGGGAAGACGGTAATTGGGAAGTTCCATAACAAAAGGCACCGCTTCTCCTCTGAAGAGAGTCTTCTTGAATATAAGAGATACCAGTATGGCAACTACGATACCGAGAATATAAAGCGCCGTCATCACAAGTCCTCCCTTTCCCGGGAAGAAAGCATTTACGAAGAAAGCATATATCGGAAGCTTTGCCGTACAGCTCATAAAGGGCGTCAGAAGTATCGTCATCTTCCTGTCCCTCTCGGAAGGAAGAGTCCTGGTGGACATTACGGCAGGTACCGTACAACCGAATCCGATCAGGAGAGGAACGATACTTCTTCCTGACAATCCGATCTTACGAAGGAGCCTGTCCATAACAAATGCCACTCTGGCGATATATCCCGAATCCTCCAGAAGCGACAGAAAGAAAAACAGTGTCACTATTATGGGAAGAAAGCTCAGTACGCTTCCTACTCCCGCGAATATGCCGTCCATGAAGAGGCCTTTCAAGCCCTCATTAACATCAGCTCTTATAAGCAGCTTTTCGGTATATGAAGCAAGAATATCGATGCCGGACTCCAGAAGTCCCTGTAAGAATGCGCCTATAACATTGAAGGTCAGGACGAATACCATCGCCATTATGATAATGAATGCAGGGATAGCGGTATATTTGCCCGTAAGGAACATGTCGATCTTCTCGCTTCGTTCCCTCTCCCTGCTCTTTCCCGGCTTCTTTACCGCAGTCTTTACTACTTTTTCTATGAACGAGAATCTCATGCCGGCAATTGCCGCACTCCTGTCAAGACCGCCCTCCGACTCCATCTGGGAGACTATATGCTCCATTGTCTCCTTCTCATTCTCGTCAAGTCCGAGCTTATCTATTATCAGCTCGTCACCTTCTATTATCTTAGCCGCCGCGAACCTCACGGGAATATCGTGAGCCTTGGCATGGTCATCGATAAGATGCGCTATGGAATGGATACATCTGTGTACCGCTCCGCCAAGATAGTTCTCGTCACAGTAATCCTGCCTCTGAGGTTTCTCCTGATAGTATGCGACATGAAGCACGTGATCCGTAAGCTCGTCTACACCCTGATTCTTGGCTGCGGATATTGGTACTACCGGAACTCCAAGCTTCCTCTCGAACTCGTTGACATCTACACCTCCGCCGTTGGAAGACAATTCATCCATCATGTTAAGAGCAACTACCATGGGGACATTCATCTCCAAAAGCTGCATGGTAAGGTAGAGGTTACGTTCGATATTGGTAACGTCTACGATATTTATAATGGCATGAGGCTTCTGCTCAAGGACGAAGTTACGGGACACTATCTCCTCGCTGGTATAAGGCGACATTGAGTAGATACCCGGAAGATCCGTGATCCTTGTCTCGGGATGTCCCTTGATAACACCGTCTTTACGATCCACCGTAACTCCGGGGAAGTTACCGACATGTTGGTTGGAACCCGTAAGCTGATTAAAGAGCGTAGTCTTACCGCAGTTCTGGTTACCTACCAAAGCCAGCTTCATCACGGTCCCTTGAGGGAGCGGATCCTCCTCTTCCTTCACGTGATACTTACCACCCTCACCAAGACCCGGGTGCTCCGACTTTTTCATCTCGAAATGCTCTTCAGCGTCAGCCTCCAGTTTCGCCTTCGTATCCACCTCTATCTTGGCTGCATCGTCGAGCCTTAAAGTAAGACCGTAGCCACGTACCTTAACCTCCATGGGATCACCCATGGGAGCGAACTTTATGACCTTTACCTTGGTGCCCGGGATAATACCCATATCAAGGAAATGCTGTCTTAAGGCTCCGTCGCCTCCTACTTTGGTAATAAGCGCACTTTGTCCCGGTTTGAGCTTACGAAGAGTATCAGATCCCATATATCAAAACACCTGCAGAATGAAGAATTTAAGATAATCCGTCTCGGAGACGTTAAGAAGAATGGGGTGATCGGGAGACTGCTGTCTCTTCTCGATCTGCTTAAGACGGACCCCTGCATCCTTCGCGGCAGAATCCAGCATCTTGATAAAGCTCTCTTCATCCATGAAGTGAGAGCAAGAACATGTAGCCAGATAGCCTCCCCGCGGGAGCGCCTTCATGGCCCTGTAGTTTATCTCCTTATATCCCCTGGCGGCATTCTCCTTAGTCTTCCTGGACTTGCTAAACGCCGGAGGATCCAATATGATCATGTCATATTCGCCCTTCTTTATATTGGGAAGAAGATCGAATACGTCTGCCGCTTCAAAGCTCATTATATCTTCAAGACCGTTGAGCTTTGCATTCTCACGTGCCATTGCTACGGCAGTCTCGGATACATCTACAGCATGGACATGCTTGGCTCCGCTCATGGCAGCATTCAAAGCGAAGGAACCGGTATGTGTAAAGCAATCAAGTACACTCTTGCCTCTGGCGATGCGGCCTGCTGCCTCCCTGTTATATTTCTGATCAAGGAAAAAACCCGTCTTCTGGCCGTTTACCACATCGACCTTATACCTGACGCCGTTCTCCGTTATGGAAGCTATTGTCTTCTCGGGGATCGGTCTGTCCTTCTCCTTATAGTAGCCCTTATATTCCGTAAGTCCTTCAAGCTCGCGGATAGCCACATCATTACGTTCGTATATTCCTATTATGTCCTCGCCCCTTTGACGGAACACATCAAGGATGGCATCAAAGATCATCTCCTTACGAACTTCAATACCAAGGGATAAGACCTGAGCTACGAGGATATCGTCGAATCTGTCCACGGTAAGTCCCGGAAATTCGTCCGCTTCACCGAATATTATCCTTGCGCACTTCAAGTCTTCTTCAGACTTCATTACGGTCTGCCTGTAGTCAAGGGCGTAACCGACTCTTCTTTCCCAGAAAGCCTTATCGAAGGTATCGTTAGCATTTCGCGAAATGATCCTTACCCTTATCTTGGAGTTGCTATTATAAAATCCGGTTCCGGTATACTTGCCTCCTGCCGTGATGACATCGACAAGATCGCCGTCCTTTATGCCTTCGTCGGCATTCCCCACTTCGTTATCGTATACCCACGGGTGGCGGCTCTCCTGTCTCCTGCTGCCTCTCTCCGTAAGTGTTACTTTAAGATATGATCGTCCTTCCTTCATCAGCGCCTCACCAATTAAATTCGTTCACGCAGTAGCTAAAAGAAGCCGCGCAGAATATTATAGTCAGGATAGTAGCTACAACCGATAGTATAGCCTGGCCGATATAGATCCACATAACGACCTTGGCAAATGTATTCTTGGGATACTTGACTCTTGCTACTATCATAAGGACTATGGCGGCGATGCCGGAAAGACAGTAGATTAGGCCGGGGATCAGTGCTAAGTAAGAAATGATATCAGAGCCCAAGCTCTCACCCAAAGACTCAAGTCCGTAGAACATCGTACCGAATACTACGGGAGACGCATACATGCAAACGAGCGAAATGATACACATCTTCTCGGCTGCCTTCTTCTCTTCTCTTGTCTCACCTTTAGCCGAAGTATTGCTCTGAGGAGCCTTCGAAGGTTCTTCCTGAGCCTGAACAGGAGCCGGCACAGGTGCAGGTGTAGAAGCAGGGACATCAGCCGGCTTAGGTGCGAAAGAAGCCGCTATTACCTTAGGCTCACCGCATTCACCGCAGAAATTACCATATGAGTTCAAAGCCCCGCACTTGGGACACTTCCATTCACTATTATTCTCGCTCATGATTCCCCTCCGATACCATACTCACAAAAAGACTTAATTCATATTAACATCTATTCATCAAATTACAACTCCCGAGGTAGCGGAAGCTTTCTTCTGAAAGCATATACTACAATGGCTGCCCCGCCTGCGACAAGGACAAGTATCTGCTCGGTCGAGATGATCTTACCGGCATGTGAATAGTGAAAGAAGTCCGTAACAAACCTTGCTATAAAGGACAATACCATGGCAAGAAAGCAGGCCTTCATCTTATCCTTAGCTATAAGGAACACGATAAGTGATATCACATAGACAGTGAAGAATACTACGGATACCGCAGGCTGCACCGGATGCCCGAAGACCTCCCCTCCGCAACAACCTGAAGAGAAGCAGGCCATCTTTGACAGAGAATACATCAAAGGCGCAGATACGATCCACGAAGAAAATACTATAGCAGGTTTATCGTTATGGATATATACGGATATTATGTTACCTGCAACCAGGCCGAAAGCGGCACCAAGTCCCGAGAAGCCGTATCCTTTACCCAAGGTCCTCAGGTATACAAGAAGAACAGAGAACATACCTGTGGCAAAAAGGTCCAGAAAAGCCGTATAGAAAATAGTCTGCCTCTTCACCTTAAAAAGGCTCTGAAGAAGCGATGCCGATACAGTTCCCGCAGCAAGCGAAAGCATTATTATCAGACCGTAACTATACCTGCCCATACATACCCTCCGGCATCGATTATAATACAACCTTATAAGCAAAGTAACAGGCCCGGCATCGTTCCGCTTCGGGCCTGTAATAGTATTCAATAATATGATCTCTTATTAAGACAGCTTCCAGAAATCCATAAAGGATGCTTCGACAAATTCCGTGCCGTACTTAAGCATACGTTCTACGATCGTCTTATAATAGCCGGGTTCTCTCTCATCAGTAAGGTCGTGAGAGTGGATAAGGATTATATGTTGCTGATCTTTGATCTGCTCTTCCTTACCGAATGCGGCATCAACGTTAGCTAAGATCTTCTCGATAGTCATATCAGAACCTTCACGAAGAAGATATTCCTCGCAGTCAAAACTGCAGTTAGTGCCGTTCTCGAACTTCCATCCGTTGCTTATATACTGAGAAGCGATAACTCCCGTATCGTCTACCTTCTTATATCCCAGGTCACGAAGAAGATCAGTATAGACCTTATTTTTCTCTCCGCCGCAATCAAGATAGGGATAACGGAACACCTTGATCTTACGTTCTACTCCCGCTTCCTTATAGATACGGTCAAGGACTTCGTCACACTTCTTTATCTCTTCTATACCCTCCTCGAGAGATACTTCGTTAAGGTTAGCGTGCGAATATGTATGGTTACCTACGATAAGTCCTTTCTGAAGCGCGTAGATAACAGGTTCGGGCTTCTGCTCGACAAATTCACCTATCGCAAAAAATAAAGGTCTTATATTACGCTCGAGAAGATAATCGATAATGGGTATCGTATTCTCCTGAGGCATATCATCTATAGTAAGTACGGCTTTTATCATGTTAACCTCCCCATATGACAGTTCGTTTATATATGATACCGCGAATCCGCCTCTGTTGCTCGCATCAATTTGCAAAATCCCACCTTCACATAAGACTTTGTGAAGGATCTTGAGCAAAAAAGCGCTCTTTTACAACAGCAACACAAAAAATACTACACTACGGTCTACTATTTTTGCAAAATGTAGTAAGTAGTGTAGTACTTTGCGAAATGCACCCGCAGGATCGATACGATCTGTGATATGTTTTACTCTTTTATAAGAGAGTAAGCCGAGATATTCTTTATCTTCGAAGACAAGAGCCAGATTATAAGAGCTGATACCAGTGTCGTGAAGATAACCGCCGCTACTCCCATCCAGCCGTAGACAGGAAGTCGGCTTTCTGCAAGTCCCAGAGAACCCAGGAGTACCGTAAGGAAAGAATTGGACTTAAGAGTTCCAATGGCGGATCCTATCGCAGATCCGATGATAACGCAGGGCATCATGGAGATGACGAGTTCCTTACGAAGCTGCGAGCTCGTAAAGCCCAATGACTTCTTGATACCGAATTCCTGCTGCTTTCTTATGATGACAGTCTTTATAAGAAGAGTCATGGACAGGAGTATTACCAGTACAGTCACTATGACGATAAGGATACAGATAGCCGTAGATCCGATGATGATGGGATCCTGAGGAAGTACTGCCGGGATATTTATATAAGCGCGAAGCTTATCCCCGTACATACTCTCCACTTCATCTGTGACCTTCTGAGCATTATCTGTATTCGACTCATCCAGCGTTACGCAGACGGTGTTGGTCTTCGCGGTAAACCCGAGAGATCTTGCGCAGTCGTCGTTCATAAGCGCGAACTTACCGAGATTACCGGTACCCTGCGCCAAACCGCAGACCGTGAGGTCCTTATCGCAGCCTTTATATGAGACCTTTACGATATCGCCGACCATTACGTCCGCCTGGGAAGCGGCAGTCGCACTCATGATGATCTCATCGGAATAAAGAGGAGCTCTTCCCTCTGTAAAGTTGATGGTCGTAAGAGCACCTAAGTCCTCTACTATCGTCACGTCTACAGCCTGACCTGCAACGGTCATCTCTTCAGTAGCTCTCCAGTAACACTCCTTGACGTGATCGACATTCGCGATCTCGTAGTAAGCGTCTTCATCCGTAAGAGCCATCATCAGATCGTAAGACGTCGACTGAAGGATATTATAGAGATTAATAGGCTTATAGCAGATGTTGTATCCGAAGAATATTACAAATGCCGTGACAAGACCTACGGATCCCATGATAACGAATGTCATCACGTTCTGTTTCTTACTCTGAAGAGAAGACTTGAGAGCAAGAAGTCCTACAAGGGGGCCGCCTGATGTAGCAAGAGGAAGATAGTTCTTCTTGAAGCTGTGGTTCTGCAGACCGAACCTTAAGGCTATAACGGGATCAAGCCCCCTGATCTTAGCAGTCGACAGAGATGACATCACGGCTGTGAGCACTCCGAACATCAGGGGCAGGAGTATCGCTGCTCCGGGGATCATATGAGCATCCCATCTCATCATGGTCATGGTACCTACAAGCTCTCCTAAGGGAGAAAGAAGAAGATACATTGCTCCTATTCCTGCGAAGGAAGCTGCCACAGCGGTTATCACGAATTCCATGATGTGAGCTTTCCTGATCTGTGAGCTCGTGCATCCTAATGCCTTCAGGGCACCGATATTAACGATATTCTGCTCGATGCTGTTACTTATCCTGAAGAATACGATGATCAGTACTACTACCGTGATAAGGAGCGAGAACGCGCAGAGGATAGCGGAGATGACATTTACCATGATCATATTCGCACTTATCATCATCGACTTGGTATAAGTGGAGATATCAGAGTTGTAGCCTCTTCTTATAAGATCTTCCGATATCTCATCGGCAGCGGCATCATCTGATACTCCGTCAGCCGCAGTTATCAGGAAATAAGTATCGTACCTGGTATTGTCAGGATCCAGAGTCTTCTCCATATCCGCATACTGTGATTCGGTCACATAGAAGAATTCCTCGGCCATTATGGTCTCATATACTCCTGCGAGCCTGAAGACATATATATGCTCGCCGATAGAGAGCTCGATCTCGTCTCCTACCTTGAACCTGTTCTGATACTGCTGCCTCAGGACATATCCGGAGATATAGATGGGATTATCGTACTCCTCGTCAGACTTCTCGATGAAGTTCATCCTCTCGATATCCCTGTCCTCATCAAGAGGAGTGAAAAATGCAGTGTACTCTGCAGCCTCCATCATATCCTTGACATCGTCATTGTTATCGGACTGATCCAGGGAAGTAGCGACCAAGAGTCCTTCTACTGCCGCATGATCCTCGACAACGGGGCTGGATGCCAGATATCTCTCGATCTGGGTGAGCTCGTCTCTATCCTCTCGAAGACCGGTGACACGCATCCTGATGTCGGCAGCATTATTAGCCTCAAGGGTCCTCTTGTAATCGTCATTATATCCCAGAAGGAGCGTAAGGCCGCATCCGAGCATCGTCGATGACAGGATGACTATGAGAAGAAAGCTTATCATCTGAGAGAAGTCTTTCCTGAAATTTGCCTTTATGAGTTTACCTAACATCTAAGATTACCATCCCATATCCGACAGGAAGTTACGAAGCTTATCGTGACGTGCGCGGTCACCTGATACATAGGGACCTAAGTCGCACTCGCCGCCTATCGTTCCGTCTTTAAAATAGATTATCCTGTTTCCTCTTCTTGCCGACTTCATGTCGTGCGTTACCATAAGGATCGACTGACCCTGCTTATTTACTTCCGTAAGTACGTTAAGGACCGCATCAGAAGAGGAGCTGTTGAGGGCACCCGTAGGCTCGTCGGCAAATACCATATCAGGTGAATTAATGATCGCACGAACGATACCTACTCGCTGTGCCTCACCTCCCGACAGCTGGTTCGGGAACTTGTTCCAGAGCTTTCTTCCGACGCCTACCTGCTCCAGGAGAGACTGTGCTCTCTTATTGAGCTCTCTTTTGTTCTGGCCTGTAAGGAGACCTGCCGTAAGGACATTATCCATAACGCTCATGGAATCCATGAGATATACCTGCTGGAATACGAAGCCGCAGTGCTTACGCCTGAAGATGGCGAGCTGGTCGCTGGTGTACTTCGTTATATCCCTGTCAGCGAAATGCACCTTACCCAGGCTTGCCTTATCCATACCGGATAATGCGTACATAAGAGTGGACTTACCTGCACCGGAGGCACCCATTATTACCGTAAAGTCGCCTTCGTATATCTCTGTGTCGAGATTCTTTATTACGTGGTGCTGGACACCGCCCGTAGAGAAACTCTTACAGAGCTTCTCAGTCCTGATGATGCTTTTCTTAGGCATATGCTCTTTCCTTCTTCTTGCGGATGATATTTACGACTGCGATTACGATTATAACAGCAGCGCCGACACCTGCGATAGCCGGTACGGGAAGAGAGCTTCCTGCTTCCGCCTCTGTATCGACAACGGGCTTAGCTGCTACTTCGAGTTCGAAGTTCTGATCGAATGAATAAGCCTTTCCGTCAGCGTCCTCGAAAGTGATATGCGCAACGATGTTGCCGCCACCTACTGCCACGCCCTTGAGAGCCAGGTCTACCGTGCTGCTTCCGCTTACGTCGATATTACCTACATAAGTAGAGATATCGTCAATCTGATCGCCTGAGAACTCTACGGATACATTATATACGGTATCCTTACCGATGTTATTGAGGTCGAAGGATACATTTGTCTTGCCGTCCAATACGATCTCCTTACGTGAGAGCTTGAACTCGGACAGCGAGAGCTCGGGAGCCTGAACGATCGGGATAGTTACGACGGAAGAATCCGCGAAGGAATTCCTGTCCTTGTCCTCATATTCGTAATTTAGAGTAAGTGTATAGGGCTTCTGCTGAAGGTCTCCCCTCGTGCTCATGGCAACAGTAACATCGTACTCTGCTTCCTTTGCCAGGGAATCGATATATACGACATTCGTACCGCTTGAAGGTGTGATCTCATTATCTTCTGTCTCGAACTCGATACGGATATTATTAAGCTGAGTAGCAGTAGATTCATTTTTAAGGTGAATTACAAGCTCGAAGTCATCGCCTGCATTGACGGGACCTGTTGTGATCTCACTGCCTGTTACGATGAGCCTTGGTGTCACATAAGCTGCATTTACCTGAGATTCGTTAAGATTAAGCATCACGCCGGAAGCCGCTGCTGTAGCAAGGATACACGCGAGAGCCTTCTTCATTCCTGTGATAAGATTCTTCATATACTTTTTCTCCGTTTTCATGTTATATCGATGTCTATAGTCTATCGACAAAAACATTAACGGACTTTGCGTGGACCTTAAGGGAAGCTTAAGATGCCGCGAATATTACCTTAATCCTTAGACAGTGCCTTGTAATACAGATCTTTATCTCTCTCACTCCAAAGGTTGGGCTTGATCTCGATATAATTCCCGTAAGATCTGCCGTCAGACTCATCCCAGTTCTTCGCTATAAGACCAGCCATCTCTTCGCAAGTCATATGCTTGTATTCCGATGACCATCCGTGATTGCCGTAGTAATATACGGGAGTTCCTTCCGTCATATACACGGATACATATCTTCCCGGATCTGTGGGCGACTTGTAGAAAGCATCGAAGAAATGAAGAACATCCTTATGTGTAAGAAGCCCCAGAAGTTCCACAAGCATCCTAGAAGAAGGAGTCTTCTGAAGTGATACTTCAAGATAAGGCTCCTGCCTTAGATGTATCTTCTAATACGCTAACCATATATGAATCCTCTTACTTAAATACTATCTCATCATTCTTTATGGCTCTGATAAGAAGCTCAAGCAACTGTGCTACATCCTTTTGTACATCTTCGTAGTGGTAATAGTGTGCTTCCGGATATATCATTGACGGCCAGAATCTCTTACCCTCGGCATCCTTCACAATAACCGTTATGATCCCTCGATCGCACTCCCATACAATGCTGTAATCCTTAGGTAGATACTTATACCCTATCTCGAATACGCACATCTGAACGGGACCCCAGCATGAAGTTAGCCTTATATCATCTCCGAACTCACTCAGCATCCTGTCGTGTATCGTACCCATCGAAAGCTTACGCTTAAGACCTTCATCAAGAGCCTTATTGGGATCTTCCTTGTCTTCAATAAGATCGACCTTAAAGCCTCCGAATACGAACCTGCCTGTCTCAAGAAATTTTCTCATGGCATCCACAAATCCATATGACGGAAGTATTCCGTCCTCTACCCTGGAATAGCATTCTTCTACAACTGAAAATGCATAGCATCCGCCTGCAGAAGCTATCTGCCCGAGTTTTTCCGCGATCATCTCAACAGACAATTCTTTGTTGAGGTATAGTCCTCTAAAGAAGGCGACCAACCTGTAATTCGCATCGTATATCTTAGCCATTGCTTGTTTGTAAGTACCGGACAGATAAATGTCGAACTTCTTATGAAGCAGAGACATCAACTCACGTTTGTTATCAAGTTCATTATAAAGATCCATGATATAAGGATCCAAGGAATCATCTGCATTAACGGCTTCGATCACAAGAGTCTCAAGCTCCTTGCGATATCCCGTCAATATCAGCATGTAGTAATAATATGCGTCTTCTGCTGTAAACTCTTTCATTACATCTTGTCTCTAATGTCTATTTAAATCCAACGCAGCAAGTATCAATCGATAATCAGGGTCATCCCAAGTTCCCCACCCGAAACAGGTACAATCATTGATATCGATGTTCTTCTCATCCTCACCGACAGGCTTTCTGCCGATGATCACACACCCGCGTCGCTTGAAAGCAGCCATCTTGCTGTAAGTACACATATACGGTCTCCCAAACGCACCGAGAGGGGTTGCTTCAAGTTTGTCGATATCTATGCTCTGAGGATCATCATAGACACCTTTGAAGAATTGAAATATCGCCTCGTGATCATACATATCAGGCACAAGTGAGGAAACACGCTTGGAAAACGAGCATATCTTCCTCATCACAACATACTTTCCGTCGTATTCACCAAATCTCTTTTCAAGCATCCACTCATGAGTTCCGACCCTTTTATTCTTTACTATTGTCTTCAATTTGACGGCTATGTACTCACCATCTTCGAAGATATCATCATAAACATCGAACTTGATCTTCTTGGGAGCACACTGCTCAGATGTGATCTTTTCACGGAACTTTTCAAGGACCTTCTTACGTTCTTCCAGCGCTTTACTGCCGGCGTCCTCCCAAAGCTCCAACCCGAATCCAGAATCGATCATGTCGATGACTGAATTTCTTACTTCATCGGTAAGTATCCCTTTCTTCCACATGAAATCAGCAAGAGAGTATTTATAGTCAGCCCACTCAGGCTCATCACTCTCGTCAAACATTTCCTTCTTTATACACTCATCCAATTTGACGAGCGCCGTCTCTACATCATAGAGACTGAAAGCAATCTTATACTCTTCGATCAGATCCTGTGCTGTATCATTTCCTGTGATGCTGGCGCTCCATGCTCCCATGACAATCTGCTCCTCCTGTTTTCTGTAACATAGTATACAGGACAAATACCATATCATCCTACTTGCGGATCATTAGATTTTCACACAGATCGTTACACAAAAGAACATTTTTTGTTCCAATCTGTGTACGGAAGCTCATCTGTACCTGATAACGACACTGCTGACGCAGCTCTTAGCATCGAATACGGAACTTATGTTACCCCACTCAAAAAGGTTCTCCCCGGAAAGTCCCCAATCATTCAATATCCTGTCGTGAAGCTTCTTCCTCTCAGGCTCAGTCTCCCAGGAGAACTCTTCGTCAGTACAGAAAAGTGACACGTTATCTAACCTGCCGTCAACAAAGACAAGAGATACTAAGAATGTATTACCCTCGATATTGTATCTGTCATCCAGAGTGATGACTCTGATACCATCCTGACCCTTATAGTATGAAGTCTTCTTAAAGTCTTCGAAGGTATATCCGGGAGACATGATAAGGTCTTCCGAGAGCCTTAAGATACCGTTCCTGATATCAGTGCACATGGTTATACCCTCTCCTCGTCTTCGGCATATCGGTAGTTGACTACAACTTCAAATGGAAGATCTTTAAGAAGATACTCTACGAACCTGGGAAGATCCGGATTTGTTCTCTTCAAGAATGTTATTCCGTTGAAGTACATGGGCACATCGTTTATAAGAAGATTCCATACCACTCCCGGGGTCTTGAACTTCTGCTCTTCTGCTTCGTTTATATTCGGATATAAAGTTATGCTCATGCCGTATTTCTTATGGTGAAAGAAATACATATACTCGTAGTCCCAGGGGATCTGCTTGGGATTATTCGATATGCCTCCTAAGGTCTTAGACTTTTTGAGAGAATAAGTCTTATAGATATCGTAGTTCTTATCAGCAACTTTCCTGAAGAAAGAATCCAGCTTTTGATCCAGGACCTTGACGACAGCCTTCTCGGACATGTCATTCGTGAGAAGTCCGTAATCCGCCAACATATGGTCTTCTTACTCCTCGCTCACGCTGCAGGCAAATCTTACTGTTGCCATAGCGTCTTTACCATAGAAGTCTGCTCCGATCATGTCGGCATATTCCTGAGTGAGGACGGCTCCGCCTACGCAGACCTTACACCAGGGTGCGTCTTTCCTTAAGAGCTTGATGGTATCTTCCATGGCAGGCACTGTCGTAGTCATGAGAGCAGACAGTCCGCATAAGGGAGCGTGGTGCTCTATGACTGCTTCAAGTACCGTCTCGGGAGGTACGTCTCTTCCGAGGTCTATTACCTCGAAGCCGTAGTTCTCTAAGATGAGCTTCACGATATTCTTACCGATATCGTGAATGTCGCCCTTTACGGTAGCTATTACGAACTTACCTCTGGTAGGTCCCGATGAACCGGACTCTGCCATCTTCGCCTTGATCTGATCGAAGGCGAACTGCGATGCCTCAGCAGCCATCAGGAGCTGGGGAAGGTACATGGTCTTAGCCTCGAATCCCTTACCTACTACATCGAGAGCGGGGATGATCTGCTCCGATACGATATCGAGAGCATCTGTTGTTCCCAAAAGTGCCGTAGTAAGCTTTGCCGCCTGCTCCTTCATGCCCTTGACGATCGCTCTCTGAAGATCAGACAGGCCGTCGTCTGCGGAAGGCTCCTTGCTCACGGGACCTGCAGTAAGAGTAGATACCGCGAACTTATCTATATTGGTGATGTAATCATTACAGTTAGGGTCTATTCCCTTCAAGGTCTTGAAGGAATAATAAGCCTTCATCATTTCGTTGGAGCTTGGGTTCATGATAGCAGCACTAAGGCCGTAAGCCATAGCCATCATAAAGAAGCCCGACGTTATTATCTCTCTTTGAGGAAGACCGAAGGAGATGTTGGATATACCAAGAGACGTATTACATCCGAGTTCGTGTCTTATATATCTTAATGAATCAAGAGTAGCCAATGCCGCATGGTCGTCTGCACTTACGGTCATGGCGAGAGTATCGAAGATAAGATCCTTCTTGGGAATTCCGTATTCTTCTGCTCTCTTTATTATCTTCTTTGCTATCTCGATACGCTCCTGCGCCGTGTCGGGGATACCGCCTTCATCAAGAGTAAGACATACGAGAAGTCCGCCGTACTTCTTAACAAGGGGGAAGATCTCCTTCATTACCTCATCCTTACCGTTGACGGAGTTGATCATGGGCTTACCGTTATAGCGGCGAAGAGCCCTTTCCATGGCGATGGGATCGGTAGTATCTATCTGCAAAGGAAGATCGATAATAGCCTGAAGTTCATACATGACTTCTGTAAGAAGTGCAGGCTCGTCGATCTCCGGGATACCTACGTTGACGTCAAGAACATCCGCACCTCTGTCCACCTGCGCAGAACCGACGCTTAAGATATGCTCGATATCGTGCTCGCGCAAAGCTTCCTTGAACTTCTTCTTACCCGTAGGATTAATCCTCTCTCCTATAAGGATGGGGGCGATACCGAACTCTACCGTCCTTGCGTAGGAACTTATTACCGTCCTTCCCTTATCAGTAACCGGAACGGGAGCGACATCAACAGTCTTATTAACGGTCTCTCTTATATAGTCGGGAGTAGTTCCGCAGCAACCGCCTGCGATACGTACGCCTGATCTTATGTAGTCTGCCATAAGATCGGAGAACTCATCAGGATAAACATCGAATACCGTCTTGCCGTCTTCTGTTCTGGGAAGTCCCGCATTAGGTTTAAGAAGCACCGGAAGCGAAGCTACGGAGAGATATTCGTCTACTACGCCTTTAAGCTGAGCAGGACCGAGGGAGCAGTTGGCACCTATCGCATCTACTCCGAGACCTTCGAGCATGGCTGTCATGGCCGAAGGAGAAGCACCTGTCATGAGCTTGCCGTCCTCGCTGTAGGCATTCGATACAAATATGGGAAGATCCGAATTCTCCTTAGCTGCAAGAACAGCCGCCTTAGTATCGTAGCAATCGTTCATGGTCTCTATGAAGATAAGATCCACGCCGCATGCCGCACCGATCTTAACAGTCTCGGCATATACAGATACGGCCTCTTCGAAATCAAAGTCACCGTAAGGCTTTAGAAGCTTTCCTATTGGACCTATATCAAGAGCTACGAACTTGGGCTTGGTATTGGAACTTAACTCCTGAGCAGCCTTAACGTTCTTAACTGCAGCTTTTATTATCGCCTCAAGATCTTCCTTGGGGAACTTAAGGATATTAGCTCCGAAAGTATTCGTGGATACGACATTGGAACCTGCATCGTAATATGCCTTATGTATATCGATTATTATCTCGGGCTTTTGAAGGTTCCACCATTCGGGAAGCTCTCCGGGCTGTAAGCCGCGCTCCTGCAAAAGTGTTCCCATTCCTCCGTCGAGGAAAAGGAGATTGTCCTTCATATATTCCGTAACCAGCATAATTACCTCCTGAATTCGCACTCCTTAAGACCGCAAAGACTGCAGTCGTGATCCTTTACCGATGTCTTCTCATCTTTTATTCCGAAGATGGCGGTAACGGACTTTGTAGGAGTCATAAGAAGACTCTCGTTAAGTGATATCCCTATCTTCTCTTCTACTCGAAGAAGATCGAATATATCCTTCTGAGCATCTATCGGAAGATCTCCGTATCCGGGTGAATATCTTGTGGTCCTTCCTTCAAATCCTGCACAGAATGTATCGCATAATGCTTCTACCCTCTCTGCTCCCAGTGCCTGTATCAGCAATGCCTTGGAAGGAGATACTCTCTTATATCTTCCGACTAATCTGTCAAAATCAAGTCCTACGGTAGCTGCGAATATAACGACTTCACTGCAGCCTGAAAGAAGCTTTGCAAGGCCTTGTGACTCAGTCTTAAAAGGGAATTCCTTATATACTCCGTATACGACCTGTCCCCTGGCGCTCCTCTTGCACTCTGTAAGGACTTCGTCCATCAGATCCAGCATCGCCTTATCTTCGGGAAGCTGTCTGCAACCGCTGTATCTCCACACCTCGTTACTGTTAACGGGCGGAAGATCATCGGGAGCATATTGACGGACCTTGATATGACGCTCTATCATCAGAACGCTTTACCCAAGATAGATGAGAGACTGTTCTTAATGCCTGCGGCTACCTCAGGCTTATTCATGGAATAAACATGAACATTGGTGATGCCGTTGGCATAAAGATCGATGATCTGATCCGTAGCATATATGATACCTGCCTGTGTCATAGCATTATCGTCACTGCCGAATCTGTCTACTATGGCTCTGAATCTCTCGGGCATAAATGATCCCGAGAGCTTGATCGCTCTTTCCACCTGATTGGCCTTGGTAATAGGCATTATTCCGGGAAGCACGGGAACCGTTACTCCCGCTTCTCTTAACTTATACATAAAGTTAAAGAAGAGATTATTGTCGAAGACCATCTGAGTAGTAAGGAAGTCCGCACCTGCGTCCACCTTCTCCTTCAACCTTCTTATGTCTTCTCTCTGATTGGGGCTCTCGGGATGAACTTCAGGATAGCATGCCGCACCGATACAGCAATCCGGATATATATTCTTGATCTCGGATATGAGCTCTACCGCATAGTTATAGTCCCAGTTACTTCTGTCCTCGTTTATCCTGTCAGCAGGGATATCGCCTCGAAGAGCCATTATGTTATGGATACCGGCTTCCTTGAGCTCGGTGATGCGCTCTCTTACGGTAGCCTTATCGGAAGATATGCACGTCAGATGCGCCAGCATGGGAACATTATATCTGTGCTCTATCTCGGAGCTCATCTTCAGAGTATACTTGCTGGTTCCGCCGCCTGCTCCGTATGTAACGGACATAAACGAGGGCTTAAGTTCTGCTATCTTGCCTGCAGCGCTCATAACGTTCTCAAAGGATGTCTCCACCTTGGGAGGAAATACCTCAAAGGACATGCTCATCTCGTCACGGTTCAATATATCAATGATCTTCATACCAAGATCTCCTTATTTATTACTTACCAGATCGCTAGGATTATATCACAGAACACCATAAGAGAAGAACATATCACTCAGCATCGGATGAATCGGCGAGCTTGAACATCAATGTCACTCTGAATCCGCCGTCGGCATTGGAGCATTCAAGGCTTCCGCCCATCTTCTCCATGAGCTCGGAAGCGATGGCAAGACCAAGACCCGCACCCTGCTTCTCCTTGGCATTGGCGCCTCTCCTGAACTTCTTCGTTACCATTGGAAGATCTTCTTCGGATACTCCGCCTCCTCTGTCAGTAAGGCTTAATACAAGAGAGTCCCTCTCGGTACGGGAATCGACATATATGGAAGTATCCGCATATTTATAAGAGTTATTGATTATGTTGTTAATAACCTGCGTAAGACGGACAGCATCGCATACGATAAGGCATTCGGGGATCTCATTACCGATCACATAATCGTTATGGTCTGCTTCTCTTATGATCTTCTCAATGATCTTGCTCTCCTGGACAGTAGGATCGACTTCCAGCTGATCAAGATCCTTAAGAGTAGTCGCAAAGAGGTCGGACACCAGAACATCTATCTGATCCGCCTTACCTACTATCGAATCAAGCTTTGTCTTCTGCTTGGGATCCGTATTAACTGCTCCTAAGAGCTCTCCCATGGCCTTTATGGATGCTACGGGAGTCTTGATATCGTGGGACAGCTGGGCTACCAGCTCCACCTTGCTCCTTTGTGCCTCGTACTCTTTCTGTTTGGCATCTGCAAGCTCTACCCTCATTATGTCGAAGCTCTCGGTGAATGCGCCGAAGAGATTACCTCTGTCCATCGTAAGCGGAGCATCAAGATCTCCGGAAGCCACGTCTGCGGCAAAGTCCTTCATCCTGTCAAAGGGACGGACGATAAAGAAATATACCCAGATAAGGAAAACAGTAATGATCACGGCTTCTACAAGAGCGCATATAAGGTATCTCATCCTGTAGCTTACATATGCATCGCTCTTTATATGTTCGTAGTCATTGGCTATAAGAAGCTTTCCCACTACTTCCCCGTCCTTCACGATATCTCTTATCGTATAGCGAAGGGTCGTTGCACGACCTAAGTCCTTAGGCATATCATTCTGAGTATAAATAAGTACATTTCCTTCGTTATCCATGACTTCGTATTCGAAGCCGCAAGTACTAATAGTCCTTGAATTGCCTTCCAAAGCATCGGAATTGATATCATCCCATCTGTCTGCACAGTCATGAAGAAGTGCATTTACTTCTGAAGCATCAAGATAGGCGATCTTATAATCTTCATTGAACCTTAATATCGCTACAGGCAATATAAGGACTATAAGCATCAGTATGCAAAGAAAAGCAAATCTTCCCTTCATCTTCAATCCGCCTTGAAGATATATCCCCTGCCCCTGGCAGTCTTTATGAAGATCGGCTCATTGGGATCGTCCTCCAGCTTCTCTCGAAGGTGCCTTACGTGAACGTTAAGAGTACCGTCGGTAACAAAGCTGTCGTCCCATACCTTATCGAAGATATCCTGCTTGGGTACTACCTTGTTCCTGTTTACTACAAGATAAGCCAAAAGTTTGTATTCCATGGCAGTAAGTTCTACTTCTGAGCCGTTCTTCGTGACTATACCGGCATCAAGATCTATGGTGATGTCCCCGAAGGAGAGGACCTTACCTTCTGAGGGAGTTGATCTCTCATATCTTTTAAGGACCGCCTTTACCTTGGCAAAGAGGACGTTCAGCGAATAAGGCTTCGTTATGTAGTCGTCGCCGCCGATATTAAGTGCCACTACCATATCATCGTCACTGGACCTGGCGCTTATAAACAGTATCGGAACATCGATATCCTCACGAAGGGTCTTACAGAGGGAGAAGCCGGATTGATCTCCGAGATTGATATCAAGGAGAATAAGCTTTGCGGTATTCTCCTTGAAGAAATCCAACGCCTCTGCCGCATTATATGCGCAGCAGGTCTTAAGATCGAACATATCGAAGTACTCTGCGGTAGAATCCGCCAGTTCCTTCTCGTCATCTATTATCAATACACTGTATTCCATGGCTCACAGTATACCACGGAAGGGTCTTATATATACAGGGTCTCTCCGCAATGAATATAAGAAAGCTTATCCCCCATTATCTTCTTCATCTCGTTAAAGCAGACTTCTCCCGTACAGTGACAAGTATAGAATTCGGTATCCATAGAAGAAAGCCTCCTTGCTATATCACGGGCAGTATCAAGATCTTCCTTATTCTCTCCGCTTCGCCTCATCAGATGGAAACCTCCGACAACGACATCAGGCATTCCGGCGTATCTTTCCTCGAATTCAGTAAGGATATTAAGGATACCGTTATGAGCACAGCCGCACATAAGGACAGTCTTATCGCCTTCGGTAATGACAAGGCTCTGTTCGTGAGAGAAGTCGTCTGCCGTAAAGTCCTCACCGACCTTACGCATAAGACGCTTATTAGTTGAAGGTATGGGATACTCCCTCTCACCTACGGTAATAAGAGCTACTTCGCTATCCAGGGTAAAGCTGCCGTTTAACGGATATACGGAAGGAAGATGCGGTATAAGCTTATCTATGCCGATATACCTGTAACCTGCCTCGGGGCCGTCGTATGCGTAGTATTCGTCTGCGGCCTTTATCTGCATATATATCCTCGCGGAATCATTCATCCTCGCGAAAGGCAACAGCCCTCCGCTATGGTCGTAATGACCGTGGCTCAGGACACAGACGTCTACCTGCGACAGATCAACTCCCAACGCGGAAGCATTAGCTAAGATCTGATCCGAGGGTCCTGCGTCCATTAAGATCTTGTGACTTAAAGTCTCTATATAAAACGAAAGGCCGTGAAGCGGAGTACATCCGTCATGACCTGCCGTATTTTCTATAATGTTAACTAACTTCATATTCGGATTATACAGGAAACTTCAACCCAAATTACGTGAATAATGAATGAAAATATTCTTTATAGAATGTTAACAGAAGGCTTTTAATTAAGACACGCTTCATTCTGACATACATATATGGCGATGCTATAATGATAATTGTAAAAATATTTTATTCTATGTCGGGAAGGGTATGCTATATGGAGTACAGTGATTTTATACATAATATAAAGCCTATCGCCTGCGTGATATCCGTAGACCTTCTTCCGAACGGTGAATACGGCGAGATAAGGATACTTGACGCCAACGACAGATACAGACAGACGGTAATCGATGATCCTTCCAAGTTCATAAAGGATACTCCCTATACCGACTGGATAAGACGTGACCATAACTTCGAAGGCATGATCTTTGAGACAGTGGATACGGGAAAACCCCTGCACGCATACGTAGACGCAGCTTTCTTCAAGGCGTGGATGGAACTTTACATGATGCCTCTTATATCGCCCTTTGAAGACAAAGCCTGCGTATTGTTCTCCTACGACATGACGCCTAAGGCAGATGCGGATAAGTTAAGTGATGTCTCTCCCGAGGCAGCAGCCTTCGTACTTCAGGCCTGCATCAAGCTCCGTGAGACTCCCGACTTCAATCAGGCCGCCAATTCCGTCGTAGCCGACATAAGAGAATTCTGCAATTCAAGGCACTGCACCATACTTCTTACTGACTTTGAGAAAAGGAGCTGCTCGGTATTCGCAGACGACTTCGTACAGGACGGCATCGAGCCTCCCATGGAGCACTTCCTAAACGATCACTTTTTCGAGCTTATAGAGACTTGGCCCCGTCTTATAGACGGAAGCAACTGCTTTATAATCAATAACGAGAATGAGTGGAACCATGCAAGGTCAATATCTCCCGAGTGGGCAGCCTCACTGGAATCAGCTAACGTAAAGAATATCGTTATATATCCTCTTATCTCTAACGAAGAGACCATCGCCTATATCTGGGCGGTCGACTTCGACAGGGATAAGACTCTAAGGATAAAGGAAGTAATGGAGCTTACAACTTTCCTTCTTACGGCTGAGATCTCCAACCACCTCATGGTAGAGAAGATGAAGATAATGAGCTCTACGGATCTTCTTACGGGAGTCCTTAACCGTAATGCCATGAACAACAGGATAAGCAGTAATGACAACGGCGAAGACCTCATCGGTCTTCCTTTCGGAGTATTCTTCGTTGACGTCAACGGCCTGAAGGTCGTTAACGACACCAAGGGACATATCGCAGGAGATGAGCTTCTTAAGGATGTATCGAATACCTTAGTGGAGATCTTCGGCGGACACGAGATATACCGTGTAGGAGGAGACGAATTCCTGGTTATGACCATAGGCGTGGATCAGAAGCGTTTCGAAGAACTGGAGAAGGAACTTATGAGCAAGGCCGAACGTCCGGGACACGCCAAATATGCATACGGTTCTTACTACTGCGGCGACAGCAAGGATATTCGTAAGGCCATGCAGATCGCTGACGGCAAGATGTACGAGAATAAAGAAGATTTCTATAAGCGTCACCCCGAGCTCGAATGGGACCGCCAGATGAGCAGAAAGAACGGTTAATGACAAAAGAGTCACTTTAGACAGACATTTTATAAAATTCGCCTGATGAATCCAAACGGAAGTTATGTTATCATAGCTTCCGTTTGAGTTTTTATGTATAAGGAGAGAAACACACATGAACGGATTAAACAAATTCAGGTTCTATCTTATGATGCTCCTTCTGATCATCGGCGGTGCATGCGTCATGATCTTCGGCATCAAGACAAGCAGCAGCATGAGCAAGGATCCTATCGACCTTAACGATCCCGATGTCGACTGGAGCGACATCGAAGTAGGAGATCATGTAGAGATGGATCTTCCTATCCTTCTTGACTGCTTCGCAAGATATGAGAAGGACGGCAAGGACACACAGAGATACTACTGCATTCCCAGATACGAAGAGGACGAGCTCTCTATCACTGACTTTATCGGTGTAGAGGTAAAGGATCAGTCCTTATTCAGTTCTTACGACGACCTCGTAGAGGATTCCTGGAACTGGTGGAATTCAGCTGACACTTCCCTGCCTTCTTCCAGCACAGTTCATATCGACGGTGTAGTAAGAGAGCTTCCTTCCGAGCAGCTCAAGTTCTTCGAGGAATACCTTAGAGACGATCTTGAATTGAACGACGATCTCGTTGACGACAGCCAGTACAAGCTCTATATCACTCCCGAGACAAGCAAAGGCAGCGCAGGCCTTACTATCGTAGGTGCGATCATGCTCGTTGCAGGACTCGGCATCACGGGCTTCAGTCTCACAAGAAGAAGAGGATAAGTTCGGAACCAAACCGGTATCTTAAAAGGAGCAGTGACATCATTGTCGCTGCTCTTTTCTATACTCTGATATTAACAAACTGTAAACACCGTTATCCCGGACGCAACCTTTTATCCGAGGCTGCGTCCTTTGTTGTGTAAGACAAATTCAAAAGGAGTTACACAACAATGAAGAAGACAATCACAGCGATCTTAACAGCAGCACTTATGGCGTCTGTAATAGCATCCTGCACAGCAAAGACAGAGCCTTCAAGGACATCTTCCACATCAAGAGAGACAACTACACAGACCACAACAGCAACAACCACAACACAGACAACCTCGCAGGACAGAGAACCCTACGATCCCATAAGAGGCGGAGCGCACGCCATCACACCCGAGATAGAAGAACTCTACTACGAAGCATTCGAGGGCATCGACGAGCTTCCCGGTACACCCGTAGCTCTTATCGCAGCAGCAGACGACGGTAAGTACGTTATCGTAGATAACGCAGGCTTCCTATCCTATAGCGGCATGGATGTCTACAGAGTCCAGGTCATCGGCAGAGAAGAAAGCGGCGAAGCATACTTTAACACAGTAAGATATGTAGACGTTCAGGTAGGAACCGCTGACGACGGAGAGACATTGAATCTTCCCGAGGACTATATCCTCACACAGGACGACATGGAACAGTACGAGTGGTACGGCTCCCTTCAGTATCCCGTCCAGGTATTCCACGCAGCACAAAATGCGGATTCCAACGTATATATGGCCGTAAGCGACAACCATACCGGAGTCGTATTCATTCAGATCACTGACGACGGCAGCACATATTTCCTCGACGAATTCGACTACTCAGAATTCATCTGATGCTCTCAACACGGATAGACAGAAAAAAGAGATAGATAGAAGTAACGCCGACGGCAACCGTCGGCGTTATGTTTTGCTAAGCAGATCGATCGCTTCATATGCATATGCAAAACCTTCAGGTGATATCTTTCTGATCTTATTGAGTTTGCTGTATTCAGGATCTGTTATCAGCAGATCCTGATAAGATGAGATATCGTCGATCTTATTGATAATTGAATCAGTCTGCAGACATGCTGCGATATACATAACCTTACAGGCTAGATCGACTGCAGTTTCAGCAGTAAATCTTCTGTCAAATACGTGATCGCTCAAGGCTCTTATCCCTGACAGGAACAAAGGATAATCGTCCCCTATAAGTCCACGGCTTGCTATACATGCAGAAGATCTTATCGTATCTTCTAATACATCGTGAAAAGTGATATCAAGTCCCCTGTATGCGATCTCCGTATTTGCCGTCGCAATATAAGATGAATATAATTCATCGTAATCTTTGAACACTTCGAACAGACATGAGACATCATACATCTGCTTGATGATCTCAAGTTCTTTCCCTATCCCGAACGGTATACCCGTAGTATGAGGAGCGAAAGCGGTAAGCTTATCCCCCATCAGACAATCTGCAGTCGGAACAGTTACATAAAGATATGGCGGCACTGTAATGACGATATCATTCCTTATAGGAACACGTACAGTATTGGCATAATGATCATCCTCAAACAGTATATCCAGTAGAATATAAAACTCTCTTCCATAAGCAGGAGAATCGTATATAAACTTGTAGTGTTGCTTCACGATACTTCCCGATCGTTTACGCTCCTGTTTTTCCTTATACTTGAACGGTAAGATCGCAGCCGCTTCCTCGAGATAGGATTCCACGTCCGTGCCGGGCTTCACGACGATATCTATATCCGTAGACAGTCGTCTGGGAGACTCCAATAACAACAACATGCTGGTCCCTCCCTTAAAGGTAAAAGGAAGGCCTACACGCACCAAAGCTTCTAGTAATCCGAGTGCGTATATGCTTCGCTCCAGGATCGTCTTGTCAACCTTCTTGAAACCTCGTACCTTCTCAATATGCTCCGGACTAAAGCTATTCGGATCGATCATCTTATGCCTCTACCAGCAGACGCACATTAGTATTATCCTTGAGAAATCTCACCAGTTCGTCTTTTTTATTTCTTCTTCTGGCATATCTGAGCATCTTGACCTGATCGACAGAATACTTATCAAATATCGAATCGATCATATGAGGATAATCCCCCTGTGAGATCATGCTCCTGAGGATTTTATTTGCGAACAGCTCAACGATAAGCTTTTCTATAGGGGTCTCATAACCGTTTTCCTTACGTCTCGGGCTCTCGCTCACCTGTCGCTCGATAATTATCCCTTCAGGTTGAACATAATAGAGCAATTCCTTAGGCGACGGCTTCAAGAGCATTCTTCCGATATAATCCTCATAAAGTGACGTATATACGAATTCGCATCCTTCGTTCTCCACATCCAGAAATACGATATTACGTGCCACCATATGCACAAGGAATTCATTGAACCAGTTAAGTTCCCAGACTTGAAAATCAACATAGGGATTCCTGTCCCTGATATCACCTATAAGCTTAAGCGCTTCTTCTGAATATACAGGAACATATTCCCTCTCAGAGACAGCATCACTTCTTCTCATATAGAGATTACGACCGACACGTACAAGACTCCCGTCTTCCATAAGTCCTTCAAGAAGATTCCTCATATCAGTCTCTTTGAATCCTGATATCCCCTTGCAGGCAGACTTCAGTATATCCTGTCTCGTAAAAGATTCTTTCTTGATATCATCCAGCAGAAATCCGTTATTCATACACAGCACTCCATTCTAACCGTATTGGCAAAAGTTATATTTTTTGCCGTTACGGTTAAGCTCATACTAATACGGATCCTCGGAATAATCAATACCCATAACGGCAAAAATTACGCAAAATGCCGTTATGGGTATATCAAGATCAAATTAGCCGAGTAAATATTCTTCCATATTCTCTCTACTTAGGCTGTGGGTCTCAACGAGCAATCGAGAAGCCCCTCCGGTAAGCGAAGAAACAAAAGAATCGTAGGAGCTCTGGGAATATTCGTAGGCTCCCGAATATCCTGAGTACTCTACCATATAAACGATACCGCGACCGTCAGTATCGTAGGACTCAGGGAACTCTACTCCCGCTCGATCACACACTGATTTCTCCATGGAATCGATATATCCCGTATGCTCGAATGTCCCTGAAGAGAAGTCATATTCGGATATATAGTAAGGCCACACTGTCTCACCTAATCCCTGGTTATGGGACAGGGGCTCTATGACTACACCGTTATCGTAGAATGTGGAACCCAAAGGACATGTGATCTCTCTATGCCAGTCTCCCGTAGAAGTATCGAACTCCATTACGATAAGCGCGTTCTCCACATCAGCACCGTTCTCCCAATAAAGCAGCAGCTCATCCGTACCGTCCATATCTATATCGCATACGGCAAAGGAGCTGTTATCGATAGCATAGGTGCCATCATCTGCCAACTCCATGCGATCCTGATCCTCCGTGAACCATGGTGTCTCTCTATCCTCTACTACTCCTATAAGGGCAGAATAGTAGGAATTGTAGAGTCCCTGATCGTACGTTGTAGGCGCTGCAACTGTAGGAACGACAGCGGTTGTAGAAGCAGTAGTAGGAGCAACCGTTGTCTCAGAAGAAGCAGCGGAAGACGAAGCAGTTGTCGTATCCTCCACTACAATCGAAGTAGTGACCGTAAAATCAGAAGGCATAGACTCCGTCGAGGTCGAACATGCCGTAGAACCGATAACTACAGCCATTACACAGCTTAACAATGTAACTTTGGAATGTCTCATCTGTCTCTAAACTCACTTTCAAGATTCTCATCGATAAGGGGCATATAAGGAGTAGGCAGATACTCGCCCTGAAGTTCTCCAATAAAGTCCAGATATTCGCTCAGGTTATAGTAGTCTGAAGAATATCCCTCGTAATCGATGGTAAATACCACTCCCGCCGAGTCCGTATCGTAGGATGTAGGGAAATCCACTCCCTGTTCATCACAGGCGATCTTCTCCAATGCAGAGACAGAGCCACAGGACTCAAAGGTGTCAGTCTCGGGAGAATAAGAATAGATAAGATACGGACTATAGGAAGAATAAAGTCCCGCAGGATCTATATAGTAGGCCTCGCATATACCGTTATCGTAGAACTCGGCAGTACCTGCTGTCTGAAGTTCCAGGTTCCACTCATCCGTGTCTGTCTCATACTCGAAGACATAGGTACAATGAGATTCCGGTTCACAGGCACACCACTCCAGAACCACCTCATCTACACCGTCACCGTCCACGTCACATACTACGAACTGATTCTCCTCGGAAGAGCACTCATCGTACTCCAGATCCCCGAAGCCGTCAGGAAGCCTGTGGCCCTCCTTCACCATGAACAGCAGGAAGTAATATGCCTGGTAGAGCTCCGAGGAAGCGATATTCTCGAAATTCACCGCAGAAGACGACGTAGAAGCAGTAGAGGCAGAAGTAGTAGTCGAATCAGCCTCACTAGTGGTCGTAGCAGCAGTAGTCGCTAAAGACGCCGAGGAAGAAGTCTCCTCTTCCACTGAAGCATTACATCCTGCGAGCATGCTTAAAGCAAGCGCCGCACACATTAACTTAGTAAACTTTTGCACTTTTAAGATTCCCCTTTCGATCAGATCTCAACCCACCATATGGACGAGGCAAAAGAGGAAAAAGTTGCATGCAAAAGCGCCCCTTCTAAAGAACAGGCGCTAAGTGCAACACAACAAAACAAAACAAAACAAAAAGTCAGATGACTATGAAGCCGTTATAGTGCTTACCTTCCTTAAGCCACTCTACGAGTTCCTCGTATCCGTCGGGCTTAACAAGTGTAGCTCGATTGATTATCCCGTCTATTTTATCCGGCGAGTAATACTTGATCACCATGGAGTCAAGATCCACCTCAGACATATCAGCCTTAACGCCCTTCCTGAAGATATCCTTATAGCTGTCAACGAAGGGAGCATTACCCGGCACATACAGCGAATCCAGTTGCCACAGCTGGCATCCCTTGCCAAGGAACTCCTTAACAGGTGTCGACCTGGCGAACTTACAATACTGCAGTTCCACTCGCATCATACCGTGCTGCTGTAACTCTTCCTTACTCTTAAAAGACTTAAACATATGAACACCCCCTACAAAAGAGTCATCGTTTCCTATATGTTCAAATTACCACAAACCTCGGTAACGAGTGTTACCATTCTATAAACATTAATGTGAATGATGTTAACAGTTTACATTTATTGCAAATATCCGTTATAAACAGCGCAGCAAAAAGGCCGGACTTTGTGGAGCGCCCGGCCTTTTGTAGAGGGGTTGTATGAAGTGGTTGTTGTCTTAATTAAATATGTGGAAGAAGTATTCTCCTATCCTTGTTCCAAGGCCGAACATCGTAAGGCACAAGGCAGCTGTCATTCCTATACAGCATATGAGCCTGAATGCATCACTTCTGTCCCAAAGCGATCTGATCTTCATTGTAAGCATTCCCATAACCATTCCTCACTTTTGTGTTTATGGTCTTATCTTAACCGTGCGGGATTAATATAAAGTCAATATGAAGTAAAGATATTGTCAGTTTTGTTTAAGATAAGATAAAGACCCTTCAAGTTTCTTCCGTCTTCTTGCCGAATACATCGTCCGTCAGTGTCATGCAGTTGATGAACAACAGAAGAAGACTTCCGCTTACTGTTCCCATGGAATGTGTTGTTATTCCCTTTACCAGGAGCGCAACGGCTACTATAACTGCTACTGCTAAGATCCCTACAGATACCTTCTTGTTGAGTTTTGCTGACATGTGAGTGTCCCTCCTTGGTGTTTTGTTCTTATGACTCTATCTTAAGAAGGAAGGTTTAATCTCACGTCAACAGCTGTTCAAGAAAAGTTAGAAAGAAGGTCAAGGGATCGTCAAGACAACAAAAAGATCCGGGAATAGTACCCGGATCTTCTTAAAACTATGAAGATATCTTATATGGCTTCAGGCTCTGCTCACGCCGTCAACCTTATCGATCGTATCTATTGTGCCGTTCTCGTTATACTTGAACTCTGCAACGCAAACACTTCTGTGGAAGAGAGATCCTCCGGGAAGCTCGTCCGTGTGGTAGAAAAGATAAGAATGTCCCTTGAAGTCGCAGATACCGGGATGGTTCGTGAAGCAGGGACCTTCCTCCATAAGGATGCCGCCGTAGGTCCAAGGACCCGTAGGAGAAGGAGACGTGGAATAAGCAAGATGCTCGTTATGTCTCTCACCCTCAGCGAAAGCGGCATATACCATATAGTAAAGATCTCCTCTTCTGTAGAACCAGGGACCTTCGCCGTATGTAGTACCTGTCTCATGGCTGCCCTTGCCGAAAGCTTCAACGGTCATGGGGATCTTCTGTACTTCGCCCTCGTAAGAGATCATGTCCTCATTAAGCTTTACATAGCGAAGCTCGGGATTACCGAAGTAAAGATAAGCCTGTCCGTCTTCGTCTATAAAGACAGTAGGATCGATATCGTTCCAGTCTCCCTCATCTACGAGAGGATGACCTATGTCCTTGAAGGGGCCTTCGGGCTTATCAGATACGCCAACTGCAATAGCCATGCCGCTGTCGATCTTATGGACGGGACAGTAGAGATAGAACTTGCCGTTCCTCTCGATGCACTGGGGAGCCCATGCTCTGTCATCAGCCCAACTTATGTCGTCAAGGGAGAATATCTTTCCGTGATCTGTCCAGTTGACCATATCCTTGGTGGAGAAGCATCTCCAGTCGAACATGGTATAGAAATCATTTATAAGCTGGTCCTCATCGTGAGTGGTATAGAGATAGAGCGTATCGCCATACACCATCGGTGCAGGATCTGCAGTATATATATCCGTGACAATGGGATTCTTATGGAAAGTCTTATCGCTCATGTAATATCCTCCGATGTAAACAGCACCTGTATATAAAGTATAGCATCTGCATTGGAATTGAAATTGATATATCGGCAGATATTATTGACTATCCCTATTGAAGTACCATACCAAAAGCGCCGCTTAGAGTGAAGCGCAGCGCTTCAGGAGAAAGGAGGTATAAAAACATGGAACAACATGTAAAGTGTCTTAAGTCTAACAGCACATTATACGGACACTTTACGATTGAGCGGTATGTGTTATCGGCCGCCCGGACTGCCAAAATTACTACATCCCAGTCTACACTTTGGCCAAATTGTAGACTATAGTGTAGTACTTTTGCTTCTTTTAAGAGGTTCAAGGCTTCTATCCAGGATCCCGTTCATCTTGGCGATGGCTACACCGTAATTAACAATAGGAACACCGGCATCAACTGCCGCCTTTACTCTTCTTTGCATCTCCTTGTCATTTAACATACATCCGCCGCAGTGAACCACAAGATCGCAGGAGGAAAGATCGGAAGGAAAGTCTCTTCCTGAAGTAAAATCAAGCTCTATATCCTTGCCTGTATACTTTCTTATAAGCTTAGGGAGCTTGACGGTACCGATATCATTACACTGCCTGTGGTGAGTGCAGCCTTCGCTTATAAGGACTTTTGAACCGTCTTGTAATTCCGAAAGCTTATTGGCACCTTCTACAAGCCTTGTAAGCTCGCCCTTATATCGTGCCATAAGGATCGAAAAGGAAGTAAGCGCCACATCTTCGGGAACTATCTTTGACACTTCAGCGAAAGCCTGAGAGTCCGTTATAACAAGAGCGGGAGCTTTCTTAAAGGAATTAAGTGTAGCCTCAAGCTCCTCTGTACGGCAGGAAGCAAAAGCAAGACCGTGGTCAAGAAGATCTCTCATAACAAGCTGCTGCGGAAGGATAAGCCTTCCTTTGGGAGCAGACTCGTCTATGGGGATGACAAGGACTGTCATGTCGCCTTCGGATAAGAGATCTGATACAAGATACTTTTCTTCCTTGGAGTCTGTAACAAGCTTTCCTATAAGCTCCTTAAGCTCATAGATATTTTCTCCTGTCTTGGAGCTTACTACTATGCTGTTATCTGCATAAGGCTTAATGTCTCCTTCTACAAGATCCGACTTGTTATATACGATCACATAGGGTAGCGAACGTGTCTTAAAAAGCTCAACAAGCTCCTTCTCTTCAGAAGTAAAAGAAGATGACGCATCAGTAACAAGAATAGCGATATCAGTAAGGCCTAAGATCTCCTTAGTCTTCTCTATTCTCTTCTTACCCAGCTCTCCTTCGTCATCTAAGCCCGGAGTGTCAATTATCACCACGGGACCTATAGGCAGAAGCTCCATAGTCTTACGAACGGGGTCGGTAGTAGTTCCCTTAACGTCAGATACTACGGAAAGCTCCTGTCCCGTTAACTTATTTACGAGACTGGATTTGCCTGCATTTCGAAGTCCGAAGAAGCCGATATGTACTCTCTCGGCAGAAGGTGTATCCGTTAAACCCATAGTATCTCTCCTTAGAATCTGAAGTCTCTTCGATCGGAGTTCTTTATATACTCTATATTCTCTGCTGCCTTCTTCCTGTTCTCCTCGCGGGGCACTTTGGTAAGTTCGCGCTGGATCATCTCGTAGCCTATCTTCTTAGTCTCGGGTGAAGCGTAGTCTTCAAGGTATTCCGCAAGAGTCATGAGTGCATTGGGGTGACAGCAGTTCAAGATCTGGCCGCTCTTACAAAGAGCCATAAAGCGGTCCCCTGTCCTTCCCTCTCTGTAGCATGCCGTACAGAAGGAAGGGATATGGTTATTCTCCATAAGCCATCTTACTACTTCATCAAGAGTTCTCTGATCTGATACGTCGAACTGCTCAGTATCGTGAGGTCTCTCCTCTTCTGTATATCCTCCGACGGAAGTACGTGATCCGCCGCTTACCTGGCTGATACCGAGCCTTAAAAGCTTCTGCCTTACGCTCTGTGTCTCTCTTGTAGATATGATCATGCCCGTATAAGGAACCGCAAGTCTTATACATGCCGTGATCTTTGCGAAGGTCTCATCGTCGATACCGTTATCGAACTGTGTGGGATCGATATCGTCAGCCTTCTTGACCCTGGGTACGCTTATCGTATGAGGTCCTACTCCGTGTACTGCCTCCAAGTGCTCTGCGTGCATAAGAAGTCCCGCGAACTCGTACTTATAGAGTTCAAGTCCGAAAAGTACGCCAAGACCAACATCGTCGATACCTGCCTCCATTGCGCGGTCATGGGCCTCAGTATGGTAGTTATAGTCATGCTTGGGGCCTGTAGGATGAAGCCTTAAGTAGCTCTCCTTGTGGTATGTCTCCTGGAAGAGGATATATGTACCGATTCCGGCGTCCTTAAGCTTTTTATAATTCTCTACGGTAGTAGCCGCGATATTGACATTTACTCTTCTTATGTCGCCGTTCTTATGGTGTACGGAATAGATCGTATTGATGCAGTCAAGGATATACTCGATAGGATTGTTGACGGGATCTTCACCTGCTTCTATGGCAAGTCTCTTATGACCCATATCCTGCAAAGCGATGACCTCAGCCTTAACTTCTTCCTGAGTAAGCTTCTTTCTCGGGATAGTCTTATTCTTCATGTGGTAGGGACAGTAAAGACATCCGTTGACACAGTAGTTAGACAGGTACAAAGGAGCGAAGATAACGATCCTGTTGCCATAGTAAGCCATCTTGATCTCTTCTGCGATCTTATAGATCTCCTCGATCTTCTCGGGGATATCGCAGGCAAGGAGCACCGATGCCTCCCTGTGATCAAGTCCTGCGCACACATAGCCCTTGTCCTTCTTGACGGGTCTTGCCTTCTCTAAGATCTTGTCTATAAGCTCCACATTATGCTTGTTAGCTTCTGCATACTCAAGTGTAGCCTTGATCTCCTCGTCGTTTATGAATTCGTCTGCACAGAGTGAATTCTTGTCGTACTTTGCCATTCTTTACACCTCTTATCTTTTTATGTCGCCTCTGTCGGTGACCATTTTGTATCCTGCTCTGTCGATCCTTCCGCGAAGGCATTCGATGCACTCCGACGCTTCTTCTCCGGTACAGATCTTGTTGTCGTAAAGCTCGTATTTCTTCCTTACCCCAACCGGCGAGAGATTCGGCATCACGACATTAGCTCCTGCCTTAAGTCCCTTCTCTCTTCCCATCGGATCGATGGTACCAAGCGCCGTCGTGGCGGGGAGTAATATGTTGGGATATATGAGTCTTATAATGCTAAGTAGATAGCACGTCAGGTCGCACCCTCCTGAAGACTCGTCCTTAAAGGGCGTATCCTTGTGGGAGATAAAAGGACCTATGCCGCACATGTCGGGCTTAAACTCTTCGATGAACTTGAGGTCTTCTGCAAGCTCCTTCTCACTTTGGAACGGAGACTCCACCATAAAGCCGCATCCTACCTGGTAGCCGATCTGCCTAAGTTCACGGAGGCACTTCATGCGGTTGTCCCAGGACATAGAAGAAGGATGAAGCTTCTCGTAATGCTCCTTGTCCGCAGTCTCGTGTCGAAGAAGATATCTGTCTGCACCCGCTTTGAAGAGCATTTCGTAGCTCTCACGGCTCCTCTCGCCCAGCGAAAGGGTAACTGCGCAGTCAAGGTACTGCGTCTTGACCTCCGATATCAGTTCACACAGAAGATCGTCCGTATAGTAAGGATCTTCTCCTCCCTGCATTACGAAAGTCCTAAAGCCCAGCTTATAGCCTTCCTTACAGCAAAGAAGGATCTCTTCGGGAGTCAGGCGGTATCTGTCGCAGGCCTTATTGCTCCTTCGTATGCCACAGTAAAGGCAGTCGTTAACACAGTAGTTGGAGATCTCTATAAGGCCTCTTATGTAGACATCCGTGCCGTAGACTTCGCGTCTTGCCCTGTCAGCAATAGAAGCGAGCTTATTAGCAGCTTCTGGCGTACGCGCCTTTATAAGAAACGCATATTCCTCTAAGGAAAGTGAATGCTCATTAGAGAGCCTTTCTATCAGTTCGCCTGTCTTATACATTGGAATAAGCCGTCTTTACGTTGACGTCCTTGAGGCTTCCTATCCTGCCTGCAAGGGTCGAGATCTCATCCTGAGGCGCGTCCAACACAACGCTTATAATGCTGACGCCTTTCTCCCTGTAGGGGATCCCCATCCTGCCGATAATGTAATCCCTGTAATCGTGCAAAAGAGCATTCAAGTGCTCCACGTCGCCGTCCTTGCCGACGATCACGCTTATGACCGCTACACGCGTATCCATATATTCCCTCCGATAAAACAAAAGCCATACCTTCAACAAAAAGAAGATACGGCAACGACACGCATAGTATGCGCGGACAAAACAACTTATCTATTGTCTCTTACCTTGCCGTCAGTATCGTATCAACTTCTTATCAGGTAACAGGCAAAGGTTAACATATAAAAAGACAAAAAGAAAGGGCGCAGCATCTACGCTACGCCCTTAATCATATAAATATCGATCGATTACTTGGCCTGATATTCTTCCCAGGTCCTGTCGTCTTCCTTAACGGCTTTAGCCTTAACGATGATCTTGATGATAAGGCCGGATAAAAGGATAAATGCGATCATGGTCCAGCCGAACATGATGTTAGACTTCAAAGTATATCCGTCCTTGGCACCGTATACTCCGCCGCCCGTTACCAGGCTTACCAGATTCCAGATGCAAAGTCCCGAAAGTACAACGGGAGATATGAACTTGATGGAAGGCAGGAACCACCAGCCGGGCATCTTGAAGCCGCTCGTGTTGCGGTTTGCCTGCTCCAAGATCTTCACGGTATTGAAGAACCATCCTGCTACGATCATCTCGCAGATACCCGTGAAAAGGAGCGTATAGCTGTTTATAAAGTAGTCGACTATATCAAGCACTGCAAGTCCTGCACCCGTTACGTAGACAAGGGAGATCACTCCCTCTACGATACATATGATGAGTGTAGTCTTCTTCTTATTAAGAGAGAACTTATCGGACAGTGCCGTGGAGATACCCTCGATGATGGAGAAGAGGGAATCGATGGCAAGCGTTATAAGGCAGAAGTAGAACACGAACGCGAAGATCATGTTGACTACGCCGTTAGATGACAGCTTAACGATAGCCTGAGGATAGATGATAAATGCCGTAGCAATACCGGATGTGGACATATTATCGAGCATTCCTACACCTGCCATGGTGGTGAACATAACGATACCTGAAAGTACGCTTACCAGCATATCGGAGAATGCGATGATGATGGTATCCACCGCGATATTGGACTTCTCGTCAAGGAATGATCCGTATGCAAACATTATGGCCATTGAAGTAGAAAGTGAATAGAATACCTGACCTATGGCATCTACCCAGAGATTGGAATCAGCAAGAGCGCTCCAATCGGGGATAAAGAGCTTTGCAAGACCTGCTAAAGCACCGGGGAGCGTGATGCCTCGTATAGCCATTATAAGAAGGCAGATAACGGGAAGCGTTACGGTATACTTAACGACCTTACCTACCGTAGTCGTACCGTTACGGATGCAAAGATAGCAAAGTGCCCACGCGATAAGAAGACATATGAGCACAGGCCATGAGATGATCGTGAATCCTTCAGGTACCCATGTTGTCTTTATTGTATGGCTCCACAGGGAACTTGCCGCTTCCGTGTCCCCTGTCATTCCCATGAACTTATAGCTCATGAAGAACATGAGTATTACCCAAGCGAATACTGCCGCATAGTAGATGGAGATACCTACTCCGTTAGATACGGCCAGCCAGCCGACCCACTCGGCCTTCTTGTTAAGGGCTCTCATGGAGCCCGCTGCACCCTGTCTCGTATATCTTGCTACCGAGATCTCCATCATAAGAAGAGGAATACCTATACTAAGCATCGCGATAAGATAGACGAAGAGGAAAGCTCCTCCTCCGTACTTAGCTGCCAATCCCGGGAATCTCCATGCATTTCCGAGTCCTACGGCAGAACCTATCGCAGCTAAGATAAATGCCGATCTTGATGACCATTTCTCACGCATAACAAAAACCTCCTTGGAGCATGTCGGGAAAGGCATACTCACAAAGAGGATTATAGCAAAATATCGCACACGACAAAAATCTCATATCACCGGGAGCTGCTCTTTCTTCCGATCTCTGCCATATTTATTCGAACAGCGGTCTGAAGATTTTCATGCGGATCACACCTTTTGCAGTAGCAGCATAACAAAAGCCTCCTTGAAGCACGACAGTAAGAACGTGCTCTCAAGGGGGCTTTATATCTCCTTACGATACTATCCTGTAGTATTCGTTGGAAGTAAGCTTATAGATCAGTGCGTAGAATGAACCGAATGCAAGAACGCATATACCTGCACTCATTATAAGGCTCGGGATATCATTAAGTCCGAAGAGTATAAGAAGCTTATGTACGATGGGAAGTACTACTGCAAGATGTACACAGGCAAGTATGATCGGCACCATGAATACCGTGAGCATCTGAGAATTGATACTCTTCTTTATATCTTTCTTGGTCATTCCCACCTTCTGCATTATCTCGAACCTCGATCTGTCCTCGAAGCCCTCCGAGATCTGCTTATAGTAGATGATCAGTACGCAGCATACAAGAAAGATAAGACTTAAGAGAATACCCAGGAAGAACAGGCCTCCGAAGGTACTGAGGAAGCTTCCTCTCTCGGCCGCATGACTGTCGCAGTAATAGTTATCGAACTCCAAAGGCTCAAGTTCTTCGTAAAGGACCTGATTTATATCATCAGACAGCTTTATCTGCTCGCTACTTGTAAGGCCCGTATCGAATCTGCAGTACCAGAACCACGCAAGCATGGGAATCCCGTTAAAGTCGAGATAATCCGTAAAGCAGGAAGCAACTTCGTTAACATCATTTACGATAACATATATCGTCGGAGACACCTCGATCTCCACTGCAGGATCTATCTCTTCAAGTCTGTCGTCGATCCTGCCTTTTACATTGAACTTAAGATCACCGACAGTAAGAGTATCCCCGATATCAACATCACTTACACATCCGACGATCGCATCACCCGGAGCGACCACTTCATTGTGATCGAACACTCTGTTATAGACATCAACATCCATGAACTGCACCTGAGCGACATTGTCGTAATCGATAAAGCTCATGGGAGTAGAAAAATCCAGGATAACATCAAGCTTACTATTCTCGAAGTATCCGCTTATGGAATATACGGAATAAGTCTTGTTATTAGTAAGTGTGCTTCCGTCTTCTTCTGCAACTTCAAAGATCCTATCGTCAAGCCTGTCACCAAGATCGTCCAGCGCCGTATCATATCCGTACTTACAGGCAAAGGCACCGATCTCATTGGGATATCTCATAGAAAGGATCTTATCCGAGTTGATAAAGAGCGCAGAAGTTGAAGAGAGCATGACAAGGATCATCGTAAGAAGGATACATATAGATGCAAGACCCGCACCGTTACGTTTCATCCTGAATGCCATGGAAGACACCGACACGAAATGCTCCGCTTTGTAGTAATACTTTGTATTTTTCTGCAGGAGCCTGCAAAGGATAACGGAACCTGCGATAAGCACAAGATATGTTCCCAGTATGACTAAGATAACTGCTACAAAGAACCACATCAGAGCCGATATAGGCTGCTCTATCTTAAGAGCCAGATAGTAACCTGCACCCAGGAAAAGAATACCGAGAAGACCGACCGCCCAATTAGACTTAGGGGGCTTTTCTCCTGCTCTGTCAGCCTTCACTAATTCAACAGCCGATGAGAATCTTATCTGCCTTAAGGCATTAAGATAGATAAGGAAGAATATTCCAGTATAAAGAAGTATCGCCGTACCTGCAGAATTCCATGAGATATTAAAAGAATAATCGATCTTAGCTCCTATCATCCTGGTAAATCCGAGTTCGGCGAGCTTAGATAATCCGATACCTCCGACAAGACCTCCGAGTATGGATATCGTCCATGTGATCAAAGTCTCGTAGAAGATGATCTTACCGATATTTCTCCTGTTCATTCCGAGGATACTGTAAAGGCCGAATTCCTTCTTTCTACCCTTGATAAGAGTCGACTGGGTATAGAACATGAATATGGTTCCGAATATCGCCATTATGCCCGATCCCATCTGCAGCATCTGCGTAGCGGTCGCACCTCCTGCGATATTATCTAACACTCCCGAATATCCCAGGAAGTGCATTATATAGAACACCGCTACCATCATGATGCAGGTAACAAAGTACGGGATATATAACTTACCGTTCTTCTTTACTCCTTCAGCGGCGATCTTGGGATATATTCCCGATCTCATTGCAGATCACCTCCCTGCGCCAGAAGGTTTAATGTATCACTTATCTTCTGATACATCTGAGTATCCGTTGAATCACCCTTATATATCTGATGGAAGATAACGCCGTCCTTTATGAACATCACTCTGGATGCATGACTTGCGGCCTTTGTGGAGTGAGTTACCATAAGGATCGTCTGTCCCATGGAATTCACCTTGGAGAACAACCCGAGGAGTTCATCCGAAGACTTGGAATCAAGTGCGCCCGTCGGCTCATCCGCAAGTATTATCTTAGGGTCGGTTATAAGCGCTCTTGCGACCGCAGCTCGCTGCTTCTGACCGCCTGATACTTCGTAAGGGTATTTCTTAAGAAGCTTGGAAATACCAAGTGCGTCTATTATCTTCGACAGACGATCTTTCATCTCCTTATGGTCCTTTCCCGCAAGGACAAGCGGAAGATAGATATTATCTTCGAGAGTAAACGTATCCAGAAGGTTAAAATCCTGGAACACATATCCCATGTGATCACGACGGAATTCCGCCATAGCGGCTTCCTTTATCTTACATACATTCATTCCGTCAAGGATAACTGTTCCTTCTGTAGGTTTGTCCAATGCCGCGATTATATTAAGAAGGGTCGTCTTGCCGCTTCCGGACTCTCCCATTATCGCTACGTATTCGCCCTTTTCCACAGTAAAGTTAACGTTCTTCAGGGCTTCAACGGAGTTACCTCCGAATCGTGTCTTATAGGTCTTCTTTACACCTGATACTTCAAGTAAGCTCATAAACTGTATTTCCTTTCGCTTATTACTGCATACAGTCTATTGCTCGTCGGATTTTCATTCCATTGAATAGCCTTACCGACTTCTTACACCTGTGTCACATTTATCAGGATCATTCGACGCGAAGATCTCTTCGACGAACATCTATTGATATCTTGGTACCTCTGCCGAGAGACGACTCTGCGCTTATGTTATGTCCCAGATCGTCTGCGATCCTCTTACAAAGATAAAGGCCTATACCGCTGGCTCTCTTATCTTCTCTTCCGTTAAATCCCGTATATCCGTTCTCGAATATTCTCGGGAGATCTTCTGCGGCAATACCCATACCCGTATCCTCTATACAGAGTATCCCGGGGTCATTCATACAGATACTTATCTTTCCTTCGGAAGTATACTTAACGGCATTTGATATGACCTGCTCCACTATAAAGGACAGCCATTTGGAATCAGTTACCGTCTTGTAGTTGGCACCGTCATATTCAAGAGAGAGCTTCTTCAATATGAACTCTCGCGAGAACTTTCTGATAGCAGGCCTTATTATCTCATCCAGGTCATATTCCTTTATAAGATAATCCGTGCTGTCGGAATCGAGCCTTAAGAAAGTAAGTACCATCTCCACATAGGATTCTATCCTGTGAAGATCTCCCATGAGCTTTCTGGAATTCTCGGAATCCTCGGACTGAAGATTAAGTCGCATGGCAGCGATGGGAGTCTTTATCTGATGTGCCCACACCGTATAATACTCCACCATGTTGTTATACTCGGAAGATGACTTTAAGCGTGACATCTCGGCTTCTTCCTTGAGCTTTGCAATGATCTTACTGTAGTCTTCTTCGATAAGAGATCTTGCCTCGGGTATCTCTCCTCTTTCAAGCTTTCTATGCCGCTTATAAAAAAGCACCATATCTGCGATACCTGCGATCAGGAGCACCACAAGGGAGAGCGCAGCGGGATATATAAAGATAATTGACGGCATTCCGAAAAGCACATCCGTGACGATAAATATCACCACTACTATCAGGAACAAAAGTATTACTTTAGAACGCGCCTTAAGATACTGTGAGAGAAGCCTCATCACTTATCCTCCAGGATATAGCCTACACCGAACTTCGTCTTTATAAGGTCATTTAAACCGACACTTTCGAGAGTCTTACGAAGTCTTCCCACATTTACCGTAAGAGTATTCTCGTCTACGAAGCAATCTGTCTCCCACAAAGCTTCCATAAGCTTCTCGCGGCTTACTACCTTGCCCTTATTCTCCATAAGAGTAAGAAGTATCCTGTATTCGTTACGGGATAATTCTATCTTCTCTCCGTTATACGAGAGCGTATTATCATTTGTATTAAGGATGGCCCCTGCTGCTTTAAGTTCAAAGGAACCCTTGGCAAAATCGTATGTTCTTCTAAGAAGCGCCTGCACCTTTGCTATAAGCACACTCTGATCGAAAGGCTTGGGTATATAATCATCTGCGCCCATGTTCATTGCCATGACGATATTCATGTTATCCGTAGCGGAAGATATGAATATTATAGGAACCGAGCTTGTCTTTCTTATCTCCTGACACCAGTGATAACCGCCCATAAAAGGAAGCGTTATATCCATTATAACAAGATGCGGAGAAAAATCTTCTATCTCCGTCATCACATTGCGGAAATCCGATACGATACGAACCTCCATCTCCCAAGCGGAAAGACAGTTCTTGATACCTTCTGCTATACCTTTATCGTCCTCAACTATATATACCCTGTACATACAAAAGATTATATCCCAAGGGACAGAAAATGAGCATCAAAATAACTTTATGAGATCCTCATTTATTCCTCCGTGAACTCAGGGAGAACATCTCCCGTAAAACCTGAGTCATTGGTATAGATCTCCCCATTATTAACATCGATGTAGATCTTACCGTTATCTGTTATAAGGATATCGTATCCTGTAGTATCCGTAGGAACAGTACAGCTTATATGTCTTGCCGATGTACCGTTAGTAAGAAGTACTTCTTCGTCAGTTACGATACCTGTCACGGTAGGATCTGTAAAACTATTCTCGTAGATAAGATCATCATCTATAAGTTCCTGTATCGTCGTAAGTTCTTCTTCCGAGAATGTATCTACCAGAATGTTCGCGTTGGTATATACCGGGTCACCGCTTGTGAACTCACCGTCTACCGTCACATATTCACCCATGCCGAAGAACCAGTCTTCCGACGTTACAGTAAGAGTGTCTCCGCTTAATGTCAGATGGATGTATCCGGGTGCCGCCGCAGGATCTAAGTCCTGCTGAGAGATAACAGCTTCCGTCTCGGAGACAAAAGATGCATAAGCATCTATATCTCCCAGAAGAGAATAATACCCGAATGTTCCCATTACATGCATGGTATCTCCCTCGACTTCGGATATATTGATCTGAGCCCATAATGAACTGCTGACATTGGTCCTGCTCCATATACCTTCAAAGTTCGGATCCGGGATGATCTCAACTCCTGAAGTTTCCTCGCTGACCGTCGTAGTCGCGGTAACGGTCGAAGCGGGAGTCTCATTTGACGGATGCGTACTGACGGAACATCCTGCGATAAGACAGGATGTAAGTATAAGTGCAGTCAAGATCCTTTTCTTCATATGCAGCTGTCCCTTTACCTTAAGTTTATTATTCGAACAGTATGCCTTTCATGCATACAAGAGGCTCGTCCTTATTATAATCCCAGGAATGGTACGCGCCTCCTCTGCAGTATTTCTTATGGTCGCATTCACCGCACTTACTGCAGTCACCGGACTTATCTCTTCTGAAGATCTCGAATCTGTTATTCCAGACATCACTGAGCCTGTCGGTACGGATATTACCCTGAACTGTCCTTGGATTACGCTCTATATCCAGGCAACCGCCGATATCGCCCGTACTGGTAATACTTGCGGTATAAAGACCTGCATTACAGAGCCAGTACCACTCCCTGACTTCCACCTCATAGTCAAGTCCCAGGTAGTGCTCACACCCGTACTCCACGGGATATCCGTCCCTCCTTGCCTGCCTGATAAAGTCAAAGAGCGTCTTTAGATCTTCCTTGGTACACATGAGCTCGGGACGGGTAAGTGCCCTTCCTATGGGCTCTAAGTTGATGACACGCCAGGAGTCGATATCAATCCCCTTCATGATCTCAAAAAGCTCCTGCAGTTCCTTTATATTCTCGTGATTTATGACAGTCGTTATCTGTACTGCTTGAAATGCTCCCTCGTCTATAAGGTTCTGCACCCCCTGCATCGCCAGCTCATATCCGCGCTTATAACCTCTCAATCGGTCATGCGTCTCGGGAAGTCCGTCTATAGATACGGATATGGTCTTCATCCCTGCCTGCGCCAGCTTATGAGCTACTTCTTTTGTAATTAAAGTGGCGTTGGATGTCATGCCCCAGCGGAATCCGAGTTCCTTGGCATAGTTCATTATCTCGAAGAAATCCTTACGGATAAGAGGCTCGCCTCCGGTGATACAAAGATATACCCGCTCTGTACCGAAGTCTTCCCCAACCTGATCCAGGATCATCTTGAACTCTTCCGTAGTAAGCTCGTCAGGCTTAGGTACGGTACAGTTACTTCCGCAGTGAAAGCAATGCTCATTGCAGGCAGAAGTAAGTTCAAAGAAGAGATTACGAAGCTCGGGCTTCTTATAGAGCTTATCCTTATAATCTGAGAGTTGATCCAGGTGCTTTATCTTAAGTTCTTTTATCTTGTCCATATCATCCTTATCCGCCTTAAGATCACTCCGTCACATCCTCGGAAGTCTCCTCAGTTACAGCCTCGTTTGCCGTTGTTACCGTCGTCTCATTCGGCGGCGGACCGTATACTCCGGGGGTCTCGTTGGAAGCAGGATCGACACATCCTGCGACAGCTGCTCCGATAGCCGCCGTGGCAGCGATACCCGCTATGATCTTGGGACGTCGCGTATTTATTCCTGATCTTCCGATTCCGAAGTCTCGGACTCTTCTACATCCGTCTCTTCAGTTTCTTCTGACTCTTCGGTCTCATCAGTTTCTGCAAGATCGGAAGGAGGTCCGTAGACCGTTGCAGGCTCATTACCTGAAGGCTCGAATCCCATATCTTCGGGAGGTCCGTATACATCGGCATTCTGATTGTCATCAGGATCAAAGGTCGTCTCGCTCGCCGTAGTGGCATCCGTATCGGAGCCGGTCGTCTCGCGAGGCTCCGGAGGACCGTAAACGCATCCGTTGACGTTCAGGCACAGTGCTGTAGTAGCAACAACGCCTGCGATTATCTTAGCTGCCGTCTTGACTTTATGCTTATCTGAAGGTTGCTTCATATTACCGATCCTCCTTCTTTATGTGATTATACATCTTGTAAACAGCTGATGTCACCATGACAGATCCTGAGGATCTTATCTGCCTGCTTAATAAGATGATAAATCTCTAAGCCTATTTATTCGCCGGTAAGATATTGTTATCATGGTTATCGATATTAATCGGAAGGGGGATATTCCTATGAAGAATATTAAAATGCTATCCGCATTAGTTATGGCGGCAATGCTCCTTGGATCTTGCGGCAATACGAAGGAGACAGCTCCTACCACCATTCTGACGCCTGCCGAGACCGAGGCTTCCCGAGAGGAGATCACGGAAGAGTCCGAAGAGCCTTCCGAGACCACGGAGGAATTAACGGGTCCTGTCGATCTTACACTCGATAACTACTTCGATATAGCTCCCGAGCTCAGCGAATGGGGAATGAGCGATGAGGCCGCAGACATCATACCTCTGGTGGATATGGACTATATTGAGTCTTCTTACTCTGACGTTTTCTACGTGGAAGACATATCCGATCTTGCATCCCTTACATACTTCGTCAACACATATCCGCTCTCAAGGACATCTGACGGTGATCACTTCTTTATAAGTGTCGACCTCACGTCGGATATCGACCTGACAGGATATTTCTGGGCTCCCATCGGGATCCCCGGAACTTCCGATCACGATCAGGCATTTGCCGGTATCTTCTCAGGCAACGGTCATACCATAACAGGCCTTACCATCGATAATGACAGAGAGGATAACGGATTCTTCGGAGATATCTACGGTGCCACGGTCTGCGGATTATATCTTGAGGATATATCCATAAGCGGAATGGGATCCGGAGTCTTCGCAGGTCACATAGAGGATGTAAGATTCTTCGACTGCAAAGCCACAGGTACACTTACAGACAGCATCGACTCAGGAAGCCTGTGGCTCTTCCCTATGCTCGACAGTGAAGCTGACAGCAGGTTCATATCCTGCAGCCTTAATATCACCAACTCTGAAGGATACGTAACGGAAGAAGAATTTACGGACAACCCTTACGGAGAAGGTCAAAGCAATGCCATGCTCGATCTGTACGATCCCGACGGCGACGGTATCTTCGAGTACGGTGAGGACTATTTCGGGACTAACTAAAGGAAACTATCCTTATAAGACAGGCATTTCGAGGCAAAGAAAAGAGGCTGTGTTCCATAACAGGAACCCGGCCTCTTTATTTACTTTGTAACAATGTTATGGGATCAGAATGTCTCTACTTCAGGTGCTGCAGTAAAGGAACTGAATGTTGCCGTAGCATTCTTTATGTAGAATACTTCGGTATTGCCGTCGTCTTCGCTGTACATAGCGCGAAGCTGAGGGTAAGCATTGAGCATAGACTCTCTTGCTTCCCTCCTGTCGTCCTCTATAAGCTCGCAGGCTATTCTAAGCCAGCTGCCGTCCTTGAAGGCACAGATCTCTGCCTTGGGGTTAGCGTGAAGCTGCTTAGATACATCCTTGCTCTTACCTGTCTGGATGTAGAGCTTACCGTCGAAGATATTTACTGTGCCGAAAGGTCTTACTCTGGGCTGATCGCCGTCTGTTGTTGCAAGATAGTAAGTTCCTGCCTCCTTAAGAAATGCTGCTGTCTTTTCCATTGTTTCATGTACCTCACTTTGTCTTTATTACCAATAACTTTAACTCTGTCTTCTGTTCCGGTGTTATGCGGAAACTCTCGCAGGCCTTGCGGATAGTCTTGTTATGTATCCAAGGATCCAGTCTCTTCTCCGCTAATATCGGAAGGATGTCGTCGTATCTGTAGGCAAGTGCCGTTGCCAGATACCAGGCGATCATCATGTTGATATAATACTCCTCAGACTTTACTTCTACCACCCTGCCTACAAGGTTTATATCAAAGTCCTCTTTGAGAAAATACCGCATGAGGTTCAGGATACCGAACCTGACTTCATATGTCTTATCGGACTTCATCCACTTAAGCGCATATTCCCTTATCTCGTCCTTGTGCCCGGCGAAGACCTTGGGGTTAAACTGATCGCATGTAGCCCAGTTGTCTATTAAGGGAAGAAATCTTTCCGTCTCACTTATACATCTGTCGAAATCCTTTATCAGGGATAACATGAAGACATGGACCTGATCCTCTTCGAAATACTTATGAGGAACTTCCTTAAGAAACTCATCTCCTTCATCCGAACCGAGATACTTCTTGGCAATAGCCTTGAGCTCGGGCGTCTTGATGCCGAGGATCTTCTCCCTGTCTATGTTGGGGATGGTCCTGGAAGTAAAATCCGCTACTTTGTCGTCTCTTAAGGACAACAGTTCCTTTGTGATAACTCCTGTACTCATGAGGATATTCTAACATATAATCTCGCGTCATTCTATTTAATGTTATACGAATGATATTTAACGTTTATCGTTAATTTATTGTTGACAAGGATTAATCTCGTTGATAATATGATGCCATAGATACGGAAATGAGGTATGGAACAATGACAAACGAGAACATCAAGCTTAGTAAGGTCAAGAAGAGCTGCCGTACGGTATGCACCGTCAGCACCATATTGGGAGTCATCTGCGCTGTCGGAGCAGTGATCCTTCTTGGTCTTACGATATTCGCCTTCAACTCAGGAAGCCTTATATCTTCTACCTTGAAGAACAGCGGCTTTATCGACATTCCTTCCGTAAATCAGCAATATTACGGCGATGATCCCGCACTCATGGAAAAGATGGCACTTGATGAGACTACTTTCTTTGACAGCATTGCTAAGTCTGTCGGTCTGTTTACATTAGTAAAGACCATCCCCTGCATCGTACTTACCATAGTCTTCTTCGCCATAAGAGCTACATTCATCACGATAGAGAAGCAGGATAATCCCTTTACGGGCAAGGTCATCAGCAGGCTTACTACACTTCTCGTGATCGCGAGCGTCGTAATAGGGATTTCTACCGACATCGTCTACGGTATCATGATGGGATTCTTCACTTACGTCTTCTACACGATAATGGATTACGGAAGGGTCTTGCAGATACAGAGCGATGAGACTCTCTGATACGAGGAACAGCTTATGGGAAAGATAATCTTAAGATTAGACAGAGTGATGGCCGACCGCAAGATGAGTCTTAACGAACTTGCGGAGAAGGTCGGGATATCCAATGTGAACCTCTCCAAGATGAAGAACGGCAAGATAAGCGCCATAAGGTTCTCGACTCTGGAAGCTATATGTGAGACCTTGAACTGCCAGCCGGGAGACATCCTGGAATATCAAAGCGATAAGTAGTATCAGGGAAGCTGTCTGACATATAAGCTTCTTCCCTCACGAAATGCAAAAGTACTACATAACACTCTACATTTCCGCTTAAGTGTTCTGATCACAAGATAGGATCGCCCGGGTTGACGGAATCTCCGCCTCCTGAGTTCTCAGCGGCCCATGCTCCTATATCTTCTTCAAGTTCCTGCATATTGTCTTCATAAAAGACGACAACGTAGCTGACTTCATCATTTCCAACGAGCACATATACATGGTCATATCCGTCCATGCCCTCTTGAAGGTTCTCGAAGTAAACGACTCTGAACGTACGGCCGTTCATGTCGACAGTGGTCTCAGTGATTGTATATTCACCTTCATCATAATAAGAGGCATTCCGATCTACAAAACCCTGAAGAGCTTCAGCAGCCTCGGGAGAGTCCACACCCGCATCGGGGATATAGTAAGCTCTGACATCATCAATAGTAAATTCATTTACATCGGCAAATACCACCATGTGATCCGGATTGCCATCTAATACAGTACTCGGAAGCCAGGCATAATCAATATCCCTGAACTGCAGGCCGCTGCCTTCAGGTAAAGTGTATACGATGTCAGTCCCCGGCAGGACGACACTGTCGCCTTCCGGACAGAAGAATACGCCAAGCTCCATATCATTCTCGGGTACCGGTGTGGGAGTAGCGACAGGGGTCGGCGTAGGCGACGGAGTGGCAGTATGTGTCACGGTAGTAGTCGCAGTTGCAAAGGTAATGCCGTTCTCGTCATAGAATACAAATTCATATTCTCCGTCAGGAAGAAGGGATCCTTCAGGCAGATCCTCATCAATGTAAGCATCGTGATCAGCACTTATCACAGACGGACAATGAGAATAATTATCGCTGTAATTGAAGACCTGCTCTCCGTCCCTGTTTACCCTGTAGCCGTAATCCCAATCCATGAGCGTTCCGTCGCCGGTTATGTCTAAGACACATTCTATAGTGCTTACGTCAGTATACGTATTCGTCGCTTCATCATATCCTTCACCGGTGAAGCTTATGCCTCCGATATAAGAAGCAAATGTATCAGGAAAGTTGAACTCCGCTCTGTATATGGGAAGGAAGACGCTCGTAAGGTCCCCGAGATTATCACAGAGATATCCGTCATCGTCTGACACGAACACGAGAGTGACCGTCTTCTTTACCGTATCGGTACACCCCTGTACATCTTCCTTGAATTCATCTATATTCGCATAGAAGTCCGGATTGGTAAGCTTCTCAAAATCCACATATTCGAAGGTCACATCTATGCTGTTCTGACGATACATCGCGCCGCCTTCAAAGCTGTCTTCGTCTATCTCATACTTCATCGTATCCATGATGACGACTCGTGCCTGTTCATTTAAGTCGGACGACTCGGATGTCAGATACATCATATTCTTCAAGTCTTCATCACCTTCGGTACTAAGCGCCTCGAGCTCGTCATATTTACGGCTTATTACCAGATCAGCAAAAGATTCCACTGAAGAGACAACGCGATCCTTTGTCTTACCCGCACAGGAGCATGTACAAGAGAGCATAACTACGCTTAATAAGACTGAGGTTGCCTTTCGTATATTATTCTTCATCTTCAAATATCCTTCCCTACTGCTAAATTCGGATAGAGTATAGCACAACGGTCTCTATACGTCTTTTACAAACATGAAAAAGCCACGCGGGGCGGGAATGTCGCGTGGCTCTTTAAGGTTATGGATGGAAAAACTCTTATTTCTTTCCGCTGTTCTTCTTTGTCCAGATATCGAATACAACAGCTGCAAGGAGAACGCCGCCCTTGACGACCTTCTGCCAGTTCTGGTCGATACCCATAAGTGACATTCCGAGGTTGATGATACCGATAAGCGTAGCACCGATGGCCATACCTGCAACAGTACCTGCTCCGCCGTATGCGGATACACCGCCGACGATACAAGCGGAGATGGCATCCATCTCGAAGTTAGTACCTGCGAAGGAGTTAGCTGCCTTGTATCTTGCAGTAACCATAAGAGAAGCGATTACCGTAAGTACTGACATGTTAAGGTATGCACCGAACATAACGATCTTGTTATTGATACCGGAAAGACGAGCTGTCTCTGCATTACCGCCGACAGTCATGAAGTGACGTCCGATAACGGTCTTCTCACATACGAAGTTGTAGATGATCATGATAGCGATGACCCATACGAGAACTACGGGGATACCGCCGTCCTGAGCGAACTTGATAGCAAGAAGTCCGATGATAGCAGCCTCTAGGATACTCTTAGCTATGACATAAGTCATAGGTTCAGCTTCGTAACCCTTCTTGAACTTATTCTCTCTGGACTTAAAGTTCATGAATACTACAGCGACTATTGCTACACCGCCTGCTACGATACAGGGAATGTTGAATGCACCGGGTGTAGGAAGGACCGTGCCCGAGAAGATCTTAAGAAGAGGCTCGGGGAAGTTGGAGATAGCACTGGTTGTGGATACCTTAGTAAGGATCTCGGTACCTGCACCTCTGAATGCAAGATAACCTGCAAGAGTTGCGATCCACGGAGGGATATTAAGGAATGCTATAAGATAACCCAAGATCACACCGTAGATGATACCGATACCTAATACGATAGCAAGTGCCAGAGGAGTATTGACCTGGTGAATAACGGATACTACACCGGCCATAGCGCCTATGAAGCAGACAAATGAACCGACTGACAGATCGATGTTACCACCTGTAAGCATACACATGAGCATACCTGTTCCGAGAACGAATACATATGCATTCTGTGTGATAAGAGCAGTGAACTGAGCTGCATAGAAGATATTTCCGCGAGTCATTACTGCGAAGAAGATATATACGATGAACATAACAATGAGCATCGTGTTCTTCTTGAGAACACTCTTTAAGCTGTAATTGTTCATGCCTTAGCACCTCCCTTCTTACGCATCTTCATGACCACATCGAAGAAAACTGCAAACATCAATACCAGGCCCTTTACGATAAGTTTATAGTTAGAACTTGTACCCATGATATCCATGCCCTGGTTGATGACACCCATCATGAGAGCTCCGATGATAACACCGCCGATGGAACCGGTTCCGCCGTATGCGGATGCGCCGCCGATGAAGCAGGCTGCGATGGCATCCATCTCATAACCTGTTCCGTATGTAGGCTGAGCACCTACGAATCTTGCTGTGTTAAGTACTCCTGCGAATCCTGCAAGAAGACCCATAAGAGTATAAGCCTTGAACATTACCATCTTTGTGTTGATACCGGAAAGCCTTGTAGCCTTCTCGTTACCGCCTACTGCGTAGAGGTTACGGCCGAGAGTTGTCTTTGTTGTTATATAAGCAAAGAGGCCGAGGACAAAAGCGATCCAGATAAGAGCCGTAGGGATACCCTTGTAAGCGGAAAGCTTATAGAAAAGCCATACGATTGCCGCGCAGATGATAACAGTCTTTACTATCTCATACAAAAGAGAATCAAGCTTATAGCCGTTCTTACGAAGATATATACGATGGAAGATAGTGTATATGACGACGGCAATAGCTGCGGCGATTCCGGTAACAAGACAGAACTTGTTAAGAGATGAAGCAGGACCTACGCCTGCGAGGAAATCGGGGATATAACAATCTGCACCGCCGCCAAAGACATTCAAGTATGTTGTATCGGTTACGGAATATGCAAAACCCTTCATTACGACATTAGACAGACCTCTGAATGCCAGCATACCCGCGAGGGTGGCGATAAAGGGAGGAACCTTTACGAATGCGATCCAGAATCCCTGCCACATACCGATAAGAAGACCCATAACGAGCATTACGACAACTGCTACCGGCCAGGGGATATTCTTATCCATGATGATGGCTCCCACACCGCCTGCAAAGCAGACTACCGATCCTACGGCAAGGTCGATGTTACCGCCTGTAAGGATACAAAGGAGCATACCTGTTGCAAGCACGAATACGTAAGCATTCTGTGCTATAAGGTTCGTGATGTTCTGAGCATATAATGCTCTTCCGTCTGTTGAGATATTGAAGAAGATGACTACCGCAACAAGTGCTATAAGCATCATATACTTCTTAAAGAATGCAAATACTTTATCACTCGACATGCTTAGCCCTCCTTCCCTGACTTAACTATGAAAGCCATAATATTTTCCTGTGTTGCTTCGGAGGCTTTGATCTCTCCTACTATCTTTGCTTCATTCATGACATATATCCTGTCACTCATACCGATGACCTCGGGAAGCTCCGAGGAGATCATGATGACCGACTTACCTGCTGCTACGAGATCATTGATGATGCAGTAGATCTCATACTTGGCACCTACGTCGATACCTCTTGTAGGCTCATCAAGGATAAGAACATCAGGATCGGCGAACATCCACTTGGCAAGAAGCACCTTCTGCTGGTTACCACCGGAGAGATTACCTACCAGCTGTTCTACCGAAGGAGTCTTGGTCTTGAGCTTGCTTGCATAGTCTGCAGCGACCTCATATTCCTTATCCTTATCGATAACAAGATGTTTACTTAATCCCTTGAGATTTGCAAGTGAAGTATTGTGCTTGATGGAGTTGGTAAGTACAAGTCCGTTACCCTTACGATCCTCGGTAACATATGCAAGCTTATGTTCGATAGCCTGCTTGGGACTCTTAAGTACAACTTCCTTACCGCCGAGCTTAAGAGTACCTGAGATACCGATACCATAAGATCTTCCGAAGATACTCATGGCAAGCTCCGTACGGCCGGCACCCATAAGTCCGTAGATACCGACTACTTCTCCTCGCTTAACGTTGATCGATACTTTATCTACGACCTTTCTCTCAGCGAACTCGGGATGGTATACGGTCCAGTCCTTGACCTCGAGCAAGGTATCTCCTATCTTCTGATCATGACGCTTCGGGAAACGGTCTGTAAGGTCACGGTTAACCATGCCCTTGATTATACGATCCTCGGAGATCTGCTCAGTCTTGCAGTCCAGCGTCTCGATGGTGGATCCGTCTCTTACGACAGTGATCTTATCAGCTACATATGAAACCTCGTTCAGCTTATGAGTGATGATGATCATCGTCATGCCCTGCTTCTTGAACTCTTTCATAAGATCCAAAAGAGCTCTCGAATCAGTCTCATTAAGAGATGATGTCGGCTCGTCGAGGATAAGGAGCTTGGCATTCTTTGCGAGTGCCTTTGCTATCTCGACCAGCTGCTGCTTACCTGTACCTATATCTTTAATAAGAGTCTTCGAAGAATCTGAGAGGCCTACCATCTTAAGATATTTATCAGCCTCTGAATATGTCTTATTCCAGTCGATGTTCCATTTCTTTCCTCGCTCATTTCCGAGGAACATGTTCTCGCCAATTGTCATGTAGGGGATCAGGGCGAGCTCCTGATGAATGATTACGATTCCCTGCTTTTCGGAATCCTTGATGTTGTGGAACTCACAAACTTTACCATTGTAAATAATGTCGCCTTCGTATGTACCGAACGGATAGACACCGCTTAGTACGTTCATAAGCGTAGACTTACCGGCACCATTTTCACCGACAAGTGCATGGATCTCTCCTTCTTCAACCTGTAAGTTGACGTTGTCGAGTGCTTTTACGCCCGGAAAAGTTTTGGTTATGTTTTTCATTTCAAGCAAAACTTTTGCCATTGTACACCTCTTTATCTAAGTACATTTACTTTGATAACATCCCTTAAAAAAGCAGGCGGGCATACACCCGCCTGCCTAAGGGTTGTATTATGAATTATGAAAGATCTGCTTCTGCGTAGTAGCCTGATTCGATAAGGATCGTCTGATAATTGTCGATATCAGCAAATACGGGCTCACAGAGGTATGAAGGAACAACCTTCTTACCGTTGTCATAAGTCTCTGTATCGTTAACGTCTACAGTCTCATTGTTGATGATCTGACCAACCATCTTAACAACCTGCTTAGCAAGTGTACGTGTATCCTTGAATACGGACATAGCCTGCTTGCCTTCAAGCATGTTCTTAACGTTAGCGATATCACAGTCCTGACCTGTGATGATGGGATATGTACCTGTGTAGTTAGAAGCAAGAGCGTTCTCTACGCCGAGAGCTGTGGAGTCGTTGGAGCAAAGCCATACGTCTACGTTTGTACCGTCAGCATAGTAAGAAGAAAGGATAGTCTCGGCTCTGGACTGAGATGTCTCTGTCTTCCACTGAACTGTAGCAACGTCGGAGAACTCTGTCTGACCGGATACTACATTAAGCTTACCTTCTTCGATGTAAGGATTAAGAACATCCATAGCACCCTGATAGAAGAAGAGAGCGTTGTTGTCACCGGGGTCACCGGCTGTGATCTCAAGGTTGAAGGGACCTGCTGCATTATCAAGATCGAGCTGATCCTTGATGAAGTTACCCTGGATAGTACCAACCATGTAGTTGTCGAATGTTGCATAGTAATCTACTGTATCGGACTCCATGAGGAGACGGTCATAAGCGATTACGGGAATGTTCTTTGACTCAGCCATGTCGAGGGCTTCACCGAGGGAAGAACCCTCGATAGCAGCGATAACGAGTACGTCACAACCGGAGTTGATCATGTTCTCAACCTGTGAAAGCTGCGTACCTGCATCGTTAGCAGCATACTGAAGATCTACATCATATCCTGCAGCTTCAAGCTCTGACTTCATGTAGTCGCCGTCCTGGTTCCATCTCATCCAGTCGAGCCTTCTCCATCGGCAGCCGGACACCGGACAGAGCGGTGGAGGCCTGATGGTTGCCGTTGAAGGGGCGATATTCGGAAGTCATGAAGTATCCCTTTGACGACGGGTCCATCTGGGGCATATAGCGCCCTTCAACGCTGAACGGGAAGGAGGGCCCCACCCGGAAGGCACCCGTCTGCTCCTCGCCGGAGGGCGGCAGCGCCCGGATCGCCTGGCTCCAGCATTCCAGGGCCTCCAGGATGGTCTTATCCGCACCGAAGCCGAAGTGCCGGTGGACGGCATCCAGCAGCGCGCCGTCGGTGTCCGTGCAGCCGGTCTCGTAGACGTATTGGA
>JAILMW010000025.1 GCA_024692235.1 Saccharofermentans sp. | reverse complement strand
ATAAGTGAACGTGACATCCACCGTGTAGCCCTTCTTGCCGTCCTTCTCAAAGCTGTCCTCATCGATCTCATACTCAAGTGTAGATGCGATGATATCAAGGACTTCGTCTTCTCCGACTGCATCGAAGATCTCCTCCAGCTTATCGTCACCGTCTTCTGTCATCCCGGAAAGCTTCTTGTAATCAAGATCCGTCGTGTACTTGCAGACATCCTCCGCGAGGTCCAATACCTCGTCCGTATCCTTGCCTCCGCCAAGATCGCATGAGCAAAGAGATGTCATAACGGATGCCGCTACTAATACTGATAATGCGCTTTTGAACTTCTTCATAACTATTCCCTTTCACCAATTACTTCCATGGTATTATACAAGAAAAACATCCGGATGGAATACCACCCGGATATCAGTTCTTATCTTACGTCAGACAACTTATCAGACCAGTGAAAAGTTGGAACCGAAGTTCGAGATGAAGTTAAGATCAGAAGACTCCAGCATATCGCCCAAATATACGATCTCTGTCTCGAGCCTGGAATCCATGAAGTCCGGCGCTCCATCCTCAAATCTTGAAGAGCCTGACATTCCCCTGTAATCAAGAGCTTTTGTATTTACACAAACCCGTGAAGCAAGCCCCGGCAGATTCAAAACCGTAACAGATCACGGGCGCTCATCATCTCCGGTCTCACCGAGATAACAGACGCAGCTGTAACACACAGGTCCCCCGTCCAGGATGTATTCAATATGACACGCCGGCCTTCATGATGCAGATCGTTCGTATCAACGGCAGACATCTCATCACTTATACCTGTACCCAGCATTTTCAGGTAAGCCTCCTTACGTGTCCATATCTCAGTGAAGAAGCCGTCAGGGTCGCGTTCCCTGTAATACTGCTCCAGTTCTACAGGAGATAATACATCTCCGGTCAGATCAGACGAGCGGCCTATCTTGCGTTCAATATCCACACCGATATCACCGACATCCGTCACACCGCAACATACTGCTCCTTCGCAGTGAGAGATGCTGAACTTTATATCATCTTTGCCGGATAACGGCTTACCGTACCGCCCGACCAGGGGTTCTGATGGCAGCAGCATTGAATGGCATCTGTCCAGCAGCCTGGACAAAAGATAATACGACACTATACAGTTGACCCTGTCGCTCCTCTTGATATATCGCCGGGATCTGTCGACACGATAAGGCGGAAGAGAAGAACACATAATGCCCAACTCCTCGTCGGTGAGTCGCGCCGGCTCGGACACGATCAATACAATAGCCCGTTTTCTCTCATTTTCCATGAGCGCCGGTCAGAAGATCCGTGATCGCAGAAGCAACCTCTTCAGGATGATCGTTTATAAAGTAATGCTTTCCCGTAAACTCCTCGAATCGTACATCTTCACCGAGACATTCAATCCATTTGTGTGAGCGCTCGGAAGACACCATTTTATCCTCAGTACCGTTCATTACAAGAGACGGAGCGATTATCTTTCTGGATTCATCGTAGGAATAATTTCTGAACATCTCAAGATCCGCTCTGTATATCGGGAAGAAATAATTCCTGTAAGTCTCATCTTTTACAAGCTCGGGATCGACAAGATCGTATAGCAAAAGATCATTAAGGATATCCTCGTCTGTTATCTTCGAAAAATCAGATGACAGCATAAGCCTGTCCAGCGCCGAAGCCGGAGCTTCGCATCCGCTTACGATAAAGGCAGATGCAGGGTTAGCGCTATCCTTCATAGCATATGCCGTCTCAAAGCCTATGAGAGCACCGGAACAGTGTCCCCATACTGCCCAAGGCTTGGAGGAGAGCATCTTTCTGTTATCGTTTATAAAAGCCTCGACAAGTTCCTCTACCGTCCCCGGCATCTGCTCATCTTTGCGCTTTTCGCGAAAGGGATATATCACGGGAAGTACGTTTATATCCTCACTGAAGACATTCTTCCAGGAAGCAAAGAACGTAGGACTTCCTCCGGCAAACACAAAACAGAACAGGTTTAACTTGGCACTCTCGTTATATCTGTAGTGAGAGAACCATTTACCTACACTTCGTTTTATCACTTCGACTCCTCCTGTTTCTTCACAGCCGCCGCGACTATATCCGAGAACTTATCGCTCGTATAAAAATCAGCGATGCTTATAGTGAATCCCAGTTCCTCCTTGAGGTCCTGACATATGTATTTTGCCGTTACGGAGTTGCCTCCGAGGTCAAAGAAGGAATCATCAGCTTGAGGCGGTGCTTCCAGCTTTAATTCTTCCATCCACAGTTGTGACATCAATTCTTCCATAGTGCTTTCTCCTTAGTCTGCTTCAGTGCCGTATTTGTTCAAGAAGTCTTCATATGTCATATCTTCTCCCTGAAGGACCTGAAGTCCCGCATCGAAATACTTCTTGAATCTTGCGATCATGGCTTCATCGAAGACTTCTTCGTCATATCCGACCTTATATGTGATATAGTCGCTGTCCTCGAACACCAACATACTGAAAATATTCCAGACCTTAGCTTCAAGAGTTCCCCTGTAGCTCTCTACGGGAGCATCACCAAGCTTGAGCGTGCCATCCTCTCTGCCAAGGAAGTTCTCATAAGAGAATATAAACGGGGTCCTCGCCGGGGCCAGCACACGGGAATTGTCAAAATTCTCATTGAGCTTCGCAAAGGAATCCTTCAAAGCCTGATGTATATTCGTATCTTTGTTGAATCTCAGACGATGGAAGAGAGTAATGGCAAACGTGCCTACCGTCCGTCTGAACTTTCTGGAACGATTCTGCTCTGCAACATTTATCGCTATATCGTTATTCCTGAGCGATGCCGAATATGCCAGATGACACAGAAAGAGATTGACCGCAGCAGCACTGACAGAGAACTCGGATGATACTTTACGTACGGAATCGGCATCGATCTTCTGAAGGATCCTGGCAGGATACTTCTTGCGTTCTCCCGTCGGCATCGTCACCTTGTTCTCATACCCCTCACACTCCTTCTCCCAATAACTCCTCATAGAATCCAGTTCACCGCTTTGTGCCATTCTGGCGGATTCCTCCAGATAATCAATATAAGTGAGCTTCTCCTCGTTATCCTCTATACCGTTGTAGTTGGCGATTATCTTCATCGCTATGATGTTATTGGATGTACCGTCACTTACGATGTGATTAACGCAGGATACGAACAGATACTCTTCTTCGGCAAGACAAAACAGCGTGAAGTTGAACATAAAGCTCCCGTCAAAATGAGTATGCTCGTCGATCATCGTAAACATCTGCTTCTTGAGTTCGGCCTGAACATCCTCCGCTGTTGATATGTCACGAAGATCCAGTTTATAACGATATTCGCCACCGAGGTGCTGGAGTACTCTGCCGTCGTCGGAAGTCTCAAATACCAGACGGAGACCCGGCTCCTTATCGATTGTCTTCTGAACTGCCCTCTCAAGTCTTGCATTATCCACTTTGCCGTGTATCTTGAACATCGCCAGACAATTGGTGCAGGAATCCGTCCCGCCCATCATTCCGCGAAGAAGCTGCTGTTCCGTTATGAGTTCGTACTTTCTGTCATCTGTCATTACAAATACCTTCTTTCCTTTTATATAGTTCCCGTTTCCCATCCCGTACGGCTGTCGTCAGAATGGAAAGGACTTTTGATCGTTCTGCAGCAGCGGAGCATATCCTCCACCACCCTGTCGGCGACACGGTTGCGGTCATCGAAGAGATAGAAATGGTCGCCTTCAAATTGTCTTATCTTGAACACCCCCGAAGTCACATCACTCCAGCGGCGCATAACCTTGACATCAGCATCCCTGTCAGTGTCGCCGGAATAAGCGTAGATGGGAATATCAAGTTTCTGTTTCTCATACACAAAGCTCTCGCTAAGCTTATAATCGCTATATATCGTCGGCATTATAAAATCCAGAAATTCCTTATTTTCCAGAAGTTCCGGCGGAGTATGCCCAAGGGATCTTATCTCATCTATGAGAGGCGCTATCCCCATGCTGGTCCTGTAAGGTGACGGATCCTCGTCCTGAGGAGCATGACGTCCCGACACCTGAAGACAACACGGCTTCAGCCCATACTTTTTTCTAAGGTTGCATGCAACACCGAATGCTACGATAGCCCCCAGGCTGTGTCCGAACAGCGAGAATTCCAAAGGATGCTCATATTTCATAACTTCTTGGCGGATATGTTCTGCTATATCTCCAACGACAGCTCTTATATCGCTGCGAGCTTCTTCGCCGATTCTCTTCCCGTGACCCGGAAGTTCTACCGGAACGGCATCTACCATCATCGAATCGATCCAGTGATCGAATACTCTGGCATTGCCGCCGGCATGATTAAAGCAGAAGATGACGGGACGGTCACCTCGTATCCTTTTAATAAAGACAGGGTCCTCTTTTCTTATCATATTGCCTCCCAATCGTCTGTAACAGCCAGAAGTCTTACGCGTTCGGTATAATCTCTGAACATGCTCTCGAGCATATCTTCATCGAATGCCTGTTCGACATAATCGATACCCAGCACCAGTTTTCCGCCGCTGTAATAGAGCTGATGGTCAAGGAGCACCTGAGGTGTCCTTGTCTGTGCGAACATCTCCCTGAAGCCCGCATCTGCCAGCATGTTATGCCCCATATCGTTATCCACGTCGATGAGACTGGTAAACACATACGGTGCGGCTATCACATCGTTGTATTTCTTTGCCAGTATTCCAAGCATGTTGATCACATTACAGCTTCTGTATTCGATGGCATTCCACAGCTGTCTTCCTACGTCACGCGTATGTTCCAGGAATGAGCATTTCTTATCCTCATACCCGATAAGGGCGATATTCGTAAAATCACCAAGAACTTTCTGAACATCCGGATGAACAGGCTGCCTGTTGAACATGGTGAGATCCAGTGTAACGTCACGGTTGCTGCTCCATTTCGAAAGGCTCATCATATATGCAGTACAAAGTGCCAGTGACGGGGTCAGATCATATTTGTGAAGCTTCTCCCAGAAAGCGGATGTAAGATCATCATCCAGAACAAATGATTTACGGGAAAACACCGGTTTTCTTATATTCTCAATCGGAGTCTTCAAAGGAAGATGAGGCGCAGGAGGAAGCATATTGATCTGTTCTTCCCAATACCTTCTTGCCTCAGCGTAATACCGCTTTTCCCGGAGCCACTTCTGCTCATCGGCAAGATACTGACGGAAAGTATAAGAGGTGGTCTCGATCGGATTCCCGGAATAGGAAGCCATCAATTGAGCAAGGAAGGATCTTATGCTCCACCCGTCAAGGATAAGGCAGTCGATATCAACATGGACAACACTATGGTCATCATGAAGCTTTACCTTTACATCCAGCATCGGCCATTTTCCGAGCTCAAAGGAATGCGAGAGCATCTCCGAGCGGACATCCCGGTCACATTCCTCATCGATGACTTCTATCCTGTATTCAGGGAGATTGTCCGGTACCTCCGCGGTACCGTTGGGATAGAATACAGTCCTTAATATCTCATTCTTGGAGATGACTTCGTTCAAGGCTCTTTCCAGTTCATGAATATCAAGATCACTTGCACTGTACTCGACATAGTAATCCGCTGTTATATCTCCCAGTGCATAGCTGTTCTGCCTGCCCACCACATAGGCAGTCTGAAGAGGCGTAAGTTCACTTATAACTATCGAATCATTACGGCTCAGATAATCCAGGAGTTTCGCCTTCGCATCTGACAGCCCGGCCTTGAGTTCCGGAGTCAACGCTCCCTTGGGCGCTTTGAACCTCAGTTTACCTTCTTCTGCCCATATAGTGATCTCATGCTCGCGACACCTGTTCAGCAACTCAGTTATATCCGAATACTCATCCGCATCCTGCTCCTGAGGCTTCGCATCCTTATAGAACTCTATCAGATCCCTGCCCGTATCATATGTCGACAGATCCTGAACAGTCGGTCTGAACCCGTACAGCAGATCCAGTCTGTTAGCAGTCCTTATGACAGCTATCGAAGACAGTCCCGCATCTCTCAGACGATCATCAGATGACAGTCCGGGAAGTTCCAGTTCATCTCTAAGGATCTCCATGACGGGATGATCGGCATAAGGATCATCTGTCTTTTGGGAAGAGGTACTGATCATTTCTTCCTGCTGTTCCTTCTTATAGAATCCGAAGAATTCCCTGATCTTTCTGTAACGTATTATCTCGTTGATCCTTGCGCGGCGGCCAAATTCACACTCGAGTCTGTTGGCGAGCTTAATGAGGTCCAGGGATGTAAGTCCGAGATCAGACAGTCTGTCTTCCGGAGACAATCCCTCAAGTTTCAATTCTGTCTTTATTATCGACAGGATCTTAAGCTCCAGTTCATCAAGTCTATCATCAGTCTGCATCACAGGCTTGCGCTCATCTGCAACAGCAGTAAGCAGCTCTTTTCTGTCAATCTTCCCATTGGGTGTCACGGGGAAGGAACCCACGGCCGTGATCCTCTTCGGAACAAAATAGTGCGGCAGGAGGCCTTCAAGTTGCTCCTTACAATCGGATTCCGAGAAATCCTCCTCTGTACGAACGAAGGCATAAAGCTCCTTGGTCTTGCCCTTACCGTCAGCTGTCACTACCAGATTCTCTTTATATCCTAGCTTCTCCAGCGCACTCTGGATCTCACCGAGCTCGATCCTGTAGCCGTTTATCTTGACCTGAGAATCCTTACGGCCGAGGAAGGTGATGCAGCCCTTATTGTCATATCTGCCATGATCGCCCGTGTCATATAGCCTTTCGCCTCTGATCATCCTGAAGGCATTATCGGTGAGTTCTTTCTCGTTGTAATAGCATTGTGCCAGCCCTTTTCCTCCTATATACAGCTTGCCGCTGACACCGCAAGGAACAGGTCTGTCAAAATCATCAAGCACATGGAACAACTGATTCGGAAGCGGATAACCGTAAGGTATGGACTTCCATCCGTCTTCGATCTTTTCCACAGTGAGATAATTTGACCAGATCGAAGCTTCCGTCGCTCCACCCATACTGGTAAGTCTTGCACCGGGGATAGAGTTCTGAAGTTTCCCGAACAGATCCATGGGAATCCAGTCGCCCGACAGGATGACGTCTCTTATCTTGAGCTTCTCATATCGTGCCGTCTTAAGGTATTCAAGGAATATATCCATCAGCGCCGGCACCGTATTCCACACGGTAACATTATCGCGAATACATATCTCCAGCCAGGATGACGGATCTATTCGCTCCGCTTCGGTAGGAACTACCAGCGAAGCACCTTTGCTTATGGCGCCGAATATATCATATACCGACAGATCAAAGCTTACGGATGAAAGACCTATCAGAGTATCATCCCTGTCAAGACCGATATATTCATTTACTGCCTGGATGGTATTCATGGCACCCTTATGAGTAATGGCTACACCTTTGGGAGTGCCTGTCGATCCCGAAGTAAATATTATATAAGCGAGTTCATCGGGAGATATATCGGCATCAGTGATGTCACCTTCATACCCGTCGGCATCCGAAGGTTCCATTCTGGGAATAGCATTATGTGTATCAGTCTCCTTATCTGCCAGGATCACCTTCGCTTTACATTTGAGGTATATCTCCTCCTGACGGCTCAAAGGCTGATCATACGGCATCGGAACATAGACTGCACCTATTCGGACAATACCGATTATTGCAGCTGTCAACTCGAAGGATTTGTACATCTGGATCATGACCCTGTCACCCGGAACTATGCCATTCTCCGCAAGCATCTGTCCATACTGAGCTGAACGGTGCTCGAGCATTGAATAAGAGTATCTGATGCCCTGATGGATAACAGCCGTATCAGTGTTTCCCTTTGCAAGATGTGCAAAGCCCTGTGTAAGGAGTCTGTCCGGGATGGACTTCTCCGTACGGTTGGCAGCATTCTGTACATCTTTATCTTTATCCCTTCGGATATCAGTGATCGTATGATGCCAGAAAGACTCCTCCATGGCATCAAAGACAAGCTTTCTGTATGTCTCGAACATAGCCTCGGCGATGCCGTCTTCGAAGGCCTCTTCTACAATATCCCAGTTGACTATGATCCCTTTTTCAGAAGGAAGGAGCTGATGATCGAGCAGCACCTGCGGAGTACTCGACGCAGAATGATCATCAATGCTGAAGATACTCCTGCTGCCTGTCATAGCATCCAACCCCAGAAGGCTCGTGAATACTATCGGATAGAATACATCTTCATCATTATATTCACGCAGCATCCTCGCAAAGGAAGATCCTTTGAGAGACATATGATCCAGATCGGCTCTGAGATTCTCTTGGATACGGAGTGCATTTTCAAGGACCGACACATTATCTCTTCCGGAGGCAAAAAGGAGTATCTCGGTATATTCCCCTATGGAATACTGTCCCGGTCTGAAGTTGTCTCTTCTTCCCATAACCGTGACATTGAGAGCCATCCTGCTTCCCGACCCATAACCGGAGAGTAATTCGGTAAAGAGAGTCATGAACGCGGCCGAAGGCGTAAGTCCCATGCCGGCAACCATCTTCTCAAAAGCATCGTATCTGTCCTTATCTATCAGGAACTGACAGCGTCTTACCTTACCTCGAAGTGTCTTCTCGCAGGCATTGTTATACGGAAGAAGAGGCATGGACGGAAAGTCCTCGGCCTTCTTCTCCCAGTACCTTATATCTTCATCCGAAGGTGCAGGATCCTCGGCAAAGGAGAAGACTGCATCAGGGAGCACACGACCTTCATATATATCCAGAAGATCATTCCAGAAGATCATCATGCTCATGGCATCACAGCATATCATGTCGATACGAAGATGGATCCTCCATACTCCCCCGTCGATCTCATTCAATACTATCTCGAACAAGGGAGCATCAAGTGGGAGCGCCGTAGAAGTCATACGTTCCCTGATCTTTATATCATCAGCTCCTCTTGCAATTGTAATCGGAGGTTCAATGTCATCGATGATCTTCAGATATTCATTATCATGAACAACACCTCTCAGTATTGGATGACGGACAGTCAGGCTCTTCACCGCATCTGTAAAGCGGGTCACATCAAGTGCTTTTATATCACGCTCGGTATAGTATTGGCAGGGTACTCCGCCCCAGTCCATCTCGGGATCACGGCCGGCTATATAAGCTCGTCCTATCTCGGTAAGAGGAATCATGTCACAGGGAACTGCAGTCTTAACGTTATCGTCTGTCTCTTTGGTCCTTTCGAGGATATCGCCAAGTGTATTCGAAGAAAAGATCTCCGATATCTTAAGTCCCGTCCTGGATGCAAGTATCTGGTACTCAAGTGAATTAAGGCAAAGAGAAGCTATCGGAGTATTCTCATCTATCTCATCGATCCCGGAATGTTCCTTGATAAAGGACAGGATATCCTCTCCGGGACGGCAGATCGAAGGTGTATAAGTGGTACCCTTAAGTTCACCTTTGGCATAAAGCCGTCTAATCTCCTTGCGGATTATCTTTCCCATGGAAGTTCGCGGCATCTCCTCATCCACGAAGATTACTCTTCCGACTTTTATGGGGAGCCTCCTCATCACGGATCTGTTCATCTTATCGGCCAGTTCAGGAAGATCAGTCTCCTCACATTCCGCTACGATCACGAGTTCTTCCGTATTCTTTCCGGGAACGGACATTGCCACGGACCTTATTATATGAGGATCGCTCTTCTCAACGATATCTTCGATCATAAAAGGGGAATATACTTCACCCTTTATATTGATGATATCTTTGCTTCTTCCGCAGATATAGATCTCCTGTGCTTGGGCATCGCCGTCAAGGATAAATCCCACATCTCCGGTCTTGTAGCAGATATCATTTCCGACCCTGACGCTACGAAGTCCGGAAAACCTCTTCATGACAGGATCGGCTGTCACACATATCTCTCCGATCATACCTGCTTCAACGGGCATCTCGTTATCGTCAAGACAATATACTTTCCTGTCTCCTATCACCTCGCCGGCACAGTAAATATCAGAAGCATCGAATTCGTCATCGTGATTTACGGCACTGGCTTTCTTAAGTCCTCCGAGATAAGGAGTATTGGCAAGTATCATGAGCTCTGTCATACCATAGCATATGCTGAAGCTTCGAGGATCAAATCCGTAGGGCTTCGCAAGAGCCGTGAATCTGTCAACAGTCTCTTCGCGAAGATACTCACCACCTATGGTCAGAGCCTTGAGGGAAGAAAGATCGCTCCCCGTCAGTTCATCTCGCGAATTCTCTATGTATTCCGACAGCAGTGATACCGTATAGTTCAATGTTGCCATATGAGTGACTCTATACTTCGTGACCAGTGCAAACCATCTTCCGGGATCTTTTACGAACATATCCGAAGGAGTCAGAACGGATAATCCTCCTCCCCAGAGTTCAGGGAAGAATGTACACCCGTTTCCGAATGCGTGGCACAACGGCAGGTTTACTATGGCAACAGAATCCTTATCGCGACAGAACTTGCTGCTATACAGTTCCGCAAGGCTGCTGACCATCTCGTTCGTATATACGACCGAACGCGGCTCGCCCGTCGATCCTGATGTATAAAGGATCATCATTTCACCTTCCTGATGATCATACGGATCTATATCTTCGATCTGTTCGATATTCATATAGGAATTCGAGCGTATAACTTCACGGTCCTTAAATATCTTTCTCAGATCGTCATATGAACTTCCCGCTATAACGAAGTCGGTTTCTGCATCCTCCGCGATGATCCGGCACCGGTTATTTGCGTCCATTACCTTATCAGGCTGTACGGGAACAGCAGTACCTCCTTCTGCGACAACCGCAAAAAATGATACAACGGTCGACAGCATGTCATCATCCGTTACTATAAGCACGCTGGATCCGTTTGACACAGAAGTGTTTCTTCTGAGAAAAGTCCTCATCCTGCATATGAGGTCATATAGTTCCCTGTAGGTTATCAAAGCTTCGCCATTCTTCCCGTCTGCAACGACAAGAACATTACGAGCTGCCTCATTACCTCCCGCAAAGCTTCTAAGCCTTGCAACAAGCGTTTCTTTTATCTCCATCTGTTATTTCCTTCCGTCATCTTCCTGTCAGCAGAGCTGCTATGGCTTCGTGATCACCGCACCTTGATACGGTGACATCGCCCATGCAGATCTCTTCCATGATGCTCCTGATCTCATCCTCATCAGATCCGTCTGATACCGTCATCCCGAATCTGATGTTGCCTGCATACATAAGATCAAAACCGGCATCACTTTCAGTTTCCGATTCGACGATATTGACACAGTCGGGGATGAACCCCTTCTCTATAAGGGAAGAAGCCAATTCGAGCATCTCGCTCATACAATTGTCATATCCTCCGACGGTAATGACCTCATAACCCGAGAGCATCTCATATAATCCACTCTTATCGGCATCTTTCCTCACGAATAACAGATCATTTTTGGAACCTTCAAGAGTCTTGGCAACCTCATCAGGGAGCCCGTCTTCAAAGATGATATCCATATGATCCGAGCCGCTGCGGATACATCTTAATGAATCACTCTCTATATCATTACCTGATCCTGACGCTCCGTCTTCGCCGCTGGAATCGATAAACGCCGCGACGGCTCTGACATTAGGAGTGTTGAGCAGATGCACCAGATAATCATCGAAAGTGATCTCGGGATCTATATCCGAGCGCAACTTGCCTGCAACCCTTGCCAGCACCAGGGAATTGGCACCTTCTTCATAAAGATCCTTATCCGGATCGATATGTGTGATATCAAGAGCATCACAGATAATCCGGCTGACCTTGGTTTCCGTCTCGGTAAGCTCGACATCACAGTCTTCAGATTCACGATACATTGACATATGTCTGTCGATCATAGATGTAAGCTCCCTGACATTGACCTTGCCGTTAGATGTAAGAGGTATGTCATCAGCCCGTACGATCAACGTGGGGATCATATAATCAGGAAGCCAGGAAGCAAGATCCGCTGCTGCGTCTTTCTCGTGAATATCCCGGTCACCTACAATAACGGCAACAAGCTTTCTGTCATTATCATTTCCGTGTATAAGGCAGCTTATCTTCTCGAGACTGTATACTCTCTTCATTACGGTTTCGACTTCGCCTAACTCTATCCTGTGGCCGCGGAGCTTGACCTGAGCGTCAAGCCTTCCGGTAAATTCGATATCACCCGAAGGGATATAACAACCGGTATCGCCGGTCCTGTACATTCTGATGCCGTCATGGGTAATAAAAGCATTTCGTGTAAGCTCTTCTTCGCCATAGTAACCTTCCGCAAGGCTGTCTCCCGTAATATAGAGTTCTCCTCTTACGAAGTCAGGACAGTCAGACATAAACTCATCCTTTACCATAAAGCCCTGGTTGGGAAGAGGCTTTCCGTAAGGAATACTGGGACTTCCGCCGTCTTCAGGAACACATTCGTGATATATCGACCATATTCCTCCTTCGGTAGCTCCTCCGAGACTTACTACCTTGACACCTTGGAATATTCCGCGAAGCTCATCAGGCAAACCTACCGGGATCCAGTCTCCTGACAGCATTATGAGCCTCAAAGGACTCATAACGGCACCGGCATTATACTGCCTGTATATAGTCAACAACTGCATGAGAGCCGGAACGGAATTCCATATGGTCACGTTGTATCTGCTCATCATCTCGCACCAGTGAGCAGGATTCTTGTACTGTTCGGGATCGGGTATGATCACGGCACCGCCTTCCGCTATAACACCGAACAGATCGTATACGGAAAGGTCGAAATTCAATTGAGATATACAAAATACTCTGTCATCTTTCCCGACTTTGTAAAGCCCATTGACGGCTTCTATGGTATTTACTGCCGCTCTGTGGCTTATCTCGACGCCTTTGGGCTCTCCCGTGGATCCTGACGTAAATATGATATATGCTGTCTCATGGTCCGGAATGTCGGCCGTTATAAGATCTTGGGCGGCGGCTCCGAGAGTATCTGCCTCTACGACATTATGGCCTTCACATATAGCGATGTCATGTGAAGAAAGCTTTAATATGCAGCTCTCGTTTACCTTTGAAAGTATCTTCTCGAAACGCTTCTGCCCGCAGTCTGCATCCACCGGAACATATACAGCACCCAAAGAAAGCACTGCGAGACAGGCTGCCAGTTGCCACCTTGACTTGGGAATAGCGATCACTACACATCTGCCTTCGGTCGTACCGTTTGCCTTCAAGGCTTCGGCTATGGAACATACTCTGTCATAGAGTTCCCTTCCGGTCCATTCTCCCGATGCGTCTGCAACTGCAAGCCTCTCAGGCTCTGAAGCAATAGCCGACATCACCTTCTCATGAAGAAGATGACGGGGAAGTTCTTTATATGTATCGTTGACTTCAGCTCTTCTCTTTCTCTGCTCTTCAGGAAGCGGTATGGCAAAGTCCGGATCTGTCCAGTAGGAAAGATCCTCTGAGAGCTGAACCAGAAGATACTTTAGCGCCCGGCTCATATCCCGGACGACATTCTCCTTGAATACTCCGTCCCTGGTATCAAGATTGATATTAAGTCCGTCCGCCGAATCCATAGCCTGACAATCCATGAAGAGCTGGGCAGTCTGGCTGATGCCGTTATCTGTCATACGCCCGATGAGAGATGTCCTTTCCGTGGGGATAAGACCTATCGCGCCGGTAAATACATAAGGCATCAGACTTCCCTTACCGCCCTTTCTCTTATTGAGCTCCCTCAATACGTTGACCCCGGTAAACAGCCTGTGATCCAGATCATCAAAGAGCCTGCGGTTAGTCCTGAGAGCCGCATCAAGGAAAGATCCTCCTGCCTTGAATTCCAGAAGGCTTCCTGCGGTGAAGTCACCTACGATATCATTGACGTCCTCATGAAGAGGCAACCTGTTAAGGATACTGAGGTTCAGACAGAATTCCTTATTCCTGCTCCATCTTGCAAGAACCTCCGCATATGCGGTCATGACCGCAGTCGAAGGAGTAACGCCCAGTGATCTGGCTTTATCGCAGAAGCTGTCCCACTGAGCCTTTGAGAGCTTTATATTCTCACGGGAGAAATGAACATTCTCATTGTCGCACGCAGCATTCACCGGAAGCTCAGGCGCTTCCGGAAGCGTATCGATACGATCCATCCAGTATTGCATATCACGGTAATAACTGCTTCCATTACGAAGCTTCTTTTCCGCGATAAGATAGTCCCTGAAGGTGATCGACGGTGTCTTAAGGGAGATCTCGGGATAAAAATAAGTCTGTTCGAACTCATAGAGGAGGTTCCAGATACTGGTCCAGTCGGCTACCGCAAACTCCATCGAGAAATGCATCATATCACTGTCTGTTCCCCTGCTTATGCTGACGGAATAAAGGGGCCATACCCCTGTATCATACACCTTGTGATCCATTGATTTCTTTATCGCTCTTCGAGCCTTATTAATTTCATCCGAAGATCTGCCTCGAAGATCATATATATCCACTACGAATTCGGGAACCGTCTCGGCGATCTGCTGATATCCGTCGGTATTCATCGTCACCCTGAGCATCGGATGTCTCTTTATGAGCATGTTCCAGGCAGTCTGAGCCTTTACGGGATCCAATTCATCATATTCGAATTCAAGATAGATATGGCAGGCGATACCTCCGTATTCGAATGCTTTATTTCTTCCGAGAACATAAGCCTGCTGTATCTCCGTCAGAGCAAAAGGTTCATTCTGATAACGTTCGTCATGGACGATCCTTATCTCATCATTCATAAGACGGTCGATGACTGCAGCCTTATTCTCTTTGAGAAACGCCTTGTCGGCATCAGTAAGAGCTCCGGTCGAAGCCTTGAACTTCAACTTGCCGTCCTCGGTCCATAACCTTATATTCTTTCCGGAAAGCTCCGCGAGCTTTCTGACTATCATATCTTTATTGTTCATATTTTTTCCTCCGGTAAGACTGCTTCCTTCTTAAGATCGTTCAGATTACATAGCTTCTTCCCCGTCTGTTCATTGAGAACAGCGTAACCGAGTTTTTTTGAAAGTTCGTTCCATTGTCTTGAGTATCTCTGCTCCGACTGAGCTCTCATCATCAGCGACTTCCTGTCACTGCTCATAGAGTTCAGAAGATCCAGATCCATGGAGATGCTATTCACCCAGTCACGCTCAAGTGATATGTGATAAGGCTTCTCGAATTCCGAATTATCGGGAGTAAGCATTACTACATCTGATCGTCTTACATGCTCAGGGTATCCGTCCGGGGTCTCGGGAAATCCTCCCCGGTCAAACACATACCATGGAATATCCAGACGCGGATACCATATGAGAGGTCCTCTGGAATCCACGAGTTCAAGTCTGCCCGTATCGTAATAACATGAGATACTGTGCAGTATCCGCATGTGATTGTCCGGATCCTTAGGATCGAGTTCGTTATTGAACCTGAATGAGAACGGCACTTTGCCGATCTCACCCGTCACAGTCTTGAATGAGCCTCTCTGTTCATCGATGAACTTAACTTCCATCTCGCCCCCTGTCAGTCTGCCAAGTATCTCAACAAACGGATAAAAGGCCTGAACACTGCTGCCGCAGTCGATATATTCGAGCCGGCTCTCCGAATCTTTCAGCTTTCCGGCTACCTGAAGAAAACGTCTGATCTCCTTCAGGTTCGCATACAGGTTTCCGGTCATGTAGGCGCAACCGTTCTGAAGAGCAGTCTTAAAGAGTCTCATCAGATCCTCATGGTGAACAGGCTGTTCAAGTATGACACTCATACCTCTTGAGAGACACTTAAGAGCTATATCCGTGCCTGATCCACCCAGGATGCTGCTCCTTACTACAACGCATACGATATCAGTATCCGAAGGAAGTTCATCCACATCGTGATAAAGGGGTACGCCGTATCGCTCTGCGCATCTTACGGACCTCTCACTGCCTCTTGCTACGATCCCCGTAAGTTCCATATTACTGTTGCGGACGGCAGCTTCCGCATAGAAGATACCAAAACCCGTACCGCACACAGCAACCTTTTTCTTCTCTTCACTCATATCTCACCCGACTCCTCCGAAGTCATCTCATCAAGAGAATTCGGATATATCTCAAATACATCAAATGCTTCTACCTTAAGGGCATATTCCCAGACGATATCCGGATCTTTCAGAAGTGCTGCCCTTACGGGAACAGTCTCATCTATACATCCGTCGAGCAAAGCCATGGCAACTGCCGAAGCAGTCCTTGCAGATACTACGGAACCGGATATACCGTGCATGTAGGCGGTCATAGTGACAGGCCTGTCATCCTTCATCCCTTCTGTCTCAATAACGAACTTGAGATGGTCATCCCTGCCTTCCATGGATATACGGTAAAGGTGGCACAGGGTCCTTGCCATCTCATCCTTATCCGCATATGTCCCGGCGAAGAGTTTCTCATAATCATCTGTATCTCTGACCATATACCATGAACTGGTCCTAACTCCCACCAGCTTATCGACGGCATCGCTCTCCTCGTCAGTAAACTGATAACGGTAGACCTCATCACCTATAAGAGGAATATTCTCGGTCTTCGCCCTGATCCCTGCTCCTTTTCCGTCAGGAAGCTCAGATGCGGTTACGAGATCCCTGGCGGCAGTAAACGTCAGATCTTCCCGGAGCGAGATATTTACATTCATGGAAAACATATGATCAAGATCCTCCGAGAGTCTTCTCGGAATTATCCCGATAAGCCCGGGAACCGCGCCGCACCCGTAGATCATCTGCTGACCGTCCCGGAGTGATCTTACCTCTCCGTAGCAGCCGCTGTGCCCGACATCGATAAGAGATACACCGCTCTGAAGTGCCGCGTCCATCACCTTAAGGCTTAACTTCTCAGAAGGTCCCGCCGAATTGATGACAAGGTCACAACCTTCCATAAAGTTCCTTATATCATCCGGATCATCAACATCTGTTCTGACCCAGTTATTGCCATCCTCTTTACGGTTAGATCTGTATCCGCACTTGAGCTCATGCTCAGGAGCATATCTGCTAAGAGTCCTTACTATCTCATATCCGATCTTTCCGCCGGATCCTATTATTCCAATCCTGCTCACCTGTCAAAGCTCTCCTTCTTCATAATCTTCATCACTATCTTTAGATTCGATAAGTTCCGCCATTTCAGTAAGGTGTGGAGAATCAAAGATCTCCTTCATGCTGCATACGGAAGAAAACCTTGCCTTAATGGCAGATATAAGACGTGTAGATAACAGACTGTCTCCTCCGATCTCGAAGAAATTATCTTCACGGTATACCGCATCCGTCTTCAAAAGCTCACACCATATACCCGCAAGTGCCTTCTCTGTCGAAGATAAAGGCAGGGTTCCGGTACGCCCGGAGCCTTCTTCAAATACGGAACTCAGGGTCCGTCTGTCAACTTTACCGTTGGCAGTTAAAGGGAACGACACGCAGTATACGAACTTCTCGGGAACCATGTAGTACACGAGCCTTTCGCTGCAGTATTTTCTGAGGATCTCATTACCGGGAAGAGAGGCACCTTTGTATCTTGCGGAGTACATGAACATCTCATTACCTCCGAACGGCTCCGTCGTCACATTTTCAAAGCATGCCTGCCCCAGCACCGCATTCCACTCATCAGGAAGCAGCATCGGCTTGCACATACCCTTTCTCATATCCGTATACCTTACAAAGCCCTCTTCGAGCACCGCCGCTGATATCAGCCCCGCCGACGTCAGAACGGCCGGCTCCGTCATGAACAGCATCCCGTTCTCTTGAAGGAGCGTCCTTATGAAGTCCAGACCGTTTGTTATATTATCAAAAAGATGTATACCGCCTAAGGAGATCGCGCAGTCACAAGAAGATACCAGTTCACCGGCAATATGATTTCCGTCAGTCTTTACGTAAGAAATATCGATTCCGAAGCAGTCGAGATTTTTCCGAGCCGCATCAAGAAGCCCTGTCGAACTCTCAAGGTAGATGATCTTTCCTATCTTTGTCTTATGTTCCAGTCTCTTAAGCAGAGACGCCGCGAGTATTCCCTCCCTGCACGAGACGAATGCGATGACATCAGTTCTGCCTCTCGATGCGATATTATCGGCGAGCTTCTCCAGATCACCTTCCGTATCGGCCATGGCCATCAGTCTCTCAGGGGAAAGGACATCATCCGTAAGCAGTTCTACGGAACGGCGGTGTCCGGTCATAATCTCAAGCATGAGTTCTTCCTTATCTTTCAGTAAAGACAACAGTTCTCTTCCATCTGAGGTCAGCTCAAAACTTATAGACGGATCTTCAAGTCTTTCCTTCCACAACGTTAATACAGGGTGCATGGACTCAGCCGTCTCCCTGTTATTCAGCTTTTCCGTCACGGATCTGATAAAGCTGTATACAGCACCATCTACAGAGGTCTTATCGAAAACATTCATACCCGTCGATGCTTTTTTCAAAGGAGCGTGATAAAGATCCGGCTCAAGTGCTGCACAGATATTCCTGTCGCACACCAGAGAAACCGCCCTGCGGATCCTGTCAATACCGTTGATCTGATTCTCAACCTCACCCAGTTCTATCCTGAAGCCGTTGAGCTTCACCTGATCATCTGATCTTCCCGCGAATATGATGTTGCCGTCTTCTCTGTAATAACCTGTATCGCCTGTTCTGTACCAGCGTTTACCGTCATCATCTGTTACAAACGCGGCAGCTGTCTTATCCGGATCACCCGTATAGCCTTTTGCCAGACCCTTGCCGCCAATAAAGAGTTCACCGATCTGTCCGTCCTCAACATCCTCACCATCCTGTACGATACAGAATTGCTGATTGGCAAGCGGCTTTCCGTAAGGAATATGAGTATTGGGATCTTCCGATCCGTCAACGATATAATAGTTGGACCAGATGGAAGCCTCAGTAGCACCGCCGAGTGCTATAAACCTGCATTCAGGATTGCGTTCATTAAGCATCCTGTACAGTCCCGGCATTACGTAGTCTCCCGAGAGGAGGACGTTATGAAGGCTCCTGATATCATCCTCTTTCTCCATAGATAACATCAGCATCTCAAACAGAGCAGGCACACTGTTCCAGAATGTTACTTTGTGCTGCATTATGTTGTCCTTCCATACGGCAGGATCCTTATACGTATCATCAGTCAGGAGTACCAGAGTACCTCCGCAGGATAATGTCCCGAAGATATCGAAGACACTCAGGTCAAAATCAAGCGAAGAAATATTGATGCAGACATCATCCTCTTTCATATCAGTGAGATCGCGCACATCACTTATCGTATTCCAGGCTCCGGAATGGGATATCTCTACACCTTTGGGTTCGCCGGTCGATCCTGATGTGAAGATCACATAGGCCGAGTTGTCGTAAGGGATATCTGCACAGATAAAATCAGTAGATTCGCCCGTTGTATCTATATCTATAACTTCAACATCGGGCAGGCTGTCCCCTGAGCCGACACACAATCTGATGCCTGCCTTATTGAAGATCCTCTTCTTCCTGTCTTCCGGCTGTCTTGGACTCACAGGCACATAACAGCATCCGTTAAGGAGTATTCCGAGGACTGCGCACACCATATTGATGCCACGCGGGAGACTTACGGCTACCTTATCGCCGCTCACGGCTCCTGCTGAACGGATCGCCATCGCGACACCGCAAGCCCGTTCATACAATTCACGATAAGAGAGCGCATCATCTTCGCAGATCAGAGCAGTCTTGTCCGGGATCCGTCTGACATTTTCCAGAAAACCATCGGTCAACAGTCTGTCCTCAATAAGCTTATCCGTCATATTCTCAACTCGATGCCACTTCTTAAGTGTCATATCGATCATCACCTCCATATTCGGTTAGCCTATGCTAACCGCAATTGCAAATCGATCCTCATCACAGAGACAGAAAAGGATCATTACTTCCTTATCTTCCAGTTTTCTGCGCTTTCTCTGTTGGAGATAAATCTTCTGTACAGACCGTCTTCATTTACCAGCTGATCATGAGTTCCCTGCTGTACGATCCTTCCGTTCTCGATCGCCACGATCTTATCGGCATTTCTTACAGTCTTCATCCTGTGTGCGATCATGACTACGGTCTTATCTTTGGTAAGCCTTTCGATCGCATCTATTACCGTATGCTCATTCTCTGCATCAAGGGCGCTGGTTGCCTCATCCAATATGATTATCGGCGCATCCTTGAGTATCGCTCTGGCTATGGATATCCTCTGCTTCTCTCCTCCTGACAGGCTGCCGCCACCTTCTGATACTACGGTGTCATATCCTGCCGGAAGCCTTGATATGAACTCATCACAACTTGCTGCTCTTGCAGCTGCTATAACTTCTTCATGTGTCGCATCCGGTCTTCCTACTCGAATATTATTTTCGATAGTATCTTCAAACAGATATACTTTCTGGAACACCATACTTATCTGAGACATGAGCTCCGCATCATTAATATTCCTGATATCCGTACCGCCTAATGTTATACTGCCCGAATCAACATCCCAGAATCTGGCGATAAGCTGACACAGCGTCGTCTTACCTGATCCGGAAGGTCCGATTATGGCTGTCGTGGAATCAGGTTCGATAACAAGATCGACATCATGAAGTACTTCATTATCATCATACGAAAAACTCACATTATCAAAGACTATGCGTCTGCCTTCAGGGGAGGCTTCCGGATTTTTTACGTTCATGGGTTCGGTGGACTCCAGCTCGTTCACCTCATCTATAGCCGCCTCAAGCAGACCAATCATCGACAGGTTGATACCGGCCTGATTAAGAGAAGCGAATACAAAGAAACTTATTATCAGTATGACTATTGCCTTATCTGCCGCTATCGATCCTGCCTGAATATAAAGGTACAGATCGACGATCACTATCATCATCTCAAACACGGCGATACAGGTATTACCTGCGAACTGAGAAGGCATCGACAGATCCGTCAGGCGGCGGTTGGCTCGTGAAGATCCCTCCACGGCTTCCCTGATATAGCGGTCACCCGACTTAAAGCTGAAAGCCTTTGTTACCCTGATTCCTTTGATGAAGGTTATGGTCGCTGATATAAGTTCATTCATGGCAGCTCGCTGCATGTATGAATGCTTCTTTGAAACACTCATCTGCCATTCGATGACTCCGAGATAGGCTGCCATTCCGACTAACGTGACAGCTGCTATACGCAGATCGTAGAACAGGAGCATCAGCAGCGTCGCCAGTGTCGAGAGAAATCCTCCGATAATGCCTGATATGGCATATGCCGCAGACAATTCCACAGATGCGAGCGTAGAAGTCAGCGTGGCACTTATGCATTCTGACCTGTCACTGCTGAATATACCCAGAGGTACCCTCTTAAGGAGATTTCCTATTCCGATCCTCTTGTCCTCGACCATCTTAAAGTCCGTGGTGAGCATTGCCACCTGTTCTGTATACGAAGTTGCAAATGAACCTATAACACAGACGGCGGTAAGTATCCCCAGCTTCATGATAGCAGGGCCCGTCGGAGCATCGTTCATCAGAGCGTCCATCAATATGATGACACCTCCGATCTGTGTTACGTTGAAACAGTTCTTGAGCATCGTAAAGATGAGCGACTTAAGAAAGACCTTTGTATTGTCGCCGCAGAATCTGAATATCTTGATTATAGAACCGATCATCTCTTAGCCTCACTATTACCTGATAATTCCCACATCTTGCGGTATTCTTCCGAAGAAGACAGCAGTTCATCGTGACGGCCCTGTGCGATAACCCTTCCGTCGTCAATTAGCGCGATATTATCCGCGTTCACGATAGTCGATAATCTGTGCGCAACGATGATGAGAGTCTTATTCCGAGCCGACACTGACAGAGCCTGCTGGATAGCAGCTTCATTTTCCGGATCCGAACTGGAAGTAGCTTCATCCATTATGAGTACGGGAGCATTCTTGATCATTGCCCTGACTATAGCTATGCGCTGACGCTCTCCTCCCGAGAGCATATCGCCTGCAGAACCAGCAAGAGTCTGATAACCGTCAGGCAGAGCTCTGATAAACTCGTCACAACCGGCTGCAACAGCTGCAGCCACGACCTCTTCATCTGTAGCATCAGGTCTTCCGACACGGATATTCTCCATTATGGAAATGTTATAAAGGAATGTATCCTGATCCACATAAGCGATCAGCTTATTGAGCTCATCCTGTGAGTACTCCGTGATATCCTTTCCGCCGATATCTATCCTTCCTGACTTCTTATCCCAATAACCGGCGATCAGTTTGGCGACGGTAGATTTGCCGCTTCCTGACGGTCCCACCAGAGCCAGCATGCTTCCTTCCTTTATATCGAGATCTATATCTTTAATTACATCCGGTCCGTCGGATGCATAGGAGAAGCATACATTCTTAAGGCTTATATCCCTGCTCCCGGTGATCTTCTCATCTCCTCTTACCAGCTCCTTATAATCTAAGATCTCACGGATCTCGCCTGCTACGGCACCCATGGATGCAAAAGAATCGGTATAGCTCATCGCCTTATATACGGGAGCAAATATACCGAGAGCCAGAAGGATCAGCATGAAAAGAGACGATGCATCCAAGGTCTGATTCCTTACAAATATCAGACCGGATATAAGGACAGGAAATACGGAATATGGTGTCACCGCAAGCGTCAGCGTCGAATACATCAGGGTATCCTTCTGCCACGTAAGGCTGTTATCGGTATGTCCTTTGATAGCATCTTCAAATCTTCTGAATGAATCTGCCGTTCTGTTATAGTTCTTTATTACCTCAATACCGCCAACATACTCGACTATAGCCTGGTTCATATTCTTCTCGGCATCGGTATAACTCTTGAACCTTTCCTCATAGTCCTTCATCATTCCGCCCGAAAGGCAAAGCCCCGCCACAAACCATACCAGCATACAAAGTGCAACGCGCCAGTCGATCACGAATGACCATACGATCATGGCAAGCGGGATGAGGATATTAGCCGTCATCTCAGGAAGAAGATGAGCCAAGGTCTTCTCAACGGACTCTACACGCTCTACGATCGTAGTCTTCAGTCTTCCGGTCCCCTTTTCTTCGAAATACCCGAGAGGGATCCTCATCATCTTATCGGTAAGAGCGAGTCTGATATCTCTCAGTGTCTTATAGGCAGCACTGTGGGATACCCAGGTAGAGATATTTATCAGCACGCCGTAGAGGATCTTCAAGATCGCGGCTATTAGGACAAGTCCGACTATATCCTCGACCTTGACAGCGCCTCCGAATATCTTACCGGCGATCTTACCGACAGCCGCATACGAGAGCATATTACAGAATACTCCCAGCATGCTTATTATCACAGACAGGATATACCCTACCCTATAAGGAGATATAAACTCCCTGAGCTCCCTGAAAAATGAGCCTGTTTTCTTATCGCTGTTCAATTGATGATGCCTCCGATCTTATGCGCTTAAGAGATGTTTCTTCATCATCTTCCTGCCGACCAGAGCTCCCGCCAGAGCTGCAATTCCCGTTAATACCAGAAGTATCACTACAGGGGCGCCTGTAAGCATCTTATTAGCGGTCTCATAGATCGATATATCGGCACCGGTTTTTGCGATCATATCCTTAGTAGAATCAAAGGTAATGACATACGGATAGACAGTACTCGTAAATGCATTTACGATCTGCATAAGTACATATGTGATCCCGAGCGGGCCGAACTTTCCGTAGCCTGTCTTCGCCAGGATCAGCTCACCGATTACTCCGATGATAACCGAACCTGCAAAATATATGATATTCATTCCCGCTATACCTGAAATGATCGAATAGAGCAGTATTGCTCCCTTCTTAGGAACCCTGATGCCGATCATCATAAATACCATGCCCTGGAGGAAAGAGACTACCACGGGAAATCCTACTATGAATATCGGCACCACATACAGGAAGCTCAATAATATGAATATCACAACGCTGCACATGGACAGCAATGTAACCGTTATTATGTCCTTAGCTTTCATCTTATCTTTCTTTTGATCTGACATTGTTATACACTCCTTTTTATGTGATCAATTGATATGCTGTTATCAGAACCGGAAGGATAGAGATCAGGATATAATCACTTACCTTCATACGGCATTCTATATATGAATCCTTCCTGCATCGGAGTGATATGCCGCGTGTCTCGGCAGAGGCAGAAAGGAATTCCGCTATCCTTATCACTCTGAACATCATTGGAACGATCAATATCTCGATATATGACGGAATGTTCCTTATCTTGTCCCGTAACTTAGGAAAGAAACTTCTCGTCTTTACCGACTGCATCGATATGCGCATGTCATTGCATATGACAGGGAAGAAACGGAACATGACCGAACAGATCATTATCACGCTTTCCGGAACATGCATCTTCCGCAATGCCGCAAGAAGTCTGGAAGCACCATCCTCGGAGAAAAGCAGGTCCGCAGCAAACCCTACCGGAATAAACCTCGCAAAGAAATTCGAAAGGATATTCGGAACAAACGCCGTAGTCAGATAAGGGACAGACACCAGCACCGCGAAGCTCGCTGCATACAACACTGCCTTTTTATATTTACTGTTCAAGATCGCTATCACGAGTATCCCTGTCATTATTGCAGCCTGGATCGCTGCATTGCTCATAAAACACATGATAAGCGCCGCAGTCAGATAAAACAGGCATACACGCGGATCGGCACCGGAAGCCTTCGTACTTCCCGGGATATCTCTGGCATTATCCTTGATACTGAACTCATGCTCCATATATGACTTCAATGCTTCGAACTCATGGTCATCCTTAAGGATAAAATGACGGTCTACGACACCCTGTCTCACAGAGATACAATCAGTACATACCTTTGATATCAGCTCGATGTCATGTGTTATTACGAATACGATCCTTGTCTGTGCCATTTCCCTGATAAGATCCGCACATGATATCAGACTCCTGTGATCCAGTCCTGCGCTCGGTTCATCCAACACAAGTACGGGTTTATTCGAGAAATATGCCAGTACCAGTACAAGTTTTTGCATCTGTCCCCCCGACAAAGAGAACGGATGTCTGTTCCTGCATTCCCACAGGTTCATCATCTTCAATACTCGCTCGATCTCATCATCCGATACGGCTTCGGACTTGGAAGTACCTTTTATCTCGTTGATAACGGTGTTGGAGAAGAACTGGAACTCAGCTTCCTGCATAATGAACATCGAACTGCTGATCAATCTTTCCGTATCAGCTCTATCCCCATTCAGATATATGGATCCGCCTGTAAGCTTCATGAGTCCGCAGATGCACTTTCCAAGCGTTGTCTTCCCGCTGCCGTTAGATCCTATTATCCCGGTGACGCTTCCGGTCCCGCACTTATAGGAAATATCTTTTAGTATCACATTACTTCGATCATATCCGTAAGACACGGAGCTGATCTCCAAAGTATCAGATACCTTGACCGCCGGATCATACTCGCCGTCCAGCGTTATCAGATCAAGAGACGTCGTCCGAAGTCCCATAACCTCCAGATCCTCACCGGACAGTGCCAGGAATTCCGAAGCCTGATACCTGCCCCTGATCTCCCCGTTGTTCACATACCAGTATTCATCCGCTATATCCCGAAGGAAATACAGTCTGTGTTCATTGATAATCAGCGTCTTGCCGGTTTCCTTGATCCGAACGAGCAGATCGGATAACTGAGCTATAGCCGCGGCATCCAGATTAGCCGTCGGCTCATCGAGCAGTATAAGGTCGGTACCTGTAGCCAGAGCCGATAAGATAGCTATCATCTGTCTTTCACCGCTCGACATCATGTGAACGGGACGGTCCTTGAGTTTCTCCAACCCGAACACTCTGAATATCTCATCGGTTCTTCTTACGATCTCCTCATGTGCCACACCTGAATTCTCTAATCCGAATGCGACTTCCGTAGTACTGTTGACCGTAAAGAACTGACTCCTGGGATCTTGAAATACCGATGATACCTTAGTACTTACCTCGCCGATAGACAGTTCGCTTATATCTTCTCCGCCGATATATACCCATCCGGTAAGCTCACCTTCATAGAACTCCGGTACAAGATGATTTATACAGCGCAGCAAGGTAGACTTACCGCATCCGCTCTCGCCACAGACGCAGATACAGTTTCCCCTCATGATCTCACCTTTGACATCTTGCAAGGTGCATTTTTCTTCATTCGAATATCTGAAATTCAGATCGAACTCTACTGAATTCATTTCCATCTTTATCTCTCATGCGCTTTGTTAGCTCGCGCTAACTCAACGAGTAAAAAAATATATAACTCCAAAATCTCGTTTCCAATTGTATCACCTCAGTTAGCCGCAGACAACTAAACATTAATTGACCTTTAGTATCAGATTATTGAACCGTACATATCGCGCTCGGAACCTGATAAGCGGATCCTCCCCACTGCAGCATTGATGAAGAATGGCGAAAACATTGCATTTCGGGCACTTTATAAATTCTTTACCACCTTTTTTGAGCGAAAGGTATTGACTTCTATATCGGGAGCCGATATACTCAGCTTACGATATATCGGACGCCGTTACAACGACAGTCGATATAACGGAATACGATACAAGATAGATATACGGAGGACACTATTATGGCAAAGACAACAGTTAGCAAGGTTATCATCGCATGCATGGCTATCGCAGCAGGAGTACTTCTCTTCAATGAAGAGTACATGCACTTAGGTCAGGCACTTTCCATCTGCGCTATGTCCATCGCCAGCGTGATGATCATGAGAAGGAACAAGACAAAGGCTCAGCAGGATACAGAAGCATAAAGAAAATGAAGATATCTAAGATCATAACAACAGTACTTATTATCACTGCAGTTATCGCAGCTATAATCGGAGCGATCCTTCTTATGACGGATTACATGATCATCGGACAGAGCCTGATACTTGTAGGGTCAGTCATATCTATAAGCCTTCTTCTCAAGAGGGACTTAGATCGCAGGAAAGATTCTAAGTAATAACAGCTCGATAAACCGCCTGATAGTGATATTCTTATTAAGATGGTACAAAGGAAAAGGAGGCATGAGATGCCGCAGCAAGCACTTACGGAAGCAGTATTTTACATATTACTTTCGCTTATAAAGCCGCTTCACGGATACGGAATAATCCAGAATGTGGGGGAGCTTTCCAAGGGAAGGATCAAGCTCGCGCCGGGTACATTATACGGAGCACTGAACTCTCTTGTCGACAAGGGATGGATAGATGCCCTTCCGGAAAATCCCGAGAGCAGGAAGAAGGAATATGTTATCACAGGTGCCGGCAAGGCTGTTCTTAAAGACGAGATCGACCGTCTCGCCGAGCTTGTAGACAACGGAAGGAAGATCCTGGGGGAGGGCCTTATATGAGAAAGACCGAACACAAGCTCTTCTGGCTCTGGGAACTTCCCAAAGAAGAAGCCTGGATCAACGATATGGCGGATCACGGATACGGTCTTGTTGATGTAGGAAGGATCAGGTACGAGTTCGAAGATATTGAGCCGGGCAGATTCAGATATAAATCCCTCTTTCTCAAAGGATCTTACACTTCGGCCAAGATAAGAGGTTTTATCAGATTCATGGAGGACATGGGGATAATGAACGTAGGTCATGTCTCCTACCCCGGGCGCACATGCGTATATTTCAGATATGAGAACACGGGAGAAGAACTCGAAGTATTCTCCGACCTTGATTCAAAGATCGAATACGAGAAGACTCTATCTTCATATCTCGTATTCGCAGGCATCCTGAACCTGTTCGCATGGATCTACAATACGGCAGTATTCATCATGAACTGCATTCACGGACATCCTACACTCATCAGCTTCTTGTGCATCATTAACCTTGGACTTGCTATAGCGATCGCCATAGCGCTTGTAAGGATCAACAGAAAGATAAAGAAGCTGACACAAGAACGAGAGATACACGAATAACAAAGGGAGGTTATTATGGAAAGATTAACGAATCAGGAGAGGCTCAAGCCCTGGATGGGTGTAGTCTTCTTCGCAGTATTGATGGGACTTTTTGTCACGGTATGCGCATGGATGCAGGCAAAGTGGGGTGTCCCGGGGCTTATCGCAACAGAGCTTTTATTCGCGGGAATGTCAGTTCTTCTTTGTGTCATAAGGAAAGTCAGGATCTCTGAGGTATTCCCCATAAAGAAGATAACCTTAAGGGATTTCTTCGGATGCGTAGTGCTCCTTATAGGATCTTATATGCTCTCCATCGCAGCCATCATGCTGATGCAGTATCTCGTACCTTCGAGCATGGCAGAAGCCGAGAGCATCTCAGGTATGCTTTATGGTCCCGAAGCGAACTTCTTCTACATTCTCTTCGCCGTAGGTATCCTTCCTGCGATCTGTGAAGAGATGGCTCACAGAGGAGCTATCTTCTCATCCTTAAGAGGCGTGAAGCACGAGTGGATCCCCGTCGTAGTAGTAGGTCTGTTCTTCTCCATCAATCACCTCTCCATCTTAAGAGGTCCCTTCACATTTATCCTCGGTGCAGTCCTTGCTTATGTAATGGTCAAGAGAAATAACATCCTCCTTACCATGATGATGCACTGCATGCTCAACAGCTTCTCCGTATGCCTGTCATTCATCACGGGACTTGCTAACAGCGAGACTACAGGAGAAGTTGCAGCAGCCGGAGGTTCCCTCTCCTCACTTGGCCTTGGTCTTATACTCGGATGTGCAGGTCCCGTACTCCTCGTAACGGGTATGATGATCATCAACCCTAAGGAACACAAGGCAAAAAGATACATCTGGGCAGGTATCGCAAGCGGCGTAATGCTCTTGTCCGGTGCAGCTATCTTCGGAACTTCGATAGCCGGTAATACACTTGTGAATTCCACTGTCGCATTCGATGTTACCGAGGCCGACCAAAGCAATCTCGCAAACTTCACGATCGAGGAAGAAGGGGTCTGTGTAGTTCAGGTCATGGTAACCGGAGCCGAAGGCGATTACCATATAACAGTTGCCGACACCGCAGGCAACGTTGCCTGCCAGGGAGACGTCGCCGAAGGCACGTTCAGGCTCTATCAGGAAAGGATCTCTCCTGAACCTGACGAATACGAGATCATTGTCGAAGCGGGAGAGAACGCAGTCGGCGAGCATCCGTCATTCACAATAACAGTACAGAAAGCATAACAGACAACGATCCCCGTTACTTCCAAGGTAACGGGGATCATTCTTACTTAAGGTCTTCTCTTCTTATAACGGAGACATGCGTTATCTCATTTGCTTCATCAGGATATTCTTTATCCATATGCATCCCTATGGATTCCGCCGTCTTATAGGAAGGAACGTTGGTATATTTGCAGTAGGAATAAAGCGCAGGATAGTCGGTGTTGGCAAAGGCCCAGTCTCTTACTGCAGCCGCGGCCTCCCTCGCATATCCCTTCTTCTGCTGATCTGCTCTTATATGGTATCCGATCTCGGGGAGCATCTCTCCGTCTATGTTCTGCAATGTAAGTCCGCAGTCGCCGATCATCTCACCCGTCTCCTTGAGGCACACGGCCCAGAGTCCGAAGCCGAAGTCCTCGTATCGCTTTATGTTCCTCTCGATCCATTCCCTTACTTTCGTATCGTCGAAAGTATAAGGGTAGTGCTTCATTATCTCTTTGTCTGCCAGAACCTTATAAAGCGCGTCGAAGTCGTCCATATTCATTTCGCGCAGAAAGAGTCTTTGGGTCTCGATCCTCATCCGTGTCACCTCTTCTCTCTTGATATGGGAGTGACATTATAGCACACTTCCCAGAGGCTTCAAGCCGCCGTCAAAGGCAGGTAAATCCTGCATGGGGAGCAACTTCCTTCAAGGCCTTCAAGAACTCAGGCATATCCTCATCCAGGACTGACACCAGCTTCCTGTTATTCTTGCCGTCCGAAGATACTATGTTCGCATAATATACATTGCTCATTATAAGGCGCTGGTAAGGTTCACGGTCGACCCTCCTGAGCTGCTCCTCAGTAAAATGCCGTCTCGAGAAAGTGATGGCCCTTACATCCTTAAGGGGCAGTATCAGTTCGTTGGCATTTATAAGATAATCCCTGGTCACTATAGTCAGGCTGTCGTACAGTTCAGGAGCCAAGAAGAATGCCTTGGTCTCGGGATCTGCTATCTGACTCATGAGCTCGGCACGTCCGAACTTCTCAATGGCAGCATTGAACTCCTTGGGAAGGAATACTCGTACTCTTATATAAGTGTAGACGACATATATATCCATTGCTACGAGAAGAAAGACAGCTATATAAATACTGGGTGCAGACTGATCCTTCGCCAAGATCTTCATTACGACCATCAAGATCAACAGGATATTCGGGATAAGGAGCATAAGAACTATCTTCGTCCACATGGGATTTTTCTCCTTCGAACCATCCTCCTTGATATACGGCGGATCCAATACCCTGGAAACCTTATTAGTTGCAACCTGTCCTATCATTTGTATTAATACCCCTCTTATGTTTATCTTTGTAACATAGTTACACGGCTTTATTATTAGAAACCCAACTTACATTCAATTCTCAAAATCCTCTAAGTCCGGGAACTCTCCGGAGAATCCTCTCTCGGGAAGAGACATCAGGAATGACATATCCTCATCGCTTATGGTGAACTCATAAAGGTCAAGATTGTTCTTCATGTTAATAGGACTGTTCGCCTTGGGGATCACGGATATCCCCTGCTGCACCAGGAACCTCAGCATCAGCTTCTGAGGACTTACCGCATACTTGCGCGCGAACTTCTGTATGATCTCATCCTCATTAAGCCTTCCTCTGCCCAAGGGGCTCCAGGCCTGAACGTGGATATCGTTCTTCCTGCAAAATTCCACAGCGTAGTTCTGCATATATCCTATATGAAGCTCCAGCTGGTTCACCATAGGCTTGATATCGCAGTTATCAAGTATCACCTTCATATGGTGAGGCATGAAGTTGCTGACGCCGATGGCTCTTATCTTACCTTCCTTATAAAGCTCCTCCATAGCCTTCCAGGTAGCGATCAGCTTACGCTTCCACTGAAGGTCATCCTTCGTGAGCTTAGGCCAGTGCACAAGGTAGAGATCAAGGTAATCCGTACCGAGCTTCTCTATAGATTCACCGAAAGCTTTCTTAGTCTCTTCGTATCCGAACTGAGTAGGCCATACCTTACTTGCTATAAAGAGCTTATCCCTTGCTATTCCCGACGCCTTTACCTCAGAACCCACTACATCTTCGTTAAAGTAGAACGAAGCAGTATCAAGATATGTATAGCCTGCGTCGAGTGCATTTCGCACGGCGCCTTCACTGCTCTTATATGTACCAAATCCAATAGGCTCCACTTCAACTCCGTTATAAAGCTTGAATGTCTCCTTTGAAGGCTTGATCCTGTATCTCATCTCGTAGAATTCAAAGGGAGTCGTGCCGTCGAGCTTGGTCTTATTGCCTTCGCCTATTATCTCGAATCCGCACTTCTCCAAGACATGTCCAGACACTACATTAGCCTTATGGAAAGAAGACTCCAGGACAGTCTGGTGCAGCACTTCCGTTCCGAACTTAACGAGAGCCTGCATGGTCTCTGTGCCGTACCCCTTGCGCCAGTGATCCTTAGCGAAGTTATATCCTGCTACGAAGCAGTCGATATCCTTCCTGTAAGAAAGGCCGCAGCTGCCGAACATATAGTTATCCTCATCCTTGACGCAGACAGCAAAGTCGAAGGCGACGTCACTTTCCGTATCAACTGTAGAAAGCCACCCTTTCGTATCTTCGATACTCGTATGGGTGTTGTAGATCATGTACTTAGCTACTTCAGGATCAGATGTCCATCTGTCGTAAGCATCCTGACAGTCGTCCATGGTAATAGGTCTTAAGATAAGTCTTTCCGTCTCGATAACAGGAGTTCTCATAAGCGATTCCTCTATTCCTTAAGATTCTTACAGATAATCTTACCATGAATTAAGAACTATTTAAGAGTTATCTTAGAGGCCTTTAAAGACTGCCGCTTCCAAAGAAGATAGACTAAAGCCATACAAGCAAAAACTTCTATAAGGAGGATAAGACAATGAAAGATTTTGATATAAAGATCAAGGGCAGCTGCGAGGCAAGGATATTCGGAACAGGCGACGAGACTATGATCCTCCCCTCTAATGCAAAGATCGACACAGCCAGGGATAAGGGCGACATCACGACTGACGCGAAGAACGTTAAGATAGGTCTTCCTTCTTGCGCAGAGAAGGTGGAGATCGCAGCCGAGGCTTCGGACATCACGATAGAGAGCTTAGAGTTCGAGACACTTGAGATCGATGCCAAGGAGAAGGTCACCATAAGGCTCATCGATACAAAAGGAAAGATCGACATCAATATGATCGGTGGCGAAGCTACTCTTATCGTCCCTGAGGAATACACCTTCACTACATCGGTCAAGGGCAAGAACAATAAGATCGAGAGCTCCTTAGGAGAAGACGTTACTTCGGGGAACATTATCGAACTGAACGGCAAGGACTCTGCACTTAAGATCATTCGTGCCTAAGTACACCTGTATGTACGTCTTTTAAGCCCCCGGACGTACATCTACATAGGGAAACACGGCAAAGTACACCCTCATGTACATAAATCTCTTCGGATCATGTACAACAGGGTGTACTTGTTGTCTGTCAGTATCTTATCTGCGCCTTGAATATGCCGTCTTCGCAAGACAGCTTCAGCTTATAGCCCAGGATATCAAGATCGTTCTCCGCTATGGCAAGGCCGAGACCGGAGCCCTTGCTGCCCCTGGAACTGTCGCCCTTCACGAAAGGCTTCTTCAGCGCATCGACATCCTTATAGACCATGGAAGTCTTATTGCTTATGGTAAGCGCTTCATCGGTATTCTCGATAAGGACAGTACTGCCTTCTTCCCTGTATCTGTATGAGTTAAGAAGAAGATTATCCAGCGCCTGCGAGAAGAGCTTTCTGTCAGTTATCTTACTTACCTCCTCGCCCTTTATCTCTGCCTTCATGTCAGGGAACGAAGCAAGTCTCTCTTCTATAAGGGATCTTATGACAACACTTTCCTTCTTCACGGAAAGGTTTCCGGATTCACTTCTTGACAGCATCAGGATATCTTCGATCTTACGATCCATCAGGTTGACATTCTCGCAGATCTTCCTTGAAAGATCTTCAGACTTGGAAGGATCAGGATCCGTCTCCATGCTCTCGGCACATGCCATGATGGTAGCAAGAGGAGTCTTGAGATCATGGGCCATGGCTTCCGTCGTCTTCCTTCTGTATTCGAAGATCTCCCAGATGGTCTTATCCTTCTGGAAACGCACGACCGACAATATGAGTGCGGCAACGACTGCGCTTGCAACACCGAGGATGATGATAACAGTACACGTATAGGATGCATACTCAAATACGCCTCCATGTTTATCTTCGACAAATCCTATATACCAGGGTGCATCCGCTTTGCTGAACTCGCCTTCCTCACGGATGACAAGATCACCGTTCTCATCTGCGGTCTCGTAGAATCTTATGTCTTCCGATGACAGATCCGCAGCATTCCTGTAGGAGACGAAGAACAGACTTGCTCCGCCTTCTCCGAATTCGACATATTCATAACCGCTCGTATCGGAAGGCGTACAGTCCACTTCGTAAACTTTGCCCCCGTCGTCGATACTGATGACACCGGGAATAAAAGTATCGGTCTCACGGTCGATGTAAGCACTATTGAGCTGATAGTATCTCAAGCTGTCAGTCTCGTACATTATCTCCGCAACCGGATCAAAGACATGTTGATCCTCCCATCGCCTTTGCTCTTCCAATGAGAGCTTACCGTCCATATAGCTGTTGACCGGATCAAGATAGGATATATCCTGCATAAAATACATGATATGGTCTTCATCCTGACGCATCTGAAAGAATGCAGTGTTCTTATCTGTTGCCAGAGTCATATCGCCCACGACGACTTCGGCGTAGTTACGGTCGACTGTCTGATAGATCGCCAGAGCAGTCCTTAACCGGTTCAGAACGATATCGTATTCGCTGCTTCCGGGTTCTGTCTCACTGAGCCTCACTGTATATTCAACCAGCTTATCGTGATAAGCAGCAGTGGTACTATACCTCTTATCTATGACATTATCTCCTACCTTCTTTATAAGTACTGTCGCGAGCAACGCAAAGAGCAGCAGGCATACGATCAGCCTGAGCATAAATATCTTTTTGAACGAGGGCTTAACGATGGAAGTCCTTCTCATATCTCCTCCTTAATCGACGATCTTATAACCGCCTCCGATAACAGTCTTGATCTTATCTCCGGAACTTCCCAGGCTCTTCCTTAATTTCTTGATGTGGTTATCGACGACTCTGTCTGAACCGTCGAATCCTATACCCCACACCAGATCCAGGAGCCTGTCTCTTCCGAGGACATGACCTTTGTTCTCAATTAGTGTCTTAAGAAGGAAATATTCTTTGGGAGCCAGTGTTAGCTCGTGTCCGCCTGCGATTACATCCATTCTCAGCGGATAGAGCTCTATTTCGCCGCACTTGATGCTGATCTCACTTTTAAGATCGGCCTCAGTCCTGCTTAAAAGTGCTAAGCATTTGGCATAGAGCACCTTAAGGGAAAAGGGCTTTACCATATATTCATCCGCACCTATCTCATAACCCTTGAGGATATTATCCTCATTTCCGAGTGCGGTAAGAAATACTATTGGGCAGCTGCTCTTCGCTCGAAGTGCCTTGCAGACTTCAAAGCCGTCGGCCCCCGGGAGCATGATATCAAGTATAGCGATGTCGTATTCATTCTTGTCGATAAGATCGAGCGCCGTGTTGCCGTCAGGCGCCGTATCGACTTCGAACGATCCTTTACTCCTGAAGAAATCGGCAACAAGGGTCAGTAATTCTTCAGAGTCTTCAACTATCAGGATATCTGCCATCCGTAACACTCCTCCTTTATCACCATGCTACCGAACCGATGTGTCCATAGTATATCCATTCAAGATAAAGTATAAACGATTCACACGAACCGGCACACATTTCGTCGTTTTGTGTGCCATTATTCGTGCCGCGTGCAGGATGCCGATCGATATCACTTTTACTTACACGGGCTCATCGATCACTTCGCCACCCCATTCAACGAGGGTGAGACCGGAACGATCTGCAAGTGAAGGATTCATGTCTTCCAATTCCTGAGGCTCGATCTCTACATACTCTGATGATGCGTACCACAGCATGTTTATCCTGACGGTTACATCAGGCTCCGGGGTTACGATGAGACCCGATGCATCCTCGTAAGCAGTTGTTTGGAATGTGATGACGTTATACTCATTTCCTTCCATTAACGGGAGCCAATATGACATGAAGTCAGCTGCTTCTTTCTCATTAAGACCAAGCTCTGCCAACGCTTCGTTAAGGAAGCTCTCTGTATCGCTCCCACGAACGCAGAATCCCCGGCTTAAGTCGTAATCCATGTTGAGCGTTGCTTCCCAGAAAAGGAACGGATATGTATTGCCGTCCTCATCTTCCAAGACTCCGTCAGAAGTTGCAGTTACATTCCATCCGCAGGACTCATCATAGAGCGGATATGTGACATCGAGTTCACCATCAAGATCGAGGCTTACATTGATATTCTCATCCTCGTTTTCCTCGTTATAAATATAGATGATCGGAGCGTGAGCATGTACAACAGATATTTCAGCATTACGCGCTCTGTCATTATATGATCTTATGTATACATATAACGAGATACCGATAGCTGCGAGTAAGATGAGAAGGATGATCAATGCGGCGAGTTTTCCGTCTTTTTTCATCGAAGCAATGATCAAATATATTACTAACGCGATCACTGCAAATATCGGAACTAACCATATAATATAAACTATGCTCGGATACATAGAATCCATTATTGCACACAGTACGCTGCTCCCGGATCGGCATATATTTTGCTGAATAAAGGTCATGCATATAAAGAAACACAATACAAAACAGATCAGAAAAGAAGAATCGGCATACACTTTCTTCCATGACCTGTCAGGGTTCGACTTAGTCTTTTTATGCAGGCAATATACGCCTGCGAGAATTCCGATCTCTATAAGTATTATCGGCAACGCACGAAGAACAACAGATACTCCCGCATGAACCTTATCAGCCTTTAACTGAGCTTCACGGTCTAATTCTCTGTTAACGACAATGCCGGGATCACGTGTATCAATAACCTGATCAAGAATTCTCTTTCCATCGTCTGCAACATGATAATCAAAAGATATATCATCGCCTACCATAAGCACCTCGCTATCACCTTCAGTGAAGACGAATTCTGTCTCGCGATAAGCATAATAACAATCATCGTCCAAAGTCACTTCAAGGTAATACCACTGTTCTACGATCTCGTCTGTACCTGCGATACATAAAGATTCCGTAGCAATTTTCATAGCCATGATCCGACCGGAGCCGGATTCTATAGTATGGTCAGAGACAAGCGCATTTAAGTTAAAAACGCCATACGGACTTAACAGATTGGCCGACGGATGATATTCTGAGACAACATATCCGTTATCCAAATTCTTGTATTCATTTCTAATAGCATCGCCTATCGGGTAAAGATTCGACAACACGATAAGCAGAACAGAAAGTACAATGTAAACAGACTTCTTCACATCCCTCATAACCATCCCGGCGTCAGTATACGTAGACTTGATTATAAGAAAGGAAACAGGAGAAGTAAACACACTATCGGTATCGGTAGAATGGATATCATTATACTGTTAAGCATAAAAGACAATAAAAGAACGGGTACCCCGAAGGATACCCGTTTCTGTATAGATCATTTATAAGTTCAGGACTCTGCGATAAGAGGGATCTCTTCCTTCTTCTTGTTAAACAGAGGCATGAGGATGAAGAGCGCGAACAAGAGGCTTGCTACGAAGAACGGAGGGATATCGCTCCACCTCGCAGACTGGTTCGAAAGGCTATCAGCGCCTTCGAATACTGCAGCCATATTGTTGTTTATGAAGTGCATTACGACTACCGCCCAGATATTATTTGTCTTCATCATGGTATAGCCGAAGAAGATGGCGATGACGATACATGTGATTATCTGGGATGTGAGCATTACTAAGCCGGAATCCTTCGTGTAGAACATGAAGTCGGCATCCCAGTGCCAAAGACCCCATACGATACCGAGAAGTACGATACCGCCTCTAAGACCGAACTTCTTCTGCATAACGGGCTGAAGGTAATATCTCCATCCGTATTCCTCACCCCAGAAAGGAAGGAATGTCATGAAGTAATTGATGGGAAGAGCAAAGAGCGTCAAGATACCGTTAAAGGTGGCAAGATTTCCGAGAAGATCCTTGACCCAGGCATTAGCGCCTGCGTCAGGAGCTGCGAGCACGATATCGATAAAACGTCTTCCCAGATAGAGGATACAGAATACTACTACCAGGATTATGCTCATCTTCATGTTGTTATGAGCAAGACCATGCTTCTTACGAACTTCCTTGCCGCATGTCCAGAAGAGGATATAAGCGGCTATACTTCCGATCATTACGGGGATGGATATGATCATGTTCCAGGCACTCATTGTCGTGCCTGATACATTCATATCATCCAAAGGAATGAAAACTGAGAGAATACTTATCACCATCATAGCAGCCGTTGTGATGAGCATGGTGATATAGGCACCCATAGGAAGCTTCTCATCCTTCTTGCGCGTTAAGATCTTGCCTAAGATAACGCCGCACGCGGGATACATCATCTGCGTATTGACGAAAGAAGACAGATCATAATCATGCCTGAGTCCGATGAACATGAAGATACTCATCACGATGACTAATCCGTACGCGATCGCGATGAATATCCAAAGCTTTTTCTTGGATTCACTTTCCATAACTGATAACACCTCGATAGATAATTATGGGTTTTCCGAACGTAACCACGTTCATACTACCACAATATCGAGGTGTCGGTTTCCATATTAGGCAATCTTTAACTTATCTTAAACTGTGTCACTTCCAAGGTCTTGCGCTGCCAAGCCAACCGTTATCTTTCCAATAATTAAAGTCCCTGTACTCCGGGTTCTCTTTGCCAAGACCTGTCTGCATCATGCGGACCGCCATGAACTTTCCCTTTGCAAGCAGTCCTGATCTTGCGGGCTTACTGTAATCGATAGCTGCACACTTAGCGGCAAGTTTCTTTACCGACGATACCATTGCATCCTTTTTCTTATCCGGGATCTTATCCCAACGTATCTCACTCATAAGCTTGAACTTAACTGTCTTTATCCATGTAACTCCCCACCATGAGAGGCTGTCCTTTATATCCTTTGCGGTAGAAGATTCTCCTCCGCCTAAGCACTGCGTGATTATAACTGCACGCTTACCGAACATCTCCTTTGCAGGCCTGTGAGGCATCCATCTGTAGCCGAAGTGATCGAGCAGATTCTTCATTGCTCCAGTTACGTGATATACGTATACGGGGGATGTGAACACGAGAAGATCCGCTTCCAGAAGAGCCTTCTCTATAGGAGCTATGTACTCTCTGTCCTTACACTTATCTTCACCGTCTCCAAAGCATCTTATACATCCCATACAGAAGTTGGGACAATCCTTGGGAAGATAGAATTCCGTTATCTCCGCCTTATCTTTGAATCCTTCAAGGAATGCTTCCTTAAGTTTATATGTAACTCCCTTTTTCTCAGAGCCGTTTATTACCGTTATCTTCATATGTCTCTCCCGTATAATTCATCGAATTTCTTTATGTGTTCTTCCAATAACTTAAGGCACTCTTCTTCTCTTGAAGGATCCCTGTCGCAAACCGTAAGGAGCGTATATATCGGCGCATAGAAATGAAGTGTCATTATCGGGATATTATCGGTCTTTAAGACACCCTGCTGCACAAGAAGTCCGAACAGCATCCCCTGATAAGATAGAGGATCATCGAAATATTGCTTCATATAGACCTTACTCAATGATTCATCATGAAACTGTTCGATAGTCAGCATCTTACGGAATCTCTTCGTATAGTCATCGTGAAGATAGTATAAGAACAGATTTTTACCGAGTGCTACAAGATCAGTTTCCTTCATTGTCTTATAGATATCGGCATCCGTATCAGCATCGTCACCTGCTATATTAAGGCTCCCGGCAGTCTCCTTGAACCTTGAACGCATCACTTCCAAGATCGCATCGAAAATGGCCTGTTTGCTCTTATAATGCTTATATAAAGACGGAGCCTTGATCCCGACCCTCTCCGCAATGTCATTAACATATACATTGGCATATCCCTTCTCAGAGAAGAGCGTCAATGCTTCGTCTAATATCCTCTCCTTGGTATTCATCTTATCCTCCGCCTCTATAGGCTAATTCAAATTAGCCAAATTATAAGCTAATTCAAATTAGCCGTCAATAGCAAAATGCAGGCAAAGAAAATGCGGCGTCCGATGGTGCGCCGCACTTCCTCAAAGGAAATATTAAATACGTGCGATCAAAGCATATTCTTATAGATGTTCGCACAATCCTCTTCGCTTAATGTCACAAAGCCGGAGATAGATCCGTCTCTTCCGTCACCGTAGCAGAGATTCTTCACAAGCTCGGGGATATCCTCCTCCTTGCCGCCGAATTCCGTGATAGTCTTCGGCATACCGATCTGAGTAAGGAAGTTTCTGAAAGCTTCGATACCTTCAAGAGCAGTCTTCTCGGGATCTTCAAAGTTCATCTCACATCCCCATACTCTTACGGCCGCCTGAGCAAATCTCATAACGTTGTGCTTCATCACATACTTAAATACAACAGGCATTGTAACTGCAAGACCTGCTCCGTGAGCGCAGTCATAAAGAGCTGATAACTCATGCTCTATAACATGGCTGTTCCAGTCCTGAGATCTTCCGACACCGCAGGAGTTGGTATGCGCCATAGTACCTGCCCACATAATGTTGGCTCTTGCTTCGTAATCGGAAGGATCCTTGATAGCTCTTAAGCCTTCCTTCTTCATTGTAAGAAGAAGAGCTTCGATAAGTCTGTCAGTTACTTCGACATCCTTCGAATTAGTAAGATATCTCTCATAAAGATGAGCCATGATATCCGTGATACCGCATGCGGTCTGGTAAGGAGGAAGAGTAGTAGTAAGCTCAGGATTAAGGATGCTGAACTTAGGTCTTATTCCTTCACCTGAAGCACCTCTTTTAAACATTCCTTCTTCCTTAGTGATAACAGAGTCACCGGATCCTTCGGAACCTGCTGCAGCGATAGTAAGGACTGTTCCTACGGGAAGAGCCTTCAAGACGGGCTTACCCTGATAAAAGTCCCAGAAATCTCCGTCATATACAACACCTGCGGCAATAGCCTTTGCAGAATCGATGGAAGATCCGCCGCCTACTGCAAGAACGAAGTCCACTCCTTCCTTCTTACAAAGATCGATACCTTCGTATACAAGTCCGCTCCTGGGATTGGGCTTAACTCCGCCAAGCTCGATATAAGGGATACCGGCATTATCAAGAGAAGCCTTAACACGGTCAAGAAGGCCCGATCTTACAACGCTTCCTCCGCCGTAGTGAATGAGCACCTTAGAGCCGCCGAACTCCTTAACGAGCTTTCCTGCTTCGCTCTCCATGCCCTTACCGAATACGAACTTAGTAGGTGAGTAAAAAGTAAAATTCTCCATTTATTATCTCCTCTTCTTATCTTGATCTTCAGATCTCTTCCTTAGCCTTATCAAGAGCTGCTATAACGCGGTCGCACCAGTCGTCGAACTCGGGATCCTCCACCTGCAGTTCAGGGGTAGAAAGTACATTATCAAGTGCGATCTTTACGCCCTCTGAGAAGCATACAAAAGTCCCCATATAAGGAACTGCTCTCTTAAGCTTACTGTTATCGAATACTACCGATACGGACTTATCTCCCGTGAGGCTTCCTTCGAAGTCGAATCCGTACTTATCACCTGCTGCGGACAAGAAGTCGGAAGATACGTGATAAGGATGAAGCTCCTTGCCTAGTGTATCTGCGATAGTCTTGTAGATCTGATCCCATGTAAGGGTCTCGTCCGATGTGATCTGGAATGCTTCGCCGATAGCGTGGGGATTAGCCATGAGGCCGATATATCCGACAGCAAAATCCTCGTTCCATGTAACTGTCCAAAGGGATGATCCGTCGCCCTGGATGATGACGGGCTTATCTTCAAGGATCCTCTTTATTACCTGATAGAAGCCCTTCTTACCGTGAACTCCGAGAGGTACATTTCTCTCATCGTAAGTGTGGCTCGGGCGAACGATAGTCACGGGGAATCCTTCTTCCTTATACTTCTTCATGAGGAATTCCTCACATGCGATCTTATCTCTTGAATACTGCCAGTGAGGATTGGCAAGAGCCGTTCCTTCCGTGATTATGTAGCTTCTTGAAGGCTTATGGTAAGCCGATGCGGAGCTTATGTAGATATACTGCTTACATCTTCCGGCAAAGAGCCTGTAGTCTCTCTCCACCTGAGGGACAGTAAATCCTATGAACTCGCATACGCAGTCGTATACCGTATCGCCGATCTTACTTAATACATCAGCTTCGTTGTTGATGTCGGCCTTAATGAGGTTAACGTCCTCGGGGATGACCTCAGACCTGTTGCCCCTGTTGAGCACTGTAACTTCCCAGAGAGGGTCGTCTGCGAGCTGTCTTACGATAGCCGTGCTGATGGTGCCTGTTCCTCCGATAAATAATGCTTTCTTCATGGTATACATATCCTTTCGCAAAAGATGATCCAAAGCTCATTACTTGTAATATAGCCCCATCCCTGCTATCATTCTTCTTATATATGGTGCAGGAACTTCTCATTTTTTGACATCGGGGAGATGCTCATGGATACATCAGGTTACGAATCCTTCTCATTTAAGAATTCACGTGCGATCAATGTAGCGGACGGCTCGGAAGAGCGCTCTTTCCCTCCGCATCGTCATGCCTACGGCGAGATCATCCTCGTAGGCGCCGGAGCCAGGAATCAATACAGGATAAATGATACTTTGTACTCCCTGGAAGAAGGCGATATCCTCCTCATATGGCCTATGGAGCTGCACGAGATAACAGATGCCGACAGGATGGGATCAACCCTTGTTCAGTACAGCAACAACTTTGCGGATTCACTTTTTGACTTCAAGCGAATAATGAACCTTTATCACGGGCTTCACACCATACGAAAGGATTCGCATCCGCGTCTTGTGAATAAGCTTACGGGAGAGATCAGAGGGATGAGTGACGTCTTCTTCGACTCCAAAGGCAATAACGAGATGAGATGCGCTTCACGTCTCATGGAGTTCATGCTTATCCTGGACAGATATCACGAAGACATAATGGGAGACGTTATCGACGAAGGCACCAAGAACGTATCGGAAAATACTCTCTGGAACATAATATCCGTTATGGACTACATAAAGAACAACCTTACGGCTGACGACCTGTCGCAGACCGCCATGGCAGAAAGAGCAGGCATAAGCAAGGACTACTTCTCCAGAGCCTTCAAGGAAGTAACCGGCATCGGGTACAGCAAGTGGCTCAATATCGTAAGAGTAGAAAAAGCGATCTCCCTGCTGCCCGAAGACGGACTGTCGCTGACGGAGATCGCTATGTTGTCAGGTTTTAAGAGCATACCCAGCTTCAACAGGGTATTCTCGGAATATGAGAATACTTCACCCTCTAAGATGAGGAGAAAGATCACCAGCAGTTATTGACCAGGCTGGAACCTGCAAACTGCCAAGAAGATCCGTTCCATTCGACACGAATAAATGCCGCTGAGCATGCATTGGGGAAATAGTACTGAGAATCCTCGATTATTCCCCTGTGGCCTTCTGAACCGAGGAACGCATTGTAAGCAGCCTCATTATCCGTAGCTGAATAGATTATCTCACCGCCTGCTCCGCCGAAGAGCGACAAGCACGACTGGCCGTTGGGCCTCGTGTGAGAGAATGATACGGAGCATTCGACGGCCCTAAGTCTCGTAGCATCGGAATAGGTGTAATTCCATGGCGTAAGACCCAGCTCTGACCTGTGATTATTGACAAGGGAATTGAAGTAGGACGTATCGACAAAATACCCGTAGACCGTACCTACTCCCTCTACCTCATATGCACCGATGGCATTGCCGTTATATGTAGCATTCATGTCAGGTCCCGCGGGTGCTGCAGGCGCTGTCTCGGGGACGGGTGCCGCAGTCTGAGCAGGAGCCGCCGTAGTATCCGGCGTCGAAGGCGCTGCAGTAGTTGCTGCAGTTGTAGTACCTGCCGCGGAAGCGTCAGTCGAAGGAGTCGTCGTCTCGGAAGCCCCTTCGGAAGTCTCAGCTGTCTCGGAAGGATCAGTCTCTGAAGAAGCCTCGGTCTCTTCTGTCTCGGAGGGCGCCGTAACTTCGGTAATCTTGCCGGTCACGATAAAGCCCGATCCGCCGTCAGGCATCTCTACTACGTAGAAATCGCCTGCTATACCAATGACGTGGAATTCGTCACCTGCTTCAAACACTCCTACCGACTGTGACTGAAGTGAAGCTTCTTCTCTTATGATGCCTCTTCCCGTGGCACTCATGACGGCATCGTATGCCTCGATCTCCACTACCACGCGGCGAGAGGATGTCTCACTTGTCTCTTCTTCGGAAGTCTCCGATGAAGTCGCATCGATAACTACTGTCGTATCTGCCGCAGAAGAGGAGCTCTCATCGGTGTCCTTGTCACAGGAAGAAGCCGTCATGATAAAAAGCGACGCGATGAGGAGCATCGCCGTAAAGCGCTGAAATCTCTTTGTTCGTAACATTGTTATTCGTAACCCACCTTTATACTTGGGGGTATTATAGCATAGGAATCACAAATAAAAAGTCAGATTAATTGGACATTTATGTTGAAGATCCTAAGATTATAAGAGTTCATCTTCGATATGACAATCACAGTATGTCAGTTTAAGATCTCGGTCTCCACTATCCTGCTATAGGCGCGAAGCGCATACATGCCGTCGTGAGCTTCACCGCTGTTCATGCGGGACATCTTTCCGGCCGACGTTATACGTACTACCCCGACGTCTCCGAGCCTTCTTGCAGTACGGGCGAACGTCTCCTTATCGGATGTAAGTACCGCAGCCGTCTGAAGGTAGTCCTTATACTGCTTAAGTTCTCCTATCTTCTCGTAGGGAAGCTTCTTTACCCATACATTTCGATAAAGGTATGAAAGCTCAAGCGAACTGTCGTCTGATAATATGACGCTGACGCCGTCCTCGGATAAGATCTCATGTCCGGTAGTGTCGCTTTCGAGCCTTTCGTTATATATGGTGATGGCATTCTTTGCCCGCATTCCGTAGCTTACGGCTCCAAGCTTACTGTTAGCTTCTTTAAGCTTAGAGAAGAACCTTACGGCAAGAGCTTTCTGCTCCTCCTTCCTGTCAGTAGCCACGAATATTCCCTGGCAGGAAGAGCACAGGAGCTGATTAGTAACGCATATCGACTCCGCCAGAAGGCGAAGTTCATCGTCAGTGCAGTCGGGGTATACATATGCAAAGGAGAGCTTATGCCCCCAGGATATTATCTTCGTATTGGTATCAGCCATTGTCCTTGCTGCCCGAACGGCCATATCGCCTCCCCATACGACTATGGCATCGCTTAAGTCGGCAAGATGCTTTATGTTCTCCGTATCAGTAGAAGGCACGTCGAATACATAGACGTAGTCCGATATTTCAGGGCTCACCTTGATAAGCTCATTAAGGAGCTTTACCGATAACCCCGAATCTCCCATGGGAAGCTTTAAGATATTGATATTACCTGCAAGAAGGCCTTCCACCACGCTATAAGCGGGAAGTACGTCTACATTACCTGCAGCTATATGAAGCAAAACTCCCAGAGGATATCTCTCCCTGGTAAAAGAACCGTCTATTACCTTCTTATCGTCTGTAAGCTCTATGGAGCATTTATATTCCAGTTTCTCCCTCGTGAACATCTTCGCCATGTCGGCAAACTGTTCTTCGGATATATTGAACTCCGCCATGAAGGGATCTGTTATCTCCTTAAAGTCCCCTGTCAGAACGCGCCTTGCAAGGCTGTCGCAAGCATCGATCACCGTCGATATTTCAAGTCTTCTGCCTTCATTTATCGGAGAATAAAGATCCGAAGGAAGCTTATCCAGGAGCTCGTCCTGTGAACTGTTATCGTATACGTCGCCTCTGTAGAGGATCATGACTTTCCTCCCTTCAGATACTCGTCTGCGCCTGCGGCACAAGTGACGATATCACCTATTCCCACACGTCCTATTATCTCCAGCCAGGGCGACTTCTCTCCACAGGGACAGCCTTCAGAATGAAGTACACCAAGGTCATCCGTCATTATGCTGGTAACGGGAGTCGCGTGCATCATGGGAGTCATGAGGTTAACAAGCCCGGGGCTGCCGTCAGGAAGAGGCAGGAACGTATCGGGATCTCTTATTACCACTCTGCTGTAGACGGGAACATGGAAGTGGTGGCACTTGCAGTCCGTATAAAGGATCGGGTGCTCTACCGCTCCGAAGAATTCCACGATATGGTCCTCGTCAATATCAAGGACTTCCTTCACAAGCGAATAGAAATCCTCCTTCTCCACCTTCTCGGTATAAAACTGCTTCCAACCGCCTCCCAATGTCACCATGGAACCCTTTGGCATCTTATACTTGATGCCTTTTGCCTTCATGTCGCGAAGAAGGAAATAAGTATATGCCGGAAAGCCTATGGTCCTCATGGGAAGAGAAGACTTGGAAGCCTTATCCAGCGCCTTAAGGACAACATCCCACGAGAGCTTATAGCCGGAGGATGTATTCTCCAGAGCAAATGTCCTGCTTGCCGCAGGAGCAAAGAAAGTAAAGCCCAGCGCCGTCTTACTTACGGCAGTCTGATTGGACTTTGTAGGCTGATAGCCGAATATTATGTAATTAACCGGCTTTATCGACCACAGCTTATGGTACCTTCCTACGTTTATTACCATCCTGGCGCCATCGGTTATCGTCTTAAGATCAAGGCTTACGCGGCTCATCCTGCCGCTGGTACCCGAAGACGTAGCTTTTATAAGCTGCTTTCTTGAAGGCACGCTCTGAAGGTCGTGATGCTTCAGATAAAGCGTAGGAATAAAAGGTATCTTTAAGACATCGTCGAACGAAGATATCTTCTCCGGGTCAAAAGAGAACTTTTGAAGTATCCTGCGGTAGCCTTCACAGTTACCGTAATGGTGGATACAGTTCTCCTTCATGGCCTGCACGAAAAGCTCCTGACTGCCCTCCGTATCGTAGATATCCTTGTACGAGAAAAGCTCGGTAGTAAAGCTCATAAAAAAAGCTTATCTTGCCATTATCTCCGAGATAGCATCCATGATCTTGTCATGGCATCCGCCGCATCCTGTGGAGCAATGAGTCATAGCCTGAACAGCATCGAAGGACTCCTGTACATCGGAGAACTTCTCATGCTTATTAAGAGCGTCTTCAACATCAAAATATGTAACGTTCATGCAGTTGCAGATAGTATAGTTTTCCATAAGGACCTCCGTAAGCTCATCTGTGCACCCTATTGTCGGATGTTTTTGATATATGCTTAGATTATACCGAAAGGGATAGCCCTTATACACCCGAGAAAATCTAGTAAATTGGCGATTTGAACAATAATCATTCGGATATTTCCTAACATCTGCCAAATGTAAAATCCATTTGTTATGTTAAGCTTATATGTATGTTTGGCCCGTTCTATCCGATCGGCCGAACATGAAAAAGAAGGAGTAAAAGGAGTCAACATGAAACTGTTTTTAACATCGAATCCCTTTCTGCCCGACGGCAGGATCAACGACGAGAACGAATTCCTGTGGAATATCAAGTACAGCCTTCCCTATGAGACAAATGCTCTCTACATATCATCTTCCTACAAAGATGCTCTGACAAATGACAGAGAGGCAAGCAGGATCAAGGATGCCTTCAACTCCCAAGGAATATTCTTCAGGACAATGGACGTACTTGACTATCGTACCGCCTCCATGAAGGACGACGAGATCAAGGCTCATAACTTCATAATCATCGCAGACGGTCACGTGCCTACACAAAGCGACTTCATGAGGATCACGGGCCTTAAGAGAAAACTTCAGGGCTACGACGGAACGATAATGGCTATCGGTACAGGTGCCATGAATGCCGCAGAAGAAGCTTATATCCTCCCTCAACTCGAAGGAGAGGCAATGAATAACGAATTCATGAGATTCACTGAAGGTCTCGGCCTTACAAAGACTCAGGTCATCCCTCACTACGACGTAAATATCGTTAAGAAAGTAGACGGATTATCTCTTCGTGACCGTATCCTCTTCGACAGCAAGAACAGGAAGTTCTTAGGTCTTCCCGACGGAAGCTACCTCATGAACACTGACGGTGTCGAGCTCATCTACGGCAGATACTACAAGATCGCAGATCGCCAGACCACCATGGAAGACGCAGGATTCCTGGCTAAGGCTTTTGCCTGATAGAAGTATCGACATAGAAAGCAGCAAACAAAAACGACGATCCTTAATACTAGGGTCGTCGTTTGTTATATCTGAACTTATCTCTATCACTCTTCGTCGAGCTTAAGAACACTCATGAATGCTTCCTGAGGAACGTTGACAGATCCTACCTGACGCATTCTCTTCTTACCTTCCTTTTGCTTCTCGAGAAGCTTCTTCTTACGTGTGATATCACCGCCGTAACACTTGGCAAGAACGTCCTTACGGAATGCTCTTATTGTCTCTCTGGCGATTACCTTACCGCCGATACAAGCCTGGATCGGGACTTCGAACTGCTGCCTCGGGATATTCTCCTTGAGCTTCTCTGCCATACGTCTTCCTCTTGCGTACGCCTTATCAGCATGAACTATGAAAGACAATGCATCTACCGGGTCACCGTTAAGAAGGATATCGAGCTTAACAAGCTTAGACCGCTCATATCCTGCCATCTCGTAGTCGAGGGAAGCATAGCCTCTTGTCCTGGACTTCAATGCATCAAAGAAATCGTAGATTATCTCATTAAGCGGCATTCTGTAGTGAAGCATGACTCTCTTATCGTCTAAGTACTTCATGTCCTTATACTCGCCTCGCCTGTCCTGGCAAAGCTCCATTATGTTACCTACATAGTCCTTGGGAAGCATTATCGTACAGTTAACGACGGGTTCTTCCATATAGTCTATCTCGGATACATCCGGAAGGTTCGTGGGGTTATCCACTTCCACCATGGTTCCGTCCGTCTTATATACCTTGTAGATAACGGAAGGTGCCGTAGATATAAGGTCGAGGTTAAATTCCCTTTCGAGCCTCTCCTGTATTACTTCGTAGTGCAAAAGTCCTAAGAAACCGCATCTGAAGCCGAAGCCCAATGCGGCCGATGTCTCTGCCTCAAAGGACAAAGCCGCATCGTTAAGGCGAAGCTTCTCAAGAGCGTCACGAAGGTCTCCGTACTTGGCACCATCTACAGGGTAGATACCGCAAAATACCATCTGCTGGATGCTCTTATAACCCGAGAGAGGCTCTGCCGCAGGTGTCTCCGCAAGAGTTACGGTGTCACCCGGAGCCGTATCGGATACGTTCTTAATAGAAGCGCAGATGTATCCTACTTCACCCGTTAACAGGCAATCGGAAGGAACATATTCACCCGGGTGGAAATAACCGAGCTCTGTTATAACGAACTCCTTCCCCGTATGCATCATGCGGATCTTGTCTCCCATCTTAACGGAGCCTTCCTTGATCCTTACTGATACGATAACGCCCTTATAAGAGTCATACTTGGAATCGAATATAAGTGCGCGAAGAGGCTTATCCTCATCGCCTGAAGGTGCGGGAAGGTACTGAATTATGCCTTCCAGTACATCGTCGATACCGATATCGTTCTTAGCGGAGATACAGGGAGCATACGATGCTTCAAGTCCGATGTCATCCTCGATCTCGCTTCTTACTTCCTCGGGACGGGCCGAAGGGAGGTCGATCTTATTTATTACGGGAAGTATCTCAAGGTCGCTGTCTACCGCAAGATATGCATTTGCCAGAGTCTGCGCCTCTACTCCCTGAGCGGCGTCTACAATAAGTATCGCACCGTCACACGCGGCAAGGGATCTCGATACTTCATAGTTGAAGTCGACGTGACCGGGAGTGTCTATGAGGTTCAGGATATATTCATTACCGTCAGAAGCCTTATATGCCATTCTCGTAGCCTGGGACTTGATCGTAATGCCCCTCTCTCGCTCGATATCCATGTTATCCAAGATCTGCGCCTGCATCTCCCTCTTCTCGACAACACCCGTATGCTCGATAAGACGGTCGGCAAGAGTAGACTTACCGTGGTCGATGTGCGCAATTATACAAAAGTTCCTTATGTGTTCCTGTCTTTCCATTAATACCCCATCTATAAAAGTGTTCTCTTTACTTAAGCAAGCCGAAATGCTCGAAAGGATATATGCAGATGATGGCTGTGCCCTTGATCCTGTCTTCCGAGAAAGGACCTAACACCCTGCTGTCCTTACTAACGGAACGGTTATCGCCGAGGCAGTAGTATTCGTTCTCTCCCAAAGTGACTTCATCGTAACCCTTCTCTATACCGATGTTCATCATAAGTGTCTGAACGCTCTCATCAAGATAAGGTTCTTCCAGGAGCATGAACTCAGCAGCTCCGACCTCCTTGATGTATACGTGTCCGTCTGCGATCCTTACAGTCTCACCGGGAAGTCCGATCACCCTCTTGATCAGGTACTCCTCCCTGTCATATCCTTCCATATCCTCACCGTCTAAGATGACGATATCGCCTCTGTTGTAGTTATGGGTATACGTAGGTATCTTGAGCGTATATACCATATCTCCGCTATAAAGCGTAGGCTTCATGGAGTCACCGTATACGTTATCCCTTTGTATGACGAATACCACCAGGAACACTCCGACGAGCACTCCTATGGCAATAGTCCTTACCCAGGAGAATATCTCCTTTAATACCTCATTCCTGCTGTCTTTCTTCACCGGCTCTTCGGTTATCAAGTCCTCCGGCAGCTTCTCTTCCCTTATCTCCTCATTCTTATCATCCCCGAAGAGCACGGATACGGGCTCTTCAACGGGCGTCGAAGAAGACACGGGAGCCTCATCGCCGAATGAGAACTCATCGGCTTTAAACTCCGTTATCTCCTCATCTGAGAAGTTATTAAGATCATTCTCGTTCACTTAAAATCCCTCATAATCATATAATCGCACTATATTCTAACACTTCAAGTACGATATTTGTATCATAAATGAGGCATTTACTTCCTCTTACCACTTCCACCGCGTCCCTACATCCTACTCCTTCAAATTCTCTAACGGTCGCCATTGCAGGGTATCAAGAAGAGAGTTCTATCAGGCACATGTCGGAGAAGAATACTACATAGCCTACTATGAGAGCACGATCGCCGGCTGGGACAATACATATGTATATAAATTCGATGCAGATACCTATTCGCTGCCCGAGTAAGTAACGATTTTTCTTTAAAGCTAACGTTATTCGTGGTAATATCAGTCTTGGAATAACGGAGGGATAAATATGAGAGAGAAGGACTTCAACAGGCCGCTGCTGATCGCATCGGTCATATTAACTATAGTACTTATATTCGTAGGACTCATCGCCAAGAGCGAAGCAGCTTCGATACCTGAGCCTGAGGGTACAGTTCTGACTGTAAGCTTCATGGAGAATTACTGTGACGCCAAGGCTTTGAAGGGGATCGGTAATACCTGCCTCTTCAGCGCCTTATTTACAGGAGGCGCGATATTTATAGCACTGATCTGGTACTATTCGGGCAAGCCTTTCGTGATGAAGGTCATTGTCACTATATGTATGTTCATGGGGCCCGTGCTGATACTTGGAAGTTCACTTCCCAAGAACATCACGATACTGGTAAAGGAGCCTCGCGTAGAGACCGTATATGTGACAGGAAGACACAGTAGGTTCGCGAAGAGACATTCCGTCTATAAGTTCGTATTCTCCAACGGCAAGGAAGATACGGTATCCTACGACGAATACAAGAATGTTCCCGACAAGACCGAATACTTCATGGTCATGTGCGGTAACGAGTGCGCAGACACATTCGTGCCGGGCGAATATACACTAAGATAATCTGATAACGAGCAAGAGATCCCGTTTGCCCTATGGCAGGCGGGATCTTATATTAATCCCAAAGCATCTCCAGCACAGGGCCGTCCTCACTCTCGCCTCCGCAGTATGGGCAGGTAAGGTTCATGAGCTCGCCTTGGGATGCGATATGCATAATATCCCCGCACTTCCTGCACTTATGGATATATTCGCGAACGAGAGTACAGTCTTCACCGTTAGTTGCCATGACGGCACGGGAAATCTCTTTTTCCACACCCGGTACCAGGTAGATTGACAGGCTTCTTAGGGATGACCAATGTCCGCAGGAGGAACAACAGTAGATCTTATAGGATGCGTCTACCGTAACGTAAGGATCGCTGTCCATAAGATCCTTCATGGAGGAACCGTAATTTCCCTTAAGGATCTTGCCGACTACCTCTTCGTATTCCTTAGGATAGAGCATGCCTATACCCTGATGAGCCGAATAGTTCTTGCCGCACTTACTGCACTTAAATCCGAGATCTCTTCCCATGAGCCCACCCCCTGTCGGTCTTATTTTCTTAAGTCTAACACGGGTGATATTCCATTATTCGTACAGATCAGGGATCAGCAGGTGTATTCCAGGCTCGAAGGCTCCACATGGCATCTTATGAAGACTACTTCGACTCCTGCCTTACGGGCCTCGAACATGGCATCTCCGAACTGCGGATGCGTCTCGATATTAGGACGAACTTCCTCTACCCCATCCATCTGGATAACGAAGGCCAGCATGGCGTGGTAACCTTCTTCGCGGGCGCGGATGAGTTCATGGATATGCCGCACTCCGCGCTCTGTGGGAGCATCGGGGAAATATCCGACGCCGCCTATTTCCAGTGTACAGCCCTTGACCTCCATAAGGTATCGCTCGGATCCTTTCTCCATATAAAAGTCGATCCTGGAATCCCCGTATCTGTACTCGGGACATACCTTATCGTAGCCTTGAGATGCCAGCCACTCGGCAGCCACTTTGTTAGGCGCCTGGCTGTCGATATTTATAAGAAGGCCGTTAGACTTACGGACCGCCACAAGATCGTAGAGGGTCTTGCGCCCCGGAGAATCGGGAGCCGTCAGGAAGACTTCGCATCCGGGGATCAGGAGCTCCTTGCACCTGCCGGTATTCTTCACATGAACGGTCTCAGGACTGCCGTCTACCAAGACCTCGGCAATGAAGCGATTAGGCCTTCTGACAAAGACTGCAGGAGTTATATTGTCGTATCTCATAACTTAGTGACCCCCATTAGGACAGATGATACCACGAGGCATTATTTAAAGAAACTTTACATACTATATACCGTTTCTAACAATTGTTAACTGATTTATTTATATCCCGTTTATCTGCCATTAACATCTCTCATCTAGACTAATAGTATAAGGTCAATGCAGGAGGTGATACATATGGCATATTCGAAGAACAGCCGCACGGGACGATATATATCCGTACCTGCGCCTACCGATCTGCTCGTTGAGGATCACGCTGCGACCTTCTGCCCCGACCCTCTGGAACTGGAGATAATGGCAGATCTTCTGGTTGAGTCTTTTGAAGCTTATAACATAAAGATAAATGTAGCGGGAATAATTCCCGGACCTACGATTATAAGATTTGAAGCAACGCTCGAAAGAGGCGTCAGGATCTCCGAAGTTAAGGCTATCCAGGATAACATAATGGCGTCTTTGGATCTTCCGTCTATGGACATCGAGGCACCGATCCTGGGAACTAACCTTATTGGGATCGATATACCCAATACCCATAAGAACGTCATAAGGCTCAGGAGCATCCTGGATTCGGAAAGATTCATAAGAGCATCCAGGACCAGTGTGGCTTTGGGCATGAACATCAACTGCGATCCGATCCTCTTTGATATCGCGACCAACAGACATCTTCTTATCACGGGAAGCGATCCCATAGAGATCGAGGCTCTCTGCAACTCCATAGTTGCAAGCAGTCTTTGCAAGGCATATCCCTACGACATCCGTATGGTAATGGTAGATCCCGTCTACAATTCGTCGAGACACTTTAACGGCATCCCCCATCTTCTTATGCCGGTGGTCACCAATCCCATAAAGGCCACTAATGCCATAAAAAGAGTAAGAGACGAGCTTACGAGAAGAATGGATCTTCTGAGCAAGTACTCCATAAGATCCATAGACAGCTTAAGACTTACAAAGAACGCACTTCCCCATATAGTGCTGTTCTTAAATTCCATAGACTCCCTGTCACCCTATCTTATCGACAACTGGATGGATGACCTCAGAGAGATCCTGTCCAAGGGACCGGGATTCGGAATACATCTTATAGCGTCCTCGAGAGTTAATACGGATAACAGGCTGTTCTTAGAGCTCAACGACCGTATCACCCACAAGGTGATCTTCCGAGTCAACGACGAAGGCGAGAGCAGAGCTGTGATCCACAGCGGCGGCGCAGAGCAGCTGGCAGGCTTCGGAGATATGTTCTTCTACGACAGCAGCACGAACATCTCCGTCAGGAGTAACTGCCCTACGATCACTCCTATCGAGATACAGGATCTTGTCTCTTACTTTAGGAAGAAGACCAATCTCTACACTGTCGGCGATCAGCCTATAGAGGCCAATTCCCTCTTTGAGCATGCCGTAGAGATAGTCCTCAGAAACGGAAGAGCGACGATAGCTCTCATACAGCGTTCATTGAACCTGGATTACTCCGACGCGGTAGTACTTATCTACCGGATGGAGCAGGAGCATATAACGGAGCCTTTGGGCAGTGACGATCCCGGTAAGGTATTAGTCACGAGAGAGCAGTGGAACAACATCAAGCAAGGATAAGAAGAAGAAGGGGAAAAGAAGAGGAAGGATGCAAAGAGCGTGTGGAGATCATCCGCACGCTCTTTGCTATCTTCATAGATCGAATGCCATATCTATTATCGCGTTAAGCTCTTCGTTATCGGTTCCGCAGCAGTCGTAGAGGACTTCGAAGAAATCTTCCTCGTCTGCGTTAGAGAATGCATTTCGCCGCACATATTCTCTTAAGACTGCAGTAAACTCCTCCCTGCCGATTATCTCTTCTATCCTTCGAAGGACCAGCCTTCCTCTAAGGTAGACATCCGCAGAATAAGTAGCCACTTCGAATTCGTAGTAGGGCCTGTTAAGAGGGAACGAAGAAGAGTAGTATTCGTTCGTTATATCCATATCGGCGTAGTGATCAGTGTCGTATTCTCCGTATATGTCGGCATAGTAGGTGCAAAACAGCCATTCGGAATAGGAAGTAAGAGACTCGTCCAGCCACGGCTCGTTATAGCAGTCGCTTCCTACGATACCGAAGAACCACTGGTGTCCTATCTCATGGACGGTGATCAGCTTGGGCCCCCACGGGTCCAGAAGATCCGGATCCATAGTAGGAGCCGAGACTATAACAAGGTTTGGATATTCCATACCGCCCGCGAAGATAGGCGAGATGATCACATCTAATTCTTCGTATGGGTATCGTCCCAGCATATCAGAGAAAGCCTCTAAGGATTCCTGCGCAGTAAGAAGCGTCGACTCTACATATTCGTCCGTGATATGCGACGTCTCCGAAGAATATACCACATTGATGTGAACGTCCTCCCAATCGCCTTCTTCTACCACGAAGTTCTGAGAAGCGCAGAATACAAAGTCTCGCACAAAGGGCGCGTAGTAAGTATATGTAGTAAGATCCCCGTCCTCTTCGCGGGACACTTCAGTACCTGTGGTGACCAGGATGTAGTCTGAAGGAGCAGTTATCCTGACGTCGTAATCGGATACCTCCGAGTAATTGCAGTCACCTAACAGGAAGTAAGGAGAATGCGCCCACTCGCCGTCCTTATATTCAGATAAGATAGGATAGTAGTAGGTAACGTTATAGACACCTTCGTATACTCCGTCACGGTCCGGCACCGTAGGTATGGTCGCGGTAAAGTCGTACTCCAAAGTCATCCTCTCATAAGGCTTTAGAGGCTCTTCGAGGGTCACCCATATGACCGATACGTCTTCGTCCCTTATATATTCAAGAGAAGTCTCTTCCCGCATGTCAGTTATATTCTCTATAACGGTAAAGGCCGCGTTGTTCCCTTCAGCTCCTTCTACCCCTACAATATCAGGCTCCGTATACATGGCGGAGTGATCTCGAAGGCAGAGCTTATCCCAGCTGTCCTCCGAATCGTTATAGAAAGTAAATACCACATGCCCGCCTACGGTATTGCTCCCGGGATCGAAAGCAAGATCCATATCGTAGTGATAAAGTTCTCTGTCAGGGCGCGCGATCTCGAAGCCCTCCTCAGGCGCCGTGAAGCCGTTATCTCCCACGGGCACTACCGGAACCTGCTGCGACATATCTGAAGGCAGTTCCACGAAGTCATGTGTAGTCTCCGGGGAGATATCGAGTATAGTCTCAGTAGAAAGAGTACTGACAGCAGAAGACACCTCCGGCTCCTCGCGCGAGCAGGAAGATATAAGCGACACCAGGAGCAGCATGCTTACAGCCTTAACCTTGAATCTTCTATCCATAGGATCCTCCCTTATTCATTTATCTACCACTAAACTAGCAGTTCTACCCCAATAACTCAATCGGCCGTCGGTAGAGCCCCGAAGAAAGGGGCAAATAAAAACCGCCTCCCTTAGGAAGCGGCTGCATAGTGCTCGTTGAGCTTATTCTGCATTATGTCCTTGATCTTATCGGCGATCTCATTTGTCTTAAGATCCTTTATCTCTTCGTAAGATAAGACCTCTACTACTTCAAGCGTGACATGAGTCCTTCTTCGAAGCCAGTTCTTGTCTATGTCGTGTGTGCCGGTCATAACGACAACTGCGATGGGGCATTTCGCCCAGAGCGCAGCCTTTAAGGAACCGTCGTGGAATCTCTTAAGAGTACCCTGCTCGAAGTTTCTCGTGCCTTCGGGGTATACGGCTACGCAGGAATCTCCCGAAGATATCGTATCTGCTGCCTGTCTTATCACCTGAATGCCCTGACGGTTGTTCTTGCGGTCTATGGCCATATAGCGAAGCCTCCACATATATCTTCCGGCGAAAGGCACCTTGAATATAGAAGGCTTGGAGATAAATGCAAGAGGGTATTGTCCGAGCCATCCTCCCATAACGAAAGGATCTAAGTTAGAACAGTGATTACCTACGACAAGAAATCTCTCTCCGTCAGGAGCAGGGAGCTTCTCAAGACCCGTAACAGTCACTCTCGCACCTGCCATGAAGGCGCAGAGCCTGTATCCGAAAGAGAAGATCTTACCGTAAAAGGCAGATGTCTTCTCGTAAGTTTTCTTCATATTGACAGTCCCCGATACGACAAAGAGAAAAAGCCATATGGGGATAGTAAGTATACCCAGGATAAGCGTATATAGAAAGTAAAATACAGTAGCTATGTATCTCATATTAACCTCCGTACGGATCTTATTAAAGTTCCGCCGTCCGTTATGCTACCACATATGCCCCCATTAAGTCCAAGAAGCTACTCTTCGAACTCGGGATCCTTCTTCGCGATAAGATAAGCACGCCCGTGCCCTGCCTTAAGATAATGTTCAAATCCGTATTCTATGTGATAAGTATAACACCCTTACGCCAGTGGGATCATGAGCGTTACTTCAAAGCCGTCTTTATAGCTGCTGCAGATAAGGCTTCCGCCCATCCTGGACATGAGCTGATTGGAGATATAAAGACCCAGGCCCGAGCCGTCCTTATCCTTTGAATTCGACTTGCCTCTGTAGAATTTACTTGTCAGATGATCTATCTCATCTTCCGGGACTCCGCTTCCGAAGTCACGTATATCCATACGAAGGAACTTGCCGTCGAACTTATAGCTGACAGCAATACCCGTATCGGCATATTTATAAGAGTTGCTGATAATATTTCCTATTACCTGCGACAGGCGGTTCCTGTCGACCCTGATTATGCAGTCGGGCACCTCATTAGATGTCACCTTACGGTTGACGTCGTGCTCTTCTACGGTCCTGAGAAGGATATCCGAAGTATGCTCACAGGGGTTGACGTTCAGCTCGCCCAGATCATCCAGTGACGAGGACAGGAGATCATTTACAAGAACGTCTATCTCCTTTGTCTTCTGCTCGATATTGCTTATCTTCGCCTTTACGTATTCGTCCTCTACCTTGACCTCCAAGAGCTCGCATATGACCCTTATTCCCGTGACGGGAGTCTTAAGGTCGTGGCTTAGGGATGCTACCAGTTCTTTCTCCTTCATCTTGAGAGCTATCTCGCGGTTCTTGGAAGCCTTGAGCTCCTCCCTCATCATGTCGAAGCTCTCGGTAAAGATACCGAACATGTTATTCTTCTCCATCTTGAGGGGCTCGTCCAGATTGCCCTGAGCGATCGCGGCGGCGAATTCCTTCATGCGCCTGAAGGGACGCGCGATGTTATGGTCTACGTAGTAGATAAACGAAGCATACACCGTCGCCATAACTATGACGATGGCACCTGTTACGGCGATAAGCTTATGCATCAGGGAGTTATACTGTATCGTTCCGGGATCGGGGATTATTACGGTCCCCATAAAGAGATCGCCGTCAGTTACGGCTATGCTCACCATATCGTGCTGTATGGCATCTAAGGGTGAATTAATGCCTTCGAAGGCACCATCGTCAGTTACCAAAAGCCTGTTATCGTATGCATCCAGGATCAGGATATCGGTATCGGGGAACTTCTCTTCGATCTTGCCGAAGTCTCCCCAGTCCTGCCTGGCAGTCTGAGCTATGTCGTTTATATTAAGAGCATCTACCCTGTTATTCTTATAGCAGGCTGCTGTAATGAAGATCACGGCAATAGACGCGATCAGAAGAAATGTCGATATGAGGAAGAACTTCTTGAACCCGCTCATTATTCGATGATGTATCCTACTCCCCAGATGGTCTTTAGTATCTGAGGATCCTTCGGATCGACTTCCAGCTTCTCCCTTAGGTGCCTGGCATGGACAGCGAGGGTACCTTCACCGATGAATTCGTCTTCCCAGACATCCTTAAGGAGCTCGTCCTTGGTTATGACCCTGCCCTTATTTTCCAGAAGGTAAAGTAGCATCTTATATTCCATAACCTTGAGATTTATATTCTCGCCATCTCTTACGATCTTATGGGTAGAGGTATCCAGGAAGATACCTTCTGCTATCTCTATCCTGCCGTCAGTATCGTCAATAACAGGAAAAGCCGCAGAAGAAGCATCGCGCGCTGCCTGCGCCGCCTTCTCGTAGCGGGCAAGAACAGTCTTGACCTTGGCAAGCAGTATATTCAGGGTAAAGGGCTTACTTATGTAGTCATCTCCACCGATATTAAGAGCGGTAAGAACATCGTCGTCGCTGCTTCTCGCACTTATAAAGAGGATCGGCATATCGAAGTCCTGACGTATCTTCTTACAAAGCTCAAACCCGGACTTCTCCCCCAGATTGATATCCAGGAGCACCAGGGATGTCTCGTGTTCTCCCAGGAACGACAAGGCCTCGTCGTAACTCGTGACAAAAGCCGTACTGATGTCGAACATATTAAAGTATTCGGCGGTGTTCTCGGCTATCGTTATGTCATCGTCTACAACAAGGCACTTATATGTCATGTTCTTACCTTCTTATACCAACTTCGGAGCCTGTGTCTCCTATAAATACAATCATACCACATTCAGGGAGCGGGACCGTATTACCATAGTCCACCATGAAGCTCGTATAGACCACATTGCCGTTCTCATCGTATACATAGCAGGCAGTATCCTCGGGAAGATCCAGAGTTATGGATACGTCATGCATATCCTCGAGCCTGTACCAGGATGCTTCACCGGAAGTCAAAGGCACGGATGTGATATCCGAAGTAAAGAGCGGGATCGCATCCTCGCGGATATATGTAAAGCCCTGATCGACCTCTGTCAGGTACTCGTTGCCGTCAACGGTAGTGATCTCTATATCGGAGATATCCCTTGAAGCCATGCCGGGGATGCCTACCATGTTCATGGCAGTATCCGAATCCACGATCGTATAACCGTTAACGTATCCGGGAGCATTCGCTGATGTCATAAGAGTAGTCCTGTATCCTACGGCATAGAAGATATCGTTATAAGGAGAGCTGACAAGATAATACGAGCTGCCGCTGCGAGCATCCCATGCACTCTGAATATCCGCCTCCACTATATTCTCATCCACCTTACGAAGAGCATAAGAGCTGCCGTCCTGAACTACCAATACATCGTCTCCGGACTCTTCGAAGGATAATGTGAACAGCGGATTTGCCACTATTGCATTACCTGAATCGACATCACCTGACATGGCAACAAAGTTACCTTCAGTCGTATACATGAGCTGGCCTTCGAAGCCTCCCTCAGATGTGACGGACTCGTAGAGCATATATCTTCCTTCAGGGAAAGAGATCCTGATTATCCCTTCCGAATTACAGTAGAGACCTTCGTACTGAAGATATTCCGACGGAACCTGATCAACGACATCAGGGATCTCCTCTTCGGGATGCTCTACGACTATTCCTCTCTCCTCGAGAGCTATATCCATTATCTCCAGTGCCAGATCCTGATCGATGGTGCTGCTTCCGCCTGAGCTTAATACGGCTACGCTTATCTCCTCATCTGGAGCTACCACCAGGGATGCATGCTGAAGGAAAGTATCTCCGCCCTTTATCCAGACAGTGACTCCTGCGTTCTCATAGTCTTCTAAGGATACTATGTCCCAGCCAAGGCCCGAGCCCTCAAGGCCTCCGTAGTATCTTCCCATCTCTGCCTTAGCTTCGTCTGACAGGAGGATCTCATTACCGAAATAGAATGAAGATCCGAAGATCGCTACCTCCTCTGAAGTCGAGAGTATACCTCCCGAGCCCAGGATACGGCAGCACTCTGGAGCGAGCCTTGCACCGTTCATATAGACGGGGATCTGTCGTCCCATATCGTCCACGCTGTACATGGTACCTGTAGAAGTAAGTCCCAGAGGCTCACAGATATTGGTAAGACAATAGTCCGTATAGGACATGCCGCTTACTCTCTCGATAATGATCTCAAGAAGGGTAAATCCGTCATTACAGTAGCAGTAATAAGAACCGGGATCAGCCTTGAGCCTTGAGGTCTTCAATATCTCAAGGACTCTGTCGTTATATCCGGGAGAAGAATAACCGAAGCTGAAGGATTCACTATATACAGAACCCATAAGGCCTGAAGTATGGTTCATGAGCATTCGTACCGTGATATCGTGATACCTCTCATCTGCCATGGAAAATTCTGGGATGTAATCAGTCACGGGAGAATCAAGGTCTATAAGACCTCTGTCCACCAGCTGCATAGCTGCAGTTGTCACATACACTTTGCTTACGGAACCTATATCAAGGAAGTAACCTTCAGAAGTCTCGGATGCCAGTACATCAACCGAAGGGAGATATGCTCCTGCTACCATAAGGAAAGCCATGACTGCCGCTGCCATTTTAAACATTTTTCTATTCATAGATCTATCCTCATCTTTATTCCGTCATCAATTCATAGACGGATATCTTCTTTATCTTTCTGGCACCCGTATAAGCACAGAAGAAGCAGAACAGGAGTACGCATATTACTACCACTGCTACCGCAGGTACAGATACGGAGAGCTTACCCAATACCATCTCGATAAGCCCCATAGACACAAAGCTCAGGAAAGTTCCCACAAGAGCCGCGATAACTGCCACCGGTACTATCCTGAATGACATCTGGAACATGAGCTCACGGGACGTGTAACCCAGGCCTTTCATGATGCCAAGCTCCCTGTACTGCTTCCTGATGGTATTCTCCATAAGGATCGACAGTATTATCATCACTACCGCTGCCGCTACTATCGTAAGGGACGTCGTTACAGTCCCGATTACGCTTCCGAACTGATCCATGAGCTCCGCATAATCAGCTCTCTGGAAAGTAAGCTTATCTATCCTCATGGTATTGGTGCTTCCGGATATTATCTGTCCGTCTACTTCTATGGAATACTCCATGTAGCTGACGCCATTTTCCACCATGGCCTCTGCCATCTTGATATCAGCTGCGCTTCTTATCCTCTCCTCCATGGTATCTCCGGTAACTTCGCCACTGCTTATATCCGCGATATCCTTACCGTACCTTGACTCAAGGACTGATGCGAACGAAGATGCATCAACGGAGGGATCAAGATATATATCCAGGATATCCGGAGTATACAAAGGATCGAATCTCCTAAAGCCCGAAGAAGTCATATACCCCGCCGACGCATTAACTACCGAATTGACAAAACCCGTTACGACATATTCCTTCCTGATTTTACCGTATTCGACCATAACGGTATCTCCGACTTCCATGTTCTGAATGAACTTGCCCTGGACCGTAAATGCGATCTCGTTATCATGCTCCGGAAGGCGTCCCTCAGAGACTATTATGTTCGTCGTAGAAGAGAAGTCATCGTAGATATCAAGAAGCATCGGAATATCAGCATCCGCGATCTTTATATATTCGGAATCGGAAGTCATAAGGACCTGGGAGACTTCAGGCATGGCAAGAAGCTCATTAGCAAAATCTTCCGTAGATATAAGACCCGAAGTCTCTATCCTGATATCCGCCAACTCATGACCGCAGATGTTATTAAGAAGATTATCCTTGTTGCCCAGAGTGTTCGCCATCATGAAGCTTATTACCACCGTCAGGGTAACTGCCGCGATACATACACCAAGACCTATATTCTGCTTAGCATTCTCGAAGAATCCCTTAAGGGCGAGGCTTATATGAATATTGGCCTTGCTCTTCTCCAGAGGAAGTACCGTCTTCTTAAAGTGATGTGTCTCGATACCCTTGCGAAATGCCTTCACCGGAGGATACTTACGTACGGCTCTTGCCCTCGTATGAGATATAAGAAGGACAAAGAGGAGTATACCCAGAACCGACAAAAACGCGGGCAATAAAGGAGCCTTTATATCGCCGCCGTAATGCGCCGTAGTTGCCGCATTGGTCATAAGAAAAGACGAGAACATAACTCCCGGAACGATACCAAGAACAGCACCGACACCTGCAACGATCAGGTACTCCACAACGTAGGACAGAGAGATCTCGGCAGACTTATATCCAAGTGCCTCCAGGACACCTATAGATACGATCTGCTCCCTGATGTCGCCTACGATCCTGTATCTTATCATCACCAGGATCGCAAGTATGGTAACACCCGCCATGCAGGCTACGATACCGCTTAAGAGCGACATATTGAACGTATAAGTATCTATAAGATCCTTATAGGCATATGACATATATTCGGAAGATACATCGTTAAGTGTAGTCCCTTTACAATATTCTTCATAAGACTTAAAGAACTCATTGGCATCAACTCCGGGAGCAAAGTTCATTCCTACGATCTCGTACCTGTCCATATGCTGCTCGAGGTAGGAATAATCCTCATCGGATACTACCGCCTTGCTACCGAGGGGCCATATACCCTGATCGAAGAATCCGGCGACAGTAAAGGAATAATCTCTCTTACCGTCAGTATATGTGACCTCATCGCCTAAGGAGAGTCCCATAGACCTCTTGCATGAGCTATCCAGCCAGATGGGATGCTCAAGGGAATCTGCGTCTTCCAATACCTCCGGCTCGAATATCTCTGAACGCTCTTCGTCCGAAGAACGAAGGAAGCATAAGCTTACGGTCATATCGCCGTCCTTACTCTTAAGAAGAGGATCCATTATCACGCTGAAGTGATCGTAGGAAGATACAGAAGAGTTCTCAGACAGGAACCCCAAGCACTCATCGGAATATATGTCCTGCCCCATTATCACGAAGTTCCTATAGCACCCTGTCTCTTCGGTTATAGAGGGCATCATCTTACCTATACCCACGAGAGAAGATACGGAAGAAGACAGAAGTATCGTACATATCATCACGAGGATACAAAGAAGGAACGATTCCGTCTTTGCTCTCTTTATCTTAGCTAACGAAAGTCTTGTTATCTTATCCATCTTTACCATCCCATCTCATTCAGGAAAGCCTGAAGAGAATCCCTTCTAGCTACTACATCATCCGTCCCATACAAAGGCATCTTATATTCACCTACGACGCTTCCGTCACGAAGATATATGACCCTGTTGCCCCTAAGTGCGGTCTTTATATCGTGAGTTACCATCACGATGCTCTGTCCGTCATTATGAAGAGATGTAAATACATCAAGCACCGCCTGACCGGAAGAAGAATCAAGAGCTCCCGTAGGCTCATCTGCGAACAGCACTCTGGGCTCATTAACAACGGCACGAACGATACCTACTCTCTGGCACTCACCGCCCGATAACTGATTAGGATATTTCTTCCACAGTTCTTCCCCTATGCCTACGCGGCCAAGAAGAGTCTTAACTCGCGATACAAGAGCGGGAGAATTCTTCTGCACTACGAGAGCTCCCGTTAAGATGTTATCGATTACATTCATGTTCTCCAGAAGGTATATGCTCTGGAATACGAATCCGCAGTTTCGACGGCGGAACATAGCAAGCTGATCGTTACTATAGGAAGATATATCTTCCTCACCGAAGAATACCTTACCCATAGAAGGCTTATCCATGCCTGCCAGTGCATAGAGCAGTGTGGATTTACCCGAACCCGATGCACCCATTATCACCGTGAAATCCCCGGACTCGATCGACAGATCCAGGTTCTTTATTACATGCTGCTGCGTACCGTCATTTGAAAATGTCTTACACAGTTTTTCTGTTCGAAGTATAGCTGTCATAGTTATCTCTCCCATATGTCTTGATCTTATGAGTCAACTATACCTGAACGGCAAGAAACCTTCTTTACGGAAGTACTATCTAATTCTTATCAAATTCTTATCTGCAGAGAAAAAGGAGATGTACAGCATCTCCTTAATTCCTTCATATCCGTATTTGATCATCAGGAGCAGGTATCAGAATTCCTCTGATCGATAAACTCATCTATCTCTTCCTGATCGATGCACCAGTGCGGGTATACATACATAAGCGGCTCTCCGATCTCTGCTTCATAGAATGAAAGCATATAATCCGCCTCAGAGATAAACCCTCCGTCATATCCCGGGAAGTTAACGATATAAGCTACTCCCTGGCTGGCAAACTCAGCAGGGAATTCACCTTCATATGTATCAGAGTGGAACTCTTCAACACTTCCGACATATACATAGGGCTCCAAATCCATACTGTACCAATCATAGATCACATGAGTATCTTCATATCTTACAGTACAGAGCAGGTTATCACCGTAGCTTCCGTTCGAATAAACAAAACCAAGGCCGTTGCCCCTATATTCCAGCTCCCAGGTATCAGACTCAGGATCATATTCAAACACATATGTCAACCTGTTCGTATCACTCACAAAGCCTCCGGGATATGTGTCACCGTATCCGGGAACATAATCGATAAAGAGTTCATCTATTCCGTCACTGTCAATATCGTAAACCTCGAACTTACACTCTCTGAGCGTAGAACCTTCCTCCAATTCCAGAGTACTTCCATCAGGCAGCACCTGATCATTCAATATCGCCATCAGTGCCACGCGATACGGATCGTAATCAGCATCAGAAGCTGCGTCAACATCTGACCCGGACGCATCAGGATCAGGAGGCTCAATATCACTCGATATCTCATTGCTCGCTATCTGATCATCAGCCAATAATCACCGGACACCTGATCATCATTAAGTACTGTCGTATGAGCTACATAATGCGGATCTTCAACATTAATATGCCTAACTATCGCAACGATCACAACAGACGCAACAACCAACGCCGCCACTCCGATCAGGACATTCTTAGCAAGGGCACTCATCCCCTTCTTAGCTACCACCTTTGAACTAGAAGAGGCTGATATCTTCTTTGCAGCACTCCCGACAGATGATGCTGACTCCGGGATAAGCGAAGCCGGCATAGGCCTCATCGGCACATTATCTGCTTCTGCAGTAAAGAGCTTGGTCAGGAACGGGATCACCGCCATCGCGTACAGCTTATCGTTATTATCCTTCTCATACTTCTCCACCTCCTGCTTGATCTTTTTCTTTGCAAAGCTGAGGCGCCAGAGAACAGTACCCTGAGGAATACCAAGAGCAGAAGCTATCTCCTTGGTAGACATCTCATCGAAGTAGTAGAGCACGAGCGTAGTACGGATATCTTCTGACAGCGAGTTGTCAATGATATCCATAATGATCTTCCTCATCTCATCTGATTCTACGATTGAGTCCGGAAGGAAATCTTCAGGAAGTGCTTCTACCGCTTCAAGGAATTCGTCACCTGTATTAACAGTCTTCGTTCTCGTCAGGCGGTTAAGGCATTTATTAGCAGCTGTCTTTTTAAGCCATCCGTATACCTTATCCTTATCCCTGATAGATGAATAAGAAGATATAAGAGCGACATATGTCTCCTGCACGATATCCTGCGCCTCGTCCTCATCCTTAAGAAGCGACATAGCAGTCCAGTATACCGCGCGATACGATTCCTCGTAGATCTTCTCTAATTCCGTATTGTCCATCTTATAGTGCCTCCTTTATATCCGCATCTGCCTATAAGACACATGAGGGACACGGATTATTGGCAGGCAGAAGCAAAAAATACAAAGATATGTTAATAGAACAACAATATCAATTCAATAGGAGCCACGAGAACCCCGAAGCCATACGCGCAGAAGGCGAAGTAAAATGCCCTCCGGGATTCCACTTAAGAACACCACGGGAAGATACATGCGAATAACACGAAGCGATACGATCCCCCACCGTAGCCATAACGGGATCACGTGTACGGCTCTCACGATCACCTAGGCTAAGATACACCGAATGCGCAAGAACATCAGAAGAACAGAAATACTCTGTAAACCCCGGATACCACACAGAAGGAGACACTGCTGCTACTCCCGAGAAGACCGAAGTCTGACAGGACGCCCACAAAGAGAACAACCCCGCAAGAGAATACCCTCCTAGGAAATACCTTGAAGCAGGAGGAAGAGATTCCAGTACAGACGACAACGTAGACGATGCCTGCCCTGCGAAAGAACGAGCGCCCACAGTTGCGGGCCACGGTGTCAGGCACGAATTCCAGTCCTCAACCACATATGCCACAACACCGAAAGGCACAGGCGACGATATCAATGACACTGTAGAAGACAACGTATCAAGCTCATGCGGACCTGCTATCCACACAAGACACGAAGGAGCATCTAAGTCTCCGAATTCAAGTCGATCCAGCATTATTTGCCACCTGCTACTCTCTTCCTTACAAATTCTTTTATTCCTGATCAGGCTGCTGTCCGTCGTGTGCACCCCACATGCATTCTGTTATTGCCATGTCGGTAAAGACTGCTGTAAAAGAAGATTCTTCGGGACTGCATGCATATACTCCGAATCTGATCTCATCGCCGCCTTCAAAGAGGTGGCATACTCTCATCTGAGAGAACCTTATGCCGTCCAAGGAACATTCGATACAATAATCGTCTTCTCTTCTGCTTAGCCTGTACCACATAGTCTTGGTATCGGCCGGGATCTCGGTAGTTGACCAGTCGGAGAATCCGTTATTAGTCACAACGCTTCCTAAGTGCTGGAAGTTCTCATTCTCGAATTCAACTGAAGCCTTAAGCCAGTTATCGCTGTTAAGATATAATGCTATTCCGCACTGATCGAATCTGTGATGACTTGAAGTAAAATCTGTCTTTACCACAAATGAGAAATACTTCTCCTTCGTAGTCATGAGAAGCATCGGCGCATTATCATTACGGAAGTGATAATATGTCCTCTGCCAAAGATCGGTACCGGGCTCCGTCGTGATCTCTATGCGTGAAGAAGCTATATCAAACTTAGAAGGTGAATTGATCCAGTTAAGCTTAGAGGTGTCGAACATAATAAGGTCCTCCTTAAGGAATATATCAGGTGATATCTTCCCTGATATTCTCAGTATATTTACAGTCCGGATAGCTCCTGCATCCGTAAAACTCTCCGAACTTACCGGTCCTTCTCTTCAACAGATTACCACATTTGGGACAAGTCTTTACAAGCTTCGCTGAAGCCGAGGGAGATAATATCTCTTCTTTAAGCTTGGCATAGACCTGTTCGTTGATATAGCAGTCAGCAAGAGCGCGATGCGCACCTTCGTAAGACACCTTATAAAGAGCTGCAAGACTCTCAAGAGAATGACTGCCGATATCAGGAAGATAACGTCTTGCTACAACAAGCGTATCGACATATTCATTGGGAAGCTCAGATCCTCGTATATTCACCATAACGCGGTTAATAAACTTAAGATCGAAGCTTCTGATGTTATGTCCTACAAGGATATCTTCTCCGACAAAATCAATGAAGTCTTTAAGTGCAACATCAATAGCAGGAGATCCGCTTACCATATCGTCAGTAATGCCGTTAATACTGCTCGTATAGTACGGTATATGCATCTTAGGATCGACAAGAGTCGAGAATGTATCTGCGACTTCCCCGTCTGATACTTTAAGCGCTGCTATCTCAATTATGGCATCGCTTTCAGGTGATAAACCTGTCGTCTCTATATCGAACATCACATGGTCAGGACAGTACTTTATAAGCATATTACAGTTCGTCATACTTAAGGTTGTTACCCTTTGCTTTCTCTACCGGGTACTTAGACTCATTCTGATCCATCTTCATGTTAATGATCTCATCTTCATCAAGACCCAACTTATCAAGAAGATGCTGCGCATACACGATAACATCTGCAAGCTCTTCCTTAACATGCTGAAGATCATAGTTCTCATTATCCCACTGAAAGCACTCCAGAAGTTCAGCCGCTTCTATAACAAGCGACTTCGTAAGATTAGATGGTGTATGGAACTGATCCCAGTCACGATCGTCTGCGAATTTTCTTATACGGTCTTTGGTCTGTTGGTTCATATTAACTCCTTCACCGATCAAACGGCGTTCCAAATGCTATACCCCTGTCGTCTGGCGGAATCATAAACAGGACGCATATTCTTAGACAATATAGCACAAAAACGCTCCCTGCTGTTCCCCTTGTCTCCCATTTATCCATCAGATCAAAGCCGAGATCAGATATATTAAGAGCATCGGATGAGAGATAAGCGAGGAAACGGGATCAAAGGTCTCTGACATCTGCTTCGATAGTGGAGACAAAGAAAGAATCCGCATTTGCATTGTAGTAAGACAATGAATCCGACATCATTCTAACCTCAGAACCTACATTATGATCCATTCACCATTCTTATTTGGACCGATTCGCCTTATCAGGTTTTTCTTTATCATATTCTGAAGAGTTCTCTTTATCGTTGCTTCGGAACAACCGATCTTCTCACCCATCTGAGCTCGAGTAAGACCCGGTTCACTCTTAAGCAAATTCAATATAGCACTCTCCCTGTCTTCCAATTTTATCGGGTCATTTATCGGGTCATTTATCGGGTCACGCCTATGTTCTGTCGAAAAGGATCCCTTTCATTCTCTTCCGGAGCTCTGGCAGTCCCTTTATCTTCTTGTGGTCAATTAAATATACAGCAAAAAAGAGATGCGATCTCTCGCATCTCTTTTCCCTTATTCCCTTCCTTCTTCTTTATTCATACTTAATTAAGCGGAGCAGCTATTACGAAGTAATGAGGCTTCTTACCTTCTCCTCTGTTTCCCTTTACGATGTACAGAGGTGTATCTGTATAAAGATGTGTGATCGAAAGGAAACGAAGCTTGGGAAGATATACTTCATCTGCCTCGCACCATACTGCTGCATATTTACGCTTATTGGTATGCATAACCATGACAGTCTTTCCTTCTGCGATCTCATATGTCTCGCTTTTCTTGTAATCGCAAACCCTGAAGATAAGACCTCCGACAGCAACTATAATAAATACCGCCGATACTATTATGTACGGAAGTTCACCGAAGCTTGTGCAAATATATATAGCAAAAATAATGCTGATGATAACCATGACAACAGCTCCGGGGATCGACATACCCTTAAGCGTCTCTGCCTTGCGGCATCTCTCGGACTCTTCCTCAGTTGCCTTCCTGAAGCGGATATCGTCAGGTGTTCCCTTGTGCTTTCTGTACTCAAAAATGTCTGTGATCATTTCTTTATCCTCCCTTGTTTAATGACTTCCATGTCACAACAGGAATGATTATATCATTGGAATTTCGGGAATTAAGAACCATATATTGGGGTTCTGTGAATAGACTTTTAAGAACCGTGAAGTCGTTGTCACAATCAGTTAACGACTGTTAAGCGAAAGTGCGTTTTCGAAAGGATAAAGATAGCAATATACTACATATATTGCAATTTCACACTGCAAAGAGACTGAATATGACTAATTCAAAAGAAGACTATATATTTACTTATAACGGTACTGACAGGCACGGACTAGCATCGGGAAAGATATAATACTATCCTTCAACAAACCAAGTTAGATCCTTGGGAGACATCTTGATATATTCGTTCTCTCCGGGACCCACTCTTAAGTAGACATTCTTTATTCCCGCCTGTATTATCATCCTGGCGCACAAAGGACACGGCTTTGCTCTGTGTATCTTGTTGTCTACGGGATCAAGGCCTGTAAGGTAGAGATCCGCATCAAGTGTCTGTTCTCTTGAGCAGTTAAGGAGCGCATTCGCTTCGGCATGTATCGCGCGGCACATATCGTAACCCTGACCCTGGTGGAGTCCCTTATTGATCCTTGGGCATGTACCCACATCGCAACAGTTATCTTCGTCCCTTGGAGATCCGTTATAACCCGTGGAGATGACTGCATCGTCCTTAACTATCACTGCACCGTATTTTCTCTTGATACATGTGCTCCTGTAAGCGAACACTTCCGCACAGTTAAGATATGTATCTATCTTGGAAACTCTTTTGCCTGCTTCTGATATGACCATGGAATATACCTCCGAACCTTATTCAATAAGATTATATCCCATAACATTCTCCCATCCGATCGATATTCCTCTTGCACGCGGAATATTATATAATCTTGTGCGGAAGAAGGGTTACTAGAAAGAACTCTTTGTAAACAAAGATGAAACTACAGTTTCTAAAACAACAATGAACATAGAATTCTTGACATTCAATTGAATTAGCCTGTTCGAATGGAGGAGTTATCCGTGCCACAGAAGGTATCAAGACCAGATCACATCCACCTCTACATTGAAAAATACAATAGCAGAAGAGAAGAAATCTTATTCGATTTTGTTAACGAAAAAGAATATCAGGCATTCTTAGAGGCTATGGATATATCATTCCATACAAATAACGAAGAAATAACTTATAGGCCTACCATGATCCTCGCTAATGATTGCTCTCCCAAAAGGGCAAGAGAAGGTATCGTAATCTCCATCGAATTGGGATTATTCTTTCAAGTAGTAAATACAGTCGATAATTCTACCGCAAGTAGAAGAAATGAACGTTCTTGCACTGTAGTTTGGAACATAGTTAACGGAAAGGCTCTTGAAGAGATAATCGACAATGAGGCCCTATGCGATATTATATATTGGAATTCTGCAGAACTGTATGGTTTTGATTTTTTGCAGGACTCATTTATACATAATTACTGGGACGAGATTCAAAACGAAGATCAACAACTAATATTATCTGAAGAATTAGGACGTATCAAAGACGATCCTTATGAGTCAAGAAGACAGCTAATAGTTTGGGATGTCGGTCAAGGAAATTCCAACTGTATTGTATCTGATCATACCGCCCTTATCTACGATATGGGAGCATCCTCCTATTACACTACAAATAGGATAATCCAACTGATTGATCACATCACGCCGCCGCTAAGAAATAAATATACTTCTTTGGTGATAAGCCACTGGGATATTGATCATTATATTCAACTATGTCATGTATCAGATGATTTTCTCAAGAGCTTACAGTGTATAATCTTTCCTGCAAAAGCATTCGGCTTAACTGCTCAGCAAGTGCTTAATAGGATTGCTAAAAACTGCAAAAATATTATAGCTATATTCCCTCCCAAAATCCGCGGGAAGAACGCTATACTCCACATAGGGTATATTGGTAACACAAAGCTCTTCATTGGAAAGAATTATGCGAGTAAGAACAGGTCTGGAATACTCTTATATTGCGAAGGTCATCTGGAACATGCGCTTCTTACGGGAGATCATACAGAATGGAATCCTACCCTAGCAAATCAAATATGCGCTAAGTACAGGCCTCTGAATATTGTAATACCTCATCACGGAGCACTTAGTTGTAATCCAAGCAACCCCAACATCACAAGCAAGGACTCAGCTGTACTATCAGTAGGAAGTAACAGTTATGGACATCCATTTTCTCAAACAATTAAAGACTATAGCCATGAGCACTACCATTTAAGACGAACTGATCGCGAGGGGGATATTTACATCGACATTTAGAATTTATGCCCTTAGCCTAGGACTCCAACCCTCACTATACCCGTTAACTCTAGCCCAGTCATAGATCCTTATCAGCTTCTTGGGCTGATAGTTCTTCATCTCGGGTTTGTGAACATCTATCAACAGTGTTTTGTTGCGGTCTACAATTCGTGTAAGAAAGTCTATATTAGGGAGTTTATCCTTCTTGTTGAGATTACACTTAGGACAGGATAGGACAAGGTTCCAGAGATTATCATCCTTGATGAACGACCACGGAATAAAGTGATCCACGTGGATATCATCAGGTTTAAGTTGCTTGCCACAGTAGAAGCATGTTCTGCTCTCAAATTCATCATAGAGTATCTTCCTATAGACAGAGAGGTTATTCCTCTTCGAACTCTCATCAATCTTATTGAGAATCTTTGTTGTTACGTCTTCTTCGTTTACTTTCTCGAGGAACTTGGCCCACTCGTAGTAGTTGAGCTTCTCTATCAACACCTTGTGCTTACAGATAAACGTATACATCTCCGGATTGATCTGTAACCATTCCTCTTTCTTGTTGAACGAATAGAAGAGCTTTCTGGTATCAGCAAAGAGTGCACCGACTACGTTCTCTTTACACTTCACTTTTATCCTGTGAGAGATGTCGATCATCATGGGTGGTGTAAGACTCTCATAAGGAATCGGCTCCGTTATCTGATACTTCTCAACAGTAGCATGAAGTATCCTCTCAAGAGAAGTCTCCCTGTTATCCTTTGTAGGACTCTTCTGCCTGAGACCATACTTCAGAACAAGGTTCCAATATATCTCACCGAATTTGGAGAATAACTGATCGAAGTTGAGTTTAAGGCTCTCATCTACGTTATAGAGATTATCGATTATGGCTTTAAGGAATCCGAACTTATAACTGGTATCGTTAACAGACTTAGATGTGAAGACTACACTTAAGGCAGACCAGAGTTCGTCATCTGATGCATGACGTTCTTCGTACTTTCCATCCTTAAGATCGTAGCCGGCCATATCTTCACTATACCTTCTTCAGTGTCACATTAAACCATTCGACATTCCTGTCAGGTCTTACATCCAAGGTCTGCCATCTGTCGATTTCTTCAAATCCTATAGTCTGAACATTTAACGCATCGAAGCGTTCATCATTCATATCAGTAAAGTGTCTGTCTTCTCTGATCACATCACTATCACCAAGCTTGAATGACATATAGAAGATTCCATTAGTCTTAAGTGCTGTATAAACCTTGGAGAATACATCCAGAAGATCGTTGTACTCAACGTGCAGAAGAGATGCGCAAGCCCAAACTCCGTTGTACTTATCTTCTTCGTTTATATCTTGGAAGTACTGATGCTTAACCTGAATTCCTGTATACTCAGATGCTTTCTTGCAAAGCTCTTCACTACCATCTATAGCATCTACTCTGAACCCTTGATCAATGAACACCTTGGTATCTCTTCCACTACCACATCCGAGATCGAGAATGTAATCACCTTGTTTAAGATACCGTGTAAGTCTGATTCTAAGCTCACTTATATCAGCTTCTATAGTTGAAGCGAAGAACTGGTCTGCGTTGTCATTATAGTAACCGAGCGTATCAGACATAGGAGTACCTCACATCATTATTATAAAACAAGTACGTTTCATTCAAATAGAAAAAGGTCTTGGGAATTCCCAAGTGCTGTTGCTGTTAATGTCTTGATCTTGTTCATAAAAATCTCCTTATTCGTTTATCGTCTGCACTTTACAAGACGTAACGGATAAGGAGAGGTTGCATCCGGTTTCCAATATTGATTCTTGTTTATCTTCCTTCTATGGCTCTATCGTAGTAGCTCTTGGTCTGGTTATCGAAGAGTACCCATACGATGTCGTCGAAGGTCTCAGGATGTTGTGAGGTGTAGTCTTGCACAGCTTTTACCGCTACAAGTGCAGCTTCTTTTGCCGGATAGCCGAAGGCTCCTGTGGAGATAGAAGGGAATGCTATGGTGCGGATCCTGCTCTTTCTTGCGACTTCCAGGGAATTGATGTAGCAGTTTCGAAGGGTTTCTTCTTCGCTTCCGTTTCCTCCGTGCCACCTGGGTCCTACCGTGTGGATTATGTATTCACAAGGAAGATCGTATGCTCCTGTGACCTTAGCTTCGCCCATGCGGCATCCGCCTAAGGTCCTGCACTCTGCAAGAAGGCACGGGCCTGCTGCATAGTGGATGGCTCCGTCTACTCCGCTGCCACCCAAGAGGCTCTCGTTAGCTGCATTTACTATTGCCTGTACGTCGGTTACTTTGGTTATGTCGCCTTTAATGGTCCTCATGGCTTACACATTTCTCAGGGGGATATCTAATACTTCAGCAAAGTCGTCAATGAACTTTCTTATCTTGTTGCACTGGCCTATCTCTACGCCGCAGAGGATGACTAAGGCTGCGGTCATTACCATTACCACGATAAGTGCCATCTCGTCGGTTATGGGACCGATATCGAGCTCGTATACGGATGCCACGATACCGAACTCTGCGGGCACCATTATGGACTTGACGGTGTCACTCTTCTCCTCAGCCTTGCGCCTGCTCTCTTTGAGGTAAAAGCGGATGTCCTCAGTTATCTGTTTCTTCTTGGGTTCTGTCTGTCCGTAGCGGTTGTACTTCTTAAGAATGCCGTCCTTCCAGGTGGAGTACTTAATGGATCCTTCCTTATTAGAGAGGACATTCTTATAGTCCCTATAGTGGCCGTTAAAGTCAAAGCCTATATCGTCTGCGATCTCGGATTCCTTAGCTTCTACGAAGGGGCTGTTCTTTCTTACTTCCAGAATGCTTATAAAGATAAGTGCCACGCCCAGGATTATGAGGCCGTTACGTATATATGTGTTAGGGAGCTTTACGATTCCTGCGATGACCTCAAGGGCAAATCCAGCGAGGATCAGGATAGTTGTCTTATTGAGCTTAAATGTATAAGGATTCTTCTTGGACATGTTGTCACCTCTTTATCTTGTTCCAAGAATCAGTATAACACGTTAAGAGGATGACGGCAGGCGGTAAGTCCTTCCGCTATAGACTCCCAGGATCTCGCCGTCGAAGGAAGCGGTATAGACTGAGTATCCGGGTTCTGCCGCATCGTACATTCTCTGGCTGGCTACGTTTGTACTGCCGCTACCTTGTACGATGTAATATGTGTAGTGCGGATCGTCATCGGCATCGTAATCTACGGTATAGTACTTGTCCTTGATTGGTATCTCGGTGACGACGGGAGAATACTTAAAGACACTCGTGGCGCCATGTATCGGATATATCACGAGAAGAGCCGCGGCACCAAATGTCAGGACTATCGCCAATATACGCTACGGAAGGCCGCATGTAGGAAGATCGTAGCTCCTATAGCCATTCAATAAAACTGATAATCCTGCACCTGTTATCAGGACCGCTGCAGCGCCAAGACAACAGAGGGCATGAATTCTAAGGAAGCTTCTCGAACAATCTTGAATCAGGAATTCATCCGTCAGGACATTTCCTTCAGGCGTTGTAGACAGAAGGAACCTGGACAGGAGAATCAGAGCGATAAGAAATATTATCGATGCTGTAGCGATATGTACGATGACTAAGATTTGGGTCGATCTCTTCATAAGAATCACTTCCTTATTCCTGATGGTATTATACCATTTTCAGGATGGAGGTTCATTCTAACAAACAAGCGAGGTTTGAAACCTCGCTTGTTGTTCTTATCAGCTTGCTACTTACTTCTTATGCAGACTTACCTGCTGCCAGCTCCTGTACTTTCTCAAGTGGGAGATCGGTGTAGGATGCGATCTTCTCAAGTGTAAGTTCGCCATCTGCGATCATGCGGAGAGCGTTGTCCAACTTGGTCTGCTCTGTGCCTTTAATAATGCCTCTCTCTTCAAATACTTCA
>JAILMW010000022.1 GCA_024692235.1 Saccharofermentans sp. | reverse complement strand
CAATAAGTGTGAAACCCTTCTTAGACTTCTGAATCTTCTTCATTTTACATTTCCTCCTGTGGAAGTTATTGAGTTTGTATCTTTAGTATATCACCCTTTTTCAATTGTGCAATAGTTTTTTCACATTTTCTCCATATTTTTTCTTAATTAAATGTAGTGCAATAATTTCAGGACTTGGGAGGTTTTTCCTGCTTCCTCGACCTGATTTCTTAGGCGTGTTTGTTAATAATTCTTTCTAATTCAAGATTATATGTTTTCTCTGGATATACTCTTATGTCTAGTATCCTATGTAGTTAATTAGATTGATATTCTACCCAATAATATAACAGCTGATCCCGATAGAGAGATCAGCTGTTATTAGTTTTGCTAAGTTGCAATATGTTTATTCCGATTAGTTCTCATCAGTAAGTGCAGGATCAACATCATCAGGAGTAGTATCATCCGGATTTTCTGCCTCTCCACCTGCCGCAGGTCCGATAAGACCATCCATACTATCAAGACCAAGAGCAGTAGCAACATCAGAATTATTAACAAGGTTAGCCCATGTCTGAACGGAATAATAAGCTGCGAAAGGTCTCGTTCTATCAGTAGCTTCATCGGAGGGCATAATGACACCAAACCATTCACTTCCGGGATCATCGACAAAGAAAGGCATACCGATGAAGCCGTGATCAGTTGCGATATCAGTAGCTCCGCTCCAAGTAACATAAGGAGCATTAGTATCGGGCTCAGATACACGATCGACGAATGTTGCACTATAGAAATCAATAGTAGCATACATGAGAATGTAACCTGACTCCTCCTCAACAGCTATTCTTGATACCTTGATGCAATCCTCATCTTGTTGCTCGATCTGCTGAAGAGCAGCAAGGAACTCTGTATATCCTTCTCTTGAGTTCATTCCGGCATAAGTTCTATCTGTCATGTAAGAATCGAAGACTGCTTCCTGAGGAATTCCGTTCTCATCATAGAGTGTATTCTCTCTAATACCGTCATCTCCGCCGTAAGAACTTACATTCCATCCATCTGAAGTTGAATACTCTACCATCACAGACTTAATAATTACATTATCCTCTGCAAGAGATCCGTCAGGAAGAACAATATCAGGAGCGGCAGCGTCTTCAGTATTAATCTTAACCAGCCACTTACAATTATTCTCCTCGAATACGTTCAATACCCACTGCGCAAGACACTCGGTGTTGATATTAGGAAGGAATGTACCTTCGATGACCGCAATATCGGCCTCGATATTCTCGATCTCAGCTCTTGTAGCTTCATTCTGCTCAGCCAGTGCATCATAGTAATCTTTCTGTGCCTGGAGAGCTTCTCTCTCTACCTTGAGATCAGCTGTAGAATTGTTGAGTAATCTTATGGGTCCTACGTAAAGGATAACGCATAATAAGAATATGCCGAAAATTATAAATAGATTTCTCTCACGAGATCCTAAGTTGTTCATTCTTCTCCTCCTTCTGCTGCCTCGTCAGTAGCTACAACAGTGTAATGCAGCTCAATGCTCATATTACCGGCGGCTCTTCCGGAGATAGAGTTATTTGCTATGATAGCACTTAACTCATCCGGTGTAACAGCTACACCGTCAACAAGTACGTTTGAAAGCTGATATGAAACACCATTTACTTCGAGTGTTCCAATGTCAGGGATCTCGTATGTGCTGCCTGTAGCATAAGGAGTTGTAGTAACACCGCCTACAGCGGTAACACCAAGCTCGCTGTCAATAACCTTGCTAACAGAGATATAAGAATCAACTGTAAGATCACCTGTGATAATAAATGAGTAATATGTGTTGATAGTGAGGAGGCTTCCGTCCTCAGGATCGTTCTCAGCTCTGTTAACATGCTCAACTGTCAAATTCAGATCCGAGAATACATCAGAAGCCTGAAGCATATTAGTTATATTAGAAGCTTCATAGTAATTGAATGTATATCCCTCGATAGTCATCTCAGTACCGGTAATCTCATACTTGGATATATAAGTTGTATTGGGGATATTCTCACCGATGAGATTTGCAAGATCCGTTGTAGCGGAAGGTGTCTCATCTACGATCCTTCTCATCTCGGATATCGTATAGAAATACTGATTTCTGGCGATAATCTCCTGCTCGAGATTCTTTGCTTCGATATCAAGATTTGCGTACTTGGGATCCTGGAGCTCGATCGTAAGGTCGTCAACCTGACCCTTGACTCTGAGATTATTGAAAAGCGCCCAAGCTGTCCAAAGAACGAAAAATCCTACTACTATCAAGGCTGCCAAAACAACAACTGCGAGAACTCGCGCCTGCTTTCTAGCCTTTGCGGTAAATTGTGCAAAGAAGTTAAGATCCTTTTTAGAATAACCCTTTGCTGATCCAAAATTTGCCATCTTCAGCAATCCTCCTTAGTCATTACGAATCAATGCACCGCAACAATTAATAAACTGAGGCAATGCGAAATCTCTGGGTCCGATTACAGTACTTAATGTATTAAGCACCTCAACCTGCGTTCCAAGCTGTCTTGAAAGCTCTTTGTCGATCTTCTTATAGCTAGCTCCAGAACCGTAAAGGAGACATGTACCAATGCTGTCGATATGGAACTTAGAGATAGAGAACTGCGCTGTTCTTGATACTGCATCAACAAGATTCTTGAAGTATGCATTGACAGCACTCTGAAGAGACGGCATGTCATTGAGTGACTCGTGCCATACATCGATATCCTCGAGAGGTACTGCACTCTCTGTTTCAGCCTTAGTAATATTAAGTCTTCTTGCAAGAGAGGACTGATTATCTCCACCACCCTGCATCTTCTTGATAGACTCAGCAACCTGTCTGATATTGGAGTGACCGAACTGAAGTCTTCTTGTAAGGATAGGGAAGCCCTTATCGAGGATTGTTACTGTTGTTGTTGCGCCGGAAAGCTCGATGAGCATCAAAGTAGACTGATTGATGCTGATGTTTCCGTTAGCGATGCCTGAACTGAAGAGCTTTCTTACAGCATTGGCATTAACATCCATTGCAAGGGGATTAAGATCGATACTCTTGATGAACTCTCTGTAATCGCTGATTGTTTCTGTAGGAACAGCTGTTGCTCTGATCTGGAGCTTATCAGCATTGGTCTCAACATCCTTTGTCTGTCCGTAAACGATATACTCGATGTTCATATCCTTATTGGTGCCCTGACCCATAACCTCGTAACGAACCATATCGTCGAGCTGATCAGGCTTAACCTTAGGGAGCTCAAGGTCTCTTGCATGAACAAAGGGACCGTCTGTTGTAATGATGCAGTTCTTATTCCTGATATCAAGTCTTGCAAAAGCGTGCTTGATAGCCATGATGACACCGAATGAATCGGAGATTGCACCATCTGTGATCGCATCTGAATCGAGAGGCACGATACCGGCCTTATCGATATAGATGTTACCGTTCTTATTATATGTACCTACAGCCAGCTTAAGGTCAGAACTGGATGTATCAAGTACCAAAGTTTGAGAGTTTCCTCCTGATAATATACCCATTAGTATTCTCCTTCCGTATTACATGATGTCCTTGGCCATCGTGAAGATAGGCAATGCGATAGCGCCGACAGTGAGACCGACCAAGATAGCCATCAAAATAAGCATGATAGGCTCAAGTGCGGTTGTCATCTTTGTTGTAGCGGAATCAGCTTCATCTTCGAAGAAGTCAGCTGCCTTCTCAAGGATGCTGTCCAATGTACCGGACTCTTCACCGATAGCCGTCATAGCGTAGATCATAGGGGGGAACTCCTGTATTCCCTTGATTGACTTAGAAAGAGAAGTACCTTTTCTGATCTCAAGCCTGGACTCATTAAGCTTCTTTTCAAGAACCTTATTATCAAGGGAAGCAGCAGTGATCTCAACAGCTGTAAGAACGGAAATACCACTCTTAAGAAGTGTGGATACTGTTCTGCAGAATCTTGCAGCGGCAGTCATTCTTGTAGCCTTACCTACGATAGGTATCGTGAGCATGAGCTTAGCCCACTGCATAGAACCCTTGTCGCTCCTCTTCCACGTCTGGAAACCGTATACGATCAAGCCTATAACGATACCGTATACATACCAGAAATGAACCAAGGAATCACTTATAGCGATAACGGCTTTTGTAAGCTTAGGTAACTCACCACCGAGATCTTCGATAGTATCTGCGATACCGGGGACAAGGAACGTCATCAATCCGACAGTGATACCAAGCGTGAGAACGAAAAGGATCTTAGGATAAACCATTGCACCGGAGATCTTATTCTTCAGTCTGGACTCCTTCATGAAGTGATCTGCAAGACGAGACATGATCTCATCGAGACGACCGGATTCCTCACCGGCTGCGATCATACTGATCATAATGGAAGGGAGCACGTCCCTCTGATCTTTGAATGCTTCGGAAAGTGTCTTACCGGACTGGATAGCCTCGTAGATCTCACCTACGCACTTCTTGGATCTCTTCGTTTCCACCTGCTGATACAACATATCAAGTGAACGGATGATAGTTATACCTGCAGAAAGAAGCGAGGATAACTGTCTTGAAATAAGAACGAGTTCCTTGGTATTAAGTCTCTTACTACCGATCTCTGCGTTCAGTATTCCAGGACCCTTATCAAGTTCGACTTTAAGGACATACTTACCTTCGGCCTTAAGACGTCTGGACGCATCAGCGATACTCTGTGCTTCCACGACACCGGTCGACTGCTTGCCCGCATTGTCAAGAACCTGATATCTGAAATTTGCCATATATCATAATCCTCCTATATTATTTCTTTCTTTATACTTAAGCGAAGTCGAGATCTCCGAACAACGGGCTGTTGGCAGGACCGCCCACGTTATTGATATATCTCTTAAGATCATCAGGGAATCTGCATCTGCTGATTGCAGTATCTCTGGAGATGATCTTACGCTTAACAAGTTCTGCAAGATAGAAATCAAGAGGACACATTCCCTGCTGAAGGCTGGTAGCGATCGTACTGTCGATCTGATACGTCTTACCTTCACGGATGTTGTTACGAACGGCATCGTTAGCGAGCATGATCTCGAAAGCTGCGCAACGACCTCCTGTGATTTTGGGGACGAGTGTCTGACATATAACCGCTACAAGGATGGAACCGAGCTGAACTCTGATCTGATCCTGCTGATGAGGCGGGAATACGTCGATGATACGGTTAACTGTATCGGATGCACTCGATGTATGAAGTGTTGACATAACCAAGTGACCTGTCTCAGCTGCAGTGATAGCTGTACTGATAGTATCCAGGTCACGCATCTCTCCAACGAGGATAACGTCGGGATCTTCACGGAGCGCAGCTCTCAGAGCGTTAGCGAATGAGAGTGTATCCTCGTGAACTTCTCTCTGGTTGATCATTGCCTCTCCATGCTCGTGAAGATACTCGATAGGCTCCTCGAGAGTAAGGATATGACACTTCTTGACACTGTTGATATGACCTACCATTGCGGCAAGGGTTGTAGACTTACCGGAACCCGTAGGACCTGTAACAAGGATAAGTCCACGGGGCTTGAGAGCAACTTCCTTAAAGAGTGAAGGAAGACCGAGTCTCTCACATGTAGGGATCTCATTTGTGATAGTTCTTGCTGCAAGAGCATATGCACCACGCTGCTTGTAGATATTACATCTGAATCTGCTGTAATCAGCAACGACATATGAGAAGTCGATCTCACCACGCTCAGCAAGGTACTGCTGTCTTGACTTATCGATCATGGACTTACAGAGGAACTCTGTATCAGCCGCTGTCAGTATCTGGCCGCTCAGGGGCATGAGCTCACCGCTGACTCTGATCATGGGAGGAAGTCCGACCGTGATATGAGTATCGGATGCTCCTCTCTTTACTGCTTCAGCCAAAATGGCTTCCATCGTTAAGCTAAATTCTTCCACAGTTATAAAACCTCCTTAGCCGTCTACTGAATAAGCTACTCTGTTCATCTCATCTACGGTCGAGATACCCTCAAGGCACAATGCAGCCGCAGAATCTACGAGCATATATGTACCTTCTTTGATAGCAAGCTGCTTCATCTCTTCTTCACTTGCTCTCTTCTCAAGAAGGACCTTCATGCCCTTTGTTATGACAACTACTTCATGGATGGCAATACGTCCCTTATAACCGCTGCCGTTACACTCCGGACAACCTTCACCGCGATAGAGCTTCTGTCCGGGTTCGAGCTTGAGCTTCTCCATCTCGTACTCGTCGGGATCGTAAGGCTTTCTGCACTCTGTGCAGATACGTCTTACAAGTCTCTGAGCGACGACTCCGACAAGAGCGGATGAAACCATGTAAGGCTCAAGTCCCATATCTATAAGTCTGTTGATAGACGATACAGCATCATTTGTATGGATGGTACTGAAAACAAGGTGTCCCGTGATTGCAGCTCTCATGGCGATCTCTGCCGTCTCACCGTCACGGATCTCACCGACAAGGATTATATCAGGGTCCTGACGGAGGATAGAACGAAGACCGCTGGCGAATGTCATTCCGGCCTTGGCATTAACCTGTACCTGGTTAAGACCGGGAATACGGATCTCGACAGGGTCCTCTACAGTGATGATATTTGTCTCGGGAGTATTCTTCTCTGCAAGGAGCGTATAAAGAGTAGTTGTCTTACCGGAACCTGTAGGACCGGAGATAAGACAGATACCCTGGGGAACCTTGATGATCTTATCGATCAGCTCATTATTGTGATCACTGATACCCAAGTACTTTCTGTTAAGGTTACCGTCGTTCTTTGCGAGGATACGGATAACGGTCTTCTCACCTGTGATACAAGGAAGAATGGATACACGCATGTCGACCTTATCACCGTTGATCTCAGTCTGGATACGACCGTCCTGAGGGATACGCTTCTCGGCGATATTCATTCCGCCGAGGATCTTGATCCTTGTTATGATTGCATCTTTGGCATTGATGGGAGAAGACATAACTTCCTGCATTACACCGTCGATACGGATACGAACCCTTATCCTGTCTTCCATGGGCTCGATATGGATATCGGAAGATCCGGATCTGATAGCCATGTCGATCATGGAATTAACGAGCTTAACAACAGGTGCACTGTTAACGGCCTCACTGATCTCGTCACTGATGCCGTCGAGCTCGTCGGAAGCAAGATCGGCGTCAAGTTCCTGAGCAGCCTGCTGTGCACTCTCTCGTCCGTATGTTGCATGGATAGTGTTCATGATGCCCGTTCTTGTAGCGAGCATAAGGTCTATCTCATAACCCGTACGGAACTGCAGATCATCCTGGACCAAAATGTTAAGCGGGTCATCGATCGCTACGACGAGCTTATCGTCATTAAAGCCGATAGGAACGACTACGTTCTCCTCACAGAACTTCTCGTCAAGGAGAGCCGTTGCCTTGGAATCGACATCAATGCTGGACAGATCGATGATCGGATAGCTGTACTGGCTGGATACCGCGCGTAAGATATCGAATTCAGACATCAAGCCCATCTCAGTGATAACCTCACCGAGCCTTCTTCCGCTTTCTTTCTGAACACTTAACGCTTCGGCCAATTCTGCAGCAGTCAGGAATCCGCTCTCAATGAGAATGTCTCCTAATCTCTTCATCAAATGCCTCCAAATTTAACGTTAAACTTAAGAACATAATCGGGATCAACGTGTTGTTGAAAAGGGCATGGTTTACCCCAAAAATACCCCAAATATGTATTTATGAGTGTACAACACGGCATGACAAAAAACAAGTTTTTTTATTATTTTCTTTGTATAACATATTATATAAGAAATAAGAAGATATTTTGTGTTATTATTACTTTCACGGAGGGTTGTTTTGTATGAATGTCTATACTTTTTTGCATGTTTATTACGCCGTGTTTTCGCTACTCTTCGGAATAGTCCTCGGCAGTTTTTTAAATGTTGTCATATATCGACTTCCCGCGGGCAGGACGATATCTAGGGGAAGATCCAACTGTATGACCTGCGGTCACACCCTGGCGGCAAAGGATCTCGTGCCCCTTTTCAGCTGGCTTTTCTTAAAAGGAAAGTGCCGTTATTGCGGCGCTCCCATCGCTTCCAGATACGCTAAGATAGAAAGTCTCACGGGCGTTGTGTTCTTCCTTACTTCGCTTACGACTCTCGACGCCATCGTCTGTGTGATCAATCGCGAGCCTTTTTATTTCCTCTATCTTATCTACGCCGTACTCTTCATGATCGTAATGTGTACTGTCATCCCCGCGATGATGATATGGCACGACACTTTAAAGGGCTTTATTCAGCTCGCGGGTATCTCATTGGTACTCTCGGCTGCAGCCTGTGTTATAGCGCAAGCATTATCCGCATCATCCGACTATGTCATCGCAATTATAAGATTCATAGCGGCAGTAGTTGCTTTCCCTCTTCTTACATGGATCGCTTCTAAGATCCTTAAGACAACTTACACCAAGAACGATCTTTTCATGGATCTTACTTTCGCGGGTGCTTCTACCTTTGAGCACCTTCTTTGCCCCAGAAGTTTCTCTTTCTGGCTGTTCCTCTTCCCTGTCGTCTACTGTATCGTAAGAAGCGCAGTCAAGGGAAAGAAGAATGACAAGTTCGCAGGAATCGTCTATTTTGTTATAATGTTCGCGGCCATCACGGTATCGTATATATTCCGTATGCTTACAGAATAAAAGGAAATTTAGATATATAAAACCTATTTAATATATAATGACACGGAGGTATTTATGTCAGGTCACTCGAAATGGAGCAACATCAAGAGAAAGAAAGAAGCATCAGATGCTGCAAAGGGAGCTGTTTTCACGAAGCTCGCCAAGGAGCTCGCGGTTGCTGTAAAGGCAGGCGGCCCCGATCCTGACGGTAATTCAAGACTTAAGGACGTCATCTCTAAGGCAAAGGCAGCCAACATGCCTAACGATAACATCAACAGAGCTATCAAGAAGGCCGCAGGTGCAGGCGAGGGAGACGATTACGAAGAGATCACATACGAAGGTTACGGTCCCGGCGGAGTAGCTGTCATGGTACGTACTCTTACAAATAACCGTAACAGGACAGCTGCTGACGTACGTCATATATTCTCAAAGTACGGCGGAGCAATGGGCGTTACCGGAAGCGTATCCTTTCTTTTCGAAGAGAAGGGTGTGATCCTCATCTCCAAGGAAGATTACGAGGATGAGGATACCGTCATGATGGACGCTCTCGACTGCGGTGCTGCCGACTTCGTATCCGAAGACGAATACTACGAGGTTGATATCGCACCCGATGATTACTATGCCGTAAAGGACGCACTTGAGGCAAAAGGATATTCTTTCCTTGATTCCAGCCTCGGTCCGGTAGCTACTACATCCGCGGAAGTAACAGACGATGAGATCACTTCAAATCTCGAGAAGATGCTCGACATGATGGAAGAGAACGAAGATATCCAAGAGGTATATCACAACTGGGATAACTGATGTCCGAAGAAATTGAAAGCAAGAACAATACTAACGGAACCTCTTCCACAGGGCAGGCTCCTGCAGTAAATCGGGGACGAAGACTTATCCCCGAGCTTCGTTCTACGCTCCGAAAGACACCTTTCTCCCACGAGGATAAATCCCATAAAGCAGTACCGGAGTATACTCTCGACGACATCGCGGGCAATGAGAAGCTCGCCAGAGAAGCGCTATCACATATAGCCGTAATAGCTTTTGTAGGACAGTCCGGTACCGGTAAGAGCACAAGAGCGATCGCAGTAGCGAAAGCCAATGACATCCGATACCTTATAGACGACGGACTTCTCATAAACGGAAGCCGCATCGTAGCGGGAACATCTGCCAAGAAGGCGCCTACAAAGATGGAATCGGTACGTCAGGCACTCTTTGCCGATGAGCTTCGCTCCTCCGTAATGAGGCGAGCCTTGATCGAGAACAAGCCGGACGCACTGATGATCCTGGGCACCTCGGATTCCATGCTCTCCAAGATATGCAATAATCTCTGGCTTCACCAGCCTTCGATGCTTATAAGGATCGAAGATGTCTCTACTGAAGAAGAGCGACGAAGTGCCAGAAATACCAGAATGACGGAAGGTATGCATACCATTCCCGTCCCAAGCATGGAGATCAAGCATGAGTTCTCCGGATATTTCTCCGACCCTTTGAGCAGGATCAGAAAGAGACTGGAGCTGGACAAGACCCCTATCCCTACCGATACTGATTCGGACAGGACGATGGTACGTCCCACCTTCTCGTCCCTGGGATCCTACTCCATCTCCGATGATGCACTTTTGGATCTTATAAGGATCGTCATCGCCAAGATACCCGGTGTCGGGTGCATCGACGGTTTTAAGACCGAGACCAGGACCATAGGTGTTGTGGTGAGCCTGGAGATAGCCCTGCTGTACGGATACGACGCTCAGGACGTCCTTCTTGAGGTACAGCAGAAGATCGGCAGCAACATCGAGGAATTCACTTCCATCACAATAGTAGCGATAAATGTAAGGGCCGTAAGGCTCCTTCACTCCAAGGAGGTCATATGAGCGTAGAAAAGATATATACGATCCCGGTAAACGAGGCATACGAATCGGACTGTGAATGTCCCTTATGCGCTCTTAAGAAGAAAGTCGAGAACGACTATCTCGAGTACTATCTGGGTCCTTCGCTGATGGAGCCCGATACCAGAGTAGTCACGAATAAGACGGGATTCTGCCCCGAGCACATGGGCAAGCTCAACCTTAAAGAAGCTAACCGTCTGGGCTTGGGACTCATGCTCCATACGCATCTGAAGGACTATAACGACGAGATCACGCCGCTTCTTAACAACGCGGCTCCCGGCAAAGCAACCCTTCTAAAGGGACGCAGCACCGACTACAAGGCGAAGCTCATATCGATCGCCGACAAGATAGATTCCAGGACAAAGTCCTGCCCCATCTGCGAGAAAGTGGACTATACCCTCGATCGATATGTGGAAGTAATAGTACATCTTTTCGCAAAAGATCCTGCCTTTAAAGAGAAGCTGTCGGCCCATTACCACTGTCTTCCCCACCTGGCACTGCTCTTAAGGACTGCCGCTGCCAAGATGTCTCAGAATGACGCCGCAGACTTCCTTCCTCTTATTGCAAAGACAAACGAAGATGCTTTCAAGGTCCTTATCGATGACGTAGAGTGGTTCACGTTGAAGTTCGACTACAGAAATACGGATAAGCCGTGGGGTACAGCCAAAAATTCCATACAGCGCTCCATGCGATTCTTATCCGAGGACAGGAGTGAGTTCGATGAGAAACGATCCGGAAAACAGAACTGAGATAGAAGTCTTTAACGAGATCGAACTGGACGAACATCCCCGCGAGCTGACGGTACTTATATCCAGGAACTACTATTCCGAGGACAGCGAGACCGGAAGAGATCTCCTGTCAGCTTTTATCGAGACTTTACTGTCCAAGGCTGCTTCCGGCAACCTGGTACTCTTTATAAACGGTACCGGAGTCAAGCTTCTGGCATCTTCCCTGATGACTGAACTCATAGCATCTGCAGGTATCGTTTATATCTGCTCGGATTCTCTCAAGGCATACGATGTCGACTGTGAGATAGAGGGCAATATCGTGTCCCTATCCTCCGCTTCCTTCTTCGAGGAAGTATTAAAATACAGACCTTCTATCACGATCTGACAAGGATCACCTGAAGTCTCAGTTCTTTATCCTCCACGTGCGAGGTGCGAATCTGTATACCAGCTTTCTTGCCGCGATGATATAAAGAACATCTGTCACGATAAGGATCATTGCCAGGATCGAAGAACGGCAGGGGATCCAGAATACCGTCGAATAAAAGATCCACTTTGCGATATTGAACATGATATATGCGCCGCCCTTGACGTTAACGGTCATCGTAAACGGCTGGAACAGGTAATATAGAAGAAGGTCGGTCATAGAATAAAAAAGACACAGCAGCAATGATACAAAAAGCGTAGCAATATACTCCGGAGGATTAGCTGCGCCGCCCGTATAAAACAGTATCAGATCAGCCGCGATGCCGTAGGCAAGTGCGGGTACCATATTGATCTTAAATGCCTGCCTGAGCCTTATGTCAAAAAGCTCCAATATCTTCGTCGGCTGTTTAAAAAAGCTTAACGTCATAAGGCTGTTATCGCAATTGATATACATCGCCTGAGTGATCTTAAACGTATTATCAGACATGGAAAGAGGGATCAGCAAAGCCAAAAGATGACGTTCCGACAACCACCTCAGGAACTGCATCAGCGTATCTTCCGTATCGAAAGGCAAAAGAGGATCATCGTAGCGTTTCATCAGAAGCAGGTTCTTAAGATTATTAAGTACCATGTTAAGGCAATTATCGCCGCCGAACATAAGATAATATCTTCTTATATTCGCATAGATATAAAGTCCCGTAACTGTTACCGCTATTATCGCAAAGATCACAGGCTTCATATAAAGCATGGTCCTGTGGCGTCTTACAAAGAGCGCATTTAAGTATTCAAAGCCCTTCTTGGAGTCTTTGACAGTTCCTACTGCTTTTATCTTCTTAAATCTTCTCGAATTATCTTTGCTCTTATGTTTATATTCATAAGCTTCGATCCTTACGATATTGTCCTGAAGTGCCTTTCGATGAAGGAAAGGATCAAGAGACTTAAGCTTAATATATCCCCATATTCCCAGTATCACCAGCAGCGCGGAAACGATCAGAAGTATATTGTACGAGATAAGCCCTCCGTTCATCAGGACTATAAAGAGGATCGGAGCAGATACGATCGCGATACTAAGCTTGGCGCTGTAAAGGGCGACATTTCTCTTCATCGATCTGTTATGCTTATGCTTTATCTCGTAAAAAAGCGCCAGAGCGCCCGCGCCGAAAAGCTTGATAAATACTGCAAGGATCGGGATCCCCAGCCAGACGAAGAACGGAGCGCCGCATATTATCGCTACGATACCTGCCAGAAGATATCCTATGACCAGCTTTGCCGTATCGTAGACAAAAAGAGTATCATTGAGCTTTTTGGCGTCCATTCTCAGCATGAATACCATATATTCCTTCTCTGTGGTGCAGCGAAAGATATTCGTATTTAAAAGCACTCCTGCTAAAGCATATGCGAGAAATAACAATAAAGCGATATTTGCATAGAGCATGCCGTCGGACATCAAAGAAGCATACTCATATTCTCTGTAAGCGACTCTAAGCACCAATGCCGCCAAATATATGAACCCCAGTCCCAGGATCTTACCGATGAACATCATAAAGATCTCTTTTAAGATGCGGAAGACAAGATATACTGCCTTAAGCTCCTTTGTCCCGTAAAGGCTGTCAGGGATGATCTTACCTATAAGCGGAAGTCTTTTAAGAGCGTATACAAGACCGTTATAACCGACTATGCCTCTCATCTTAAATACATGAGACAAGGTCTTTATATAATCACTGATCATCAGTCTGCTCCTTAAGTGCCGCGATTATACGTTCCTTAAGATCCGAATTACCGAGGTCGTTCTTGTCTATCGGTTCAAGTTTACCGTGATTAAGAAGTACTATCTGATCGCAAAGATCCACTGCAACATCAAGAAGGTGCGTTGAAAAGATCGTAATCCTGCCCTTCTTTTGAGCTCTTATGACATTTTTCATCTCTTCTGCGATTATTACGTCAAGAGAAGTAAGCGGTTCGTCAAGAAGCAGGAGGCGCGGAGATGCGATCATATTAAGGAGCATCTGCATCTTATTCTTTGTACCGTGAGAATAATCCTTGAGCAGTCTGTCCCTGTCGTCCTCAGGTATCATCATGTAGTCAAAATATTCATCTATCGTCTTATCGGGAGTTACCTCATCATGAACTTCTATAAAGAACTTCAGAAATTCTCTTCCGGTCATGAACTCAGGCACAGTCGGAGTCGATACAAGATATCCTATATCTTCGGGCTTTAATGAGATCTTTTCATCTTTGTCTTTCAGATAAAATGATCCCGAATCGATATCGACGTCGCCGTTGATGCAATTAAAGAATGTCGTCTTACCTGAACCGTTACGTCCGAGAAGTCCGTAGATCTTCCCTTCTTCGAATGTATGATCGATCCCTTTAAGCACTTTCTTGGATCCGTAGCTCTTTACAAGACCATCTATTTCAAATACCACATTGCACCTCCGAATACTTTGTAAATTATACCATTGCAGACAGGAAACTAATGCTGCAAAAGAAAGCCGAAGAAGAGATCTCTCTCATGACATAGTAAAAACATCTTAGTACCCACATCGGAACAAGAAATAACACCGGAAACAATAAGATACTTTTTCTCGTCTCATTCTTCATAATTCGTTACATCTCCATAAGTCGTATACATCGTGTCACGTGGTTTATCGCACCGCATTGTATACTGTTCGTCACTACTTTAAAGCATCGCATGCTGAAATATCCAAGCATAAAAGATCGCCTCCCGTTTCCGAGAGGCGATCCGTTAAGTCATATTAGAACCTGATAAGCTTTACTTGTCAGCGATAGCTGCCTGCGCAGCGGCGAGACGTGCTATAGGTACACGGAATGGCGAGCAGGATACGTAATCAAGTCCGATCTTGTGGCAGAACTCAACGGAAGAAGGATCTCCGCCGTGCTCACCGCAGATACCGACGTGAAGGTCAGGGTTCACGGGCTTACCGAGCCTGATAGCTGTCTCCATGAGCTTACCTACACCTGTCTGATCGAGCTTAACGAAAGGATCAGACTCGAAGATCTTCGTGTCGTAGTAAGAGGGAAGGAACTTACCAGCATCGTCACGGGAGAAGCCGTATGTCATCTGTGTAAGGTCGTTTGTACCGAAGCAGAAGAACTCGGCTTCCTTAGCGATCTCATCAGCTGTAAGAGCTGCTCTGGGGATCTCGATCATGGTACCTACGGAGTACTCAAGATCGATACCTGCTGCTGCGATCTCAGCGTCTGCTGTCTCTACAACAACGTTCTTAACGAACTTCAATTCATTTACCTCACATACGAGAGGGATCATGATCTCAGGCTTGATAGCCCAGTCAGGATGAGCCTTCTTGACCTCGATGGCGGCCCTGATTACAGCCTTTGTCTGCATCTTGGCGATCTCCGGATATGTAACCGTAAGACGGCATCCTCTGTGGCCCATCATGGGGTTGAACTCGTGAAGTGATGAGATGATAGCCTTGATATCCTCTACGGACTTACCCTGGGAATCAGCAAGCTTCTTGATGTCAGCCTCTTCCGTAGGAACGAATTCATGAAGCGGGGGGTCTAAGAATCTTATTGTAACGGGATATCCCTCAAGAGCCTCGTAGAGAGCCTTGAAGTCGCCCTGCTGATAAGGAAGGATCTTATCAAGAGCCGCTTCTCTCTCCTCGACTGTATCTGAGCAGATCATCTCACGGAAAGCCGCGATCCTGTCTTCTTCGAAGAACATGTGCTCCGTACGGCAAAGACCGATACCCTCTGCTCCGAGCTCACGAGCTCTCTTTGCATCTGCAGGTGTATCTGCATTTGTTCTTACCTTAAGTCTTCTGAACTTATCGGCCCAGGCCATAACTGTTCCGAAGTTACCGTCGATCTTAGCATCTACAGTAGGGATGATCCCGTCGTAGATATTACCTGTAGAACCGTCGATGGAGATATAGTCGCCCTCGGTATATGTCTTGCCTGCAAGAGTAAACTTCTTATTCTCTTCATCCATGTTGATGTCACCGCAGCCTGATACGCAGCAGGTACCCATACCTCTTGCTACTACTGCAGCGTGAGATGTCATACCGCCTCTTACGGTGAGGATACCCTGAGCAGCCTTCATACCCGTGATATCTTCGGGAGATGTCTCAAGTCTTACGAGGATGACCTTCTCGCCTCTTTCAGCCCACTCTACTGCGTCGTCAGCAGTAAATACGATCTTACCGCAGGCAGCTCCGGGAGAAGCACCGAGGCCCTTACCTGCAGCCTTAGCAGCCTTAAGAGCAGCAATGTCGAACTGAGGGTGAAGGAGCGTGTCGAGGTTTCTGGGGTCGATCATTGCGACAGCCTCAGCCTCTGTCTTGTGGCCTTCCTTAACAAGATCAACTGCGATCTGAAGAGCAGCGGGAGCTGTTCTCTTACCGTTACGGCACTGAAGCATATAAAGCTTCTTGTTCTCTACCGTGAACTCCATATCCTGCATGTCGTGGTAGTGATTCTCAAGGATGTCACATACCTTGATGAACTCTGCATATGCTTCAGGGAATTCCTTTTCCATCTGAGCGATAGGCATAGGTGTACGAACACCTGCAACAACGTCCTCGCCCTGAGCATTGATAAGGAACTCGCCCATGAGCTTGTTCTCACCTGTACCGGGATCACGTGTGAATGCAACGCCCGTACCGGACTCGTTATTGAGGTTACCGAATACCATGGGCATTACGTTAACTGCAGTACCCCAGGAATAAGGGATATCGTTGTCTCTTCTGTATACGTTTGCACGGGGGTTATCCCATGACTTAAATACGGCCTCGATAGCGAGCTTGAGCTGAACGACGGGATCTGAGGGGAAGTCCTCACCGATCTGATTCTTATACTCTGTCTTGAACTGCTCTGCAAGAGTCTTAAGGTCAGCGGCAGTAAGCTCTACGTCGAACTTTACGCCCTTCTCTTCCTTCATCTTGTCGATAAGCTGCTCGAAATACTTCTTACCGACTTCCATAACTACGTCAGAGAACATCTGGATAAAACGTCTGTAAGAGTCATATACAAAACGCTCGAAAGCGGGATCGGGATTACCTGCGATCATCGCTGCTACTACTTCATCGTTAAGACCGAGGTTAAGGATAGTATCCATCATGCCGGGCATTGAAGCTCTTGCACCGGAACGAACGGATACAAGGAGCGGATTCTTAAGATCTCCGAACTTCTTGCCGTTTATCTTCTCCATCTCGTCAACGCCTGCCATGGCCTGTGCCATGATCTCGTCGTTGATCTTACGACCATCCTCGTAATACTTAGTACAAGCCTCTGTCGTGATAGTGAAGCCCTGCGGAACCGGAAGTCCAATCTTAGTCATCTCGGCAAGGTTTGCGCCCTTACCGCCGAGAAGCTCACGCATGCTACCGTTGCCCTCGGTAAACATATAAACGTATTTTGTCATCGGTTAATCCCCTTTCGATATGATTTTCATTTCATCAAGTTTTTTTATTATAAATAAATATTAGAGGGATTACCATTACCAAATTCTTAATTTACAAACTATTTTTATTCAAATTTTGCATTTACTTACCGATCAGATGCTATTCGCGAACACCTCTGCCATACTCACCTCAACTTTAAAGCCCAGTTTGGACAGAGTGATATCCAAAGCCTTTAGCGTCTCCTTCACTTTCTCCGCCCGTGAGTTATTACCCATATGACCGATCCTGATAAGTTTCCCTGCAAATACATCAAAGGAGCCTGCTATAAGGATATTGTGGTCCTGCCTCATGGTAAGAAGGATATCTTCGCTACTTATCCCTTCCGGCACTTCAAAGGCAGTCACTGTATTCGAAAAGCCGCTTCTTGCATAAAGCTTCAGCCCTGCCGCAGTGACGGCATTTCGAGTAGCGGAAGCTATCTTCGCGTGTCTTTCGAAGATATCGGGGTCGCTTTCTATATTCTCTATAGCAGCATCAAGTCCCTTTATGTCGCTTATGGGCATCGTGTAGGGAAACCACTTCTCTTCGTAGTAATTAAAGAAGACCTTAAGGTTCGCATAGAAGGATCGTATCGGCGTGCTGCGATGATCTATAGTTTTCTTCGCATCTTCCGAGATCACACATATCGTAAGTCCCGGAGGAGCCGAGATGACCTTCTGGGAACCGCCGCAGAGAATGTCGATATAAGTCGCATCAAGATCTTCTCCGAACATGGTCGACACTGCATCTACTACCGTAAGTATTCCGTAGCTCTTAAGAAGCTTCGTGATGGCAAAAGCATCGTTAAGCATTCCGCTTGGCGTATCGCCGTGAACTAATGTCGCATACTTGAAGTTGCTGTCCTTTGAAAGAAATGCCACAAGCGCATCAAGATCTATCGTCTCGCGGTAATCTCCCGTAAAGAGCACGGGCTCGCCGCCGTACATCTTTACAAAATCCTGAAATCCTCTGCCGAAGACTCCGTTGTCGATAACAAGAACGCGGTCTCCTTCTTCAGTCAGAGAAGCGCATGCTGCCTCAAGACCTAAGATCCCTTCTCCTCCTAAGATAAGAGTCTCCGCCTCTGTCTTAAGAAGCTTACTTATCCTTACACAGAGCTTCTTATAGTCCTCTACGAAAGTCAGATCCAGATCGGGATTTGTGCAGGGAATGCTTCTTGCCTGAAGCACATTCTGATAGACCTCAGTAGGCCCCGGTGTCATTATCTTATACATACTTGATACCTACTCTCTTAGCAGCGATCTCCAAAGGCTTTATCGCTATAAGTACCAATACGGAAGCAAAGACGATCTGGATGATATTGCCGGGAACTGACTGCAATGGAGCAACAATATTGCCGTAGATGATCCACTCTGCGATGTAGTAACCGACGATCTTGATCACAAGTGCAACCAGGAAAGCCAAAGTATAATGGGGAACAGTTTTCTTATTCTCTGTGATCTTACCTACCGCATATCCCATAAGACCGACGATAACAAATGTAAAAGGTGCCCATAACACCCATCCTGATATCAGATCAAAAAGCCCCATTCCGACCGCACCTGATACGGCACCGGCTTTCTTACCCAGGATCATCGCACAGATAAAGAGCGGGACGTTTCCAAGATGGATAAGCCCTCCGTTACCAAAGGGCAGCTTAACATTAACGAGCATTGTAAATACAAATACCAGAGCCGTAAAAACAGCCGTATATGCTATTGCTTCGATCTTCTTTCTATTCGTTGTCTTACTCATATAATATCCTCTCCGCATGTATATCATGGATGGATTTTATAATCCATCTGGTTATCTGGTAATATTCAAAATACGATATTTTTATATGATCAGATCGCAACTAAGACAACAACGACAGATACTTTTACTGCAAATAAAACGGCGCCCTTCATACAAAGGACGCCGCATAATTACGAGTTAACTTATCGATCAGAAATCGAACTTACCCTCGAAGAACTCATCGAGCTTGTCGATAGGGAATCTTACGTTACCGGGCTCGTATTCAATGTTTGCCATTGTGTCACGCTCTCTTATCGTAACGCAGTTATCATTCTCGGAATCGAAGTCATAGACTACGCAGTAAGGAGTACCGATCTCATCCTGTCTTCTGTATCTCTTACCGATGGACTGTCTGTCATCGAACTCGCACATATACTTCTTGGAAAGCTTCTCGTATACTGCGCCTGCCTTCTCGGAAAGCTTAGCAGACAGAGGAAGGATACCGATCTTGATAGGTGCAAGATAAGGATGGAACCTCATTACTGTTCTTACGTCACCGCCCTCAAGCTCTTCCTCGTCATAAGCTGCGCAGAGGAATGCGAGTGTTACACGGTCTGCACCAAGGGAAGGCTCGATAACATAAGGAACATACTTCTCGTTCTTGGCGGGATCGAAGTAAGAAAGATCCTGCTTAGAGTGCTCCATATGCTGCTTAAGATCGTAGTCAGTACGATCTGCAACACCCCAGAGCTCACCCCACTGTCCGTCACCGAAGGGGAAGAAGAACTCGAAGTCTGTTGTTGCATTGGAATAGAAAGCGAGCTCTTCGGGAGAGTGATCTCTTGTACGAAGCTCTTCTTCCTTAAGTCCTAAGCCTGTAAGCCAGTTGTAGCAGTAATCCTTCCAGTACTTGAACCACTCAAGGTCAGTGCCGGGCTCACAGAAGAACTCAAGCTCCATCTGCTCGAACTCACGTGTTCTGAAGATGAAGTTACCGGGAGTGATCTCATTACGGAAAGACTTACCGATCTGGCAGATTCCGAAGGGGATCTTCTTCCTGGAAGATCTCTGAACATTAGCGAAGTTAACGAAGATACCCTGTGCTGTCTCGGGACGAAGATATACTTCGTTCTTAGCATCCTCAGTAACACCCATGAATGTCTTGAACATAAGGTTGAACTTACGAACGTCAGTGAAGTTGTGGCCGCCGCATGTAGGACAGGGGATATTCTTCTCCTTGATATAAGCAACGAGCTGCTCGTCGTTCATGCCCTCAACAACAACATCTGTGATACCGTTCTCTGCATTGAAGTCCTCTACGAGCTTATCTGCTCTTGCTCTTGCCTTACACTGCTTACAGTCGATAAGAGGATCGGAGAATCCTCCTACGTGACCTGAAGCTACCCATACCTGAGGATTCATGAGGATCGCGCAGTCAACACCTACGTTATAAGGGTTCTCCTGTACGAACTTCTTCCACCAAGCGCTCTTTACATTATTCTTGAGCTGTACGCCCAAAGGACCGTAATCCCAAGAATTTGCAAGACCACCGTAGATATCGGAACCGGGATATACAAATCCTCTGGTCTTTGCAAGGGATACTATCTTTTCCATTGATTTCTTAAAAGCCATTGTTCCCTGCTCCTTATTACTCTGCTGTATTCGCTTCGACTTCAACAACTACGAATCCGTCATCTGCAGCGGGAGCTTCTTCAGCGGGAGCCTCTCCCTCTGTCGTAACAACGTCTGCCTCAGCTGCTGCTCTTCTGTAGGATTCCTGAGCTTCCTTAGCCCTTCTCTCTGCTGCAGCTGCCTCTCTTGCTTCCTTAGTCAAAGGAACCTTGTACTCATTCTTCTTAAGAACACCCTCAACGCATACAACCTTACCCTGAGCGATCTCGCGGCAAGCGAGAGATACTGCATTTGCAGCACTGTCGGGGATCATGGGCTGAGCGCCGTCAACGAGCTGGCTTGCTCTCTTACTTACGAGAACTGCGAGCTCATAAGCACATGTTGCCTTGTCTAACAGTTGTTCCATAGGTGGATCTACTAACATCTTTATTGCCCTCTTTCTTTAATAATATTGCTTAGCTTAGTTAATCTATGTCCAAGAAGAATTCTTCTCGATACCTTTATTACGCTCGTAGCGGCATCTCTCTGCTTCTATTATCGCTTCGATCTTGGCAGCCGCCTTATCGACATCGTCATTTACCACAACGTAGTCGAATTCATTTGCTCTTAAGATCTCGCTCTTAGCTTCGGCAAGTCTTCTTGCAATCACGTCCTCCGTCTCGGTACCTCTGCCCTTGAGTCTTGACTCAAGCTCTTCGTAAGAAGGCGGAAGTATAAAGATGGTAACTGCCTCTTCGAACTTCTCCTTCAGGGCCAGGGATCCTGCGATCGTAAGATCAAGAAGTACGTCCGAGCCCGAAGAGCTCATCTCCTTAAGAGGTCCTGCAGGCGTTCCGTAGAAATTGCCTACATATTCGTCATATTCTATTATCTCTCCGTCAGACAGCATCTGCCTGAACTGTTCCTTGGTCCTGAAGAAGTAAGCTACACCCTCTTCTTCACCCTCACGGGGAGATCTTGTCGTTACCGATACAGAGCTCTTACTGTCGGGATGATCTTCCCTGACCTTGGAAAGGATCGTTCCCTTACCTACTCCGGACGGACCCGACAAAGATACGATAAGACCGTGCTTCATCACTTTGCGAGTGCCTCCTTAAGTTCACCGACTTCAAGAGCCGACGTTATTACATGATCACTGTCCATTACGATAACGCTCTTGCACTTCTTGCCCGCACAGCAATCAACGAGCATCGATCTGTCCCTTGCATCCTGTATCATGCGCCTTATGGGAGCAGAATCGGAAGCGGATACACATAAGATCCTCTCCGAAGAAGCTATATTGCCAAAACCGATATCAATGAACTTCATTCCTCAAGGCTCCTTATACGAGATTCTGGATCTGCTCTCTCATCTCTTCGATAAGATTCTTCATGAGCAGCACCCTGTTAGTGATCTCGATATCGTTCGCCTTGGAACCTATTGTATTGACTTCTCTGTTGATCTCCTGGATAAGGAAATCCATCTTCTTACCTACGGTGTCACCCGCAAGTATCTTCTTAGCCTGCGCGAAATGCGACACCAGCCTCTTAAGCTCTTCGTCGATAGCACACTTGTCGGCAAATACCGCTACTTCCGCAGCAAGTCTGCTCTCGTCGTAGAAAGACCTCTTATCTTCCTCTAAGATCTCGTCGATGCGGGAAGAAAGCCTTGCCCTGTAATCGATAACGACCTCGGGAGCTCTTGTCGCGATCTCATCTCTTATCTTCTCTAAGGAAGCGACCTTATCAAGGATATCCTTAACGAGGTTAGAACCTTCCGTAGACCTCATGTCCTTCATGCCGTCTATTGCAGCCTTAAGGCAGGAAGACAATTCGGAATAAAGCTGATCCTCATCCATTTCCTTCTGCCTTACAGTAAGGACATCGGGGAAAGTCGACAGCCTTACTGCAGACAGCTCGCCGTCAGCACCCGTAATAGAAGCGATATTGCCTACGGCGGAAGCATATGCCTTAACGAGACCTTCGTTAAGTACTACTTCACTAGCTTCATTCTGTGAATCATCGAAATTGATGAATACGTCGACCTTACCTCTTGTAAGCTCATCCGTAATGAGCTTTCTTATCTTGGCGTCCGCAAAGTTAAAGAGCCTTGGCATCCTTATGTTGATGTCACAAAAACGGCTGTTAACGGACTTGATCTCGCAAGTATATCTTCTTGTATCGCAGAGAGTCTCTCCGCGGCCGAAGCCGGTCATGCTGTAAGCCATATAAACCCCGCAAAAAATAGGATAGAAAAAGTCCACTGCCGGAAATATCTTCCGTGCGAGCAGACTCGACTCAAATATTATATGTTAAAGGCATCAAAATGTCAACAAAAATGCCTTGAAACGCCTGTGGGAGTAAGGCTTCAGAGCTTGACCGGAATGAAGTTCAGAAAGTCTGCCGACACGCACTTATACTCCGTACCGTCCTTTATTCCTTCGAAGACCTTCTTATGTGCCTTGCCGTGAAGATGGCCGTAGATACAAAGATCGATGCCCGAGCCCTCTATCATCTCGGACAGCTCCGTATTGGGGACTCTCGATGTCAGGGGCGGATAGTGGAGCATCAGGATCCTTCTCTTCGTATGTTCGGGATCAGCCGTCTCAAGAGCCTTGGCGCAGAGTCCTATCCTTATCTTCTCCCTCTCGTAGATCTTGCGATCCTCATCTGAGAAGCTGTCATCCGTGGGGAGCTTCCAGGCTCTCGTTCCCGTTATTATGCTGTCTTCCACGATAAAGGAAGTGTGGTTACTTAAGGAGATGGTAGTAACGCCCATATCCTTCAAGGTCTCTTCCATCTTCTTTACCGTCGTCCACCAGTAGTCGTGATTGCCCCTTCCTATTATCTTCTTTCCCGGAAGAGAATCTATGAACTTAAAGTCCTCTTCGGCCTTGCTCATATAGGTAGCCCAGGAGATATCTCCCGGCATAAGGACCGTATCGCCCTCTGATACCAGTTCCGCAAAGCTCTCCTCGAGCCTTGTAATATAACCGTCCCAGCTCTTCCCGAAGACCTCCATGGACTTCTCGGGATTAGACAGTGCAAGATGTAGATCGGCTATCGCAAATATCGCCATCAGTTATCCTCCGAAGGGTGAAAGTAAGTATATATCGCCAGCGCATCAGAAGAGGATATTCCCTTGACGTCCTTCAGAGACTCGACAGAAGCTTCCTCCACTTCCTTTATGCTGCCGTAAGCCGCAAGAAGTGCCTTTCGCTTGGCGGGACCAATACCGTCTATATTCTCAAGACGATATCTGATATTACGTTTCTTTGCAAGCTTACGCTGGTATGTGATCGCGAAGCGGTGGACCTCGTTCTGCACTGCCGTCAGGAACCTTAAGAGCACTATCTCCTGGTCCGAGGATTCCTTTCCTTCAAGCTTAATAAAGGTGCCGTCTGTAAAGAGGAGCCCGGAGGTCCTGTGCTTATTATTCTTTACCATGCCCGCCAGAAGGATCCCCTTATCGGGAGCAAACTCGTTTACCATCTGCTCCACGGCTCCCAGCTGGCCTTTGCCGCCGTCCACGAGGATCAGGGAAGGATACTCAAAGCCGTCTTCCTTATTGTGCTTGAGCCTTCTGGATAAGACCTCTCTCATGGAGGCAAAGTCATCCTGCTCGGTTACTGTCTTCATCTTGAAGAGACGGTATGCCGTCTTGTCGGGCTTGCCGTCCCTGAAGACCACCATGCCGGCGCAGATGTCGTCGTTACCGAGGTTCGATATATCATAGGATTCCACGCGGCTTATATAGCCTTCGGGCGCACCGGAGAGCTTCTCTAAGTAGCGAAGTGCCAGCGTAGGATCCGCGTTGGCCCCGCCGCCTCGGAGGATACGGCGCACCATCATCTCGCGGGCATTGTTCTCGGCGAGCTTTTGAAGCTCACGAAGCTCTCCGCGCTCGGGCACATGTATCTTTACCTTGTGTCCCGCCATCTCCGAGAGGTGGTCTTCCACCATGGCGATATCGTCTGCCGCTTCCTCCTCATAGGAAGGGACAAGTATCGTAGGCGGTATCTTAGAAACATTCCCGTAGTGCTGCATAACAAAGCCGGATATGATCTCCGCTACGGAAGCGGAGTCACCGCTGACAAAGTATGTGGAAGATCCGACTATCCTGCCGTCTCGAAGCTCCAGCTTGCGGATAGATGTCTCGCCCGCGTCGCTGTAGATACCTACCGCATCCACGTCTCGCTTTATCTCCATGAATACGCGCTGGTCTTTCTTTATGTTAGAAAGAGCCTCCAGCCTGTCACGAAGCACCGCCGCCCTCTCAAAGTCGAGCTCCTCCGAAGCCTTAAGCATCTGCTCCCTAAGGTCATTTTCTATGCCGTCGTACTTACCTTCGAAAAAGAGCACTATCTGCCCGATCATCTTTCTGTATTCGGCTGCGCTCACGCTTCCGCTGCAGGGCGCCATGCACTTTCCGATATGCGCATTAAGGCACGGTCTCTCCTTGCCGATGTCTCTCGGGAGCACCTTGCGGCACCTCTTAAGCGGAAAGATCTCGTATATAGTCTGCAAAGTATGGTAAAGGTCGGCGCTCATGTAAGGACCGTAGTATACGGCTCCTGCCTTTATGGCCTTCTCGTCTGTTCGAAATGCTTTAAATACCCTGGGGTACTCTTCATTAAGCGTGATGCAGCAATAAGGGTAACCCTTATCGTCGCGAAGAAGGATATTGTACTTAGGTGAATACCTCTTGATAAGGTTAGCTTCAAGAAGTAAAGCCTCGGACTCTGATCCTACAACCACATACTCGAAGTCAGCCACATGGGACACCATGGCAGCCACCTTGGGGTGCGTTATCGTGCCGCCTCCGAAATAGCTTCTAAGGCGATTTCGAAGCTTCTTGGCTTTTCCCACATAAATAACAGAACCCGAAGCGTCCTTCATCAGGTATACTCCGGGATCCATAGGTACCGTATCTAATCTTGCATCAAACGTATTCCCGTTCATGCAGATATTGTATCAGATTTATCAGATTTTGGGATTTACGAGATATGTTGCGAGAGTCTCAGCAGCTTCCTCACAATCAGGGCCGTCAGCGCTGATCTCGATCTCTACGCCGTTCTCGATTCCGAGAGACATGACACCGAGGAGGCTCTTGGCATTTGCTCTGCGGCCGTCTCTTACGAGATAAACAGTGCTCCTGAACTCAGAAGCCTTCTGAACAAGTACAGCAACAGCCTTCATCTGAAGGTCGGTGTCGCACTGAAAGACTACTTTCTTTTCTACCATTTACTCCTCCGTGCCGCATAGACTGCGACCAAATCTATCATATTCTTTGCAAGTATATTTTTACTCAACTGATAAGTCAATGAGCTTAATATTCCTTTAATGGATTTTCGACTTTTTACCCCAAAAAGCCGCATAGGGGTATTAGCGTTTATGTCTATTTTGCCGAGCGGGAATATCAGTCAAATTCTGTTACCCAATGTTCACTGTGTCTGGCCTTGAGGCAGAGCCTTATCTGATCGGGACTGGTCTTATGAGAATTGATATCAGCAGGGAGATCGTCCACGCTGAAGTAGCGGCTCTCGGAAGTCTCGTCATTCTCGGTAAATTCCCCTCCTTTTACGTCACAGAGGACAAAGAACCTTATAACGCTGAAGAAGGACTTGGGATTATTGTGCTTATAGTGACTGTGGGCAGCTACAAGAAGAGTGGGAACAACATCAAGTCCCGCCTCTTCCTTTGCTTCCTTTATCGTATTGGTAAAGATGGTCTGATCTCTGTCGCACCATCCTCCGGGAAGTGCCCATTTGCCGTCGTAGTCCTTTATAAGGAGGACTTCATCCTTCTCATTGAAGATCACTGCTCTCGTGTCGCACTTGGGAGTCTGGTAGCCGTCGTTCTTGGAGAAGAGCTCTAATGCTCTTTCTACGGGAAGGTCTTCCGTATTGATGGAGAGGAGCTCCGCCGCGATGTCTCTTATACGCTCGAATCTTTCCTTGTCGAAATGATCCTTTGTATAAAGTATGCCTCCTGAAGATAATGCATGTAGTTCCTTTGCAAGTTCCGTTATCCTGCTCATGAGATCTCCTTTCGATACAAAAGAGCGTCCTTACCCTGCCCGTAATAATCCTTTCGCTCGTTATACATGACAAAGCCTTCCCTCTCATAAAGTGCGATCGCACCGGTATTAGTACTCTCGACTTCAAGGAATATGACAGTCACGCCGCTGCTCTTAAGCTCCTTCTCAAGCTCCGTTAAGAGCGCTGATGCAAATCCGCGGCGCCTGTAAGAGGAAGATACGCATATATTTCCTATCTCTGCTTCGTCGAGCACGAAGGATGCTCCGACATAGCCTGCTATAAGGCCGTCTTCTTCGGCTACTATCGCATATTTCTTATCGTCTGTTACGAGGGATCTTATGTCGTCTGTAACCCACGGGTGAGGCATGCACTCCGCTTCCAGCTCGACTATATTATCTACGTCTTCCTCGCGGGCTGTGCGGATCATTTCTTCTTAAGTCTCTCTGCGGAAGATACTGCGCAATATACGGCTCCGACTCCCGCCGCACTTACAGGCTCAATGCCTTCGGACGCCTTATAAACGCCCTTGGGAAGGATCACGCAGCCCTTGGCATTTTGTATATCGGCTCCCGTACCTTCGAGGGCCTTTTGCATCGTATCAGCACCGTTACCCAGAAGAAATACCGTCTTACCCTCAAGATATGGCTTTGCTTTCTCCGCCAGGTCATCTGCGTCATAAGCGCCTTCCTCTATAAGCTCACTGTAGCCGTCGCCGCCTCTAACGGAAGCGAATACTCTATTATTTCTTGCATCAAAACAGGGGATAAATACCGAATCCTTCTCTTCTGCCGTAATATTCTCTACTGACAGCGCCAGCGCCTTGGTGGAAGATACCGGTATACAAGGTTTACCCATGGCAAGGCACAGACCCTTGACCGCGGAAAGGCCGATCCTTATTCCCGTGAAGGAACCGGGACCTACCGTCACTGCCACTGCATCTATATCCTTATAGCTCTTGCCTGACTCCTTTACGATCTTATCTACTATAGGCATGAACGTCTCGGAATGTGTCCTTCCGGAGTTATTAAGCTCAAACATAAGCTCCTTGCCGTCTTCGTAAAGACCTGCACAACAAGTGGAATTAGATGTATCGCAAGCTAATATCAGCATAGTCTTCCCTCGGGGTCATCGATATCTATATTTCTTTCCTGCCCGCATCCCGTGATATTGATCCTTACGGTATTCTCAGGCAGGATGTCGTCTATTACCGAACTCCACTCTATCACACAGACACCGCCTCTGTAAAAGTACTCGTCCAGGCCCGCCGCGATAAAGTCATCAGTCCCCGACAGCCTGTATGTATCGAAATGAAAAAGCGGCATCTTATCGGATGGATCCGTATATTCGTTAACGATAGTGAAAGTAGGGCTGCAGACATCGTCGCTTATAAGGCCCATGCCTTCAGCGATGCCTCTTGTGATACAGGTCTTGCCGGCACCGAGGTCTCCGTCAAGAGCTACGACCTCGCCCGCCTTAAGGACTTCTCCGAGTCTCCTGCCGAGAGCCACCGTCTCTTCTGCGCTTTTTGTAGTAAATACCTTGCCCATCTTTATTCCTCAAGCCCTAAGAACCTTGCTGCGTTCCTATAAAGTATAAGGTCTTTTTCTTCCTCTGTAAGGTCTATTTTTTCAAATCTTTCCATCTCCGCCTTACTCTCCCACATGGGATAGTCGGAGCCCCACAGGACCCTCTCCGCACCGAAGGCGTCGATTATCTCTTTTGCCTTTGCCGGCGTCATAAGATAGAGGCTTGAGGAACAGTCTACATAAAAGTTCCTGAACTTAGGAAGAAGCCTTATGGCATCGTCCCACATGCTCCATCCTCCGAAGTGAGCTCCTATGACCTTAAGATCCGGGAACTTCTCCAGGAACTTTTCTGTCTGCTCGGGATTAGAGTAGCTGTATCGGGGGTCACCACAGTGGACAAGGATCGGGATATTCCCCTTACTTATCACTTCGCCGAGCTTTGCGGCCTTGTCGCTGTCCAGAGCGAACTGCTGAAAATCAGGATGAAGCTTCACGCCCTTAAGTCCGAGGCTTAAAAGGTGCTCGAAGTCGCCTTCAAGATCTTCGCTGTCCGGATGCATGGTACCGAATCCCGTGAAAAGGCCGTCGTGGCTCCTTACTTCTTCTGCGATGAATTCATTTATGGATCTTACCTGCTTGGGAACGGTTGCCACGGAATGAACCAGGTAGTGTACCACTCCGATCTCGTTGCCGTCTCTTATAAGGTCGTCTGTCATGCCGTTAAGAGACATATCAAGGTCATAGAAGGACTTGATTCCTTCCACTGCCCTCTCGGCGATCTTGGCGGGATATATATGACAATGTGAATTGATGATCTCTCTCATATCAAGGCACAGTATATCACTCGATGAACCTTAAAGTCTTGCGGTTGATATAGCAGGTAACGGGATTCTCTATATAGTAGAAGATGATACCTACTACGACACAGATCGCGATATCCGCGACAAGGAGCCAGAGCCTGTCTGTTACCTGCGCCTTCATGACCTTAAAGCCGAATTTATACCACACCATCTGAGTAAGGAAGATATTGTAGGATGCCTTGCCAAGGAACTCAAGGGGAAGGAATCTTATCTTACTGAACTTCCTTATCATTATTATCGCAACGGGGATTATATAAAGGCATGCGACAAAACTGGTCTTAGTCCAGTGAGTCAATACCCTGGGTTCATACTCCCTGTAGCTGTAGTTCAGGATAAAGAGGACTCCTATAATGAAGGATGATATAAGAAGCGGGATGTTCCACTTGATCTTCTCATAGGAGATGTAACAGCCTACCGCGATAAGAAGAAGATATCTGAAGATAAGAAGGCGGTAGCAGCCGTAGTTCATGTTATATGCACACTGGATAAGTTCATACAGTGCATTTATAAGTCCGACAAGGAGTACGCCCTTGAACTCGTACTTCTTGATTATGAAATACACTATCGGATAGACGAAGACGAACTGGATCATCATGGGATAGTAATATGTTCCGGGACCGAAGCCTCCGACAATAAATGACTTTATAAGCGTCAGCGGCAGCTCTTCATCTGTAAGAAGCTTGCCCTTCTGGATCATATAAGTGATCTCTATCGCGAATGCGATCACATAGGGCACGGTATATCTTATGAGCTTAGGAACTACATTTCCCGGAAGATATGCATCGGAGAAGCACTCGATCTTATTCTTCCTGTAGGAGAAGGCATAGACGTACCCCGAGATGATCATAAAAAGCGGTACGGCCATATTGAGCCAGTACGGAAAATAGTACTGGAGCTTCTCGTCATCAGTCCACGAGAAATGGGTGACGATCACGAATATTATGCAGATACCTTTAAGAAGGTCTATAAAATGATTTCTATTACTCTTAGGCATACGACCATTATAAGTATCACTTTGGGATGAGACTATTTACCGCCGACACAAAAAAGTTCGGCAATTACCCCTGATATGTAGGTAAATGCACAACATCCTGCCCTTCAGCGCATAAGATCGGCCGTAGTACAGCTGTCCTGTGGTCCTCATCGTGAAATGCCAAGTGAAATCCGGCAACTTTTCACGATGAATTTCACGATATACGTCTTCATCGCGAAATAGACAGTGAAATCCCATGACATTTCACGATGGATTTCACGATGAACTCCCGCCGATGTCAAATTGACTGCAAAAACGCTCGGTTTTGGCAGTCGATTTGGATGTAAAGCCACAGCCGCCGCGACAAATAAAAAGACCCGCAGCCATGAACTGCGGGTCTTGTAAGTTCTGATAGATAAAAGATTATCTCTTGGAGAACTGGGAAGCCTTACGAGCCTTCTTGAGACCGGGCTTCTTACGCTCCTTCATACGAGCATCTCTTGTAAGGAAGCCTGCGCTCTTAAGTGTTGCCTTGTAAGCATCTGCATCAGCCTCAACGAGTGCTCTTGCGATACCGTGACGGATAGCACCTGCCTGACCGGAGATACCGCCGCCAACTGCCTTAGCGATGATGTCGAACTTGCCTTCTGTCTCTGTAGCAACGAGGGGCTGACGAACGATGAGCTTGAGTGTATCAAGACCGAAGTATGCGTCGATGTCCTTACCGTTGATAGTGATCTTACCGGAACCGGGAACGAGACGAACGCAAGCAACAGCGTCCTTACGACGACCTGTACCGTAGAAATAAACCTTGTTAGATTTCTTTGTAGCCATATTACGTTCTCCTCCCTATTACTGCTCGAAAGTATATACTTCAGGCTTCTGAGCTGCGTGATCGTGCTCTGCACCTGCATATACGTGAAGCTTCCTGAACATCTGGCGACCAAGAGAATTCTTGGGGAGCATGCCCTTAACTGCAAGCTCGAGAGCCTTCTCGGGGTTCTTGCTCATGAGAGTCTTGTAATCGATCTCCTTAAGTCCGCCTGCATAGCCGGAATGGTGACGATACATCTTCTGGTCGAGCTTCTTACCTGTAAGTACCATCTCAGAAGCATTGATAACGATAACATTATCACCTGTATCTGCGAAAGGTGTGTATGTGGGCTTGTGCTTTCCTCTGAGAAGCTTAGCAACCTCAGTAGCGAGACGACCGAGTGTCTTGCCGGAAGCGTCAATAACAAGCCATTTTCTCTCGATGTTTGCCGATGTAGCAACAAATGTCTTCATATGACTTCACTCCTTGATTCTTTATTAATGATCTCTTTAATACGTAGTGCGCCCTTCTTCCGAGCGCTCAAGTATAATACTTGCCTTGTTCTCCTAAGTCAAGCGTTTTCATAAAAAATCTCAATGACTTTCTAAAAATCTCGTTTATTCGCCGTTATTCTCGTTTATTCAAAGACGGCATTTATTCTTCAAGAGCATTTACACCCCAGCTTCGAAGCTCGCCGTATTCCTCCAATTCGGCATATTGGGCAGCTGCCAGCTCGTTATAAGCGGCGATTACCTCATCCCACTTGGCAGAGACCTCGGGATCATTACGGTAATCGGTAAGATCGTATGTCGAATCAAGATAAGCACCGATATAAGAAGCCATCTTCTCCGCACCGCTGAGATTCAGGTGAAGTCCTCCGTCGTACGTGTCGACGGTCATATCCAGGCCGATTTCGTCCCTCATGGGTATATAGTTAAAATAATCAAGGCCGCGGGATGCCGCAAACTCCGTTATCTGACGATCCCACTGGGGATACCAGTGAGGATACAAAGTAGGAGACTTCATAAGAACAAGTTCTATGCCGTTCTCCTTGCAAAGATCGTACATCTTCTCAAGCCAGCTCATGGGAACCTTGCCGAGATAAGGATCCCTCAGGGGTCTTGCCGGAGGATAGTTACGCTCCGGAAGCGAATCGACCCTCATGTAATATCCGTTGAAGGTATTAGTATTCCGATGGAACCAGAACTCAAAGTCTGAAGGCTTTAAGTCCTTCCACCTGTTGTGGTAGCGAAGGATCGGGAATACATAATCCAGCATGCTCTCATTCTCGGTCATGGATTCCTCGATGGCATGCCATTTGGAAGGCGACCAGCGAAGACCGTCTAATGTCATCCTGTTATAGCTCTCGTGCTGAGGCTCGTCGTATTTTAATGCCAGGACATTGAAGACTACGACCTTGGGAGTCTCATAGCGCAGGGTGTCCTCCAGGATATAGTAGGACTGCCACACCAGCTGCTGGGCACTTCCTCTTATGTATGAAGATATGCCGTATTCCTCGTAAAGCTTTACCGTGGATATGTTCTCATAGACCTCGCAGTCTCCCACGAAGAGAACTTCGTGAGGCATATCACTGTCGTAGTACTCATGCATCATGGCGCCTTCCATTATGCCCACCTGATATTTGGGGACAAGAAGGCTTTGCACCGTCCACAGAAGGAAGGATGCGACTACCGTATATATTATGACTCTCATTGCTGTCTTGAACGCTTTCATTAAGTATCTCCGTCAGAACTGGTTATATATAAACTGTGATGTGTTATAGCCCTTGCCGTATGCGCCGAATACGACGGTAAGGATAAGAAGGATAAGGCAGCATGCAAACGTAAGATCCGGATTCCCGGAGATCTTCTCTCGAAGCTCCCTGCCGGTCCTGTATCTGTAGAGACTTACAAGGAACAGGATCACCGCGCACGCGCCAAGGAGGATGTATTCCTTAAGATCGAGTCCTATATCAAGTAAGGACCCGTCGGTAAAGACCTTCATATGCCATGACGTGAACATGCTTCCCAAAGACTTAAAGGTCACGGGGACATCACGGTAGCAGTCGAGCATACGGATCATGCCCATAAGAAAGAATGTCCTTATCATCTCGAACGCGCCGTACCACGCCTTGTCCTTAAGACCGAACTTCCCGTGAAACTTCTTATACAGAGGATCGAGCTCCTGAGAGATCATTATTACGACAAAGTTCAGAAGACCCCATACGATGAAGTTCCATGCGGCGCCGTGCCAGACACCTGTAGCAAGCCACACGAGGAAGCAGGATATGTAGACAGTTACTCTCTTGCCGAAGGCATTCCCGAGCCTGGATCTGCTCCACTTGGAAAGCTTTAACATATTAGGGCTTACCGACAGAGGATAGAATATATAGTCCGTGAACCAGGAACCCATGGTGATATGCCACCTGTTCCAGTATTCCTTTATATTCTTGGAGAAGTACGGCAGGATGAAGTTCTCCTCCACCTTGATGCCAAGACACTCCGAGATACCTATGGTGATATCAATACCGCCCGTAAAGTCGCAATAAAGCTCCATGGCATACATAAGTATGGCAACGAAGACATATGCCCCCTGATACGAAGCGTGATCTCTTGTAAGCGTCATGACCGGGACAAGGAGCCTGTCTGCCACGACCACCTTCTTAAAGTAGCCCCAAAAGATTCGTATAAGGCCTGCCGCGAAAGGCTTAAGCCCCGCATTCTTTCCCTCGAATAAAGTGGCGCTTATATTATTCCAGCGGCTTATGGGACCCTGGACCGCCTGAGGGAAATATGTCACGAAGAGCATGAGCTTCAGAAGGTTCTTCTCTGCCTTGGATGTGCCCCTATAGACATCCAGCACATAGCTTACGGTCTTGAAGGTATAGAAGGATATACCTAAAGGAACGAACATATCGGTTACTCTCATGCGATGAGAAAAAAGTGTCGTTACATTAGATACGACAAAGTCCGCGTATTTGGTAAATCCCAATATACCAAGGTCTACAAGGACAGCCAGGAGCATGAAGATCCGCTTATTTCTTTGAACGCGGGCCTTGAACTGCTTCTTCTTATCCTTATCCTTTATCTTCTTGATGGCCTTGGATCCGTCGGAAGAGATCCGATCAAGGATAAGGCACAGCCCCCAGGAAGTTACTCCCGTCACGGCAAGATATATGAGGTTTCTTGCATCGTCCATCGTGTAGAAGAACAGGCTTGCCGCCAGGAGCACATACCACCTGAATTTCTTGGGACAGATATAATAGATCGCGATCACGGCCGCGATGAATGCTACGAATTCCTTGGATACGAACAGCATCAGATCTCGTTTTCCAGCCTTTCCACAAGAGCCGCTATCGCCTTCAGGGAGTTAAAGTTCTCAGGGATCATCTGCTCTGGCGGGATCCTGACATCAAGCTTGTCGTCTATCTCCGCTACCAAGGTCACTATGTCAAACGAATCAAGGATATGCTCGTCTATAAGAGTAGTACAAGTATCGTAATCCACGTCATCGTGAAGCTCGTTAAGTATTGCTCTTATCTCTTCCATCTCTTATCATTCTCCTTTTGCTTTCTGCTCAAGATACTTTCGATCGCGCTTGCCGTTAGGCGTCAAGGGCATCTTATCAAGCTTTATGACCTTGCCCGGCAGCATGTACCTGGGAAGTCTTTCCTTAAGATCCGCCTTCACCTGCGCTTCGGTCGCGTCGCCCGTGTAGAAGAGGACTATCTTATCCTTCTCCTTATGGTAGACGGCGCAGCAGGATGTGATGCCTTCTCCAAGGAGCGCGTCGGCTTCTATCTCGCCAAGTTCTATCCTGTGGCCCATGCGCTTTATCTGATGGTCCTTCCTCGAGATGAACACGAGATTGCCGTCAGTATCCTTTCGCGCGATGTCGCCTGTCTTATAGACGAGCTCGGGGTAGAAAACGTTCAAGGGATTTTGTACGAAGCTTAAAGAGGTCTTCTCGGGGTCGTTATAATAGCCCAAGGTAACCGCAGTTCCCCTTATGTAGATCTCACCCTCGTCCGCCGGCTTTCCCTCTTCGTCGATAAGGAGTATCTCGGTGTTGGTAAAGGGCTTTCCTATGGGGATGGATTCTCCTTCTTCGAAGAAGCGGTCAGCTTCGTACCAGCAGCTCATGCCGGTAGCTTCCGTAGGACCGTAGAGGTTAACGAACCTTGCCTCAGGAAGAGCTTTCTTCCAGCGGTTAAACTGCTTCACGGGGAAGACTTCGCTTCCGAAAGCAACCATCCTCAACGTGGAGGGACAGTGTTCTTCAAGGACATTAAAGGAAGATATCATGGTAAGGGCGGATACTACCCAGCAGACCGTATTTATCTTCTTCTCCACTATGAACTCTGAAAGCTTTACGGGGAACATAAAAAGCTCCCTGGGAACTATCACGCAGGATGCGCCGAACTTACATGTAGGATATATCTCCTTAAGGCACGCATCGAAGTAGAAAGGACTCTGGTTTCCGAATCTCGTATCGCGGTCAAAGCCCAATACCGAAGACAGGTTCTCTATATAGTCGATGACGCTCCTGTGGCATGCGGCAACGCCCTTGGGAACTCCCGTGGAACCTGATGTAAATACGATATAGATAGGATCCGTATCAAGCTGAGATCCCCTTACCTTATCAAGAAGATCCTTATCCTCCCTGTAAGAACGGGAGTCGTCAAAAAGTACTATCTCCCCATTAAAGCCCAGACTACGGGCCTTCTCCTCTGTCTTCTCATCACAGATAAGGACGCGGGCAGAAGTGATATCGAATATATGCGCGATGCGGCTTGCAGGCATCTCCTCGTCCAAAGGCACATAGAAACATCCCGCATAGATGCACCCCATGAAGGCCGCCACTGAAGAAGGAGACTTCTCCATGAAGATAAGTACAGGCTCCCTAGTGTAGCCGCGAGAGAGGAGATAAGACCCGGTATTTCTCGCATAAGTATAGAGCTCTTCGAAAGTCAACGTTTCCGTCTTATTCTCGAAAGCAACCTTCTGCGGAACTTCCCTTACGGTCGCTTCCAGGTATTCAAGAACATTTCGCTGCTGCATATCTTATGTCGCTCCTCTTTACTCTCTTGCCGCATGTCTTTATGGATTCGGTAACAAGGCTTCTCATGATGTCCGTGATGTCGCCTTCAAGGTGCTGCTTCCTGTAGATGACAGAAAGCTCCGTGCAGCCGAGGATTATCGTCTGAGCCCCCTTGGCTATAAGGTTATCCCTTACTTCGTCAAAAAGAGATATGTCGGCGTCGCGGCCGCTTTTTACGTCCCTGTAGATAAGATCCATGATCTTCTTCGTATCTTCCTTGGAAGGGACTACAGGCTCTATGCCGTATTCCTCCAGAGCAGTCTGGATGACACCTGTCTTAAGGCTTCCTTCTGTCGCCATTATGCCGGCCCTGGTAAGGCGTCTTCCCTTTATATCCCTGGCAGTCTTCGAGATACCGTAAAGGACGGGGACCTTAAGTTCCGCCTGAAGTCTGTCGCGCATAAAAGCAGAAGAGATGCAGGGAATGGCAATAGCCGATACTCCCAGCTCTTCCAGCTTCTTGGCGATCTTTAATATCTGATCGAAGGGGTCCTCGGCGCTTCTGCCGAGGATATAATCTGTCCTGTCGGGAATCCCCGGACAGTTGAATAATATAGTCTCCAGATGGTCCTGATCGCGCTTGGCGTCGGTCAGCTCGATTATCATCTCCTGGAACAGGGCACCCGCCATGGGGCCCATTCCGCCTATGATCCCTAAACTCATGTCATTCACTCCGTTTCTTTAGATCGAAGATCCGGAAGCGCTGACATCCGCGTCAGGAGGCGGAAGGAATCTTATTTCTCGAGGACTCCTGCATCCTCATCCATAAGATCGATGCCGCTTTCTATGTTGGGGTAATCACCCGTAAAGCATGCATCACAGAACTTGTGTCCTTCTTCGCCCAGCATAGTTCCCAGCGAATCCACATCGAGATATCCGAGCGAATCGGCGCCTATTATCTCGCAGATCTCGGGGATCGTATGCTGACACGCAACCAGTGCGTCGCACGAGGGGACGTCCGTACCGTAATAGCAGGGATGCATGAACGGCGGGCTGGAGATCCTTACGTGGACCTCCGAAGCTCCTGCCTTACGAAGCATCTTTACTATATTGGCGATCGTCGTACCTCTTACGATCGAATCGTCGATCATTATTACTCTCTTGCCCTTTACGGCAGAGGGGATGGGGTTGAGCTTTATCCTTACTGCCTGCTTACGAAGCTGCTGTGAAGGCTTGATGAAAGTCCTACCCACATAATTATTCTTCACGAATCCCTTTACATAGGGGATCCCTGACTCCAGTGAATATCCCAAAGCGGCATCAAGTCCCGACTCGGGAACTCCGATGACGATGTCGGCCTCCACCGGATGCTGACGGGCAAGAAGCTTACCTGCCCTTATCCTTGCTTCATATACGGATATACCGTCCATGATGCTGTCGGCGCGGGCAAAATAGATATACTCGAATACGCACTTGGCTTCACGCTTAGCGGTAGTCTGAATACTCCTTATTCCGTCTTTGTCTACTATGACGATCTCGCCGGGCAAAACGTCCCTTACAAATTCTGCACCTACTGCATCCAGCGCGCAAGTCTCCGACGCAAATACGATATTGCTGCCGATAGAGCCCATAACAAGGGGCTTTAAGCCGTAGGGGTCACGGGCTGCTATAAGCTTTCGAGGGCTCATGACAAGAAGAGCATATCCGCCTTCTATCTCCTTCATGACTTCCTGTACCGCATCTTCTACGGAAGGAGTCTCGGATCTTTTCTTGGCGAGCATATATGCGATGACCTCGGAATCGACGTCCGTTCTGAACATCGCACCCTCAGCCTGAAGCTTCTTCTTCAAGGAGATGCAATTTGTGAGATTGCCGTTATGTGCTATGGATAATGTACCTTTTACATACTGGGTAACGAGGGGCTGAGCATTCTCGGGAGTACTTGCGCCAGTCGTGGAATATCTTACATGACCTAATGCAATAGAACCTTTAAGTTCCGCTAACTTATCGGGAGTAAAGACTTCGCTTACAAGGCCCATCGCCTTGGTGCACCTTATTGTACCGTCATCGTTGACTGCTATACCGCAGCTCTCCTGACCTCTGTGCTGCAAAGCAAAAAGTCCGTAATACATCAGGGATGAGACATCTGTCTCTTCTCTCGTATAGATGCCGAACACACCGCATTCTTCGTGTAGACCGTTAAACATAAGGCGCCCCTCCGAGGGAGTTTTTCACTTAAAGATTTTATCATTTGTGGTATTTATGCCAATTATTTTATTTGAATATATTTCGCATAGAATTGCAGACAGTGCGATACCCGAATTTTATATAAGTTGCGTATAATCTTTATATGGCACATTACAAAGCTTACACGAACTGCACTCTCTGCCCGAGAAAGTGCGGCATCAACAGATACGAGAAGACGGGCTTTTGCTTAATGGGAGCGCTCCCCGAAGTTAACCTTTATATGCTCCACCACGGCGAGGAACCGCCCATATCAGGCCTCCTAGGAACGGAAGATAAGAGGGGCTCGGGCACTGTCTTCTTCGAAGGCTGCAGCCTGAAATGCATCTTCTGCCAGAACAGCAAGATCTCACAAGGACCAACTGGCAAAGGCGAGAGGGCCGACGCAGAGCGACTTGCAGACATATACCTGGAACTTCAGGATAAGGGCGCATATAACATAAACCTCGTAACTCCCATGCATTTCGCTCCCGTTGTCGCAGACTCTATAAAAGCAGCGAAAAGAGGCGGCCTCACTATCCCCGTCGCCGTCAACACGGGAGGATACGAGGAAGTATCTTCATTAAAACTCCTGGAAGGCTTAGTCGATATATATATGCCCGACTTTAAGGTATGGGACAGCAAGATCTCAGGGCAGATACTTCACGCCCCCGACTATGCCGACAAGGCAGTATCCGCCCTTCGTGAGATGTTCCGCCAGACAGGACCTGTCGATATCGATCCTGATACGGGACTTATGAGGAAGGGCATGATCGTGCGCCACCTTATGCTTCCGGGAAAGCTCTTTGACACCAAGAAGATCATAGACTTCTTAACAGGCGAATTCGGCAACGACATATTTATCAGCCTCATGAGCCAATATACCCCCATGCCTCACCTGACTTCCGATGCGCCCGACTTCTTAAAGCGCACCGTCCCGCCAGGTCATTACGATTCAGCCTCCGATTATCTGATAGATAAAGGTCAGACCAACGCCTTTGTTCAGGACTCTTCCTCTCAGGGCGACCTGCTGATCCCGGCCTTCAAAGACTGATAATCCTTATTTTCACCCCAAAACAATACCGCGGGCCTTCAAAGACTCGCGGCATCCTTATAACCTTTCGCTTACAAATATCAGATATTAGCGTCGATCCACTGCTTAAGTGCGGGAAGGGGCGTAAAGCCTATGCTCTCATCCTTTACCTCACCGCCTGCAAAGAGCTTGACTGCGGGGATCGAATCGATACCGTACTTCATGGCAAGCTCTTCGTTGCTGTCTACATTTACCTTCGCTACCTTTATCTTACCTTCGTACTGCTCGGCAAGCTGTGAAATTACAGGACCTAACATCTTGCAAGGTCCGCACCATTCTGCCCAGAAATCTACAAGTACGGGAATATCCGAATTAAGGACCTCAGACTCAAAGTTATCTGCATTGAGAATTATTTCTGCCATATGGATGTTCTCCTTTCGTCTTATGGGTCTATTTTATAATTATTCCAAATTAGAGTCAATATCAGATAATTGTCAGAGCAACGAAGCAAATGACAGCACAAATCAATAATACGATGCCTGTTACGATCAGTGTCGTATTCCTCTTCTTAAGGAAAGGAAGATAGAGGATATCGTCGGGATCGTCGGGATTGATATTAAGTTCCACCTGCTCAGAATAGGAAGGCTTGAGCCTTCCCTGGGAATACTCATTGAGGAAAGCCTTGTGCGTATTCATGGAATACTCATATTCAAAGACAGGGGTACCTACTATATATATCCTGTTCCTGTGGTGTCCGTGCCTGCTGTTGCTGCTGGATGTACGCGTCTTCTTGAGATAGCCGATACATCTTGCGCTGACTGTACCTGTGTAGACATTCTTGGCCTTATTGTTACCTGAGATGATACCCGCGATATTCATTACGACCGCAGCCACAAGAAAGCATCCGATACCGAGGACCATGGCAGGAGTTGACTCCATATCCATGGCAACATAAAGGCCCGCGGGGATAAGGCATGCCAGCGCGAATGCCAGAAGGCCCACACCGCTTGCCTTGCCGTTTAAGAGTTTGCCGTCGTTAAGCTGCGAATACTTATTCTCGGAAGATACATTATTTCCCATGAAGCATGCTATGGACAGTAAAAGAAGTCCGATGCCGGCAGCAACTGCTGCAGCAACGAAGGATCTTACCATAATGCCTCCGATGACGCCCAGGAAGATCACTATCGCGCCAACGGCAGCCAAAGGACTCCCGGAAGATCGAGGCCTGTCCTCGCCTGCAGCTCCTCCCCTGAATACACCGCCTTCCTTGAAAGCAGATCCCAGAAGATCCATGGAGACCCTCGCCATATGGTCGATTATCAGTCTCTTCTCTTCAAAGGATGTCGACTCCTCTGTGCTGAAATAAAGCAGATTGTCATTCTCATCGTATCTCATATTAATTCCTCCTCATTCCGTTATGCAACACTTGTTGCAACATCAGAGATTATACACATAAAAAAGACCTGAGCAATATGCTCAGGTCTTATATTCTGGAGCGGGATACGAGATTCGAACTCGCGACTTTCACCTTGGCAAGGTGACACTCTACCACTGAGTTAATCCCGCGCTTCGTCAAGCGACGAAAGTAATTATATTTGGGTACGCTACATTTGTCAATACGGTTTTTTGAAAAAATCAAATTAATACCGCGAAGCCGTCGTAGACCGAGGTATACAACACACCGGTATCACTACCCCCCCCGAATTCGGATTATTCCCCAACTACAGTGCCTTTTAATTTTTGAATCCTGTAATAGGAGTTGAAAAACATTTGTTCACGTTGTATAATTCTTACATAAGAGCAGAAATGCTCATGGGCTGGCCGAGAGGTCTTTGGTCCACCGACGGGCGGGGAGTTACCCCGCCATTTTTATTCCCAAGGAGAATCTTTTGAAGACCAGTAACATTTTAAGCATCCTTATAGATGAAAGTGGCGATTTTGGGGAATTGGATCCCAAGGATCCGTTTTATCATGTTGTTATGGTCTTGCATGAACAAAACAACGATATCGCCGACATGGTAAATTCAATTAAGACGTCCCTTAATTATCGCGGCTATGAGAATCATTATATACATGTAGGTCCGCTCATACGTCGTGAGAAGCCATACAGCAATTTCTCCAGAGAAGAACGCAGGTCTCTCTTCAATCTTTTGGAACACTTTACCAGACGTGCTCCCATCAACTATCTCGGTATCACCATGGATAAACGTCAACTGAATGTTCAGGATACTAAAGCGTATTCTGAAATTCTGACAAAAAAGATACAATTAACTAACGTTTTTAATCAACTCTTTGTGAATGTTGATTTTAGGAAAGCTTTGCCTACGGATTATTTACTGCTACAATCCGCGGACTTGATTTGTACTACTGTAATGATTTCCAAAAAGGATTCTATGACGAGATCTGAACTCGAGTTTTTTCATTCCAGACGCGATTTCAATAAGAATATCTTGAAGAACATATTGAAGAAAAAGCTCTGACGATTGGTCCGCAAGACTATCTATCCGACGCCGTCGGAACGAATCAGTCCTTCTCTGTGCTAGTTAAGTCGTAGCCTTGGATGAAGTGAATAAGCACTCTCTGTGAAAGTTAAGTCCGTTAGGACTTGTTTGTTCGAATCACAGAGAGTGCTTATGAACGATGGAGCAGGCTACGGGGTTCGAACCCGCGGCATTCAGCTTGGGAAGCTGACACTCTACCAACTGAGTTAAGCCTGCAGATCAGGTGGCGCGAGCTCTATCTTATCACTTGCGGCAAAGCGGATAAAGTCATCGCACATCTCATGCCTGAAGTCACCTTTGACATAGGGGACCCAGAACTGAGTATCCGAGAAGTTGGCCCAGAAGAGCATATATGCCATTCTAAGTCCGGCTTCAGAGGATGTGAGAGCCTTAAGAAGCTCAGTAAACCAATTATCGAACAAATTGCCGCTCGGTGCAAGACCTTCGTAGAAACCGCCGGGGATCTGATCGAGCGTACGAAGTCCGATCTCCGTTAGAGCGTAGATCTTACCGTGGTCCTGAGCACATACTGAGAGGATCTCCAGGGAACTTATGAGCTTCTCCATGAAGCCGTCACCCTTCTGAGGCTTGTCGTGGTATATGTCCATGCCCAGGATATCCACATAGTCGTCGCCCGGATAGCGGCACAGGAAGTCGTCCTGAGTCGTAAAGAACCCGTTGGGTGAATACGAGAAGAGGAGATTTCTTATCTTCTTCTTGTTGGTCAGATAGTCTACGGTATACCTGTAAAGCTCTATATACTTCTCGTCGGATAAGTGATCCTTGCCCCACCAGAACCAGGAGCCGTTGCACTCGTGGAAGGGACGGAAGATCATGGGGATTCGTTCGCCGTTTATATCCACACACTTGGCGAGGAACTCCGCGATCTCATCTAAGAATCTTCTGTACTTGGGATTAAGATCTCCGCCTTCTAATATCCTCTCCCCTACATTGCCGTCGGGGATATTGGGAGAGTAGTCGAAGAATTCTTCTCCGCCTAATGAGAAATTAGGCATGTGAGAAGAAAGGGTTATTATGACACCCTCCTTATGAAGCTGCTTTACGGTCTTTACGAGGTCTAACATATTACCCTCGTAGCCTCTGAAGGCCAGGGTATCTATGCCCGCCAAGGCGGGATGCCTGCCAAGGAGGTTCTTGATGTCGGATTCTGAGCCGTCGGTATTTTTTACGGATACGCCTATATGGCCCGCATTCTGGTGCCCTAAGAGGATGACATCCGAATACGAGGCGTCCTCGAGCCTCTCAATAAGCTTTGTTACGGCAGGTTCTCTGGCGTCCATTACTTCTTAAGCTTCTTCTGGAAGTCACCGAAGGGATCGGAGATATCCGAGATATCGCCGCCTAAGTTCTGGACGGCGGACATGATCTCGTAGAAAAGATCCCTGTCTATCGTAGTCTGATGTCTGTTGATATAGCTCTTGAGCATGGGAACTGCTCTGGGGTCGCCATAGTCTGCAAGACAGATTACGGCATAGATCTTATTGTTCATGAAACGGAATGCGGATCTTAAAGCATCGTAGATCTCGTCCTGACGATCTTCCTTACCGATGTTTGTAAGCATGATGACAAGGTCCTCGCAGGGGCCTTCAAGGCCTTCGTCCTTGTGCTCGTTCAATCTGTCTATAAGAAGAGGTACGGATTCATCGGGGAATGCCTCGATATATTCAGCTACCGTGTCTGCTACGAAGTCGGGGATCTTGGCATAGCTCATGAAGCGGTCTAAGACGCCCTCAAGAAGGCTTGAATCGTTCATGGCGGAGAGAACCTTAAAGCATGCCTTTACCTTCTGAAATTCCATCTCGAAGAGAGCATCTTCGTTACCGAGCTCCTCGTCAGTCCACGCGGCATCCTCTACGGTCTTCTTCGCATAAGAGAGTACTGCGGCTTTGTCCGCAGACTTAGCTACGGCACCTATAACGCTGTCGGGAACACCTCTGTCGAGCTCCAATGCGCTGTACTCGAGAACTTCCTTTAACTCTTCGAAAGGAAGCTTCTTAAAGTAGTCGTTCATGGAAAGGCCGCCTAAGATATCGTTAGGCTCCTCCTCCATGAGGCGGCTTTGCTCCTCTGTCTCCTTCATTGCTACACGCTGAAGGTATGTCTCATATGTGATGTCGTCATCCTCAGGAGGACGCTCGTCCATCTTATCTGCAAATTCATCTATCTTCTGGTCGAGTATAAGTCCTACGAGTTGGTCGTATCTCTCTAATACCTTTATTATCTCTTCTTTCATCTTTACTTAACTCCTAAGCGGTTGATATCCGTCATTTTACAACATAATCCCTGAACCTTAAAGGCAAAAGAAATACCCGGCTCTATGAACCGGGTACTGCTTCTTGTTGGAGGTGCCACCCGGATTTGAACCGGGGAATAAAGGTTTTGCAGACCTTGGCCTTACCGCTTGGCTATGGCACCGTGCGCTTGAATATTATGAAGTAGCAGTCCTTTTTTGTCAAGCACCTCTTCTTCACCTTAATCTTTATAATATCTTATAAGATTTTGAGATTCTTTTGATATATTATGTAGTGGTGCGAACAGATATGATATCAACATGGAAGATAGTTAAATGGGAGATAGGAAGGCTTGTTGCCAATTGGAAAAGAGCAGCTGCCGTTCTTCTGCTACCTGCAGCATTTATGATGATAGCGCTTAACATCTTCCCTCTTCTGATCAATTACATGGCTACGGGCAACTTCGGAAGAAATCCCGTTATCGCCGTGGCCCCTCCTTCTACTTTTGAAGACTATATAAAGGAGATAGAAGGAACCACCGTCTACAATATAAAGGTCATATCCCAAAGCGAATACGAGAGTGATTATTCCGGAGAGGATTTCAGAAAGAGCCTCAGGAAAGGCACCATCTGGATATTCTTCGAAGACGGAGAACTCCCCTTTGACGAAGAGATAGAAAGATACTATAACAACCTGGCAGACGGGTATCCCGGTGCCGTAAGCCACGCTTCGATCCGTGTCACTTATGACGAGAGTTCGACACTTATGGTACCCAAGGTCGAGTCCTTCACGGACCTTATAATAGATCCTTATAAGGACTCGCTTCTTGACAGGCTCGGCGGAAGATATACATCCGAAGGAAAAGACCCCTTTGTAGTCGACAGCTTTAACGTAGTCACCAAGATAATGGATAACAGAGCTACAGCCAACAAGAATGCCGCCAGGGTAGTCCCCGGCATCGTCATGCTCTTATCCTACTACTGCGTATATTCGCTGGCATGCGACCTCTTTGCCATGGAAAAGAGCAGAGGATTCTTTGATAAGCTCCTCTTAACGCCCGTATCGGGCAGGTCCGTCGTAGCAGGTAAGATCGCCGCCATGATGCTGGTATCTTCCCTCTCCGCAGTAATAACCATGGTACTTATGTTCCTGACATCCTGGTTCAACTGGAGTAACGACGCCATGTCGCTCCTGCCTTTCGGAATGCTTCTCCTTCCCGGACAGGTGGCAGGGATCCTTATCGTAGTAATAGCATCTGTCTACCTTATGTCCGCAGCTGCAGCTTATATCACGCTGAGCCTTCAAAGGCTTCAGGATATAATCGTCAATCTGCAGCTTCCGCTGGTGCTGTTCCTTATAGACTTCTTCCTGAACTTATTCAGGTTCAACAGACCCTTTACATGCGAATACTTTATGCCCTTTCATAACAACATCTGCCTTATAAGAGATATCTATGCATCCAATACGCAGTGGTGGATGTTCCTTATAGTACTTGCATCCGACATATTGGGCGGCATGCTCATATTCAAGAAGCTTTATCGAAAGGTGGATCTTAAATGACAGATAACAGCGCCATAGTAGTCGATAACGTAGTAAAGAGCTACGGTAAGAATATACCGCCCACGATAAAGGGCGTTAGCTTTCATGTAGAACCCGGAGAGATCTACGGTCTCTTAGGACCTAACGGAGCAGGTAAGACAACGCTCATGCAGATGATATCGACTCTGTCTAAGCCCACATCCGGCACTATCAGCATCTGCGGTCTTGACTCAGTCAAGGATTCTCTGGAGATACATAAGAGGATAGGATTTCTTACAACGGAGATAAAGCTCGACCCCTTATCAACCCCTGATAAGCTATACGACTTCTTCGCATCTTTATACTCGATCCCGGATGAGGAAGTGAAGATCAGGAAAGATCTTGCATTCGAGACATTCGGCATCACGCCCTTTGCAGATAAGAAGATCGTGGAGCTTTCAACCGGTATGAAGCAGAAGGCCAGTATCGCCATAAGCCTTATACATGAGCCTCCGGTAATTATATTTGATGAGCCTACCAACGGCCTTGATATCCTTACTTCCAAACAGGTAACGGATTATCTTCTCGAGCTCAAGAACAAGGGCAGGGCCATAATCTTATCAACTCACATCTTCTCCGTGGCGGAGGATCTGTGCGACAGGATAGGAATGCTCGTAGACGGCAAGATCGCCGCCGAAGGAACTCAGGAAGAGCTCATGACTCTTGCGGGAAAGGACAGGTTCGAAGACGCATTCTTCACCATCTACAAAGATAATCACCATGAACCGTAAGGCAATAAGAACATTAGCATATAAAGCCTTCAGGAACAGCGGAGGCCTCAAGACAAACGCATCGGGCATGACCTTTCTTATCATGCTCCTTTTATCCGTGTCCTTTATCATGGTCATCGGAAGCTACACATTCCCCTGGAGGGTATATTCCGAGCTCTTTGAGACTCAAAACGGCAGTATCCTTATAATCAATCAGCCCGATTCATTCGATGACTTCCTGTATGAGGCAGATATCCCTCATACTAATGAATTACATCTGCAGACCGACGCCTACTATGACTTTACATACTTTGAAGAGCTCCTGGATAAGCACGACTCCTATATGGCTGTAGTCTTCCCTCAAAACTTCGACGAGGCGGTATTTGACAGTTCATCAGAAGAAGCGCCGGAGATACTTACATATATTAGAGAGGACAACCTTATATTCTCCCCCAGAAAGGATTATGTAGTAGATACCATCCTGTCTCCTTATCAGTCCTATATAAAGGAGCATGCGGGCAAGATCATTCCCATCAACGAGCCTGTTACCGTTGAGGTGCAAGGCACGGCTACAGCCCCTGAAACAAGCTTCTCATCGGGGATCATGAGGTTCGCGGCCCTGTCACTGGCGCCTCTTATCCTTTTTATCGTCATGCTTTATGCCTCCATGAACTCGGGCACCAATATAATCGCGGGAGAAAAGGAGAAAGGCACCTTCGCTGCGATACTTCTAAGCCCCGTATCAAGGCTTGAGCTCATAATGGGAGATCTTATCGGAGTAAGCCTTGCAGCTTTCCTTCCGGCTCTTGTCATTCTGGTATTTATATTCCTGCTCCCGAGCTATTCAGGTCTTCCTGGATTAATGGTAGCGATCCCGCTTCTTCTAAGTCTCGCGATCCTTATTGCATCTCTTACCATACTTATATCAGTCATAAGCGACTCGGTAGTATCGGCACAGACTGCGTTCCTTCCTCTGTTCTTTATAATGGTCACCATCTGCGTGACCTGTATCCAGAGCGTAGACAGCGCAGAAGGGATCTACCGCCTGATCCCCGTATACGGTCATTTCTACGGACTTGGAAGCATAATATGCGAATGCACGGCAAGAGACTTAGGCTGCAGTCTTGTCTGTATCCTTTTAACTCTTATCATATCCGCAATATGTATATACGTCTCCGTAAGGCTCTTATCCTCTGAGAGATTTACAATGAATAACATGTCCGACGAGGACCATAAGACTTCAGGCAAAAAGTCCAAGCTTACCGGAAAGACACTTCCCGGCTTTATCATCGATCAGGCCGTATATCCTCTTGTTATCCTCTCGATCTTCCAGACACTTGCCATGCTGCCGGTACTTATAAAGTACTCGTCCACATCGGCTTTCGCTGACATAGTAGAGAGCATGAAGGCGGTAAACACCTTCGCGGATCTGTTCTCGTTCTCTTTCGAGCTTCTGGGATCATTCCTGGCAGATCCTCTCTTTATAGTCTCAATGTCCGTAGGATATCTTCTTATGATGTGCTGCTATCTTGTTAAGGTCATGCTCAAGGAGAGGATCCGTGAGAAGAAAGGCAGAATACGTAAGCATCTGGCATCTTTGGGACTTTGTATAGAGAAGAGCACACTTATTAAGTACGTTGGAGGCCTTGTCCTCGGCGTGGCATTGATGTCTTCTGTCTATCTTATATTAAATCTCACGGGACAGGTGACATTTGAGGGATTTAATACGGGCTTTGATGTCGTATCGACAGTTCTTATCTCCCTTCTTATGTGGCTTCCTCAGGGTGCCTGCGAGGAGCTTATGTTCAGAGGCTATATGCTCCCCCGCATAACGGAGAGGACCAACAGGATATTTGCTTTCATCCTGTCATCCTTCCTCTTCTCGGTACTTCACAGCATGAATGCGGGCTATACTCCCCTGGCATCCTTAAACCTCTTCCTTATAGCTATACTCTTTGCTCTTATCTCCTACAGGAGCGGCAGCATCTGGATCACATGCGGCGCACATACTGCATGGAACTTCTGTCAGGGTAATCTTTACGGACTTCAGGTAAGCGGTAACGAATTGTCGTCCACTTTGATAAAGACATCTTATACAAAGTCACATCTGGATATTGTAACAGGCGGAGCATTCGGTCCCGAGGGCGGTCTGGCTGTATCTGCCGTTACGCTGCCTCTTGTTATCCTTCTTATAGTCCTTATAAAGAAGGATAGTAAAAAGACTTCCCGTCTGTGGTAATTACCTTCTCAAAATCCGACTCGAATACGGAAGATAACGCTTCTTTGGTAAGAGAAGACAAAGCTTCTATCTTCCTGCCGTCCTTCATGAGGACATATCTGTCGGCAAAGGAAGCTGCGGTATTTATGTCGTGAAGGACTACTATAAATGACTTGCCGCCGCTTCCGCTCAATCTCTTTAAGATCTTCATGGTAAGGACCGTATGACGAACATCAAGGCTTGATGAAGGTTCGTCCAGTATGGTCCAGGGCGTATCCTGGGCAAGAGCTCTTGCTATCATGGTGCGCTGCTTCTCACCGCCGCTTAAAGTATCGTATATACGTGACTCCAGCCCTTCAAGCTCCATATCGGCTATAGCCTTCTCCACAAGATCCCTGTCGTTTGAAGTAAGCCCCGTAAAGAAGCGGCTCTTGTCATATCTTCCGAGACCTACTACGTCATAGACGGACAAAGCGATATTGCCGTATGTCTCCTGCGGAACATAAGATATCTTCTCCTTATGAGAATATTCCTCTACTATCTTCTTAATAAGGGTAGTCTTGCCGCAGCCGTTAGGTCCCATAACGGCATGTATCTTCCCTTCTTCGAAATTATGCGAGAAAGAATCCACTACCTTCTTAGAGCCGTAGGATACGCTTATATCTTTGATATTAAGATCGCTCATACGCGTATCCCCCTTCTTCTTGACGTGATCCTTGCAGATATTAAAAGCCACAGGAAGTAGGGAGCTCCGATAAGACTGGTGACGGCACCTATTGCCATCTCCCCCGGAGCTACTACCGTCTTAGCTACGCAGTCACAGACAACCATGAACACGGCACCCGTGAAGAAGCATATGATCAGTTTCTGCCTCGCCTTATAGACCCTGAAGAATGTGACTATATGGGGGATTATAAGTCCCACGAATCCGATGATGCCCGAATTGGCAACGCAGAATGCCAGAAGGATCGAAGACAGGCACAATACGATCCCCAGAGTCCTTGACTGATTGACGCCCAGAGAAGCCGCGGCCTCGCGTCCGAGCTTTAATACATCAATTCGGGGCGATACCCACACCAGAAGAGGGAAACACACTGCAACTACCGCAAAGAGGACATATGTCTTGGTAACGGTAGAACCGGAGAAAGTTCCCAGCATCCAAAGGTATACTCTCTCCATGCTCTCCATATGAAGGGTCATAAGGACAGTTATAAGAGCACTCATTATGGAAGATATGGCAATACCTGCAAGAAGCGTCGAGGAAGTATCGTATTCGCCAGATCCCCTGGCGATTGTAAATACCAGCATCCAGGTGACGGCTGCGCCTATGACGGCGCCTATATAGCTTCCGGTAAAGCCCTGACCAATGATCACAATATTAAGACCTGATACGATCGCTATGGCAGCGCCAAGAGCACTTCCCGACGATATACCCAGGACAGACGGATCAGCCATCGGATTCTTAAAGACTCCCTGCATAACGCAGCCTACGGATGCGAGAGCGCCTCCGCAAAGTGCCGCCGTTATGGTCCTCGGGATCCTGATCTTACCTATTATGGTAACGGTAGAAGCCGACAGTTCATCCCTGTGTCCCGTGATATAAGATACGACGTCTTTTATGGTGACGCCGCTGCTTCCGAGACAACAGGAGGCTGCTACCGCGACAACAGTCGCGATAACAGCCACCATAAGTTTCAGATAGAAGGTATCCTTATGCTGCCTCATCTTCAGCAGTTGTATCAGCATTACCGGAGATAGCGTCCTGGATGAGCTGTACAGCCTCGAGGTTACGAGGACCCTGACGGTTAAGAAGGTTGGAGTCGATGATGATGACATTGCCTTCCTGAACAGCCGTAAGGGAAGAATAGGGCTCTGTAGCGATAAAGCCGTCATAGCTCCACTCGTCGATAAGGATGTAGTCGGGATCAGCTTCGATAAGCTCCTCAGCGGAGTAGCTCCAGCCGGATACGTCCTCAGCGGCATTGACTGCACCTGCGGACTCGATGATGTCACCGATGAATGTATCGCCGCCTGCCGTGTAGTCGCCGTACTCACCGTAGCTCATGCAGTAATAAACAGTAACATCAGTAGCGGGAGCATTAGCGCGGATCTCATCAAGCTCAGCGGAGAGATCCTCTACGAGAGCCTCGCCCTCTTCGTGGCATCCGATAACGTCAGCAACGTCTGCTACTACGTCGAACATACCCTCAAGAGTAGTCTCGTCTCTAATGATCACAACGGGGATACCGAGCTCTGTTATGGAGTTATAAGCTTCCTCGCTGAAGATGGAGGATGCGATAACTACGTCGGGCTCAAGCTCTGCGATGATCTCGATGTCGGGATTGTCGATAGCACCTACGGAAGGGATATCAAGGACTTCCTCGGGATAGTCACAGTAATCTGTTCTTCCGATAAGCTTATCCTCAGCTCCGAGAGCATATACGATCTCCGTAAGAGCGGGAGATACGCTTACTACGGTCTCGGGCTCGGATTCGATCGTAACTACGTTGCCGTAAGCATCTTCGTAAGTAAGAGGATAGAGGGAATCAGATGCTTCCTCGGAAGTTGTCTCCTCAGAAGTCTCCTCTGCTGTTGTTGCAGCTGTTGTAGAAGCTGCAGTTGTCGTTGTCTCTGCTGAACCGGAATCTCCGCCGCAGGAAGCAACGCTTGCTGTCATGGCGAGAGCCAGAACAACACTCACTACTTTCTTTTTCATAAAAGTTCCTTCTGCGAATATGCCGCCCTCCGCAGCATCACGCAAATAATAAAGCTCACCGGCAGGTTTCCTGACTTGTGCCGTTAGGCGGAACTTCCCTTCTCAGGGTGCATTTCGCGAGCGAAAAGACCCCAATGGATATGAAGCCGCATAAGCACTGACAGTAGCGGGGGCTGTCACGGATTCGCACCGTGTTCCCTTTTGACCCTTTTTACGGGGCACCGACGGCAAAGTAATTATAAGGCAACACCCAAGATAACATCAATCGTTATAATGTACATATATATAAAGATCAGGATACAGGCTCTATAATGACCCAACGCATGGAAGAGCCGTCGTAAGGAGAAGTCACTACATTATCGTATACGACCTTATAGCGGTCGGGAGCATAAGTCTCGATCTCATATAAAAGGAACGAGTAGCCGTCACCCATCTCAAGGATAAATGCGTCACAAGAATACTGCCCTTCTATAAAGTCCAAATCCGCCAGGGATGAGATATTCATCTTCTCTCTTACATGGTCGACACCCGAATACTCCATCATATAAGGGTCGATCCTGTTGTCGATATGTACGGGAACTCCGGAGAATACAAGCCAGGATCCGGTATTAAACGTATTAAAGGGCCTCTTATACCCTGCAGTAAGCGCATAGTCAACTACGCCTCTGTCAAAGCATGCCATAGCTTCTATATCCGCCATGGAGTTGCTGTGGATATACTGCGTGCCGCGAAGAGCGCCTGTAGCTACAGTTGCAAGGATACAGATAAATGCAAGAAGCTTATAGAACTTAGAAGACAACGAAGGCGCAGCCTTCACATGAATAAGCTTATCATTTACCCAGGAGATAAGGTCTGTTATATACTCGGGAGCAAACATCAGATACACAATAGATAACTGGAGCATAAAGCGCTTATAGACACATGTTCCTATAAAGAACATGCAGATAAGGCCAAGCTTTGTAATGGCGTGCTTAGAAAAGGATCTGACCTTGTCGCTTACCATAAAGCCGATAAGGAGCAGAAGAAGGAGCGTCGATGCAAAGATCCCGAACTCCATAGGCTGCCACTCATCAACATACTGCCATACGTCAGAAGCGGAGGACTGCTTCAATCCGAATGTCCATACTCTGATACCGATGGGGTTAAGAAGGGATACAAGGAAGCCCAGTACGATAGCACCAAGATCGTACAGAGCAGATCGATATTCCTTATAGATAAGCTCTACAACCATGAAGAAAACCATGACCAATGCAAATACCGGAAGTATTCCGCCGTGCATCCAGCCAAGGAAGAAGCTTAGAACTACAAATGTTATACATGAATTAATATGCTTCTTCCCCGTCATATAGACATATATAAGAAGCGCAAGAGCAAAAAGCGACGTACATGAAGGCCTTACGCTATAGTCGGGAAATCCCGACATAAAGGGCACAAGAGCCGTTATAAGTACCGTCACAAGAGGGTTAGCCGAAGACGAATGAGCAAGACGGAGGCAGAAATATGCAGTAAGGTAAGTAAAGACTGCGCCTACCAGGATAACTCCCGCCAGTCCCAGAAGCTTATAAGCCGATCCCACAAGAAGATACCAGCCTGCCTCGTGAGCCGTAAATACAAGCCCCTCGTGCCAGGAATATATCTCATCCAAGATGATATGCCCCGAAGCTATGGAATCAAGACCCAGACGGATCTGAATAGCCGTATCACCTACCATATCCTTCATGGTAGTTATAAGCGTGAACGGACTGAACATAAAAAGCGCCATGGAGAGCACCAGATAAAAAGATGCCTTGTCTGAAGTCTTTTGCTTACCCATAGATTCCCCTTACTAATTTATCTACATAATTGTAAGTCAATAAATACTTATTGTCACTTCTGAATATATGCTTCAGACATCTCCATCGAGAATCAATATCAGAGATCACCGAATAAGTCAGGGCTATAAGCACCTGATGCTATTAAAGATTTAAAGCTCTCCATTACCGCAGGCTTATCTTCCTTATATGTTACTCCGAACCACTTATCGGATGTAGGAAGCACGGTAAACTTCGTTCCCGCATGAAGCTGCGCGTCAGCAATTATCGGAAGGAGATACTCTGACTTCATGGGATCAGACATAGAAGAAAGGAAACGGGGGAATCCCTCGCGCAAAACATCCATGAACGAAGCAGGATAACACCAGAAATTCATGGATACCAGACTCTCCACATCAACGGGAGTACCGTCAACAGCAGCACCGGTAGGAGTCTTAACGATATTCTTAGTCTCGGCGATACCCGTAAGAGATCCCGAAGCATCAACAGAGCAAATACCACGAGTAACACCGCCGTTATCAGACAACGTATTCTTAAGCACATATCCTACAAGACCATATGAATCGCCAAGGAAAGAAGCTGCCTTAACAAATCCTTCCTTACCGTAGTAATCGTCCGCATTGATAACAGCGAAAGGCGAATCTATGAGACCGTCACAGGCAAGTATGGCCTGGCCCGTACCCAAAGGCTTGTTCCTGCCTTCGATAGGAGCTGAAGGACAATACTTATAAGCATCGGATAATTCCTGATACGCATAAGCGATCTCGACGCCCAAAGGTCCAACTATAGAAGCAATACGATCTCCGATAACAGACTTAAAGTCAGCCTCGATATCGTGACGAATGATAAATACTATCTTATTAAATCCTGCTGCGATGGCATCGTGGATGGAATAGTCAATGATGATATGACCGTGGTCATCGATAGGCTCTAACTGCTTGATGCCTCCGCCGAACCTCGATCCTATTCCTGCCGCCAGTATTGCCAGTGTTTTCTTCATATATACCGCTTTACCCTTTCCGATTATGAAATCATTATATCAAATTAAGGTATTAGTTCATCCATCTTATCCAGAGAGATACCATATGTGTATCTTCTCCCTGTTGTATCCACCTTTATAAGACCCGTCGACTCTATTGATCCCAAGAGTTTCCTTATTGTGGGATTACTTATCTTGGTCGCCTTCTTTATATCCTCTATACCGGCTCCGTCAGGTGCGAACAATTCATAAAGGATCAATTCTCTATAGATCTCCGGATAATACTTCTGAGTACCACACGGAAGGCTGGATATATTTTCCGTATACTTCTTCCATAAGTTACGCCTCCTCTGAAGTGCCGCTATCAGGTTTTCCATACTCTCAGTCAGCACACCAAGGAACATCTCGACAAACATAGTAAGCTCGCCGCAATTATCCTTATCGTTGCACTCTATAAAAGCCTTGTTATATTTGGATTGTTCATCCTTTATGGTATAAGACAATCGATAGGCGATCAACGGAAAAAACTCCCTGGTCAGCATATAGCTGCTGATAAATCTGTTAAGTCTTCCGTTTCCATTGTAAAAAGGATGGATATATCCCAACAGATAGTGAAATACCGATATCCTGTACAAAAGCTCCTCGCTGTCATCATTCAGATACCGTAAAGCATTGTTCATTGAATCTATTATCGACTCCTCAGGATACAGTCCCTCATGTATCGGCTCAAGATTCTTACCGCTAATATACACGGGTCCTTTACGAAATATCTGACCATCCGGGACGTCACCCTCGTTCTCCTCAAGCACTTCCGGCAACACAAGCTCATCATACAGATCCCTGAGAGCCTGACAGGAAGAAAGGTCTATCTTAGTATTCTGCATCAACAGGTTATACTTCTCAACGATACCTTTAAAACGCCTACCCTTGTCCTCGTAAGCATCTCGGATCTCCTTCTTTGTACTGTGGACACCTTCTATACTGTTGGTTATCTGGATCTCATCCATCAAACACTTAACAGCATACTGAGCTAATGCTTCCGATGGGAGTTCTCTCCCAAGCATCAACACCGCCTTATCCATCTTATTAAGGTGAAGGACGGCGTTGCGTATCTCTTTAGTCTCTACAAAAAATGCAGGAAAAGAACCTATATCAAAGCCGATATGTTTGGAATCGTAACATTCAAACCGCCTCTTATACTCGTCAGGCAACCCTTTACGATCAATATATCTGTATTTTTTTAACGTCGTATACACCATAGCAAAGATAACTCGCAAAAAACACGTGAATTTTTCCTGTTAACCGATTATAACACGGTCAGCTGGGAAAAAATAACCCATTTTTTCCAGTTGATTCACAAGTGAAACGGTTCACTCGCAAAAACGCGCTTGATTTTTACAGTTACGCCCAATGTTTATCAAATAACGACTTTCTCAAAATCAGCCTTGGGATGCTTACACAAGGGACAGACGAAGTCATCGGGAAGCTCTTCTCCCTCCCATTCATATCCGCATACGGTACATCTCCATACGGTACGTGAAGTCTTCTCCAAAGAACCGACGGAATCACCTACTGCAAAGGAAGAAGGCTTGGGCTTGATATTTGCCTGGTAATACTCATAGGTCGCGGACGGGTCAGAAGAAACAGAATAAGAACCAGAAACATCACAGATGAATAATGTATGGCTTCCAAGATCAACAGTCTGATACACCTTACCCGATATATAAGAATTGGTTCCTTCAAGGATATACGGAACACCAAGATCATCAGTCTCATAGGAAGAAAATCCGGAGAACTTATCCACATCACGTCCTGACTGGAAACCAAACCTCTCAAAGAGAGAAAAAGGTGCTGACTCGCTAATAATCGACAGATTGAATATTCCTGACTCAAGGAGCATGTCGTGCGTAAGATTAGCTTTATTTACCGCAAAAGCGATCCTGTTAGGAGAACTGGTAACCTGTATCCCCGTATTCGTGATACAGCCGTTCACCTTATCCCCAACCTTTGTCGTCAATACAAAAAGTCCGTAAGAAAGCTTATACATTGCCTTAGGATCCAATTCTGCCATAGCGTCTCACCTCCGCATAAAGTTTCTATGTACTAAGGATATCACAGAGAGATATGTGTTCATACAGACAAAGAAAAAAGAACAAATCGACAGCATGTACAACACAGGTTACCCGGGAGTAAGCAATAAGCTCCTTTAACCGTCAGGAGGCAAGCTTGCCAAAAGGAAAGAACTGAATAACAATCGAAGAAATATCATTAAACATGCAGGTGTTCCGGAACATCTCCTGTTCCAGACTAATACGGAGAGTCTGTTGTATATACATCAAGGTCATCTTCTCCGGCTTGCGCAAGTCTCTTTTGACCTTGTAGCGACTCCCTGTTACTGGCTGAATGCCGAGATGGCGATACCGGATACGATGAGGATAAGAGATATTATCTTACCCTTATTGATCTTCTCTTTGAATATCTTTACACCAAAGAATGTTACGTACAGGTAACTTGTAGCCTCGAGCACAGGACCCAAGGATAAAGGAATGCCTCTATACGCTATAATCGACAGGAAAGTAGTCCCGACAAACATTGTATAAGCGATTATTACAAGAGGATTTAAGTACTCCTTTATTCTCGAATCGTACTTCTTAAGCGCGGCCTTTTTAAGGAGCACCTGAGATATCGCACTGATAAATACACCTGCGAGAAGAAATAACGAATAGAGGACAGTTGTCTTATCAGGCATCTTCTAGTCCTCCGTCTGAATAAGAATAGAGTACGACGCCGCCGACTACGAGTAATGCACCGATTATCTTTCCTGCAGATATCGACTCATGGAAGAATACAAGTCCCCAAACTATACCCCATACGACAGTTACGGCCTTATTAGCAAAAGCTGTAGTAAGAGGTATTCTCTTTATTATCTGCTGCCATCCGATCGCATAGAATCCGAGAAGCGCGATGATCGCTCCGTAAAACATGCAGAACCTGAAGCTCAGGAAGCTTTCACCCGCGGCCATCTTGCTGCAGATACCGCTTGCAGAATATATCATAAGCATAATATGTAGTAGAAATAATGTCTTGAGTTTACTCTTATCCAATTTCAGCCTCTCCTGACCAAGGGAGGTATCTTTCTAATCCCTCCTTTGTATCTGCCGCCATCATAAAGTATCCGAATCTCGTAGAACTGTCACTGACTTCACCTGTGATCTCGTGAATCTCTGAAGCGATGATATATTCGGGATGTTCTTTCTTGACCCGCTCAAATACCTTAATATCCTGATCATCGAATATAAATCTGACTCCCGCGAACTTAGGATCGCATACCGGAGCAAGATCCGGGACTTCGCCTACAGCTACCTGAACTACCGCACGAACAAAATCGATTCCGGATGAAAGTCTTACAAGATCACTTCCTATGAAGTCACCGCCCATTCTGCCGCCGATCTCGATGATCCTTATAACGCCTTTCTCGGAGATCTTAAGTTCGGAATGCGATGCGCTGTCAGTTATCCCCAGTGAATCGAGAGCACGGCATACGACAGACTTGACTCTGTTAAGTGTCTCTTCATCTACGGGGGCAGGTTCCATATGCCCTGTCTCGATAAAACGAGGTGCTCCCGTAGTGTATTTCTTTGTCATGGCGAGAAAATGGTGTTCTCCGTGATAAGAGATAAACTCCACGCTGTATTCCTGACCGGTCGCAAATTCTTCGACAAGTGCCATCTTCTCGAATCCCTGCTCTTTTGCAGCTTCGATAGCAGCATCAAGATCATCACGTCTCATTACCTTGGTGATACCGCGGCTGCCGGAACGATCAAGCGGCTTTACGATAACAGGGAATGTAAGATCTGCACCAGCAAGATCATCTGCACTCCTCACCATAATACTCTTAGGTGAAGGATCGCCGTTTTCTTCGAACGCATTTCTCATCTTATGCTTGTTAGTAGACTTTTCCGTAGCATCCCATGAGTTACCCGGGAGACCTAGCTTATCGGCAACATAGTTGACCGTAATAGCTGCAAGATCTGATGCGATAGTACAGATACCGTCTATTCCGAGTTCCTTACACACTTCGAGGATCTCATCTTTCTCAATAATGCTGATAGGATAGAATACATCCGCTATCTTCTCACCGATATCACCTGCCGCCCAGGCAAATACGTGAGTCTCGTATCCCATCTCCTGAGCTTTCCTGATCAATGGCTCCTGAAGATAGGAAGCTCCGATTATAGCGATCTTCTTCATTATCTCTTCCAGAGCTCGTTGAATCTTCCCAGCTCTTCTTCCTTCTTATAATCTTCAAGATAATCAATGTATGAATACTGTGGCTCATAACCGAGTTCTGCTCTAGCATTATCGATATCCATAACAAAGCTTGTGAAGCCCGCGCCATCGGGTTTACTCACGATCTGAGAAGGATGACCCTTTGGGGAGAAAACCTTTACCATACCTTCGATCTGCTCTCGAAGTGTTGTCTTTACACCGGTGCCGGCATTATATGTTCCGCCGTCAACATCAGCAAATAATGCTTTGAACATCATCTGGCAAAGATCCTTAACATAGAGAATATCCTTGAATGCATCAGGATTCCCCCACATCTCGATCTTCTCACCCTTAGTTGCTTTATCGATCATGTATCTGTATCCGATAGGTCTTGCAATACCGTCAACATAGTAAGTTTTCTCCGGACTATACAGGTACACATTGGGAAGTCTGAATACAAAGTTCTTAAGACCGTACTCCTGTTTATAATATTCCATGGTATCTGTGATCATGGACTTGGTTATTACATAGAATGCGTGATCCCCCGTATAGATAAGGCTCTTTGGCATCTTGGGAGAAAGGACTTCGCTCTTGCCCCAATAACCGCCCTGCTCGGACCAGCTCTGTGTATAAAGAAATCTGTCCGCCTTATTCTGACGTGCATATTCAAGGACTCTTACTCCACCCGTGATGTTCGTATCGATATATGCATAAGGATCGTAGTCCTTTAAGTACGCGGGGAGAAGTCCTGCGAAATTAACTACCGCATAGACATCATCAGTCGGTAACTTAGCAAAATCATCGGCATTCTTAATATCGACTCTGCAGTATTTAATCTCTCTGTCTGTGAAGAAAGAAGTATCCTTTCTTCCGACAGCAATAACATCATACTCGGTACCTTTAAGGTGTTCTACGCAATAATCAGTAAAATACGCGCCTACATTACCGGTAGCGCCGAATATAACGATCATCTTCATATATCAATCCTCATCATTAAGGATCTGTCTGACAATATACAGCGGACGCCCTTTTGTCTGCATGAAAATATTACCTACATATATACCGACTATCCCCGTTACCATAATGATCAGGCTGCCGACCAACATGATCGTAGCGATTATACTGGTCCAACCGATAGCTACATTGGCAGTGAACTTGAATATGATAAGTCCTATGATCGTAAGAAACGAGATGATCGACATTACAAATCCGCCTGTTACAAAGAGACGTATTATCCTATCTGACTGAGAAGTCAGAAGATCTATCGCCATTGAGATCCTCATTCTAAGGCTATAAGACGATTCGCCTTCGAACCTCTCATCATGCTGAACGTCGATCGCAGCTTGACGGAATCCAAGCCACTTGATATACATAACGTAACCTCTGTGCAGCTCACGGAGCTTGCAGTAATTCTCTGCAACCTTGCGGCTGATTACGCTGAAATTACATACTGATCCGTCATAGCTTCCATCGGTCGCACAGTTATAAACTTTGTAAAATGCATTTGCCAGGAATACTTTTAAGGGGTTATCCTTACGCACTGCCCTTCTGGCAAATACAACATCATAGCCTTCCAAAGCCTTGTTATAAAGATTGATTATCTCCTCAGGACGATCCTGAAGATCGCAATCCATTACTACAATCCAGTCACCCTTGGCATTATCAAGTCCGGCAAGTATAGCTTTCATCTGTCCGAAATTTCTGGACAGCTCGATACCTTTTACTGCGTGATCTTCCTTACAGATCTCCTCTATTACTTCCCATGAATTCTGGGGACAATTATCATTTACGAACAAGATCTCGTAGTCTTCCGAGATCTGAGAAAGAGTTGTCTTCAGCCGCTGATGAAGTTCGGGGAGTGCTGCGCGGCAACCGTAAACAGGTATTACTGCGGATATCTTCATCTTTTACCTCTCTTATAGAACTTAGCAATAACAGAACATATTTCCTCGACATTATCAGGAATAAGACCATAGTACATAGGAAGACGTACAAGGCGCTCACTCTCCTTGGTCGTATACTTATCCTCTCCGCGGAATTCACCGTATTTTTGTCCGGCAGGAGCAGTATGTAAAGGTATATAGTGAAATACGACTCCGATAGCATTATCCTTCTTCATATAAGAGATGAATTCGGATCTCTCGTTTATATCCTTAGCCTTGATATAGAACATGTGTGCATTATGAACGCATCCTTCCGGAACTGCGGGAAGCTCGATATATCCTTCTTCAGCAAGGGGCTTCAAACACTCGTAATATCTGTTCCAGCAGGCAAGGCGAGCATTGTTGATCTCATCCGCCTTCTCAAGCTGCGCATAGAGATGTGCGGCATTAAGTTCACTCGGAAGGTAAGAAGACCCCGCTTCTACCCATGTATATTTATCGATCTGTCCACGGAAGAACTTGCTTCTGTTGGTGCCCTTCTCACGGATTATCTCAGCGGGCTCAATATCAGCCTTATCCTTAATCAGGAGAGCTCCGCCTTCGCCCATCGAATAGTTCTTCGTCTCGTGGAAACTGTAGCATCCGTAATCACCTATCGTTCCGAGCGCCTTACCCTTATAAGAACTCATAACTCCCTGAGCAGCATCTTCAACGACCTTAAGACCATGCTTTCTCGCAATTTCCATGATCTTATCCATTTCGCAGGATACTCCCGCATAATGAACAGGAACGATAACCTTGGTCTTGTCCGTTATGGCATTCTCGATCAGATTCTCATCGATATTCATGGTATCCGGACGAATATCAACAAATACAGCCTTTGCACCTCTCAAGACGAATGCATCAGCTGTGGATACAAATGTGTACGACGGCATGATGACTTCATCATCGGGCTTTATATCGCAAAGAAGTGCTGCCATCTCAGTTGCATGTGTACATGATGTAGTGAGAAGAACCTTTGTTGAACCAGTCTTATCCTCAAGCCACTTGTTGCACTTCTTGGTGTATTCTCCATCACCGCTGATTTTGTGCATTCTGATAGCATCAGCTATATAATCTATCTCAGTACCAACACAAGGGGGTACGTTAAAATCGTATTTCATACTTCAATCCTTAGATCCAGTATCGTATTTACATCTGTAAGCGGTCTGTAGCTACACTAAAAGCTTACATCGCCATACACTATCAAATAAATTATACAGCATACACTCTGCAAAATAAAACCGAAACCAACAGAGCTTTATCATGAATCTGACTACGCTACCACCTGGTATTCATCAAGCAGAACTTCGTCCGATACCTGAGAATGCCATCGATACAAAACAGGATGTGCACTGCACATCCTGCAAAAACTCAAATACGGTCTATTCCGCTCCACTCCTGATCTTTGGGACTTAAGTTCAAAGGAGTACCGTCAGCAAGAGCATAACCGGAGGCTGAAGCCGTTCCCTTATACACACCTACTACGGAAGGCCACTCGACTCCGATCTTAGGATCGTTCCATGCGATACCGCCTTCATCGTTAGGATGGTAGAAATCATCGCACTTATAGCAGAACTCAGCCTCATCGGATAATACCAGGAATCCGTGAGCAAAATTCTTAGGGATAAGGAACTGCTTCTTATTCTCAGCTGTAAGCTCAACACCGTACCACTTACCGTATGTCTCAGAACCGGGACGCTTATCAACTGCTACATCAAACACGGAGCCGCGAAGAACTCGAACGAGCTTTGTCTGAGGATAGTTGATCTGGAAATGAAGGCCACGAAGCACACCCTTAGTAGACATGCTCTGATTATCCTGAACGAATTCGATATCGAATCCTGCCTCCTCCATATCCCTCTTGGAATATGTCTCCATAAAGTATCCACGGGAGTCTCCGTGTACGGCCGGCTCTATTATGCAAAGCCCCTTTATTCCACCGACATCCTTAGTTACTTTTATCTGACCCAACTTAAAGTTCCTCCAAATTCAATTCTCTAACATATCTTTCAACAGCATCTTCCCATGTAGGAAGAGGTGTAAAGCCTGCCGAGACAAGCTTCGACTTATCTAATCTACTGTTAAAAGGACGAGCTGCCTTAGACAGGCCATACTCAGCAGTAGTCACACGTCTAACCTCAGTAGAATATCCAGCAACTTCATATATCTTCTCCGTAAAGTCTGCCCAGCTGATATATCCCCCGGGAACACTCTCGGAATTAGTCGCATGGTAATAACCGTATTTCTCAGTCTCAGTCATATCCACAAGCAAACGGGAAAGATCCAATGTATACGTAGGTGTTCCGATCTGATCGGATACGACAGTAACGAACTCGCGTCCCTTGCCTACTCGAAGCATAGTCTTAATGAAGTTCTTGCCGTTCTTACCGAATACCCATGCGATACGCACGATAAAGTATTTCGTAAGAGCAGAAGATACTGCGAGCTCACCGTCAAGCTTGCTCTGACCATATACATTAAGAGGCGCATAGTCCTTGCAGTCAGGATCCCATGGAGTAGTACCCTGACCGTTAAATACATAATCAGTAGAAATGTATACCATCTTGGCATCGATCGCCTTCGCTGCCTTAGCAATATTAGCTGTTCCTTCAGCATTGATCTTATGAACCAGCTCTTGTTTATCAGAATCCTCAGCAGCATCTACAGCAGTCCAAGCTGCACAATGAACGATCACATCAGGCTTTACTTCAGATAACACACGATCGACAGCATCAGCGTCTGTAATATCCAACTGAACATAAGACATAGAACATACAGCTGTACCGTCCTGTACACCGCTATAAGAAGGAGCGATATCAGAACCTACTCCCTCGTAGCCGCGGGAAGCGATCTCATTCATTACGTCGTGACCTAACTGGCCGCCTACACCTGTTACAAAAATCTTCATCTTATCTGTTACCGTACATCTTCTCGTAGTAATTCTGGTATTCGCCTGAAATGATATCTTCCCACCAGGACTTATTCTCAAGATACCAAGTAATAGTCTTATCTATACCATCAGCAAACTTAGTCTCAGGAAGCCAGCCAAGCTCGTTATGGATCTTAGTAGGATCGATAGCATATCTCATATCGTGACCCTTACGGTCAGTAACGAATGTGATAAGAGACTCGGGCTTACCAAGCTTCTTACAGATAAGCTTAACGATATCGATATTCTTCATCTCGTTATGTCCGCCTACATTGTAGACTTCACCGATACGTCCCTTATGGATAATAAGATCGATCGCCTTACAGTGATCTTCTACATAGAGCCAGTCACGAACATTAAGTCCTTCCCCATATACAGGAAGCGGCTTATCTGCAAGTGCATTAGCGATCATCAGAGGGATGAGCTTCTCCGGGAAGTGATAAGGTCCGTAGTTATTGGAACAACGGGAGATAGTAACAGGAAGTCCGTATGTCCTGTAGTAAGCCATTACAAGAAGATCAGCTCCCGCCTTCGAAGAAGAATAAGGAGACGACGTGTGTATAGGTGTCTCCTCCGTAAAGAACAGATCAGGACGATCAAGAGGAAGATCTCCGTATACCTCATCCGTAGATACCTGGTGGTATCTGATGTTACCGTACTTACGGCATGCGTCCATCATAACCTGAGTTCCGAGGATATTCGTACGAAGGAATACTTCAGGATTCTCGATAGAACGGTCTACGTGAGATTCTGCCGCGAAGTTAACGACTACATCGGGAGATTCCTTCTCGAAGATAGAATAGATAGCTTCTCTGTCACAGATATCCGTCTTGTAGAATACGAACTGAGGATTCTTCATTGCCTCAGCCAGCGTAGACATATTGCCTGCATATGTAAGGCAATCCACGCATATGATCTTATAATCGGGATGAGCCCCGAGCATGTGATAAACAAAATTACCGCCTATAAAGCCGGCGCCGCCTGTTACTAATACGTTCATATATACTCCAATTCAATTAATGCAATACATCCAAATACTTGCCGTCAAGAACATCCTTCAAGTACTGTCCGTACTGATTCTTCTTCAGAACTTCATATACCTTCATGACATCATCTGCAGTGATCCAACCATTCAGATAAGCAATCTCCTCAAGGCATGCTATCTTTCTATGCTGGTGTTCCTCGATAGTTTTCACGAAGTTCGTCGCTTCGACCAGTGAAGCATGCGTTCCCGTATCAAGCCAAGTAAAACCCTGACCCAGAAGCTCCACATTCAAGCGACCTGCCTCCAGATAGATACGGTTAAGATCCGTGATCTCAAGCTCACCGCGAGCTGAAGGCTTCAATCCGCGTGCATATTCAACCACCTTATTGTCATAGAAATAAAGTCCCGTAACACAGTAATTACTCTTGGGAACAGCGGGCTTCTCTTCAATAGATACAGCATGACCTGACGCATCGAACTCAACGATACCGAATCTCTCAGGATCATCTACATAGTATCCGAATACTGTAGCGCCTGCTCCGGATTCAGCATTAGCCACTGCAGCCTTAAGGCGCTTAGTGATACCGTGACCGGCAAATATATTGTCTCCAAGCACCATGGCAACTGTATCGTTTCCGATAAAATCAGCACCAATGATAAATGCCTGTGCGAGTCCGTCAGGAGAAGGCTGAACTGCATACGACAACGATATACCGAACTGGGATCCATCTCCGAAGAGTTCCTCAAAGCGAGGGAGATCCGCAGGAGTAGATATAATAAGAATATCCCTGATCCCTGCCTTCATAAGAACAGACAGGGGATAATAGATCATCGGTTTATCGTAAACCGGAAGTAGCTGCTTACTTGTTACCATGGTCAGCGGATATAGCCTTGTGCCTGAACCGCCTGCTAAGATAATGCCCTTCATGGATGTCTCCTTATGCAATCAAAATACACCATATATTATATAAAACTGTGTGCAATAAGAAATGTGAATATTCGAAGAAAAAAACAGTAGTTATCCACGTTGAACACCACGAAAGATAAATCAATGATACCATCGCCCACAATAATATTCACTTAACATTGACTTAACACGTGAATACATGTGAAATACGGTACCGACAACAGAAGACGCACACTCATTTGCACGACAATTAAACACTCAGAACCAGTATTTATCGACACTTCCGTAATCAGTACTATCACAGACTTTTATTCCAAGACATTGATGGATTGGAATCGCAATCTATTCTGCGCCAATCGTAAGGCCTTGTACACGGAGTTTTTCAATACCATGTATTACTCTATCGGTAGGATGTCTTACATGTGGGGGATATGTATCGTCTTGGAACCCTCTTTCCATCTCCTACATGATGTTATTTCCGTTTTCAATTTTATCTTGTACAACACGGAAGACTAGCCTTATAGTAATCCCCAGCTTTTATACGCAGCATCTGAATATCTCCCTAATGCACCTTGTGGGTATTTAGCATTTACAACAGAGAATTGACCTATAGCATCAAATATCGGCTCCTTTTTAAAAGGGATATGAATGCAATGCGCTTGTCTATTTTCTATCCGCTCAGCTAACGCTTTAGGCCACATATAACTCAGTTTTTCAGGCGATCCAATCCTGGAATAACCAGGATAAGCAATGATAATTGGCAAGTTGTAATAATCCACTGCTTTTTCAATCTCCCAATTAAGTATCCCTCGGTCATAATTGGTTTTTTCCGTTATTATCAGCAAAAAGTTCTTGCTAGCTGATAACCTAGTTTCCAACCTACTAAGCAATGTAACACTCGAAGAACTATCGCGTACCTGATATGTTTTTTCATGTGAATTGGAAAATTTAAAATCAATACTTCCCGATTGATCCCACGCTTTTAAAATATTGTAATAATGAATGTCACTTTCTGTAGGATCCGTAGTTCCTTGCCCATCAAAAGCAACATACGTTCCGGTTCTATTCATATTTGTTGCCTCCCTTATAGCATTTTTATATTCATTAATCCAAGTTTTTCTTCTTTTTCGCTAACTACAATATAGACGTCGCAATCTATTTTATCTTTATACAGCTCGATTGTTTTGATCATAAAAACAATCAAATCATTTACATATCCTGCGTCAGCTCCCCCGGTCCCTATAACCGGCATATAAACAGGGAATCCCTGTGATCTATCAGAAATATACTTAATCAGAGAATTAATAGCTTTTATATAATCATCTACGTCAACGTGTGCACGTAATTCCTTATCAAAATATGTCAACCCTAGAACAAAATACTTTTCATTTTGAAGACCGTTTATTTCTGCAACCGATCCCAATTCATATCGAAGCAAATTTCCACTTCTTTTGTCCGTTTTACCAATAGTTTCTTTCTTATACCCATGGAGAGACAAGTTTTTTTGTATCTCTCGATTAACCGTCTCCTGATTTCGTTCTCCATTTGCATAGATACGATTCAAAGCAATTCCATGTATTTTACTTGAACCCACCAAATCATCATCAACAATAGTATCAAAGCACCTGTTTCCTGCAAAAGCAATATTCTTTCTTTCATCGGGTACGCCACAATTAAACAAATCACCATACTTCACATACAATGAATGATTTGAATGAAGATTAAATACTTTTATTTCTTTTTTTCGATTCGAGTATATTGTAACAGTCACAATAATGGTCACATAAATAAACGCAAGAATCAAGATTGCTATTAATATGCGCACAATCCAATTTTCAATTGAGTTAAGCATTCCATCGGTTGGCGTAACCAACGTGATAAATCCCCAAAGAGAGAATACTATTGTCGCTATTTTATTGCTTGTTGAATAAATATACTTCCAATTATATTTCAAACTCTTTAGCATTTAATTTCCCCCATTATCACTTCTTTCATCGGTCTAAACGTGTCCAGAATATCGTTTCTAGGCTCTGCTCTATCATAAAAACTCGTATAATATTTTTCTTCCTTATGTTTATTATAAAAATTTCCAATTTCCCACGCACACCACTGTCGAACACTACTATTATTACCACGAACTCTTAGTTCGCTATTGGCTGTTCGTAAAAATAGAAATTGATCACTATCAGCTAATGCGTTTTCCAACTTACTCTTGGTTATTGAGCTGTGACTATTAACTCCATCCCACATCCAGTTTACATATAAGAATCCTGAACGTATCCAAAAATAATAGAATAGAGCCTGAGTTAAGCCTTTGTCATAATATGCATAAGATAGAAACGTCTGTTTTCTATTCGTACGTATAACTTCCATCTCTGCTGGAACAATATAGTTATTCTGAATTGTTTCATCCTGATAATCCGCGACAGCCTTAATCAAATATCGAAAATACGTCTTAAATGGCAATTCGCCTAACTGTTCCTTTCCCTTCTTTTCATCTATCTGTTTCTGTATCAATGATGTTATTTTCTGAACAACCATATCCGGGACATCTTCCGCATTTTTATCAAACATACCCTGATATTCATCCGCCGAAAGCGTTGACTCATTATCGCCATTAATAGCATCTTCAAAACCGCTTATCAATCTTGCCGAATCGTAATACATATTTCTCACTGCAGTAGAATCTCTAAACTGTATAATTCCATTTCCATTCCCTATGTAATCTCCACTTTCCATGAAGAGGGTATATCGCATCAATGAACTTAATCCCATTTCTATATCCTTCGAATTTTCGGTAGCGTAGCTGATGTATTACCAATTATATTATCTTTAGTAACAATTATAACAGTGAAAATTCATTATATGCGTATTATCACCTACTCACATCTCCCCATACGCTCCGGACCTGATTAACTCCCTGAAGCTCTCCATAACCGCAGGCTTATCTTCCTTATATGTAACTCCGAACCACTTATCATCCGTAGGAAGCATTGTAAACTGCGTGCCCGCCTTAAGCTGACTATCCGCAATGGCCGGTGTTAGCGTCGGGTGAAAAATCGCCACTAAGAGACGGATTAAAATAGCCACAAAAAGACAAAGATAAAAAGCCATTACGCACATATTCTTTTATACTGATTTTACCAACACATCAGTTAGGAATATGACACATAATGACTTAAAAAGAACTATAACACAGGCCCTAGATGAAATGAAGAAGGAGCAAGGAGAAACCTTTGATCTTAAGGAAATTAACCTTGCTGAATTGGAACGGCGAACAGGAATATCCAGGGCTAAACTAAGAAGACTGAAGAGTCAAGGATTTGTATTCAAAGAACACGGCAGGAAAGGTCTCAAGGCTAAGAAGACAGTTTTGACAGGTTATGAAGAAACTATCAATGCTCCTCTTCTTCAACGAGGAGAAGCATAACCCCTTCCACCTTCTCTGGGTTTTCATATTCATAGTCATCCTCTCACCAATCCGGTTCGAAACTGAGAATTTCAATAATACGATCCTTCTCAATACGTTATGTGTCGTATCCTATGCATATCTGCTGGTTGAGGGAGTGGTAAGGATCTTCGTTAACAGGAAGAAAACACCAGTTGTAAAGAAAGTGACCGATGATATAGCTTCATAACTCCTGGTCGTTCAATAGCGATTCAGCCATAGCGTGATTGACTATTCTCATCTCGTCATCATCTTCTTTAACATTTGATAACAGATTCATACTCCCGTACCAAAGAATCTCTTTATCTATAACTGCGTACCTCGAGGATATTTGCTCTTGAAATACAACGTTAACCCCTGCGTAATTCAATCTCTCGTGGTTTCTCTCGATAATATATCTGACACTCTCAGAATATTGCGAGGCAGCATACGTAATAAGAGTAATTGGTACCCCTTTATTTATTATTGGCGCCGAGTCTTGTATCAACCGCTCAATTCCTGCAGTACTTACATAAGGACTGCATATTACCACTTCTGAGGTTGCATTAACGATATCTTTCCTAAAAGCACCATAATAAGAATCGCTGTCATAGAAAAACCTGTCAGAGGGTTGGCTGACAGCATCTTGGGATAATACATATCCGATTCTCTTATATACACGAAGCCGTTTGCTGTACATATTCGCAAATATATCAATATTGTGATCAACATAATCTATAACTGTCACCTTTTCCTTGCCGGCATAATCTCGATTCAATCTTCCGGTATACTGTTCAACATTTCCGTCCCAGGCTATCGGCATAGCCAGAAACAATGTATCTAGTCTTGAGCAATTGAAGCCTTCTCCTATGTATTGCCCGGTAGCCAGAATAATTAGCGATTCGTCGGCCGGTATCGATTCAAGCTTCTTCCTCATACATTCACGTTCGGTTCTGCTTTTACCACCGGTCAAGACCAGCACATGGTCAGCGGAGTCCTTAACCATATCATAAAGAGAATCGAGCTGAGCCTTTCGCTTGGATAAAACTAATGGTGTGTGTCCATCTTTTACGCTATTCACAATATCTGAAGCGATAAGCCTATTACGAAGATCGCTCATGACCACGATTTCATAAGCCTCATTGGCGGTAAGCTTTCTCTTAGAAGATACGAGAGGCGTAAACCTTGGCTCGAGCACATGTTGTATACCCTGAATACGGTTCTTATCGTTTGCAGTAAACCTGTATCTTATCGGACCAAATTGCATTAATACCGACTTTTCTTTACCGTCATCACGTTTTACTGTAGCGGTAAGACCATAAACATATTTGGCATTCACCTCAGAAAGAACAGCATCCATACTTTCAGCGGCTCCATGATGACACTCATCCATGATCACCATACCATATTCCTTAACTAAAGGTTTTATTGCGTCTTTGGTTCCCAAAGATGAGATCATGGCAACATCTACTATTCCCGTCAAAGAATTATGCGCCCCCGCCAGCTTTCCTATCAGACTTTTTCTCGTCTTTACCTTACCGGTTTTAGTTTTATATTGCGGACATTCTTCATCGATTGCGAGAAACCGATCCAGATCAGTGATCCAATTGCGCATAATCTCGCTTGTATGAACAAGTATAAGCGTATTTACTTTTCTTCGAGAAATCAAATAAGATCCAACTACAGTCTTACCGAAGCCGGTAGCTGCAGATAATATACCTATATCAAATTCAATCATATTGTTGACGGCTTCTCGTTGTTCATCATACAGTTCTCCCGTAAAAGAGACATTAATGCGCCTCCCTATATTACGTTTATCTTCGATATCATATTTGATCGACGCCTCCCGCAGGTTATCCTCAAGTTTCTCCAGACAACCTCGCGGAACAGCTATATAACGCTCTGTATCTTCACCGGAATACACGATCCTCGGTATACCGAAAGTTGGCAATCCGATACTCTGTTTCTTGAAATACTCCGGGTTATTGTATGCAGCCAATCTTCGTATCTTGTTCTGCAATCTTATGCCGATTACTGACTTATCAACGTACACTCTGTCTGCAACAACGATATTTACACGTCCCCCTGCATCTTCCCGATCAAAAATGGCCTTATTCTCCCAAGGAATCTCAGCTATTGCAATCTGTTCGTTGGGTTCTGCCTCGGTCCTGTTACCTTCTAAACTGTATCTGTCTCCCCAATCACTCAGTTTACGATCAATAAAGGCTTCACTCAGCTTATCAGTATTCTTAAGTGCAAGCCACTGATCGTGATATGGGATCCAGTCATTATCGACAAATACACTATTTCCTGACCTCGTTGCTTGCCCTTGTAACGGAAGTGCTACCAGATTGCCCAGTCCGCCTTCAGGGAGTTTATCTTGGGCCGGTATCATACGATCATATGTATCAAACGAAGGCTGATCAACACTCTCCGCTCCTTTATCCAATAATGCCGCGCCGAACGTCCTCGCCTTTTTGACTGCAATCGGATCACTAAAGAATATCCATACATGAGCACCTTTTCCCGAACGAGATCTCTCGACGAGACACGGAACATCATTATCAGTGCAGATCTTCCTTAATGCATTAGCCTCATCCTGACATTTAGCGGACTCTGATCCGCCATCATGATCATCGAAATCAAACACGAGATAATTACAGGTCCCATCAGGCCATACAGGATACAGTCCGACAACATCAGAACAATCTTCTTTAGATCCTTTCAGATGCTCTAACAATACCTGGGGAGTCAATTTCTTATATTTCTGATTTGGACATTGGGAACATCGCGATTTCTTATCAACACTCTTCCCGCAAAGCGATGGATTCCATATATTCACACATTGAGGATAATACCCGTGCCTGCCGGTCTTTAAGTTAGGTCTGCCGGAGCGAAGACTATATACATCCTTACGACCTTTGAACATTGAGTAGAAAAACAGAATGTGATTCTGCGTAAGTGTCTCAGTCTTGATTCCCTCTTGGGATAATTCCGCATGGATACAGGGCAAAGAGTAATCGATCCCTGCCTTATCCAAAAGACTCTTAAGATACTTGTTTTCCTCTTCTAGACTTTGAGCGTAAGCCTTCAACGCATGTATCTGATCATCCATAGCCCCAAGAACATCAGCTTCTCAGCTGTCCTTTATCACGATAAATCGAAATTGCATATATGAGAAAAATCCCCAATAATATTATAACCATTCACTATGAATTCTATGCATAAGCATATAGTCATATTATAGGACAAATTGGATTTAGCACATATAAAGAAAGTTGGGCCCATAAGAACACACCACAACATTGACCGCGCTAACACTTGGTGATTATCGCGTCGCCACAGCACTAACACTCCCATACGAATTGCCGGCCGCTTACCTTAATACCATGGAAACATTATTTACTGAATCAGCCCCAGGATCCTATCAAGATCCCATAATTTATTAGGGAAAACCGATATCTCATCTTTATGCTTTCTGATTATCCTTACCGGAGTTTTTGTAGAATTATCGTAGACATGCAATATATCGCAAAGGTCGATCAACTCTTTTATGTTTGAAAGCGATTTTGAATATCGGGAAATTATCTTATCTTTGGGAACATCGTGTCCGCCAAGCGCCACACGAGCCTCAACTCTGGCAACATTTATGAATGGATCCACAGTCAAAACAAAAACGCATTTAATGAAATATCCTTCTTCTTTTGCTCGTCTTAAGATATCCATCTTATAATCAGAAGAAAGAACTGTCTCAAAAGTAAGATCTCGCTTTTGACTAATTGCTTCATATCGTTTCTTGTCAACAAACTGAGCAGCATCTACAACACTCATGCCGGTAGACATAACAACATCGTCAGCATTAGTATATTCGCCTACCTTCTCAAAATACTGCGTTATCGTACTTTTACCGGATCCGTTAGGTCCTGCCAAAACCAAGAGCATCGGCTTCTTAGCTGACATATTTTCTCACTCCGTTCGAATCCTCGACGTAAGCTTTCTTTTTACGCTGATCGTATTTAGCAATTGGCTTTTGACAAACCTTAGCTTTATGAATAGCAGAGTTTACAGCAGCCCTAACCCTTGCGTCCATATCCTTATCATCAGGAGTCATATCAACTGTGCGGTCAGCCATTACAACTTTCACCTTATGCTTACCAATTTTCTTTTCAAAATCAGACATGTTGCTCACCTCTACTCAACACATATAAATCCACATTTTAATCATCTAATCATATTATAAATCATCAACAAGATATTTTACTACCATACAAACGAGGAGAAGTTATCCCTAATTCTTTCTTCCTTGAAACAATGGTTATGTCGACATCCTTCTATATTGGGGGAATGCATCAATCAAACTGATCGTATATTCTTCATCATAATAATTCAATACAGTGCACACAAATACAGGTTGAAACTTTTCCCTATACGGATTTGTCCCCCTTTTATGCAATCAGCTCCCTCTTCTCCGTTCTCATACTAGATAACTGCCCCAAACAGACAAGCAAGACAATACTTTGCAGTTTCCGCAATTTCCTGACAATCACTCTCAACCTATAGATGATAATGCCATCACCCAAAACAAAGGCTAATTATATACCCGTATCAGAATAATGGTTTTGCCCTTTTCCATATCTATGCATTATCAGCAACTACATTAGTTGCTGAATAGCTGTTTGTATTTTTCTTCCGCAACCTCAACCAACCGTGTCTGAACTAACATAGCTTTTGTCGATAATGCTATCTGTCTTGGATCAACCCTTATTTCGATCGGGCTATAAACATCTTTCAACTCTGACAATTGTTTTGATAATTCATCTTCCGCATGTTCATTCACACATTTCAAAGCGGTCATAATTCTCAATGCCTTCGCAATGTTAATTGAGGGATCGCTTGTGATATGCCCGCTAAATTCAATCTCACACTCAAGTGTATCTAACAGACTACGTGGAACTTTCACATAAATAGAACAATGTATATCTGTCATAATCGACCTCCAAAAATAATGGTATATAAAAAATAAAAGGTCAGTCTATGATCACCGGCGCCACGACAATCGCACAAATTTTCCACGCATTCATTGTGCACTATGTCCAAAGGCTCATCCTTACCACATCTCCCCGAACAGATCCTCCCTATACTCCCCGGACCTGATCAACTCCCTGAAGCTCTCCATAACTGCAGGCTTATCTTCCTTATATGTAACTCCGAACCACTTGTCATGAGTCGGAAGCACGGTAAACTGAGTGCCCGCTTTAAGCTGGTCATCCGCAATGATCGGCAACAGATACTCATCCTTCACAGGATCCTTCATTCCCGCAAGGAATTTAAAAAAGCCTTCCCTCAATACATCCATGAACTCAGCAGGATAGCACCAGAAATTCATCGACACCTGGACCTCAGCATCAACATCAACACCATCTGCCGCAGCCCCTGTAGCCGTCTTAGCAATATTCTTCGTCTCCTTAATCCCCGTAAGGATACCATCAGACACAGAACATATACCTCTCGCACCGCCGTTATTCGCCAACGTATTCTTAAGGATATATCCTACAATAACCCAGAAAGTAAGCCGCCTTGCTAAAGCCGTTCTTACCATAGTAGTCAACTGCGTTGATCACCGCGAAAGGAGAATCTACGATACCATCGCACGGGAGTATAGTATGGCCAGTCCCCATAGGCTTAGTACGAGAAGAAGCATCGAAAGCAGAATAATACTTAGCAGCATCTACTATCTCCTGGCAAGCATAAGCCGTATTCACTCCAAATCCGATATCAAGCCTTTTTCCAGACGGTCAATCACGTTATCGGAACTACATCTGAGTAATCATCAGTAATATGAGAAGCCACCATGCCGCAGTCGGCATTACAATGATTCCTAATTAGCTTGCTCAAGCCTATCACTTTTAACGAAGCAGAGAATCTTCGAAATTACAAAAGAACATACAAGTATAAACGTGAGCTTCACAATCCAAGTCCTATAGAAGCTCCCCTCAACTAAAAATGGAAGATGGCAATATACATACTCGTCCCAATTAAAGAAACGCATTTCTAAGCAGTGGATTATTAGTATTATCATGGAATTCCTACCACACCATATGAGAAAAGGTGCAACAAAACTTATCTTCTCCAATACCCTCGAGCAGGCAACAATTACCAGACTACCTGAGATAGCGGTAATCAAACAAATCCAAATACCGGGGTAACTACGAGTAGCCATCTCAATAACCAAACCTTTTCTCACAAGTAGAATCCACAATACCGTCGCTAAGATAGTCGCACCACCGTAAAAAGGAACGAAGCGCTTGTTATCACGGTGTTTCTCAATAATCCTGCGAGAATTGTCCCCAACATACATAAGCGGAAGAGCGTAAAGAGCAACGTCTAAGCTCCAAGGCAAAAAAGCATAATTCACACTAATCCAATATCCTATATAAGCTAAACCCATAACAGCAACTAGCGCCAAAGATTTATGGATTCTTGAACATACATTCATGATCAATACGTAAATCACTCGGGTAAAAAACAAGCAAATAACAAACCATACTAACCACACACTTTGAAACGAAGTAAACCTAGTAGAAATCTTGCTCATTCCAACAAACATATCCACAATACGATCCCGAAAGATATACACATTGGTAGCTAAGTCATTATTCCTTTCTGCCTCCAAGTAGGATGCTATGAGGCATGTTATGCAATATGGTAACAGAAGGGATCTAGACGCTTTTCTTGTTGTATTCGCAACATCGTAATTCTTAATAAAGTAAGCATTCGCTATGAAAAACAATGGCATATGAAAAGAGAATATAATATTCCTCAGGTATATAGGAATATTCGGAGAATGACCTATTACATACGTTATTATCGCTACACCTTTTGCTATATCCCAATACGTGAGACGCTTCTTATCCATTCGTATGCCCCTTTTTCACTACTATATTCTTTAACGCAATGAACCCATAAGTACATACACTCGCCCATAGAATTTTTAATACTATTTTCAGGTATATGGCTTTGATATCACTATAAGAATCTTTCAAAATACTGTTAACAATTTGCCACCAAGGAAATGTTCGTAACTCGATAAAATGAGCACAAAGGAATATCAAACTATTCTTTCCTATGTAAGATAGATATCTGTTTAGATATCGAAACTTCTGGGAGAATAACAAATATGATATGAAAATGATCACACCAGAAGCGCACAAACTGCCTATCAGATCGACTATTCCTCTTCCATAATCACTATGAACAAGCCAGAAAGACTGGAAATCCCTTACGAATCCGAACCACACCCAAACAGCGGATACCCCCCCGAGAATTTTGGTTTCCACCGAAAGCTTTGATAGGACTCTTTCGTAATCCCTGAAGACATACCCCACAAAAATATATAATGCTGCTGTACAGCCTGGCTGTATCGAAAGGGGCAGGAATACAATATCAACAACCGTTTTATGGGCAAAAACAAAAAGCAAAACAAGAGTGATCACCCTAATAGCCGGCTTTGTTTTCATTAATAGTAATAGAATTAGCTGTCCCCAAAACATGGCCCACAAAAACCAAATAGCCCCCATTCCGGGAATTACAAATGGAGTCTTCCAAGGATCACCCGCAGCATATAATATTGCGATACCAAGATCCTTTAGTCCATCTATTATGTTTTCGTAAGCAGCCTTCAAAACAATTATCTGAACCGCACAATATGACAAAGCTGTCAGAAACGAGCAGACGAAATATGGGACAATTAAACTCCTAATGCGCTTCTTAAGAAATGATCGAAAGTTATTATTCGGATTAAAATAAAAACCTGATATCAAGAAAAACACGGGTAGATGAAAAGTAAATACAAATCTATTCAAGTACGGGTCTCCAAGATGACCTAGGATGATGCATACCATGCAGATCCCTCGAGCTATATCCAGATATTCCTTCCTGGAACCGTTGGTAACAACATTTAACTCACAAAAGGATTGATTCGACATTAGTATGCACCTCAAATATACAATACATGTTCATATTATTGTTCCTTACGAAAATTACTCTTATTCCAGTTGTTAGGTTCTGGACTGCGACGACATTTTGTAACACTCCTTAATGAATACATGTTAGCATAGAATCCTTTCCTCATGCGGCCGGATTCCTCTCGTAGTCATTTCTATATTAAACCGGGCTTTTATACCCGATCGGGGGCGGACAAAGAGTTGTACTTCTTAAGGGCTCCGAAAGGAGCATTAAATGTATTCAAGAGAGCATCGAGAAAAAGCAATGCGACTGATATTCATTAAATCTTTAGATAAATATAAACATATAAACGAATAAATACAAGCTATTATCATCAAATGAAAATGCTATCCAACATGTGGATTTACGTATTTTTGACTTAAGTATCATAATCTCTTTGGATTGTTGAGTAACGCATATATCAAACACCTGATATCAATTAACAAACGCGATCAATATTATTGCAATTTAATTCTATACATAATCGATACCATTAACGCTTCTTACGTCTCAATTTCCCAAGCACCGTTGATGTTATTTCTAGCATCATCTCGTCTTTCAATAATAGCATTATTACATAATATATTCCAAAAAACAGCAAACCTGACAATACAATAACTATAGTATTATTCACTAGAATGCTGTTTTTCTTTGTAAAACCAGAAACCCACCCAACAGATGAAAGCCGTTTATCTAGCAATACTGCTAATACGCTTGAAGCCGTTAGAGATATACCCACATACACATATTTAATGTGTTTAAACGAGTCCAATATTGGGTTTTCCAGATATATCTTTTTTAATAGAATCAATTGAACGAGCAGAACTACAAATTCCGCTACAACAGTTCCCATAGCAGCACCTGTAGCTCCCCAAATCGGAATTAACCAAATATTTAACACTAGATCAACTACAGCGCCAGCTATCTCGGAATAAAGAACATACTTCTCTTTACCTAAAGGTAACAATATCTGTATTCCAAGTATATTAGTTATTCCAATAAACATAAGTGTCGGCATAATAACTTGCATTGCAGGAACTGCAGGAAGATATTCTTCTCCTGACACTACCAATATTCCAGGTCTTGCGAAAATGATAAAATACGCCATCAACGGAGATGCAATAACAAAAACAAAACTTAGTGCTTTTGTAGTAATCTTCCTAAATTCATCCATCAAACCATGTTCAACATAATAAGAAGCACGTGGAAGTAATACCGCGCCCAGTGAGGTAACTACACTCACCATGATATTTTTAATCTTCACGGCAGCACCATAGTAACCAACATCAACATCAGTTTTCATAAACCCCAGCATCACTCTATCTAAATTCAAATATACCGTGGTCGCACAAGACATCGCCAAAAACGTGGCAATTGGCTTAAAATGTTGCCTTATATTTAACCGTCCAATATTCTTTTTCGATATGTAGCGTCTGGAATGAATTAGATTCATTATATTAGACGCAGAAACAGCAAATATAGTTATTGCTCCATACACTACATAATCCTCTTCGTTCTTAACCAACAAAAATACTGAGACGAATGCTATTGCTTTGAACATCAGCGATCTCAACGTAATGTATGTATACTGCTCTATAGCTCGATATAAATAGTCTATCCCTATAGCATTAAATATCATTGTTGTGCTAATTATGAGCAAAAGTGTTTTTTCTGTTTGCAATTTAGGAATATAAGATATAGCTATTATCAAACATATATATGAGAGAATAGTCATGACTATATTTATAGTCAAAAGTTCGAATACTGTCTTACTGAGTAATCTCTTATCATCTCTTACTTTAGCGCAAGCGCGAATTCCATATGTTGGAATTCCTAATTGAGCAAACAACGCAAAATAACCAATAATAGAGGTCGCAAAATCGACCTTGCCCGTGCCACTAGGACCTAGAACACGCCCTACATAAGGGAACGTTACAATAGGGAATATTATTCCTGACACAGTAAGAATAACATTCATCACAAAATTCTTCTTTATAGATTGTTGTTTACCCATATACACTCACTAAATAGATATTCTTTTGCAACAGTTATGCACATGTAATAATTCGTAACACTGTGATTACCACTCAATGATCACCTAGATTCAGTACCATAATCACAATTCACAGATCAAATAAATGAATATATCATCATTTTTCGAATAATGACTTCTCAGGTAAGAGTTCTTCAAAGCATTTAGTTAATTCTTCCTTAAAGGCATCAAAATTGTCGACTCCATCATCGTTAATACATACACACTTATACTTAGAATGCAAAAGATAGCTGTTGATAGCCTTTATATCCTCATCATTAGTCACATTAAAAAACGTTCCGAAGGATAACTCTCTCGGGATAAAATCACCTTTGCATCGTTGCCAATCTTGAATGGCCCATTGATTAACATCAGTCAGAACCCTAAACTTATGACAAGAAGTGCTTTCGAGTATTTCCGGCTCAGCTTCCCAAATTTCATTATATGCTGACTTTAAAAAACTACTTGGAATGTGAAAAGCCTTAAACCCTGGAAACCTATTCCCGCTTGCCAGTGAAAGATTATTTAAAATATACTTTCCGTTCTTTAAAGAAAAGTATTTCCTTCGATTTTGGGAAATAACCTGTTTCTTATCAAAATTATGATTAGAAATATATGTATTGGCCATGGGAACAAAAAACATAGGGAGTCTTTCAGGAACATAGAAAGTCAACACAGCGTTATCTTTTGGTAGTCCTTCCTCAAAGAAATCTCTTTTAACAGTAGAGTTAACCAAAAAGAAGTCATCGTTAAAATATATGAAACGATCACTTAATCCTTTTATCCTATGGAAATTTAACTCAATAGCATGGCTAGAGAATGTAGGTAGATACCGTTCAGGCATGAAATCAGAATGCGAAACACACTCTAATTTGTCACAGTTAAGATTTAACCAATCAGGGCGTTGACCACACGTAACAAAAAATACCTTTCTAACCCAAGGCGCAAACTTCTCAATGCCTCGAAATAAATACTTAAGTGTATTTGTATCGCGAAATCTTGAAACAGTTTTATCTCCGCTTTCCCCTTTATATCTGTTATATTCAGATTGCCAAAGAGGATCATTTCCATCGACCCATGTGATAACTATATCAACATCATAATCATTAAGATTTTTCATAATAACCCTCGCTAATATATCGAATTCATTACGCTACTATACGAAGCACATGTGTTCTTGGACATACAATCAAAAACTATCTTATCAGATACACCTACATAATACGCACTATAGCCTCTAATAAAGCTTCAGCGGATTTTCTCCAAGAATACTTGGATAATATCTTTTCTCGTTCATTAGCACTTACTTTTTCAGAGTCAGCGACAATGGAATCCATATCGATTTCGTACTTCAATGGATCAAAATACACCGCTGAATTTCCATATATCTCAGGAAGACAACTACAATTAGAAACGGCAATATTAGTTTCACTGGCCAACGCCTCTAATGGCGGAATTCCGAAGCCTTCGTACAACGAAGGAAACACAAACAGTTTACTGTTTTTCATTAGACTCTTGACCTGTCCATCGGTGAGGAATCCCGAATAAATTATATTAGGACAATCATTGTAATCTTCAGAACAAGAGGTAATTTTCCTACTTCCAGTTACAACAAACAACTTATCAGGATTACACATTGCGGCTTGAACTATCCACTTAAAATTCTTATGAGGAAGCTGACTTCCAAGTGTGAAATAGAACGCTTTTTCAGAAAGATTCAATTCATCAAGAATATTATCGTCCTCTTCCACATTTGTCATGTGTTGCCAGGCATCGTTGATTACAACAACTTTGCTTTCAGGGATTCTATAATATGAAACTAGTTCATTTTTAGATGTATTACTAACTGTCAATAACAGTCGCGAACGTTTCACGTTTCTTTGCGCCCGAAACAAATAACTATATCTCTTCAATTGCCTCTTTAGCCCTACAAAATCCTTCGGATAGTTTTCATAAATGCAATCATGCAAGCACACTATATCCGATCCCCAGATACACAATCCCAGTGTCAAATCCACAGATAACGCGTTTTGCCTTCTTATATATTTCGGATAATCAATTTGTCTCCAAACAAATCCGGTCCTATTGTATTTTCCATACTTTACAACCTTAATATTATCCAAAACAAGACTACATTCCTCTACATTGGGAACAAGAACTTCGATGGGCCATGGTACTGACAGTTTATCTATTTCTTTGATTATTTCCAACGCATATCTTTGTACACCTAATGGTTCTTCATTAATCAACGTATCACCAAGAAATACGATTTTGGTCTTATCTTTTCGCATAATTCATAACCTTTTCGAATTCTGAACTTAGATTACACCACTCATATTTCTTCAAATGCTCCCTCACAGAGTCAAGATAAGCGTTATCCACCGCGCTCTCAATGCTCTTTATTATTGCCTCCGTTATCGCACCTTGCTCATTAGGATCAACGGTAATGCCGATATTCCCTACAACTTCAGGCAACGAAGATGTATTAGACACTACCACCTTTGCTCCACAGCTTAAAGCCTCAAGGGGAGGAATTCCAAATCCTTCATACAGTGAAACAAAAACAAATGTAGCACACTTAGAATAAAGCGCAACTAGTTCTTCATCACTTACAAAGCCAGTAATTAATATCTGATCTTTATACTCAGAGTTATCGATATAGTCTTTTACATGCTCAAAACCACTTCCGGGCATGCCAGCCAGGACGCATTGCCCACTATATCTACCACTTCTTCTAAGATCCTCAAATGCCTTAACTACAGCTAAGGCGTTTTTACCTGGATGATCTATTGTTCCTGCATACAGGATAAAATCTGTGGGCCATCCCTTTCGTTTAAGAAGCTCTTCTGCTCTACTGTCATCCATTCTGTAAAACTTCTCTTGATCCACTCCATTATAAATGACAGTAATTTTGTCTTCCGGCGCATTGAGGAATTTCTTCAGATCTCTTTTCGAATTCTCTGAAACAGTTATGATTTTATCTGAGTTTTTTACCATCAATGGATCGGCAATTTTCGTTCTATAAAACATCCTTTTAGGGGAGAATTTGTCTTTTACATTGAATTCGATAAGATCGTGAATAATCACAACTGTAGGACGAAGCTTAAATAACAAGAGTGTGAAATTTGGAATCAAAGCCACGTCCGCATTCTCTTTCTTCACAATCCCAGGAAACTTAAATGTTGTCCACAACAAATTCTTCATCGAACTCATTTTGCTAATTGGATACGTCTTAACGGTTACTCTAGGATTACTGAATTTAAAATCATCCTTCATATCTTCATTAGTATATATAACATACTCATTATCACTTGAAGCATTATCTAACAGGCAAATCAGATTCCTTCCAATTCCCGTAATCTTTTTCCCTATATAGCCGCTCACTACTATTTTCACGTGTTATTTCCTCATCTGTTCTGCGATATCTTCGTCAACAATTTCTTCGCCAGTCTTGTTGACAAGTTGCGCCTGACTTGCTTCACTCAATCCATTGTTTATCCTAGCGTGATAATCACAAGTACTGCACTTGTCCAGTTGCTCCTTCGTTATTTTACCATCCCGATATGCGCAACAAATCTTATTCTCATACATGCTGTATGGCTTTTTACTGAATAAACTCTTTATCTTATGCCTCAACACCCACCAGCCAGGCTTCCATATATATTTGTGCATTGCAGGACTAACAGAACCAATCATCCAACACTGGCGATCGCAATGTCTCACTTTTTGTCTAACCTTCTCAGCTTCCGGACTATTCCAAAGCTCGTCCCAATCCTGAGTGTTCAAATTTCCCATTACTTCCTTGTCTCTGGTACCATTGCAAGGCATAACATCACCATAGGGATCAATGAAAAACGTATCAAAACTCATATCACATGGTAACAATCTAGGCTGACCGTATATGTAATTGATCAATCCATGGTTAAAATATGCTCTAAACCACTTTTTGGGGCTCTTACTTTTCAATAATTTGTTAATCAGTTTTTCAAAGTTTTCAGCCACCATAGGGCGATCATGAATTATATTTTTCGCTTCCACGAAATAAAAGCTATTATGAAGACTCGCTGTAGCAAACTCCATACCCATCTCATTAGAAATATCGTAAAGAGGCACGAGATCTGCAGCATTTCTATCCTGAACAGTCATACCAAAACCAACATCCTTGAGCCCCATCTCTCTTAGCTTTTTTAGGGTTTGATATCCTTTTTGATATCCATCGGGAAGACCTCTAATAGCATTATTAGTGGCCTCCAAACCCTCTATAGAGATTCGAATGCCAATTTGAGGAAATTCTTTAGCAAGGTCGACAATTCTATCGGTGAAAAAACCATTTGTACTAATAACAATACGGTCAGATATCTTATATAATTCACGGACAATATCTTTTAGATCCGTTCTAATAAAAGGTTCACCGCCAGTTATATTTGTAAAATACATTTTCGGCAACTTCTTTATTGTTTCAATACTAATTTCTTCGTCAGGTTTCGACGGTGCCTTGTATCTGTTGCACATCGAGCACCTGGCATTGCAACGATACGTTACAATCACAGTTCCATTAAGTTTCTTATCTTTAGAAGGCATAATATCCTAACTCCTTTGAAGTATTTACCTTGATGTTAGGAATAAAACGTCAAGGCGAATAAATTTCTCATATTATCTCATATATCTCTCGACAATTTTTATTCCCAATTTCCCCAATTATGTCATCCATTTAGTCATTCAAGACTTGCCCCTTATACAGTTTCAACGTCTTTTCCGCTACTTCATCCCAATTGTATTTAGAAATTATATAATCAGATGCAGTATTTTTGTACGCCATCACACGCTCTGGATTATCTATCAACTGTTGCAAGACAAGACGTAAATCTTCTACGTTTGATTTTTTAAATACAGCAGCTCGATCACCAATAACCTCTGTGCATTCAGGAATATCACTGACCAAACAGCAATTTCCGTAACTCATCGCTTCAAGCAAACTAAGTGGCATCCCCTCAAGGTCAGACGGTAAACAGTATATATAGCTATTGCTATACAACTCTTCCAAGATTCTACCTTGCTGAAACCCTGTAAACACAATGCTATCATCATCTGCCATTTTCTGCAATTCAAGGGAAAACGACTGTGTATCTGAACTTCCCCCTGCTATGACAAGCTTTTTGTCAGTTTTTACATCTTTCCATGCTTCAACTAAGTATCTTAATCCCTTTTCTGGTACTATTCTGCCAAGAAACAACACATAACCATCTTTCTCCAACCCCCATAATCTTTTGATTTCATTTGCCGGAACTAATGCCGGCGCATTTACACCATTAGGGATAAAATGAGTATTGCGACCATATTCTCTTTGAAAATACTCTTGAACACTACGGCTTAAAACTATTATTTCATCTGCATTCTTAACAGCTTGTTTTTCCCCATACTTAATATATTTACTCGCGAAACCGCCCCATTTAGAGCGAGCCCAATCCAATCCGTGAATAGTAACTATAACACGCATGGGATTGCCATCTTTTGACTTCCCCAGTAACTTAATCATTCCAGTAACAGCTGCTGGTCCCTCTGCATGAATATGAACTATATCGGCGTGGCTTCTAATAGCGTGAATCGCCGATGACCATGAAGAAGTAACCGCAGCCAGTCCTTTGAGTTTAAGTGTCCAAACGTTTATTATCCTAACACCTTTATATTCATTAACACGCTGTATCTTTTCACCACTAACATGTTTGTTCTTACGATCATAACAAACAACATAATGTCCACGAGCCGACATACGGGTAGCCAATTCTTTAACCACAATCTCAACTCCACCCTCACGACTTAACATATGTTTATGACCAAACATTACAATAGATAGCTTTTTCTCATTACCAGTCACATTCTTGACCTCTCTTGTATCCAATTAGCATAATTCTACAATATTGTATCGTAAATCCTAATAATCCTAAACAACTACAACAATGATCCGATATTTATCACTAAATGCCCCATTACGCTTTCAGCAAGCCTTAATAGATACGATATGATATAATATCGTATCTATACTTCAACTATAGATTTATCATCATAGTCATTTCGCAGGAAACAGAATGAATAGTTCTTATCAAAATATTACAATTACACCCAAACAGCCTTGGATGAACTTGTTCAAGGCAATATATGTGTTCCTATTCTTTTGGTTCTTCAATTTTGAATTCTTCAGAACGACTATGCTGTGGCGCGAAAGATATCAAGGATATCGTGAAAGCCTCATATTGACATTTGATAGGTTAACAACTTTGTTAGTATGTTTATCCGTTTTTTATTTTCTTTTCATATATAAAAACATTAGGGAAAGAATATTTGTAGCTACCATATTCACACTTTCAATCATATATAGCCATATTCGAGATATTAATACAGTTAATACCGCTCTTGTTTTCTTCTTGCTGCTTATTTGCTCTAAAGATAATTCCTATAAAGTCATAGCTAGAATATCAATTGCTTGTGGAAGTTTTTGGATCATATATAGTGCTATTGCGTGCAAATTAGGCTACATTTCTGATGTTATTTCCGAAGGTAGACACAGTTTTGGCAGTGTCTATGTCACAGATTTGTTTTGCCACTTTCTCACACTTTTTATGGCTCTGTGCATTTTGAGGGGCGGTATACTTCGCTTCTATGATTACTTGCTTGCGTTTATCATTTTGACGATAAACATCCTGTACATGCATGCTAAAGTTGGTTTTGTTTGTTTTCTGATTTTGTTATCTGGCACCTTCTTTTACCAATACATACGCCCCAAAATACAGTTAACTCGCCATAGCATCCGGTTATTATCGATAATAGCGGTGTCGTCTTTTGTGTTACTAGCAGTGTTAGCTATATTGATATCATATTATTACAGCACCTCGCCCAGCGTCTGGTATAACAAATTCCATTTACTCAGCACATTAAGAAGTAGATACAAACAAAGTTATCAAGCCTTTGAGAATTACAGCATTGTCCCTTGGGGGCAATATATCGAAGAGCATGGAAATGGTGGGATTACCGATGGTCGCTCAGTAGATAACTATTTCTTCCTCGATATATCATTTATTAGAATTCTCTTCTTAAATGGTTGGGTCATACTACTTCTTCTCCTTACAATTTGCACTACACTCCAAATAAAACTATTTAGAAATAAACAATATTATGCGCTGTTTGTTGTTGCTGTGTTTGCTATTGACTGTAGTGTAGAACACCACCTTCTAGATATATCAAATAACGTGTTCCCCTATTTATTATTTGCTACTAGTAGCAAAATCCCTAACACATTGATTGAGACCACTAAGGATCAGAATCTCCATGTCCCTTCAAAACCAATCAATTAATTTTGCGTAACTTTTCTGTTTAAATAGTCTCCCACCATACATCAATGAACATACTCAATTGCAGGTTTGAAAAACAATCCTGCTACACTACTCTTAATTACAATTTTACATTTTTTCCACTTGTTTCCATTTGAATTCTTACATATATCCTTAATAATATTTCTTATGTCCATCCAATAAGCAATACGAACACGTAACGGTGCGTTGCGTATAATGTAATATTTATTTCGATATAGTAATGCATATCTTTGAATTCTCTGTTCATCCATTTCTTCGACTATTGATGTTGAACGATTGGATTTCATAGCATGTACAACTTGACTATCATAAACAAAAAACGACATGTACCTCGAAGATATTCTCTGAGAGTATTCGACATCATCCCCCCAGATGAAAAATTCTTTGATTGGAAGTCCAACCTCATTAACAGTCGAAGATTTAACAAAAAAAGAAACAAATGACGCACTCTCAATTGCCAACATATGATTATCAAACTGCATATCAATGCAACTTCTCCAATTTGCACTAACCTTAGGAACATTCATCTCGCAAGGAGAGCCATCAGTCCACTTCACAAAACTAGATAGGAACCCAAACTTCCCACCTAGTAAATCTGATGCCTTAAGTAATGACTCCAAAGCCTTATTTTCAGGAAATGTATCATCATCCATTATCCATAAATACTCATACCCAAGATTCACAGCAACATTGATGCCATAAGAAAAACCACCGGCCCCGCCAAGGTTTTCCCCAGTGTTTATATATTTAACTCTGTCTTCTTTTCCAAATTGCATCTTGACCGAATCTTCGGTACCATCAGTGCTCGCATTATCAATGACTAGTACGTCAGGTTTTCCTGCACTTTGAGATAAGATGCTCTCAATGCATGTCATCAATAAATCCTTCCTATTATATGTAACAACTATGGCCGCTATACTGCTCATTCGCCCTCTCCGATCATAAAACTAACAAACCAATCCGCTATTCTAGACTCATCATATCCTCTGTTAATGAGTATCTCCTTGCAGGATTCTCTCTGATAAGAAGAGAGATAAATAGCCTCTATTGCCCATTCATCCGCACTAGCGCCTAATGATTTAAAACTCACATTTCCAGAAATATCAACGGATTGTGTGATATTCTCAGATATTAGGCAATGCAAACCAGAACACTGTGCCTCAACTAAAGTGATAGGAAAACCCTCATGTTCAGATGGTAAAAGTAATAAATCCATCGCATTTAAATAATCTGAAACATTCTCTTTGCGTCCAAGTAAAAAATAAGAATCCTCAAGATTATACATCCTGATTTTTTCTCTCATCTCAGATTCCAATCCGCCACCACCGATGTGCCAGAATACGGCATCTTTATCCCTTTTATGTATTTCAGCAAATATATCAACGAGGAACAGTGAATTTTTCTCGGCACAGAGCCTACCTACCGTCCCGTAAATTTTCCTTTCACCGACCCCTTCTCTGAGTCTAATACTTGAAGCAATGCTCTTATTGTAATCAAATAAATCGGTGTCAACTCCATTTTTAACTACAACTACATTTGAGACACCCGGAAACATCCACTCCCCAGCTTCCTTAGAACAAGCGAAATAATCAGTAACCAGTCTCGCTAGCTGCTTTTTAGCATATGCAGCCCTAATCATATCAACTCTACCCTCATCAAGTTGCTGCGTATTATGAGAATGAAGTATTCGATGAGGAACACCATATTTTTTCGCATACCTAAACAAGTCAGCATTTTTAAGTTTGCGATTAGCTTGATAGTATACTGCTTCATATTTTGTATTCGAAAACAATCGATTCAAGGCATTATAATGCTCTACGAAACCGTTCCTAATGATGGGTATGTTGAATACTTTTCCACCCAGCTTAACAATCTCATCAGCATAGGCAATCTGAGTGTTGAGATTATTAACAAAATCAAACTGCAACTTTTCACGATCAACATGCCTGTACAGGTTCATTACATAAGATTCCATACCTCCTACCTCGGACGTAAAACCTGCTATCAGTATTCTCTTTGCTTCACTCATCAATAATCCTCAAGAAAGTATGCTCTAGTATAACAACACACAAACTCATTTCTCATTATTATGTTTCGTTTGTAAATCTCGACATCAAGAAACTATCATCAGCGCACAAGCAACGAACTAGCAATCTTCTTACCTGCTAAGTTGATCTGTTCAATTTCTTTGTTTATTAGTTCAATGCTTGTCATATCTGCCTTCTCAACTAGTACAACAGCATCATAGTAGCTCACATGGTCAAAAGCTTCCTTGTCAGTAAGGATATTCTTCTCAATACCAAACATGAAGCCCATACCCTTGGCACCAGCTAGAGCTTTCTTGAGACTCTCTGCTTCTGAATCAGCATTGATACCTGTAAACATTACCTTGGTAGCTTCTGGATACTGAGCCTTGATATTGGAAACAGTTCTTAGCACGGCATCCTTCTGACTATACAGAAGGCCATTATTCTCCTTCTTGGCAAAGAAACGATAGAGAATGCTTCTTTTCTTATCTGGCGAAAGATATGCCATAGCATTCGAATCCGTATAGTATGCCAATTCATCAGCGGAATGAAGTTTGCCATTAAGGTAAAACAACACATAGAAGAGTGCAACCATAACCACTACGCCAATAGCTCCGCCAAATACTGTATGCTTTATGATGCTTTTCGTCACCTGCGCTTTGGTAGGCATATATACAGCCTCAGGAGGAGCCTCAAGAGCATCTTTACTGGCATATAAATCTCTTGCAGCCACCAAGAGTTCATTATAACGGTTCTGGATCCTGCTTCTCGTTTCTATGTATTCGGGAGCTCTGCCATTGTAACTCACTTTATTCATCTCGGTGTAATCAAAACCCGGAATCTGACTGATATATCCCTCTTTGATCACAGATGCCTGATTAAGTATATCGTTAAGCATTCCCTCTGCCTGACCTGCATCCAAGCCGAACATCTTCAGAGTCATCATTCGGTTGTTGGTCTCATCGATACTGATGATTAAAAATTGATCCAAGAAATTGGATGGTATCTCAACACTTGTAGCGACACGTTCCCAATCAATACTATTTGTTAACGCAGATGCGAATAGTTCAACTGAGCCATCCGGGAGATCCTTAACGGTACCGTCTTCGTTATAGGAAACAAAATAAAGATCAACAGATGCTATGCCTGTAGCATTCTCGTCAGCTCTTAATATAACTGCACCATCAAGAAACTCTTTATATTCGATAGTCTCTTTTTCTGTGCTTTCTATATCGGCTTCAATTGTAGCTAACGACTGATCATACATCTCGACCAAAGCCTCTCTTTGTTGCATGATCGTATCAACATCAGCTTGCTTCTGATCCCAAGATTTGTGTGTATCGTAGCCTGTCTTTACACCAAATAACACGGCGACAATCAATGCACCAATAATGATCTTGGGCCACTTTCTCACCACATAGAAAAAGCACTCTCTGCCTTTGGCTTGATATATTTTCATAGAAGAACTCCTTAATGGTCACAATCCATCTAAGTATACACATAAAAAAGGCTCATTTCGAGCCTTTCATGCCAAGAACTGTTACAAATGTTTTAAAGATGAGTTTGATATCAAGTGCAATTGAGAAAGTTCTTATGTATTCGTTATCGAGTCTGACTATCTCTTCAAAGTCTGTGATTTCGGATCTTCCTGACGTCTGCCACATACCGGTGAGCCCCGGCTTTATTGCAAGTCTGCTCAAGTGATGAGGATCGTATTGCTTATACTCATCAAGCGTAGGAGGTCTTGTTCCGACTAATGACATATCCCCCTTGAAGATATTCCAGAATTGAGGAAACTCATCTATGCTGGTCTTTCTGATGAATTTACCTGCAGGGAATATCCTGGGATCGTTATCCATCTTAAACATAAGACCGGACATCTGATTCTGATCCATAAGTTCTTTCTTACGCTCTTCAGCATCCATATACATAGATCTGAACTTATAGATCTTAAAGATCTTGCCATTCTTACCAACTCTCTTCTGAGAGAAGAATACAGGTCCGGGAGATTGTGCTTTAATGATAGGCGCAAAGATAAGAAATAGAATACCCGTCGCTATAAGACCGATAATTGATACAAATATATCAAAGAGCCTCTTGATGATCAGTTCACCAGCAGATGCTCTGCTGATGCTGGTTGTAAGAACTGAATAATCTTCGATTTGCTCCATCTGCGCGTTGGGAAGATCTTCCATCTTGAGGTCCAGGATCAAATGCGTGTTGATTCCCATGCTAAGGAATTCTTCTACCAGCTTGGGACTCTTTCCAGCCTGTAAAAAAACAAATACATCGTTTATCGCATTCGTCTTGATGAAATCAAGCATGTTGTCTTCCTTAATAACCGGTAGATGACAATACTCTTCAAACCCTTCGTTGTTATCAGGGAAAACTAAGCCCTTATAAGCGTAATAGCCGTTGTTATCCTTATCCAATGTACTGATCAACTTATCTGCAGCCTGAGGATATGTTACTACCAATACATTAGCATTTTCTTTGCCAGCCTTAAATCTGCTTCTGACGAATAACTTGAGCAATGTTCTGAATATGAACATATACACAATGCTTATAAGGTAGAACATACCTAATACCATTCGAGAATAAGTAGCCGATTCCTTAAGTACAAACAATACGCCAACTGTTACCAGTAGAACTTCTGTATTTGCAACTGCACTCTGCCACGATTCACGCAAATGACCACGCTTTAATATATCCTTGTGAAGCGTACCGAACAGCATTATTGCGATATATATAGCTACTATTGCGACATTAAGATTACGGTAAAACAGAAGGTTGTTATTGATCCTTCCAAACCAAATTCCCATAGCAGAAATAAAAGCAAGCTCAATGCTTACGATATCTGCAACTATAAAATCTATATGCTTGGCACGAGTGCTCTTCTTTGAGTTCATTCTATTCTCCGAATCGGGGGTACTAACGTGATTTTATATGTATGGTTTAATAGTGTCAAACAATCAGCGTTCTTTGATTCGTTTGAGAGTGCTGGCAAGAAAATACATATTATAGTTCATGCTCCTGGCCATCTTGATCAAAGTTGACGAATCCTTGAAGGTATTCATTGCTTCAAACACCTGTGGTGCCCTTGCTTTGATGTCCTGATCGAAGCGCTTAAGCTCTGCTTTGTTTTCAGCATTAGTTTCGCACATCAAAATAGTCTTAAAATGCCAAAGCATATGTGCCGCAATACCATCTGTTATGTACTTTCTTTTTGGGTCTGTCATATCTTCTGGCAGAACCTGATAGAAATCCAAAAGTCTGTTAGCAACTTTAAAACTATCATCCTTATGCTTGATCCTGCTCTCAGGACTTACAGACTGGCCTTCTAGACCAAGCCTGTAGCAATAAAGAGATAGCTTATAGTATCTAATGGTGTTAACGAAGGGGATAGGCAAAAGCATAAATTCAGAATCAACATAGAAGCAATGCTCATCCAGCTTGATGTTGTAATCCTTGAGGATACTCGTTTTGTAAATTACTGTATGATACCTCATCCATCTGATTTTTGCAGATAAGGCATCAAAATCATATTCCTTGCCGTCTTCCAAATTCTCAAATGAATCCACCTTGTCTTCGCCCTGCTCGTAGCAGTTGATATAATCCGACAGAACAATATCTGAATCTTCTGTTTCAAGTCTCTTTAAGATCAGATCCAAACTTACAGTATTAAGCCAATCGTCTCCATCCAACGCCCTAAAGTACTTTCCTGCGGCTTCTTCTATTCCCTTGTTTATAGTTGAACCATGCCCCCCATTTTCTTTATTTACAAGACGAACAATGGTAGGATTCTTTTTCGCGTATTCTTCTGTTATCTTTGCGGTTTTATCTTTTGAACCATCATTTACGACCAGGACTTCAACCTTCTCTTTATTCTCAGCATTCACAATCGAATCGAGAAGCTTAGGAAGATATGGTTCTACATTATATGCAGCAACAGATATTGTAAGCAACTTATTCATGTCTTATTCCTTTATTTATCATATAATGGCCAGAGCACCTTGTAGCAGAATTCCGGCGAAATATCGAACAGTCTGAATAAGATCTTATCTTTGCCGGATAATTCAGTTGAGCTCTTTATTATCTTGTATTCCACTTTAAACTTCTCTGTTATCTTACTATTCTCTGCATCAGCTTTACCAATATACTTTCTACATTTACAGTAATTGGCGATCCTGTTTCTTTGAGCAGATACCAGACAATGTTCGTATAGTTTCTTGCTGTTTAATGTCTCATAGAACTCTATACGCTCGTCCCAGGCTCTGTTCTCACTCCTGAAGTTCTTGATGTCGTAGTGCTTGCGCATAACGCTTCCTTCGGACATGAAGTACGCATAGATGGTATTGTCCGTCTCTGCCGCCTTGCCTGCCTTGTAGAACAGCTTATACGTAGAAGCAAGGTCTTCGTATGTCATGCCCTCGGGGAATCTGAAGTTCTCGAACAGGCTCTTATGGTAGAGTTTACAAGGAATTATAGTCTCCTTCATCTTATCCTGATTACAAAGCCTGTACATTATCGTATCATTATCGATAAGTCTGTCTTCCTTCCCTACTTCGAAGGGTATATCCTTAGAACTTGTCATCTGTACGCCAGCAAATGAGATCTTTACATCGTACTTAGTGATCAGATCATATAGTGTCTCTATATAGTCCTTTGCTACATAATCATCCGCGTCGACAAATGTCAGATATTCTCCCTTTGCTTCGTCTATTCCTCTATTGCGCGCAGACGCGGCTCCGCCGTTGTCTTTACTTATGAGCTCTATGCCGCCTTCCTGCTCTATGAGCTTCTGAGAATCGTCAGTAGAACCGTCGTTTACGAAGATCAGCTCGATATTGTCATAAGTCTGCGTCTTAAGGGATTTTATGCAATCCTTCAAGTGATCGGCATTGTTATATACGGGTACGATGACACTTATAAGAGGGTTCATGCGAGACACCTCTCAAAGAATTCTTTGTACTCTTTTGCTATGTTTACATAGTTGTAAGCGTTGTAGATCGTATCACTCTTCTCCTCGGCATTATCCCAACTTGAGTTCAACGCTGTCTTAATTGCCTGAGCTAACTTCTTCTCGTCTTCAGGTGGCTCGTAGTACCATGCAAGACCCTTGGTCACTTCGAAGTTTGCAGGGATCTTGGATATAAGAGTAGGGATCTTATGGATGATCGCTTCTACAGCAGTCATGCCGAATCCCTCGTAAAGAGTCGGATTGACATAGAGCTTGCAGTTCCTGAAGAGCTTATCCTTCTCTTCGTCACTTACAAATCCTGTAAACTTAACTCGGTCCTGCAAGTTATGTTCTGCGACATAGTCCTTAAGATACTTAACCCTATCAGGGACGTTTCCTATAAGGATAAGATCCTCTGTTATATCGTCCCTAATAAGTTCGAACGCCTTGATGAGCGTGATTATATTCTTATGATGGAACTGAAGATTCAAGGCAGCAATATAGTTGCCTCTGCCAGCCTCATCTTCTTGGTCTTTCTTTACATCGATAGGGTTGTAGATGCGTGTGACCTTATTCTTATATTCAGGATAGTATTGGCTGATCTCACTCTTATCCGTATCGCTTATGGCTACGATATGGTCATTGTTCTTAAAGTCAGCCTTGTACATGACCTTATAGATCAGATACTTATGCATAGGGACCTTAACTCCGGCAAGAACTCTGTGAGCGATTGCCTTAATGTCGTGAGGAATAACTATAGATGTCGCATTAGTCCTTGTAAGCCCTGTGTTACAGCTTAAGTGATAGACGAGTTTTATATTGTGGTCCTCTAGTATCTTATTCAGCTTAAACGTATTGAACATACTGACACGTGCCATTCTTACAATTTCACTTGAATCGTTATGGGATGGAATCGATATGATCTCTACATCGTCTGCTATCTTCTTTATCGTCTCTACCGAATGGTCGTAACAGATCACGACCATTCTCTCGGTTGCACCTATTTCCCTGAAGCCTTTAAGAAGGTTCAGACCAACCTGATCCTTGCCGCCCGCATGGGTCTTACTGAGGTATATGTAATTCAGCGCAATATCTCGTTGATGCATTCCTTATACCTCTTTGCCGTATTCGCGTAGTCGAATTCCTTTACGTCTATGTATGCCTGGTGCTTAAGTCTTCTCGCCAGAGCTTCTGTATTAATGATATCCTTTATTGCTTTCCTTAACTGAACGGGATTCTTCTCATCCACAAGAAGACCGTTTCTGTTATCTTCTATTACTTCCACTATCCCGCCGGATCTGCTTCCTATTACGGGAACACCGCTGCTCATGGCTTCTAAGGCTACAAGACCTAATCCTTCCTGGGCTCCGTTAGGCATAGTGATTGACGGAGCTGCAAATACATCTGCCGAAGCATATATTGTCTTAAGCTCTTCGTGAGATCTGCTTCCCATAAAGATGCAATCGATCCCTGCTTCCTTCGCCTTAGCTTCCAGCTCTTCTTTTATAGGACCATTTCCGACGATAACCAGTCTGGCATCTACGTCCTTCATGGCTTCGATAAGATATTCGACACCTTTGATCTTTACGAGCCTTCCTACAAAAAGGACCGTTTTCTTATTATCTCCCCAGAAGTTCTCCTGTCTGAATTCAGGATTAAATGCCTTGGTATCGCATCCCATGGGGATAACTTTTATGTCGCGTCTTTCTGTTATGTTCTCTGCCTTACCCTTTAAGTAGTTAGATACAACAGTGACAACCTTAGCTCGATCTAAAGCTTTTTTCTTCATGCCCTGAATGATCGGATAGTTAAGAGATGCGATATCCGAACCGTGGCCTGTGACAATATAAGGCGTGGCAAAAGAACTCTGGACGATTCCCTGAGGGATAAGCCAATGAGCATGGATAACATCGTAGTTCTTATGGATCTTTCTAAGGGTGTGCTTCAGAGCTAAGATCAGGAACGGTACCAGAAGGCCTCTGACCTTCTTCTCCTTTATCCTTGGAACAATGGCTCCGGGATAACAAAGAGTCTCCCATTTCCTGACTGGAAAATAGTGGTATCTTATAACCTTTACGCCTTCAAGTTCCTCTTTCTCTTTTGCACCCGGTGCTGCAGGCGCCAGTACCGTGACATCGAACTCGTCAGTCATATTCTTGGCTAGATCAAGGATAAATCTGGGTTCGGTATCTCCCTGCCACCTCGGGAATGTAGAGGCAGTGATGAGAAGCTTCTTCTTGTCAGACATCTTTATTGATCTCGAGATCTGCCGTGTGCTTACCGCTATCGGCATCCTGCTTTCTGACTCTGTACTGGATATCCTCCAGAAGCTTTCTGTTTGCTGCGATAAGATCAGCCTGAAGGCCCATGATGAAGGTCTGAGCTCCCATCATGAGAAGGACAGCAGCAAGGATCAAGGACTGAACGTGTCCTGTTCCGCCTAAGATCAGGAATCTGATACCCAGAGCTGCACCGGCAACAAGAAATATTGCTGCGATGGCACCAAAGAATGCCAGGGGGCGATACATCATGTAACTTCTCATGATGACACCTGCGGAACGCTTCATATACGCGCCCATACTCTTGAAGAGTCTTGACTTTCTAAGTTCACCGTTAGTCCTGATGGGGACACTGGCTATAGCGATCCTGTTCCTACCTGCCTGAATAATAGTCTCAAGCGTATATGTGTAGTTGTTGGTTACATTGATGCGCAGAGCTGCCTCACGGCTGAATGCTCTGAATCCGCTGGGAGCATCAGGGATATCGGTCTTACTTGCCTTCCTAACTACCCAGGAACCAAGATGCTGGAACATCTTCTTCTTCTTGCTGAAGTGCTCAGTCTGGTCGATAGGTCTCTCTCCTATGACCTCGTCTGCCTTACCGTCAAGTATAGGCTGAATAAGCTTAGGGATATCCGCGCCGTTATACTGGTTGTCTGCGTCAGTATTAACGATGATGTCTGCACCTAAGTGAAGGCAGGCATCTATACCGGCCATAAAGCCGTATGCCAACCCCTTGTTTCTCTTGAAATTAACAATGTAATTAACGCCGAGCTTCTTAGCAACTTCAACGGTCTTATCCTTACTGCCATCGTTGATGATAAGAGTCTCGATCTCATCTATTCCGTCTATCTGCTTCGGAAGATCATTCAGAGCCACATGAAGAGTCTCTTCTTCGTTATAGCAAGGGATCTGAATTATTAGCTTCATTTATATCCTCCGAACACATAAAAATACAAGCTATTATACCAATAAACAGAAGGGAATGCACTCAAGATATATTGCTATGTTGTCCTGCCATCCTCACATTAAACGATAGTACCTCTATAGACTGAAAAATAAAAACCTTATCTCTATACAGTAATCATTTATGGAAGGAGGTTGAATTCTATGAGAGGTATATACATATACTTTTTCAACGACGTAGTTAAGATCTTCGATTTCGATAACTTTATTGTCTGTTATTCCGAAGATATTCCCTACAACAGTTTTTTACGACTTGAGGATTCGCTGATAAATCGTATTCTTGACGAATGCTTTATGTATGAAGCTGCGAGAAGACGGGGAATCTGATTCACCGCAATACAGGCCGACATCGAACACAACGAAGTCGGCCTGTATTTTGCTGTTTCCATGCATTAACGCAGTATGAGCGGACTCACTTTCTTAGTTTTACTTCTTTCTCGTGAAGATCCTATCTAAGACTCCCAGTATATTGCTTGTCTTAGGTGCATAGTCGCGTCTTTTTAGTTTAGTCTCGGTGATGCTTCCTATCTTCCCGCTTTTTCTGAAAGAATTGGCAGTCTTTGTCTTATCACTACTGCTGATTGCTTCTCCGATGAATACTTCTTCGATGTCATGACAGAACCAGATGAGCTCATATTGGCGCTCACTGCAATATTGAGAGATATCATTGAGTTCTTTTGCCTGGTCGTGAGCGGATTCGTATCTATCTGTATCTACGCAATAGATGATAGTGATATTCTTGCTGTTACCTCTCTTAAGTTCCCTGATACTACGAAGTACCGGTTTGGAGTTATAGTTGGATCTGCCTCCCATGAATATTGTTTTGATTGAAGTTTCTTTATCTGCTTCGTAGAACCTCTTAACTGTCTCCTGTATATAGATCCAGTCCGTCTGAGAGTGCTTATCCGCTTCAAGGACAAATACTATCAGCCTCATATCAGTATTCTCCGAACATACCGACAAAGTCCGTAGGATAGATATTAAAAGGGATACCCTCTATGAGACCGTTCTTATATGAGCTTATAGGGGATCTGTTACCATTGCTGATCCACTGGACGATCTTCTGGTCTTTAGTAAGGAAATCGATAGACATCTTATTATCCTTTAATGTGTTCATTATGTCGGTGTTATGCGATGTGAAGCAGAGCTGTCCCCTTCCATATACCATTACATATTCAATAAGAGCGTTCAGATAGATACTGTTGATATTAGCATCTATCTCATCTATGAATACAATACCTCCGTTAACCGCTATCCTGAGAGCATCGTAGATCGACATCAGTTTTCTAATACCCGTACTCTCGTATTCACTGTTTATCGAGTATTCGCCATAGTTCATGTTCAGATCGCAGATGTAATCTTCTCCGGCATGCTTGGCTTCGATATCGATCTTCTGAAGATTAGGTTTGAACAGCCTAATGAAAGACTCCATATCCTCAACACGCTGCTTGAACAATCCCAGTTCATAGGTCTTTATGACCCTGCTGTTTACAGATCCATATATCTCAAGTCTGTCGATGATATCACGAACTTCAGGATCCATCTGCTCAGGATCTTTATATTGTTCAGTAATAGTATTCTTCAGAAGTTCTATCTCATGAGTGTCTTCCTTGGACAACACTGGGGTTAACGACGCTGCGAACATAAACAGAGGGAGATACATCATCTCAAATTCAACTCTGTCTTCCGCTCTATCGATAATTAGAGAAGGCAACGTTGCAGCATTCAGAAGATTAACAGTAGCTGCATCAACCTCTTCAAATCTGTCTCTTATCGAATATTCTCCGATCCTTCCATTTATAACCGAATACTGCGTAGAGTATTGTGATTTTACGGAATTACCATTCCTGCGTCTGAGGATTTCGCTCTCAATTCTATACTGTTCGTTCTTCTTGCTGATCGTTATTGAGTATTCGTATATAGTAAGATTTTCTCCTCGCCCCCTTAAGAACTCACAACAAATGCTGAATCTGTTTGTTGCCTTATTGATTGTCTGGGACAGATAATCCTGATTCTCGGGATTATTAAGGTATCCCGGATCTATGATCAAGGACTTAAGTATCTTGAAGGCAGATATTATCGCAGTCTTACCAAATCCGTTCTCTCCGAATATTCCTTTGACCTTGTACTTTTCCGGATCGAATCTCTTATCTACGGTCTTTTTGTAAAACTCCAAATCTATACATTTATGTATATTTTTTATCCCGCTTATCTTAGCTGATAACAGATATGTGCCTTGATACACCATTCTCCAGTACCTCCTGCGCAATAGAATAGTACCATAAAATATACATTTTGTATATTTTATGGTACTAGATTATTTCTGCTCAATCGCCATATTACCTTTATTAAGGATCAGAACCTCCTCAAGATACTCTGCCTCCAGGCTTTCGTATTCCTTACGGAACTTCTCATTATCCATTTGTTTGACTAAATACTTCTGAAAATCATCCATCGAATTCATCCTCAATCTGAAACAACTATCTCATATTTCTCTTCGTATTTATATGACTCATACAGTATGCAATTAACTCCTTGGCACGTTCTTCCCCAGATAAATCATCTTTTATGGACCTGGCTCTCTTTCTGTAAAACCTCCATCGACAAGAATTGCTGTTCTAATCATCTTTTCCTCACAAAACAAATGCCCAGGACTTCAGCAATCCCTCTGATAGTTAGGGCGCCTATTGTCCTGAGCGGTTAAACTAATTCAAATGCATTAACACATTTGCTGAAATTATTCTATGATTGTCATGCTTATCAGTCAACACTTCAACCTACAAGCATTCAATCAGTCAAGATACTTTCTCTTCTGCGATCTTCCGGACCTGCTCAATGCTAAGCTCTGTGATTTCCGCTATCTCTTCTATGGACATATTCCCCTTGGCAAGCAGCTTAGCCGCAGTCTTCAGATTTGCATTGTGTGCACCCTTTTCTATGCCTTTTTCTATCCCTCGTTCTTCAATTACTTCACTGAAATTGCACATAGTACCGATATCCTCCTTAAGTTCCTGTGAGATGTCTATCCCGAATCTATTCTTAAGACCTTATATCACACACTTTTATTAACAAAACTCTTGCATACGGAGAAACAAATGCTTTAGCGACGCAATAGTATCATCCAATCATCCGGCATTCCCAAATGCGCATATGAAATGTCATCACAGTACTTGTCTATGAGAATTAAAAACTTATCGAAGAACTCCGAGTTCCATTGTTCGGGCATAGGGTACATGAGCTTAAGCATATATAATTGAGCAAACAGCCTACGATTTGCTTTATACTCTATCCCCTTAGGCATTCTAGGTACAGCTGTAAACTTCCAATAATACAATCTAGAACAATGCGCACATTTATTCCTGAGATCAGTAATGCACCTCAACCAACTTTCAAGAGTTTGATAATTTACATTAAAATCATCTCTGGCGATCTTCCTTTTGTCTTCGTTCTTCATATCACCAAAGAAATACGACAAGGAACCTATGGGTAAAAACTCTGCTATAACCCAAACAGGAAAATGGCCCTCGTATTTATTCTCGTGATGCCGTACTATTGCTGTATTCCTATGATCAGCTATACATTTTCGTATTACTGATTCAAATCTATCTGCCTGATGTCTGTCTCCGAAGTTTGCTGAATCCCTGTATCCTTCGGATCCGTATTTATGCCCATGATAGTATGAGAGCTTATTACGAGTATACATCTCGATTTTCTCTACTGCCGCAGCAATCAAATTCCTCAGTTCTGCATCAAATTTGAATAGATTCACCAGTTTTTCAAAAGGAACAGGTTCTATGCACTTATCCTTTACTCGATCAATATACGGAAGTAAATATCCGGTAAAGTAATAATAATTCACCTGAGACAAGAACTTACGACACATATCAACGTTATCGATGACAACGCCCTTCTCTTTAAGGATCTCTATCTGCTCATCATATGTTGTGGGTACCTTCAGTTCCATAAAACCTCAAAATAAAATGTGCCCCCATGGGACACATCAGAGAGAGGTGTGGGGGCTCCTGTTGCAATTATGATATAACACACATCAAGTGTTGTCTATTGTCAAAAACAACAAGTATAAAGAGTTATACATATGCATCCATAATGATATAGTGATCAGCGGTACAAACGGCACGACTTATCAAGCCAAAGGAACTCCCCTTCGTGCACTACTTCATAGCTTTCTTAAATCTACTGAAGTCCCCCAGAGCCTTTATGCCGATCTTGAAGATCTTGCCTATGTTAATGTTGTTATTACCTGCACGTCTTGGCTTGAAGGATATTTTCTCGAACTTTACTTTCTCGTTATAACGCACGAAGAATGTCGTGAACATTATGTTGGGGATGTTGAAGTCTTTGGGGAGTCTTCCCATGTATCTATTAAGAGTATCAGCCTTCATGAGACGGAAGGGAGCGTTGGCATCAGGTACGTCTACTTTGAAGTAGAGTTTCAGGAGCAAGCAGACGACCTTCTCCACAAACATACGCATCTTACCGTCTCCTCGGACTGGTCTATAGCCGAAGATACCGTCGTATTCTTCTCTTTGTTCCCAGAACTTCTCAAATTCGCCGGGATCGGTCTGCCCGTCACTATCGGTCTGGAAGATATAGTCCGCATTGTTGTCTATGGTATGTTGGTAGAGAGCCATGAGCTTGGGACCATGGTATCTGTCTGTATTCTCTAGTATCTGAAGCTTTTGGTGAGTGTTCTTAAGGTCTTCGAGTATCTCGTGGGTCCTGTCGGAACTTCCTGCATCTGCTATTACCAGCCTCGATGCTTCGCTCTTTCCTTCCAGGATCGGATACCACTGATCTACTACTGCTTCTATGTTGGCCTCTTCGTTATAGGCGGGCATTACTATGTATAGTGTTTCCATATATCTCCCTTAGTCTTCCTGATACCTGCTCATTATACAACAAATCCTTGAATATAAAGATCCCGCAGAGCTTCGTTGCTTCTGCGGGATTCTCAGTGGCATGTTGTAGATTATACTTTGAACGCCTCGCTTTATGTACAGGCTCAATTTTGGGGGGAATCCTTCAAATTTATGTAAGGAAGATGGTAAGCTGGATAGTTGGACGAAGAGGTTATAAAGGAGATGATTGGACGAAGATAACTGATTAATAACGACGCTGCATTGTTCTTAAGTAATACATCAATGTCAACTCCGCTAATGCTATCCTCCTCCCACTTAAACCGTGCACTTTCTGTCGCGTCGATGAAGAACGGCATGCTATTATCTCTCGCACCAATAATCATATTCAAAGAAACAACTGCTTCTTTTGCCTCTTTGTCTTTTTCAACATTAATGTTTGTCTTTATTTCAATAGAAATAGGATCTACACCGTCAGCAATAAACTCTTTATTGATTGAATAATCTATTCGCTCTAACGACGGGTTAGTAAATTGAAAACTGCTAAACATCACTTCAATCTCCATACTTAAGCTGCAAACAATTCATTAGCCGTAATCGATACTCTATTAGAATTGGCAGGCATCGGTCTACTGCGATAACTCTGCGTATCTGTCTTCTCTGAATCATACTGAAGTGCCACTGACCAATCTTCACTTTTCAGTAACTCTGTTGCACTTATTTCATCACGAACAACTATGAGATTATTCTTTGACAATGACTTAAGATACTCATCGTCAACATCTAGTACCACTTCTGTCCCATTTCTAGTAATACGAACATTATCTGAAAAATCACGCAACGCACTATCTCTTCTTGCAATCGCATCTACGTCAGGAAGAGATAATCTATGTCGTAATTCATTAAATGCATCTGAATCAAGAATTATATTGTTATAATCAATCATTATTCTTCCTCCTCAAACGTTTTTAAATCTGCTCTATGCTCACTAGTAAGACAATCTATATACATGTATTCTTCAAAACCTTCACTGCTGGTCAACTTCGTAAAGCCTAACTGCTCATACCAAGTAACCTTATCAGCAACTGCTTTGAGTAATATCATTCGTATAGGTACATATTCTATCATATTGAATACGGTGCTGATAATGTGTTTCATTAACAATTTACCATAGCCTTGTTTTTGATATTTCTTGTCAATAGCAATAAGATGTATGTATAAACATGGAACAGACATTTCCAGCGATGCATCCCAATAATCACTAATCTCTTCAGGGATTCCACTATTTATCGATTTTAATTGAATCATATAATATCCTAGCGGAGTATCATCTATACACATTTCATATGTGTATGCAATCTGATTCACACAATTGAAAAACGAACCTTTAATCAAGGTGTTTATCTGTGGATTATCACAATCAAAATCAGATTCTTCCAATGATGAATTAACCAACTTAATACTCAGCTTTGGCATAACTATTCTTCAACAAAATCCTCTTGAATGATCGTTCTATCAATCTCACAAATCAACAGAACTCAGTAAACAGTATCAGGCTCATATTTCTTGCATTTATTATATCACGCCATCGATAAAAGAACGCATGCTCTTAATTCAGCTTTCGTTATCTTTTACAGCAGCTGTCCTATCTCTTCAGGCGTGAAGTGATATCTGTGGTCACAGAAGTGGCACTCTGTGTCGATGCCCTGTGTGTCTTCCGAGAGTGCCTTGATGTCGTCCTTGGGAAGAGCCGCAAGACCGGCGTACATCCTGTCTCTGCTGCAGTTGCATTTGTAGCTTACGGGGTAGCCGTCCATATATGCCATGTCAGGGTCCCCCATGAAGAGATCTAAGATCTTAGCGGGAGTAAAACCCTCTTCCATAAGGAATGTGATGTCAGGGAAGCCGCCGTTGGCTCTTTGCTCTACGTAGTCGATGTCTTCTTCGGTTGCACCGGGCATAAGCTGTACCATAAGACCGCCTGCGTTAAGTACGCCTTCGGGTCCTACCTGTACTCCTAAGGCTACTACTGAAGGTGTCTGCTCTGAGGAAGCAAGGTAGTAAGTAAAGTCCTCTGCGATCTCGCCTGATACGAGTTCTACGGAACCCGTGTAAGGCTCCTTAAGGCCGATATCTCTTATTACAGTAAGGGAGCCGTTGCCTACAGCTGCTCCTACATTGAGCTTTCCGGGCCTATGGTATGTAGCTTCCACCTGATTCTCTATAGGGTATGCCTTGGCGTGGCCGTGGCTGTCTACTACACAGGTCATGCCCTTGATGGGGCCGTCGCATCTGATTATGGTGGTCTGGGTGTCGGTAGGATTTTTCATGTTCTCTGCGATAAGAAGAGAGCCCGTGATGAATCTTCCCAGAGCTGCCGTTACCACAGGAGATGTGTTATGGATCCTTAAGGCTTCTGCTACGGTCTTGGTGGAGTTTATCGCTACCGCCTTGACGTGGCCCTTAAGTGCCATTGCTCTTATTATGTGATCTTCCTTGGGATCCGTGGGGACTCCCGGTGCGTAGTATGTGTTGTCGTTTTCCATGTTGTTACCTCATTTTCTCCCATATATTACTTATTTAAGCTCGAAGTTACAACCTGAAGCAACGATTAAAAACACTGAAATCGATTTCACCGAAATTGATTTCGGTGAAATTTATTTCGGTAAATGTATGTTCTGATTTGTACAGCACGACGATTGAGATTATAACGGTGTACCGTTATATTTGATGTCAGGGGGACTATATGTTTATCAATGATCTGTTGGAAAAAAAGGAATAACTAAGTATGCTCTCAGCAAGCTTAGCGGTATACCGCAAGCTACTATCAACGATATATGCAGCGGCAAGACGGATCTTGCCAGATGTTCAGCCGGAACGTTATATCGAATCTCTAAGGCGTTAAACTTCTCGATGGAAGATCTTCTAGAAGCTGAAAACGGTGAATACAGAAGTGCTTTTGAAACATTCAAGAGCAACACTTGCCACCGCGTTAAGGATATGGGCGATATCGATTTTATGCTTTATATCCTGGAGAAAGATGAGATACGTCTTCTATTCGATAAGCATTGGTATCCGGAATCCCTGTATCTTCTGGCTATGCTCGATTACCTGTCCAGGATAAATGATATACCCTTATGCACCAGGTACGACGATATAAGGAATACTAGGCTTTCACGCCCAATCTACCCCATCGGAGCTGTAATTACCGCTGAAGTGATGAGTTCTGACGATGCACTCAACAAGGTCAGAATGGAATCCATACCGGAATTCACAAGATTCAATATCTATGAAAGCGATATCAGAAACGTTATCTGATCTTACAAGCTTCTCAATTCAACTTCTCTAATCTTGTCTGAAGCCTCATCATAATACTTCATCACGCAAGGTCCTTATCACCTTTTCGCTCTTGGGGACCTTCTCCGCATAGTCACGGATCTTCTCAGGATTGAGCTGAGGCAAGAGCTTGCGGTAGTATCCTATGATCTCTTTGTAGTAGCTGTATGGAAGCTTGCTCTTATATCTCACCAGCTCAATGAGCATTCTTTCCTTGTCGAATATCTGCAAAGTGTAACCTTCGTATTCGATGGTGGTCACACCTACATCAAGCAGTTCCTTAGGCATGAATACCTGCTTGACCCTGGCATCCCTTATCGGTGCTGCTTCTCGCTTAGTAGCCATAGTACACACTTCAGGCACTTCATCAGTCAGACCATAAAGATAAAACGCTGTATCCATGGTGATGATTCCCTTAGGGTATCTATGTGCCAGGACAGCCAATTCCGGGACATATTCTTCTTCTGAATACAGTCCCTTATCTACCTTATATAACTTTCCTTCATCAACCAGCCTATTGATAGAGTAATCCGAACCGTATTCTTCAAGGCATTCAGAACGAGTCTTTAACATATGAGCCTCCATTGATAAGATTCTATGCATTTCCGATAGTTTTGCATATGTTTTTCTTAATAGTAACTCGTTTTACGCCTTGGTTCTATTCGCATATTAAACAAACCTATGCAAAACTTATAATTTTGCATAGGTTTACCTTGTTCTCTTGGATGGGTTCTCTGTTACTCTTCTCTCCTGAATACGAGAAATACCCTCTCGCCTTCTTCCCGTCTTTCTACTAGGTGCATGCCGTATTCGCCGGCTGTCTTTTCCAGGTAGTCTTCCGGGTAGTATCTCTCGAAGACTGTGGCATCTGCTCTGTTGTAGACTTCACCATCCTCGCTGTAAAAGAGGGTCATGTCTGATGTGCTAAGACGTGTTTGTGTGTCGTATTCGTTAGCCCAAAGAAGCGTAAAGTCGTCGTAGTCCTCGAAGAATACGTTGTTGCCGAGGGTCTTCTCGAAGTGGTCTTTGGTGCCTACATCGAAGATAAAGAGGCCGCCCTTGTTAAGGTACTTCTGCTCAGTTTTGAAGATGTTCCTTAAGTCCTCTTCCTCGGTTATGTGGTTGACGGTCTCCGTGGTAGAGATAAAGACATCGCACTTCCCCATAAGCTCGAACTTCGTTATATCCTGATTGAGCCAGAGGATATGACTGTCTTCTCCTGCCAGGTTCCTGGCTTCGTCCAGCATGAGTACACTGTGGTCTATGCCGATGCAGTCGTAGCCGTGGTCCTGCTCCAGCTTGATGGTGATGGTGCCGGAGCCGCAGCCTAAGTCCGCGATAAGGCGCTTGCCGTCTTCTCCCTGAGGCTCGGATGTGCAGAATTCACGTATGAAGGAATCCAGCATCCTTGCCCACATGTCGTGGTCGATGCCGTCCTGCATGGTGTCGTAGTATCTTGCGATTATGTCGTAGAATTCTTCGTTCATTAAGGAAGATATGCCTGAGGATCCACTCTGCTTCCGTTGACTCTTACCTCGAAGTGAAGGTGAGGTCCTGTAGATGTACCCGTACTTCCTACTTCCGCGATCTGCTGACCTGCAGATACCCACTCGCCCTGAGAAACATATACATTTCTGCAGTGACCGTAGAGAGTAACAACGCCGTTGCCGTGGTCGATCATGACATAGTTGCCGTAACCGCCTCCGACAGAACCGTCCGTGTAATTAGAGCCGGGGCAGGGGCAGCATACATAAGATACCGTTCCCGAAGCTGCAGCGATAATGGAATCACCGAAGCCGCAGCCGATATCGATACCGGTATGTCCCTTCCACTCACCTGTTACGGGGTGATATCTGTATCCGAAAGGAGAAGTTATGTTCCTGCAGTAGCAGGGCCAGGAAAGCGACACGCCGATAGCGGGATTAGCCGGAGGCGCCGTCTGCTCGGGAGTAGCTGCGGGAAGATTCTCGGATGTACCTGAAGAAGCCGCCTCCTCCGAGTATGTATCGCTTGTAGTCTGCTGTTCTGAAGATGCAGCGGCCTGTGCCTGCTGCTGAGCATAGATCTCGTCCTGGATCTGTGCGATCTCGCTGTTAAGCTGAGCTGCCTGTGCATTGAAGTCGTTTGCCGTAGCCTGAGCGCTGCTTATCTGACCGGAGATATCGGAAATGCTGTTCTCGGTAATTCCGATCTGCTCCTCGAGTTCACGGAGCTGCTCCTGCTTGGCATTTGCCTGAGCTTCCATCTCGTTAGCTTCTGCGAGAGCATATTCTTCCTGAGCTCTTGCATCGTCAAGCGCTACCTGCATCTGATCTACCGCCTGATCGTCAGCGTCGGCGATAAGTGTTATAAGCTCGATATTTGTGAAGAATCCGGCGATTGAATCAGACTCCAGAAGGATCTCCAGAGGTGACTGATTCTGGTATTCGAACATAACGGATACACGGTCGCAGAACATCTGCTCCGTAGCGGCAAGATTATCCTGTGCCTCTACATAGCGGTCGAGCGCCTCAGCCTTTGCGATAAGTGCCGCAGCATACTGTGATGCGATAAGTTCGTACTCGGCCTGCATCTGCTCATTCTGTTCGTTGAGCTCTGCAAGTTCGCCGTTAAGGGCATCTCTTTGAGCAGAGAGCTCATTGACTCGCTGAGTAGCTGCCTGCGCCTGAGCAAGAGCCTGATCTCTCTCGTTTCTTCTCGCTTCAAGATCCTCTTCGGATGCTCTCTCCAGATGAACGATCTCATCGTAGAGGTCGAAGATAGTGGGCTTCTTGGGAACTACCGCCGAAGCCTGCGCCAATAACATGGCACTTATAAGAAGCGAACTGATAAGAACTTTTCTTGCTTTCATTGTTATCACCTTATACCTTTATGTACTTTCTTACCGATATACCGCTTCCGATAGCACCGATAAGTATTCCGATGACGGATGCGATTATAAGCACCCACCACATTACCTTACCTGCAGGGATAAGAGCATAGAAGCTGTTAAGGTCTACACCCTCCATCACCTCGTAGAATAATGTCCTGTATGCAAGTACGCTTATGCCCCATGCACAGAGGGCGCTGATAAGTCCTACCATAGCACCTTCTATGACGTAGGGAAGTCTTATATAGGCGTTCGTAGCACCTACGAACTTCATGATCTCTATCTCGCTTGCTCTTGAATAAACGGAGATCCTTACCATGTTGGAGATGATAAAGAGCGCGATTATAAAGAGAACAATAAATGCAACGACAGTTGCAAGATTAACGATATTCTTAGCTCTCGTCAGGAAATGCATGACATTGCTCTCCTGAGATACCTTGCTTACTCCGGGAAGGATATTAAGCCTGTTGACTACATCCTGTGCCAATGCGGGATCACTGATCTGCACATTGAACGTATAAGGCAGATACATGTTGTAGTCGAAGTCATCCAGGATGGATGCAGAAGAGCCCAGGTTGTTCTTGAAGTAATTGTAGTTCTCCTCAGGGTTCTGAACAGAATAGCTAATGATGTCGGGATCATTATTGATCGCCAGAGCCGTGGCATTTAATTCATCTTCGGATACCTGAAGCTTCATGTAGACTTCGATAGGCGGCTCCTGAGAGAGCTTTCTCATGACAGATCTTACATTAGCGGAGAAGATAAAGAATGCGCTCATTACGATGAGCATGAGAAGGATAGTCGTTATCGAGGCAATAGTTACCAAAGGGTGTCTGGTGATACCCTTGAATCCTTCTCTGACTGAATTCCAAAATGCTCTGATACTCACTTAGTCATCGTCCTCCTGAATATCGAGGTCGATATCGTTAAGACTGACTTCTTCGATCCAATCGTCGTTCTTATCTTCCTCAGCTTCTTCCTTTGCATCTTCCTTCTTTTCTTCCTTTGTCTCTTCGACCTTCTTTTCGTCGTCGTTAAAGACAAAGTCCGAAGGATCTTTCTTCTCTTCTTCCTTAGAAGTCTTTTCTTCGGATGCAGCCTCTTCGGGCTCATCTTCGGGGATCACATCAGACTCACCGTCATCTTCCTCTATAAGAGCAGAATAGTTCTCGTAAGTCTCATCCTCTTCGGCTTCTGAAGCTTCAAAGATCTCTTCTGTCGTTTCTTCTTCTGCTGCTGCGACTTCTTCTACTGTTTCTTCAACAGCGTCTTTAGCTGCATCCAAAGCCTCCGCCTCTTCCTTAGCGGCCTTCTCGGCAGCTATGGCAGCAGCTGCCGCAGCCTCGGCTTCAGCCTTCTCCTTAGCAACTACTTCAGGAGGAGTCTCGCCGAAGAAGAACTCGGACTTAGGTGCTTCGTAGTTATCGTCGTCGTAATTGTCGCTGTACTCGCCGTCTTCTTCAAAATTCGGATCGTCTCCGAAGGCGAAGCCGGGATTTTCTATGCCGTAGCCTTCAAAGTCCTTCTCTACGGGCTTTTGAACATGCTCGTACTTACTGTCTTCCTCGTCTCTTGCGATAAGACCGGAATCGATCTCTATGACTCTCTTCTTCATTCGGTCTACGAGGTTAGAGTCGTGCGTACATACGACCACCGTACTTCCGGACCTGTTGATCTCCTGAAGTATGGCCATTATGTTCTCTGACGTCTCAGGATCAAGGTTACCCGTAGGCTCGTCAGCTACTATAAGCTTGGGATTATTTACCATTGCTCTTGCGATGGCTACACGCTGCTGCTCGCCGCCTGAGAGTTCCTGAGGATAGGCATCAGCCTTATCCTTAAGACCTACGATGTTAAGCACCAATTGTACAGTTTGAGCAAGGCTTCTTTTGGGGATACCTATGATCTCACCTGCAAAAGCTATGTTCTCGAATACCGTCTTTGTCTCTATGAGCCTGAAGTCCTGGTAGATCATGCCGATCTGGCGGCGAAGTACCGGGACCAACGCCCTGCTCATGGAAGATATGTTAAATCCGTCTATATATACATTACCTTCTGTAGGAACCTCCTCGCAGGTAATGCACTTCATTAATGTCGATTTGCCTGAACCCGATTTACCGATGATAAATACGAATTCTCCGTCTTTTATCTCAAAATCAATGCCCCTTAAGGCATCAACGCCTGACTTGTAAGTCTTATGGACGTTCTCAAAAACTATCATCTGATCATGTTGTCCTTACTGGTCTCAAGATACTCGAGGTAAGTCCTTACCATAGATGCCATCTTGAAGAGGACCGCATCGTCAAAGGACCTTAAGTCAAGACCTGTATTCTTCTTGACCTTATCAAGTCTGTAGACCAATGTATTTCTGTGTACATAAAGCTCACGGCTCGTCTCTGAACCGTTGAGGTTATTGGCAAAGAAGCTCTCGATGGTAACGACTGTATCGTCATCTAATGTCTTATAAGCTTCGTTGGGGAATACCTCATCAATGAACATCTGGCAAAGTGTCGCGGGAAGCTGGTAGATAAGTCTTCCGAGGCCGAGCTTATCGTATCTTGAGATATAGCAGTTCTTCTCGAATATCTTACCGACACGAAGCGCGAGCATGGCATCTCTATAGGACTTGGAGATATGCTGGAAGAGACTTACGAATGAACCTACGCCGATAAATACCGTAAGGCCTTCGTTATTAAGGCAGTCAAGAACCGACTTGGCGCTGTTCTCGATGAAGATATTTCTCTCATCCTCGGAGCCTATTGCTTCCTCTGCATTAAGAACGATGATCGCAGTAGTCTCATCCATCGCAAGTACACATGCACTCTCGGAATCGGAATAGAAGTTCTGAAGGATCTCGAGCACCTCTGCACCGTCTTCCCTGGAAGACCTTACTACGAATACGATCCTTGCCTCTGAGCAATTGATCTTATATTCTCTTGCCTTTATGGGGATCTCACCCTGAAGCTCATTTTCAAGAAGGACATTCTTCGTGAAAAGCTCCTTCTCGGCATCTGTGCCTCTCTCCTTTACTGCCGTCTTGATCCACTCGGCTATAAGCTCGAGATATATCCTGGCAGAAGGCTCATCGCTCTTTATATAAAGGATATATTTAAACTGCTCTCCGATGGCGACCTTCATATAGGTCCTGTCCGCCGTACCGGAGAAGATATCATCACTCATCATGACCGCACGAGCCGAGGAATCTGTTCTTCCCTCATTCTCGGGATCGGTGGATGCAATTACCAAACCGTTCGTATCCATAACTCCGACATCCTGCTTAAGGATAGTCTTTGTCTGGCGCATACATTTCTTGATCTCTTCCATTTGCGCACCACACTTTCTGCCAAAAGCATATTTCTACGTATTAATAATATATTTTTTTGGCAAAATGCACAAGTAAACCGAACCTTTTGACACCAAAGCGTAAAATGTCGACAAGATAAAGATCAGCTGTTCTCCATCACAAAATCGACAAATGCAAGCAGTATAAATGTCTTTCTGTACGGATTTTCATATTTACTCTTCCTGAATATTTTTACTGTCGTTTACTGTTTTTGTCAAAACGACTGATCTGATGTTTTAGATAACACTATTGGTAATGTCGTGATCCTCTATTGGCTTAAACGCCTTACATATCAGCTTTTCTGACCTTCTCCTCGCCATGGTTTATTGATCTCAAAGTAATCAAATACAGCTTCCATCTCATCCTGCATCAGACGGATAGTCTCTATGAGCCTTCTGTCCTTTCCTTCTGTCTGCCATTCCTTAAGACCCAGGCTGTACCAGTACTTATCACGGTCCAGGATTATAAAGGGAAGGATATTCAGTCGAAGGCATTCCTTGAACATGATAAGACGCCCGACCCTTCCGTTGCCGTCGTAGAAGGGATGAATGCTCTCAAGATCCACATGAAAGCAAATTATATCCATAAGATCATGGGGTGCATAGTTGCCGATAAGATCTCTCATTGCTTCAGGGACTTGATCCGGTTCAGTCGTTTCCAGATCACCGACAGCATTCCTGTATTTCTTGTAGTCGCCAACCACTGCTTCTTCGGATTCCGAACTGATAGTACCGGTCTTTAATATACGATGAAGCTCCTTGATGTACTCCTCAGTAAGATCCTGGGCATACGTATCCAGGATATAGTCAAAACATCGGAAGTGATTGGCTATATCTAACGGCGTATCAGCAGCCCCCTCATAGATATACTGCACCTCTTCCAATGTTACAGGGACGCCTTCCATCCGATTGGAATTATATGCGAAGTTCACCTGAATATAGTCGTATAGCTCTCTTGGAATACTGTATCTCATCATATTGATATCTTATCATTTCACGCACAGTAAAAGACCGGACCTCCGAAGAGATCCGGTCTTAAAACACAACTCTATTGAGTGTTTACTCTTAGGAAATGATGCTCTGCTCTGTATCCTTATCGAAGAGGTGGATACGGTTAGCATCGATAGCAAGGTCAACAACCTGACCAACTGCAGACTGAGATGTTGTAGGGTCAACTCTACATGTAAGAGGAAGAGAACCGTTAACTGTTACATAGAGATATGTCTCAGCACCAAGCATCTCAACGACGTCTACGTCAGCAGCGAATGCTGTATCAGGGTGATCTGTAACGAATGTAGCCTCGTCTGTAATAGCCTCAGGACGAACACCGAAGATAACTTCCTGACCGTCTCTCTCCATAACTTCCTCAACAGCATAACGCTCGGGAAGACGAACTGTAACGTTCTCGAAGGAGATATAAACATCAGAACCCTCAACGTTGATAGTAGCGTTGATGAAGTTCATAGGAGGCATACCGATGAATCCTGCAACGAATGTATTAACAGGGTTATCGTAAAGCTCCGTAGGAGAGTCAACCTGCTGGATGAAACCATCCTTCATAACTACGATTCTCGTACCCATGGTCATAGCCTCTGTCTGGTCGTGAGTAACGTAGATGAATGTTGTCTTAAGTCTGTGGTGAAGCTTTGTGATCTCAACACGCATCTGAACACGAAGCTTAGCATCGAGGTTGGAGAGAGGCTCGTCCATAAGGAATACCTTAGGATCACGAACGATAGCACGGCCGAGAGCGACACGCTGTCTCTGACCACCGGAAAGAGCCTTGGGCTTTCTGTCGAGGAGGTGCTCGATCTCAAGGATCTTAGCTGCCTCGGATACACGACGGTTGATCTCTTCCTTAGGCATCTTCTTAAGCTTAAGGGAGAAAGCCATGTTGTCCTTAACTGTCATGTGAGGATACAAAGCGTAGTTCTGGAAAACCATCGCGATATCTCTGTCCTTGGGAAGTACGTCGTTGATAAGACGATCCTCGATGTAGATCTCACCCTCGGAAATATCTTCAAGACCTGCGAGCATACGAAGTGTTGTAGACTTACCGCAACCGGAAGGACCAACGAGGATAACGAACTCCTTATCAGCTACTTCAAGGTTGAAGTCGGAAACAGCAACTACGCCGCCGTCATACTTCTTGTAAACGTGCTGGAAAGATAAACTTGCCATATACCAATAACCTCCAAAAGTGCCCTGTGGGCTTTTTTCATCACAGATACTATAACAAACAGATATCTACCCTTCTATATGGCATTGTTGCCAAAAAAGGATAGGGCAATTTGTAGGCAATTGCTTCCAAAAAGGGCTTTTTTAAGGCTATTTGCACACAGGGTCAAGGTTTCCTTTGTGCATTTATAACAAACGGTTTACGACCGTTCATAAAATATCACCGCTTTTATATTAAGAATACTGCAGTTGACATCTGAATATTTATGCAGTATATTGCATAAATCACCATAAGTTACGATAACATAACTGTAACCTCATAAGGTCATCAGGCGGTTATATAATATATAGTATTAATTTATAAGGAAGTTTGGCTATGGATACTATCAAGGTAAGCATCATCGGAAGCACAGGCTACGTAGGAGCAGAACTCGTACACGGATTCTTATGTCACCCTGACGTAAAGCTCGTACACTTAACATCTCAGTCCTTCGCGGGACAACTCTTCTCGGATGTCTACCCTGTCTACAGAGGCATCTGCGATATGCCCCTTGAAGATATAACTCCGGAGGAAGTAGCCAAGGACTCCGATCTTGTAATAACGGCTCTTCCCCACGGCGTATCCTCCAAGACGGTACCCGTACTTCTTGAGAACGGCGCAAGGGTAATAGATCACAGTGGCGACTTCCGCTACAAGGTACTTGCTACATATGAGAAGAGCTATAAGCTTACCCACCCTCACCCCGAGCTTCTTAAGGAAGCGGTATACGGACTTCCCGAGCTTTACAGAAACGAGCTTAAGACAGCGCGTCTCGTAGCTAACCCCGGATGTTATCCCACATGCTCCCTTACGGCTTTGGCTCCTTTCCTTAAGGCAGGCCTTATAGATACTTCTTCCATCATCATCGATGCGGTATCCGGAGTAACGGGCGCAGGAAGAAAGAGTGATCTTGCTTATGCTTACTGCGAGCTTGACGAAGCATTTAAGCCCTATGGCGCAGTAGGACACAGACATACGACGGAGATAAGTGAGCAGTGCTCCTTCTTATCAGGCGGAGACGGAACTTCCGTAAAGGTCGCATTTACGCCTCACTTAGCTCCCTTCAGAAGAGGAATGCTCGCTACCATCTACTGCAGACCTTCTGAGGCTTTCGCAGATGTCTCCACAGAGAAGATAGGTTCCATATATAAGGAATATTATAAGGACGAGCATTTCGTAAGAGCTCTTCCCGGCAAGGAACTTCCCGACGTCAAGGCGGTAAACGGCTCCAACTACATAGACGTTAACGGCGTATACGATCCCGACACGGGCCTTATTAAGCTTTTCTCCGCACAGGATAACTTAGGCAAAGGCGCAGCGCTTCAGGCAATACAGGCATTTAACGCGATGTTCTCACTTCCCGAAGAAACGGGACTTAGTACAGTAATAAGAGGTGTTTGATATGGCAGACAATAAAGTAATGCCCAACGTAACGGGCGAGATGCAGAACAAGATAGACAGAGCTTCGATCCTCATAGAGGCACTTCCCTACATGAGAAAGATGAGAGGCCAGACCATAGTCATCAAGTACGGCGGCAACGCAATGGTAAATGAGGACCTTAAGCAGTCCGTTATGGATGACATAACTCTTTTAAAGTACATCGGTATCAATCCGATCCTCGTACACGGAGGCGGACCTGATATCAACAATATGCTTAAGAGAGTCAACGTGGAGTCCCACTTTGTAAACGGCCTTCGCTACACGGACGAAGAGACCATGGGCATCGCGCAGATGGTACTTATCGGCAAGACCAACAAGGAGATCGTATCTAACCTTAACTCCAAGGGCGCCAAGGCTATAGGTATCTGCGGTATCGACGGCAACCTCATAGTAGCGGAGAAGATGACGGAGGACGGCGCAGGCAACCCCGTTGACGTAGGATATGTAGGTAAGATAAAGAAGATCAACACACATGTGATCGAAATGCTCGCTAACGACGAATACATTCCCGTCATAGCTCCCATAGGAGTAGGATCTTCGGGAGAAAGCTACAACATCAATGCCGACACGGTAGCAGCGGAAGTAGCTATCGCACTTAAGGCAAGTAAGCTTATAACTCTTACGGACGTTCCCGGAGTATTGGACGGAGAAGGTCACCTTATCTCCATCCTTGACGAGGAGTCCATCGCTGACTATATCGCGGACGGAGCGATAACCGGAGGCATGATCCCCAAGATCCAGGGATGCCTTGATACGGTAACAAGAGGCGTCAACAGAGCCCACATAATAGACGGCAGGATACCTCACAGCATAATCCTTGAGCTATTCACCAGCAAAGGAATAGGAACCATGATAACCAAAGAAAAGAGGAATTGATCATGAGCCAGTTAGATAAAGATCTTGAACTTACGAAGAAATACGACAAAGACTATTGCATGCAGGTGTTCGCACCCATGAACGTAGCATTTAATAAAGGTAAGGGCGTGTATCTCTACGATACGGAAGGCCGCAAGTATATGGACATGATCGGCGGTATCGCCGTCAATTCCTTAGGTCACGGCAACAAGGAACTTGTACGTGCCGTCACCAATCAGGCAGCTAACCTTATCCACTGCTCTAACTACTACTATATCCCCGGAAGAAGTGAGCTGGCATATAAGCTCTGCCGCCTCTCTTTTGCGGATAAGGTATTCTTCGCCAACTCAGGCGCAGAGGCTAACGAAGCAGCTATTAAGCTTGCAAGAGGTTACTTCTACTATAAGGGTCATAACCGCTACGAGATCATTACCGCCAATATGTCTTTCCACGGCAGGACAATGGGTACTATCGCGGCTACAGGCCAGGAGAAGTTCAGGAAGCCTTTCGCGCCCAATGTTCCCGGTTTTAAGTATGTCGACTATAACGACATCGAACAGTTAAGAGCTGCTATCTCCGAGTCAACGGCAGCCGTTATGCTCGAACTGGTACAGGGCGAGAGCGGCGTTCATCCCGCGGATAAGGAATATATAAAGAACGTAAGAAAGCTTTGCACCGAGAAGGGCATCCTCCTTATCGTTGACGAGGTCCAGACAGGCGTAGGCCGTACCGGAAGGATGTTCGCATATGAAAACTATGCCATCGTTCCCGACATCATGACTCTGGCAAAAGGCTTAGGCGGCGGTGTTCCCATCGGAGCATGCCTTTGCACCAACAAGGTAGCCGAGGGCTTCAAGGTAGGAGACCACGGATCCACATTCGGCGGCAATCCCCTTGCAATGGCTGCAGGTAACTGCGTCCTCGACCAGATCATGAATAAGGATCTCCTTAATAACGTTGGCCAGGTAAGCGGTGTTATCTTCGACCAGCTCCAGGCACTTAAGGATAAGTATCCCGTCATAACTTCCGTTCGCGGTATGGGACTTCTTATCGGTATCGAGTTCGACGGCACCGTCTCATCGGGCGGCATGAAGGAAGCTCTCTTCTCCAAGGGATTCCTTGTAAGCGCCATCGGCAAGAGCACCATAAGGATCGCTCCTCCTCTTATCATCTCCAAGGCTGAGGCAGGTAAGTTCTGCAAGGCATTAGGCGATATCTTGAAGTCTCAGAAGAAGAGGCCTTTGCAGCTTAGTGCCGCTCAGGGTTCCGAGTCCAAGGAGAAGGAACAGCAGATCAAGGAAGAGATCACCAAGGAGACAGGAGTTACTATCTCCAAGGTAGATGAGAACGAACCGGAATAACGAATCAGGTATATATAAGGAGTAACGACATATGAAGCACTATATAGATTTTCACGAAGACGTAGGTATCGAAGAGCTTAACTATCTTCTTGATATCGCAGCGGACATGAAGAAGAAGACAAAGACAGGTATCGAGCACCATTACCTTAAGGGCAAGTCCCTCGGCATGATCTTCACCAAGTCCTCCACAAGGACACGTGTTTCCTTCGAGGTAGGTATGTACCAGTTAGGCGGACAGGCTCTCTTCCTCTCTAATAACGATATCCAGATCGGAAGAGGCGAGACCATCTACGATACTGCTAACGTATTATCCGGTATGCTCGACGGAATCATGATAAGAACATTCAAGCATTCCGACGTTACAGACCTTGCAAAATACGGCACTATCCCCGTTATCAACGGTCTTACCGACGATCAGCACCCTACTCAGATGCTTGCAGACCTTCTTACGATCAAGGAGTGCAAGGGCGACTTGAAGGGCTTGAAGCTTGCATACTTAGGCGACGGCAATAATGTTGCCAACTCCCTCCTTCAGGCATGTGCCAAGGCAGGAATGGATGTAGCGATCGCATCTCCCAAGGACTACACATGTCCCGACAAGTATGTTCAGCAGGCTCTTACCGACGCCAAGATCACGGGCTCCAAGGTCCTTATGACTACAGATCCTTATGAGGCAGCCAAGGACGCAGATGTTATCTATACTGACACATGGACAAGCATGGGTCAGGAAGAAGAGAAGGCAATGCGCGTTCAGATCTTCAAGGATTATCAGGTCAATTCCGATATCATGAACACTGCTCATAAGGATGCGATCTTCCTTCACTGCCTCCCCGCTTACCGCGGATACGAAGTAACAGAGGATGTTATTGACGGACCTGCAAGCAAGGTATTCCAGGAGGCCGAGAACAGGCTTCATGCTCATAAGGCTATTCTCGTTAACTGCTTCCTGAATGACTGATAAAGAACTCGAATTAAGATTAGCAACGGCCGAGGATGCGGGATCCGTAAGAGATCTCGTGCGCTCAGCCATGCGTCATTACAGAGAGGAATCGGGCATCGTCAACGACACGTTGGAATCCCTCTCCGAGAGCGTAGAATCAGTTCGCCACAGGATAGAGAAGAATAAGTGCCTGTGCCTCTTTGACGGCGATAAGCCCTTAGGCACCATCACAATAAGTCTTTGCTCGACTCCCATGAAATACTCCTTCTCCAAGAAAAGTTCCAACTTTCTTGCACACTATACTTCCTGCGGGTATATCTCGAGATTTGCCGTAGCTGATGAAGTAAGAAAGACGGGACTCGGGAGCCGCCTTATGGATGAAGTCCTGACATATGAAGAAGCATCGGATCTTGTGATCCTTCATACGGCAGTACCCAATAAGAGCATGTGTGAATTCTACTATTCCAAGGGATTTATACTTGTTGACAGCGAGACTTCCCGAGGATATGAACGAGGGCTTTTTGCTCTTGTCAGATAGTCTCACAGGGGATCACGAGGTGGTCCCCTTTTATTTTGTTCATAGCCGTGTCTCGTTGTTCCTTAGTCTCATACACTGAGAAGACGGCACTTCCGGAGCCCGACATTGCCGTATACAAAGGCTTCGTTGTCCTTAAGTCCTCTATTATCTCCCCTATTACGGGCAGTATCTCGCAGGCAGGTCCCTGCATATCATTTATAAGGATATCCGCAGTATCAGCTACCCTCTTTGCGGGGGCCTCCTCACAGTCCAGGATAGCCTTTATATCCTTCTTATACTGCATTTCGTCAAATACGGGAGGGTTCTCGTCGCACATCTTAAAGCATACGGGGGTAGATACGCCCTCCTTGGGCTTTACTATAAGAAGAGGAAGTCCCTCAAGGCTCTTACAAGGTGTGACCTGCTCTCCTATCCCTTCGCAAAATGCGCTCTTGCCGTAGAAGAAGAAAGGAACATCGGCACCTAGCTTCTTACCGAGATCGTTAAGTTCCTCTGTCGTAAGCGGACATTTAAATCTCTTCTGAAGGAGCTTTATTACGGCGGCCGCGTCGGAAGAGCCGCCGCCCATCCCCGCCTGTGACGGGATATTCTTTGTAACTTCTATCGTGATCTTGCCGTAGCCTCTCGCATCTATAAGATCTAAATACTTAACGGCAGCTTTGTAGCAAAGATCATCCTCCTGAGAAAGGCCTTCCATACAGTTTGCCACTACGACTTCGTCTTCTTCCTCGGGGTCTATTGTAACGGCGATATCGTCTGCTACCGAGACTTCCTGCATAAGAGTAAAGAGCCTGTGGTAACCGTTAGGGTACTTGCCGCAGAGCCTTAAGAAGAGATTTATCTTGGCATATGCCTTTGTGCTGTATGTTGAAGACATGCTACGAATATACACGAAGTCCTGCTCGAAAGCAAAAAATCCCGTCACCGAATTAATGCCGGCGACGGGACCTTATTGTACAAACTCTTTGTTAAGATCAGCTTACTGCTTCTGCAGCTGCATCTGCGGGGATCGCGATCCTTACTGCTCTTGTAAGGACATCGATGTAGCTGTATGAGACGATCTCATAATCTCCTTCAGCTTCTCTCTTGCACTTGACCGTGAACACATTGGGGTAGCAATTGTCGATGATACCCTCATGGATGATCAATCTCTTACGACCGCCATTGGAAGTCAATCTTACTCTGCTGCCAATCATTGACTGAAGCTTGCTCTTGCAAGAATCAAGGTCAGATCTTATGATCATGGGTCCATACCTCCAAGCAATTAATGCAATACAAACAGACTATAACAGTTTCTTGATTTTTTGTCAACGAGGCGACACAACATATAGACCGTTTTTGTGTAATACTTACAAAATGTAGTGTTTTGGGCGTTTGTGGGGCTTTTTGTGCGACCTCACATTGGAAAGACATATATATATATTGTACAATCAATACCTAACCAAAAGTTTAATGAGATGAGGGTATTACATGCTTACAGATATCGAGATCGCAAGTCAGGCTCAGCTTGATCCCATTACAGACATTGCGGCTAAGATAGATCTTACTCCCGACGAGTTGGATCTTTACGGAAAATACAAGGCCAAGATACCGCTTAATGTCCTTAAGAATGTTCAGAGCAATCCCGACGGAAAGCTCGTTCTCGTTACCGCAATGAACCCTACTCCCGCAGGAGAAGGCAAGACTACGATAAGCGTAGGACTTGCACAGGGACTTGCCAAGATAGGCAGGAAGACTCTCCTTGCGCTTCGCGAACCCTCATTAGGTCCCGTATTCGGTCTTAAGGGCGGCGCTGCAGGAGGCGGATATTCCCAGCTCATTCCCATGGAGGATATAAACCTTCACTTTACGGGCGACCTTCACGCCATCACTTCCGCCAACAACCTTCTGGCAGCAATGGTAGATAACCATATATATCAGGGCAATACCTTAAATATCGACAAGGACAAGATCTTGTGGAAGAGATGTATGGACATGAACGACCGTGCCCTTCGAAGCATAACGATCGGTGTCGGCGGAGGCACCAACGGCGTCGAGAGAGATGACTCTTTCTCCATCACCGCAGCTTCCGAGATCATGGCTATCCTTTGCATGGCTACGGATATGGATGACCTGAAAGCACGTCTTCGTAATATCGCAGTAGCTTACGATACGGACGGCAACATCGTAACGGCAGGACAGATCGGAGCAGAAGGTTCCATGGCAGTGCTCCTCAAGGATGCTCTCTGCCCCAATATCGTTCAGACCTTAGAGCATGTTCCCGCTCTCGTACACGGCGGTCCTTTTGCTAACATCTCCCACGGATGTAATTCCGTCATAGCTACTAAAGCCGGTCTTAAGATGACTGATATCCTCGTTACCGAGGCAGGATTCGGCGCAGACCTCGGAGCATTCAAGTTCTTAGACCTCAAGTGCCGCGCTGCGGGCATCTGGCCCGACTGCGTAGTCATCGTATCTACTGTACGTTCATTAAAGTACAACGCGGGCATCCCCAAGGAAGAACTTACAAAGCCTAATGTCGAGGCAGTAAGAGAGGGCTTCCCTAACCTTGCAAAGCATATCGAGAACATGACTTCATTCGGAATCCCCGTAGTAGTCGCATCTAACAGATTCCTTACAGACACTGACGAGGAGATCGCGGAGATGAAGAGACTTTGCGAAGAGATGGGCGCAAGATATGCCGCTGCAGAAGTATTTGCCAAGGGCGGCGATGGCGGTATCGAACTTGCCGAGGCCGTAACATCCATCCTCGATAATAACGAGAAGACGACTCCCGTCTATACATATGACCTTAAAGATCCCGTGGAAGAGAAGATCAGAAAGGTAGCAGTCAACATCTTCGGTGCCAAGGATATAGAGATCCTTCCCGAAGCGAAGGCAAGGATCGAAGAGTTCACGAAGTCCGGCTACGGCGAGCTTCCCATCTGTATCGCCAAGACACAGTATTCCCTCTCCGACGATCCCAAGGCTCTCGGAAGGCCCGAAGGATTCACTCTTACGGTACGTGAGGTGCGTCTGTCCGCAGGTGCGGGATATCTCGTAGTCCTTACAGGTAAGATCCTTACTATGCCCGGTCTTCCCAAGCACCCCGCTGCACTTGATATCTCCATCGACAACGACGGAAAGATCCACGGACTCTTCTGATCTTTATGAAGGCACCCAACCCCACTTTCCTGACCAAGGCGTCGGGGATCAAGCAGAAAAGACACACAAGGGCACTGATCGCATTCGTGATCGTAGTGATCTTATCCCTTGCTACGGTCTTCATAATGTGGGGCGCCCATATGCAGTCTATATATGCCGAGAAGTTCCCCGATATGGTGGGAGCTGCAACTTCAAAGCCAACTAAGAAGAGCGCAGAAGATACCACGGCAGAAGAGACTTCCTCCGAAGAAGAGACATCCGAAGAGACGACCTCCGATACGTCTCCGGCGCCTTTTGTTCCCGGCATCGAGACCATGGAGACAGCAGAAGAGACGGAAGAGACATCTCAGGACAATAATCCCGACCCTCTCCCCTCCTACACTCCGGTGGAATTTCTTACTTCACACCCCATCCAGTCCGTATCCCACGAGGAGCGCGACATCCTTCTTGAGGGACTTCAGCAGAATGTTCTTAATTACATCAATGCCAACCCTGACGAGAGGATATCCTTCCGCTATATAAACCTCGCATCCAACGAGACATTAGGCATCAACGACCTGATCCCCGTTATCCCCGCCGGAGCCTATGCGCTCCCTGCAGGCATTACCTACTGCGAAGGCGTCGCATCGGGCCTTATAATCCCTACGACTAACGTGACATATATGGGCGAAGGAGCTCCCGGCAACAATTCCTTTATCACTTCTACCTATCAGCCTGGCAAGATATTTTATCTCGGCACCTGCCTGACATTATCCATAACCCATAACGACTCCCTGGCCTATAATTATCTTCTTAATAATATAGGCGGGACCGAGGCGGTGTGGGAGCATATGTATCCTGTAAGCGGCTACATCAACTATACGGTATCCGTTACTTACGAGGACTATACGGGAACTATCTTAAGGGGCAGCGGACGCACCTGTGTCTATGACCTGGCTTCTTATATGGAATATCTCTACTACGGCTATATAAACGACTGCGATACATACCTTCCGCTTATAGGCGCCATGGAATCTTCAGAGGTCCCCTGCGCATTTTCTTCCTCCTTCTCGGAAGGCACGAGGATACTTCACGTAAGCGGAAGAAACGAAGAGTCCCATTCCTATACCGAAGTGGCACTTATAGACGGAGACGAGCCCGTGATCCTGGTAATAAGCTGCGAGTGCGCGTCCTACGACCGCGCCAATACCATAATGGCGGCCCTGTCGGGATATCTGAACGACTTCCTGTCCGCCTGCCATCAGTAACGGCAAACTCTTTGCCCAAGAACAAACTTTATGTGTTATAATGTCTTCGGTTCATCCCGTGTGATCTGTGGTCGGGGTCGGGTCTTGTGCAATTCGATCCCGTGAACCCTGTCAGGTCCGGAAGGAAGCAGCAGTAAGCGGACCTTCGTTTGTGCCGCAAGGGTGCCTGCCCGACTGCAGTTTAGACGGGATGAACCTTTTTTATTTCCGGAAAAGGTCAGAAGAGATATGGAACATGTAGCGCTTTACAGACAGTTCAGACCGAAGGACTTTGACGAGATAGTCGAACAGAAAGCCGCGGTCGCCACCTTAAGACAGACCGTGATCTCCAAGAGGATCGGACACGCATATCTTTTCTGCGGTCAGCGAGGCACCGGTAAGACCTCCATAGCAAGGGTCTTCTCAAGAGCCATCAACTGCGAATCTCCCGTCAACGGCAATCCCTGTAACAAGTGCCCCACATGTAAGGGCATCCTTGACGGAAGCCTTATGGACGTTATCGAGATCGACGCAGCTTCCAACAGAAGTATCGATAATATAAGGAAGATATGCGAGGAAGTAACATATGCTCCCTCCAAGGCTCCTTATAAGGTATATATAATAGACGAGGTCCACATGATCACCACGGATGCGTTCAATGCGCTCCTTAAGACCTTGGAGGAACCTCCCAAGCATGCAGTATTCTTATTCGCTACTACAGAGCCTCACCAGATCCCGGCGACGATCCTCTCCAGATGTCAGAGATTCGACTTCAGAAGGATCACTACTGACGCCATCGTCTCAAGGCTCAGATATATATGTAAGGAAGAATCCATAAAGGCTGAAGATGATGCGCTGACACTTATCGCATCCATGTCTGACGGCGCCATGAGAGATGCCATCTCTATGCTGGACCAGGCTGCATCTTCTGCTTCCGGCGGTACGGTGACCGCCGAATCCATAGAGGACATGACAGGCTCCGTCAACAAGGAGATCCTGGCCAAGATGGCAGAAGTTCTTATAGACGGCAAGTTCGACGACCTGCTGGTACTTTGTAAGCAGGTATCTGACGGCGGTCGCGATCTTATCCAGTTCACTTTGGATCTGGCAGGATACTTCAGAGATCTTCTTATAGTCCGCATGATGCCTGACCCTACTTCCCTTGTCCCCGCTTCAGCGACGACATTAAAGAGGATGTATGAGATAGCATCCAAGACGAATTCCAATACGCTTATCGCATTTATATCGGGACTTTCCAAGACCGTTACCGAGCTTAAGTGGTCACCTTCCGTAAGGACTTCCTTCGAAGTGACGCTCCTTCGTATGTGCGGCCGTAAGGTAAAGGCTGAGGAAGTACCTCTTGTTATCCCCGACTTTGCAAAGAAGCAGAAAGAAGCCGCCGAGAAGATCTCCGCAGGTATATCTTCTGCTCCTTCTGCTTCTTCCGAGAAAGATACTAAGGCTGAAGAGAAACCTGAGGAAAAGGCGGAGGAAAAAGGCGAAGAAAAGAAGGAAGAGACAAACAGCACCGATGCTCCCAAGGCAGAGAAGCCGTCTCCTTTTAAGCACAGAGAAGAGATAAAGGCCGAAGAGAAAAAGGAGGAGGAAGCTCCCGCTTCTTCCGAGAAGGAGAAGAAAGAGATCGATCTTTCAAGCCTCCCTCCTATCGCCCGTCCCAAGGAAGAGTCTGAAGACGAACCCGAGAAGGAAGACGAGAAAAAGGATGAAGAGCCCGAGGAGAAGAAAGCTGAAGAAAAGTCAGATACGGATCCTCTCGCATCTATAAGAGCAAGGCTTGATTCCATGAAGAGCATCTCTTCTTCCACAGAAGATAAGAAGGAAGAAAAGCCTGAGGAGACTAAGTCAGAGTCACCTCTGTTCTCATCGCTCTTCTCATCCGAGAAGGAAGAAGAAAAGACTCAGGAGGAGATACAATCTCCCGCTCCCTCAAAGGAAGAAGAGATCGTTGATCCCGAGGATCTTCCCATGGATAACCAGGTGGATATCTTTAATATCCCGGCAGAAGAGCCCGCTCCTGCGCCTTCCTCCGAAGCTTCAAAGGAACCCCCTAAGGACAATAACCTTAATATCTTCGCGGATCTGTCATCTTCCTTTATGGATGACGTGGATCTTGATAAGGATACAAATGACATCTATGCTCCCACGGACCGCATAGGCGAGACAAAGAAGACAAGGCTCACCGCCATGGTGGATCAGACTCCCATAGCAGTTACAAGGGAAGCTGAGGCTACGGCTGACGTAGATGCCATGTGGAACGCGATAATAGAGAGAGTCTCAGGTAATGATTTCCTTCTTTATCAGCTCCTTAACCAGGCGTTCTTAAAGCTTGAGGGTGAGAAGGCGTTTATCGTATTTTCAGATTCCGACGCCTCTCTTATCGACACTATAAAGAAGGAGCCCAAGTTCAAGAGAGTATCGTCTGATATCAAGCAGGCTTTCTCCGGAATAACCAAGGTATTCCTCAGCACAGAGAGACAGTATCATAATGCCGTAAGCGGCGTAACTCCTTCTCCCGAGAAGGAAGGCGTAAGCGACATGAGCAAGGCCGAGGAGTTCATGAATAAGTTAAGCGGCGCAGGTATCGAGACTGAAATACACTTTGGTGACAACTGACATTACTGATATAATATAGACGCTCAAATCAAACAAATAACAATACATCGGAGGATATCAAGATGGCAAAAGGATTCAGAGGAATGCCCGGCGGAATGGGCAACATGGGTAATCTCATGGCACAGGCTCAGAAGATGCAAAGAGACATCGAAGCTGCACAGGCTGAGCTCAAGCTCATGAGGATCGACGGTACATCCGGCGGCGGACAGGTAAAGCTCACATTAGGCGGCGACAGGCTCATCTACGGTCTTGAGATCGCTAAGGAAGTAATTGATCCCGAAGATCCCGAGATGCTCGCAGATCTCGTTATCGCTGCATTCAATTCTGCAAGCAGCGAGCTTGAGAGGATCTCAGCAGAGAAGCTCGATAAGATCACAGGCGGAGTAAAGCTCCCTATCTGATATGGCGCGCTACTCACCTTCGGTACAGAACCTGATATCAAAGCTCGGAAGTCTTCCGGGCATTGGCGGAAAGTCAGCTCAAAGGCTGGCTTTTCACATTCTGTCAATGTCGGACGAAGACGCGAACTCACTGGCGGAAGCCATTAAGGATGCCCACAAGCTGACGGTAAGATGTTCTTCCTGTCAGAACTTCACGGACAGCGATCCCTGCCCTATCTGCTCGGATCCTCTTCGCGACAAGAGCACCGTATGCGTGGTGGAATCCCCCAGGGATGTGTCCACTTTTGAGAGGATGCACGAGTATAAGGGCCTTTATCACGTGCTTCACGGAGTATATAATCCCGTGTCAGGCAAGAGCATGAACGACATAACACTGTCCCAGCTCTTTGACAGGCTCTCCAGGCATCCTGAGATAAAGGAAGTCATAATGGCTACCAACCAGACCGCGGAAGGCAATGCCACCGCACTTTATGTCTCAAGGCTCCTGTCCCCTTCCGGGATCAAGGTCACGAGACTCGCATCAGGTCTTCCCATGGGCTCCGACATAGAGTTCACCGACGATCTGACGCTTGCAAGCGCACTTAAAGGAAGAGTAAATATCACAACATGAGACTTGATAAATTTCTTAAGGTCTCCCGAATAATCAAGAGAAGGACCGTCGCCAACGACGTCTGTTCCCTTGGAAGGGTCACTGTAAACGGCAAGGAATCCAAGCCGGGCGTGAAGCTTAAAGTGGGAGATATAGTAACCATACAATTCGGTAACGGCAACGTCAGCTTTAAGGTATTAAAGCTATCCGACACGGTACGAAAGGACGATGCCGCATCAATGTACGAGATCTTGGAAGATGCCTGATAAGGGCATCTTCTTTGTTTATTACAGTATCGTTAAAAAGCCCTCTGAACTGTCGCACGATATCCCCTTTAACGCTAAAATATTATTGTGAGTTTTTCTTCGAAAGGATAGATACGTGAAAAGAAAGCGCAGAAATACATCTTTCTCACTTGTAATGACGGTGGTTTGCATCGCCTTTGTCGTGGTTGCCGTACTTTGCGCCACGAGATTTTATGACGTACGCCAGAGAAGAGAACGCCTTATGAAAGAATCACGTGAGCTTCAGGCCCAGAAGCAGGCTCTCATTGATAAGCAGGAAGCATTAAGAGCTCAGGGCGCTCATTCCGATGACGAGGTCTATATAGAGCAGGTAGCCAGGGATCAGCTTGATATGGTATATCCCGGCGAGATCATCTTCAGAGTATCGGGCGAATGATCAGTCGACCCACTTGATCTGGAACCGGTCAAACTTCACTTTCTCATTAAACTGTTCAGCAAAGAATAAAGTCTGATGGAAGGCCGCGAATTCGTGCGTGTTATTCTTCATCCATAAAGGGATGGGGATATCAAGTTCCTTACAGAGCATTATGAGGGCTTCCTCGAGCTGCATGGAGAATGCCACATTCTCATTAGTGTGCTCCACTTCCTTTATGCTCAAAAGGCGATTCGCCTTATATGTCCTGCCCTCTAACTTCATGCCGCAATTCCTCCTGACCTTTGCCTATATTTTGCCCTTTTTGAGAGCCTGTGTAAACCTTCAGGGTGGTAACATATAGTTGTTCTAAGTAATTGTTCCTTACTTCATAACACCCTCCTTTAGACACTGACATTACCCCTCGTCAGTGTCTATTTAATGCGTTATAATCCTTTACATGTTTTATAAGCTTAAGCCTTTTACGTCATCTTCGTCCTTCTCTATCTCCTATAAGGATCCCCTGAAGGTCCCGGTACAGATAGAGATCTCGAAGGACACCATATATATGACTGTTCACGTGGAGTTCGATCCTGTATACCTCCTGCCAATAGACAGGACGGATACCAAGGACGTGCTCCTTAAGAGCAAGCCCGAAGGCTATACATACGCTGACGCATTCGTGGAGGGCATCAAGTCACACTGGGCCAAGCACTACATCTTCGAAGGCACCAGGACTCCCGTGGTAGTTAAGATGAACGTGATACGAAAGGACGATCCCGACGCGGTCTTCGACCCCAAGCAGAGATTCTTCCTTGTACGTCATACGACAGTATCCAAGACTTCCTTTGTCACAAGTCCCGTATGGCGCATGGGATGGGGATTTCTCCTGACAGGCTGTCCCGAGGCTGCCATGATCAACTGGTCCCTTACATATCCCGGTACCATCAACATGAACGATTATTCCAGAATCTCCTCCTTCATGAGCGTAGCATCACACGAGTTCGGTCACGTTCTCGGAGTAGGCGACGCATACGGCGCGCACTACCGCTGTTTCTACGAAGCGCCCGGTACAGAGAACTACATAATGAATAACAGCGGGAACGTAAATCCAAGGGAACTGGAGATGGTCCTTCGCGCTCACGAGACGGGAAAGATGCAGTATTTTCCATATAAAGTTTCGATACCGCGTTTCCTTAAAAACACTCTGGGCAAGCTTAAGAAGTAATAAATTAATAAATTGTAAACTGTTGTCAAACTGCACTATTCGTGTTGAAAATCGCCGTTTGAAATTGTAAAATATCTCTATCAAAAACACAAATATTATTGTGACCAGGAGGTCAAGTCCATGAAAAAGTGTCCCGATTGCGGAATGACAATTGCCAACCAGGCGATCAGATGTCCCAAGTGTAAGTATAATTTCTCCGAGGGTTCCGATGCAGGTGAGACTGCAGTTCCCGCGGCAGCAGCAGCAGTTTCCGCTGCAGCAACAGGCACACCCGTTAACGCTTCTGCAGGCATCATGCCCATGGTTGACGTTACTAAGGAGAATGTAGACGAGCTCTACGGCCAGCTCAAGGCAGCTGTCGTTAAGAGAAAGACAGAGTTCGATCACTTCATCGACTTCCTCGAGAACAGGACTTCCTGGCTTACGGCTCCTGCCGATACAGAAGGTGCTCTCGCATGTGAAAAGGGACTTCTCATCAGAAGCGTAGCAGTTACAAAGCAGCTTCTCAGGATCAAGGATACCATCATGCCCCAGCTCGACGAAGAGTCCGCTATCATCATCGGTCTCTTCCACGATGTCGGCAAGGTCGGCGTAGAGGGCAAGCCTTACTTCCTCGTAGAGGAGCACCTCGGTTCTTCTTCCTCCGCTCTCGGACTTTCCTTCAGCAGCAGGATCTCTACTCCCGGTGCATCTTCTTCAAACTCCTACTCCATCAACCCCAAGCTCGTCGGTATGGACGTCGGAGTAAGAAGCCTCTATCTCGTATCCCAGTACATGCTCGTATCTGAGGACGAAGCTCAGGCTATAAGCTATGCTGATAAGCGTTGTTCCGTAGGCGGAGCTCTCTCCCCTTACACACTTATCCTCGGCACGGCTATCGACCTTCAGAAGAATATCTACGAGAACAAGGATACTATCGACAGCTACAGCTTTACTGTACTTAAGTAAGAATTATTATTTCTATCTTTATACTCCATTTCTTTTCCCCGCTCCTTTTTAAGGGGCGGGGTTTCTTTTACCGAAACTATGAAAGACACTTTAAACTCAAGACTTAAGAAGCTAAGAGAAGATGATCTTCTTCCCATGCACATGCCGGGGCATAAGCGTAATCCCGGATCAGAGCCTGACGGTATCTCCTATTCCTGTGACATAACGGAGATAGACGGCTTTGATAACCTCCACTCCCCTGAAGGAGTTATAAGAGGCATCGAGAAGAGAGCTATGGACCTATGGGGTGCTGACGATGCCCTGATCTCGGTAAACGGCTCTTCTGCACTTCTTGTAGCTTCCATCCTCTCTCATACGATGAAGGGCGATAAGATCTTAGTTGCATCCAACTGCCATATATCCGTATGGCACGGGATAGAGCTTTCAGGCGCGACGCCCGTTCTTATCGACCCTGATACAGCGGAAGATACTCCTTTTCTTCTGGGCGCAGATCCCGCCCTAATAGAAGAAAAGCTCCTGTCAGATCCCAAGATAAAGGCAGTAGTAATAACATCTCCTACATACGAAGGGATCATTTCGAACACCGGGAAGATATATGAGATATGTAAGAAGAAAGACGTCTTGCTTATTGTAGACGAAGCTCACGGCGCTCACTTCGGCATAAAGGGAGATAATCTCTTTCCTCCTACGTCCTGCGGCGATATCGTCATAAAGAGCGTTCATAAGACCATGAGCGCGCCTACCCAGACGGCGGTGCTTCTTATGTTCGGCGACAGAGCCGACAGGCGCCTTCTTCGCCACTTTTTATCATCTTTGGAGTCTACAAGTCCTTCTTATATGCTGATGGCAGGTCTTGAGAATGCTCTTATAGACCCTCGTGTCGATAACCTCTATAAGATCGCAGAGGATCTAAGATCTGATCTTAAGAGCTTAACAAAGCTTCGACTCTACACTTCGTCTTCTCAGGATATCTCTAAGATAGTAATCCTTACCTGCGGTTACATGACAGGCTATGAGCTGGCAGATCTTCTTCGCGAGGACTTTCTTATTGAAGTTGAAGCCTCATTTCCGTCATACATCATTGCCATGACAGGTACGGGAGATACATCTTCTTCCCTTATAAGGTTCGCGGAAGCTATAAAGGCCATAGACTCCACCGTAGAGGAAAAAGCCGGCAAAAGATCTCACGCGCCTTCCCTTCCTTCTGTCCCGCGAAGATACAAGATGTCAGTCTCCAAGGCATTAAGAGCCGGTTCTTCTAAGGTCAAGGCCGAGGATGCCGCAGGACAGATAAGCGCAGAATACGTCTTCTCATACCCGCCGGGAGTGCCGCTTCTTATCCCCGGGCAGGAGATCTCCGAAGATATCCTCCGCTTTATGGAAGATCTTAAGGCAGGTGGCACAAACTTCAAGACAGACCCCTACAGACAATGGGACGGGACGTTACTAAAGGTTGACACCGACGCTTGAATCAAAGTATAATTCTTTTATTAAAAATCAAGGGGGCTCATTGACATGACAAGAATCATTACTGTCAATACACGTGACCTGAACGAGTCTGTTAAGGAAGGCGGCTGCGGCGAGTGCCAGACATCCTGCCAGTCTGCTTGCAAGACTTCCTGCGGCGTAGCTAACCAGGCTTGCGAGAAGGTTGAGAAGTAATTCTCGTTACTTTCAGAAGTTGAATATTAGGTCTCTTAATCTATAGGATTCTGAGACCTTTTTCATGCCCGTAAATAAAGGAGATCTACGACATTGATCCATTGTTATAAGTTTGATGACAAGAACATAGTATTAGATGTATTCTCAGGCTCCATCCACTTGGTGGACGAGGTCGCTTACGACATTATCGAGAGATACGAGTCTACGCCTAAGGATGAGATAAAGAAGTTCATCCTGGAAAAATATGCCGATAAGGAAGATGTTAACGAAGACGAGATAGAAGAGTGCTTTGCCGACATCGAGGCATTGAAGGCTCAGGGCAAGCTCTTTGCTCCCGACAAGTACGAGAATATCGCCATCGATCTAAAGAAGAGAAAATATACCCTGAAGGCGATCTGCCTTCATGTAGCTCATACATGCAACCTTAACTGCTCCTACTGCTTTGCCGCACAGGGCAAGTTCAACGGCGACTGCGGAATAATGAGCTTCGAGACAGGTAAGCGCGCCATCGATTTCCTTATAGAGAACTCGGGATACCACAAGAACCTGGATATCGACTTCTTCGGCGGCGAGCCCCTGATGAACTGGGAAGTCGTAAAGCAGCTCGTCAAGTACGCGCGCTCCATCGAGAAGGATGCGGGCAAGAATATCCGCTTCACTCTTACCACCAACGGTATCGGCATCACTGACGATGTCATCGACTTCTGTAACGACGAGATGCATAACGTAGTTCTTTCCCTCGACGGACGAAAGGAAGTAAATGACCGCTTCCGTGTAGACCTTGCAGGCAACGGCTCCTACGACAGGATCGTTCCCAAGTTCCAGGAGTTCGTAAGAAGGCGCGGCAACAAGAGCTACTATATGAGAGGCACCTTTACACACTTTAATACCGACTTCGTAAATGACATCCTGCATATGGCGGATCTGGGCTTCAAGGAGCTCTCCATGGAGCCTGTAGTAACATCTCCGGATTCTCCTTCCGCCCTTACCGAAGAGGACTTCCCTGTACTCTGCGCAGAGTACGAACGCCTTGCACGCGAGATGATGAAGCGTAACAAGGAAGGCAACGGATTTACTTTCTACCACTATATGCTGGATCTTACCTGCGGTCCCTGTATCTACAAGAGGATCTCGGGATGCGGCGCAGGAACAGAATATATGGCTGTTACTCCCTGGGGTGACCTCTACCCCTGCCACCAGTTCGTATCTCACCCCGAGTGCAAGATCGGTGATATCTGGGAAGGCATCAAGAATCAGGAGATCGTGCACGAGTTCGCTCAGGTAAATGCTTACTCCAGAGAAGCCTGCAAGGACTGCTGGGCAAAGCTTTACTGCTCCGGCGGATGCGCTGCCAACTCCTTCCACGCTGACGGCTCCATAACAGGTATCTATGACTACGGCTGCCGCCTCTTCAAGAAGAGGATCGAATGTGCGCTGGCTGTGAGGTTGGATAACCTCTCCGAGGAGGATATCGCTCCCGCACCGGAGAAAAAGTAAGTCTTAGTCACTAAAACAGTCACTTTTTGGCGCAAGTTAGTGACTGAAATCGTGACTTTCGCCGTTAAATCACTAAAACAGTCACTAATAACGTAAAACAGTGACTTCCAAGAATAATAAAAGGACCGCCGAAGCGGTCCTTTGTTATATGTAAGACAATTATCCTTACTCGAGCTCGAATGCACCGGTGTAGAGCTGGTAGTATGTGCCCTTGTCGGCGATGAGCTGCTCGTGGTTACCTCTCTCTATGATCTTACCGTGATCAAGTACCATGATGACATCGGAGTTCATGACTGTGGAGAGACGGTGCGCGATAACAAATACCGTTCTTCCTTCCATGAGCTTATCCATACCCTTCTGAACGATAGACTCCGTTCTGGTATCGATAGAGGATGTAGCCTCGTCGAGGATCATTACAGGCGGATCTGCAACAGCGGCTCTCGCGATGGATATGAGCTGTCTCTGACCCTGCGAGAGGTTAGCACCGTTATTGGTAAGCATCGTGTTGTAGCCGTCGGGAAGACGTGTTATGAAGTCATCGGCACCTGCAAGCTTAGCTGCCTTGATGCACTCTTCTTCGGTAGCATCGAGCTTACCGTATCTTATGTTATCCATAACCGTTCCCGTGAAGAGGTTAGTCTCCTGAAGAACAAGTCCTAAGGACCTTCTAAGATCGTCCTTCTTTATCTTATTGACATTGATGCCGTCATATCTGATCTTACCGTCTGCTATGTCGTAGAAGCGGTTTATAAGGTTCGTGATAGTAGTCTTACCTGCACCGGTAGCACCTACGAAAGCGACCTTCTGACCGGGCTCTGCAAAGAGGGTTATATCGTGAAGGACATCCTTGCCCTCTTCGTAACCGAAGTCTACGTCTACCATCCTTACGTCGCCCTTAAGCTCCGTATATGTGGTCGTACCGTCTGCCTTGTGGAAATGCTTCCATGCCCACTTACCTGTTCTCTCGGATGTCTCCTCGATGCTGCCGTCAGCGCCAATCTTCGCATTAACGAGCTCAACGTAGCCGTCGTCAGTCTCAGGCTTCTCATCTATAAGAGCGAATACTCTCTGAGCACCTGCACCTGCCATTACGATGGAGTTGATCTGCATCGTGAGCTGGTTGATATTACCCGTGAACTGCTTAGCCATATTAAGGAAAGGAACAAGGATGCTGATACCAAATGCCATTCCGGAGAAAGATACATTAGGAACCTTCGCGATCAGGAAGATACCTCCTGCAAGAGCCAGGACAACATAAAGGATATTACCGATATTCTGGATGATGGGACCTAAGATATTGGCATAAGCATGAGCCTTGGAAGAATCTTCGTAGAGTGCGTCGTTGAGCTTATTAAAGTCCTCGATGCCCTCCTGCTCGTGGTTAAATACCTTTATTACCTTCTGTCCGTTCATCATCTCCTGGATGAAGCCCTCGGTAGAAGCTACCGCCTTCTGCTGACGGATAAAGTACTTGGCAGATCCTCCGCCTACGACCTTAGTAACGTAGAACATCAACGCAACACCTGCGATAAGAACAAGTGTCATCCAGAGGCTGAAGTAGAGCATCATGGCGAACACTACTACTACCGTTACGGTACACTCTATAAGTGAAGGGAATGCCATTGATATGAGCTGTCTTAAGGTATCGATATCATTGGTGTAGTGAGACATGATATCTCCGTGCTTATGAGTATCGAAATACTTGATAGGGAGCTTTTGCATACCCGAGAACATCCTGTTACGAAGCTTATGTAAAAAGCCCTGTGTCATGTAAGCCATGATCTGCGTTCTTACGATATTAAGGATAAATGCAAATGCATAAAGACATGCAAGTATAGACAGGTACTTAACGAGCTCCGGCTTAGCAGCCTCATAATCACCCGACTCTACCCACTTCTCGATTATCTTGATGATATTCTGCGTAAAGAACGAAGGAATAGCTCCGATGGCAGCTGATATTATGACGCAGATAAATGTTATGGGAGCTAAGACGGGGAAGAATCCGAAGAACAACTTAACTGTCCTTCCAAGGCCTCCGAATCCCTGTTGGTAGCCTTCCTTGCCCATTCCAAGGCCTGCATTACCTCTTCTGTTGGCACTCATTCCTGATCGCCTCCCTTCGTCTGCTGCTCATAGATCTCCTTGTAGATATCAGATGTCTTAAGGAGCTCTTCGTGAGTTCCCTTGGCCTTGATCGTACCGCCGTCCATGACGATGATAAGATCCGCATCCTGAACGGAAGCAACTCGCTGAGCGATTATTATCTTTGTCGTATCAGGGATAAACTTCTTAAATCCCTGTCTTATAAGAGCATCGGTCTTCATGTCGACTGCACTTGTAGAGTCGTCGAGGATAAGTATCTTAGGCTTCTTAAGAAGCGCTCTGGCGATACAGAGCCTCTGCTTCTGACCGCCTGATACATTCGTACCGCCCTGCTCTATATGCGTATCGTAGCCGTCTGAGAAGCCCATGATGAAATCATGAGCCTGAGCAAGCTTACAAGCTTCGATAAGCTCCTCGTCCGTAGCTTCCTTATTACCCCATCGAAGGTTCTCCTTGATGGTTCCTGAGAAGATGACATTCTTCTGAAGTACTACGGATACCGCATCACGCAGTGTCTCAAGATCATACTCTCTTACATCGATGCCTCCGACACTTACGGATCCCGTCGTTACATCATAAAGCCTGGGGATAAGCTGGATCAGAGTAGACTTGGATGAACCGGTACCTCCGAGGATTCCTACTGTCATACCGGAAGCGATCTTAAGATCGATATCATTAAGAGCTTCTCTTTGTGCTCTTGAAGAATAGCTGAAGTGAACATCCTTGAACTCGATAGAACCGTCATTAACTTTCATTACGGGATTCTCGGGATTGGTGATGGCAGGCTTCTCGTTAAGTACCTCTGCCACTCTTTTTACGGACTCCAGAGACATGGTGAGCATTACGTAGATCATGGAGATCATCATAAGAGCCATAAGGATCTGGAAGCCGTATATCATCATGGATGAGAGCTCACCTACGTTGATGGTCTGTCCCTGATTAGTGATTATGAGCTTAGATCCTACAGCAAGGACAAATACCATATTAAAGAACATACAGAACTGCATGAGAGGTCCGTTCAAAGATACGATCCTCTCTGCCTTGGTAAAGTCGACCCTTATATCATCCGATGCAGTGGAGAACTTCTCTGACTCATAGTCCTCTCTTGCAAAGCCCTTAACGACTCTCATGCCGCGGACATTCTCTTCTACGGACTCATTGAGCTTGTCGTACTTTTTAAATACTGCCTTGAATGCCGGCATCGCATACTTACCGATCATGGCAAGACCGAATATCATTACCGGGATACTTACAACAAAGGCAACTGCAAGTGTTCCGCCCATTATAAATGCCATGACGACTGCGAAGATGAACATCATGGGAGATCTTACGGCGATCCTGATGCACATCATGTAGGCATTCTGCATATTGGTGATGTCGGTAGTCATTCTCGTAACAAGAGATGCAGTGGAGAACTTATCTATGTTACTGAAAGAGAATGTCTGTATCTTCTCATACATATCCTTTCGAACATTCCTTGCAAGTCCTGCAGAAGCCTGCGCTCCCGTCTTACCTGCCAGAGCTCCGCAGGCAAGAGATGCCATAGCTGCTACTATCATAAGTGCGCAGGTAAGGCCTATGTCCCCTAAGGAAGCACCTGCATTGATATCGTCTATCGTCCTTGCGGTAATAAAAGGTATCAATACCTCAAGAAATACTTCCGCGATAATGAAGACCAGCGTTAATATCGTCGGCTTCTTGAACTCTCGAAGTGACTTGAGGATAGTCTTTACGTTATCCATCTTTTTACTTTCCTTCCTTCTCAAATATATTATCCAGCATGACATCGAGCATAGAGATAAGCTCATTCTTCTTATCGTCGCTGATGCCCTTACACATCTCTTCCAGTACCATATTGTCCGTCTTACCCATATCCTTATGGATCTCTCCGACCTTGTCCGTGGTCTTTATCGACTTGGATCTCTTGTCCTTGGTACTCTGACTGCACTTCACAAAGCCGTTGGCCTCGAGCTTCTTTATTATCTCGGTCATGGTCTGGTGGGTAAGTCCCATAGCCTGCTCTAAGTCCTTCTGATTGACTTCGTCTGTCTTACCGCATCGCTCGAATCTGTTAAGCGCAAGGATGACCCCGGCCTGGACCGAAGTAAGACCGTAATCTCTCATTAGATCATCTATCCTGCTCTTAAACGCCCTGCTTATGATGGAGAACTTGACTCCGACAGGCATGTCATCTCTACTTCCCACAGACCTCTCCTTATATTAATTACGCAGTACACGACCTATTTTATTCTCGAAAGGATATAAAGTCAATTCCAAAGAATTGATCTATAGTATCAAAAGCGGCCGCGGGAATATTGATCTCACGGCCGTTCTTTGAATATCGTATCTTACTTAAAGCTCATCAGGCCATCGTAAGTCCGCTCATGAACTCTTCTACGTTATTTGTATTATCCGAGAAGAAGTAGATAAGGTAGCATGCGTCCTCATCACCGACGATGACGAAGTTGCAGTACGACGTAGTAGTACCGTCCTGGGTAACTTCCATCGTAGTAACGGTATATGTGTAGTCGCCTACTACAAAGTCCTGGGAATAAGTACCGTTAATAGTTGCTCCGTCAGGTGCAAAAGATGACATGGCATTATTAAGGGCAGTCTGTGCCTGGTCAGGATCGTAGCTGCTAAGGTTGGGAAGACGGACACAGAAGGCTCCGCCCATCGTCGTGATATCTACTGCGAAGAATACCAGATTGTCGCGTATATTCTGATTATCTCCGAATACCGTCTGGATGCTGGAGCTGTCAGAGTCAAGGCAGACATAGGTAACGGGAAGATCAAGAACAAGACCCGTATCAGGGAGTGCGATGACACCGTCGTAAGGAGATACGAAGTAAGGTCCTACACCGGAGTCGCCTGAAGAAGGAGCGGGTGTGGGAGTAGGAGTAACTTCAGTATGAGTTACTTCTACGGAACCTGAACCTAACAAGACGTCGTCTTCCGTATAGAATGTGAATACATAGGTACCGTCGGGGATGATGTCATCCTCGGAATAAAATGCAGTAAGGAATGCATCTGTATCGGACTCTATCACATCTGATGTGTAGAGATTTACATCGTAGCTTTCTACCGTCCAGTAATAGTTCCATGTAAGAGACTGTCCGTCACCTTCGATGGGAAGATTACATGTGATGGTATATGCATCGATATAGCCGTTGCCGTTGTTAAGATTTAAGAACTCAACGCTGCCTGTATAGTTGTCACGGCTGAGCGCGAAGTTGAACTCCTCCGAAGAATAAGGAAAGAGATCCGCGATATCGCCGATGTTGGTACAAACAACATCAGATCCGTCCTTCTCGAACTCGAATGTGATGGTAGTCTCTACCTTATCGTCACAATCTTCGATAGCCGCAGCGAAGGCATCCGTATCCTCGAAGATGGCGATATCCTCTATGGCCTTCTCGTAGTCGACATAAGTGAATGTAACGTCGATGCTGCCTTCCCTGCCTAAGAAATCTCCTTCGAAGCTGTCCTCGTCGATCTCGAATTCCAGTGTGGATGCAATTATCTCTCTGGCCTCGTTATCTTCCTCGAGTCCGTCCGTTGACAGGGAGATGATATTCTCAAGATCCTTATCCTTATCGGAAGCCATCTTCTCGATCTTCTTATAATCGCGGTCAAGTATGGCGTCGCAGAGCTTTTTTGTCTTGCCGTTAACGCTCTCGCCGAACTTTGCCGAACAGGATGTGGAGCTCACAAGCATAGCGAGCGAAAGCGTCAGTGAAAGTACCTTTCGTGTTCCCTTCATAGTATTTACCCCTCTTTGTTAAATTGTATTTATCATTATAACATGCATGCAAAGAGCCGACACTATATATCGTGCCGGCTCCCCGCGAGATATCAACATGGCATCTTCACATTCATACTCTTGCCAATACGCCCCGTCCCAGGATGTCGCTTATCTCCTCTTCCGTGAGATCAAAATAGAACCTGAAAAGGTCAGCTTCGTTCTCATCCGGGAAGATATCCGCTACGCATGTAGTACGGACTATGGCGAAAAGCTCCGTTCTGTCGGGATTACCTGCCTTTGCAGCTTCGCTGAAGACCTGATAGAAAGCTTCCTTGGCATCTTCCATGCCGCCGAGATAATATATGCAAAGTCTCAGTACGTCGTTTGCATGCTTTTCTATGTATTCCATTTCATTACTCCTGTTGATCATACGCTGTACGCCCACATTCCTTGAATTTGAGGAAGAACCTCATCGATGTCCCAAAGCCTTGCCGTTCTCTCGCGACTGTTGGGATCTATTACTCTTAAGTATCCGTCTTCGCAGGACACGAGAACGATGAAATGTCCTTCCGAAGTGAAGTCGCCGGGGCCCATGATCGCTATGATAGGCTCCCCGTTTGCGAGGTGTTCCTCGATGTCCCAGACTTCTCCCGTGACTTCCTCCGGGATAAGTCCCAATGTTTCCGCTCCGCTCGTCATGAGGGACCAGAACGTGCCGCTGTAGTTCTCATAATCGTAATATCCGTTATCCATGCTGAATTGGGCAACCCATGCCGGTGTCATATAATCATTATCCAGAAGGTACACCGCTACCATCGACAGACAGGTGGGACCGCATCCCGTAAATCCCATTACATCGCTCCCGTATGTCCTGTATCCCCATCTCTTATCCCATTGATAGAACTCAGGCACCCCTTCGGCATTCTCGATGTCCTCCTCTATGGAGATACTGGAAAGCCTGACCTCTTCGTCTGCATGCTGCGGATATTCAAGAACGAAGTCCCTTAGTTCCGGGTTGCTGACAAGTCTTTCCACCATGTAGTCGGGATACTCATCTTCATCGATATCATGCCTTTCCGCATAGATCGATATGACTTCCCTGGCATCTTCTTCGCTTCTTATATCGATAAGCCTGTAGTCATTGAACTCGATATCATCCGCCGGACTTCGGTCTGAACTGTCACGTGAAGCGGCAAGTGCAGCGTCGTCGTAGACACCGTTCCATATGATGTAGGTCACTGCCGAAGTTATCATCAGAACAAAGACGGCAATGATCAGTTTGTTGCGTTTCATAATAAGCCTCCGTTCGGTTTACAATTACATCCTACCGAAGACTTGTCACCTCTTAGTGTTGTAGATGTGTCAGAGTTGCAATTTTTCGCGCAAGTTTACAAAATCCTGAATACCCAGAGGGTGATCACTTCCTGCTCGAGCTCCTCAAAGGACCATACGCGTTCCGAATTGGCGATGCTGTTGGGGTCGTTGATGGTAAAGCCCTCATCCGTGTATCCGGTTATGACGATGAAGTGACCTCCGTCCGTGAACTGACCTTCGCCTACGATGGCGATTATGGGATTGCCTACATCGAGGTTTCTCTTCATCCTGTCTTCTTCTGTGGTTATCTCCACCACGTCAATACCAAGGCCGTAAGCGCCGTCGGTCATAAGACTCCAGTATGTACCGGAGTTATCCTCATAGTCGTAATAGCCGTTGTTCATGGCATAGTCGGCCATCCATGCCGGATTCATGTCGGTATTGCCCAGAAGATAGATGGCGACCATCGAAAGGCATGTAGGTCCGCATCCGGTAAGTCCCATGGGACCGCTGCCGTATATCTTATATCCCCATCTCATATCCCACTGATAAAGCCTGGGGATCTGAACACGGTTCACCTCGCCCGACAGATCGATATCGGGATCAGCCTCAGGCTCATGAAGGGGGAAGTTCAGGACATAATCCAGTGTCTCCGGATTCCTTGCAAGAAGATTCACCATATCTTCCGGATAATCTGCCGGGGAAAGACCGTTATCTTCGGCAAAATCGGTAATGACACTTCTGGCATCATCTACACTTGTGATCTGCACGGAAGAAGGAACTGTACTTAAGACCGAAGTCGCCTCAACATCAGAACCGACCGTCATTCCGGATACGACGGCAGGCTTTACGGAACCGGAAGGACCCGTTATCTTATCTAAGTTACGTACTATAATGAGTGCAACGGCAGCTCCTGCTACGAGGACGACCATTACGATGGAAATGATCTTTTTATTCATATCCCTATTATACAGTATAAGATCAGCTGCTCATCACTCCATAATCATCAGATTGAAGTCGATCCACCAGACTATATACGGTTCGTTGGTATCTACGGTATAATATTCGTTACCGTAGATAGTTGCCTCTATAGTAAAAGTTCCGCTGGCACTTTTCATGGAATGAGTGTAGAACACACCATCCTCTCTGAACTGGACATCATCATTGTCAACGAAGAAATCCAGTCCCGTGAATTCGTTATAAAGAGCTACCGTCTGATTAAAGAGCTGATTCAATTGCTGCAAATTAAAACCTTCCGGGCCGGTCTCCACCATCACGCTCATCGAGATCGGAACATCGGTAGTCCTGTCCAGGACAAAACCGTCGCCTTCATAGCTCGCGCCTACCATAACGAGATCCTCAGTGAGGGATCTTACTTCAAAGGAATCCGGTGGTACATATCCTAATGTATCATACAAGAGGTTCGTATAAGCATATACGAATTCGTTGGAAGACCCGGTACCGACACCTGCAGGATCCTGGATCCCGATGCCCGCATATCCGTTGCTCCTGTATGCTTCAGTATGAGGGAGCTGTGCGTGAAAATAACTCCCGTTTTCGTAGATGTAATTGTTATAAGCAAGAATAGAACTATAAAGTGCCTTGGTATTTCTCGCATACTCAGCACCATACGGCTGAACATCAGCCGCATCCACATACCCTTCCGGGAGGTTCTTTATATCAGACTTGCCCTTCAGAAGAAATGCCGGCATGAATACGCCTATGCCGACTATAAGGACGGTTGCAGCTGCCGTTCCCACGTAGCGCGTGATCCCTCCGATATAGGGTTTGAATCTTATCTTCTTCAGGACTTTAGAAGCGTTATTATCCTTATTTCTATTCAATGTCATCTGATCCCTCTTCCAGCTTGAGCTTCAACCTTATGGCCGTTCCTTCTCCCTCGCGGCTTCGTATATCCAGTCTCGTGTTATGTATCTCAGCTATCCTTTCGCAGAGTGCAAGTCCTAATCCCGCGCCGTGTTCCTTACGGGATCTGGCCTTATCTACCATGTAGAATGCCTCCGTTACTCTCTGGAGCTCCTCCCTGGGTATACCGCGTCCGTGGTCTACGATGGCGATCATGTAGATACCGTTCCTGCTCTGTCCCAATACGGCAACATCTGACGTACCCGACTTCATGGCATTATCTATAAGGTTCAGTACTAAAGTCTTAAAAAGGTCGATCTCCATCCTGACGTAGCCCTGCTCATAGTCAAAGAAGGTCCTTATGCCCTTCTTGGCGGCGGCAGGTCTTATGGTATCTTCGATGTCCTTGAGAAAATCTCCCATCTGGACCTCCTCCAGAAGGAAGTCGTTCTTTCTAAGTGTCATCAGTTCCAAAAGCTTAAAGGACAAGGATTCAAGTCTCATACCCTCGTTGACGATAAATCCCGCTGCGGCTCTCGCCTCGCTCTCTGAAAGATCCTTCTGATAGAGCGTATCCGCATATCCGATGATACTTGTCATCGGGGTCTTGAGCTCATGCGCAAAGGCCGCCGTAAAGTCCTCTCTTTGCTTGACGGCAAGCTCCAGATCCGAGATCTTCTCCTCGATGGAATCAGCCATCTGGTTATATACCGCAGCAAGCTTTCCTATCTCATCGCGGCTTCTAACCTTGACCCTTCCCGAATAATCGCCCTGCGAGAATCCGACGCCTACTGTGGCAAGCTCGTTGATAGGCTTAGTTATAAAGCCGGAGAATACGAGAGCGAATACGATACCTGCGGCCGTGACTCCCAGGAATACCCATACGCAGTTCAGGACCATGTCGTCTACCTTGTCATACACGGAAGTCATGTCACTTTGCGTCACCAGAAGATAAGACTTATCCGATTGATTAAGCAAACTGGCGGACAAGAGGAGCTTACGGCCGCTTCCCACGGACTTTGACTGATATTCGATCTGACCTTCGGTTATCTCGAAGTCCGGCAAGGTGATCTTGATATTATCTATTATAGGTTCCCCTGAGGGATACTCGAATAAAGCCAGAGGAACATCCATGGACTCCGAAGCAGAAGAACTTATCAGCTTCAACGTGATGTCGCTTACCTCTCCGGTAGAACTTTGGGATGCGGAGAGGATATCCGACTGGATCGCGTACTTTACCAGCTGGTGACTGTCAAGCGCTGATTCCACCTGGGTATCCACCGCAGAATCCAAGCTCAAGGCAACGATGAAGTACTCTGTCACAGCAAGTGCCAGAATTATCAAGACCAACATCGAGAAATAGAGCTTGGAGAAAAATTTCATATCCTGCTGTCCGGTACATAGAGGCGGTATCCGATTCTGAATACCGTCTGGATCACGTCATCGTATCCGAGCTTCTTACGAAGTCTCTGGATATGGTTATCCAAAGTCCTGGTCTGACCCAGGTACTCTTCCTTCCATACGCTCTCGTAAAGATACTCACGGGTAAGCGCGATATTCTTGTTCCTGATAAGGGTATCCAGAAGATCGAACTCCTTTGTGGTAAGGAGGATCTCACCTTCGGGACCGAATACTCTTCTGGAATCGACATCGACGGATATACCGCCGTAGGAGAACATCTCGGGCTGCTTTATCGTCCTTCTAAGCACCGACTCTACACGCGCGACGAGCTCACCTATCTGGAAGGGCTTACAAAGATAGTCATCTGCACCCATCCTAAGACCTCTTATCCTGTCGCTTACCTGGTTCATGGCGGAGATGACGATAACGGGGGTATCAGTCTCCTTCCTTATGATCTCCAGAAGCTCATATCCGCTTACCTTGGGGAGCATGAGATCCAAGAGCACCAGATCCCATGTATTGTTCTCCAGTTGCCTTAATCCCTCTTCGCCGTCGGTAGCCACGGTACAGTCATACCTGGCATCCGTAAGCGTCATGTATATAAGATTGGAAATGGCCGCATCGTCTTCGACCGTAAGTACTCTGATCATATTCGTAACCTCTTAAACTCTGATCTTCAGCATATATTTTATCGGAATTTTGAGATTTGTGGGGACTTGCCTTAAAATATTGCAACTTTGACACATATGTTTGACGAGTCATACACAGATCCATACAAAAAACGGCCGATCGTGTATGCGTTTGTGTATAAACTTCAGCCGGCAACAAAGATCAGGGCAAAACAAAAGGCCCGGACATCCGGGCCCTGAAGTTCTGCTGTAATGATCCTTATCCTGCAATATTAGGAATATATGTAAGGAACTGGGAAGCAAGTACTACAAGTACCAGTGCGATGGGGTAAGTAGCAGCATAAGCAGATGCTACGTTAGATGTACCCGTGGACTGGATAAGAGCTCCGAGAGCAGGTGTACTTGTCATACCGCCCGTGATGGAACCGAGGTTATTAAGAAGGCTGAGCTTCAATACCTTGCGGGCGAAGAAGAATCCTACAAGAAGAGGTACAAGAGTAATAAGAGCACCCCAGAGGAAGATAAGTCCGCCGTATACCTTAAGTGTGTCAACGAACTCTGCACCACCCTCGATACCTGCACCGATAAGGAAGAGAACAAGACCGAACTCCTGGAAGATAGAAAGGAGGTGTTCCTTTACCTTAAGGCTCATCTTGCCGATACGTCCGAAGTGACCGAAGATCAAAGCCATGATCAGGGGGCCGCCTGTAGCGCCGAGGCTGAATGTAGATCCGCCGGGAAGGGGAATATTGATGCTTCCGAGAAGAAGTCCGACCATAAGTGTAAGTGCGAATGCACCGAGACCGAACTTATCAAGCTCGAAAAGCTTGGGAGCAGGGCCCTTGCCTGTCTCGAATTCACCTACGGGAGCAAGCTTAGCTCTCTCCTCATCCATATTCACCTTAAGAAGTCTGGGGATGATTTGTACGAAGAGAACTACACCGATAACTCCGAAAGGATAAGCAACAGCGTGTCCAACTGCGATCTCACCGTAGAAGGGACTGTCTTCAAGAGCACCCTGAGCTGCTGCAAATGCAGGTGTACTTGTAAGTGAACCTGACATAAGACCTACTGCCATAGCGGATGTCATCTTGGGAACGAACATTGTAACGAGTGCCGTTACGATGCTTCCGGATAATATGATAAGTGCTCCGAGAAGGATGTAGGACTTTGCATTCTTCTTCAAGTTCTTGAAGAATGTGGGTCCTGCGATAAGACCTACCGATGTTACGAATAATACAAGACCCATATTCTGGATCATCTTGAAGTAAGTATCTATTGTAGTAAGGCTTCCTGCCCAACCTTCGATGCAACCTTCGTGTCCTGCATAACCTACCGTTACGCCCTTGAAGTGACCGAACACCAAAGCTACGATGAAGATAGCTGCAGTACCAAGGGATACACCCTTAACATTGATCTTACCGATGAGATAACCGATCGCGATTATAGCGAACATGAAGAACAGTACGAGAGTAGTGCCCTTAATGCTGAACAGATAGTGATCGAGAAACTCGATAAGCTTTACGGAAAAGCCGTCGAAATTCATGTTCCAAACCCTCTCTTTAATAAGATTTCATTAAACCTACACTTTTATATCTTATTAAATAGCAGGTTGTCAATTAGTGCAGCCACTGTGCAAAGAGCGGAATTTCAATTGCTATTCAAGCCTTCCCTCGCCATAGTGCTCAAGCAGGCTGTTGGTCTCCGCTATCGAAAGGGATCTGTTTACGGCATATATGAGGATACTGTCACGGGGATCGATACAGCAAAGGCTCCATCCGCCCGCCTTCTGCAGAGCGATCTGCGCATCCGCAAGTGTCATGCCCGCAGCAAGAGCAATGGAAACGACCTTATCGCGTCCGGGATGCTTACTGCCGCGCACTATCTGGTAGAAATACGACCTCTCGATATAAGATCTTTTCTGTAAAGAAGACAGCGAAATGCAATTGCGTTCGAGATAGTCCTTGATATAAGAGGAGAACGCCGGCTCTTCACATCCCTTAAGCCGATCGATATATCCGTCTAATCGACTGACACAATCTACCTTGAGCAGCTCGCGTAGATACGAATCGACACTTTGCGACATAACCCTCTCCCACAAGTATTCTTGCAAGGATTATGCCAATAATGGTCATTAAGTTGGTGTGCTGTCAGCACACATCAAGACAACGCAGTTTCTTTATATTGCTCCAGTAAAGCATTCGCAGTTACAACGCTCATCTTGTTATTTACCGCAAAAATAAGAATACTGTCTCTCCTGCTCCTGGAATAGAGTATCCCCTCCGACGCTATCTCCAATCCCCTTTGCGTTTCTTCAAGTGACATACCGCAGGCCAGTGCTATCGCGATGATCTTATCCCTGCCGGGATGCTTCTCCCCTCGAATAATCTGATAACAATAGGAGCGGTCCATAAGAGCTCTCTTACTGAGGTCCGCCACAGACATATCGTGCTCTCCCAGATACTTCTGAAGATAGGAACCGTACCCCTTTGAAGCAACACCATCCAGAGAGTCGATGTGCGACTCCAGATCCGAATGACGCTTCGCCTTATTAAGTCTGTTAAGTAAGCTTCCGGTGTCTTCCATAAACCTGCAAACAATTGTTCACTTCACAACATAGAGATGTTATACTGTTGCTCTGAGGTGTTACCTTAAACGGAAGACGGTTACCTCCATCCCTCTATAGGAGAGAGGAGGTGGTACGATGAGCACATATGAAACACTTATTGTGGTTCTTACCATAATAGCGATCATTGCAAGCTTAATAATCGAACTAATAAAGAAATGACCGTCCCTCTGCAAAGTTACGGTCATCTGTAAACTTAACCTGAGGTAACCGTCTAAAGGTAACACCTCTTATGCTTAGATTATACTACGCGCGGTTTGCATTTCCAAATATTTCAGGCAATTGAGAGTGGGATAAAATTTCGCAGAATGTAATATAAAAATATAATTACTCCTAACACCCACCAAAAACACGCATTTCTAGGCAAGATCTCAACTCTTTTCCCTAATACCGTAAACAGGTTTTCTGCATATACAGCAAACAATACCAACAATAAGATAGGAATGGTAATGTTGTATCCGAATGCACGCAATAACTGCCCATGTATTAGGCATTCAACACAGCGTGTATTCCCACAAGCAGGGCAAAGGTAGCCAGTCACCTTATGAAATGCACATTCGGGAAGAAACTGTTTAAAGGCTAACCATCTATCTCTAGACAGAATAATTGCAGTTGCTGCTAAAGGAGCAGCAACTGCAATAAGAACTCTTATCGATTTATGGCTTGAGGCGTTCACGACAGCGAGTTCATTGCGCTCTGACCCATAACTTCACTGTAAAGAGCCGCACCGCATACCAGTCCGATAACCCCGAAAGCAATCGTAATTATACTAAGGACAAGTCCTGCAATTGCCATTCCGCGACCTCTTGTCTTTTTTGCCAGCGCAACAGCACCAAGAATAAGACCTATAACGCCTAAAAGGAATGCAAGCCAATAGAAACAACATCCGAAAACGACACCGCAAATACCGAGTACCATCGATGCGATTGCCAATCCGGGACCACCCTGAGCAGGTGTAGGAACTACATTGTACATGTTATCATTGTTACTCATAGTCAAGTCCTCCTTGTACTTTTATTAAATCAATTCCTTTGTAATTCAAGGTGGGCTGGCAGGACACAAACGACATGCTTTTACACCTTGTTTACATTCGTCCAACCGATAACAAATGTTTATTGGTTGCCCTTACCCGTCGTTACTCAAGATGGCGTACTATAAAGTGTCAGTAGATTTTGTTCAACTCTGGTCGTAACTTCAATATAGTACGCATAGTCTTCGGGACTCATCGAATCAACATCGAGATTACTGATCATCTGTTCCATCTGAACAAACTCGTCCACAAGTTCCAAATAATCATCCATCATCGAAAGCATCTGTTCCGAATCAGCGTTGGAATACGTACGCATGAAATCCACATACTCATTCATGAATGTCTCATATTGATCCAGTACCGTTCTGACATCTGTAGATGAAGTTAAACTGTTTGATGAATTTGAAGAGGAACCGCCCACAGGACCATTAGTCTGCAAATAAGATACTGCATAGTTATAATCATCCAAAACAAAAGCACCAGCATCTTTGTAAACACACATTATGAGCATAACAAATCCGTGTTCACTGTAGTTAATCATCATCCCCTTGATGTTGGCATTGTCATTTTGAAAGCTACCAGTTATCTCGTATTCCTTGGCTGAATACGAACCCAGAGTAGTATTAGTCATAGAAACCACTTCAGACGGATTAAACATTGTGGCAATCTGAGCTATCGAACTTTCGGCCGCAACTATAAATTCACCTTCCTCTAATACACTTGCTACAGGGAAATACCCCATGAAGATGCCGGCATTATCACTTTCATTGAAATATCCCTGCAGATCATCAGAATCACTCGGTGTAGCAACAAAATCCCCGGGAACAGGAACTGATAATCCATGAAAATCCACCATCATGTAATCCGCTGTTCCTGAATTATCAGCAATAAATGCATCGCATTCATCTTTGGTCATCGCATTAGTCGAATCTGATATTTTTGTGAATCTTTCATCGTCCCATAATGCATCATCTAATTCACTTGCACCAGCTAAAACAAAGGACGTAGGATCTGATTCAATTGTTCCCTTAACGGTACAGAACATCCAACTGAGATTTACAGTTATCTCATTATTATTCACAGACCATCTATTTGAATGCTTTACATCATTCTGTCCCGAGTAGTAATAGTCGGCATTACCATCATTCTTTAGTATGAGAACACTCTTATTGCCGCCATAGTAAGTTCCGACCAACGCGCTTGATGTATTGCTCCGCTTTGCTAACGCTCTCATACATCCACTGTTACAAAATAACGATAAGACAATCAACGATGCAATAATGATTTTTCTTTCTATACGCATCCTACTTGATTTCGTTGAATTATAAATCATAAGCCTTCCCTCCTTGTGGTTGATGCGAGTATTTATAATTCAAGTCTATTGACCGTCGGTTTCCTGATGGTGTGCTGTCAGCCCACAAAAACCATGGTTTAATCCTTTGTTTACATGGGGTTAATAGACGCGGAGTAAACTGTTAATATGAACAACACAGATCACTACAAGATACTCCATGAGTATCCGGATAAGGACCGCAGCCTGGTCATGAACGAAGTGACCGGCGATGTATGTATGCGCAAGATCTTGAAGGTATACGACAAGGATGTATTTATGTGGCTCAAAGGAAGGCATCTGCCGCACGTATCAGAGATCATGGATGTTCAGGAGTCGGGTGATCAGCTGATAGTAACTGAGAGATTCGTTAACGGCATGACACTTGACGACTATATAAGAAAGCATTCTCCGGATCTTAAGATGAGGCTTCGTATCCTATCCGAGATCTGCGACGGACTTTACTATCTTCATACAGCTCCGCGGCCGATCATACATAGGGATATAAAAGCTGCAAATATCATCGTCGACGATTCCGGGCATGTGACAATAATCGACTTCGATGCCGCAAAGACATACAAGGCGGGCGAATCGTGTGATACAGTCCTTCTGGGCACTGAAGGTTCAGCTGCTCCCGAACAATACGGCTTTGCACAATCGGATCCGAGGACGGATATCTACTCGCTCGGAGTACTTGCCAAGGCCTTACTCCCTTCTGCCGCGCCATACGACGCTATCCTGCGCAAGGCTACGGCATTTGATCCCAAGGACAGGTATCAGGATATCGCATCTTTTAAGAATGCCCTCTTCCGTAAACCATCCAAGTCTAATAAATATCTGTTGCCTCTGGTTATAGTGTTGATCTGTTTCATGGGAATGGCATCTATCTTCGCAATCTTATTGGCTCCCGTCGGCAGATATAAGAATGCTGCACGCCTCGTAGTAGCCAAGGAGACCGTCAGATACACGGACGGCTCATATACAGAAGAAGAACTTCAAGAGCTGATCGACTCTCCGGATTACTATTCCGCAGAAGAATATGAATACGCACTCAATCACGGTAAGGATACTCAGGAAGAGATCGTTCGATTTGAAGTCGAATCATTCAGGATCGGCAATGTATTGGGTTATCCCAATGTCTGGGGCGGCGAACATCTTAATTTCGTGTCATCAGAAGATCCCTATATCCGCGAAGGAGATATCGTTACGGTAAGGATATGCGCAGCAAGAAATGTGGGCAATCGCTGGTTTATTTCCTACGAACTACTGAATGTAGAATAGCTACGCTCGCGCACAAACAAACGTTCACTTCAGGTGAAAAACGTGCTATAATGTTGCTCTGAGGTGTTACCTTAAACGGAAGACGGTTACCTCCATCCCTCTACAGGAGAGAGGAGGTGGTACGATGAGCACATATGAAACACTGATCGTGGTCCTGACCATGATAGCGATCATTACAAGCTTAATAGTCGAACTAATAAAGAAATGACCGTCACCCTACCAAAAGTCACGGTCATTTATTTGTCCTAAACTGAGGTAACCGTCTAAAGGTAACACCTCTTATGCTTAGATTATACTACGCTCACGTAGCTTTTCAAATATCTGATATTACTCATTCTCTTCCTTCATCCTCGTCTTCATGAGGTACATCTGAGTGTCGGCTTCCTTGAGGACTTCCTCGGGGTTCTTGCCGTGTCCTGTATACTCGGCCATGCCGTAGGCGATCTGAAGAGGTATCGGCGGCTTGGTCTTGCGGTTATACTGCTCGATCAATGTATCCATCCTGTTGATGGCTTCGTTGTATCTTGCCTTGGCCGCCGCACCTTCCACCGTTGCTACGAACTCGTCACCGCCGGTCCTGAATACACGTCCCGAGCCTGCGAAGCAGTCACTTATTATGGATGCCGCAGCCGCGATATGCTTATCGCCTTCCACGTGCCCGTATACGTCATTTACTTTCTTTAAGAAGTTGATATCGAGCTGAACAATAAGGATATCCTCCGCCGTCTGCTCTCTTATATTATTCTCATACTCTGTGAAAGCCATTCTGTTGGCGATACCCGTAAGAGCATCGGTATGTGCCAGCTTTCTCATGGTATCCGCCTCCATGGCATATCTTCTGTACTTATAGAGCTCCCTTGCCTCGTATGCGCTCATTATTACTACAAAGGCAAGGATTCCTATGCGGAAGAAGAGCGCTTTATCCGCAGATACATCAAGGCAGATATATCTCCACAGGTCTATTGAAGCTCCCGCTATCGCCAGGAAAAAAGCTGCTACAAGAAGCCTCGTGGCTCTTCTCTGGATCTCGCGTTTCTTTACGGCGATAACGATACTTACGGAAGATACTACTATCGCGGCGCCTATGTGGATCTGCGTAAAGACGATCATGTCGTGGTAGTCCGCGATGCCTATTAGAGTAAAAGCAACGTCGGTAAAGCACAAAAAGAGCGACATCCATATCATTACCTTGCATATGAGGCTGCGGTTTCTTTTCGCGAAGGCTCTTATAAAGAGCATGGCAGAGCCCGGAAGGAGTATAAGCAGGATATAGCTCATGAAATGCACTGCGGCGGGATTGTTGCTGCTTAGCTGGAAGAAGGCTGTCTCGGATGCGATCCACGAAGAGGACAGCACGGTAAAAAGGCCCATGGATATTATCTCTCGCCCCTTGCTGGAAGAGCCTGCTACGGTGGCGCCGCCTAACATAAGAACGACACCTATCGAGAACATAAAGACTGCAAGAAGGAAGTTGGGGGTGTTCTCCGCATAGAGCTTAACGAGATATCTGCTTCCGTACTGAAGCTGACAGTCCTTGATAAAGCCGTTTCCTCCCGAATACTCGGCTTTTGTTTCTATTCGAAGCGTCTTTACTCCTTCGAATTCGCTAAGAGGAATACAGTGGAAGAAAGTACCGTAGGATCTTCCGAAGAGGACAGGCACCTTAGGCTCGTATCTGTATATCAGTTCGTCGTCTAAGAACACCTTAAAGTTCGTATTCTTAGTTCTGAAGCACAGATCTCTGCCTTCTATCTGATCTCCGCTAAGATCCAGGTAAAAAGACTGTTCTCCCTCAAGGATATCGATGTCGCCGTAAGAGCCGTCAGATGTATGCCAGCTGTACTGAAGTGAAGTGGAAGTCGAGTCCAGATCTCTCGTCTTGGAGCCCGTATCGAACCATATGAAGAAAAAAGTCACAAACAAAATCACTACGAAGCAGATAACAACGACGTTAAATAATCGGTTAGCCTTACGTAATCTCCTTGTGTCCATAAAACATCATCCTTATTCACAATAATTCTACCATACCAATGACAAAGTTCCCATGCGCTGATAGAATCTATATGGAGGAAATATTGGCTTATGAGAGGATTACATACACCCGTATCGGAATTAAGAAAAAGCGTTTTTGTCGAGGTAGCACGTATCGCATATGACTCGGAGAACGTAAAGGACGACCTGGAGGCACTGCCTTACAAGATATCTCCCGACGAGACACCCAAGTTCGGCGACAACATCTACCAGGAGCGCGCCATCAGTGCAGAGCGAGCAAGACTTGCCATGGGACTTTCCCTGCGTCCTGCCAACAAGCCCGTTCACGTCACAAGCGGACTTGATCACAGTTCCGTTGACGAGGTCTACTACGAGGCTCCTCTCATGCAGGTCATACCGTCCGCATGCGCATCCTGCGAGGACAACGTATACGAGGTATCTAACCTCTGCCGTAACTGCCTGTCGCATAACTGCGTTGAGGTCTGCCCCGTAGGTGCAGTCTCCATGATCGACGGTCACTCCCATATAGATAAAGACAAATGCATCAAGTGCGGGAAATGCAAAGCAAGCTGCCCTTACGACGCCATCGGCAAGAGAGTACGCCCCTGCGCATTATCCTGCGGCATAAAGGCCATCGAAAGCGATGAATTAGGAAGAGCCAAGATCAATCAGAATAAGTGTCTCTCCTGCGGTATGTGCATGGTCAACTGCCCATTCGGCGCCATCGCGGATAAGTCCCAGTTCTATCAGATGATCCGCGCCATGAAGTCTGGAACCAAGGTAATAGCCGAGATCGCACCCGCCTATATAGGTCAGTTCGGTCCGGAAGCAACAAAGGATAAGATCTACGCCGCGCTAAAGGCTCTTGGCTTCTACGAAGTATACGAGGTTGCCTTAGGAGCAGACATCGGCTGTATAAACGAAGCAAAGGACTACGTAGAGAATGTTATCCACGGAGATAAGCCCTTCGCACTTACTTCCTGCTGTCCTTCCTGGGCGATGCTCGCAAAGCTCTTCTTCCCTGAAGTAAAAGATCAGATCTCACTTGAGCTTACGCCCATGGTCGCAACGGCAAGGAGCATCAAGCAGAAAGAACCCGACGCCAAGGTTGTATTTATCGGCCCCTGCGCTTCCAAGAAGCTCGAGGCTATGCGTAAGACAGTAAGGTCCGACGTTGACTTCGTTATCACATTCGAGGAATTAGATGCCATCTTCACCGCAAGAGGCATCGATCCCGCTACCATCGAATCCAAGGGCTCCCTTCACGACGCAACAGGCGCAGGTCGCGGCTACGCAGTAGCAGGCGGCGTTATGGATGCCATTAAGAAGTGCATGGCTGAATACTATCCCGACGAAGAATTAAAGTGCGAGCACTACGAAGGTCTTGCTGACTGCCGTACGGCTCTTCTCCTTGCCAAGAACGGCAAGAAGAACGGTGTCCTCATTGAAGGTATGGCATGTCCCGGCGGATGCGTTGCAGGTGCAGGTACTCTTATCGACGTCAACAAGGCCAAGAAAGAGATCGAGAAGATGGTCAGCGCTTCCACCAAGAACGTACCTCCTCTTGAGCTCAAGGATATAGAGTTAGACTGATATCTTAAAGATAAACAGTTGAATCATGAATACCATCGTTATAAGCGCAGTTACGCCAAGGATACCTTTACTCTTCACAACCTGATCCAAGCTTATCAAATCGGAAAATTATAAAACACTACAATATTCATAACGCTTAATAAGATGTAGAGAAGCATCTTGGTATTTCCCGTCTCGCGTAGCATACAGTATAGTACTGCACCGGCTAATGCATATGCACAAAAGCCTGTCATCCAGCAGATAGCGACTCTTTTTTGTGCCGTTAATTCTTGGCGATAACTATTCAATCGCTCCACACTGTCGCCTGAATTCGGTTCAGAAAACGCTTCCTCCATATCTTCATCATTAACAGGCTCGTGATATTGAATCGATACAGGAACGCACCTATCAATATCAAAGTCTATGGCTTTTATTTCCAATACAGCAAAGATAATCAACACAGACATCGTTATTATCCATATGATAAAAGCAATAGAACTCTTTAGCGAAAACCTCTTTAGTGCATTTGCCATGTTAATTCTCCACACGTTTCACATACTAGCCGGCCATTTTCATAATAGTAATACATGTATCCGATACTCTTAAAAATCACACTGAATACAGAATGATAGTATGCTCATCGTACCCCACAAGGCCTTCGAATAATATCAGATAGTCATATCCTTCAGGGAGATCGATCTTAGCGTCCTTCGATTCAGGAACCCCCTTACCCCTTCTCGGAGCACTCAGGGTTCCGCTATAATACCAGATGTTATCAAGTCTGTACATAATACCGGCTTCATATGCCGATACATAGCCCGGATCATAATCAGCTTCCTCTTTCCATTCAGAAAAAGGAGAATAAATACAATACGCGGTATTTTCAGTGCATAACAACGGATAACAATGATAGCTTTGTAATTCTGTGACACCCGAAGGCAGAGAATTGGACATTTCTCCCATGCGGATATCAAAGCATCTTCCGTCTTCTGTTATATAGCAGTATTGAAACAGATCCGTTATGTTCTCTGCGACCAATACGGGAGTATCTATCGCAGTCTCCTCATCCGCATTCTCTGAAAGAAGGCGATTATAGTTCAATCCGTATCCGTAAAGCTCGCCTGTTTCAAGTAAAACAAGCTCCATATCTTCGTCAGAATAACGCCCCAAACTAGCGATGGTTTTGATTTGATGATCGAACGTTTGGTCATACTTCACTGATATCTCATCTTCGATCACATAAGTTATGACTTCATTGTTACTCAAGGCAACGGATATTTTATCTGACACTTGAGAAGAGCTGTCAATTGTAATTATCTCAGATGAATAAGACTCTCGCATTATTTCAGTTCCATCGAAAGTCAATACCACGAGCTCATCCTTATTCATTGAACAAACTATTCCTTCCATTCCCCTAGGAACAACAAAATCTATTACATCATTCTCATAAGTCTGTTGGAACTTGATCTTAAGGTCAGGAGTCGTGGAATTAGAGTACAAGCAACCGTTAACCACAATAGAAGCTATGAGCATATATACTGCTATCTGATATTTTTTCATATTCAATCTCACCTGTCGTTTTGTCATAATAATACCTCACTAAGCCTAAATCCCGGTCAACTGCACCAATATTCTGACAACCAACCATCCCCCTGCAAAAATAAACACCAACAATGAACGAAGATTACTGGCTGAGTACTCAAGTGAATAATCTAAAACAATATTCGAATCTCCTATCCATGGATTTGCGGCGAGCAATATAACCTTTAATTCTCCCGTACTAATCCTCACCTATTGTTCCCCAATTCATATATGACCTGGCAATATTATTGGGATCATCTATATTTCCATTATTGCACGAAGATAATCTAAGCGTATCAATTTTATGATGCCTTAGATTTGTGTCTACATCAACCTTAACAATATAAGAATGGGTATCCATAGTAATTGTCTGATTATCGCCATAAAATATAGTTACAACTTCACGAATGTGGTAAATATATCTCCCATCTTCATAATCAAGATATTCGTCCCCATCTGAATCAGGATTATTCTGATTCGATTGCACATCAAATACAAAACAAATATCTCCGGGGCTTTCAGGAATCAATCGCTCAAAATCAGCATACCGGCTATTCGGGACTTCGCTTAATTCCATATATACGCCGCCAAATTGGACATGATCCTCATCAGCTCTTCTTTTGGAGTAAAGATCATTCTCTTACAATTGTAAACTCGAATGAATCCTCTCCCCGGATAGAGATCAATGTAGAATTCGGAGTCATGAAAACAGCATCGATCTTTGTCTTATCGACCTTTCCTGAAGCATAAGTCGATAAGGAGAGGTTTCCTTTCTCAGATGAGTGATAAAAGATATGCACCCTATTAAGACTATCCTTAAAAAACTCGTAATTTAAGTTCTTCAGCCTTAATTCCTGATCTGCCGCCAGATTTTCTTCGTAAATTACATCATTCAGGCTAAGATCATATCGGCCGATATTAAAGCCGAGTAATAAAATCATGTTTACAAGAATAAGCACTGCAGTGGTAATGCCGAATATCACTTTGCGTTCCTTAGAGAACATAAGCAGGATCACCGATGCTACAAATAATACAAACGATATTCCCCAGATCAGGCCTAAAACATTCGTAACATTGTCATGGTCATCAAACGAGACATCTCTTCCCGCAATGTCGCTATAATCAACAAGGATCTTGCACGCCTTTCCTATATCCTGCTGATCATTCACGCTTATGATCACCTGCTCCTGCTCAAAATCAACGTCATATCTTTTTTCTCCTGAATAATCATTGTAAACAGATACGACAAATATAGCATTTTGTTTTCCTTCATCATCAAACAAAGCAAATTCTACAGTGTCATCGTACCCGTAAGAGTCACCAATCTTCGTAACAACCGCTTTATGAGAGCCGTCTTCGGAGATCACGGTGTCTAAAACTTCTCTTGTATCTTCGTACTTTTCTCTAAAAGCAGCCCGATATACCAACAAGATGCAAGCCGCGATAAGAAGCAATGAGATTACTATCTTCGCTACTAATACAATCTTCTTAAACATGCAATTATTCCTCGACTCTCAATTCACGCAACTTACAAAAAATGATTCCGGGATAGAAGGATAATAAGTTGAATAAGGAATATTATAATGCTTCTTTAGATGAACGTAGTCAACAAGATGAATACACAAAACGCAATTCCGGGTAGTACTGATACAACTAACAACACATTTTTAGCTTTTATTTGTACATTTAAGAAAGAGGCAATAAAGAAGATAATTCCTATGATGAGGACAGCAATCAATTTGTTTGTTGCAGCAACAAACTGCCCTTCCTTATCTTGAAGAACCGTTGTAGGCAGTTCTCGGTATTCATTCAATAATATCTTCAGATACTCGCTCTTATTGTACACAGAACGATAAGCCAAATGATTCAACTCATCTTCTGTAACGTTAAAGTTGCTTATTTCTATCCCATCAATTTTGTAGATACCTTTAGAGACTATAAATGCATTACACTTCTCACCAGAGTAATCATATAGATATACAGTCTTCCCGATCAGATGATCGTCTACAATAATAGGGGCATCTCCACGTCCGTAATCCCAATGCCAATCTGCATTATCATCGATAGATATCAACTCGCTCTTTATCATCAATCTACTATCTCTACTCAAGTAAGAGACATAAATAGCATCAAACTGATACCAAAGACATATTACAGAAATAATCAACATCAGCAACCATACTATAACGACATGTATACGTTTCATATATCTTTTCCTGATCATCGATCTTACATGATTCCGTTAACCAATATTATACTAGCCAATAAGCACTGAAAATGTACATTTAAGGACCAAAAGAAAAAACACCAGACTCAGCAACGGAACTATACATGTGATCACTCCATATGCAGATTTCTTTAAAGCTCTAACAGTGACAAATACAACCGGACACAAATAAACGACTGACGACAATATGACGGAAAGGGCAAAGTATACATCATAATTCTCGTGTTTCTCACACAACTTATCATACATCCTCGTTAACTCTTCTGAATCAATATCCGAGACTTTAAATTGTTGGAGAAAAATCAAATGCTCAATACCGTCCTGTGAAGTTTCAGCTAAAGGAAACATCGGATGATTTTTGTATGCTTCTAACACCTCGTCACTTATCTCAATATCAACATCATCTACATCTACATATCCATCGATATGAACACCTGTAATATGCACCTCTGTACCATTGGGGATGATCAGTTGGACATTATCAGGACCGTTTATGATCATACCATCTGATGATTTGATAGTTGAAGTCATATCACAAGCAACATACACATTGGCATTTCGCTTTAGATCATCCCTTCCCTTTAAAATTCCGGCAATCATCATAACAAATAGTATCGTGAAAAAAATATCCAGTAAAATAAGCTTTCTCAAAACGACCTCCCATTATAAGTAGTCTGTTGTAATTGGTATGTTCCATCGTCCAACATATTCCGATACAATTGTTCTGTCAGCATTTTGAGTAAAATGATAGTATCCGTAATTTTCTTCAAGCTAATGATGATATTATACTCCATTAGGGTGTAACACTTTTCACCGCAGTCCAATTAATCATTTTTCATGACAATCGAAAACCGCTTCACTGAGTGAAGCGGTCTTCCGATGTGAATGAAACAAAAAGGAGTTAGGAATTTGTGTCATTTAACTGTATGGCTGTTTTCATGTATCATTCTCATCCTTATGATACTTTCTTATTCGCTTTGTGTCGTTCATAAACGAGCTCCAATTGCGAAGAAAATGTGAACTACAGGTTAAATGACGCCCTTTAGGTTTCCCTTCTTACACCTTTATTTGTTGAATCTCTGCTTTTCATTGGACGCTAAATGAATTTTGTCATTTTTCGCCACATTTGACTATTACTCATATCCGGGTCTTACGTTGTCGTCGTCTTCGTGGTCTGCCTTGCAGTTCTCATGAGACTGCCATGACTGATAATTGTCGTCAGATGTCGGCACAGCTACAGGTCTTTGAGGAAGGTCATCGGAACTTTTTTTGCTCTTCTTGATGCCGGTGATGACATTAATTACCATGAAAAGTGACATAGCAAGCCATATAGCGCCGAATAATGAAAGGAAAGCTCCTGTCTGTGTATCCCCCTTGGACAAAGTGACAATGCCTCCTATCAGGATCCCTATACCTATAAGGACAAAAGGAGTCATGAATACTAATACGAGTATACCTCCAACATTGCTGACAACATTCGGTGCCGTTGTAGCGTAGGTATTACCTGTATATGCTGATGAAGCGATGTCGCTTTCTTCCAGCGGTACTTCCTCGTATTCGAATTCCTTCTCCTTCTTTATGTTACGGACCATAGTAATGATCGGGAAGACAAAGAATACTCCTACGACAAGGAAAGGAATGATCAGACTCGGATTAAGCAGTGCAGGTCTTGCTATCTTCTGCTTATCTGCCTCGCCCAGCTGCCTTATGACATCCGCGATCACAACTCCCGGATTCTTACCTTCTTCCAGACCGTTCTGTACACGATGGATGAACATTCCCTCGCTGTAGAGATTATCAGTCTCATCGCCGATCATGATCTCCCATTCGTAGTCGGGAACACTTAATGACCCGTCTGCGAATGCATCCCTCTGATCCTTGGGAATCGCATATACGATAAGATAATGCTGCTCGTCGGAGAACATATGAAGATATGTATCGTATGCATAGGATTCCAGATCGTCGTAGTTCATCTGATAATCTTCGATATATATCGTTTGAACGACCGGGCATACACCCGTGATGTCATTATATTCCTCAAGAGCATCTTCAAGGTCGTCGTCGTTACTTATTATGTCGATGGTATCGACAATACGCGTCTGCGGTCTTGCATACTTCTCCTTAAGCTTATGTGCTTTTGAACCTAATGCAGGGATGCAGAACATCGCCGTCGTAAAGATACCTATAACGCCAACTAATGCGATCGCCGCCTTACTTGTCTTCTGTGGTACTCCGTCCGAATAGAAGTATGTGTCAGGCCTTCCGTCGTAGTAATGGCGCCTGTATCTTCGAGCTCCGCGGAAATAGTGATTCGATCTTCTGGGACCTGATCTTCCGCCTCCGTGTGAACCTCCGTGAGAACCGCCTCCGTGGGATCCTCCTCCTCCGCTGTGTGGCATATTAACTACCTCCTTTATCTATTCTTATTCCTTATGTAATTATACAATCTTTTGTTTGTGTTTGCATTTCGAACATAAAGAAAGCCGCCTCCTATTGGAAGCGGCTCTGCTTGTTGTTTGAAGTTTTCTCTTATCTCTCGTGTCTTGCGTACTTAGGAAGGAGCATGGGTGATACTTCACCTGTCTCAAGACCTGCGTCCTTAAGCTCCTTGTCGTAGCTTGCTACGTGATCGATATTGAGGTTACCGATAGTAACTTCCTTATACTTAGCAGCTGCCTTCTTACCTGCGTTACGACCGAATACGATAACGTCGAGGAGGGAGTTACCCATAAGTCTGTTTGTACCGTGGATACCGCCTGCAGCCTCACCTGCTACGAGAAGGTTGGGGATGGCATTTGTGAAGCCGTCACCGTTGATCTCAAGACCACCGTTCTGATAGTGAAGTGTAGGATAGATAAGGATAGGTACCTTTCTCATGTCGATGCCGTAGTTCATGTACATTCTGAACATAGCGGGGATCCTCTTCTCGATGGTTCCTTCGCCGCCTAAGATCTCGATCATGGGTGTGTCGAGCCATACGCCCTGAACTCCGCCGGGAGCTTCTACGCCTCTGCCCTCACGGCACTCACGGATAACGCCGGAAGCGTTAACGTCACGAGTCTCGAGGGGATGGATATAAGCCTCACCGTTAGCATTGACGAGCTGAGCACCTACGGATCTTACCTTCTCTGTAACGAGAGCGCCGAGGATCTGTGAAGGATATACGGCACCTGTAGGGTGATACTGGATGGAATCCTGGTAAAGGAGAGGAGCACCTGCTCTGTATCCGAGTACAAGACCGTCAGCCGTAGCGCCGTAGTGGTTGGATGTAGGGAATCCGTTGTAGTGCATTCTTCCTGCACCGCCCGTAGCGATAACTACTGTCTTAGCCTTAGCTACCATGTAGTCGCCTGTCTCCATGTTAAGAAGAACGGCACCTGCTACCTGGCCCTTATCGTCCTTGATGAGCTCCACTGCGGATGTGAACTCGATAACGGGGATACCGAGGTTGATGACCTCATCACGAAGGGTTCTCATGATCTCGGCACCGGAATAGTCCTTAGCTGCGTGCATCCTCTTTCTGGAAGTACCGCCGCCGTGTGTTGTGACCATTGTACCGTCTGTGTCCTTATCGAACTCTACGCCGAGTCCGTTGAGCCACTTGATAGCATCGGGAGCCTCTGTTACGAGTCTCTTAACGAGCTCGGGTCTTGCAGCGAAGTGTCCGCCGCCGAAGCAGTCGAGGTAGTGCTGTACGGGAGAATCGTTCTCCTTATCTGCAGCCTGGATACCACCCTCAGCCATCATAGTGTTAGCATCACCGATACGAAGCTTTGTAACGATCATTACGTTAGCGCCTGCATTGTGAGCCTCGATAGCGCAGGAAGAACCTGCTCCGCCGCCACCGATAACAAGAACATCTACATCGTAGTCGATCTTGTTAAGATCCACCTTGTCCGTTACAAGACGGCTTGTGGAGTGAAGCATCTTCGCGAGCTCGATGGGAGCTCTCTGACCCTTGTTGGGACCAACCTTGATCTCATCGAAAGAGTCGTTATTGTAGTCGGGATGGAACTTGGAAAGAAGATCGTCCTTCTCGTCAGCTGTAAGTCTTCTGGGCTCTGTAGCCATACGAGCGGCTCTTGTAGCCTCGACCTTCTTAACTGATTCCATCATACTGTCATTATATGGTGCGTACATCGTTACAGGTCCTCCTTATTTCTCAATCTCTCTGTTGTTGTAAAGATCCTTGACCTCATCGATGGGCTTTGCCATCATCTCAGCCATTGCTGAATCGAAGTCGCCGTTGTTGATCTCTTCAACACGCTTGGTAAGGTGCTTAGCCTCGGGCTCGATGTACTTACCGTTAAGTCTTCTTGCAAGAAGTCCGACCATGGGATGTGAGATACCTGCGGGGCATCTTACGGAACATGTTCCGCACATGATACAGTCGAAAGACTCCTCTGCACACTTCTTGAGGTCGCCTCTCTGAGCATAAGCGATGTACTGCATCGTCTTAAGGCTCTGAGGACATGCCTTTGTGCAGGCATTACATCCGATACAGGAGTAGATCTCGGGATAGAGTTCCATCATTACCTTCTGGTTAGCCTTGAGATCGTTGATATCGTATGTTCTCTTATCTGTAGGGAAATAAGGGATCTGAGTGATATACATGCCTTCCTGTACCTGAGTCGTACAAGCAAGACCTGTCTTAAGCTCGTTCTTACCCTTGATCCTGTAGATCGTAGCGCAGGCACCGCAGAAACCGTGACGGCAGCCGACGCCTCTCTTCAATGTATAACCTGCATATTCCATAGCGGTCTGGATCGTCAGAGCCGCGGGTACAGTGTATTTCTTTCCGTAGAAATATACATTTACCATCTCTTCCATAATAAGAAATCCTTTCTGATCAATATTCGTTGGGAAGTTCATCGATCTGGTCGAACCTGAATACAGGACCGTCCTTACAAACGAACTTGGATCCGATGTTGCATCTTCCGCACTTACCGATACCGCACTTCATACGAAGCTCGAGTGTCGTGTAGATCTGCTCGTCCGTAAAGCCCATTTCCTTAAGACCCTGAAGAACGAACTTGATCATGATCGGCGGTCCGCATACGATTCCGATGCAGTCTGTGGAGAATCCGATCTCCTTAAGGTATGTGGGAACGAATCCTACATGACCGTCCCAACCTTCCTGCTCGCGGTCAATCGTGAGATAAACATTGACATTGGGAGCCTTCATCCAGACATCCTGGATCTCCTGAAGCTTAACCAAGTCATCAGCGGATCTTGATCCGTAAAGGATATCGATCCTTCCGTAGTTCTCTCTGTTATCAAGGCAATAGTTGATAACGGAACGGAGAGGAGCAAGACCGATACCGCCTGCGATGAACAGGAGGTTCTTGCCCTTGAACTCTGTCTCTACGGGGAAGTTATTACCGTAAGGTCCTCTTACAGTAACCTCATCGCCTACCTGGAGGGAATGAAGCTGCTCTGTAAGGATACCGCACTTCTTGATGGAGAATTCCTGGAACTCCTTATTCGTAGGAGAAGAAGTGATGGAGAACATACCCTCACTTACTCCGGGAACGCATACCATAGCGCACTGACCGGGCATATGCTCGAAAAGCTTGCCGCCGTCGGGTGCATTTACTCTAAAAGTCTTAACGTCAGGTGTCTCCTGTGTGATGCCGGTAATGATACCGATCTGAGGAACCAGACTGTCATGACCACAATTACACATTAGCTCCTGCCTCCTTCTGCTCATTTTCGAATGCCTTTATAACCTTAACTATATTAAGGGACTGAGGGCACTTATCAACGCATCTGCCGCATCCTACGCAGGAATACATATCGTATCTGTCGGGGAAATATACGAGCTTATGCATGAATCTCTGACGGAAGCGCTGAACCTGTGATGTACGGTTCTGGCCGCCTGCCATCAATGTGAAGTCGGAGTACATGCAGGAATCCCAGCATCTGTATCTCTGGATGCCGTCCTTAGTCGTGTAATCCTTGATGTCGTAGCACTGGCATGTAGGACATACGAAAGTACATGTTCCGCATCCGAGACAAGGTGTGTAGATCTTGTTCCATACATCGGAGTTGAACTTCTCGTCTGTCTTGCCCTTACCCCATCCTTCAAGAGAGAGCTTCGTGTTAGGAAGCTTGTCCATGATGGATGTGATATTAGCGATCTCAGCATCGACTGCGCTGTCGTCGGCACTTGCAAGAACGGACTCGATGCTCTTTGTAAGAGCCTCACCCTTCTCTGTTAATGCCTTCCAACAAAGCTCCTCACCTACGATCCATGTGGCAACATCAGCCTTGGACTTGGAAGGATCTGCGGGATCGATACCGAATACTGTACAGAAGCAGGACTCTTCGGGCTCGTGGCATGCAAGAGCAACGATGATGCCGTGCTCTCTTCTGGCCTTATAGTAGTTGTCTACGGGATCCGTGAGGAATACCTGATCAAGTACTTCTACACCCTTAACGTCACAAGCTCTCATACCGAAGATAACGAAGTCCTTATCCTTAAGAGCCTCGGCCTCGATAGTAAGCTTAGTCCTGATCTTTGTGTTAGCAGCCTCCTCGCCGTTCTCAAGCTCGTCGGCGGGAGTGATCTTCTTTCTTACATTATAAAGAGTCTCGAACTGAGGGAAGAAAGCATCCTTACCTGACTTAACAGTCTTATTGTTAAGGATACCGTCAATATCAGCACCCTCCTCATATACGCCGAAGTTATACTGACCGGCCTTCTTGATGGGAAGGATGAGCTCTTTCTCCTCGGCGATCTTTGAGAATAATGTATTTAAATCCTTTATAGCAATCTTATACATGTATTATCCCCTTTCTCCGGGCTCGATATCCTCGAAAGTAAAGTCCGTAAGAGGGCTCTGTGCCTCGGGATCCTTACCGGCCTGGAACTCGCCGTAGAATTTATCGATGTCCTTTATAAACTTTCTGTTGAAGAGATGAAGAGGGATGCCCTCGGGGCATACTCTTGAGCACTCACCGCAGTCCGTACATCTGCCTGCAACATGGAAAGCTCTTATAATGTGGAACATTCTCTCTTCGAAGGAAACAACGTTAGCCTTCTGCTGAGCATCGAACTTAGTGTTATCGAAGATGCACTTTCTGCAGGAACATGCAGGGCATACGTTACGGCATGCATTACATCTGATGCACTTAGAAAGCTCGTTTCTGAAGAACTCGAACTTCTCCTCAGGGCTCATTGCTTCGATCTTCTCGATCTCGGCAAATCTCTCCTGATCTGCAGTATCCTTGGACTCACCCCAGACTTCATCGAAGATCATGTGGTCCTTGCCCTTACATACGTGGCATCTGTCAAGGAGAGCATCAGTATAGCTGATGTTCTTATCGCCGTAGATAGTCTCGATCTTGATATCGTCGCTTCCGTCAAGCTCTGTACCGGAGATTGAAGTGATACCCTTGTTACCCTTCTTGATCTTCTCGATATCGAGCTTACCTCTGCAGCCTACACCGATGATGTAAGCATTCTCGCGGTTAACTCTGTGCTCTCTAATAAGCTGGTTGAAGCTATAGGTATCGCAGGGCTTAAGGCATACTGCCGTCTTACCCTCGAGCTTTGTAGCTTCGATCATCATCTTGGAGAGATTTGCTCCGCAGAATCCGTCGTAGACGAAGTCCTTAAGGGACTCTGCTGTCTCGAACATATGAGGTTCGGGATTATAAGCCATGTCACCCTTCTTCCAGCCGATAACTCTTGCAACTGTACCGTCGGAAAGAAGTGCTGTTAATCTGTCGATCAATCCTTGCATCTTATATCCCCCAATCTGACACTCTTACCGAGTGACTTAACCTTCTCGCAGAACTCGTTCATCGTGTTGGAGAACTTAACGCCCTCTGCTGCGGAACACCACTCGACTCTTGTTCTTCCGTTCTCTACGCCCATGTAGTCGAGCATGGAGAAGAGAAGTGTCATTCTTCTTCTTGCATAGTAGTTACCTGTGCTGTAGTGACAGTCTCCGGGATGGCATCCGCAGATGATTACACCGTCAGCGCCTCTCTCGAAAGCTCTGAGGATGAACATGGGATTAACTCTTCCGGAGCAGGGTACTCTGATGATCTTTACGTCAGCAGGATAGGAAAGCCTTGAAGAACCTGCGAGGTCTGCACCTGCGTAGGAACACCAGTTGCAGCAGAAAGCTACGATCAACGGACGAAATTCCGTTTTTTCTTCGTTCATCGACATATAGAATCCACCTCCGTTGTAATCTGTCTGTTGGAGAATCCCTGAAGATCCATTGCACCGGAAGGACAAGCTGAAGTACAAGCACCACAGCCCTGGCAGAGAGCGTTGTTAACAACTGCAACTCTTCTTGTCTCATTAACTCCGGGACCTCTGACCTGCTGATCCTCGTATGTGATAGCTCCGTAAGGGCAGACATTCGCACAAGTGGAACATCCGTTACAGAACATGGGATCGCACTTAGCTGTGCAGGGGTTAGTCTTGAGCTTATCCTTGGCAAGAAGACCTACTACCTTAACAGCAGCGGCACCTGCCTGGGATACTGTCTCGGGGATATCCTTAGGGCCCTGAGCCATACCGGAAAGGAAGATACCTGCCGTGGGAGACTCAACGGGACGAAGCTTAGCGTGAGCTTCTGTAAGGAAATCGTTGTTATCGATACTTGCAGTGAGCATCGTAGCGATCTTACGAACGCCCTTGTTAGGCTCTACTGCTGCAGCAAGAACTACCATATCGGTCTTCTTCATGATCTGCTTGTTATCGAGAAGGTCAACACCCTGAACGAGAAGTGATCCGTCGGGCTGAGGGATGACCTTGCCGACCTGACCCTTAACATAATTAACGTGATACTGCTCGACAGCTCTTCTGTAGAACTCGTCAAAGTTTTTACCGGGGGTTCTTACATCGATATAGAAGACAGTGATATTAGTATCGGGCCAGTGATCCTTGATGAGCATGGCGTGCTTCGCGGTATACATGCAGCATACCTTGGAGCAGTAAGGCTTACCCTTCTCGTCGTCACATCTTGATCCTACGCACTGGATAAATACGATATCCTTGGGCTGCTTATGATCACTCATCCTCTCAAGATGTCCGCCTGTAGGACCTGAAGCATTCATGAGACGCTCCAGCTCAATGGAAGTAATGACATCGGGGGATTCGTTATAAGCATATTCTCCGTACTTGTCGAGGTTTATTATGTCGAAGCCGGTAGCTACGACGATAGCGCCGTACTTAACTGTTACGATCTCATCCTTCTGCTCGTAATCGATAGCCTTGGAAGGACAGATCTTGGCACATACACCGCACTTACCGGTCTTAAAGTATGTGCAGTTCTCACGGTCGATAACGGGAACAGCGGGAACAGCCTGAGCGAAAGGCATGTAGATAGCGGATCTGCCGCGAAGTCCTCTGTCGAACTCGCTGGGGATCTTGCCCATCTTTCCGAGAGGGCACTTAGCCTGGCACTCACCGCAGCCTGTACAAGCTGCCATGTCTACGGATCTTGCCTTCTTCCTGATCTTAACGTCGAAGTTACCTACGTATCCGGATACGCCCTCTACCTCACTATATGTATAGAGTGTGATGTTGGGGTGCTGATTGACCTCAACCATCTTGGGAGTAAGGATACAGGAAGCACAGTCGAGAGTAGGGAAAGTCTTATCGAACTGGCTCATCCTTCCTCCGATAGAAGGCTCTCTCTCGACGATATCTACTTCATAACCTGCATCTGCGATATCAAGTGCGGTCTGGATACCTGCGATACCGCCTCCGATGATAAGAGCTCTCTTTGTAACGGGGCTCTCACCTTCCTGAAGAGGAGTATTGAGGTTGACCTTCGCGATAGCAGCTCTTGCGAGGATAACTGCCTTCTCCGTAGCTTCCTCTCTGTCCTTATGGATCCAGGAGCACTGCTCACGGATGTTAGCGACCTCTACCATATAAGGGTTAAGGCCTGCCTTCTCGGCACATGATCTGAATGTCTTCTCGTGCATACGAGGTGAGCAGGAGCAGATAACAAGACCTGTGAGGTCATGTTCCTTGATAGCTGCAACGATCTTCTCCTGACCTGCTTCGGAACACATATACATGTAGTCATCGGCAAAGACTACACCAGGCTCGAATCTTACGAGCTCAACTACTTTCTTAACGTCTACCGTGGCGGCGATATTGGTACCGCAGTGACAGACAAATACACCAATTCTCTGCATATATTACCTCCTGTACCTGCGGTATGCGCTTACAAGGAGCTGCTGAGGAACATCGTCGTTAAGAAGCTCGGGGATATCCTCTGCCTGGAGGTAATCTCCGCCTCTCTCCCTCTCAACAAGCTGTCTTGCAGCATCGATGAGCCTACCGGGCTGAACGTTCCTGGGACATCTCTCGATACAAGCAAGGCATGTAAGGCACTTCCAAAGAGACTTAGAATTAACAAGCGACTCGATGTCGCCGTTTACTATATAAGATGCGAACTGGTGAGGCTTGATATCCATCTCATTGAATGCGGGGCATGAACCTGAGCACTTGCCGCACTTCATGCACTTATAAGGATCGCATCCGCTGATCTCCCTGATCAGCTCGACATTCTTCTCGATCTCCTGCTTTGTCATGAGTTACCCTCCTTTACTCCGAGAGCCTCTGCAAGAAGCTCTGTGAAATAATAAACGGGAACCTTACTGTCTGCTTCAGACTTGTTAAGGTTATACATACAAAGGGGGCAAGCCGTAATGAGCATATCGGCACCGAATCCGTTGGAGGAATCGAAGATAAGCTTTGTCCTCTCCTGAGATACGCCGCCTTCCTTCAAGGAGCTGTAAGCTCCGCAGCACTCGTTCCTGTAAGGATAGATAACGGGCTCTGCACCAAGGGCTCTTATAAAATCTTCCATGATCTTGGGATCTTCGGGATCATCGAACTCCAAGATCTTTCCGGGACGAAGAACGAGGCAGCCGTAATAAGCGCCGATCTTCTTGCCTGTAAGGGGATTAACGACCTTCTTGGCGATCTCATCGAATCCGATCCTGTCGCGAAGGACCTCAAGGAAATGTACGACTGTTGTCTCTCCCTTATAGGGCTCATCAAGTCCCATGTAGTTGTTTGCTCTGTCAGAGATGTCCTGAACATTCTTCATGTCGTCGTTGACGCGCTTAAGAACGTGGTGGCAAGCGGAACAGAGTGTGATAAGGTCCTGTCCCTGCTCCTTGGCGTAGTTAAGAGCTCTTACGGAAGAAAGCTTGGTAGCGATCTCGTCCGTGCCCATAGGATAAACTCCGCCGCAACACTGCCATTCGGGGATCTCTTCCAGTTCAAACCCGAGAGCGACCGCGGCACGTCTTGCATACACGTCAAGATCCTGTGCCTTGTTCTTAAGGGTACATCCGGGGTAATAACTGTATTTCATGAATAGCCTCCCATTTTGATGTTCATCTGCGAGGCTTATGACAAATACGCCGCCTGACCGCGACGCATATTCGCACTCCATCGGATATGCACCCGGATGAAGACGCAATTTCTCAACATAAGCCAATTTCTAATGTACCACAGAACCTCTCTCAAATGTTGTAAAAAATACATGAGCCGCCAGACAAGTGGCGGCTCAATGATCGAAATTTATCAATATTTAAATAATAAGAGACTATATGATTTTCAAATCACCTGTACGATCCGTTCTTACGCTTCTTTTCCGTCTTCTCGACATAGAGCTTCTCGTCAGCTTCTTCAAGCAGTGCGAATATGTCGACGGTATCAGCGCATATAAACTCGCAGATACCTACGCTCATCTCCACGGGATACTCCTTGCCCGCCTGTTCGTTATGCTTCTTCGTTATGATCTCGATCCTCTCCTTTATAGATCTCTCGTAATCCTCAAGACCGCCTACAAGAGCGAAAACAACGAACTCGTCTCCTCCGATCCTACCCAGGATATCGGTATTTCTGAAGGTATCTGTAAGGATCGACGCAGTCTCTCTTAAGGCAAAATCTCCGTCGTCGTGACCGAACTTATCGTTGATCATCTTAAGGTTATCCATATCCGCATAGCAGATGATGGCATTCTTGCCGCGGTTTAAAGGGTCTGCTATTGCCGTTCGAGCATCTTCAAGGAAGCCTCGCCTGTTATAAAGGCCCGTAAGCTCATCCTGCCTTGCTTCCTTCGTAAGAAGGCTGTTGTCGCGCATGAACTGTTCAAGAGATGTCTGAAGCTCTCTCTTGACGCGGTTCTGCTCCTCGATCATAAGAAGGGACTTGATGGATACGGACAGCTGATAAGCAACAAGAGATACGTTGGCAAGATCAGAAGTATCAAGCTCATTTACGATAAAGCCGTAGAGGTCCTCTCCCACGAAGAGAGGAAATACCGTCATGGTGTGTCTTCGATCGTCGCTTATGAATTCGTTGGTAAACAGCCTTTCGGTACGAAGGAGCATCATCTCCTCCTGAGGCATATGAACACCATACTCGTCGGCAAATGCCATAAGGAGCACCGACTTGGGACATCTCCACTCCTCGTCTGCGGTATGTTTGAGATTACCCTGGAACATATAAAGGTACGATCCTTCGAAGCCGACGCTGTTAAGGCCTTCCAGCAGGTGATCGTAGGGTATGGAGTCTCGCCCTCCCATGGTAAAGATCTCGCCGGTCTGGCGATTGACGAGGCGTGACACCTTATCTCTCTTACTCATATGAGTTCCCGCAAGGCTTAAACCCTTAAGGGACAGGAGGCGGTAAAACTCGGAGAATAATGCGTCCACGGTGACGGTCCCTATCTCCCCCGGAAGTCTCTCGCTTCCGGCATTTTGCAAAGTCTGAAGGACATTAAAGAGCTTCTCCGTTCCGACATAGGTCAGGATATCCGAATCGACTACCTTCCTGAAGGCCGAATCCAGGATCTCCTTATTGCTCTGCCCCTGTATAAAATCGATATACGCATCGCAGAATCCGTCAAAGCTGCCCTTGACCTTCAAGGCCTGCTCATCTTCGCTGAAGACTCCGAACATATAGTCCTTAAGAGAATCAAGGCAGGCCTTCTTCTCACTGTCAAGATCCGTAAGATTGAACCTCTCCTTCAATCCGTCGACATCAAGTCCGCTGCAGCCGCAGGAATTACGCTGAACGATATATGTGTCTACCGAGATATTGCCTGACGCATGTCCGCTTATATAGCTCGGAGCATCGAGCATTGCCTTGTAGGTAAGATCCGCGGAACTTGCCTCGACGGTAGTTAACGGAGGAGTCATTGAAGACGAGAAGATATCGTCGTCAAAGCCTGCTACGAGAATGTCCCTGCCGACCTTTATCCCTCTTTCCTCGAAGATCTTATAGGCCCCTAAAGCCATAAGATCATTGGCGAACATGATAGCATCAAGATCGGGATTTCTATCAAGGAGCTCTCTTGTAACCCCCATGCTGTCTTCGGTGAAGTCGCCGAAGACGATAAGGTCATCCGACACTTCAAGACCGTTCTGCTTCATTACTTCCGTAAAGGCATCGAGCCTTTCTCTTGCGTCCTTATTGGTCCTCGGACCTGACACCAGGCCTATCTTCTTGGCACCGTGCTTGGTTATAAGGTGAAGAAGTGCTCTTCCGAATCCGCTCTTATTGTCGAATGTCACCGAAGGATAGCCTTCGACTTCGGCAAATAACGTGACTTTGGGAACATCGGGAAGCTTATCCAAAAACTCCTTTTGAAGTTCAAGTTCCGCCCTCGATCCGATGGTGCCCAGGAGCACGTAGAGGATATCAACATTATTCTCATTAGGAAGAGAAAATACGGAATTATACTGATATTCGAACTCGATATCTTCGCTCCTGCCGTCGGGCTTTCCGATGTAATGTCCGGGGTAGATAAAGAGATTGGCATCCAGCGCCTTAGCCGCCAGTTCCGCACCCTTGCAGGCCTGATTCGAAAAGTAGTTATTCAGGTCATCCACCAGGAACCCGATATTAAGTCTTCGTCCCATCTTCCTCTTATCCTCGCCGCTCTTTTATTCCTTTGAACCGGACTTGTATGTGGTATACATTCCGTCAGCAACATGACGTCCGCTGTCATCTCTTACCTCTATAAGGAAAGTGCAGATCGTATGACCCTTCTTCCTCTCGTATACGGTAGCGGTCAACGTAGAACCGTCAAGGCCGGGCTTAAAGAAATGAAGCTCGGAACTTAAAGCCACGGCTTCCTCTCCCTTGGACGCATGGTAGCATCCGATGGCGATGTCGCACAAAGCGGATATAGTACCGCCGTGTACCATGCCTCTGGGATTCAAGTGATCCTTGGTTATCTTCATGTCTACGGCTACGCTTCCGTCGTTGCCTACACGCACCTCATGAACTCCGAGGTAATTGGCAAGACCTGCCTCGCCTTCCCTGATACCGAGTAACTGTTCGATCGTCATAAGATCACCGCCTTTACCGAATATTTAGATGTAAGTTTCCCTAAGAAAATAAAAAGACGCACGGTAATGCGTCTTAACAAGACCTCTCTGCATATAAGTATCGGCCTTTCTCAAGGTCAGAGCCGTAATGGTGCTTCTGCGATACTTATCCATAAGCGTTTCTCCTTTAGAGATCTACTATGATTATACTATCAATATTCCTTTATGTGTAGGACACATGTTACCGTAATGTAAATGTATTATTTATATAGACGACGATATATTAAAATGTGAGTTGATGGGAAGGTATGACAATAAGATAAAGGCATTATCCGCGTCCCTTGCATTGCTCTTCGCGGCAGGAACGTCAGTCGGATGCAACCTGTTGCATCCGGGGGATACTTCGCCGTCAAATACCGTTTTAGCTTCAGGACCGGTACCTTCGGATACCGCTGTTGTTCAGCCTTCTTCCGAAGGCCCTTCCGAGACCGCTTTATCAAGGGAGACTGCTGTCTCCATACTTCTGGGACAGTTCTTATCCGAGCTTTCAGGCGATACGGTAGATCCCGAAGCCTGCTACGAGGACGCATGCCTTATAGCATCCGGGGCAGGTACGGTAAACGGCTATATAGAAGACTACATATCCTCTCCGGAATTTACGTCACTCAATATAGATGACGACCTTTTTATAAGGAAGTGCTTTCTTACATTTCGAGGGATCCCCGCGGGAGATCATACGGTAAGGTTTCTTGTCGGAATGATGAATGACGGCATGCCGCGAAATAAGATAGCGGACCTTATAATGCAGAACGAATACTTCGCCGAGACGTGCTCCGCTTACGGCGTGCTTCCCGCTTTCGAAGCAGACCGCCATATGGAGATAGAAGAGTGGTACGACACCATAAATGCCATAGGAGATACGACCGAGCCCATGACCATAGGCGGAGTCATCCCCTCCGAGGCTACTCTCGAAATGCTGTTCACTGCCATGGATACCTTAACGGAAGCAAACCGCGAATTCGGCTTCATGCTCCTGGATATAAATACCGGTGAAGGCATCGTCTACAACATAGATCAGGAATTCTACACTGCAAGTTCCATAAAGGGGCCTTTTGCCGCCAGTTTTGCAAGTTACGACCCGGAGGGGGCAGCTTCCTGGGAAAGCACCATCACCAACATGCTGGTCAACTCAGATAATGACGCCTACACGGCCCTTAATAATCAATACAGAAGGACATATATACAGGAATGGTGCGAAGAGATCGGCATAGACCCCGAGCCTTTCCGCTACAAGTATCCTCATGTCTCCACCAGGATGATGACCGCACTTTGGATGCGCACATACCAGTTCTTCGAGACTGAGGAATTCGGTCCCACTGCGGGCGCATGGTTCGAAGAGCCCGTTTACTCTCTTATTCACAGCGAGCTGGGAGATCAGTATGTGACAAGATCGAAGGCAGGATGGCTCGTAGACGAGGATCCTTCCCACACCACTACGGTAGACGGTGGTGTGGTATATGCATATAACGGCCCCTACGTAGTAGTCATAATGAGCAAGGTCCCAAGGGACATCGAACCCCTAAGGCCTCTTCTTCGCGCTCTGGAAGCATTTCATTTCGCGCTTTAAGGCTTTATCTTCTGGTAATAAAAGCAGGCAAGCTGAGTCCTGTCCCTTAAGTCAAGCTTGGACAGAACGGAACTCATCATATTCCTGACAGTACCTTCTCCCAGGAACATCTTCTCGGATATCTCCTTATTGGAAAGGCCTTCTGCCACCATCTCGATAAGTTCCTTCTCCTTATCCGTTATACCGTAGGAATCGTAGTCGAACTTCTCCTTCCTGTTCATAAGGTCGGGAAGCTTCTCCACTATCTTGCCTCCGAATACGATCTGTCCTCCGTGAACCGCCCTGACGGAAGAAGCCAGCGTGGCGCATTCCTGCTTAAGGATATATCCGGATGCTCCGAGGCTCAGAGCCTGATTAATATATTCGTCGTCAAGGAAAGTAGTAAGGAACAAGATCTTAATATCCTTATTGCCTTCCAATATCTTCTGTGCGGCTTCGATGCCGTTCATGCCGTCCATCCTTATGTCCATGACGATAACGTCGGGAGCATCGTCTCCCAGCGCCCTGTCCACGGCCTCAGAACCGCAGGAAGCAACTCCCGCGACTTCGATATCACCTTCAGCTTCAAGTATTACCTTCAGCGCTCCCGATACAAGGGGATCGTCATCTACAATCAAGACTCTCATCTTTATTCCTTTCCCTTAGGCAGAGTTGCAAGTATGGTGAAGCCCTTCTCGTCGCTCATGACGGAGGCTCTTCCGCCTGCGCCCGACGCTCTGGCTCCGATATTTTTAAGGCCGATGCCGGTGCCTTCCGACAGGCTGTCATCATTAAGGTCGAATTCCCGCACGGGGTTCTTGCCGTTGTCGAACACCTTTATCCTCCAGAAGGTATTATTCTCGGTAACCTCGATAAGGACCTTATCGCCAGTTGAATACTTGGAGATGTTGGTCACGGCTTCTTTTATTATGCCAAGAACGGCACTCTTTGTCTTGTTGTCGGCGGGGGATTCTATAGATGTCTTAACCTCTATATCGAACTTATCCGATAAGGTCTTCGTTATATCATTTATACCGATGGACAGATCTATGGAATCGTCATGAAGCTCATGGACGCTCTTTCTTATGCCCGTCATGGCAAGATCTAATGTCTCGCCCACTGACTCCAGCTGAGCTCCTACCGCAGGATCCTTGTTGATTATCTTAACGGCCTGGAGCTGGATGATCACTCTTGTGATCATGTGACCGACGTTGTCGTGGATCTCGCGGGCGATGCGGTTACGTTCCTTGAGCCTTGCCGTATAGATCTCATTGTCGGCATTCTTCATTATCTCTTCGCCCAATCTTCTGGCATTGGCAGAAGCTATCCTTGCCTCATCGTATTTGTCCGTTAAGATCTTGTCATTCTCTTCATATCTTCTCGTCTTAAGGGCCATATATATGCCTGTCACAGACAAAAAGACTATCGCACATATCATTACGGCACCGGAAGCAAAATAAAAGATCGCACCGCTCATGCAGAGAATGCTTACAACCTTAACGGGAAGTACGTATCCTCTTTTCTTATTATCCGAAGAAGAGATCACACCGTACATCATAAGGGGAACTGCGATCATAAACTTCGGGACAAAGAAGGATGCGACCGTCAAAGCCAGAGTCAGCAGGGCGGTCCATAAGACTCCTCTTCTTAATTCGGTTACCGCGAATATGATAGTCGCCACAAGTATACATGCGACATCAGTCCCGACAACTGCCCCTCCTGTCGAAAGGAGCGTCATCAGGACTGCTGATATCAGTAATATGGTTTTATCGGTAATGCGCCAATCCATGCACTTATTATAGCATCAGACTCTCTTTATCACGCATGCTTGATACGGCTTAAACGAGTCATCTTGATCATGGCTGCAAGTACTGCCAGAGCCACTGCAAATAAGAGCTCGATACCTATGTACAGGAGAAGCCTGTCGCTGTTTATAAAGCCTCCTGCTTTTGTCATCTCATTAGCACAGACCATCCAGTATAAAGGGAAGAACCTTGCAATATTAAGAAGTCCGTCGCTTAAGACATCAAGAGGAACGAACACACCGCATATAAAGCTCATTCCCAGCGAAATGATATTCGTCACCATATTAAGAGTATTGTGCTCGATATCAAAGGATGTGATAAGCGAGGTCAGAGAGCATGCAACAAGTGTAGCTACCAGGGAATTGATAACGAACAGCCACCAGTAATCCCTGTAGATCACCGTATCATGTCCGAGTACCCATGCGATACCCGAGAACAAAGCCCACGCAGCAACACCTGACGTTATGAGACCCATGGTATTGGAGATACTTATCTTCTTACCGTTCACGGGAGAAGATGATATGCGGTCTCCGATCTTCTTATTGTTATTTGCAACGATGATATGACCGATACCAAGTGCCATAAAGCCGATGATAAGATAACCGAAGAAATTATAAAGCGTATAGATCATGGAATCTTTGCCGGTCATGACATGATCCTCATCCGCTGTGAGGATAAATGCCCTTGTCTGAACTTCTAAGAGCTCATCCGCCTTGGAAGCTGCCTCCTCTTTGGAATATCCCATCTTACGGTAATCGCAGTAAGAACTTATGTAGTTATTGACCATCGTATCGGCGGCAAATGTGACTCCGCCAAGATCGGAATTGGTCGTATATGTTATCTTGGCATCCTCGCCGTTCTCGACAGCTTCTTCAAATCCCGCCTCTATATCCATGTGATATTCGCTTACGGAGAAGAAGACCATATCAAGGACGGACTCTTCGGAACGGCCGGACAGATCCGTTACTTCATTCTCCTTAGACAGATATTCGATAAGACCTCTTGATAATACGGAGTCGTCACTGTCGGAATAACTGATCTTATAGCTCTTCTTATATTCGATATCAGAAGGTCCCATGGCCTCGGCTGACATTGAAAGACCCAGGATCATTGCCACGAAGATCACCGCATATATTATTACTCCCACAAGATTATGTCTTAGAAGGCGGAAGAAATTCTTATAAAGATGCATACTTTTCCCTCCTTAAGATAAGTGTTCCTATTGCAAGGAATATAACGCCCGCTCCAACGATCTTTGCCATATTAAGATAGAAATCGAGGCTGTCGCTATATAAAGACATTCTGTAGAAAGTCATGTTCATGACCGTAGCCGGGTTGATGTCATTTACTATGGGGCAGTACTTCTCGATGGTGCCGGGAAGGGTGTTGAGCATTTCGCCGCTCAAGAAAACGGAAGTCATGATGATCGCCGTCGTCTTATTGGCTCTGCTCTCAAGTGTTCCCTTGAAGATGATCCCGCATATGATGCCGAAGCTTATCGAGAATACGTTAGCCGCCACGATGAACGTTATGAGCTTTAATATGTCATTGCCCAGGCTTACATCAAAGACCTTATTCATGATCACCAGCTGAAATGCATTGATGGCAAGAGCAGGTATAAGCCTTGATAAGAACGAATAAAGGAGCATCTTGCTCTTCTTCTCAGGAGATGCCGAGAATCTCATGGCTTCGCAGGATACATCCGCCTTAAGATCGCTTACTATGGCAGCACCGCCCGTCGCATTAAAGAAGATACCCATTACAAGCGAGCTGTAAAAATACCACGAATATACATTGGGATCGCCTGAGAAGACGTCCTTGCGAGCTTCGGTAAAGTCTGACATCTCCTCCGAAGAAGTCATTATCTCAAGTGCCGCCTGCGGATCCTTCGCGAAAGCATCAGAGATTATCTCGTACTTATTCCTGTACGTATTTGCAACCGACTGAGATACTATTGCCGCAGTCATGGAATGGTCATTACATAAGAAGACTTCGATATTGCCGTCGGATACAACGAACAAGGTCTCACTCTCGCCCTTCTTGATGCTCTCCTTTGCTTCTTCAAGGCTCATATCCTCGGTAAGATCAAAGTAGTAGTTGTCAGAGGTCTCATCCGACATCGTATGCATTACTTCTTCAAATCCCACAGAGAATTCGCTGTCGTCCTCAGCTACCAGAATGGTCTTATGCGGATCTATGGAATTGACCATATCGTAGACATCGCCGAAGGCCATATACATACATGTCATAAGAGCCAGCGGAAACACGAAGCTCCAGAAGAGGAACATCACATTTCTAAGATTCTTCAAAAGGTAATACTTAAACATCTTATATCTCTCCTCTTACTCGTCACGAAGTTCCTTGCCGGTAAGTTCCAGGAATACGTCATTAAGCGTAGGCTGCTCTGAGAATATCTTCTTCATGGAATAACCGCCGTTCTGAAGGATATTTACTATGTCGATTACATTGTGCTTACCTGATCCCGCTTCCACCTTGAGGACATTATCCTTATAGTCGACATTAAATACGTGAGGCAGTTCATTTATCTTCTCTAATAACCTGTTATCAAGGCCCGCCGTCTCGATCGTTATGATCTCGCTCTTCTTGATCATGCCCTTAAGTTCGTCGATGGTACCTTCGGCAATAACATGTCCCTTATCTATAATGGAAACTCTGTCGCAGAGCTGCTCGACTTCCTCCATGTAGTGAGATGTATATACTACCGTCGCGCCGTTCTTACGAAGCTGCTCAATACCTTCCAGGATCTTGTTACGGCTCTGGGGATCTACCGCCACCGTGGGTTCGTCGAAGAATATAAGCTTAGGCTTATGTGCGATCCCGCAGGCGATATTAAGTCTTCTCTTCAATCCTCCGGAAAGCTTCTTGGGCCTGAACTTAACAAAATCGTTAAGCGCCACGAAGTCTATAGCTTCCTGAACATACTGCTTTCTTGTAGCCTTATCCTTGATATAAAGTCCGCAGAAGAAATCGATATTCTCGTATACATTCAAGGTGTCATATACTGCGACTTCCTGAGGAACTACTCCGATATCCTTCTTAAGGTCGTATGACTTAGGCGTCATCTTCTTACCGAATACGGATATCTCACCCTTATCGAATTCAAGGAGCGAGAGGATGCAGTTGATCGTCGTGGACTTACCGGAACCGTTAGGTCCCAAAAGGCCGAAGATCTCTCCTTCCTTAACGCTCAGACTTACATTATCAAGTGCTATTAATTCCTTGTATCTCTTAACAAGACCCGTAACTTTTAAGATCTCAGACATCTGTCATGCCCTCCTTTATCCTTATGCCGTTATTATCCTTCTTACGGCTTAAGGATTTAAGTGAGGTGCATCACTTATCGGCAATGACAATTGTCATTTTTGAAATCCAAGCAATTTGTTTATCTTTCTAAAGATGAATTCCAACGGAATAGACAAGAAGATCGACAGGATAAGGGTAGCAATAAAGAAGGTGACGCTGATCCAGCGTACTTTGATACCCCACATACCGATAACATTCATAAGTATGTACTGAAATCCTACATGGACCAGATATATCCAAAGACTGTACTTGGCAATAAAAGCAAGAAACTTATTATTCAGTTTTACATGCAGTATAAGATATATGAGAAAGGCCGGTGCAAGATTAAAGAAAACAGCAGAAGCTATCTGTTTGCTTGTTCCCTCAGATGAATAGAAAAAGTATAAAATGAGAAACGATATGATCGGGCACAAAAGAAGAACATAATTGACCCAATGATTCTTCACATAAAACTTCTCCACTTTGTCTTTTACAAAATACAGCCCGACTCCCAAAACAAAGAAGTGCGGTATTACAATAGCTTCAAAGCACTTAGTGTAAAAAATGTTATACAGTGTGAAGCCGATATAAAGTCCCGCCAATGCGAGCATCAGATTCCGCGAGTTCCCTTTTGCTATTTTGTAAGCAACAAAATAAAGGACTAACAGGACGACAAGTACTTCAAGATACCAGCCCGCAAATACGGGAGGAGAAAAATGAAGATATCCGTTGATCGTTCCTTCCCAGGTGTTGTAGTGCTTTACCGTATCATAAAAGTAATAAAGGATCCTGTAGAGTATCTCTACCATAAAATACGGTATCAACAGATTCGTGAATTTCCTTACAACATATTTTGCGGTCAACTTCTTATTCCAGGTAGTAAACACCAGTGAATATCCGCTGAGAAGAAAGAAAACGGAAACTGCAACAGGACCGAATGCATAGGCAATACTGTTATTGCTGTGTGCAAATACTACCAAGAGGCAAAGGATCGCCCTCAGCTGAACAGTTTGCTCCTTCTCCAACCAATCTACATTCACAAATACTTCCCTCTCGATAAAAACGTATGATCCCGGTTACTTTCTTCCGAAATACATCGATCCTTTGATGGAGTGATTATATCACAAAGCCACATCATCGACTTTGGAAAAGATAAAACAAGACCTCTCCGTGACGGAGAGGTCTTGAAATTAACCATTAGGCTGTTACGATCTTGCTTGCATCGCCAAGGTTATGACGATCTGTAGCTTCCTGACGCATCTTGTACTTTAAGATCTTACCTGCGGCATTCATGGGGAAGCCGTCTACGAAGTCTACATATCTGGGGATCTTATGCTTAGCCATATGAGTCCTTACGTAGTCCTTGATCTCATCTTCGGTAGCTTCCTCGCCGTCCTTAAGTACTACAGCTGCGAGGATCTCCTCACCGTAGTCGGCATCAGGTACACCTATTACCTGAACATCCTTGATCTTAGGATGTGTATAAAGGAAGTCCTCGATCTCCTTGGGGTAGATATTCTCACCGCCTCTGATGATCATGTCCTTGATACGGCCCGTGATCTTGTAATATCCGTCCTCTGGGCGACGAAGAGCAAGGTCACCGGAGTGGAGCCAGCCGTCCTCGTCGATAGCTGCGGCAGTTGCCTCGGGCATCTTGTAGTAGCCCTTCATGATGTTATATCCGCGAGCACAGAACTCACCGGGAACTCCGTCTGGGCACTCCTCACCTGTCTCGGGATCAACGATCTTGGTCTCAACACCGAAGATAGAAGGTCCTACGGTATTAACTCTCTGCTCGATAGTATCTGTCGTCTTACTCATGGTAGTAGCGGGAGATGCCTCTGTCTGACCGTAAGTGATAACAATCTCGGGCATATGCATCTTCTCGATAACCTCTTCCATCGTCTTGATGGGGCAAGGTGATCCTGCCATGATTCCCGTTCTCATGTGAGAGAAGTCTGTCTTGGGGAAGTTCTCATGTCCGAGCATTGCGATGAACATGGTAGGAACACCGTGGAAGCATGTGATCTTCTCCTGGTTGATGCAGTGAAGTCCCTTACGAGGTGAGAATGCCGTGATGGGGGACATGGTAACACCGTGAGTAACGGAAGCTGTCATTGCAAGTACCATACCGAAGCAGTGGAACATGGGAACCTGGATCATCATCCTGTCGTTAGTGGAAAGATCCATGCAGTCACCGATGGCCTTACCGTTATTGACTACATTATAGTGTGTGAGCATAACGCCCTTGGGGAATCCCGTCGTACCTGATGTGTACTGCATGTTGCAGACATCGTGCTTATCTACCGTACGGCGGATCTTCTCTACTTCGGAATAAGGGACTGTCTCGGCAAGCGAAGGAAGATCGTCCCAGTGGAAGCATCCGTCAACGCGGGATTCGCATGTAATGATATTCTTCAGGTAAGGAAGTCTTGCAGCCTTAAGCTCGCCGGGCTTACTGTCCTTAAGCTCAGGACAGATCTCGTTCATGATCTGGATATAGTCGGAATCCTTGAACTTATCGATCATTACGAGAGTATTCGTATCGGACTGACGAAGGAGATACTCGATCTCGTGGATCTTGTAAGCCGTATTGACGGTTACGAGTACGCAGCCGATCTTGGTCGCAGCCCAGAATGTAAGGTACCACTGGGGTACGTTTGTTGCCCAGATAGCGATGTGATCGCCCTTCTTACATCCCATTGCAAGGAATGCGCGAGCGAGGTTGTCTACGTCGTCCCTGAACTCCGTATATGTTCTTGTATAGTCAAGCTCCGTATAACGGAAAGCATACTGATTGGGGAAGAGCTCGCAGATCTTATCGAGTACATCGGGGAATGTGTAATCCACCAGTGTCTCCTTAGGCCAGGGATAGTAACCCGTGCCTCTCTTATCCACCTGAAGCTCATTCTTCTTATGGGGCTTGTACTGCTCCATGAATCCTGCGAAGTGAGGTACTACGATACCTGCATCGAAGAGGTCCTTGGACCATCTGTATACCCACTCCAATGTGATATAGCCCTGATAGTTGATGGAATCAAGTGCAGCGAACATAGCCTTGATGGGAAGGTCACCCGTACCCATGAGCTTGTAAGCTACCTTGTCACCCTCCATTACGGAGTCCTTAACGTGTGTGTACTTGATAAGCTCGCCTAAGTTCTTGACTGTAACTTCGGGATCCTCGTTCATGAAGCGGTAAGGATGGTGCATATCCCAAAGGGCAGCTACCTTACGGCTTCCTATCGCATCGATGACCTTCTTGAGCCTTAAAGTATCGCAATATACACCGTTCGTCTCAAGGAGGAGTGTTACGTTATATTCCTCTGCTACGGGAACGAGCTTCTTCATGGTCTCGATAACGACATTATCGTCGATCTCACGAGAAGGAGCGGGATCACGGTCACCGAGTACACGAATGAAGCTTGCTCCTACTTTGTTTGCAAGCTTTGCATAAGCCGTTATCTCCTCGATGGCCTTGTCTGTCGTCGCGGGATCGTATACGGGCTCGCCGGAGGAAAGACATGAGATCTCAAGTCCGAGCTTTCTTAGCTTAGCAACTGTTCCGTCGATATTCTCATCTCTGAAAGGGGGAGCCTTAACGGAGAAGATATCCTCGCCAAGTCCTCTGATCTCGATTCCGTCAAAGCCGAAATCCTTAGCCATCGAATAGATGTCCTGCCACGAGAAGTCGGGGCATGCCAATGTTGAAAAGCTGGTCTTCATATGATCTCTCTCTTCTTTAATTAATTACTTAAGATAGTCTTTGTGCGCAAAAACACGTGTAGATAATATCAGAAATGGTATCAACATTAAATTAAGAAACATTAACAAAAATAACCAAAATCCTCATAATTAACCTTTTCTTTAACAAAATCCGCATTATTGATTAACCTTTGAAAGCTACTATAGCTGCGTAGGAACAAAACATTTCCGGGGGGGATAACTTATGACAAACAATATCAGAACGCCCGAAGCCGTACTCAAGGCTAAGGGAACTTTTCACCTTATCAAGACAGATAACAAGATACTGGTGGCACTCTTCGAGTGTCTGCTGTTCATACCAATATATTACGGGTGTCTCATCGCCCTTGGCATGGTATTGGGCCTGCTTGCAGGGCTCTACCAGGGCTTTACGGGATCTTCCCTTACGCTTTTGGAGATCTCATCGCAGGAATGGTTCATTCCCATCGACTTGAGCGCCAGGGTACTGCACACCATATTGATAACACTCTTTTGCATCGTATATCAGAAGCGCAAGTTGGTCACGTTGGGATACACGAAGAAAGGTATCTTCTCCCAGTACCTGATGGGGCTTGCCGCAGGTCTTGTCATCTTCTCCGCAGGTGTAGGTATCGCTGTAGTAACGGGAGCTGCTTCCATAAGCGTTAACCGTGACGGGATCAACGTTCCTTTGTACCTGGCATTCATAGTCGGCTGGTTCTTCCAGGGCATGTCGGAAGAGATCATGTGCAGAGGATATCTTCTCGTATCCATGACAAGAAAGCTTCCCGTTCCCGTGGCAGTACTCTTAAGCTCCCTTGCATTTGCCTGCATCCATCTGGGCAATAACGGCCTTACTGTACTCGCATTCATCAACCTGACACTCTTCGGCATCTTCGCCGGCGTAGTCTTCTTAAGGACAGGAAACATCTGGCTCGTGAGCGCCATCCACAGCATCTGGAACTTCGCTCAGGGCAATATCTACGGCATCCTTGTAAGCGGCGGCTTCACGGGCCCCAGGCTCCTCGATACGGTCTTCGAACCTTCCAAGGAGATAATAAACGGCGGTGACTTCGGCCTCGAGGGCGGCCTTGCCGTAACTATCGTACTTCTGATCGGAACTCTTATCACAATATTCTTCCCTAAGATCTCCAAGGATAAGACGGCGAACGCCTGACATCCGACCATATATAACAGGACAAAGAAGATCCCCGTCGCTTCATCTGCGGCGGGGATCGTTGTATTTATAAGCTCTTTTACTTCTCTGATACAAATTCCTTAACATAAGAATCAGTCTGTTCTGTTGTCCACTTGGTGACCGTGATCTTGTTCCTTATATATCTCTTTCGAAGGTCCATGCACTGCTGAAGATACTGAACCGTCGCATCCTTATCTATCTTGGACTCACCGCTTTGCCTTTCGCAGAATGTATACGGGATCTCAGTCACGGAAGAGAAGTGTGAAGTAGCCAGGACTTCGATCATTATCTTCCAGCCTACGGGCCTCATATCGGCTTCGTCTATTATATCCTTCCTGAACATGAAAAGGCCGCTGGTAGGATCGGAGATCGGTCTTAAGCAGGGAAGCAGCATCTTACCTATATTTCTCGCACTTCCCGATATGAACTTTCTGTACCAGTTAAGTCCGCCGTCACTTCCGCCCGGGATCAGTCTTGAAGGGATACACATATCAGCACCCTTTGTAAGCGCCACATACATGGGGAGCAATATCTCCGGGGGATGCTGAAGATCCGCATCCATGCAGGCAAGATAATCTCCGTCTGCAGCCCTGAAACCCATAAGGACGGCCGTTGCCAACCCCTTCTCATTCTCTCTGTGTATATACTTGACGCGGGGATTCTCCTTGGATACCTCTTCCAGCACCATGGGAGTCTCGTCCCTTGAATCGTCAACGAACAGGATCTCGTGATTGACGGATGCAAGAGCATCGTCGATCCTCTTCACAAGAGACCTGATATTATCTTTCTCGTTAAATGTCGGGATAACGATCGAAAGCTTATTCATCTGTTCACCCTCCGGATCGGAACTTTCCATCTGATGATACCATAATCGGCCATGCCCTCAAAGGGACCTTCTAGGGTCCATATCCTTATCGTTATAGGCATTCATCCTGGAAGAGACGGCACCAACTCCGGCTCCTGCGGCGGCAAAAAGCCCGAGTTCTACAAGCTTTAAGAAAGACCTTACGACGGCTGCAAGTGCCGTGATACAGGCAAGTACGATACCTGCCCAAAAGCACGGATGCCATACGAGGCCTGTCAGGATCAGCACCAAGGATAATACCGACAGGTACCAGAACCTTATAAAGAACCAGAACAGGAACCAGAGCATGAACTGCCCCGCATAATACAAGATCTTCTTCATATCTTCCCCTCCCTTTATTTGATTATACAACCGTCCGCTCCCAAGTGATAAAATAATATTGATTCTACGGATACCGGGGGAACTTACGATGAGACTCGAAGACTTATTAGGATACGACGATATTGTTATACAGTGCCATGACAATCCCGACGCGGATGCACTGGCATCAGGTTATGCCGTCTACTGGTACCTGACATCCAAAGGCAAATCTCCGAGATTTATATACAGAGGCTCCAGGAAGATCACCAAGAGCAACCTGCTCATCATGATCTCCGAGCTTAATATCCCCGTCAGATACGAACCCGAGTTCGAGGACAGGCCCGAGCTTCTTATAGCAGTGGACTGCCAGCCGGGACAGAAGAATATCTCCGCGATCGACGCAGGCAGGACTGTCGTCATAGACCACCATCAGGTAACAGGTCCGAAGCCTCCCTTCTCGGAGATAAGAAGCAATCTGGGAAGCTGTTCCACCATTGTCTGGGATATGATAAGAGCCGAGGGGATAGACGTCAATACGGACGATCTTCTCCCTACCGCCCTCTACTACGGACTTTTCACGGATACAAATAAGCTTACCGAGATAAGCCACCCCTTAGACAGAGATATGATCGATGCCTTAAGGGCAGACAAGAGCCTTATAAGAGAGATGAGCAACTCCAATATCTCCCTTGACGAACTTGAGATCACCGGCAAGGCGATCCTCGGCTATAACTATCTCCAGGAATACGCATGCCTTATAGTAGAAGCCGAAGAGTGCGATCCCAGCATCCTGGGCGTGATAGCGGACTTCGTGCTGGAAGCGGAGAAAGTAAATGTATGTCTCGCTTATTTTGAAAGCCCCTATGAGATCAAGATCTCCATAAGGAGCTGCACCAAAGAAGTTCACGCGGACGAGCTGGCGGCATTTCTTACCGACGGCATCGGCGGCGGCGGCGGACATCTGTTCAAGGCAGGCGGTACGATCCGCCCCGAGAAGCTCGACAAACCCGCGAAGGAAGTCATTTACGAGAGACTTAAGTCTTATTACGAGATGTATAAGATAATCTATGCGGAGCAGACAACTCTGAAAGGCGGTCTCAAGCCGTACGAAAAGCTCCCGCTGCAGGTCGGTACCGTAAAGTTAAGCAACATATTCCCGGTAGGGACCACGGTAGAGATACGTACCATGGAGGGCGATATCAACACCACCATTAAGAACGATACCTACCTCATGATCGGTATCGAAGGCGAGATATATCCCATAACGGAAGAGAAGCTCAGGAAGAGCTATATAGATTTCGGAAAGAGTTACGAACACGAGTTCGAGTACATACCCACCATCAAGAATACTCTTACGGGTGAGAAGAGGAGCGTACCTGAGTATGCTCACGCAGTCGTAGCCAAGAGCATAAGCAAGATCTACGCCAAGCCGCTGACGGAATACGTCAAGCTCTTCACGGCATGGGATAAGGAGAAGTATTATTCCGGAGTTCCCGGCGATTATATCGCCAGAAGAGACGATGACGAGCATGATATCTATATCATCAGCAAGGATCTCTTCTCCAGACTCTACAGACCCTGGAAGCGCTGATCAGATACCGTATCCCGCACGATGGGATTCGGGTAATTCCGCGCCGTTTAAGTACTCATATCCCATCTCGATGAGTTCTTCGCCTGTGTACCTCCTGATGAATCCGACGATCTCATTACCGTCTTCTTCATTGTAGTAACTGACGAAGAAACCGTCTGATACGCTGTCATAACCCCAGGAATTCTCTACCGCCATGATCTCATACCAGGAATCAGTCTCTATGACCATCGTCAGCTTGCTGCTCTGGATGAATATCAATCCCTCTTCTTCGTCGTATAACAAATTCACACTGATGCCGTAAGGATTGACGTAATTGGAGATATCCGTTGTACCGATCTGATTGAATTCCGAATCAAGTCGTACAAGAGTGCCGTCGCTGAATACGACAAGTATCAGGTCCTCACCGTTGATCTTAAGGCTTTCCATATAGCATATCTGCCTTCCTCCGGTAGACAGAGAGCGTTGTTCTGTTCCGTCCTTATTGATACTTATCAGCGTATTATTATCCGTAATAAGGATCGAATCGGATGCACTGTCATACGCAATATTCTTCATACCTGCCCATCGGTCAGGAAGCTCGGGAATGATCAGATCTTCAGTCTTAACATCGATAATGACTTCGTATGAGTCAAACGTTGCATAGATCATATCTGGTCCCGGAAGATAGACGGCAGGGCGAACGGGGACAGCACCGTCATCGATGTTTGCACCGGTAGAGAATGTCTCACAGCTGTCATTGGCAAGATCATACATTACGACCTGACACTCGTTATTTCTGTGTGAATAGAAACAGATATAATCTCCTGAGATCTCCGCCTTGTCATTAGTAAAGAACCCGTCATCGGATATAAAGATCTCATCCGTATCCAGAGAATCAAGATCGATGACGATCAGAGACAAGCTCGTAAAGGCGTTCCTCGTTACGTAAGCCTTATTCTCACGGATCCCCGCAAAGGCGAACGTATCAGTATCGTCGGTGTCAGCTATCTGCACTTCGCCGAGCAAAGAATTATCGACTGTGTCTATTACCTCGATGAAAGTTCCTCGCATATATGAGGAATCGAATATGACCATCTTTCCGTCGCCCATGCAAGACGAAGCGCCGGTGTTGCTTAGCGATACCATATCTTCCGTAAGATCGATATCATCATTACATGCCCTTGTGTCGTAATACATTATGCAATCGGCGAGTTCCTTCACCAGATAGACGCCGTTATTCACCTTGGCTTCAACTATATCTTCGACCAGAGGGTCATACACAGCAACGTTATTGTTGTCAAAAGACAACGGGAATACGAGCTTGCCGCCCCTTGTGATCAACAAGGGATTGCCGTCGGAATCCCTGTCGCTGACGTCTACTATATAATCATCCAGATCGAAGGTACGGGATGCTTCACCCGTCTCGAGATCATAGATATTGCACAGAGTATCCGAACTGCAGCATACACCTCCGCCTGCCCCCATTTCCGTAAGGGTCAGATCGGATCCGATCCCGAGATAGACAAATGAGCTCTCCCACACAACAGACATGTCCGTAACGTTGACCTTCTTAATGCTCACGCTGTTCTCGTAATACAGATCCAGCTGAGTTACACCGTATGTTGAATGATATTCCGTATACTCGGAATAACAAAGATCTCCGTCAGACAGGAACAACAACTTCGTTATGAGATTTTCCGTCGGTTCCGTATAGGATATCTCGCCGCTTGTAAGATCGATGACACAGACTGAGTAGCAGAGGGCAGAATTCTGACCCAGCTCTGCTCCGATCAACGCAAGTATTGTCCCCTCTTCATTTGCGCAAACATTTAATGCGGAATAGCCGTCCTTATATTCATATGAAGCCTCAACGCTGCCGTCCTCCACATTCAGGATATACACGGTGTCGTTATTGACGGCGACCGCACAACTCGAATCGCCTACGAGCGTCACCGGAGCTGAAGAAAAACCGCATCCGTCGACCTCAAAACGCCAGATCTCTTCCCCGTCGTTGACGTCATATGCCACCGTCTCATCATACTTACTTACAAGGAGCTTATCATCGTCGATAAAAGCAATTCCGCTGCTGCTCATATCGGAAGGCGGGATCGTCATGATGAGTTCATGAGATCCTGTATCCCACACACAGATATTGTTGGCATTGTCCAATCCTGCCAGCCTGTCGCCCTCCTCATTCAGGCAGTAGTCCTTTATGCAGCCCGGCATATAGTAATTCCACATATGATCTACACCGATGCCCTCAAGGGTATCATAAGCACCCGTAGAATCAGCAAGAGCGCGCATGGTCTCAGGAGTCATGGCGGAATCGGGATATCCTTCAGGTACGGAAGCAAGAGCAAGATGAAGCGCTTCGATCCTGTCGCCTTCCTGATAAAGTCTCCTGGACTCGTTGGCCAGAAGCTGCGATCTTCTCTGCATAGCCTGCTGAAGACTCTGTTCTATCTTACGGCTGGTATTGTACCAGTACATACCGAATGCCAGCATGAGAGAGAATACAAGAGTTGCAAGAAGGGCGGCACGCCTTATGCGGTACGCTCTTCTCCTGTTCATGAGCTCGTCGTACGAGCATCCTATTATCGCAGATGCAAGCCTCGGAAGCTCCTCCTTGTCAGCCTTACCCATGGGAAGACGATAATCGCAGGATAAAGGTTCCAGCGGTGCTTCGACCGTATGCTCGATACCGTTCTCGTCAGTAAACTTCCTTTCTCTTGTAAGGAGGACCTTGGGGATGACATCCTGGGGCTCACCGCCTGCAAGGACCGTAAGGACCTGATCCTTGGAGTGTGTCTTAAGGAAATAATCGATTTCTCTTGTTACCCAGAAAGACTCCTTTGTATTCTCGGAACATATAACGATCAGATAGTCGGAATCCTCCAGAGCGTTGGAGATAGTCTCGGTAAGATCGCTCGTTATGGGCAGTTCATCCTTATCCCTGAAGATGCGCTCTATCCTCTTCTTACCCGTAGACTTCCTTATCTTATCCGGGATATGGAATCTCTCAAGTGACTTCTGAACATGTGCCGCTATCTTCGAATCAAGATCAGCGTGCCTGTATGAAATAAAAGCATTATACTTATCTATCATATCTCTTCCCCTCAATGCCCATACTTACTACCTTAAAGTATAACATCGATTGACTTATAATTCCGATACTAATAACATAAAAACATGGCTAAGATACTTATAGTTGAAGACGATCAGGATATAGGCGATATCCTCTCAAGAGAACTTACCAAGGAAGGTCATACTACCATGCGCGCCTATTCGGGAACGGAAGGCCGCCTCCTGTTAAAGGACGACCCCGACCTTATCCTCATGGATCTGATGCTCCCGGGCATGACCGGCGAAGAGCTCATATCCCACGTCACCGACAACACTCCCGTCATCGCAGTAAGCGCCAAGTCTTCTACCGACGACAAGTTAACGCTCTTTGAGAAGGGGTGCGTAGATTACATAACCAAGCCTTTCGAGATAAGAGAGCTCAAGGCCAGAGTCAATGTCGCTCTCAGTAACTCCGCCAAGCGCAAAAATACTCCCGTACTTACCGCAGGAGACATCAAGATGGATACGGACTCCAGAACGGTATCCGTATGCTCCTGTGCAGTGCGTTTCACAAGAACAGAGTACGCCATATTAAAGATCCTTCTTACCAATAAAGGAAGGGTCGTCTCCAAGTCTCAGATACTGGACCTTATTGAGCAGGATACCCCCGACTGCATAGACGAATCCTCCCTTAAGGTACATGTGAGCAACATAAGGAAGAAGATAAAGAGCGCAGGGGGCGAAGACCCCATAGAAGCCGTCTGGGGAATAGGCTTTAAGATAAACGCTTAACTTCATCCTTACCAATCTTACCTCTTTCTTAACTTAACCCTTCCCTGCCCTTCTTGTATGCTTGAAGCATGGAGGGACAACTATGGAATACGTACTGGAGACATCATCACTTTGCAAGAATTACGGCAAGAACCGCATCTTAAGCAACATCGACCTTAAGATACCCAAGGGTTCCATCTACGGCCTCGTAGGCAAGAACGGCGCCGGCAAGACCACTCTCATGAGAGTCGTAACAGGACTTCAGAGCCCTACTTCAGGCACATACACCTTAAGCGGAGTCAAGAATACCGACATGAAGATAACTAAGGTCAGAAGGAGGATGGGAGCTCTCGTCGAGACTCCGGGTCTTTACAAGAACTTATCCGCATACGACAACTTAAAGCTGCAGTACATCAATCTGGGACTTACTTCCTACGACACCATCCCCGAGCTTCTTGAGCTCGTCTCCTTAAAAGACACAGGCAAGAAGCACGCAGGCAAGTTCTCCCTCGGTATGAGACAGCGCCTGGGAGTCGCCCTTGCAATGTGCGGCAATCCGGATATATTAGTGCTTGACGAACCCGTAAACGGCCTTGATCCCCAGGGAATAATCGAGATGCGCGAAATGCTCCTTAAGATAAATAAGGAACGTTCTACTACGATCCTCATCTCCAGCCATATCTTAGACGAGCTCTCAAGGCTTGCCACAGACTACGCCTTCATAGACAACGGCAGGATACTTCAGACACTAAGTGCAGAGGACCTTCTGCGCAAGACTACAAAGGCAGCCCGCCTTATCGTAAGCGACACCAAGGCCATGTGCCGAGTCCTGGATAATACGGGATTTAAGTACGAGGTCGCATCCGACGGCTCCATCGACGTCTTCGGTGACATCAACATCACCCGCATGGTACACGAAGCCGACAAAGAGGACGTAGAGATATTAAAGGTCATCGAGAATGACGAGACTCTTGAAGCTTACTTCATGAACCTCGTGGGAAACGGCGGGGAACAGTCATGATAAGTCAGCTTCACATAATCCTATACAGGATGGCAAAGAGCAAGAGCACATGGATCCTGCTCTTCCTGCCCATGGTCTGGGGATGTCTCGTGGTCCTCTCATCTTATCTGTCGGAAAACCTCTTTTATGAGAGCATTATATTATCCAAGACCGACCCGCGCGAATTCCTGGTCCACGGCATCCTCATAAGCGCGATCTTCATATACCTTCTCGTAGACAGAGAAAGAGGGGACGGCGGCTGGCGCAATAAGATCACCGTGGGAGTAAAAAGGCATTATGTCTTCTTAGGCTCCTGGATCGTATCGGTAGTCTTTTCCGTCATCGCATCTTCCCTCGAGATCCTTATGGTAAAGACCGTCATTAAGCTTATGGGAAAAGAAGGTGAAAGGCTCTTCAAGACGCCTGACACAAAAGCTCTTATCCTCATTGTTTTGTGGACGGCAGCCTTTGCATCCCTCTTCGTGCTCGCAGACACTTACTTCAGCATAAGATTCTTCTCACTGGTACTTACTCTTGCCATGTTCTATTCGTTCATACTGATCGGCGGAGCATGCAAGGATCGACTGGATATCCCCTACACAGAGAAGATCTATAACGAAGAGACTGACGAATACGAAGTACAGGAGAACCCCAAGTACGTCACGGGCAATGCCAGGAAGGCACTTATCTTCATAAGCGACAGAACACCTCAGGATGCCTTCTACGGCAAAATAACAAAGCACGTCTTTAAGATCCACAAAGAGACCACTATCGTTCTTCTTATCGCAGGTGCGGCCATAGGTGTTCCCGCCTTCAAGAGAAAGGAGATCTTCTGATATGAAAAAGATAATAAGCGGTTTCTTCTTCAGGGCCGTTAAGACCATAGAGCTATGGATCTTCATCACTCTTATAGTCGTCATATCATTTGCGAATATCAGCACTTCAACGATCGGAACGAAGAATCTTCTTACAAGCGACTATCTGTTGACCGATACTATAGAAGTGACTTACGAGAAGGCTGAAAGCTTTCATTCCGATCTGGATAGAGATATCGATTCCAAGATAGATTATCTTATCTCATACTTAGACTTTGCCTTGGTATTCCCTGCGATAATGTCTCCCCTCTTTACGATTCTCTTCACGGGAAAGATGTTCACCGGAGGCGCCTTGCGTAATCTTATAGCTTCAGGACATTCCAAGACGAGAGTCTATCTGGCGTCATTGATCTTCGGTATTTCTGTCACGACGGTCTTCAATATCTTAAGCCTGGTCGCAATGTCGTTGGCCATGCTCATTCAACATTGGAAGATCCCCGTATTCTTCCCGCTTTTAGGAACCTACGCACTGTATATTTTTATGGCGGACATAGTCCTGTTATCCGTATCACTCGGTATCCTTTTTGTCTCAAAAAGGCCCGTCGTATCACTTATAGCCGTTGCAGGAGTCCTGGTAGTATTCTTCACAGGTTCCGTCGGAGTTACCATGACGGCTCTTATGGTACCGGAACGCGATTACAATTATACGAAGCTTAAAGAATACACTGAGCAACATCCTGACAGCAAGTTCGAGAATAATTACACATTCGACATCAAGAACTTCTGCGATATCATCGTGATCACGGAAAACGGTGAGATCTTAGACGAAGAGATATATCGCGGAAGACCGAACCCTAATCATATCGAAGGGACACCACGTAAGATATTGATAGCAGGTCTTTACGCCAATCCCGGTTGCGGATTCCTGATGTCACTTTTACTGGTAGTATCCCACTACAGGATGTGGAAGGACGGGCTTTACATATTCTTCTGCTTTACAAACCTGATCTGGATAGTTGGTATTAATGCTGCGGGGCTTATGATATTCCGAAGGCGGGAGCTCAACTGATATAATCTTGTTATGCAGCTTATCGTCATTATCGCTTTATCGATCTTACTGATACTTGCCCTTATTAAGATCCGTTACTTACGGAAGGGCTACGACGAGCTGACTGAAAACATAAAGGATCAGGTATCAGGTAAGACAGGAGTTCCCGTTACTCTGTCAACCTCCGATCCCAAAGCCAGGAGATGTGCAGAAGCACTTAACCGCGAACTTAAGATCCTGAACGAAGAGAAAGTAAGGTTCGAGGGGGGCAATCAGACAGTCAAGGATGCGGTGACCGGCATCTCCCACGACCTTCGAACTCCTCTTACGGCCATCAAGTCATATCTCGAGATGATCGAGGAAGAGCCTGACGAGGAACTCCGTAAAGAATACCTTGCAAGGATAAAGAACAGGACGGACGCCCTGTCGGACCTGACGGAAGAGCTCTTCAAATACACCACATCCTCCGACCGCTCTGACGCCGTATCCCATGAGGATATTGAAGATCAGGATATCAGAAGGATCCTTGAGGAGTGCCTCATCTCCTTCTACGCATCCTTCGGTAAGAAAGGGATCGAACCGAAGATAACGATGCCCGAAGCTGCTGTTCTTGCAAGGTGCAGCAGGAAGGATGCGAACAGGATATTCGAGAACATGATAGGCAATGCGCTTAAATATTCAGAAGGGGACCTTACGATAGTACTGACATCTGACGCTAAGGTGACCTTCGAGAATCCTGCCCCTTCCCTTACTCCCCTTACCGTTTCCAAACTCTTCGATAAGTACTACACGGTAAACGATGCCGAAGGCTCAACGGGGCTCGGCTTCTCCATAGCAAAAGAGCTTATAGAGAGAAACGGCGGCAGTATAGAAGCCTCGCTCACGGGAACTGATCTTCGGATCGAATTAAATTTTGCCCGATAAACGGCAACTTCGCTATTTATCTGTTACAATAGTATGTGAATGAAACAGGCGAGGTTACTTCTATGAGACTTGTTGGGTTTGTAAGTTTTCTTCAAGAACCGCTTAATGAATTTTTTGCCAAGGTGCGCCCTGAATCCGGTCGCGCATTCGATCCCGAGGGCGAACAGGAATACCTCACTGATATCGCAGGTAACTTCAGACACTTCTGGGTCATGATGGATGACGACCAGGAGATAATAGGCTCCATTGCCATAAGAGATCTTAAGTTCGACGAGAAATATAAGGAAGTGCTCCACAGGAACTGCGGAGAGATCAAGTGCTTCTACCTCCTCAAGGAATATCACGGACAGGGTTACGGCAAAGAGATGATGAGATTTGCCATAGACCAGGGAAGATCCTTCGGATATAACTGGCTCTACTTGGACAGTATCGCCAGCAAGAGTGAAGCAGCCATCGCCATCTATAAGCAGTTCGGATTCGAAGAGATCACAAGATATAACGATAACGAGCACGCAGACGTGTTCATGAGACTTAAGCTCTGATAACAGATCACATAACAAGGCAAAGAAACGCCCCTGACCTTGAAGATCAGGGGCGATATCATTGTCCTTATCTTACGATCATGTACACCTGACTGTACATGATCCGGCTCAAAACATGTACACGATGATGTACTTTGCGGCTTTTTCCTATCCTCGTGTACAGGATCCGAGGCAATAAATGTACAAGCAGGTGTACTTACTGAGCCTGTACTGCCGTAAGGGTCACGGTAGCAACGATATCTTCTACAGAGCAACCTCTGGAGAGGTCGTTACAGGGCTTATCAAGTCCCTGAAGGACTGCTACTGCCTCGCACTTACCAAGGCGCTGTGTGATCTTATATCCGATATTACCTGCCTGAAGATCGGGGAATACGAATACGTTGGCATGGCCTGCAACCTTGGATCCGGGAGCCTTGGACTCGCCGATCTCGGGGATAAGAGCCGCATCGAACTGCATCTCTCCGTCAAGAAGAAGGTCAGGAGCAAGTTCATGTGCGATATCTACCGCCTGCTGAACCTTGGATACCAGCTCGTGCTTAGCGGATCCCTTAGTGGAAAATGAGAGCATAGCGACCTTAGGTTCTTCTATACCGCAGAGCTTCTTAGCCGTATTGGCGGCGGAGATGGCAATATGTGCAAGCTCTTCAGCCGTAGGACAGGGCATTACTACGCAGTCTGCATATACGAGAAGTCCGTTATGTCCGAAGGACTTATCGGGCATATCCATAAGGAAGCTTGAGGATACGCATTTGATGCCCGGAGCAGTCTTTATTATCTGCAAAGCGGGACGGAGCATATCACCCGTGCTGTGAACGGCACCTGATACAAGGCCGTCGGCATCTCCCGTCTTTACCATCATGATGCCGTAGTACATGACATCCTTTACTGTCTCAAGAGCAGCTTCCGGTGTGACGCCCTTTGCCTTTCGAAGCTCATAGAAAAGATCTGCGTATGCCTGAAGCTTATCTGCGCTTACCGGATCTATCGTCTCTATTCCCGTAAGATCAACGCCGTTCTCGGAAGCGACTTCCTTAATAGCCTCTTTGTTACCGAGAAGGACAGGTTCGCATAAAGACTCGTCCTTAAGGATCCTTGCGGCCTTTACCGTACGGGGCTCGTCTCCTTCGGGGAGAACTATCTTCTTGATGTCGGCGCGTGCCTTTATCTTTACGAGATCGATCAAACTCATGTTAGTGTCCTGCCTTTCGCTTATATCAGAGGTCTAATCCTTCGAAGCCGTCCCAGACTGGCTTACCCTTATATGTGTTTATGGGGAGCTCGCCGTGAATAGCATCGTATACGGTATGTGCGAGAGCGTCCTGCTCCATCTCTCCCGGGTATACGCTTATGGGAGCTATGAAGCCGCATCTCATGGTGATGTCTTCGGTTACGTCAGCAAAGCGGAGGAGGCCTCCCGTAAGAAGGATGCCGTCGACCTTACCGCAAAGGACAGCGCTCATCTCACCGATCTGCTTACAGATCTGATAGATCATTGTCTTCCAGACAAGTGTCGCCTTCTTATCGCCCTCGTCTACAAGAGCGTGGATCTTATCGGAATCAGCCGTTCCGAAGAGGCTTACGAAGCCGCCCGCTCTGGAGCACTTAAGGCGTACTTCCTCTACGGAATGCTCGTCGATATAGTCAAGGAGCTGCAATACGGGAACGCTTCCGATCCTTGTGGGAGTGAATGCTCCCTCACCGTCAGCACCCATATTACCGTCTACCATCTTACCGTGGTCATGTGCACTTACTGTGATACCTCCGTCAATATGCGCCACGATGAAGTTGCAGTCTTCGTACTTCTTACCGATCTTCTTGGCATGAGCTCTTGCTACAGCCTTCTGGTTAAGAACATGAGAGTGGGAGATCCTGTAGATACCCTTGATTCCCGTAAGGCGTGCGTAGTCGCAGTACTCGTCTACATTAGTGGGGTTAAGAGTATAAGCGGGCTTGCCGTACTCTTTTGCAAACTTCCATGCGAGCATTACGCCGAGCTTGGCGGGGTGTTCACTCCCGCCTACGCCTGCTACCGTATCCTCGTAGAGTTTCTCGTCGATAACGGTAGTTCCGCCGGGCTGGGAATAAGCGCTTCCGCCTCTTCCTATGAATATGTCAATGGAAGAAGGCTCGACATCGTGAGCCTTTAACATATCAAGTATTACGTTATATCTGAAATCAAGCTGATCGTTAACGTGTGAGAACTTCAAAAGTACGGGAGCATCGTGGAAGAGATTCTCTTCAAAAAGGCTCGTCTTGTTCTCATAAAGGCTTACCTTCGTAGAAGTAGAGCCGGGGTTGATGATGAGCATCTTAAGGACGCTTTTTATATCTGGCATATAAGTTACCTCGCGCGCAGTTTTCTCCTATGATATCATCAGCAAAACCGTTTTACATCTGAAAAACGGAGCAAATCCTTATCATAATGTGACTTTCTGAGCCGTTTTGCTCTGATATGGGCATAAAACTCTTATTTACAATAAGACCTTCAAAGTGATACCATTTTCTTGATCATACTATATCTGTATATAGTTTCTATTATTAAGAGGTGAACATGAAAAAGAACGAAAGAAAAGAACTTGTCACCAACATCTACACCGCAGACCCTTCTGCACACGTATTTAACGGCAAGATCTATATCTACCCCTCACACGACGAAGACCTTGATATCCCCGAGGATGACGACGGAGAGCAGTATGTAATGAAGGATTACCATATCCTCTCCATGGATTCCCTGGACAGCGACTGCGTTGATAACGGCGTAGCTATCAGCGAGACTGATATCCCCTGGGTAAGCAGACAGCTCTGGGCTCCCGATGCAGTTGCAGTAAACGGCAAATACTATCTTGTATTCCCCGCTAAGGATAAGAACGATATCTTCAGGATCGGCGTTGCCGAGTCTGATTCTCCCGTAGGTCCCTTCAAGCCTCAGGAGAACTATATCCAGGGCAGCTACAGCATCGACCCAGCAGTCCTTCTTGACGATGACGGCAAGATCTTCTGCTACTACGGCGGTCTCTGGGGCGGTCAGCTGGAGATGTGGCAGTCCGGCAAGTTCAATCCCGACGAGCACAGACCCGAAGGCGATGAGAAGGCCTTAGGACCCATGTTTGCTCAGTTCAGCCAGACAATGGATTCATTCGTAACAGAGCCTAAGATGATCACAATCCTCGACGAGAACGGTGAGCCTCTCAAAGCTAAGGATGAGGATCGTCGTTACTTCGAAGGTCCCTGGATGCACAAGTTCGGCGGTAAGTATTACCTTTCCTACTCCACAGGTACTACTCACTACCTCTGCTATGCAGAAAGTGATAAGCCCGAAGGTCCCTTCACATATAAGGGAAGGATCATGGAGCCCGTTATCGGTTGGACTACTCACCACTCCATCGTAGAGATCGACGGCGAATGGTATCTCTTCTATCACGATGCTAAGCTCTCAGGCGGATGCTCCCACAAGAGATGCGTTAAGTTCACAAAGCTCAATATCGCAGCTGACGGAACTATCGAGACCATCCACCCTTACGATCACGAGAAGTAATATCTTATCTGATGATGACAAGAGCTCCCGACTTTACACGGTCGGGAGCTCTTTTATTATGTCTTCTGTTAATTCTCTTATTCGTCGAACCTGAAGATCATCCTCTGGATATCTATGTCGTACATATTGGCATAGTTTACATAAGTGGTGGTAGTGTCGATATGATCAGATGGCAGATGTATTCCGTTTATAAGCTGATATGCCGTCTCCACGCCCAAATAGCCCATAGAGTAGGGATTTTGCACCACGAGGCCATCTATCTCTCCGGTCTCCAGCATTCCGACGGAGATGACATTGCTGTCAAAGGCATATATATCGACTTCCTCCTCAAGTCCCAGATCCCTGATGGCATATCCCGATCCCAGGCTCATCAGCTCATTTAAAGCTGCTATGGTATTGATGTCGGGATGCTCCTCCAGAAGGCGGCATGTACCTGCATACGCATCCTCCTTAGTAGAAGAACAGTTGATGGTATATATGTCGCAATCTCTTCCCGATTCTCTTATGACATCGCAGAAACCTCTCTCTCGCTCCTGACCGTTAGCCGAATTGATATCGTAGTTAACCACTCCGATAACGAGCTTGCCGTCGTTATTCTCAAGAGCCCGAAGGCCTGCCATACGGCCGGCTTCGTAGTTGTCGGTCATTATCCTGCAGGATACTCCGGCACTGTTTACGTCGCTGTCTATCACGACTACCGGTATACCTGCCTCTATCGCCCTGTTGATGGCAGAAGCATTGGCATTGTAGTCTATGGCAGAGAATATTATCGCCTTGGCGCCGTCGGCTATCGCATCGCTGATCATCTTGTTCTGAGATACGTAGTCCTCCTCACTGTCAGGAGCCATGAACCTCATGTCAAGGTTATATTCCGCCGCTGCCGCGCGGGCGCCGGAAGACACGCTTATCCAGAATGAGGAACTCTCCGACTTGCCTATGACCGCAACATAGTCACGGTTGAGGTCAGCATTAAAGAGCGCCTTGTTCCTGTTCTTCTTCATGAATATGAATATTCCCGAGGTTATCGCCAGCAGGATCAATACCACGGCTGCAAAGACAGCCCAGGAGAAAGAACTTCTTCTATTTCTCATATACATTCTCCTCCGTTATCTTGGGGATCCTTATGGATACGCACGTTCCTTCATCCGGCTCGGATGTTATGGTGATGCCGTATCTGTCTCCGAAGTATATCTTTATCCTGTCATCTACGTTCTTGACGCCGATACCGTGTCTGTCGGTAATATCGTGCCTTAAGATCTCATCGATCTTCTCGCGGCTCATACCGATGCCGTTATCCTCCACCTCCAGGATGATATCTTCACCGTCAGGATAGATCCTTATATCGATATGTCCTTCGTCGATCATATCAAGGCCGTGATAAAGTGCATTCTCTATTATGGGCTGCAATGTGATCTTGTTGCAAAGGAAGCTCTCACACGACTTATCCACCTTGATATCATAATCAAAATGATTCTGATATCTGAACTTCTGGATCTGCAGATAGCACTGAGCATGCTGTACCTCTTTCTCGATGGGGATAAGCTCCGCGCCTCGGCTTATGCTGATCCTGAAAAGCTTAGCCAGGGCATTGACCATCATGACTGCTTCCGAATTCTTGCCTTCCTCGCACATCCAGGTTATGGAATCCAATGTGTTGTACAGGAAGTGGGGATTGATCTGTGCCTGAAGTGCCTTGAGCTCGGTCTTGCGCAAGGTATCCTCCTCTTCCTTGACCTCCTCCATAAGCTGCTGGATCCTCATTACCAGATGCTCGAACGAATCCGACAGCCTGTTGACCTCGATAGCACCCGCTATAGGCTTAAATACGAAGCCTGAAGCATCTTCCTCGAAGTCTCTCATGGCGTCCGTGAGTTTGTTGACGGGCTTGGTAAAAAGATGCGAGAAAAGCCTTCCGCTCAAGAAGGATACTATCACGGCCGTGAACAATATAAGGAACGATACCGTGATCATGTAATTGACTCTGGTGTTGACCGTCTCATCCTCGTATGTGACACCTACGATCTTCCAGTTACTGTTATTAAGTGTCTTTATAGTATATATGACTCCGTCGGACATGTGAGATCCGTCAGACATATACCTTATCTCTTCATTCTCATCCTTAAGGCCCGCATATATGAGCTGCTGCTGAGGGTGATATACGATATTGCCGTCGTCGTCCATTATGAAGCAGTACCCGTGACTTCCGATACCTACTTCATCTATGTAGCGGGCGATGCCGGAGAACTTGACGTCTATGGCGATCTTGGCGGCATTACTGTAAGAGCCGTCTGTGGTATTTCTCGTGATGGTGACTACCCACGGATAGTTGTTATCAAGCACCGATACTACGTGAGGAGCTGATATACCGAGGCCGTCCGCGCCTTCGTCCGATATGGATATATACGAGAGATTGGTATAGATAAGGTCCTTGGTATCGTATCTGGACCAGATGCCAGTATTGTTGCCGTGGATATCGTAGGTAGTTATCATGACGACGTCTGATCTTATGTCGATAAGATCCTCAAAAAGCTCCTCCTGTGAAGAGGGATCCGTGATGCTGTTCACATAGAGTCTGTCCATAATCTGGAGCATGTCGTCCGTATAGTTATTGATGGTGACCGCCACCTGATCGACGGACTGTTCCGAAGTCGTTATGGCACTGCTCTGCATGGAGCGGGAGAATACGGCATTAAATACCACCAGCGAAATGATGACCGAGAAGGATACGATGACCACTACAACTATCGTCATCGCATCAGACATGGAAAAAGAAGCGCGCTTGCCTCCCTTCCCCATGATCACTCTTCTCCCGATTCAGTCAGCTGCTTCTTATACTGGATAGGAGATAATCCCGTCTCCTTCTTGAAGCTGTAGCTGAAATAGTGCTGATCCTCGTAGCCGCACTTCAATGCGACATCCTTTACCTTCAGCGCTGGATATTTAAGAAGAGATACTGCTTCCTGCATCCTTCTTTTTGTAAGAAGCTCTATGAAGGTGCTTCCCGTCTCCTTACGGATAAGTGCACTTAAGTAGTTAGGGCTTACCGCGATCTCGCGGCTGATGCTGACGAGCGATATCTCCGGGTTGGAGAATTCCTTATTGATGATCTCCTTGGCGAGCTCACAGTGCCTGGATCCCGTGTTCTTACAGTGCTCCTCGACGAGCTGAGCAGCCGCCGTACAGAGCCTTTTACAATACGAGCCTATGTTGGAGACACTTCCGTACAGATCCGTCATCTGAAGAGGACACTTCTCCTGGAGCTTATCGATATGCTCCTTGTCTACGACCGAGTAGAGTATCTTATATACAGATGACGTGATATTGGGAACAATGAAGTTAGCGCTGAGCTTATACTTACCGCCGGATTCTATCTCGCCGAAAAGCTTGTCTGCGATCTCTCCCGCTTCCTGTACGAGACCTCCTCTTACGCAGCGTTCCTCCTGTGCCACAAAATCCTCGAACATCTCTATGTCGGAGAAGTAATCATTCTCAACGTCCGAGATGTATCTTATGCTGCTGTTGCCGTCGCTGTTATAAGACAACGCATTCATCGCCTCCACATAAAGCTCGTGAAGACCCGAGATATTATTTCCCGTTCTGCTGACACCTATGGAGCAGTTGCAGTTCATTATCCTTTCGACGCTCTGGGAAATATCTTCTACGGCGATATGCAGATACTTATCAAGAGTACGTCCCGATCCGTAGAGAAGCGATACTACCCTGCCGTCCGTGAAGAAGCTTATGTGATCCATATACTTCTTGAAGATGATGTCGAATGAATTGACCGCAGACTTTGAAGTGATATTAAGCCCGTCCTTGTCGATCATGCTGATCACAAGGACGCAGTAGGACATATCATTATCTTCCGTGACAAGACCCAGCTTTGTCGCCTCGCTTATAACGTTGCCGCGATTCTCCTTCTCGTTGGCGTGAGTATAGCCGTCAAGAAGAAGAGGCATGGCAAAAGACAGCGTATCCAGATGCTCCTTAGCCTGCTCGGTGGACTTGAACTGCTCGAACTTCTCGTCAATGATCTTCTTGATCTTTATAAGTTCCGCAGTGGTCTCTTCAGCAGATATAGGCTTTAAGAGATAACTGACGATATTGTACTGGATGGCCTTCTTGGCGAATTCGAATACTTCGTATCCCGTAAGGAAAGCGATCTGTGTAGACGGACGGACCTCCCTTACCTTCCTTGCAAGTTCGATTCCGCCTATAAAGGGCATCATGATATCGGTAAGAAGAAGATCCGGGCCCAGCTTCTCCGTGAGTTCCAGTGCCTCCGCACCGTTAGATGCTTCACCTATAAGCTCGAACCCTATACTGTTCCAGTCGATCTTCTTGACCAGAGCTCTTCTGATCTCTTCTTCATCGTCGGCGACTATAACGGTATACATAAGATCCTCCACAAACCTCTCATAATTTCTCTTTACATATTAAACCACATTTTCACGCCTAAAAGAATGTCGCATGTGAGTGATCACACGCGACATCCATTCTGCGATCGTCCTATCGGGGATCACAAGGTCGTATTATGATGACAATCTTCTGCTATCTCTTCGTATCCTTCGATATCCTCCGGATCCACATATCCCGCATCGACAGGTTCGCTTATGTTATCGATGGTAATTACGGTCACTGCCGTCTCATTGGCGGGAACAGCCAGGTTGCCGTTATCGTATGTAACTGTTGTGGAAGGCTCCCTGCCGGATAATATATCGCTGACCATATCGCAGGCCATCGAAGCAAGTTCTGTCGTATTCTTCCAGACTGTCATGCTCTGCATTCCCGAGCAGATATAGCCCAGGGAATCCGTCTCGCAGTCCTGACCGGTTATCACGAAGGACGTGATGTCGGGATCGACGCTGAATGCATCCGCTATGCCCCTGGCGGTACCGTCATTAGGCGCCAAGATGGCGCAATCTCCCTTGAAAGTGTGAGCGTTGGTAACAAGGTTAGCCGAAGCAAGTGACTTGGCGGTATTAAGATCCCAGTTGGTAGTGATCGTCCCCAATACATCCGCGAGGATCTCGCGATCTTCGTTGACGTCCAGATCCTGCCCCGCATACGGCGCTATGGCATCGCAATTAGCAAGGACGAACTGACCGTCTGCTATGGCGGAGCTTAGTACGCTCCAGGCTCCCGTGAAGAATATATATGCATTGTTATCGGTAGTTGCACCGCAGTAGAGGTACAAAGGAACTCCCGTCTGCCCCTCGTAGGCGTCGATCAGGTACTGTCCCTGCAGTACGCCTACATCGTAGCTGTTGAATGTCACATAGTAGTCTACGGCATCGGTATCGGTTATAAGCCTGTCATAGCATATAACTTCAACATCTGCTTCGTGCGCTGCCTCTACCGCCCTTCCGGCGGCAGCCGCATCCTGTGCGCATATGACCAGTACATCTATATTCTTCTCGACAAGAGACTCCACATTGGCAAGTTCAGTAGCGGAACTGCCCTGTGAGAATAGAACTTCGGAAGTAAATCCCGCATCCTTTAATATGGAAGTAAAAGCGGCTTCATCCTGAAGCCATCTGGGTTCATCCTTTGTAGGAAGAACGATCCCGACCTGAACTTCATCCGAACTTTCCTTAAGATCTCCGCGATCGTCGCGGCCTAAGGTACACCCTGCAATGGAAACCGTCATGGCAAAAATCAGTATCGTCGCAATGCTCTTCTTATCCATCGAATATATCTCTCCCCAAAAGATCTTAAGCAGATTAAAAGGATGTCCCCGAATCTAAGGTTAACATCTGTTAACATCATCTGATTATCAAAATCACAACTAAAAATGTTGGATATTTTCGGATGATAGTCCGGGAAGATCCTTGCATGCCAAAGATCCGACATCAACTGTTGGATCAATTATCATTATAGTTAGATTATTTAATACTCGCAGACGGAAAGTTTCCGTCAAAGCCGTGTCTTACTTAAAGAACAGAGGCTTCATGATATATGAGTACAGGATATCCGAGAAGAATACGACTGCGAGCGGAATAACGATGCAAAGGAATGTATTCTTCTTTAAGCGGTCTGCCAAATCGAAGAATCCCGGTATTGCCCACTTGGCATAAAGGACTCCGAAGATGCCGAATATCAGGATGGATCTCGCGCAGACATAGCCGCCGATATTACCCCAGTTCCATATCTCCGTGTTATAGTCCCAGAGCCTTAATCCGTCCATGAAATTATATAGAAACCAACCCGTGCCGAACTCTATTATGAACGCTCCGACGCATGTGATCAGAAATACGATCAGGGGGCCGGGTCTCTTCTTATAAGTCGCAAGTGTCAGACCGAGCGCTCCGAATCCGTAGATGGGAAGCCAGGGACCGCCCTGACCTCTCCTGATAAAATGCCCCATGTCGATCCTGTAAAAGATCATCTCGTATATCCAGCCTATGACGGCACCAAGCACTACCAGCAGGAAGATGGTCATAGCCGTCTTCAGCTTGGGATTTAATTCCTTATCCATATGAGTCCCCCTCAAGATGAATACATCTTATCATTACATCAAAAGATGTCAAAATATTATTATATATAGGGGATCACACCTCGGAATAGCTTCCCAGGAACGTGAATGCCGCAGGATCCTGGTCCAGCTGACAAAGGAGCGTTATGACTGCATCGGAATATACGGAAGCTTCAACGTCCAGATAGAACATGAACTCGAAGTCGCTGCCGAGAATAGGCCTTGATTCGATCTTGGTGAGGTTAAGTCCCAGTGCGGAAAAACGCGCCAGTGTATCAGACAGGGATCCGGGAGTATGTCCTATGGACATCATCATGGAGATCTTGGATGCGCCGGGATATATCTCCGCGTCCTTGGAGATACATATGAACCTTGTATAGTTATGGTCACTGTTCTGAATGCGGTCATTTATTACCTGAAGTCCGTAGAGATCGCAGCAGTCCTGTGAGGAGATCGCAGCTACGTCATCCCTGTCGGAATCTGCGACCATCTGAGCCGCGATAGCCGTATTGGCTACGATAGTGACCTTTATATCCTTATTATCCTTGAAGAACTGAGAGCACTGACCGATAGCCTGCTCGTGAGAGAATACCTCTCGTATAGCCTTGGGATCGGTTCCGGGCTTAGAAAGGAGCTTATGGCTTATCTGAAGCTTTACGGACCTTACGATATTGAAGCGATGGGACTTCATAAGGTCATAGACCTGGGTAACGGAACCGTAGGAACTGTTCTCTATGGGAAGGACACCGTACTTTACAAGACCGCTCTCTACAGCCTTGAAGACACCGTCGAATGTTCGAAAGTACATTATGTTGGCATTAAGGAAAAGCTTATCTGCAGCTTTCTGTGAATACGCACCCTCCACTCCCTGACATGCCACCAGAGCGGACTTAGGAAATTCGGAAGGAGTATTTTCCAATGCTGTCTTTATCGCTTCCGAGAGGTGTGATCTCGTTCCGTTCTGAGATGAGCAGTAGGAATGAGAAACATTGAAGAGAGTCTGGAACATCATCCTTTCGCAGTTCTCGAGGTTATTGTCCTCCTGCTTTGCCAGAGAATGCAAAAGCTCCCTCTCATACTTTCTTCCTGCAAGAGCCGATTCACTCTTGCTCATCATAAGATCGTTCCTTGTGGTAAGCTTCAGCCTTCGCTCCACCAGCTCCTTTATCTCAAGATCGATCGCTTCCAGCTCATCTCTTGTCTCCATCGTTACCATTTAAGATCCTGCCTTTCTTCAAATAAAAAGACTTCGCAGCGGTCTCACTGCGAAGTCTCTTGATACGTTAGTCAAACTCAATAACTTCAGGCAATGAAACCGCACCTCGTATTCGTAAAAAAGAATGCGAAGCTCCTAAAGAAATCAAAACCTGTAAAGTTCTTGCGTGTCATGACTGCGATTATAATCCTTGAGCGTTTCTATTACAATCAAACATTTTTGTTGTTATGAAACCTTTGTCCGTCACACGATGCGTCCGACACAGGAGCCGATATAGTATAATCTTTACCATGATATTAGTAATATACCTTATACTTATAAACACTGCTGCATTTGCGGCATACGGCATAGACAAATACAAAGCAAAGAATAATAAGTGGCGCATATCGGAAGGTTTTCTCATATTCCTCGCGGTATTAGGCGGAAGCTTAGGTGCACTTGCCGGTATGCGTATCTGGCACCATAAGACAAAGAAGGCCAAGTTCAGGCTGATCCCTTTCCTTGCGGTACTCCTTACAGTCTGCTGCATCTTTATCCTCTACGGTAATTACCATCTTGTAGTGACGGAATACGATGTTGACTTAGGCCTTAAAGAAGATATTAAGATAGTTCAGATATCGGATCTTCATAATCAGATCTTCGGTATCAATGAATCCGTCCTCCTGGATAAGATAAGAGAACAGGAGCCCGATATCATCGTAGTAACGGGAGATGTTCTTGATTCAAGCCATACGTCCTACACTATAGCGGAGTCTTTCTTCAAAGGAGCCTCCGAGATCTGTCCCGTATACTACATCACCGGTAATCACGAGGTCCGTATCTTCGGCGAGAAGTTCGACCGATTCCTTGCTGATATAGAAGAAATGGGAGTAATACTTCTCGACGACACATATACAGATATGGGAGATTACATCCTTGCGGGGGTGGCAGAGACTTCCCTTGGGGACTTTTGCGCATACGAGCCTTTCGATGACACAAAGCCCGTTATACTCCTGGCACATGATCCCAAATACACTGAGCTCTTCAGCAGACTCGGAGCGGATCTTGTTCTCACGGGCCACGTCCACGGCGGACAGATAATACTCCCGGGCAAAGGTGCACTCCTCTCCCCTGAGTTCTGCTTCTTCCCGCCCTACTATCAGGGTGTCTACGACATTGACGGCATGCAGCTTGAAGTAAGCCGCGGTCTTGGCAACAGCGCCTTCCCCATACGAATAAACGACTACCCGGAGATAGTCGTCATTAACGTTCACTGATAGATAAGATTATATCTCGTAACGCCGTTGTCGGCCTTTATCTCGTTATATATCTTACATCCCATATGCTCATACATCTGCGCATACGACTTCATGTCGGTATCGATAAGAAGAGGCACGCCGCGTGAGTCTGACATATCCTTTGCGAAAGTCACCAACTCCCTTGCGATCCCCTTCCCCTGATGAGCCTTATCCACGCACACCATGAGGACATCTATATGGGGTTTCTTCGAATATTGCTTATTGCCTTCACCGATCACGTTGATGAACTTCATCAGCTGCTTTATGCGATAGAACGGGATAGCAGTAAAGAGCTTAAAGAGCATCCTGATCTGAGGTCCGATCTTCTTCTCCCTGCTGTCCTCGAGGCCTATGAAGCCGGTCATGTCCTCGTTGGCATAGAGTTCACCCGCACCGTAGGCAAAGTCAACGTAGACCGCCATATATTTAAGGACATCTTCGCGTCTTTCCTCCTCCGAACCCCAGTTATGGAAGAGCTCGTTGGAGACAAAAGCTTCACCCACAAGAAGACGGATCTTCTGCAGTTCTTCTTCGCTCAGACCTTGAAGCTTTCTTATCATCCGATCTCCTCTGTCTTCGTTATCTCAAAGCCTGCGGACTCATAGAGCTTACAGGCATTCTCATTCCACTGTGCCACATGAAGGACTATATCTTTATATCCTGATTTCCTGATCTTATCCATCCCCCAGGAAAGGAGCTTTCTTCCGTAGCCCTGTCCCTTATACTTACTGCCGACAAAAAGATCGTCGACTTCATTGCCGTAGCAGGCGACAGATCCTATGAGCTCGTCTCCTTCTGTCAGGAGCCAGATATCAGATGACAATTGCCTTATATCTTCAAGGTCGGAATACCAGTCATAGGGCCTGATCCCGAGCGCTTCTCTCATCGGATGGAATGCTTCGTTATAGGAAGTCTTATAGTCTTCTATGAACCGCTCGTCAAAAGGGATGCAGTCGATATCTGCTGCAAGGATATCCTTATTGACATAATGCATCTCAAATACTCGGAACATGATCTTATATTAGCACTAAGAGCAGAAATCGTCATAACAGTCGTCATCTTATCCGTGATCGACGACTGTTTTGACGGGTCAGATGCACACGTTCTTTCTGTCCTTAGAGATGAGCCTGTAATCATCAAGCTCCTCATCAAGTCTGTTCAGGATCGTCTCCGCGTCATTATCCATCTTGAGCTTTAATTCTTCGGGATAAAGAGGGATCACCTGGTAGAAATCTATCTTCCTGCCCGAACTCATCTGAAGGCTCGCTCTGTCCGGCTCCTTATCAAGTGCATAGTCCAGTACGACACTGTTGAGCTTAGTATCGGGAGCATAAGCGCTTCCCTGCTCATCGGACTGCGTTGTATGGCCGAATCCCAGCCACGTCCTGCAGGATACCGGAATGCGTCCGACTTCCTTAAGTACTCTTACGGGCCAGTAATCCTCCGAAGCTGAGCTTCTTATATCCCAGTCCTTCGGGATATTGATCACATATTCCGCGTACCTGCTCGCATACTTCCTGTACGCCCTCGGAACCGGCATCTTATATGCTCCCGCACCGCAGGTAACGAGCTTGTAGAAAGGCTCTGCCTCTGTCGGTTCCACGACCAGGATATCAAGATGTATATCAGGAGATATGAGCTCATGTATCGCATATTTGAATTCACCGAAAGTCTTGGTCACATATTCTTCCAGCTCAAGTGATTCCTTCTCACTGTATGTATATCTGGGCATCCCCGGAAGTCTTCTGAAAAGTCCCATCTGTGATCCTCCTTATATCGGCCTTCAAAGAGATTATAACATCTTCAATTGCCGCACTTTTAGACCAATCTCCACGTATTTATACACGCGCATAAATATATAATCGTCTGCGGGCAGGAAGGGAATAGAAAGATAGAGGATTATACTATGGTCATTTACTTTACGGGAACAGGCAATAGCAAGTTCGCGGCGGAAAACATCGCGAAGATCACGGGAGATGATATATACGATTCGGCACTTTCTCTTAAGAAAGACACACCGATGACTTTCGAAGAAGAAGATACGCTCGTATTCGTGTGTCCCATATACGTATCGGCGCCGCCGGAGCCTTTCGAGAAGCTCATAAGAAAGTCAACGTTTAAAATAGGCGCAAAGGCGTATTTCTTCATGACATATGCAGGCGGTATAGGCGCCGCAGACAGATTCTGCAGGAAGATCTGCGAAGATATGGATCTTAAATACATGGGTACTATGGGAGTAGCGATGCCCCAGAACTATCTTCTGTACTTCCCTATGAGATCGGACTGGGAGAACAGAAAGACTGTCGGCGATGCGACGGATACGATCAAGAAGGCAGCTGAAGCCATAAGATTATCCGAACCTTTTGAAGAGACTAAGAGCAAGATCTCACACTATCTTATCGCCAAGGTGAGCCTTCCCGTCTACGATAAGTTCTTTATCACCGCAAAGGATTTCTATGCAACGGATAAATGCATAGGATGCTCTATGTGCACGCGTGTCTGTCCCCTGGGAAATATCTCCATGAAGGATAATATTCCGGTATGGGGAGATAAGTGCACTCACTGCATGGGATGCATCAATCTCTGTCCTAAGGAAGCTATAGAATTCGGCAACAAATCTCAGGGTAAGCCCCGATATCACGGTCCTTCTGTCTGAACTTCTCCACTGAAGGCAGTTATCAGTCAACAGCTTGCTCTTCAAGCTTACTAAGCTTTATCATCAGCTTTCTTATATTCTGTAAAGCCACATTCTTGCGGCTTGCTATCTCTTTACTTATTTCTCTCTTCTTAGAGAGTTCTGATTTGACTTGTTCTTTCTGAGCTTCCAGCTTATCGATCTCCTTGATCCTCGTAACGAAGGTAGCATAGTGGATCACCGCGCAGACTCCTGCAGTGATGAGACCGAAGACTGCACCGCCTATGAAGCTGCGGGTAGCCGCGAGCGCCAAAAGCGACATAAAGAGCGTACTCATCACATACCCAAAACGCCACTTTTGGGCAACTTTCCTGGGATCCTTATAATCCGAAAAACCCAGATCTTTATTCTCGTAAGTTAAGAACTGACCGCCGATAAGACCATCGATCTCAAGTATCTTATCCTCAAGCTTCTTAACTTCCGTATCCACGGGCTCGAGTTCCTCTGCGAGGTTATGGTATTCGTATGCTTTCTCGAAGATCTCCTGCTCTGTCTCGAAGAACTCCTTAGACTCTTCATTGCTGCTCTCTACTACCCACTTTGTCTCAGAAGGGTCTGAAGTAAATCCTTCCATGACCTTAACATCTCGAAGCACATTTATATCCGCGATATGATGCGTAAAGAGCATTGCTTTCTTGAGCACTCCGGTGTTATGAGGATCCTTCGTAAGATAGAACTTATACGCATCCAAGGCAGCATCAAGTTCGCCTCTTTCTTCGAAAGTCTGTGCCTTCGACAGGATATCGTCTTCCTTAAAGTATTCGTAATCATATGTGACTCCGCAGAAAGGACAAGTGTATATCTGCTTCTCAAGATCTACCTTAAGATGTCCGCCGCAGGAATCACAAAGATGCATCTTTACATCACTCATAAAACTACCCCCGATGCTTCATATTCCAATGAATATTATAACACCGGGGGGTATTGTTTTACATTAAGCTTAGTGTATTACAGCAATGCCTCTACTGCTGCTCTTACATCAGCCATATCGACTGTGGGCTCGAATCTTGAGATGACCTTGCCTTCGCGGTCGATAAGGAACTTAGTAAAGTTCCACTTGATATAAGCCTTATCTCCGAACTTCTTGTTATTCATGTTGGAGAACTTCTCAAGAGCTATATTCTTAAGACCTTTGCCGAACCCTTCGAAAGGCTTCTCCGTAGCAAGATAAGAGAATAAGGGAGATGCTGTCTCGCCGTTAACGTCGATCTTGGAGAACTGAGGGAACTCAGTACCGAACTTCATCTTGCAGAACTCGTGGATCTCATCGTCTGATCCGGGAGCCTGATCTGCGAACTGATTGCTGGGGAAATCGAGGATCTCGAATCCCTTATCCTTAAGATCCTTATACATTGCCTCAAGAGGCTCATAGTGAGGAGTAAATCCGCATCCTGTTGCTGTATTTACGATGAGCAATACCTTGCCCTCATACTCCTTGAGGCTTACCTCATTACCTTTTCTGTCCTTAACGTTGAAATCGTAGATGCTTGCCATGGTCATTTTCCTCCTTTGGCTGATGTCTCCATGTTATAAAGTGCCTTGTAAGTTAATCTGTAAAGCGTCTCGAATTCCTCTCTTGTAAGCCCTACATTGTCGGCTATGCACGAAGGTATCTTCACAGCTTTATCCTTGATCTTCCTGCCCTTGTCGGTAAGTCCTATGCTTAAGATCCTCTCATCCTCATCCGATCTTTCTCTTGTGAGATATCCGAGTCCTTCGAGCTTCTTAAGTACCGGAGTCAATGTACCGTAATCAAGGTGCAGCCTGCCTGCAAGTTCCTTGGAGGAGATCTGTTCGTCCTCCCACAGTACCATCATCACGATGTACTGCGTGTAGGTAAGATCGAGCGCCTTAAGATACGGACCGTACTGCCTTACAAGCTCCTTGGAACAGGCATACAACGGAAAGCATACCTGATTATCAAGCTTAAGTCGGTCGTAATCCTTGTTGCTCATTATCTTCTGTTCTCTCCTTGTAATTCACTTGCGTTCAATTTACTTGTGTACAATTAAATTATCACACGGAATCCGATCTGTGTCAAATGCCTTTTTTAAAACTCTGAAAAACGGTTCTTCCGAGTCAGCTTCTTATCCCTTCTCAGCCGAACAGATAAAACATCAGGAAGATAAAAATACCGATAATAAAACAGAAGATCGCTGTGCCTGATAGTATCCAGAACATAAAGCGCTTATCACAGTAACGCTTGACATAACCCTTCTTCGGATGCGAAGGATCGTAGAATACGGGGAAAGTCGTGCCTTTAGGATATTTGCTCGCAAGGGGATTTCTCATGCAAGAATACGGGTATTCTTCGGAAAGAACGCCCCTGCTTACATGTATTGTCTGCTTCTCATCGTTCTCTTCGATCTTATATCCGGTCTTGAAGTTCAAAGATCCCGATACGGAATGAATCCTGTACTCGGGGCCCTTGATCCTGTATTTCTTACCGTCTTCTGCCGCAAATTCGACTATAGGGTAACGAAGAAGCTTACTGTAAGCAGCGATCGTATATCCTACGACCTTGCCTTCCGCGGTTGCCGTGCACTTTTTCTTCTGAGTAAGATATTTGCCGAAGACAAGAAATGCTATAAGAAGCAAAATGCCTCCTGCAAGAAATAATATTCCGCATCCGAGTATGATTCCACCCATGGATCTACCTCCCTTATCTCTTATTCCGATGTACTTATATTACAACACTTTACTCAAGAACATCTCCATTGGCTGAGCAAGCTCAGGACAATCGACAGTAAGTCCGCCGCAGTCTTTGTATCCCAGCTTCCTGTAAAAATGCTGCGCCTCTTCATCCACCTGAGTAGATGTAAGGAGCATCTTATATCCCTTAGTTCTCATCTCGTCTTCCCAGTACTTCATGAGATGTTTCCCGTAACCTTTCTTATGCAGGTCATCTCTGATATAAAGAAGCGTACAAAAGGGCGTATTATCCCAGAAAAGGTTATATCTTAAGATCCCTACAGGGTCACATTCATCAAGCAGGATATAACCCTGCGCATCACGAACCTTCTTCTCGAATTCATCTTCAGGAAGATGCTTATCAAGACTATACCAGAAGTCCTTATCTTCTTCTCTTACATGTCGTACCGTGAGCATTTCGACCTCCCTGATGATCTTCTGCATAAAGGATATCATAAGACAATATATATGTGCTAAGCAGGATAGTATCTGTATTTATCGCTCGGGGTCTCCGCTCACGTCTCCGTTTTTTGAAAATGGAGACCCGGGTGGAGAAAAATCCTTCAATATCAGGCAAAATTTCTCCACTACTGTCTCCGTTTTCTCGTTACTGGAGACACCAGTGGAGAATCGCCAATTAGTATCAAATGTATCGGACAGAGGAGATCTTAGTCACGCGAGTTCAGGAGTCCGTCTTATCAGTTCCTTTTATGATAATTCCCGGGCTGCAACTTATGGTGCTTAGCTACATGCCGAGCATTCTGTATATATCTTCGATAAAAGGTGCCTTGTGCTCGATATAACTATCGATATCAAGAGGATAGAGCTTGGCGCCTTCCTCCTTTATCCTGCCGTATTCTCTTACAGCTTCAGGGTGCGAGCGAAGATAGTCCCTGAATGATATATGGCGCTTAAGCTCATCTGCATCCTTGGTGCATACATATAAATGATGCTTCCTTAAGTGTTCCTTGCCTGTGTATTTGAAAGCTTCTCTTCCCTTTATCCCGAGATCACCTTCGTGAGTATATCCTATACTCTCCATTGCAGCCTTGACTGCAGGGAACGCATCCTCATCTTCGATAACGACATCGATGTCGATTATGGGCTTGGCAGACAGCCCTTCAACGGAAGTACTTCCTACATGCTCGATATTGATGACCTTGCCTTCCAGTACAGCCATAAGCTCGGATCTTATATCTTCAAAATCCTTCTTCCACGCACTGTTATAGGATTCGACTATTACTCTCTTAGTCACCGTCTTCCATCCTTACTTCTTCTCGAGCTTATGTACTTCTTCGTCCAAAGAAGGCTCCTTGTATAAAGGCGCAAGCGGGATCTCATTAAGATTATGGAAACACTCGCGTTCTGCGCTCTTTAGTCTGTCGACCTTTACCGTAAATACTGCAGGGTCGGTATATTCTTTTGCCGTACCGACAGAATCTCCCATGTCATTGGAATTCTTAAGCATCGATGCGCAAACGAAGAATGATGTTCCTATCCCGAGGCCGGTTCCCAGTATCAATGCACCTATAAAATATAAGATATCCATATCACTGCCTCTTCTTAACAAAATTGAATATGTTCTTAGACTGCGTAAGCTCTATGCTCTTTACCGTACGTTTCATTTGGGTAAGGCCGCCTGCGGCAGCGATAATGCATAATACGATAAGGAATAAGATCACATTGCCTCCGTCGTCATCATCGGAATTCTCAAGCAAGGCAGGCAAAAGAAATCTCAGGATGAATGAGAACAAAGCGGTAAGTACCACACTCATCCCCGCCACCATAGCGACAAACTTCTTCTTATTCCACGGGATACCACACACGATCTTACCTGTCTGTCCGTTCACGAGAACCGTATTATGCTTCCCTTGATAATCAAAAGTTACAAACCACGCGGGAAGCATAGCATATTTCATGTTGCCGTAATTGATAGCCGTATGGGGCTTGGAGGCTACTACACTCTTACCGGATACGCCCTTAACATCGTCACAAGCAGCCTCACGGAAGAAGCTGTTCGCTCTCGTGCATACGACCTTCTTCATATCACCGAAAGTAATATCCGTTACATTGGAATAGAACCCCGCAAGATAATCTTCGTCGAAAGGCTTCAGCTCCTTAAGATCATAAGGCTCAAGACGAGTGCTGCTCTCATCTGACAAGAGAGTAGATGCATCAAGAGGAAGATCATGAACATTCATGGAACCTGCTCTTCCTGCATATACGGTCCTTTTGTGTTTACCTGAACCGACTGAACCCCTGATCACCACCGCATCCGTATGCTTCGCATCGACGATCCAATACGGAATATAGATACCCCTTACATGCTCTGCTTTGAAGTTCTTCACCTCATCGGGTATAAATCTGCCTTTCTTGAACCTGCCTCTTATAAGCTGCACGGCCTTATCCTTAGATACCGCAAAAGGCATTATCACGTCAGGCCTTCTCTGCTTGGATATCCTGCTGAATACCACTGCTGAATTACCGCAGTAAATACACTTCGTAGAAGCCTCTGTACCGTTAATTATGATCTCACCGCCGCAGTGATTACATGTATATACATAGCAGTCCAGGAGCTTCTCATCCTCTGTGCCGTATACTTCGTTCGCGGCTACCGCTTCCTGATGTTCTACATAAGATTTTCTCTCAGCCTCTATCTCTTCGGGCTTAAATCTGCCGTTACAGTATTCGCACACGAGCATCTGTGAAGCCGGGTCGAACGTCAACATTGCTCCGCAGTTCTTACAAGTCGCAGCCATCTGTTATAATTTCTCCTTATCCTTATTCTGTAAGATTATAGACTAATACAGAGCATAAGACGAATGCCGCTTATTATCTGCATGTGATGGGATTCATAAGATAGAGGACCGTTAACGTAAGGACCGCAACCGCGATGATAACATCCGTCACAAAGAATCTTACCAGTCTGTCCGAACTGACGGCCTTTTTATATCTCTTCTTCTCAATAAAGAAGGTCAGGAGCCCTGCGGGCAATCCCACGATATAGCAGGCCAGGTATTGAGGTTCGGGGATCACAAACCAGAATAAGTTCTTTAATCGATAGACCCTGTATTTATGGGGACCCTCCTCATCTATCTTTTTATTCTCCGCCTCTATATAGGCTCTCTTCTCAGCAGTGATGTCTTCATAATCTGCATCCGTTAACGGGACACTGTTCATAATATCCGAGGAGCTCGGGATCCATATCCAGGGAGTCCCGTCTTCTTCGGAGTAATGATGAACGGACAGTTCACGACCGCTTTCATACGTATACTCGTTGCCGTCTGCGTCGACTATAACAGCGTCGGAATTCAATCTTACGACACCTGCAAAATGAAGTCCGATCAGATGAACCGTAAAATGATGCTTATTCTCATAGACCTTCGGCATTCCGAAAGAGTAGAACAGCAGAAAGATATTAAGGAACATAACGGCTATACAGCATTTCCTACCCATAAAACATCGTTCCTTATGCAATACACAAGCTCCATTAAGTGAATACCCCTCTGCTCAGCAAGTTCTACACTATGCAGAACTGAGAAAACACCTTGCGGCTAGTTCCGATCGTTTAGAAAAGTGAATATCCCTGTTCCACGTTACCTCCGCAGGAGCCTCAGGCTACGAGGACCGAACGTGGAATAGGGATATGAACGCTTGGCACCTCCAACAGGAATCGAACCCGTACCAGCAGTACCGGAAACTGCTGTTCTATCCATTAAACTATGGAGGCATCATTAGTTATTTATTCTATCACAAAGAGAATGTCATTCCTTCTTCTTTGCATTTTTATTCTCAATAAGGATCTTAAGAAGACTGATCGATTCGTCAACCGTCTTATCATGTCTGTTGGTCCTGGGCTTATAGTGAAGATAAGGCTTACCCTGGGCACATACAAGGATCCTTCCCGCATATTCGGGAGTACCGATAAGTGCAGCTACCGCAGGCATGTTCATCTTGCGGTCGGAAGCAAAATACATAAGTACGCCCGCGTCCTTGAAGCATACTCTCTCGAATCCCGCCTGACCTGCAAGAGCACGGATAAGAGCCGCACCTGCAAGGAAATTAACTTCCTTCGGCGGATCACCGTAACGGTCCGTTACTTCGTCCAGGAAATCGTCGTAATCCTTCTGATCAGAGATGGAACCGATACGTCTGTAAGCAGCCATCCTGGACTCTTCGTCTTCTATGTAGGATACAGGAATATAGGAGTCGAAGTCGACTTCCATATTGACCGTAAGAGTCGGAAGAGCGAAGTTACTGTCGCCGTCTTTAAGAAGCTTTATCTCTTCGTCAAGAAGTCTGCAGTAAAGCTCGTATCCGATAACATCCATCTGTCCGTGCTGCTCTGCGCCTAAGAGGTTGCCCGCGCCTCGAACCTCCAGGTCACGAAGTGCGATCTTTACGCCGGAACCAAGCTCCGTGAATTCACGTATGGCCATAAGGCGCTTTCTGGCATCGGAGTTCATCTCCTTATCCGGGTTATATGTAATATAAGCATAAGCCTGTCTGTCGGATCTTCCGACTCTTCCCTTGATCTGATAAAGCTGTGCAAGTCCGAACCTGTCACTGTCTTCTACGATCATGGTATTGACGTTAGGCATGTCGACACCCGACTCGATTATGGTCGTACATACGAGGATATCAGCTTCACCTACTATGAAAGATTCGATTATCCTCTCCATCTGATGCTCACTCATCTTGCCGTGTGCGTATAAGACCTTAACTCCCGGCATGAGCTTTTCGAGCTGCGCTGCCTTCTGGTCGATATCCGCAGTCTTGTTATAAAGGTAGAATATCTGGCCGCCTCTGGAGATCTCTCGAAGGCATGCCTGAGATATTATCTCCTCATCGTAGCCCATAACATATGTCTGCACGGGGCGGCGGTTCATGGGAGCTTCATCCAGGACGGAGATATCTCTTATGCCCGACATGGACATATGAAGCGTTCTGGGGATAGGCGTAGCCGTCAAAGTAAGAACATCTATGTTATTGCGCATAGCCTTTATCTGCTCTTTGTGATTGACGCCGAATCTCTGCTCCTCGTCTACGACAAGAAGTCCCAAGTCGTGAGGGACCACGTCCTTTGATAAGATCCTGTGAGTTCCTATGACGACATCCGCCTTGCCTTCCTTTATATCCTTTATATTCTGCTTTAAGACGGCAGGCTGAACGAATCTCGACAGGAGCACAACGCGTATAGGGAAGCCGTGGAGCCTCTCCAGGAAGTTGTCGAAATGCTGCTGCGCAAGAAGCGTTGTGGGAGCCAACATAAAGGCCTGCTTGCCGTTAGTCACGCACTTGAATATCGCTCTGAAAGCGACCTCAGTCTTGCCGAAGCCGACATCTCCGCAAAGTAGCCTGTCCATGGGAGTGTCGCTCTCCATATCTTTCTTTATATCTGCGATGGCACGAAGTTGATCGTCAGTCTCTACATAGGGGAAATTCTCCTCGAACTCCTTCTGCCATACGTCGTCAGGTGTGCAGGAATAACCCTTGCTGGCTCTTCTTGCCGCGTAGAGCTTTACAAGATCGAATGCCACCTTCTTGATAGAAGTCCTTGCTCTCTCTACCGACTTGTTCCACTCACCTGAATCAAGGGATGAGAGCTTAGGTTCCTTATTATTGGGACCTACGTATTTCTGAAGCTTATCGAGCTTATCTATAGGAAGGTAGATAGTAGCATTCTTGGCGTAAGAGATCTTAAGGTAATCCTGGTTGGACTTACCCATACGCATATTGGTGATACCTTCGTATCGACCTATACCGTGAGCATCGTGAACGACATAGTCACCGGGCTGGATATCGCCGAAGAATGTGATCTTATTGGCGCCGTTCTTCTTTCTGGAGATCTTCTTCTCGGCACCGAATACATCCTGCTCACCGATAAGGCACATCTTGGCCGCGGGATATATAAATCCGGCGGGAAGATCTGCGGGGATTATCTTGACGTTTACTCCTTCTCCGACCATTCGAAGACGGAATCCTTCGACTCTCTGAGAACCCGTTAAGAGGAATCTTACTGTCATGGAAGACTCGTTCTTTCTGACCATTTGAGCAAGTTCCTTATCTCTTCCTCTGTAGTTCTCTCCCGCAAGTCCGTCGGAAGTTAACGTGATCCCTCCGGGAAGACCGTTCCCGGATGTCGCAAGACATGCTATAGCCGTTATCTGAAAGCTCTTATCGAGCCTTCTCATTATCTCGGGTATCTCGAATAAAGAAGAGAATGCGCAGGAAGGACATGTGCCCGATTCGAAGGAATTTCTGCACCTGGAGACATAGTCTGCGGTATATCCGTCTATCCTTCCTCGAACCTCGCTCATCTCATCTACGAAGAGCATGTTCTCCGTCTTATTTATGTAGTCGAGGATCATGGAGGGTTCATCTATGATGGCACCTAACCATCTTGCCATACCCGTGATCCTCATGCCTTCTCTTACAGCATCGGAATCAGCATGAGCGGTCCTCGAGAGAAGCTCTGCCGCCGCCTTTGCCGACTCGGCATTCATCTTGTTTATATCTTCCGCCGCTACTTTTAAGATCTTATCTGCGGCCTGTCCTCTTGCCTTCTTATCCAGGATAACTTCTCTTGCTCTGCAGATAGTTATCTTGTTAAAGGAATCGGTGGATCTCTGGTTGTCCGGATCAAATGACTTGATCTGATCTATCTCATCGTCAAAGAAACTGAGCCTTATGGGCATATGAGCGTCGGGAGAAAATACGTCCACGACGTCTCCTCTTGCCGCGAACTCTCCCGGGACAGATACGGAAGATACTCTCTCGTATCCGATATCGGTAAGCTTCTCCGTAAGCTCCACGGGGTCCTGTCTGTCGCCGAGCTTTAAGCTTATAAGAGTCTTCTCGAACTCCTTACTGCTCTGCATCTTAGAGGCAAGTGCGCCGGCACAGATGATCGCCGAAGAGTAGTCGCCTCTTATAAGTCTCGAGATCGTTCCGACTCTCTCGCTCTCGCCGTCTCTTGAACTTGCCACGGCAGATACGATACTCATCTCGGAAGGCTCTACTATAAGGATATCTCCGTCGACAAAAGGCTTCATGGACTCAGCCAGAGCCTTCGCTCTTACAGTATCCGAAGATACTACTACGGGCTTTTTTGAATTCTTATATGCGAGGGCTGCTACCAGGTAGCCCTTCTGCTGCTCACAAAGTCCGGACACATTAAGATGGCGGGCCTCGCGGGCACACCTGTCTGATGAAGCGATGAGTGCTTCGTCATTCTTAATGAGTTCAAGAAGTGACTTTATGTCGTTATCCATTTTCACCGATAAGTTCTTCTATTGCTTTCACGGCTTCCTCAAAGGAATGATATACCGTCTCCCTTGAATCCTTGGGGATATCGGCGAGCACATAGTCTATCAGATTCCACTTCTCAGGTACAGGGCCGGATCCTATACGAACTCTGGGGAACTCCTGAGTACCTAAGAACTTGATAACAGACTTCATGCCGTTATGGGTTCCCGCCGATCCCTTCTCCCTTACTCTGATGGTTCCCACTTTGATGTCTATGTCATCGTATACGACGATGATGTGAGAAGGATCTATCTTAAAGAAAGATGCACAGGGAGCTATGGACTGGCCGGAGTTATTCATGAAGGTTAAAGGCTTTAAGATGATCACGTCTTCGCCGCCTATCTTACCTTTGCCGTATACGCCGTTGAACTTGCTCTTATCGAGAGTTATGCCGTGCTTGTCGGCAAGCATCTCAACTGCCAGGAATCCTAAGTTGTGCCATGTATATGCATACTTATCCCCGATGTTACCGAGGCCTGCCACAAGGAACATATCAGACCTCCGAACGCTTGCTGTCGAGCTTGATGTAGTTAGCGCCTCTCAAGCGGTTCTTCTTCGTGACCCAATCGTCCTTATTGATCTGCTTAGCTCTTCCGATTCCGAGTCCCATTGCGGGAACGTCGCTGGTGATGGTGGAACCTGCGGCGATATAACTGTCCTTACCGAGGACAACGGAAGAGAGGATATTGGAGTTACCTCCGATGAATACATTATCTTCGATAACACATCCGACCTTATCCTGACCGTCGAAGTTACAGGTTACCGTTCCGCAACCGAAGTTAACGTTCTTACCTACAGTAGAGTCACCGATATATGTAAGGTGTCTTGCTCTTGTGTAGTCGTCGATGGTAGAGTTCTTGACCTCTACGTAAGCTCCGATGGTAACGTGATCGTTGATCCTCGTCTCGGGTCTTATATGTGAGAAGGGTCCGATACGGCAGTCGCTTCCTATGATGCAGGAAGTCGCTACAGAATAATCGATTACCGTTCCGTCACCTACTTCTACTCCGTCTAGTCTCGTATTCTCACCGATGATGCACTCTTCGCCGATAACGGTATTGCCCATAAGAGTGGTACCGGGAAGGATAATAGTATCTCTTCCGATCTCGACTGCAGAATGGATCCATGTGGAATTCTCATCGAGGATCTGAACACCGTTTCTCATGTGCTTATTGATGATCCTTCTGTTCATTATCTTGCAGGCCTGCATAAGCTGCATCCTGTCGTTGACTCCGAGAGTATCCTCAAAGTCGCAGATCACTGAGCCTACCGTATATCCGTCTGAGATAAGGATACCGATAGTATCCGTAAGATAGTATTCCTTCTGAGCATTCTGAGCGGACAGTCTTCCCAATGCGGAAAGAAGAAGCGATGTCTTGAAGACATACATAGAGGAATTGATCTCGCAGATCTTAAGTTCCTCTTCGCTTGCGTCCTTATGCTCTACGATGCGAAGCACATTACCTTCATCATCTCTTACGAGACGTCCGTATCCCGTGGGATCGTCTGCCTTTGCAGTGATGACAACGGCAGCATAGTCTCCGTCTTCCATCTTATTTAATGCCTTGCAGATAGTCTCTGCACTTACCATGGGGGAGTCGCCCGGAAGGACGATGACATATCCGTCTCTTCCTTCAAGGAAAGGAGCAGCCTGCATAACTGCATGTCCCGTACCTAATCTCTGCTCCTGGAACACATAAGCAACGCCTTCACCTAAGACATCTCTTATCTCTTCCTGCTTATCTCCTACGATATATACCTGTTCGCTGCAGCCTGCCTCGCAAAGAGCATCGGCTACCCACTGAACAATAGGTTTTCCAGCAACCTGATGAACGACCTTTGAATGAACGGATTTCATTCTCGTTCCATTACCGGCCGCCATTACTACCGCACATATATCCATTTGGTTTACACCACCTTTGAACTCATTGATTATCCGTAATGATTATAGCAAATATTCTCCCCCATGTTAGTGGATATTTAGGCATGTAGTGTATAATGTTCAAAAGATCTTAATATGTGCAAGTAACGGATGATCAGATGAGTATAATCGGTTCTGACAACATGATAAACAAGCTCGCGGCGGTCGTACTGACTGCCGCTTTACTGTGCAATATAAGCGCCTGCGATAAGGCCGCCGTCGAAGAAGAGACAGGCATCACGACTACGGCCGTGACTACTACCCTGCCTCCCACGGCAACTCCTTCACCGTCACCTTCTCCCACGCCGCTTCCTACACCGATACCGACTCCTGTACCCGAATATGTCGAACCTCAATACGAGGAAGTATGGTACAACGGCTTCGTCGATCCCAGATCCGTCAGGGCGACTATCGTCACCAACCCGGACGATATCACCGTATTGGTGAACAAATACTATGCTCTTCCTCTGGACTATGCCCCTTCCGATCTTGTGGATGCACCGAATTCCATGAACCAGCAGCTCAGATCCGAGGCATGTGACGCATGGATCGCCATGAACGAAGCATGTACGGCGGCCACCGGTCAGGGTCTTTTCCTCGTATCCGGATACAGGGACGCAAATATACAGGAATATCTCTTCTACAGATCTGCCAACCTTCGCGGAACGGCGTTTGCCTGTCAGAAGAATGCATGGCCCGGAAGATCCGAGCATCAGCTGGGATTAGCTCTCGATATCACGCCCGCCGGCACCACGGAGATCCTGGACTCCTTCGGCGAGACTACTACGGGGATGTGGGTCAACGAGCACTGCTACGAATACGGATTCGTAAGAAGATATCAGCAGGAATATGCCGACGAGACAGGCTACGGACAGGAAGCCTGGCATTACAGATATGTAGGAGTGGAACTGGCAACATATCTTTATGAGAACGATATGTCCCTGGAGGCTTATTACGGCCTGGAACAGGTACTTCCCTGGGACGAATAACGTCATACTTGCAATCGGAGAACATCGATAATATAATGACCGCATATCCAAGGTGAGGTGCGATTCCTCGACCGGCGGTATTCCTTAAGTAATAACTTCAAGGTAAGCCCGCAACTCCCGTCAAATCTTTTATCAGGCGGGACTGACACGGTAAGAATCCGTGGCCGACGGTAAAGTCCGGATGGAAGGAGTTGTTTTTTTATGTCAGAAATTTCCACCAAGACAAATGCGTCTTCCCGCAAGGCGATGATCACTAAGCTTACGAGCACGGCTATCTTAAGTGCGATGGCAGTACTTCTTATGTACTTAGAATTCAATCTGCCCTTCATGCCGGGATTTCTTAAGTTCGATTTCTCTGAGCTTCCCGTTCTCGTAGGCGCCTACGCATTGGGCCCGGGATACGGCGTTCTTATCGAGCTTCTTAAGAACCTTATCCACCTTCCCGCTACCGGAACGGCAGGAATAGGTGAGGCATCCAACTTCTTAACGGGAAGTATCTTTGTATTCACTGCAGGCAGTGTCTACATGAAGAACAGGACAAGAAAGGGCGCTATCATCTCCATGGCAGTTGCCACTCTTGCACTCGCCCTCATAGCATGCCCCCTGAACTACTTCGTTACACTTCCTTTGTACGGATCGGTATTGGGATTCCCCATGGAAGCAATCATCGGCATGACGGCACCCGTCAACCCCATGGTCACATCCAAGACCTCTCTTATCTTCTGGGTATTCCTTCCCTTCAACCTCTTTAAGGGTCTTGTAATATCTTTCCTTACATTCTGGGTGTATAAGCCTATCTCAAACATCATTCACAGGATCTACTCCAAGACGCACGACTAAGGGTCATTTTACTTACAACAAAAGCAACGGAGTCTTCTATGTATCGAAGGCTCCGTTTTCTTTTATCTTCCGTTAGCGTTATCGCTTATCATATCTGTCACGTGTTTTCCTTCGGGCCACGTCGGACTTGATATGGGATATACGTGATACATCTTCCTGTCTCCTTCAGACACGGCGTCATAGAACTTAACTTCTATCCCCTTCTCCTTCATGATCCCGTAAAGCTCCCTGTTATCTTCCCTTAGAAAATCCAGATCTCCCGTGACTATGACCGTTCGGGGACATGTATCTTTCTCAAGTACTTTCGAAAGGTCGTAGACAAAGGGCGGCATATGTCCTTTCTTGTCGAAATACACCCCCGGGAAGGTATCTTGCGGCGTCTTATACATAGTGCAGATAAGGTTGGCGCTTAGCGCTCTCACGTCCGCTTTAAGCTCTATACCGCAGGCCTTGCGTGCTTCTTCTGAATTAATGAGGATGGCCGTTATAAGAGCAAGGTAGCCTCCCGCGGAGTCTCCTATTGTGTGAAATTCTCTCTTACCCTTTTGCGCCAGCATTTCGATCGCCTTGAATATCTCTTCCAACTGCCCCTTAAGATCCGTATCGGGCATAAGAGTGTAATTTATGTTAGCGACACCTATGCCGGATCTGATCGCAAGGTGCATGCCGAAGCATTTATCGAGCTCCTTGCTTCCGTATACGAATGCGCCGCCGTGAATAAGAAGAAAGGTCTCATCCTCTTTTGCATTACAAGGGGTATAAAGATCCATCGTAAGACCTTCCGCATAAGGGAAATCCGTTGTAACTTCCGCATCCTCGGGGTACTTCTCAGTTTCAAGTCTGGGCGTATCGTATGTAAGACAATCACTTATGAACTTTATTCTCTCCTGCTCTGCGTCTTTCATCAGATGTAACCCTCCGTATAAGTGACATATAGTTCAATTATACGCTCACATTGAAATAATATTGTCAATTACATTTAAGAAGAATACATATATAATATTGCGGTATGAAGTTACCTTTGTTAGCAGAGATCAGGGATAGGTATGATGCCCTTATACTGGACCTCGACGGTACCATATTGGATTCCATGAGGATATGGTACGAAGTGGACAGGAAGTTTCTTGCCCGCTACGGATACGAAGTCACGCCCGAATACACGGATTATGTGAAGAGTGCATCTATCGATGAAGGTGCTCGGTATACCGTCGATAACTACAATATCCCTCTTACTCCTTCCGAAGTAGTCGATACCTGGAATGAGATGGTCTTCGGCGAATATAAGGACAACGTCCGCTTAAAGGAAGGTTCGTACGGATATATAAGAGAAGCTAAGGAAGCGGGACTTAAGATCGCCTGTGCAACGGCACTTACTTCCGTTAATGCCAAGGCCGCACTTGATGCAAATAAAGTTACGGAACTTATAGACACACTGATAACACTGGAGGATATCGAAGGCACCGTTAATAAGACGGAGCCGGACATATATCTCAAGGCTTCCGAAGAGTTGAACGTGCCTGCTTCAAGATGTCTTGTATTCGAGGATGTTCCCGCAGCCATACAAGGCGCAAGGAAAGGCGGCTTCGGAATATGCGCAGTCTATGACGACATAGGTTGCAAAGAGGGGAGGCAATGGCAAGAGATGATCAATTCTTCCGATTATTCGTTGGAAGATTGGAGAACGTTAATATAATGGATTATTTTAGTTCATCTTTACGCCAAACTATTATCAGATAATATGAATATGGATTACGATGTCGGTAATATATTCTGCAAAAATAAATCGAGCTTTGCTTTCAGCTTGATCTCTCTGTCATTTTCCTTTATAGGATTGATGATGATACAGATATGGTCATTTTCCGCTACGGTAAAGGTATTCTCCTCGATAATGGCACTTATAGTGATCATCCTGCTTATCCTTACTCTGGGAAGAGCGGGCTCTATCGTTGCTACGGTATTTAATTCCTTTCAGCTGATCTTGTACGTTTACACCTATCATTCCGGCAGATCAAGCATATATCTTCATCTGCTCGGATTGTCACTTGCGTCTTTACTGATACTCATAACTCTTAAGGTCTTTACGCACAGAGTGTCCGAAAAGATGAACCTCTTACGTCTCAAGATAGACGAGGAACAGAACCGAAGGATAGAGAGCGAGACAGCCGCCATCACGGAACGTGCGGTACAGAGGACCAGCCTCATCGTGAAGCATTCCTCCATCGCCGATAAGGAATCAGTCACAAAGACCATCAAGATGAGCAAGACCCCCAGGATCGATACTCTTACGACTCTCCCCGACAGAGAGATGCTCATGGATCATATAGATACGCTCATCGAGGACAGGATCACTTATTCTCAGTCCGAGCCCGACGCTTCGGAACAGATCACAAACGTGACTGTCATCTATCTGTCGGCCGAGCTCAATAACGACTTCAACAGGAGCATAGGACACAGATCCTTCGACCTGTTCGTACAGTGCATCGCTCACAGACTCAGGGAATGTGCGGATCCCGCAGACATGGTAGGACGCGTAACGGGCACGGAGTTCGTTATAGTTACTCAGAGAGCATTTACCGAGAGCGAACTTAAAGGTTATATAGACAGTCTCTGCTTCGCAGCCGAGGATTCCTTAAGCGACGAGAACGGTAAGCTCATAAGCAAGGTAAGAGCAGGATATTCAGTCTACCCTGACGATGCGAGATTCCCCGGAGACCTTCTGGAGAATGCGGAGACTGCAATGCACGAAGCATTCTTCTCTTCTGAGGATTATCACAGATACGATGAGTCCTTCCGCTATGACATAACGGCCGGACTTGACAACATGCCTTTAGATGAGCTCAAGGCATTCATCTCCAAGGCTATGGAAGATAAAGAGATCTACATGGTATATCAGCCCATGTTCGACAAGGATAAGAGGATAACAGGACTTGAGGCATTTGTAAGATGGAACAGTTCCGTATTCGGAATGATCAACAACTATGAGTTCCTGGCTGCAGCCGAGAGAACAGGTCATATTTACGACATCGGCGAATATACCATAAGGACAGCGCTAGAGAAGCTCAAGGAGATCAATAAGGAATTCCCTGATCTTACGATGACGGTAAATATCTCTTCTATACAGCTTCGTAACGGAGATATCGAGAGTTCCTTCTCCGAGATCGCCCGCGAATCAGGATGTGATCTCAAGAACGTTATCGTAGATATCCCTGAGGAGAGTCTTCTGTCTAATTTCCCTCTGGTACAACCCATCTTGGAGAAGCTCTCGGATCTTGGTGTTACCATGGCGCTCGACAACTTCGGAAGAGGTTATTCTTCGCTTAACAATATCCCTCTTCTTCCTATATCCATGATCAAGCTTGACGGTCACTTCACTTCTGACCTCAAGGCCGGATCTTCTTCCAGAGTTCTTACGGATTCCATCATCTCTCTTCTTAACGAGATCGATGTCCCCGTTGATGCTACCGGCGTAGGCAACGCCGAGCAGTACAAGGCTCTTGTTGAATTCGGATGTACTTATTTCCAGGGTAAGTTCCTGTGCGATCCCATGAAGGACGAAGAAGTCATGAGTTTTCTTCGGAAGGTACAAAACTGAGCCCGGACCTTAAGATCTCTCCAATGATCCCAGTTCTCTTGACAGAGCCATAACAGGAAGTCCGACTACGTTAAAGTAATCGCCGTCTACTTTCTTTACCAGAAGCGCTCCGCCGCTTTGTATGCCGTAGGAGCCCGCCTTATCATATGGGTCGGAAGAATCCACGTACGATTCTATGGTCTTCTTCTGAAAGTCATCAAGATCACAGAACTCCACGAACGTCTCCTCGCAGAATCCTTTTGAGACATTACCTCTCATGATCCATACTCCTGTAACGACGCTGTGCCTCTTACCCGACAGGGAGTAAAGCGTATCCCTTGCTTCTTTTTTATCGGCAGGCTTACCTAAGATCCTGCCCTCCGAGATGACGGAAGTATCCGCCGCTACCGTTATGCACTCTTCCCTTTGTTCCTTCGAAAGGCTGTTGAAGACAGCTTCCGCCTTGGCCTTGGCAATATAAAGCGAGACCTTGGAGGCACCTTCTCCCTTAAGGCTCTCTTCTATGGCTCTCTCGTCAACTTCTTTGGTGATAACTTCAAAATCGTCTGTTATAAGGCGCATGAGTTCGCGCCTTCTCGGGGACTTACTTGCCAGGATGATATGCATATATTCTTTCTCCCTTGTAAACACAAACATTATAAAACACAAATGCCCGACTTAGAAGCCGGGCATTTGCGAGAAAGATTATAAGAGTTATATAAAGGCTTTACTGATCATTAAGAGTAGCAGCGAGGGAATCGTATACACTGGTGATCTGAAGATCGGGGATCATCTCCTCCATGTTACTCGAGAAATTTGCATTGGGATTGTTCCTGAAGAGTGCATAGACTTCCTTGGGATTGTCCTTCTTGGTCACTCTGTAGTAAGTATCTACGAACTTACCCATGGACTTACCCATCATCCACTTAGGCATTTTCTTTACATCAACGGTACTGCCGCTGATCTCCTTAACGGACTGGAAGAACTCCTCCGTGGACTTGTATTCGCCGTTAAGAACATAGGACGCGCCTATCTGACCGTTCTCTGAGATTGCAAGCAGTGCCATTGCCACGTCTCTTACATCTACGAAAGCGTGACCGCCGTCTACGGTAGCTATACCCTTCTCAAGGTATCCCTTGAGGATCTGACCGATAGGGGAATCCTCCTTGAAGCCGGGACCTATAATGAATGTAGGAAGGAGCATTACGGCATTGAGCTTATTGAGGGACATCTTCTCGATGATGTACTCGCCTGCCTCAGCCTTTGTCTTGGCATATTCGCCTTCTACTGCTCTTCTGTCAAAATGTATGACCGAGTTCTCAAGGCTCGATCCGGGGTTAAGCGCATATGCGGAACCTAAGAATACCAGTCTTCCGATCTTCGTCTTAAGACAGGTATCAACGATATTCTGGGTACCTGTGAAGTTGACTCTTCTCATCTCCATATTTACCTTCTCGGAGATAGAGCAGATCTCCTCCGTATGGATGAGGCACGAATGCCTGGGATCATCCACATTGAAAAAATCCTTCATGGAATCCTTATCCGTGATAAGGCCTTCACTGACTTCCACTCCTTTGTTCTCAAAATCGGTAGTATCAGTACCTGCGGGTACGAGCACTCTGACCGAGTTTCCGTTTTCTACGAGAAGATCCGTAACCAATCTTCCTACAGGCCCTGTGGCACCTGTCACCAAATACTTCAAATACATAACCTAACCCTCCCGGGATTTAATCTGCATAATTACTAGTGTCTATATTTTAAAGTCTTTGAAGCGCATTTTATACGGGATTAATGTAAACAAAAGCCCTCAAAAAACAATTTTATTGTGAACAAACTATTAACGGGTGTAAAAAACACTGTTGACAATTGCAAATAGTGGGATTATTCTCTACATTGTTTCAATATAGTAAAGGCTATGACGAAGAGGTCCGATAAGTTCGGGTTCACAGAGAGTCGGGTAAGCTGAGAACCGACAACCAAGAGTATCAATAAGACTATCGCTTCCGAGCCGGTACACCCAAAGGCTTCGTGCTCAGTAGACTGTACCCGAAGGCAGCCGCGTTAAGGCAAGGGGTTTGTCAGAGCCCATTAAGCGGTATATCTTTTGATATACAAGTTGAGTGGTACCGCGGATAATGTCCGTCTCAAGATCTTCATAGGAAGACTTGGGGCGTTTTTTATTGCAGCAAATCACTCAGGCACTTAAAGGGCAAAGAGAATTAACAAAGGAGAAGAACTATGGCAGAGAATTTAAATCTTAACGGACAGGTAGACGAGAAGATCCGCGAGGTGGCAGATCGAGTAAGAGGTATCCGTCTCGACATGAACCTCACAGAGGAAGAGATGGCCGAGAAGGTCGGCATCTCCGCTGAAGAGTACAAGAAGTACGAGAACGGAGAGAAGGACTTCAACTTTACCTTCGTATATAAGCTCGCCAATGTAGCCGGTGTTGAGATCTCGGAACTTATGGAAGGTTCCGCTCCCGCTCTTACTACATATGCGGTAACAAGAAAGGGCGAAGGCCGTCCCATCGCAAGAAGAGAAGGCTACAAGTACTTAAGACTCGGTTCAAGATTCAAGAGTAAGCTTGCCGAGCCTTTCAGAGTAATAATCCCTTATTCCGATGAAGCACTCAACCCTCCCTACGAGCTCGTTACACACGTAGGCCAGGAGATGAACATCGTCGTAAGAGGTACCCTCAAGGTAATGATCGGCGATGCAGTCGAGATCTTAAATCCCGGCGATTCCATCTTTTTCGATTCTTCAACGCCTCACGGTGAGTTCGCTATCGGCGGCGAGGACTGTGAATTCTATGCCATCATCTTAAATCCCGAGGCATGGTCTAAGGGAGAGACATATAAGTCTACATTCAAGACAGAATACAGAGCAGACAACGTTACTAACGTAGATCTTGCAGAGCTTAAGGATCCTGTATACGAGAAGTACGTAAAGACAGAGCTTAACGAGCAGGGCATCCTCTCCAAGATCGAATTCGTTGAGGATGAAGTTAAGAAGTTCAACTTCGCTTTCGACTGCGTAGATGCGATCGCTGATAAGGATCCCGATAAGACTGCCATGATGTGGGTCAACAAGGACTGCGTTACTGACCATCGCTTCACTTTCGAAGAGATGAAGAAGTATTCCAACAAGACTGCAAACTACTTTAAGTCCCTCGGCATCAAGAAGGGCGATAAGGTGATGCTCGTATTGAAGCGTCACTACCAGTTCTGGTTCTCGATGCTCGCTCTTCACAAGATCGGTGCTATCGCTATACCTGCTACCAACCTTCTTCGTGAACACGATTTCGATTATCGTTTTAAGGCTGCAGGATGTAAGGGTATCGTCTGCACTGCTGACGGCGAGACAGCTGACGAAGCATACAAGGCTGCACAGAAGTGCGAGACAATGGATACTTTCGTAATGGTAAACGGCTGCCGCGAAGGCTGGCACGATTTCAACAAAGAATATGAGTCATTCTCCGATGTATTCGAAAGACCCGAAGACGCTGCATGCGGTGACGATCCCATGGTCATGTTCTTCTCTTCAGGAACAACCGGCTATCCCAAGATGGTACTTCATTCCTACAGATATGCTCTCGGTCACTTCACTACCGCTAAGTACTGGCACAACGTAGATCCCAACGGTCTTCACTTCACTATCTCCGATACGGGCTGGGGTAAGGCTCTCTGGGGTAAGCTCTACGGACAGTGGCTCTGCGAGGCACCTACATTTACTTTCGACTTCGACAGGTTCCATGCAAATGAGATCCTTCCCATGTTCGCTAAGTACAACATAACAACATTCTGTGCTCCGCCTACGATGTTCCGTTTCTTCGTAAAGGAAGATCTGTCCAAGTATGACCTCTCTTCCCTTAAGTACGCTACAGTTGCGGGTGAGGCATTGAACCCTGAGGTGTTCAACCAGTTCATGAAGGCAACCGGTATCCGTCTCATGGAGGGCTTTGGCCAGACAGAGACTACTCTTGCCATCGCTAACCTTGTGGGTTCTTCCATAAGGCTCGGCTCCATGGGTAAGCCCAACCCTCTCTACGATGTACATGTACTCGATGAGAACGGCAAGGACTGCAAGCCCGGTGAGACAGGCGAGATCTGCATCAAGACTGATAAGGGCGCTCCTAACGGACTCTTCCTCTGCTACTACAAGGACGAAGAAAAGACCAACGAAGCATGGCATGACGGCTTCTATCACACGGGTGATACGGCTTGGAGAGATGAGGACGGCTACATCTGGTATGTCGGACGTATCGACGACGTTATCAAGTCTTCCGGTTACCGTATCGGACCTTTCGAGATCGAGAGCGTCATCATGGAGCTTCCTTATGTTCTCGAGTGTGCCGTTACAGGTACTCCCGACCCTCAGGGTGTAAGAGGTATAGTTGTAAAGGCAACAATCGTACTCGTTCCCGGCAAGGCTGAACCTTCCGAGGAACTTAAGAAAGAGATCCAGGATTACGTTAAGGAGAAGACCGCTCCTTATAAGTATCCTCGTGTTGTTGAGTTTGTAACTGAGCTTCCCAAGACAATAAGCGGAAAGATCAGGAGAACCGAGATCAGGTCCAACGATAACAAGAAGAACTGATCCGGTAAACAACGGTTTTTGCTCAAGGCTCCGAGTTGAACTCGGGGCCTTTTGTTATGCCGGAAATTACGCTCAAACACTCAGTCTGTGATTTTTGATTTTTCACAGGAAATAATTGAAGTTTCCTATTGAACGTTCGTTAACTACTTGTGAACGAATTGTGAACAGACTATAATCCTCTGCATTCCATGTGTATTAGGAGGACGAAAATGAAAAAGTTCGCACAAGCAATTAGTGTGGCAACAAGTCTTGCGATTTCAGTTTCCATTTTTTCAGGAACCGTATTCGCAGACAACAACGAGATTGCCATCTCGGAACAGTATTTCCCCAATCCTGATTTCAGGGCTATTATCTCTGAACAGGTCGACAGGGACAGGGACGGATCACTCACCTATAACGAGATCGAAACATTCACGGATCTCAGCATCGACGGTGATTGGGACGATTTCTCAGGAGAGCTTACGGGTATCGATTATCTTTTCGGACTTAATTACATCCGCATCTGTAACGTATCCGGTTTAACAGAGCTTGATGTTCAGTCACTCGATAACGTTTACAGCGTTACATGCAGCAATACACCTGAT
>JAILMW010000018.1 GCA_024692235.1 Saccharofermentans sp. | reverse complement strand
TATATCTGTTAACGATACTGCTGGCTACAACACATCGTTCGCATACGACGACAGTCACTATCTTACTGATATAACGGCAGATAACGGCGTGACTGTAGCAAGAAATGAGTACGACGAAGACGGAAGACTTGTAGCTACTATCGATGCTGACGGTAACAGGATCGAATTCCAGCATGACCTTGATTCCAGAATGGAAGTTACTACCGACAGGCTCGGCTATAGTACTGTCTACTACTACGATGAGAATGGTAATGTCATCAGTGTAACTGACGCTCTTGGCAGAACTACGACATATACATACGACAGTAATAACAATAAGACATCCGAGACCAGACCTGACGGAACAACATTCTCTTATTCCTACGATGAGAATGGTAATCTCCTGACAGCTGACGACGGTAACGGCAGAACCATATCCAGTACATATGGTTCACATGGTGAGCTCCTTACCATGTCTGCTATGGGAACAACTGAACTTACCATGGCTTACGATAACTATGGTAATCTTCTGTCTGCTACAGATTCTTCAGGTAATACCCAGAACTATTCCTACGACACTTCCGGTAATCTGACAAGCGTATCAGATAGTCTTGGTTCTCTCATGAACATGACCTACGATGGAGACGGTCATGTAACATCCATAACTAACGCAGATGGTCAGGTAACGAACTTCTCTTACGATTCAGAGGGAAGACTGACAAGCAGAACTATAACGTATCAGGGAACAACACTTACCGATACGTATTCCTACGATGCAGCTGACAGAGTAACGGGAATTACTTACTCTAATGGTAATACCGTATCTTACAGCTATAACCAGGCTGGAGATGCAACTTCTTCTACTGACTCCCAGGGCAGAACAGTTACATATTCCTATGATCTGTACGGTAACCTCACATGTATCTCTTATCCCGACGGTACATCCGAGAGATTTACCTATGATCTTGAGGGTAGAAACCTTACGGCAACTGACAGAATGGGCAGGACTGCCACATTCACATACGATGCTGTAGGTAACTGCACAGGTAAGACATATGCTAACGGAGCAACCGAAAGCTATACCTACGATTCATGTGACAGGGTTGTTACTGCAACTAATGTCCTTGGTGGTATTACAACTTACGGTTACGACTACCTTGGAAGAAATACCTCTGTTACCGATCCTGCTGGTAATACGACTACATATACCTATAATGACAGGGGTAATGTATGTTCTGTAACAGATGCAGGTGGTAATACATACACATTTACCTACGATAACCTGGGTAATCAGACATCCGTCACATATCCTAACGGAAGTGTATTTAACTCTACATACGACGTAAGAGGCCGCATGACGTCTCAGAGTGACGCATACGGTAATACGACAACGTATTCCTATGACAGCATGGATAGGCTTATTGGGGTTACAGATGCTCTCGGTAATACATGGACATATACATATGATTCAATTGGTAATCTTTCAACAGTTACTGACAGTATGGGATATGTAACTACGTATAGTTACGATACATATGGTCAGCTTACGTCTGTTACCAATGCAGCAGGTAATACTGCTACAACATCTTACGACAGTTATGGAAGAGTCGTATCCTCAACTGACTTTGCCGGTGTAGAGACTACTTATACCTATGACGATATGGACAGGATCGCTACTACGACCACTAACGGTGAAGTAACGACGTATACCTACAGCTCAGTCGGTAACCTGATAAGCGTTAACGATCCTACGGGTACTGTGTTCTACACATATAACGCAGACGGTTATATGACCAGCGTTACTAACGCTAACGGGGAAGTTATCTTCTATACATATAACGACGCAGGACTTGTAGCTTCAATAACAATAGACGAAGAGACAATAGACTATGCTTACGATTCTATGGGAAGACTTATCTCCGTAACAGACGAAGAAGGTACGACCAACTATACGTACGATGCTGTAGGTAACAGAGCAACAACGGAATATCCTAACGGTGTAATGACAACATACGGATATAACGAGAATAATGTTCTTATAAGCCAGATATCTACAGATGCAGACGATAACGTCCTTCAGAGCTTCGAATATACAATAGGAGACAATAACGAGAGACTTATATGTACTGAGCCTAATAGAACAGTCACTTACGAATACGATGAGCTCGAGCGACTTGTATCTGAGACTGTAACAATAGGTGATGACGTATCCGTTACAACTTATGCATACGACTCCAATTCCAACAGAGTCTCCATGGACAGGAATGGAGAAGTAACAGTATATGAGTATAACGAGCTTAACCAGCTGGTAAGTGCCGGAGATATCGACTATACCTGGGATAACGCAGGTAACCTCGTATCTCAGTCCAATAACGGAACGATAGTAGCTTCTTATACTTACGACTGCCATAACAGGATGTTAACAGCATCTGTCAACACATCTTCCGGAACCATTGAGCAGTCTTATACTTACGATTACCTTGGTAACAGAACAAGCAAGACGACTGACGGAGTAACTGTTGAATATACGACTGACCTTTCTTCCGGTTACAGCCAGATCCTTAAGGAGACGACAGGCTCTGATGTTATCTACTACACCAGAGGTTTTGAGCTCATCTCAAGAAGAGCAGAGGACGATGCTGCTTACTACATCTACGACGGCGGAATGTCTGTAAGAGCTCTTTCTAATAAAAACGGAACGATAACAGACACATATGTTTTTGATGCCTTCGGTAATGAGACCGCAAGGACAGGAGATTCAGAAAACTCCTATGGATTCCAGGGAGAGCAGAAGGATGAGACTGGTCTTTATTACTTAAGAGCCAGATATATGGATCCTTCCACAGGTTCTTTCACCTCTATGGATACATATCCTGGAAGGCTTTCTGATCCTATGAGTCTTCACAAGTACATGTATGCTAATTCTAACCCGGTTAAGTATTGTGATCCGAGTGGGCATTTTTGTTTAGCAGAGATGGAATTAACAGTAACTCTCAATCAGATACTTCTGTCGGCGACATTGAATTGTTTTGTATATTGCGGGACTGTAGGTAGTGATCCTAACGTTGATTCTATATCTGCAATGGGAGGATATATTGCATCTTTATTATTGGGATTATTAGTGCCGTTGCTTTTTGGAATGATGCTCGCCTCATGTTCAATGTTATTCTGTGCAATTATCTTTGGTGAGTGCTTTGCTGGCTTTGGGTTGCTTGCTATTGGTTTTAAAATGCAAGGAAATACAGTTGCGGCTACCTTGTGTGGACAGATAGCTGGGGATGCATTAGGAGCAATAGTTGAAGTTGCAGCTAGATCCGTTATTAGCAAATTTATGCAAAAAGCGGTTCAAACAGGTTCTAAGGAATCTAAGACTCTCGAAGAGTTACGAGAAGCATTATTAGACTATATTGAAAAACAGAATTATACTAGAGGTGAACGACCTTGTTGTTCATCTGTTTGCTATGATACTTCAACTGGAGACACATATTTTGGAAGAAGTGGCTGGGGAAGTACAGATATTAACGATGCATTAGGATCTCGTGTTCCGTCTAATTCATTTTACCGTGGGCGGGATGTATATAATTGCGCTGAGATGGATGCGGTTAATCAAGCATTAAATAATGGAGCGGAACTTGGTGATTTGCAGGTTTATACCGTATTTACTGATAGTGGACGCTCTGCTGCGATGTGTGGGAACTGTTATTACACGTTTGCTAATGGAACGGTGGATAATGTATATGAATCAGGTTGTTATGTAATAGGAGGCTAAATGGAATATATAAAACAAATTAGAACACAAATCTCAGAATTAAAGGGTAGCTCACAGCTTTCGTTTTGGAATAGTGACTTACTTAACAATAACATATTAATCAACGAGTGCGTAAATGAAAGAAATATCGAAGAACTAGAGAAAAAATATAGTGTAAAGCTTCCTGTAGGCTATAGGGATTATTTATTAAATATTGGTAATGGTGGAAATCAACCTGGGGTTGGTATGTTAACAGTTCAACAATCTTTAGCGTTGTTGTTTAGTGATACTGTTGAATCTTTTTCAATTGCTATTTCTGATTTGACCCAATATTACAAAACTCTTAATCTGCATGACCAAAATGATTTGTTAAAGTACTATTTTCAAGTTTTCGATGGTTGTTCCGATATCAATACACAATATCCTGAATTTGATGATTTAGAGGGATATTTCACAGAGGAGGGGCTATTTATTTACCGCAAACACTATAAGGAAGACTTTGATGTGTTTCTGTCATATGAATCAGCAATGAAAAAGCATCTGTTAATCTTCAGTTATGATGATGAGTGTAGGATTGTTTACGCTTTAGCCATGGACGGAAAACATAAAGATCAAGTTGTTTATTACTCGTGCGAATCAAAAGGTACTGTTATGAAAGGACGTGATATCGTTTTCACCAATATGTCATTTTTGGAATGGATGGTTGCACTTTACAAGAATTCTTGTGATCCTTTTTTAGTAATTAAATCTTGAATATCTTAATGATTTGTAGAAGAATCTTTAGTTGTATTTGTCTTTGTTGTGTGATATATTAGCGAAGACCAAAGGCGGTTATCCCAAATCGGGGTGACCGTCTTTATTTTCTGTTTAGATATTGTGCCGAATCGATTTATATTTGAGCAGGAAAGGGGTTATGTTATAATTTCTAAGGAATAATAACGAGAGGGTATATATGAAGAAGTTCGATCCTACAGTGATCGCTGAGACGCGGTATATTGCGGCATTTGTAGCCGTTTTGAGCCTTTTGATGGAAGGTGTATTTCTTGTTCTCGGCAAGTGGGATATTACGGTCCTTCTGGGTAATCTTCTTACCGGCTCTGTTTCTATCCTTAATTTCTTCCTCTTAGGTATAACTGTAACCAAGGCTATGACCAAGGATGAGAAGGATATGGGTTCTTATATGAAGCTTTCCAAGACATACAGGTCATTGATGATACTTGCCGTTGCCGGAATAGGGTTAGGGTTTAAGTGCTTTAATGATGTGGCAGTAGTATTGCCTTTGTTCTTTCCGCAGATAGGTATCTATGCTCGCGGATTGAAGCTTCGTAGATCCGATGTTGTAAGTGAAGGCGGTGAGCAGGATGCAGTATAAGAAAGCAACTACTGAGTTCAGGCTTGTTGACGCCATGCTCGTGATAATGATGATAGTGCCAATAGCTCTGGCTATCCTTATGAAGGTCCTCTTTATACCGGTAGGAGAGGGGATAGAGATCACAGGTGCGCACGTATATGCAGTGCTTGATATGCCCATAGCGGATCTTCCGGTAAGTGAGGCTCAGGTTAACTCTCTGGCGGTACTAATATCTATCCTTTTCCTTTGTCTTTATATGACTCACGGAATACGTGCTCATGTATATACCAAGCGTGCAGTTCTTGCAGAATGGGCAGTAGAGAAGGTAGAAGGACTTGTTAAGGAAAATATGGGTGAGTACTTTAAGGGTTTTGCTCCCTTTATAGGTGCGATACTTCTTCTGTCTGCTTTCTCGAGCCTTTCGAGCTTGGTCGGTCTTTTTGCACCTACTTCGGATCTTAACGTTGTAGCAGGTTGGGCGATACTGGTATTCATTCTGATCACGTACTATAAGCTCAAGTGCGGTCCCTGGTACTATATCAAGGGCTTTATGGAACCTATTCCGCTTATGCTCCCGATGAATATCATAGGTGAGATAGCAACACCCGTATCCATGACTCTTCGTCATTACGGTAATATCCTGTCGGGTACGGTAATATCCATATTGTTGGCTTCGGCATTACAGGCGGCATCTAATCTTGTGTTCGGTAATCTTCCGGGTATACTCGGTTCGTTCCCGTTCTTCAGAGTAGGTATCCCCGCCGTTCTTTCCATCTATTTTGACCTGTTCAGCGGATGTCTTCAGGCGTTTATCTTCTCCATGTTGACTATGCTGTACGTAAGCACCTCATTCCCGATGGAGGAATATATGAGGCGCAAATCACTTAAAGAAAAAAACAACTGACATAACGGAGGTAATTATTATGTTAGAGATCGCAATCGGAATCATGTTGTGCGGATGTGCACTTGGCGCAGGTATCGCAATGATCGCAGGTATCGGTCCCGGTATCGGTGAAGGTAATGCCGTTGCCAAGGCCTGTGAGGCTATTGGAAGACAGCCTGAGAGCAAGTCAGCAGTAACGAGCACACTGATCATGGGTTGTGCACTTGCAGAGACAACAGGTCTTTATGCACTCGTTATCGCACTCCTTCTGATCCTTCTGGCTCCCGGAAGATTCGTAGACGTACTCATGAACGCTGTCGGCTGATAGGAGAAGAAGATGCAATCGCTTGATATCATTTCTATAAATATCTGGCAGATAGTCGTATCCCTCCTAAACCTTGTTATTCTCTTTTTTATCGTTAAGAAGGTCCTCTTTGAACCTGTTAAGAAGATGATAGCCGAGAGAGAAGCAATGGCTCAGAGCATCATTACGGAGGCTAATGAGACATTGGATCAGGCCAAGGAGCAGAAGGTCCTTTACGATACTAAGATCGCTGCAGCACATGACGAGGCTGATGCCATCATCAAGAAGGCTGTAGCAAGGGCAGACCACAGGAGCGATGTCATTATCGAGAACGCTCAGGAGAAGGCCGACGGTATCTTAAGGCAGGCTAAGATAGATGCCGAGCTCGAGCAGAAGAAGGCAGAAGAAGGTATCAGAAGAGAGATCGTTGATCTGTCTTCCGTCCTTACCAAGAAGATGCTCAAGCGTGAGATCAACGAGGCTGATCACAGAGAGATGATCGATGAGTTCCTCCAGGATATCGGTGAGATCTCATGACTGAGATAGGCAGAGAATACGCATCCGCCATCTTCGAGATAGCTCTTGAAGAGGATATAAGGAACGAGATGTATGATTCGCTGGCTCTTGTGAAGCGTGTCTTCAGAAGAGAGCCTGCATATATCGATTTTCTAATGTCTCCGGCTATACCTTTCGCAGATCGTAAAGAGGCTATCGTTCAAAGCTTCGGCGGTCAGGTCAATGATCACGTAGTGGGACTTCTTACGGTACTTACCGCTAAGAACCATATAAGATTCATCTTTGATGTCATAGAGGCATTCCGAGTTCTGTATCGTGAGAGTACCAGAAAGTCCGATGCTTATGTCACCAGTGCTGTAGAGCTTACCGATGAAGAGAAATTAAAGCTCAAGGAAGCTCTTACAAGAAGATCCGGACATAAGGTCTATATGAGATATAAGGTCGATCCCAAGCTCATGGGAGGTCTTATCGTCGAGATGGATAACTACAGATATGACGGAAGCCTGAAGCATAAACTTAAAGAGATAAAGGAAGTAATGGAACAATGATCCAGAGTGCCGATGTTATCAGCAACATAATAAAGGAACAGATCAAGAACTATAAGTCCAGTGTCGAGATGAGCGAGACGGGAACGGTAGTAGTCGTAGGTGACGGTATCGCAAGCGTCTACGGTCTTCGCGAGTGTATGGCAAGTGAGCTCCTTGAATTCGATGACGGAAGTATCGGAATGGCTCAGAACCTTGAGGATGAGACTGTATCCGTAGCTATTTTGTCGGATACAAACGATATCCGTGAAGGTACTATAGTTCGAAGGACCGGTAAGGTTTTGTCGGTTCCGGTTGGTGAAGCTTTCCTGGGACGTGTAGTTGACGCTCTCGGTAATCCAATCGACGGAAAGGGACCTATCATAGCGTCAGGTACAAGACCTATCGAGTCTGAAGCTCCCGGAATCCTTGAGAGACAGAGCGTATCAGTTCCCATGCAGACGGGAATCAAGGCTATTGATTCCATGATCCCAATAGGACGCGGTCAGAGAGAGCTTCTTATCGGTGACAGACAGACAGGTAAGACAGAGATCGCGGTAGATACAATAATTAATCAGAAGAACAGTGATGTTCTCTGCATATATGTAGCCATCGGTCAGAAGAATACTTCGGTAGTTCAGCTGGCTCAGGAGCTTATGAGAGCAGGCGCTATGGAATATACGATCATCGTATCCGCATCTGCTTCGGAGAGTGCTCCTCTTCAGTATGTCGCTCCTTATTCCGGATGCGCCATGGCTGAGTATTTCAGAGAGCAGGGCAAGGATGTACTTATCATCTACGATGACCTGTCCAAGCACGCTGTAGCCTATAGAGCTATGTCACTTCTTATCAGAAGACCTCCCGGACGTGAGGCATATCCCGGTGACGTATTCTATCTGCATTCCAGGCTCCTGGAGAGAGCTGCCTGTGTTGCTCCCGAATACGGCGGAGGTTCCATCACGGCACTTCCTATCATCGAGACTCAGGCCGGTGATGTATCTGCATATATACCGACTAACGTAATCTCTATTACGGACGGTCAGATCTTCCTTGAGACGGAACTCTTCCATGCAGGTATCATGCCTGCTATCAACCCCGGTATCTCCGTTAGCCGTGTCGGTGGTTCCGCACAGCTCAAGGGTATGAAGAAGGTAGCAGGTACATTGAAGCTTTTATATTCACAGTATAGAGAGCTTCAGTATTTCGCTCAGTTCGGATCGGATCTCGATGCAGATACCAAGGCGCGTCTTGCTCTTGGTGAGAGAATAGTAGAAGTTCTTAAGCAGAAGAGGAATTCTCCCGTATCCATGGGATGTCAGGTCGCTATCGTATATGCGGTCATTAACGGTTATCTCGATAAGATCCCGGTAGATAAGGTCGCCGAATATGAGAGCCTTCTCTTCGAACACTTAGAGCAGCATTATCCCGACTTCATCGCAAGAATCGAGGATAACTACTTCGAGAAGGAAGATATAGAGGATCTTAAGAAAGCTTTGCAGGAGATGGACGGTAAGCTCTGATGGGTGCTGATATAAAAGCATTAAAGAATCGAATAAAGAGCGTTGATTCATCGCTTCACTTAACGAAGGCGATGGGACTTGTAGCGTCCTCGAAGATCCGTCGTGCCAATGACGAGATGAGGAAGGGTAAGCAGTATTTCAAGGCCGTAATGAATGTTATGGATGAGTTGCGTACTATTCCCGAATGTAAGAGAAGTATCTTCATGAATACTTCCGGTGGCGACAGGATCCGCCTTATAGTCATTGCAGGCGACAGAGGTATGGCAGGAGGATATAACTCCAACATATTAAAGATGTACAGGGAATATCCTTCAGCTGAGATAATACCCGTCGGTAAGAGGATATGTGACAGGGTAGGCTCAGACTTCGTATCTTCCGAGACATATTCTTATGAATCAGCTAAGGCTCTTGCGGTCGAGCTTTGTTCCGACTATATGGAAGGTAAGTATGACAGACTGGGGATCATATCTACCAAGTATGTGAATATGATGGTACAGGAGGCCCGTATCGAGTGGGTACTTCCGTTGGTTCCGTCTGATAGTCCGTCCTCATCTTCCATGATATTCGAGCCTGACGCCGCATCTGTTCTTGACAGCGCGATCCCCGAATATGTGGCTGCTTATATCATCGCTACGGTTCGCGAGAGCTTCGCATGCGAAGTAGCCGCCAGACGTATGGCTATGGATTCCGCTGAGAAGAATGCACAGCAGATGATCGAGGATCTTGAGCTTGAATATAACAGTGCAAGACAGAGCATGATAACACAGGAAATAACCGAGATAGTCGCAGGAAGCGGCACAAAAAGGAGACGATAAAATATGAAAGAAAAGAGGATCGGCAGAGTTGCTCAGGTCATGGGACCTGTTGTTGACGTAAGGTTCGAAGAAGGTAATCTTCCTGCTATCGACAACGCTCTCTTGATCAAGAAGGGAGATAAGACCCTTACGGTCGAAGTTGCCCAGCATATCGGTGATTCTACCGCAAGATGTATCGCGATGTCTTCTACGGACGGTCTTAAGAGAGGCGTCGAAGCAGAAGATACAAGAAAGCCAATATCCGTTCCCGTAGGTCCTAAGACATTGGGTCGTATCTTCAATGTACTTGGTGATACGGTAGATAAGGGTGAATCCCTTGATAGTGTAGAAAGATGGAATATCCACCGTCAGGCTCCCAGCTACGACGAGCTTTCTACATCAACGGAGATCCTGGAGACAGGTATCAAGGTCATAGATCTTCTCTGTCCTTACTCAAAGGGTGGTAAGATCGGTCTCTTCGGCGGTGCCGGTGTAGGTAAGACGGTCCTTATCATGGAGCTTATCAACAACATCGCTAAGGAGCATGGTGGTCTTTCCGTATTCACTGGAGTAGGTGAGCGTACAAGAGAGGGTAATGACCTCTATAACGAGATGAAGCAGTCGGGAGTTTTAAGTAATACCGCCTTGGTATACGGACAGATGAATGAGCCCCCGGGAGCAAGAATGAGAGTAGCACTTTCAGGTCTTACCATGGCTGAGTACTTCAGAGACACTGAAGGACAGGATGTGCTCCTCTTTATCGATAATATCTTCAGATTCACTCAGGCAGGTTCAGAGGTATCAGCTCTTCTCGGACGTATGCCTTCAGCCGTTGGTTACCAACCTACACTTGCTACCGAGATGGGTGCGCTTCAGGAGAGGATCACTTCCACAAGAAAGGGATCCATCACTTCGATACAGGCCGTATACGTTCCTGCGGATGACTTGACTGACCCTGCGCCTGCTACGACATTCGCACACCTTGATGCTACTACGGTACTTTCCAGAAGTATCGCATCTCAGGGTATCTATCCCGCCGTAGATCCTCTCGAGTCCACAAGCCGCATCCTGTCACCTGATATCTTAGGCGAGGAGCATTATTTCGTAGCCAAGGAGATACAGCGTATCCTCCAGAGATATAACGAGCTTATGGATATCATCGCCATCATGGGTATGGATGAGCTTTCAGATGAAGATAAGGTCCTTGTAGGTCGTGCCAGAAAGATCCAGAGATTCCTCTCTCAGCCTTTCCACGTATCCGAGAAGTTCACGGGCATTCCCGGTACTTATGTACCTCTTAAGGAGACTATAAGAGGCTTCAAGGAGATAATCGAAGGTAAGCACGACGATCTTCCCGAGTCCGCATTCCTCTTCGTAGGAACTATCGACGAGGCAGTAGCTAAGTCCAAGGAGCAGGAATGAGTACGTATAGTCTTACCATATCCACACCTGAAGGCAATGTATTCAAAGGTGACGTGACCAGGCTTATCGTAAGAGGAGTCGAGGGTGACCTTGCCGTTATGGCAGGTCACGTGCCTTTCAGTACTGTTGTTAAGGAAGGCAATTACAGTGTTGCATTTGATGACGGTAAGGTAGTCGAAGGGCATATAGGCGGCGGATTATTGAATGTCGGAGCCGAGGGAACTACGCTTCTTGCAGGCTCTATCGACTGGACTGAAAAAAGCTCTGAAAAATGTTGAAAAACTGCTTGACTTAGTGCTCCAGTATCAGTATACTAATCAAGCGTTTGAGCTAACGCAACTTAGTGTTTAAACGTGGTCCTTTAGCTCAGTTGGTTAGAGCTCCCGGCTCATAACCGGTAGGTCCCGGGTTCGAGTCCCTGAAGGACCACCACTAACACTGAGAAGTACAATCTAATATGGGAGGATTCCCGAGCGGCCAAAGGGAACAGACTGTAAATCTGTCGTCAGTGACTTCGGTGGTTCGAATCCACCTCCTCCCACCAAAGAGTCTTCGTTAGAAGGCTCTTTTCTTTTGCCTCAAAATAGATTTGGTCTTATTCTGCTTTTGGGTATAATAGTTTGGTAGTAATATATTGGAGTAAAACATGAGTATTGCAGATTTTCTTATAGCAGTCCTGTTCGGTATCGTAGAGGGTATTACCGAGTGGCTTCCCATAAGTTCCACCGGACATATGATCCTCTTTAACGAGTTCTTTAAGCTCAATGTATCTGAAGTGTTCTTTGAGCTCTATCTTGTAGTTATCCAGCTTGGTGCCATTATGGCAGTCGTAGTCGTATTCTGGAAGGAGATATGGCCTTTCGGGATAAAGGATAATAAGAAGCCGTGGAAGAGGGAAGGACTTGGCAGATGGGTAATGGCCGACAAGTTCTCAATGTGGTTCAAGATCCTTGTAGCATGTATCCCTGCGGCAATTATCGGCGTACTCTTTGATGATATCCTTGATAAGCTCTTTTATAACTATATCTGCGTAGCGATATCTCTTATCGTGTTCGGTGTGGCGTTCATCGTTGTCGAGAATTACATTAATGGTAAGAAGTTCATAGTAAATAACATCGATCAGATATCTTATCCTGCAGCTCTTATAATCGGAGCATTCCAGCTTATAGCTGCGATTTTCCCCGGCGTATCAAGATCAGGTTCCACTATCGTAGGTTCACTCGGTATCGGAATCAGAAGGGAAGTTGCCGCTAAGTTTACGTTCTTCATGGCTGTTCCCGTAATGCTCGGTGCAAGCCTTCTAAAGGTTGTTAAGTACGACGGATCTGTTGCTAAAAGCGAGATGGCGATACTTGCTATCGGAATGATCGTCGCATTCCTCGTGTCATTTGTAATCATCAAGTGGCTTATGGGCTATATAAAGAAGCACAGCTTCAAGGTATTCGGTTATTACAGGATCGCCCTCGGAATTATAGTTCTTCTTCTCGGTGCGATCGGTGTTATAGGTAAGTAATGTGTCCAAGTTTATAAAGATGCTTCCGATACTTTTGTATCCGTATCTCTATATGATCATCCTTTCTGTAGCACCTCTTGTCGCAGATGCTGCTCCTGAATCGATCTCTTCTAAGATCAATATCTATGATCCCGTTAATGCTTTAATTGCGGTCGTTATTGTTCATGTGCTGGTCATCTTATCGCATATATCCTTTATTGTTAATGCCGTAAAAGGGAAATATACAGGTAAAGATCTTGCTCTATTAACGATGGTCTGCAAACTGGTTCATATACCTGCATTTATCCTTCATTTCCTCTTTGGTGCACTGGGTCTTTTTGCGAGTGTATGGGGGATAGGTTTTATCGCTTGGGCTATAGTCATCGATATCCTGACGATCCTTCAGACAGGAATAATGAGTATCACTACAGCAGTAAAATGTGGTAAGGAAAAGGTCTTTAGTACATCTTATAGCGCTATATTCTCTGTACTGGGATTTATCTACTGTGTAGATGTCGCAAGTTCAGTATATGTCTTTATCAAGACTAAAACGGCAAATAAAAAAGGTGTACCTTCATCGTGAAGATACACCTTCTTGTTATTCGGTGTATATGTGATCATCTTTCCTTCATGCGTATATAGTCTTCTCTGTCCTTAACGCACATATAAGCGGGTCTTATGATCTTACCGGCATTAGTGAGCTCTTCGATCCTGTGTGCGGACCATCCGGAGATCCTTGCGATGGCAAAGAGGGGAGTGTAGAGCTCTACGGGAAGATTAAGCATCTTATATACAAAGCCGCTGTAGAAGTCGATATTAGCTGACACGCCTTTGTAGATACGTCTTTCCTTAGTGATAAGCTCTGCTGCTATCTTCTCGATATTAGAATAGAGCTTGAACTCGTTCTCCTTATGCTTCTCTACGGAGAGTGCTTCTACATAACCCTTGAAGATCCTGGCTCTGGGGTCGGAGATGGAATATACGGCATGTCCTAATCCGTATACGACACCTGCTCCGTCAAATGCTTCCTTATGAAGGATCTTCTCAAGGTAAGCCGTGAGCTCTTCTTCGTCATTCCAATCAGATACATTTCGCTTGATGTCTGCAAACATCTCCATTACCTTGATGTTCGCACCACCGTGCTTGGGTCCCTTAAGAGAACTCATGGCTGCAGCTATAGCGGAATATGTATCCGTACCTGAACTTGTAACTACGTGAGTAGTGAAGGTGGAGTTGTTACCGCCGCCGTGCTCTGCGTGAAGCACAAGCGCGAGGTCCAATATCCTTGCTTCAAGCTCAGAATACTTATTGTCGGGGCGGAGCATATAAAGTATGTTCTGTGCCGTTGACAATGAGGGCTGAGGTCTGTGTATATAAAGACTGCCCTTGTCGTTATAGTACTTCTTGGCGTTATAGCTGTATACGGCGAGCATGGGGAAGATGGATATCAGCTCCAATGACTGACGAAGTACATTGGGGATAGAAATATCATTCGCATTAACGTCGTATGCATAGAGGTTGAGAAGACCTCTTGTGATGTTGTTCATGATGTCGTTGCTGGGCTTCTTCATGATAACGTCACGAACGAAGTTCTTGGGAAGTATCGTTCTGTATCCTGCAAGAAGCGACATGAATTCATTGAGTTCGTCTTCAGTAGGCAGCTTTCCGAAAAGCAACAGATAGGATGCTTCTTCAAAACCGTTAAATCTGTGATCTTCCTCAAAGCCGTTTACTATATCCTTGACGTTGATACCTCTGTAGTAGAGTTCACCGTCACAGGGAACAGTCTCTCCGTTGACCTTCTTGGAAGAAACTATCTCAGATATCTCAGTTAGGCCTGTAAGTACGCCTTTACCGTTGATATCACGAAGCCCGCGCTTTACATCGTACTTTGAATATAATTCCGGATCTATCCTGTTTTCCGTGCAGAGCTTGGCAAGATTGTCTATCTCGGGTGTAACCTTTGAAAACCTGTTGGTGTTTGGCATATCTCGTGATCTCCTTTGTTATGGTGGGTTTCGTATGCCGAATATTATACCATAAACTCTGTCCGGTTTTAACTGATCGGGTGCTGTCAGGACTTGTCGGAAGAAGGTTTCTCGGGGACCTGAGTAATAGCCTTTTTGGCTTTGCGTTTCTTTATTATCTTGAATGTACTTACTCCGATAAATGCAAATACAGCCAATACGAAGAGCCTTACGGTCATATGGGGAAGATCACCTGCGAATCTTACCATAAGATCCTTGGCACCTTCCTTGAGCTCTTTCATGGATTCGTTGAATTCCTTGGACATCTTGGTCTTTAAGCTCTCGTCCCTGATCTCTTCTATCTCTACAGGTTCTTCCTCTTTTACCACCTCGTGAAGGTTAATGGTCAAAGTTGCATACTGAACGAGATTATCAATGGTCCTTGCCTGTGATTCGTAGCATTCGATCTCGTATCTTATATCAGTCAGATATCCTTCGAGCTGAACTATCGTCTCTATGTCGTCTGCTTCTTCAAGAAGCGCCATAAGAGATTCCTGCTCTGTCCTGAGAGCCGATAAGTGACTCTCGATGTCAACATAATCCAGTGTGACATCTTCTGTGGACTCACTTGCGGATATAACAGTTCCGCTTCCGTCAAGAGATGCCGTAAGCGCATCAAGATTATCTGCGGGCACTCTTATCACGAATGTACCTGACTTGTAGTCGTGCGCTGTTCCTGTTCCGGAGATGCTCATGTTCTCGAAGTATCCGCCGTACTCATTGACTGCAGTTCGGATCTGTTCAGCTACGGTATCGAAGTTTTCGGTATTCATAGAGAGCGATACGGTTCTTATGAGCATATTACCTGCAGGTATATCAGGACCCTCTCCGGGCTCACCTTCGTAAGAGATGAGTTCGCCTTCGTTCATGACTTCTGGATCGATAGCTTCATCTGCCGTAGCATAACTGCCTGTTCCGGTATCTCCTGCTGCATAAGCAGTATCGGCGACTATTTCGTTTTCTGTAGCTGAATTGTGCTTCATGACGTTGGCAGATTTGTCTGTTCCTGACGAGCAGGAAGCAATTGAGATGACGATCAGGAAAGACAGTAGTGTGCATAATAGTTTTCGGTTAATGTTTTTCATGTTGGATCCCTCCTTGTACAAATAAAGACGCAGCCCGTTTTCACAGGTTGCGTCTTTTTGAGAAATATTTTGAATATTTTTTATCAGATAAGAAAACCGCCGTTTACTCCGATGATCTGTCCTGTTATAAAGGACGAGCTCTCGGTGGAGAGGTAATAGACTACATGGGCTATCTCTGATGGCGTTCCTATCCTTCCGAGGGGAGTCTCATCTTTAAGAGCTTCCTTGTCCTCATCTGAATATTCATTCATCATGTCAGTATCCACGACTCCGGGTGATACTGCATTTACCCTGATGTTGGAGGGCCCCAGTTCCTTTGCAAGTGATTTTATATAAGCATCTACAGCACCTTTACTTGCGGCATAAAGTGATTCGCAGGAAGAACCTGTCTGTCCCCACATAGAGGAGATGGCCGTTATTGTTCCTTTTTGATTTCTTACCATCTGAGGGATGACTTCGTGAGTAATAAAGAAGAGTCCTCCGTAATTAGTATCCGTGATCTTGCGGTAGTTCTCGGCGGAAAAATCCGTTACAAGGCCGGTAAGTGCGATGCCTGAGCAATATACAAGCGAGTCGATGCTTCCGTTTGTCGCAGTAATATCCTCTACGGTATCTTTTACCTGACGGGGATCGGATACATCGCACTTAAATGACGTTATATTTCCTGAGCTCTCTATAGGTGTGTTGTTATAGATAACACTTACGTTGTCGCCTCTGCTTGCAAAGAGCTTTGTGCAGGCCAGACCTATACCTCTTGAGCCTCCGGCTATCAGTACGTGCATAACAATACCTCCTGGAATCGGTAGGATCAGAATAAATCAGTTGCCGATGTTTGGCAATAAGATTAAAATATGATGGCATATAAAACAACAGGAAGAGAAAGATCGATATGGATAATGAATCAGTAAATGTGGACGAGAGCGCAGAAGAGCTCTTCAATGATGAGGAGTTTCAGAAGGCGCTGGAGACGGTAGAGTCTTCCAAGTCGGTAAAGAAGACGGAATCTAAGGCTGAAGAGGCCGAAGGTTCATTCAAGGAATTCCTTTCCAAGTTTAAAGCCAAGGCCAAGAAGGATCCCGTTATCGGTATCTGTCTTGCTGCATTAGTCCTTTGTATAATCGGCGCTGTCTTGTACTTTGTATTACCGTCGTTCTATGTAAAGTCTTTTGATATGACGGTAGATCAGTTCCGTGAGAGATATACACAGACGTCTCTTTATACTTCCGGTCTTGATCAGTTTAATTTTGCAATCCCTCCCGTAGAGTATATAGAGCCAACTGCTCCGACTTCGGGTATAGCTCTTACGGCTGACCCTTCTCTTTCTAATCCTAACGCGGATGATAATAATGAGACTGTTCGTCACGAGAGATATTTCAGTGCGCCTATCCATACAACTGCTACAAGTCTTGCTACGGGTATCGAGGGAAGATGCAGAAGTGTTGACGGTAAGGTCACTGCAGTAAGAGTACTCGTTCAGTACGAGGCCAGCGAGGAATTCTTTACGTTCCTTAAGGTGTACTACGCTACATATCTTCAGACCTTTAATCCGGAGCTTTCCGATAATGAGGCGGTAGCTCTTGCTGCTGATATGGTCTACGTAGTAAATACAGGTGAATATATGAGAGTAGGTAATATCGCATTCAGGTCTTATACATGTACGGAATTCGGCGTTACATGTATTGCCATGGAGATCGTTCCCGCAGATTCTCTTTGATCGATAAAATTACAGGCAAAAAAGAAGAGGTTGTTTAGCATTAAACAACCTCTTTTTATGTCTGGCAGGGGAGACACGATTCGAACGCGCAACCGGCGGTTTTGGAGACCGCTGCTCTACCGTTGAGCCACTCCCCTGTGACAACAGAGAGTAGTTTATCCGAGTGTTTGCAACCTGTCAAGAGGAATGTTATCATTGACAAGTCTATTATTTTAAATAAAGGAGTCTTGTTATGAAGCTCACAGTAATCGGTACCGGAAATATGGGAAAAGCCCTCATGAAGGGTTTTATCGCAGGTAATATCTTCGCACCCTCGGAGATCACCGTATATGATGTCATCGAAGCAGCAAGAGAGAATGCCGCTTCCTCGTTCGGCGTTAATGCCGCAGCTGATCCTTCTGCTGCCGTAAAGGATGCTGATTATGTTCTCATGGCTGTTAAGCCTCAGCATTTCGATAATGCCTTAAAGGATATCGTTCCTTCTCTTAAGAACGGCGCTATTGTCCTTTCTATCGCAGCTGCAGTTACTACTTCGAGGATCGCAGGTATCCTCGATCAGGGCAGAAAGTTCGTAAGGATCATGCCCAATACTCCCGCTCAGGTCGGCGCAGGCGTAAGTGCAGTTTGCCCCGTGGGTCTTAATGAAGAGGAGACCGCTTTTGTCGTTAAGCTTCTCGAGACATGCGGAGAAGTAGTTCTTTGCGATGAAAAGACGCTTGATGCTATCGGATGCGTATCAGGTACCGGTCCTGCTTATGTAATGCTCTTTATCGAAGCTATGGCAGATGCTGCGGTAGCTCTCGGTATCAAGAGAGACGATGCTTTAAAGATCGCAGCTGCTACGGTAATGGGCTCAGGTAAGCTCTGCCTCGATACTAAAACACATCCCGGTGTTCTTAAGGATCAGGTATGTTCTCCCGGAGGAACTACTATCGCAGGTGTTATGGCTCTTGAAGAGAACGGTCTTCGAAATGCAGTCATAAAGTCAGTCCTCGCAGCAGACGAGAAGACTAAGCAGATGCAGGGCGGTAAGTGATAATGCCTGATAAGAAGCTTACGCCTGTAGTCATATATACTGACGGAGCATGTTCCGGTAATCCCGGTCCCGGAGGCTGGGGTGCCATCCTTATGGCCGGCGGTAAGAGCAAGGAACTCTCGGGAGGCGAAGCGCATACCACCAATAATCGCATGGAGCTCATGGCTGTGATCAAGGCTCTTGAGGCTCTGAACAGGCCGTGTCATGCTGATATCTACAGCGACAGTGCTTATGTGGTCAATGCTTTTAATCAGAATTGGATAGCTAACTGGCAGAGGAATAACTGGAGGAACAGCGCCAAGGCGGAAGTTGCCAACGTCGATCTGTGGAAGATGCTTTTATCGCTTACTTCTACTCATGAAGTTGTATTTCATAAGGTAAAAGGTCATGCTGATAATGAATACAATAACAGATGCGATCAGCTGGCTGTAATGGAATCGTCCAAGTTCCAGAATTAACGGGGAGGTATTATGTCGGAAACGGATACAAAGAGACTTATCGAAGAGACTTTAAGTTCTGAAGTCGTATTCCACGGAAGAGTATTTGATACAATAGTCAAGAAGGTCAAGCTCTCCGACGGAAGCATTTCTTCAAGAGAAATCGTAAAGCATAACGGCGGAGCCTGCATCCTGCCCGTAGATGACGATCTTAACTGCTATATGGTAAGACAGTTCAGAAGTCCTTTTGAGAAGATCATGCTCGAGGTTCCGGCAGGTAAGATCGAGCCCGGAGAAGATCCCAAGGTGTGTGCGGTAAGAGAACTTCATGAAGAGACGGGATTTGAAGCATCTGAAGTCATAGATCTCGGTGACATGATATGTTCTCCCGGATACGATTCGGAGATCATTTATCTCTATCTTGCAAGAGGGCTTCACTTCATAGGCGAAAAGCCGGATGAGGGAGAGTTTCTCGGTTTAGAGAAGATAACTCTTGCTGATCTTGTGAAGATGGCTGACAACGGTCAGATATCCGACAGCAAGACGCAGCTTTGTATATATAAGACGGTAAGGAGATTGGGAATTGAGTTCTAATAAAGAAGACACAAAAGAATTAGTCGGATTGGCACTTTTCTTCTGTGCTGTCGTTATAACGCTCCTTTACTATCTTCCTGAGAATATCACGGGTTTCCTCGGAGAGTGGATAAGAAGTCTCGGATTCGGACTTATCGGATCCGCTGCTTTTACGATCCCCGTGTTCTTCCTTTATGCGGCTATAGATTTCTTCCTTGAGAAAAGGGAAGGAGTTGCTCCCATAAGGATCAGGTCAGTGATCATATCCATGATCTGCGTGGCATCACTCTTTGCTCTGTTTTCCATGGATTTTGACTACTTTAAGTCACTTTGTGCCGTAGAAGGCGCAGATGATAAGTTCCGCGCTACCAAGGCTCTGGCACTTCTTTGGAAGTCAGGTCCTAATGCTTCTCTTATCGTTAAGGATCCCGAGGTAAGTCACTGCCTTCCCGGAGGTCTTGTAGGCGGCGGTATCGCAGTTGCAATGAATAAGCTTGCGGGAAAGACTATCTCGATCCTTGCGATGTTCGTTATGCTCCTGTCTCAGATCATCTTAATGTTCCATGTATCACTCAAGCAGACAGTTAAGAAGACCGCGCATGCAATCGGTAGGACTGCTACTAAGGCTTATAACAATATGCGTTCTCCTTCACGTCCTCAGGCAAGGCCCAACTACGGCAATCAGCGTCAGATGATGCCTGCCCAGAATGTATACAGGAGACATTCTTCAGTTCCAAATAATGCAAAGTCACCTTTTGTAAACACTCCTACTGAGACTTACGGTATTCCCTTGTTCGATGTTGATTATCAAAGCGGTAACCGTAATCCCAATTATCGTGATCCCTTTGCCAAAAGGATCCCCGTTGATTCGAAGACCGGATTCATGGATGTATCTGCCAAGGAGTTCGGTGCTGATACTTCCGTAGATAACAGCAGGCTCAACTACGAGAACAGGATGGTATCTACAGAAGGTTCCTTGAACGCTCCCAAAGCCGAGTTCGACTATAACGCTCTTCCCAAGAACAGGCCTTTTACGCCCAGACGTAAGGAAGTAGCGGAGCCGGAGTTCCTCAGGCACCCTGATGCACAGCAGGATTTCTACGACCTTAATAACGGTGTATATGCAGGTCAGCAGCAGGGAACATATGATGAGAATTCTTATCAGAACGAATACTACGAGGAGGTTCAGGATGATCTTCCCTTTGAGATCACAGATGACGATCCTTACGATTATTCTCCCGAGAGATCCGTACGTAAGCCTCATATCTCTATGGAACCTCAAGTTCAGGAAGATACATATAAGCTTGAAGAGACTTATAACGAGAGTCCTGTTGTTAATGAACCTTCTTCCATAAGTATAAATTCTCCTGTCGATGATCAGGATACGGGTTTTAATACTGAAGGAAGGATCATTAAGACTGCGGAAGCTCCCGCACCTTCTGTTGATATCACTACAGGAAGGATCCAGGCATATAAGGGCAGGAGAAAGGGTCCCTATAAGCCTGCACCCATAAACCTTCTTGCAAGAGAAGAAAAGCAGGTAAATGCAAATAATAATGCCGAACTTCAGGAGAAGGCTCATGAGCTGGAGGATGCTCTTCAGAGCTTCGGTATCAACGCCAAGGTCGTAAATATCACGCACGGACCCGCAATTACCAGGTTCGAACTTACGATAGACCGTGGTGTTAAGGTATCAAGAGTCCTGTCCCTTCAGGATGATATCGCTCTTGCTATGGCTGCAGTATCCGTAAGGATCGAGGCTCCAATTCCGGGAAAGAGTGCCATAGGTATAGAGATCCCCAATAAGAAGACGTCTGCAGTTCAGCTTCGAGGCCTTCTTGAGACTCGTGAATTCAAGGCAGGTCCCGGCTTAGAGGTACCTCTCGGTAAGGATATACCCGGCCGCCCCATCATGTGTAATATCGCTAAGATGCCACACCTTCTTATCGCCGGTTCCACTGGTTCCGGTAAGTCGGTATGTATCAATACGATCCTTACAAGTATCCTTTGTAAAGCTTCTCCCGACGATGTCAGGATGATCCTTATCGACCCCAAGGTCGTTGAGCTTTCTATCTATAACGATATCCCGCATCTTCTGATGCCTGTCGTAACTGATCCTAAGAAGGCGGCAAATGCGCTTTCGTGGGCTGTTATGGAGATGGAGAGAAGATATAAGTGTTTTGCCGAATCAAAGGTAAGAGACCTGAGCGGATATAATAATTTCCTTAAGTCTCAAGGCGAACAGCCTCTTCCTCTAATTCTTATCGTTATAGACGAGCTTGCAGACCTTATGACTGTAGCTGCAAAGGAAGTAGAAGATAAGATCTCAAGACTTGCCGCCATGGCTCGTGCTGCAGGACTTCATCTTCTTATAGCAACACAGCGTCCTTCAGTCGACGTCATTACAGGTGTAATCAAGGCAAATGTTCCTTCAAGGATCGCTTTCGCGGTTTCTTCAGGTGTAGACAGCCGTACTATCCTTGATTCTGTAGGTGCAGAGAAACTTCTGGGTAAGGGCGATATGCTCTATGCTCCGTTGTCTGCTCCTAAGCCTGTTCGAGGTCAGGGTGCATTCGTATCTGACGGTGAAGTTGAGAGCATAGTTAAGTTCCTTAAGGATAATTACGGCCAGATGTACGATGAGGCTATAATGAATGCCGTTAATTCTCAAAATGTCGGATCTGCCCCTAGTGCCGGCGGTTCTGATGCAGGCTCCGGTTCCGATGAGGATGATCTTTTAGATCAGGCTGTTAATATCGTTATCGAAGCCGGCAATGCAAGCGTATCCATTCTTCAGAGAAGACTCGGTGTAGGATATCCGAGAGCCGCTCGTCTTATCGATGTACTGGAGCAGAAGCATATCATCGGTCCTTTTGAAGGAAGTAAGCCCAGAAAAGTCCTTGTTACTAAGACTGATTGGCTTGAGATGCAGTCCAAGGGAGATTCCTGATGGTATTTGATGATGTATATAACAAGGCATCTGAACTTGTACAGGCATTAAAGAAGACAGGTACTACCATCGCTTTTGCCGAAAGCCTCACGGGGGGAATGATATCTTCAAGGCTCGTAGACGTACCGGGAGCATCTGATGTCCTTCTCGGAAGCGTAGTATCTTATACGAATGATATCAAGATCAATGTCTTAGGCGTTGATAAAGAGATAATCGACAGTTTTACAGAGGTATCAGGCGAATGTGCAGAGAAGATGGCTTCGGGAGTCAAGAAACTGACAGGAGCCGACATCGCTTTCTCGGCTACCGGATATGCAGGGGACTATGAGGATCATCCGGATGATAGTGAGAACGGTACAGTCTGGTTCGGATTCGTAAGTAAGGACGACACAAGATCGTATCTTAAGCATTTCTACGGCAAGAGGGATGAGGTAAGACTTCAGGCAGTCGAATTTGTGTACGACACTGTCCTTTCTTATCTGAGTTCCTGACTATGCCTCAGTATTGCGCCTGTTTCTGTCGCAATTAAGTGATACTATCGATACGTTTGAAATAGAGGAGAGTTATGAGTAGTAAGTCAGTCACAAGATCCAAGCGCACCACGAGCATGACCGTTGCTACGGCGCTCATGATGATCGGATTCATGTTTTCAAAATGTTCCGGATTCTTAAGGGATATCTTTGTATCGGCGCGCTTTGATGAAGTGTACAGAGACAGCTTTACTCTCGCATTTACAATACCCGATATAGTATTCGATCTTCTTGTAGGCGGAGCGATCCAGTCCGCGATAACTCCTACTCTAGCTTCGGCTATTGCAAGAGGTGAGGAAGAGAAGGGTTGGAGAGCCGTAAATATCTTTATCTCGGTATTCTCGGTCATCGTTATCACCGTATGTGCTCTCGGTGTTATCTTCGCAGAGCCTATGTTCATGATATTCAAGTCCGAGGAGAAGGGAACTGAGGTTGCTCATCTTGCGGCAATGGCCTCAAAGTGGCTATTCCCGCAGGTCTTTTTCATGATGCTGGCTGCTCTTTCAATAGGAATACTAAACAGTCACAAGAGATTCGGATCTACGGCATTCGGTCCTACCGTATATAACATCTGCGTATTGGGATCCATATTGCTCTTTGCGGGTAATTCGGAGCATAAGCTCATGATGACTACTGCAGGTATCATGAGTGCCGCTCTTATCTATTTTCTCTTTCAGCTCATGTGCGGATTCGATATCCTTAAGAATTTCAGGTTCAGGTTTGAACCTAAGGATAAGGAGTTCCATGCTCTCGTTCGAAAAGCTCTGCCGATCCTTATCTCGGCTTCGGTCGTCAGGATCAATATGGCTATCCTTAATATCTTTGCCGAGCAGTTCCCGGAGCATGTTACATATCTTCTTCGTAATGCTTCGACTGTATGGCAGCTCCCGTACGGTATATTTGCCGTAGCGATCGGAAGCGTAATGCTTCCGTCTTTTGCAGCTCTATATGGAGAGAATAAGTTCAAGGAATGTTCAGATCTTCTTGCATCAAGACTTAAGAGTGCGCTTTTCCTCACTATACCGTCCGCCGCTTTTATGTTCATCATGAACCAGGATGTGATAAAGGCGATATTCCAGTGGCCTACCAATCACTATTCTGATGATGATGCAAAACGAGCAGGCATTTTCCTTATAGGATATGCAGGGGCTATAATCACACATTCGATGGTATATATCTTTAATCAGGCATTTTATGCCATGGGCCGAACCAAGATACCGCTTATCGCAGGAAGCATTTGCCTTATATCCAATCCTTTGATGTGCGGATTCTTGATCAGTCGCGGACTCGGACTTATGTCTCTTACGATCGCATATACGCTCACTAGTTGTATACAACTTGCAGTATTAATATGTATATATGAAAAAGATAAAAGGATATCTCTTCACGGTTTGCTTCCGTTCTTTGTTAAGGCGGGAGGCTGTACTCTTATAATGTCTGTTGTACTGTTCCTTCTCCATGCATATGTTCCCGGATCCGGCGGTAAGCTTATGCAGCTTATACGCATATCAGTTAAGGGATTAGCATGTTTGTTCGTTTACTTCGGATGCGCTCTGCTCTTTAGAATGCCTGAGGCAACCGAATGGATCGTAAGATTCAAGAGCAAGCTGCTTAGAAAGTCCCATTAATATCCCTTTGTCAAAAATTGTCGAAAATTTTGTTTGATTTTTCTTGCAAATCCATTGACTTATGGATAGCCTATGGATACAATCATCTTATAAAAGTTAGAACAAACGTTCACAGATGCGGAGGATGTATTTAAATGGCTAAGAAAAATTCTTCTAAGGGCAGTGTACAGCAGGTACCGATCGCTGATCAGGACGAGCGTAAGAAGGCCCTTGAAGCTGCTATGGCCCAGATCGAGAAGCAGTTCGGTAAGGGCTCGGTTATGAGAATGGGCGATCAGGAAGTAGTAGATATTGAGACTATTCCTACAGGTGCTCTTACGCTTGATATAGCACTCGGAGTTGGGGGACTTCCTCGCGGAAGGATCATTGAGATCTACGGACCCGAGTCTTCAGGTAAGACTACAGTTGCTCTTCACTGTGTAGCTGAAGCTCAGAAGATGGGCGGTACTTGTGCATTTATCGATGCAGAGCATGCTCTCGATGCGGTATATGCCAACAAGATCGGTGTAGATGTAGATAATCTTCTCCTTGCACAGCCTGATACCGGTGAGCAGGCACTTGAGATCACGGAGACTCTCGTACGAAGCGGCGGTATTGATGTTATCGTAATCGACTCTGTAGCAGCACTTGTTCCTAAGGCAGAGATCGAGGGTGAGATGGGTGATTCCCATGTAGGACTTCAGGCAAGACTTATGTCTCAGGCGCTTCGTAAGCTTACGGGTATCATCGCCAAGTCCGGTACCGTATGTATCTTCATCAATCAGCTTCGTGAGAAGGTAGGTATCATGTTCGGTAATCCCGAGACAACTACCGGTGGACGAGCATTGAAGTTCTATTCATCCGTAAGACTTGATGTCAGGAAGACAGAGACACTTCGTAACGGTACTGATGTAGTCGGTAACCATGTTCGTGTTAAGGTCGTTAAGAATAAGGTTGCTCCTCCGTTCAAGGAAGCAGAGTTCGACATCATGTATGGTCAGGGTATCTCCAAGGAGAGTTGTATCATTGATCTTGCTGTAGAGAACAATATCATCGAGAAGAGCGGGTCTTGGTTCGCGTATAAGGGACAGAAGATCGGTCAGGGTAAAGATAATGCCAGACAGTATCTTCTTGATAATACAGATATCAGAGATGAGATCGAGCAGCTTGTCAGAGATTCTTATAAGCCTGCTGAGGCATCTGATGAGATCATTGATAATGATGCGGACATTGATGAAGAGTTTGCTGAGGATGATGATATCTTAGGGATCGACATGTAATGGATCCTTATAGCATATCCGATGCAGTCTCTGCAGGTATCAGACATATTGGTATAGCAGTATATTCCTCCGGTAAGGTGTATGAATTTCTTGTCCGTAAAGGATTTGATCCTGATACTGCACGTACCGCTGTAGTTCAACTTGTTGAGCGCGAATATATAGATGATGTCAGAGCAGGCCGTAAAGTCCTTGCTTCCAGGGTAGGAAAGAAGCAGGAGAGCAGGGGCATGCTCGCGCAGAGACTTAAGGCATCCGGTGTTTCTCGTGACAGTATTTCTCTACTTCTTGAGGAATGCTCTGATGACAGAAAATATTGCGAAGACCTAATAAGATCATATTATCCTGATATATTGGGAACTGTATGTTCTGAAGAAGAATTGAATGATATAATCTCAATTGCTTCCAGGCGAGGTTTTTCACCCGAACTGGCTATGTCTGTAATAAGAAAACTAATAAATGAACAATCCACATAACCCGCGTGGTCATTTATTTGTTTAGATTATGGATAATGAAGAGGCCGTCTGACAGACGGTCTTTTCTTATCTTTATTTATGGTAATATATCTCCTATGGAAAGAAATAATATCAAAGTAACAATGGTTGCTCTCGGATGTTCTAAGAATCTCGTAGACGCAGAATGTATGGTGAAAAGCATCAAGGATCACGGCTATACCATAGTCAAGGATATGAGTGATGCTGATGTTGCTGTCATCAATACATGCGGATTTATCGAGTCTGCCAAGACAGAAGCTATCAGGGCTATCCTTGATGCAGCTGACTATAAGAGCGATGGAGAGAAGCATGGTAAGCTCTCTCATATTATCGTATCCGGTTGTCTTCCTCAGAGATATTCAGGTGATATCCTGACTGAACTTCCTGAAGTTGATATCGTGCTTGGTACAGCTCACTATAAGGATATATGTGAAGCTATTGATTCGTTATATGAGACAAAAGATTATAAGAAAGCTTATGTCGATGATATAGGCGGTCTTGATCATATGACTGATTCTAGAGAGATATCAACCAGCGGTTATGCTTGGCTTAAGATAGGTGAAGGATGTATTCATAAGTGCGCATTCTGTGCTATTCCTTTGATCAGGGGAAAGTTTATGTCACGCCCTATGGAAGATATCCTTAAAGATGCAGAGAATATCGCATCTTCCGGTATCAAGGAGATCATCCTTGCTGCTCAGGATACGACGAACTACGGTATCGAACTTTATAAGAAGAGAGCTCTTCCGGAGCTCTTACATAAGCTTTCTCAAATAGAAGGTATTGAAGTTATTCGTGTAATGTACGGTTATATGGACGGTATCAATGACGAGCTGATCGATGAGATCGCTTCTAATCCCAAGGTAGCTAACTATCTTGATATTCCTATCCAGCATGGAGACGATGCTATCCTTAAGGCGATGCTCCGTCACGATACGTCGGCCGTTATTACCGAAAGACTTGAGAAACTCAGGGAGAAGATCCCGGGACTTATCGTCAGGACTACTGTCATGGTAGGATTCCCCGGTGAGACAGAGGAATCTTTCTCTAATCTTGTATCCAATCTCAAGAAATGGAAGTTCGACAGGCTCGGATGCTTTATATTCTCGCCTGAAGAGGGTACTAAGGCTTACGATATGCCTGACCAGATCCCTGAGGATATCAAGAAGGAACGTTATGACATCATATATAAGACTCAGCAGGAGATATCTCTTCAGAGCAATACCTCCAGGATCGGGTCTGAGGTTATGGTCACTATTGATTCTATAGCCGAAGATGGTATATTTTATGTCGGACGAAGTTATGGAGAAGCACCGGAGATCGATCCGATCATATATGTTGCCAATACTTTCGAGGAAGAATTGAAGGTCGGCAACAGATATAAAGTCAAGATACTTGAAGCTTCAGAATATGATATGACAGGAGTTACAATATGAATCTGCCTAATAAATTATCACTTTTGAGGATCATCCTCATTCCCGTTACAATGATCTTTATGCTGCCTGTAAGCATCTACGGATTTGAGCCCCAGGGCTGGAATTCGTTTATTGCCACACACGGTATGCTCATCGCGGCTATCGTATTTATCGTTGCATCTTTAACCGATATGGCTGACGGTAAGATCGCCAGAAAATACAATCTTATCACTAATCTCGGTAAGTTCCTTGATTCACTTGCAGATAAGATGCTCGTTATCGCGATCCTTATCGCTTTTGTAGAGCTTCACAGAGTATCAGCATGGCTTCTTGCCATAATAATCCTTCGTGAATTCATGGTAACCGGTATCAGGATGCTTGCTGCCGAGAAGGGCGTAGTCATGGCTGCCAAGATGATCGGTAAGATCAAGACTACTACACAGATGATCGCCATCATCTATCTTATGTTCGAACCTACGATCCTTAAGATAGGCGGTTTCTCATATGACTATGCAAATTATCCAGTAAATGCCATCACGATCATCGGTGATGTATTGTTCCTTATCTGCGTTATCATGACCATAATCTCGGGCATGGATTATCTTCTGAAGAATCTCAGTTACTTCAAGAATGCAGACTGATATAGTTTTTCTTAAAATATCTATTGACAATTCTAGTTCGTTACATTAAAAGTATTGATAGATTGTATGACAATCATACGGAGGTATTAAATTATGACAAATGAAGAATTATTCGAGAGCATTAAGTCTATGATCGTAGATCAGCTTGGTGTTGAAGAGGATAAGATCACAATGGATTCATCTTTTGTAGATGATTTGAACGCAGATTCTCTTGACATGGTTGAGCTCGTTATGGCTATGGAGCAGGAGTTCGATGTTTCCATCCCCGACGAAGTTGCTGAAAAGGTTGGCACAGTTGGTGATGCAGTTGAGTACATCAAGAGCCTTGCAGAATAATTAATATGTAATTCGAAGTAAAGGCTGGATGCTTATGGCATTCAGCCTTTCTTTATATAAAGGTGAGTTATGAAGGATTTAAGTACAGGTGAGTTCGAGAGGGCACTCGGTTACTCATTCAAGGACAGAGATCTTCTGACACTTGCATTTACACACACCACCTATGTTTTTGAACACAATATGGGACATTTCCGTTCAAATCAGAGGCTCGAATATATAGGTGATGCTGTGATGGATCTTGTGATCGGTCAGAAGCTCTACGAATTAAAGCCCGAAGCAGATGAAGGCTATCTGTCTAAGACCAGAAGTATCATTGTATGCGAGAGATCTTTTGCCGCAGTAGCAAGAAAGCTCGATATGGGAAGTTATCTTCTCTTAGGTAAGGGTGAGGCTCAGACAGGCGGCACTGAGAAGGATTCCACATTAGCTGACGCATTCGAGTCTATTATCGCTGCAGTTTATTTTGACGGCGGTTTCGCTGAAGCGGAAAGAGTAGTGCTTACTAATCTTGATCAGACGATCAAGGATGCGGTAGACGGCAAGATCTTCCTTGACTATAAGAGCAGACTCCTTGAGATAGCTCAGATGAAGAATAAGCAGCATAAGATCGAATTCGTTCTTGTAGGTGAATCGGGACCTGCTCATCTTCGTGAGTTTGAGGTCGAAGTCTATGCAGACGATAATTTCCTCGCAAGGGCGAAGGGCCACAGTAAGAAGGAAGCTGAGCAGAGAGCTGCAGAGGCTTCAATAAGCGTATATCAGGAGATGTACGGCTGATAAAGGCTCTTCTTTGTGATATAATTAATCGCTAATCTTTAGAAAGAACCAAGGTCTTAATGTATTTAAAGAAGCTGGAGATCCAGGGATTCAAATCATTCCCGGAATACACTCTGATCGAGTTTGATCAGGGTATGACCGCTGTCGTCGGTCCTAACGGAAGCGGAAAGTCCAATGTTACCGATGCCATCAGATGGGTATTGGGTGAACAGAGTGTCAAGACTCTCCGAGGCGGCAAGATGGAAGATGTCATCTTCAACGGTACGCAGTCCAGGAAGGCCATGAACTATGCCGAGGTTTCCCTGACTTTCGATAATACTGACCATTTCCTTGATTATGAATACGGCGAGATCCAGATCACAAGAAGGCTCTATCGCTCAGGCGAGAGTGAGTACCAGATCAATCACGTCAACTGCAGGCTCAAGGATATAGTAGGTCTCTTTCTTGATACAGGTCTTGGTAAGGACGGTTATTCCATCGTAGGACAGGGCCGAGTTGACGAGATCCTTTCCACTAAGTCTGAGGACAGACGAAGAGTTATAGAGGAAGCTTCCGGTATCGTTAAGTTCAAGGTCAGGAAGGAAGAAGCTGAGAGAAAGCTTAATTCCACAGAGCAGAACCTTGTTCGTATCGACGATATCCTAAATGAGCTCTCAGAACGTATAGGACCTTTGAAAGAGCAGTCCGAGAAGGCTGTTGCTTACCATAAGGCATATGAGTCATTGAAGGAGAACGATATCGCTCTCCTGGTAAGAAGGATCGATGATGCCAATAATGCCATGGGTGATTCGGGCTCTGTTAAGGAGAAGCTCGAAGCGGAGATCAAGGAGCAGGAAGACCGTTATATCGAGTTCAGAGAGAATAACTCCGAGCTTACAAGAAGGTCTGAAGAACTCGACGATAAGATAGAGGACAAGAGACAGGAATTATCTGATGTCACAGAGGAGATGCATGATACCGTAAGTGATATAAAGATAAATGAAGAGCGATTAAGACAGCTTACAGACAGCATCGCTAATTCCGATACCGAAGAGAAGGAACTTGGAGAAGAGATCGAGAGGCTCAAGAATGACTATGCCGACAGGATCTCTAAGGCTGATGCGCTCTTGGAACAGGCTAATTCCGAGAAGAAGAGTACAGAAGAGATAATCGCTCAGAAGGATGTGCTCCTTGAGGAATTCAAAAATTCCGAGAAGAGCAATGACAGTATCAGAAAGAATATCGAGAATAAGACTAACGAATTGCTCGATACAAAGGAGAAGATGACTTCCGCTTCTGCACAGATAGCAGCAATGGAAGACAGGCTTCGCGAATTAACTAACAACAGACAGGTGTCCTCAAGCCTTAAGGCTGAGATGGAGGCTAAGCTTAAGGAAGCTGATGCCGCTTGGCACGATATGATGGAGAAGGAAGGCGAAGTTACTTCCGACATGACATCAAGAGAAGAGAAACTCAAGAAACTGTCTGCTGAAGAAAGTAAGCTCCTTGCAGAATATGAGAAAGATAACAGAGCTTTTGTCAGCGATAAGGCAAGACTTAAGCTCTTGCAGGACTTAGAGTCCCGTAAAGAGGGTTATCAGGAATCCGTAAGAAGGCTCTTCAACGAAGTCGGTGAGAACAGCCACGGTATAGTCGGTGTCATCGGTGATCTTATATCCACCAAGAAGGAATATGAGACAGCGATCGAGATCGCTCTCGCTTCAGCTATCCACAACGTAGTAACTAAGACGGAGAAGAATGCAGCAGACCTTATCGATGTCTTAAAGACAAAAAGGCTCGGCCGTGTTACTTTCCTTCCAATAGAGAACATTAAGCCCAGGAGCATCGACCGTAATGTTATCGCAGGATGCCAGCGTAAGCACGGTTATATCGGCATAGCATCGGATCTTGTCGATAACCCCAAAGAGATCAACGACATAGTTGATAATCTCTTAGGTAAGATCCTTATCTGCGAGACTATGGAGGACGCCAGAGTCATAGCAAGAGAAGCTTCTCATTCCGTTAAGGTCATTACATTAGAGGGTGACTGCATCAATGCGGGCGGTTCCCTTACAGGCGGATCCGTGAGAAGAGATTCTGCGGGTATCCTCGGAAGAGCAAGGGAGATCGAAGATCTTAAAGATAAGCTCGTTAAGACCGAGCAGAGGCTTTCCGTATCAGAAGCTAAGAGACAGGAACTTGATGAGACTACAGGCGATATCAAGCGCGAGATAGAGCAGCTCGGTGAGCAGCTTAAGTATTTTGCCATGGAGAGAGTCAAGGCTGAATCAGAATACAGGAACGTTGCTTCCAGGCTTGAAGAACTTGAGAGCGGTATCGTTGATTCTGAGAAGCTGATCCACGATATCTCCGCAGATAAGCTTAAGCTTCAGGATGATCTTGAGGAATTAGGCCAGATCGTCAAGGAGACTGAGGGCGAGCTTTCAGATTACAGAGAAGATATCGTTCGAAGTGACAATAAGAACAAGGAATTTAATGCTAAGCTCGATGAACTTCGCGAGAAGATAAGTAAGGGTAATACGGAATCCGAGAGGATCCTTGCTGAACGTAACGGTGTATTGAACCTTGCTTCTCACATTAAGGAAGAGCTTTCCAAGGCTCAGCAGGAACTGTCAGAGCTTGCTTCTGACAGGCAGAAAGATGTTTCTGATTCCGAGGCTCTGAAGAAGACTATCGAAGAGCAGAAGACATCTTCCGAGAAGATGAAGTCCGTATATGAATCTATGAGCGAAGAGATAAGAAAGCTAAATGAGGAGAAGAACGCCATAGAGAAGGAGAGATCCGGCTTCGTAGCTAAGCTTACCGAGATCAATGACGGAATCAATCTTTTAAGAGATAAGTATAATTCTCTTGTATCTAAGTACGAGAAATATATTACCGATATCGATTTCTCCAAGAACAGACTCTGGGAGGACTATGAGACTACGTACGATAATGTCGCCGGCAAGTATCCTCCCGTAGAGAATATAAACGAGACCGTGAAGCTCATATCTTCACTTAAGGGTAAGATCAAGGCTTTAGGTCCCGTTAATATGAACTCCATCGAGGAGTATAAGGAGATAAGCGAGAGATACGAGTTCATGATGGGTCAGCGAAATGATATCGTTGAAGCTAAGACCAATCTTGAGAAGGTCATCGCCGAGCTTATAGAAGAGATGAAGACTCAGTTTATAGACCAGTTCACGACCATAAACGAAAACTTCAAGACAGTATTTACGGATCTCTTTAACGGCGGTTCCGCAGAGATAGTCCTTGAGAACGAAGAGGATGTCTTGAACTGCGGTATAGAGATAAAGGCTCAGCCTCCCGGAAAGAAGCTTCAGAGCCTGACTCTTCTTTCAGGCGGTGAGAGATGTCTTACGGCTATTGCGCTTCTCTTTGCGATACTTCAGCTCAGACCGTCGCCTTTCGTTATCCTCGATGAGGTCGAGGCTGCTCTTGATGATGTTAATGTCTCAAGGTTTACGGACTTCGTAAGAAGGTACTGCGTAAGGTCTCAGTTCATCCTCGTTACTCACAGAAAGGGTACGATGGAAGCCTGTGACAGGATGTACGGTGTAACCATGCAGGAGAGAGGTATCTCCAAGATCCTCTCCATGAGAATACAATAAGGGAGATTATTAATGGGCATATTTGACGCATTTAAAAAAGGTCTTCAGAAGACAAGAGATTTCTGGAGTGCAGAGTGGACCAAGACTGTAGCGTCTCACGGCAAGTTCGACGAGGAAATGCTGGATGACTTCGAAGAGATCATGGTAAGAGCCGACTGCGGCGTTGCTGCAAGTGAGGAGATCATCTCCGGTATCAAGGAATACATCAAGAAGACGGGCGACGATTCCCACGAGGGTGTTATGGCTGAAGTCAAAAGGCTCATGCTCGAGATCCTTCGAGAGAAGACCGTGATAGATATCGTTCCCGGAAAGCTTAATATCATCCTTATGGTAGGCGTTAACGGAACAGGTAAGACCACTACTGCAGGTAAGCTTGCATCAAGATATAAGGCAGAGGGCAAGAAGGTAATAATGGCTGCAGCAGATACATTCAGAGCAGCAGCCGTAGAGCAGCTGAAGGCTTGGGGTGAGAGGACTTCAACAGCGGTCATCTCTCATGCGGAGGGCTCCGATCCCGCTTCTGTCGTATACGATGCCATAAAGGCGGCTCAGGCAAGAGGCAGCGACATCCTTATCGTAGATACCGCAGGAAGGCTCCATAATAAGAAGAACCTTATGGAAGAACTTTCCAAGATCAACAGGATCATTGCAAGGGAGGCGGCAGATGCTAATGTTAAGTCTCTTCTTATTATCGATGCTACAACCGGTCAGAATGCGGTCCTTCAGACTGAAGCTTTCTCAGAGGCAGTTGATCTTGACTATGTCGGTATCACTAAGCTTGACGGCAGTGCCAAGGGCGGTGTTGCCATCTCCGTTGCTTATACGGCTAAGGTCCCGATCGTTCTCGCAGGACTCGGTGAGGGTGTGGACGATCTTATGGACTTCGACCCCGAAGCATTCGTAGATTCCTTGCTTGCAAAGGAATAAAGCATGTGATATCATCTCTGAGTTGCCGTGACACAGAGATTGGATCGTCCGACCGTTTCTTTGTCACAGGATATTAATTTAAATGGAGGACATGACAATGGCAATTAACAAGGCTGAGATCATCAAGGAGTACGCTCTTAAGGAAGGTGACACAGGATCCCCTGAGGTTCAGATCGCAATTCTCACAGCAAGGATCAATCACCTTACTGAACACCTTAAGACTCACAAGGGTGACCACCACTCCAGAAGAGGACTTCTTATGATGGTTGGTAAGAGAAGAGGTCTCCTTGACTATCTTGCACAGGTAGACATCGAGAGATACAGATCTATCATCGCTAAGCTTGGAATCAGAAAGTAATCTCTGCTACAAGTTAGTATATCGAAGAACTATAAGGAACTGTCTCATGTTTTTGGGACAGTTCTTTTTATTTTTTCCGTATATTAAGTGATTGAGTTTATCCGGTAAGCATCCTGCCTGAGTCTGATACAATGACTGCAATATATACTAATGGGGGGATGTTAAGAAGAGGTTTAATATCTGGACATTTATCGGGATCGTTATGATGATCGTTGCAACAGTAGTTCTGATCATCAATTCTTCAACATGGAAAGATCTTAATATATTCGATGAATATACAAATAAGATGAATGATATCATGGCCGATGATGTTCATTATAAGAACGGATATCTTGCCAGATTCGGTATCCCTGAGAATTATGAAGAATTGAGAAGACACTACGAGGGATAAAGGCGCGCTTCTTTTACATAGTTTGGATACGATGTATAATACCTGTGACCAAAGAACAGGAGAGTTTTCCATGAAAGACGGATTTATAAGAGTTGCAGCTGCTACACCTAAGACAAGGGTCACGGATATCGAGTATAACCGCGATCAGATAATCAGACTTATCAAGGATGCTTCAAGCGAAGATTGTTCTCTTATAGTTTTTCCCGAACTTTCCATAACCGGATATACTTGCGGTGATCTTTTCCACCAGGACACATTCACAGATGCTGCTTATGAGGCGCTCCTTGATATAACCGAGAAGACTGCAGATACCAATATCGTTTCTGTAGTAGGACTTCCTTACAGATTTGAAGGTAAGCTTTATAACGTAGGCGCAGTTATCTCCAAGGGCAATATCTTAGGTCTTGTACCCAAGAGGTTCATCCCTAATTACTCCGAGTTCTATGAGCTTCGTCATTTCACTCCTTTTGAAGGCATCTCAGAGACATCAGACGGCATCTTATTCGGTAATATCATCTTCGAGAATGAGACATATAAGGATTTCTCTTTCGCTGTAGAGATCTGCGAGGACTTATGGGTCCCTGATCCTCCTTCTGTTAACTATGCAGTTAACGGTGCCATGATCATTTGTAATCTCTCTGCATCCGATGAAGTAATAGGTAAGAGCGAATACAGAAGAAAGCTTGTTTCCATGAACAGCGCCCGTACTCTCGGAGCTTATATCTATTCTGACTGCGGATTCGGAGAGTCCACACAGGATATGGTCTTTGCAGGTCATGATCTTATAGCAGAGAACGGTTCGATCCTTGCCGAGACCGTTAAGTTCGGCGACAAGGAAGTTATATATGCCGATATAGACTTAAAGAGGCTTTCCCATGAGAGGCAGAGGGCCAATACTTTCGAGACTGACGATAATATCTCCAAGGTCATCTTCGATACTGCCCCTAAGGCAGATCTTAAGCTTAAGAGGGACTTCCCCAGGACGCCTTTCGTTCCTCGCATGAAGGGGGATCTTGAGAGACGTTGCGAAGAGATAATCACCATGCAGGCTATGGGTCTTGCTACAAGACTTCACCATATTAACGGCAAGACGGCGGTAGTAGGCCTTTCCGGAGGACTGGATTCTACTCTTGCACTTATTGTCGCAGTACATGCTTTCGACAGATTAGGACTTGATCGAAAGGGAATAATAGCCGTAACGATGCCCTGCTTCGGTACTACGGCAAGAACCAAGAATAACTCAGTTGAGCTTGCGAATGCTTACGGAGTTACCTTGAAGGAAGTCAATATCAAGGATGCCGTTAATATCCATTTCAGAGACATTGAGCATGACCCTGAAGTACACGACGTTACTTACGAGAATTCTCAGGCAAGAGAGAGGACCCAGGTCATTATGGATATCGCAAACCAGGCGGGAGGTATCGTTATCGGTACAGGAGATCTCTCGGAGCTTGCTCTCGGCTGGGCTACATATAACGGCGATCATATGTCCATGTACGGCGTTAATTGCTCTATCCCTAAGACTCTTGTCAGATATCTTGTATCCTATGAGTCTGAGAGAACTGCATCTATTGACGAGAACCTGTCCAAGGTATTAAAGGATGTAGTAGATACTCCCGTATCCCCCGAGCTTTTGCCTCCTACGGCAGACGGCACGATCTCTCAGAAGACTGAAGATCTTGTAGGACCTTACGAGCTTCACGACTTCTTTATGTACTATTTCCTGAGATTTGCTTTCTCTCCTTCGAAGATCTACAGGATCGCCAAGGTCGCATTTGACGGTGCGTATGATCCCGAGACTATCTATAAGTGGGAAGAAGTATTTATCAAGCGCTTCTTTATGCAGCAGTTCAAGCGTTCATGTCTTCCTGACGGACCTAAGGTAGGTACTGTTACATTGTCACCGAGAGGAGACTGGAGAATGCCTTCCGATGCTTCGTCCAAGGTATGGCTCGAGGATCTTAAGAAGGTTAAGCTTAACTGATATTCCGTATTAATTCAGGCAATTCTGTAAGAGTGTGTTATTTTGCCCGTTGAATAGTTTGACAATCAAAGTAATAGTGTTAACATATAATCAAATCAATATTCAGGATGGTTCGATCATATGGATGCTAAATGGTCAGAAAGTATTGAAAAGCTTGTAAGCTATAAGGATTCTATCCTTGAGGCAGGCGGTGAAGCCAGAGTTGAGAAGCAGCATTCTCAGAGCAAGCTTACTGCAAGAGAGAGAATGGAAGCTCTCTTTGACGACGATACATTTGTTGAGATAGACGACATGGTCACATCTTCCGCATCAGACTTCGGTATGGATAAGAAGCGCAAGATGGGTGACGGTGTTATCACAGGTTACGGTAAGGTTCACGGAAGGACAGTGTTTGCTTCTTCTCAGGACTTTACGATCAACGGCGGTTCCTTAGGTAAGGCACATGCCATGAAGATCTGCAGAGCCATGGATATGGCAATGGATATGAAGGCTCCCTTTATTTCCATGAATGACAGTGGCGGAGCAAGGATCGAGGAAGGTATCGATTCACTTGCAGGATATGCCGATATCTTCTACAGAAATACCATGGCATCAGGCGTTATCCCTCAGATCTCCGTTATCCTCGGACCCTGCGCAGGCGGTGCATGTTATTCGCCTGCTATCTGTGACTACATCTTCATGACAGAAAGTGCAAGCCAGATGTATATCACGGGTCCTCAGGTAGTAAAGTCCGTAACAGGTGAGGATATCACTGCTTCTGACTTGGGCGGAGCTTCCGTTCATGCGGCAAAGAGCGGTGTTGCACACTTTGTATACGAGAATGACCTTGAGTGTTTAAACGGTGTTAGAAGACTTCTGGGATATCTTCCTGACAGCAACAGCGAGTTCCCCGATAACGTTCCAGGCAATCCGGTAGATAACTGCGAGATCATCCCCGAGATCGTTCCTTCCAATCCCAAGGCTGCTTACGATGTAAGAGATGTCATCAATTCTTTTGTTGACCTTGGAAGCTTCATGGAAGTTCAGCCTGATTTTGCCAAGAATATCGTTGTAGGATTTGCAAGGATCGACGGTGATACTATCGGTATCGTTGCTAACCAGAGTAACTGTATCGCAGGTTCACTTGAGATCAACTCTTCCGATAAGGGTGCAAGGTTCATAAGATTCTGTGACTGCTTTAATATCCCTTTGCTTACATTAGTCGACGTTCCTGCATTTATGCCCGGTTCCAACCAGGAGCATAACGGAATCATAAGACACGGAGCTAAGCTCCTTTATGCTTTCTCCGAAGCAACTGTTCCCAAGATCAGCATCATCATGAGAAAGGCATACGGCGGAGCTTATATCGCAATGAACTCCAAGGGCCTTGGTGCTGACGTGGTATATGCATGGCCTATCGCAGAGATCGCGGTCATGGGTGCTTCAGGTGCCGTTGCCATCATCGGACGTAAGGCTATCAAGGATGCTGAGGATCCCGAAGCTAAGAAGCAGGAACTTATAGACGAATATAACGATAAGTTCATGAACCCTTATGTAGCAGCTAAGAACGGATATGTAGACGAAGTTATACTTCCCGAGCAGACTCGTGAGAAGATCGTAGCCGCTCTTGATATGCTCCGCTTCAAGGAGAAAGAGATCCCTAACAAGAAGCACGGAAATATCCCGCTTTGATCACAGGAGGAAATATGGCCGATACAGAGCTTACAAAAGAAGATATCGTAGCAATGGCAGTAGCTGCTATTGCCGAAGAGACCGGAACGGACTGCAAGAATATTAAAGTTAAGAGCTTTAGGGAGTTAAGTCTTACGGGTCTTCAGAAATATATTCAGGAAAACAATATTACATATAAAAAGTACACTTTGGAGGATGAACTTTAATGAGCAAGTATAAGATCACATTAAACGGTAAGGCATATGAATTAGACGTAGAGCTTATGGACGGCAGCGCTCCCGTAGAGGCTCCCAAGGCTGCTCCTAAGGCAGCACCCGCACCTTTATCTGCAGCTCCTAAAGCTGCAGCACCCGTAGCAGGCGGCGCAGGTTCCGTTAATGCACCTATGCCCGGTACCATCCTCCGTGTTAATAAGAACGTTGGTGATACCGTAGCAGCAGGCGAGTCTGTAGTAGTACTTGAAGCAATGAAGATGGAGAACGACATCAATGCTCCTAAGGCAGGTAAGATCAAGTCTATAGCCGTAGCTCAGGGTCAGACCGTTGCTGCAGGCGAGTTCCTTTTCGAGGTGGAGTAAGATGCTTCAGATGCCCGAAAAGAAACTTTATATAACTGATACCATCCTTCGTGATGCTCATCAGTCTCATGCGGCTACCAGGATGCGTATTGAAGATATGCTTCCCGCATGTGAGATCCTCGACAATATGGGATACTGGTCCATCGAGTGCTGGGGAGGAGCTACCTTCGACTCATGCATGAGATTTTTGGGAGAAGATCCCTGGGAGAGACTTCGTATCTTAAAGAAGGCTATGCCCAAGACTCCCTTGCAGATGCTCCTCCGAGGCCAGAACCTCTTAGGTTACAGACATTATGCTGATGACGTTGTTGATTCTTTCTGCGGAAGGATGATCGAGAACGGTATCAATGTAGTAAGAGTCTTCGATGCATTAAACGACGTTCGTAATATGGAAGTAGCCATGAAGGCAGTAAAAAAGTACGGCGGTACTTGCGAAGCTGCGCTTTCCTATACTACGTCTCCCGTACATAGCGAAGAGTACTTTGTAAAGCAGGCAATTACTTTGCAGCAGATGGGCGCGGATGTTATCTGTATAAAGGATATGGCAAATCTTCTGCTTCCCAAGGATGTATATTCTCTTGTGACTAAGCTTAAGGAAGCAGTTGATCTTCCTATACACTTACATACACACGATACAACCGGTACAGGTTCCATGATCTATTTTGCTGCTGCTCTTGCAGGAGTAGATATCATCGACTGTGCTTTGTCTCCCATGGCTACGGGTACATCCCAGCCGGCTACCGAGTCTCTTGTAGCTGCATTTAAGGGTACTCCCAGAGATACGGGACTTGATCTCTCATCTCTTAATAAGGCTGCAGCTCACTTTAAGGGTGTTGCTCAGAAGATGCAGGATGAAGGTATCCTTAATCCCAAGGTGCTTAGAGTAGATCCCAATACTCTTATCTACCAGGTTCCGGGCGGAATGCTCTCCAACCTTTTATCGCAGCTTAAACAGGCTAATGCCGAGGATAAGTACGAGGAAGTATTGGCTGAGGTTCCCAGGGTAAGGAAAGACTTCGGTTACCCGCCTCTTGTAACACCTACATCTCAGATCGTAGGTTCTCAGGCTGTTCTTAACGTACTTATGGGAAGATATAAGACTTTTACAAAGGAGTCCAAGATGCTCCTTCAGGGTAAGTACGGAAGACTTCCCGGAGAAGTTAACGAAGAGATAAGAAAGCAGGCATTAGGCGATGAGGAAGTTATCACATGCCGTCCCGCAGATCTTCTTGCTAACGAGATGGATGAGCTTAGAAAGAACGTATCCGATATCGCAAAGTGCGAAGAGGATGTTCTCTCCTGTGCTCTTTTCCCTCAGGTAGCACCCGACTTTATAAAGAAGAGGGATCATATAGAGGAAGTAAAAGAGATAAACGTTATCTGGTAAGTGTTTCATAAATATATGAACTATCGGGCTCTCTGACATATGTCAGGGAGCCTTTAGTTAACAGTTATTTCGTATTTTCTTTACCGTATAGCGTTTTATGCGTCATTACAGATTGTTAAGATGTTATTGAATATTCTTGAGAGTGGCAGACGCATATATGGATCATTTGTTGGCTCGTCAACTGAATATAGAACTTATATTGAGCGGCATCTGTGCTCTGCTCATCATCCTTTCATGTGTTACGAAGATGCCTACATTCCGTAGAAAGCTGTCCATGATAATGATGGATGCTTTTACTTTCGTTCTTCTTTTATCGGACAGGTATGCATATCTTTATGACGGTGATACTTCTTCGCGGGGGTATATCGCAGTAAGGCTTAGTAATTTCCTTATATTCTTTATGATCCTTTCAGTCATGCTTGCCTTTAACGTATTCTTGAAAGATCTTTACAAGAATGAAGGAAAGCTTGAAAAAATGCCATTCAGGCTGGAACTTACAAAGTATTTAGGCTGCATAAGTATCTTATTGCTTGTCCTTTCGCAGTTTACCGGATTCTACTATTTCTTTGACGTCAATAACAATTATCAGAGAGGTCCTCTTTTCCCGTTTTGTTATCTGTTCCCGATGATAATAGCGATCCTTCAGATGTCTGTCATAATCCGGATGAGAAAGAGGATCAGCAGTAAGCTTTACCTGTCTATAGTTCTGTTTACATCTGTTCCTACCCTTGCTTCTTTGCTTCAGATATTCCTCTACGGACTGTCACTTATAAATATCACTCTTGTTGGTCTTAATGTCGTTCTCTATGTTCTTGCGGTATCAGATCTTAATGACGAGATAGAGAAAGCTAATCTTAACGAGATCGATCTTCTTAAGCAGGAACAGCAGAATATGCATCTTCTCTTTGTGCAGACGGCTGAGGCTCTCGTAAATGCCATCGATGCCAAGGATAAATATACTCACGGTCATTCCACGAGAGTTGCCGAGTATTCTCAGAAGATAGCGCAGATGGCGGGTATGAATGATGACGAGTGCGAAGAAGTCTATTTTGCGGCACTTCTACACGATGTCGGCAAGATAGGTGTGTCCGACAATATCATAAATAAAGAAGGAAAGCTGACAGAAGAAGAGTTCAAATCCATAAAGGATCATACGATCATAGGTAAGCAGATACTCTCAGGTATCAGCAGATCACCTTATCTTCGCATAGGAGCCAACTATCACCATGAGAGATATGACGGCAGGGGATACCCTGAAGGACTTAAGGGGGAGGATATACCTGCTGTTGCAAGGATCATATCAGTTGCCGATGCTTACGATGCCATGACTTCCAAGAGAAGTTACAGGGATCCTATCCCTCAGCAGAGAGTAAGAGAAGAGATAGTTAAGAACTTGGGGACGCAGTTCGATCCTAAGTACGGAAAGATAATGGTCCATCTTATAGATCTCGATTCTGAGTTTGAGATGAAGGAGAGAGAGGAGATAAGGGAACTTGCAGGAAGGAACGAACTTCAGTGCGGTAAGTACAGGACATCTTATTCCGAGGGTATCCTGATAACCAGGTTCAGGGAGGATATCTCCTTTAAGAGCACTACAAATAGGGATCATCCGGACGTAAGATCTATCCCGTCTCTTATTGTGTTCGATTCCCTTGACGGAAGGATACATGCTGACGATCACAAGAATGAGGACATGATCTATTTTGAGTACTGCGTATTAAGGCTCGACGGAGCTTACGACTGCATAGGCGCAAGGAAGATCCAAAGAAAGATCACCGAGAAAGAGAACTCTGTTAATGAGAAGTGGATAGATGCCAATCTCAAGGGCCTGGAAAATAAGATCACTGCAGTAAGGCGCAGGGACCACATGCTGGTCACTATCGACAATATATTCAGGACCATTGAATTCATAATCGCACTGCCCGATTCCTCCAGATATGCCTATATAGCACTTTCAGGTGAGCACTGTTCCATCGAGGATGTTTCTATTATAAGGTCTGAAGTTGCGGAAGATGAGAGATCTATCCCCAGGATAGCGGAAGAAGTATCTTATATAAATGCTCCTGAAGGTGATATACCCAATGTTCAGATCGACGGTTGGAGATCTTCGATATCCATGCCGATCCCCATCAAGGAGCACATACATATAGACATGAATGCCATGAGCCTTCCGACTTCAAGGCTTATATGGCACTGTCCCTTCATAAGCATATATACATCAGAAGACGGTTCCTTCGGCGGAGAAGGATTTACGGAGTTTGCGCTCATAAGGCTTGACGGCGAGAGTTGGGAGTCGGATGACAGATGTACCAACAGGCTCTTGGTAACAGAGACGGAGGAGTTCGAGAACTGGAATGCCTGGAAAAAGAAAAACAAGGCAGGTGTCGAAGTCTCCGTTCAGATCGAAAAGCGCGGTAACGAGATTACCGTTGTTACATACGACGCGGGCATAGAAGTAAAGAATGTATCAGTTATAGAAGGATCTGTGCCGGAGAAGCTCTTTGCCGCTATAACAGGCGATCAGTGCGCAGTCACGAATATCCGTATCAGATGATCTTCTTGTTAACAGTTTGTTGATGCTATCGGTTTGTCTTTTTATCTAATTAGAGTATAATTAATTTGGCTTTGTGCCGTAAACAGGGGAGTGTAGTAAGTAGATTGAGATCCCGAACATGTGTCGGTATTTGAATCTGCGGACTACCTCCTTGTAATACAATTTATAAAGGAGAGAATCTAATGGAAAAGATTTTCAAGACCGTGATCGCCGGCAGACCCGTAGAGGTACAGACAGGTAAGATCGCTCAGTTCGCTAACGGTTCAGTTCTCATCAAGTACGGTGAGACAGCTGTTCTTTCCACAGTTACTGCTTCAGAGCAGCCCAGGGAGGGTATCGATTTCTTCCCTCTGTCCGTAGATTACGAGGAGAAGATGTATGCCGTAGGTAAGATCCCCGGCGGTTATCTCAAGAGAGAGGGAAGACCCGGTGAGAAGGCTATCCTTACATCCCGTGTTATCGACCGTCCCATAAGGCCTTTGTTCCCCAAGGATCTTCGTAACGATGTTGTAGTTAACAATACTGTTATGGCAGTAGATCCCGACTGTTCACCTGAGATCACTGCAATGCTTGGTACATCCATCGCTATCGCTATCTCCGATATTCCCTGGAAGGGACCTGTCGGCGGTGTAGTTCTCGGACTTATCGACAACAAGACAGTTATCAACCCCACACTTGCTCAGCGTGAAGTATCTCAGATGTATGTAACTCTTGCAGGTACTGCAACTAAGATCTGCATGGTAGAGGCAGGTGCTAACGAAGTTCCCGATGACATCATGCTCAACGCGATCGCTGAAGGTCATGAAGTTATCAAGGAGATCGTTGCTTTCATCAATTCCATCGTTGAAGAGATCGGTAAGCCCAAGTTCGCTTACGATTCCGCAGATGTTCCCGAGGAAGTATTCCACCTTGTTAAGGAGTATGGTTGGGACAAGATGAGAAAGGCTGTCCTTTCCGATGACAAGTCCGTAAGAGATGCTAACGTAGCAGCTCTTCAGGAAGAGATCGTTAATCTCCTTGAGGAGAAGGAAGAAGGTCTTTCTTCCTGGGCTCCCGATGCCGTATATAAGCTTGAGAAGAAGGTAGTAAGAGATTATCTTTTCAGAGAGCATGTTCGTGTTGACGGAAGAGCTCTTGATGAGATCAGACCTCTTTCCTGTGATGTCGGAGTACTTCCCAGAGTTCACGGTTCTTCTTTCTTCCAGAGAGGTCAGACACAGGTAATGAATATCTGTACTCTTGCTCCTCTTGCAGAAGCTCAGAAGCTCGAGGGTCTTGATGAGCAGACAACAAAGAGATATATCCACCACTATAACTTCCCCGGTTATTCCGTAGGTGAGGCTAAGGCTACAAGATCTCCCGGACGTCGTGAGATCGGTCACGGTGCTCTCGCTGAGAGATCTCTTATCCCCGTACTTCCTTCCGAGGAAGAATTCCCTTATGCTATCAGAACAGTATCTGAGATCACTATGTCCAACGGTTCTACATCTCAGGGTTCCGTTTGTGCATCCACACTTTCCCTTATGGATGCAGGTGTTCCCATCAAGAGACCTGTTGCAGGTATCTCTTCCGGACTTATCGTTAACGAAGAGAATGACGAGGACTTCCTTGTATTCATGGATATCCAGGGTATCGAGGACTTCTTCGGTGATATGGACTTCAAGGTTGCAGGTACAACAGAAGGTATCACATCCATTCAGGTTGATATCAAGGTTGAGGGTCTCTCTCTTGACATCATCAAGGCTGCTTTTGAGATGACACATAAGGGTCGTCTTCAGATCATCAACGACATCATCCTTCCCAGGATCGCTGCTCCCCGTGAGGATCTTTCCAAGTGGGCTCCCAGGATCATCTCCATGCAGATCCCCGTTGATAAGATCCGTGAGGTTATCGGTTCCGGCGGAAAGGTCATCAATAAGATCATCGCTGATACAGGTGCCGATATCAATATCAACGATAACGGTCAGCTCTTTATCTCCACACCTGATCTTGAGGCAGCAGCTAAGGCTCAGACCATCATCAACGGTATCATCGCTGATCCCGAAGTAGGTCAGGAGTTCGACGGTGTAGTAACAAGACTTATGGACTTCGGTGCATTCGTTGAGTTCCTTCCCGGTAAGGAAGGTCTTGTACATATCTCCAAGCTTGCTTGGAACAGAGTAGACAAGGTAGAGGACGTTGTTCACGAAGGTGACAAGGTCAAGGTTAAGCTCATCGAGATCGATTCTCAGGGCAGACTCAACCTCTCCATCAGAGATACTCTTCCTAAGCCTGAAGGCTATGTAGAAGAGGAGCCCAGAAAGAGAGAGAATCGTCCTAACCGTGAGAGAAGAGGTTCCTTCGGCGGTAACCGCGAGAGAAGGAATTTCCGCGACGACAACAACGGCGGCGATGACGACAGCAACAGAAAGGGCAGAAGGATCGAATTCTGATTCTCTTATGAGTTGAATACCTGATGAAGCGGTGTCCTGATACAGGACACCGCTTTTTTACTCACTATTTCTTCAAATTAAGGGATTTATTTAACGCTTTATATGCTAATATATGACGTGGATTTACGGAGGATACACATTATATGGATTCTTTTTATGAAGATATAGTCAAGAGAGATAACGGAAGCATGGGTAAGATCTTTCCCGTGTTATCGGTATTAGCCGCAATTATCCTTACTTTGATAGTCAATATATTTCCTATGTTATTCGGATATAACATAATCTTCTTTACAGGCATGTTCACACTCCTTATATGGTTCCTGGTATGGTATCTGAACCGTAAGCTCAAGGTCGAGTATGAGATATCGATGGTCAATGATCAGGTGACTGCTACTTCGATCACGGCTATGACAAAGAGAGAAGAGCTTGCCTGCTTTACTGTCAGGGATTGTGAGTTCATCGGTCCTACATCTTCGGACAGATTCGGTTCTGATAAGTCTAATTGCGAATTCTCTCTGAACTGTACAGAGAACCGCGAGGTCGTCGCAAGCGAAGATGACTGGTATATGTTGGTAAATGCAGGAAGTTACAGATATATGCTGATATTCAGATTCAGCCCGGATGTATATCCTCTCTTGCGCAGATTTAATCCCAGAGCTACTGTTATCAAGCCTGAACTCGTACGAGGTAGACAGTGATATGGAGACACCCGAATATTCCGAACTGAATTTCTATGTAAAGGGAACCGAATGCAGTGACCATCAGACATTGTCAGTTCCCGTATTATTAGGTGATCTTCAGGAGACAGCTGACAAGGGGGCAGGTGACTGCGGTTTTGACAGGACTGTCGTATCATCTCTTAATGCATGCTGGATAATACTTCGAATGAAGGTTCACATAGACAGACTTCCTTCCTGGAGGGAAGAATTTACTATAAGAACTTGGAGCAACGGTTGTGAGAAGCTCTTTTTTGACAGAGAATACGAGCTTTACGATAATGATCACAACAGGATAGGTTATGCTTCATCCGTATGGATCTTAGCTGATATTGCTTCTCACAGACCATTGATCCCGGGAAGGATAGAGGGCTTAGCATCTCCTGTAGTTCAAAGAGATATTCTCGTGTTCGGACAGAGATGTCCTAAGTTCAAGTCGATCCCTGCGACTGAAGTACTTGAGACTAAGCCCGTTATCACCAAATATGCTGATTATTCCGAGCTTGACCATAACCACCACGTCAATAATACCAGGTATATGGCCTGGGTACTTGATGCTCTTTATAAGTCTGATATCGACATATCTTACGTAAAAGACTTTGCCATATCTTATATTGCTGAAGTTAAGAGCGGAGAGAAGGTCGATATCTATGTCATCAAGACTGATTACGGCTTCTATGTCACAGGTTATAAGGATGAAGCTGTCCATGTCTTTGATTCTGAAATTTATCTTTCTGTTTAGAAATCTTTGAGATACAATAGAATGTAATGTGTATCAGCAGGAGGCTAATAAATGATTGAGATCAAGGATCTTGTCAAGGTTTACGGTGACAAGAAAGCCGTGAACGGTATAAGTTTCACGGTCGAAGATGGCGAAGTCCTCGGTTTTCTCGGCCCTAACGGTGCCGGTAAATCCACCACAATGAATATATTGACCGGATATCTGTCTTCCACGTCAGGTTCCGTAAGAGTCAACGGATTCGATATCCTCGAGAATCCTGAAGAAGCTAAGAAGTGTATAGGTTACCTACCCGAGTTACCGCCTTTATATATGGATATGACGGTACTTGAGTATCTGAACTTTATATGTGATCTTAAGAAAGTTCCCAAGGTTGAGAGAAAAGTTCAGCTTGCCAAGATACTTACCATGGTAAAGATCACGGATGTAGCAGAAAGACTCATCGGTAATCTCTCCAAGGGTTATAAGCAGCGTGTAGGTATTGCGCAGGCACTTGTAGGCAATCCTTCAATACTTATCCTTGATGAGCCTACAGTAGGTCTTGATCCTAACCAGATCCAGGAGATAAGAAAGCTTGTTAAGGGTCTTGCTAAGCATCACACAGTTATAATAAGCTCCCATATCCTTTCCGAGATACAGGCTATGTGTGACAGAGTCGTAATCATCAATCACGGCAGAGTAGCTGCTATTGATACGATAACCGACCTTTCCAAGAAGCTCAGCGGTAAGTCCAAGCTCCTCCTGAGCTTCAAGGGTCCGCTTAAGGAAGTCGTTAATTCAGTACGCACTATCCCGGGCATCATTGATGCTAAGCCTCGTATGTCAGACGATTCAGGCATCCATGAGCTGGAGATCATGCTGGATCCTACACTCGGTAGCGATCTTCGTGCCAATATCTTCTACACCATGGCAAAAGGAGGATGGCCTATCCTTGAATTCCGTTCACTCGATCCGACGCTCGAGGAAGTATTCCTGAGCATCACTTCGCATTGACGGAAAAGGAGGCAGTAAAGTATGTTAGCAGTATTTAAAAGAGAGTTCTTCTCATATTTTAAGTCGCCTGTAGGTTATATCGCCTTGGCGCTGTTCGCGTTCATATCAGGTTATCAGTTTATAAATATGTTTGCTTATGCTCAGGCAAATATCGCAAGTGAGATAATCTCCATGATCTCATTCTTCGTAATATTCGTTCCTATCATCACGATGGGTCTTCTGTCAGAAGATAAGAAGAGAGGTACCGAGATCTTATACTATACAAATCCCGTATCCCTCTTCGATGTCGTATTGGGTAAGTTCCTTGCTGCTCTTGCGCTCTTCGGCATCATGTTCGTAAATATCATTATCCACATCATAATTGCGAAGTCCTCCAAGGGTACGATCGGTATCGGCGTTCTGGGTGCTTCGATTGTATTTTTCTTTGTTGCGGCTCTTTATATCGCGATAGGTCTTTTCACATCATCTCTTACAGACAGCCAGATAATCTCTGCTATCTTGAGCTTTGTATTCCTCCTGATATTCCAGATGCTCGCGACTCTCAGCACCTTTATCTCAAACGGTATTACTTCATTTATGACTAATGAATCCTCCGATGCGACTAATATCGCTTCAGTCGGAGAGAAGATAGCAAATGCAGTCAAGTGGCTCGATCCTCTTGCCAAGACTCAGGAGTTCAGATACGGCGTATTCTCCGTATTCCCCCTGGTATACTGCGTTTCTCTTGCACTCGTATTCCTTTACCTTACTTTCAGAGTGCTCGAGAAGAAGCGTTGGTCTCAGAAATAAGGTTCGAAAGAGGTTGATCCAAGATGAGTAACAGTTCCAAGAACAGAGCGCTCCTTAAGAGCAATGAAAATATAGATAAACGTAATATCTCACTTAAGTGGTTTTCAATAGGTTCGGTCATCATACTGATCGCCATTGTCCTTGTTGTGGATATACTTTTTGATGCCATCTTAGGTGATAAGTTTGTATTTGATATGTCTTCTACAGGACAGCATACGATCTCTCAGCCGACCGAAGATTTTCTTGCGTCTCTTCCTGCCGATACCAAGATCAGGATCGTAGGATTATTTGAAGAGCCTGAAAATATCGCAGGTACGTCTCTGGAGTATGTATGTCCTTTGCTTGAAGATTATGCCGAGAAATCTGACGGTAAGGTCACTATCGAATATATAGATCCCGCGACACACCCGGGTATCATCTCGGAGCTTGATCCCGAAGGTATAGCAGGTCTTGAGCAGAACCAGTTTGCAGTCTACTACAACGGTAAGGTACAGTCGGTTACAGCTTACGATTGCTTTGCAGTCGATCAGACTACCGGTTATGCAACAGCCAACGTCTGTGAAGCTACATTTACCAATTCGATATTTACACTTGTTAACGGTTATTCCTACAAGGCTTATTTTGTTACAGGTCTTCAGGAGCCTACTCATCTTCAGTTGTCCAAGGTATTGGCTTCTATAGGTATCGACTCGGCAGATCTTCCTGCCAGCACCGTTTTTACCGTTCCCGAGGATTGCGATCTTCTGATAATAAACGGTATCAATTCCGATATCTCCGAAGGTATGGCTGATGCCATCAAGCAGTATCTTAATAACGGCGGTGACATGCTCGTGGCAGTAAACTACTTTGATAATGCTACTGAGTATTTTACCAATCTTAATGATGCAATAAGTGTAATGGGAGTTGCGATAGACCCTTATCTGCTCCTTGAGAATGACTCTTCCATGGTTCTTAATAACGGTCTTTATAATCAGTCACTGGTTACTGTTGCGCAGCCTTTTGACGAACTCGGAGTATCTCCTACGGCTCGTGTCAGCTACTGCAGGACCGTAAGGCCTCTTGATAACGGCACATCTCAGGCTTCTGCTTATGCGATCCTTCAGTCTTCTGCGTTAGCAACTTCAACAGAGGGATATAACACTAACGTATCCTTTGCTGATGAGGGAGTACATAACGTCGGTATGTACTGTACTTTCACAGGTTCGGATAATGCACCTCGTCTTTATGTATTCGGTACGACTGATCTTACATCCGATGACTATATATCTACATTCGGATATAACGATTCCAATGTAGTTCTTATAAGGAACATAATAAGATCCATGTTCCCCACGGAGAATACTGTACTTGTTCCTTCCAAGCCGATGGCTGATTTTTCCCTTGATCCCACTAAGGTTACACAGTCTTCTGTTAACGTAATGACAGTTGTTTTGATGATCATCATACCTTTGGGTCTGGTAGCAGCCGGTACTATCGTATATAACAAGAGGAAGAATCTGTAATGAAGTCACTAAAGAATCTTATCGTACCCGCGGCAGTACTGCTGGCACTTATAGTCTTTGCCATCGTCTGGTTTGCTATTCCCAAGAAGGATAAGGAACCTGAAGTGTCTGACGAGTCTAAGACGGTTCTTTCTATCTCATGTTCTGAGATATCGCGCTTTTCGATCCATAAGAAGAGCGGGGAAGATATTGTATTTGTTTCAGACGGTGTTGATGAATACGGTTCTCAGACCTGGACTGTTGAAGGAAATGACATGGAGATATCCCAGAGTGCCGTTTCTTCTTATGTCAGTATGCTTAGTTCATATACGGCAACAAGTACGATAATAGAACCCGATTCTTTATCGGAGTATTCTCTTGAAGATCCTGATTATTCTATAGAGATCACAAAGGAAGACGGCGAACTCGTGAAGCTTTATGTCGGTGCATATACATTCGATTCAAAGGGTGTATATTTTATGCTCGACGGTGATCCCAATGTCTATATCACGGCTAAGCTTAAGAGGGATTACTGCGATAAGACTCTGAATGATTTTGTATCAACCAAGATATTAGAGCTTGATTTCGCTGAAGTCTCTACGGTCGAATTTATAAGAGTATCCGACGATACTGATATAGTTACTGTACCGGTAGAAAAGAACGGAAGCTTCGAACATCCCGGCTTTGATGTTATCGAGCCTGTAGAGTGCAGAGCATCCGAGAGATATGAGACTCTCGTAGAATTTATAGCAGGTCTTCAGGTAACCGAATATGAGGATATCCCGGAGTCAGAGCTGTCTGTATATGGTCTTGAAGATCCTGCATTCGAATTTATATTTACTATGAATGACGGCAGTGAGATCACCGTATCTCTTTCTATCAATCTTGGCGGCAAGTATTACGGCTTCTGCTCTGAGACTGAAGGATACTTCAGCATAAGCGAGTTCCAGTTCAACGGTGTAGATACTCCTCTCATGTCTTTGTTGGATACTTATATTGCCGACTATGAAGCTTCCGAGGTATCTTCGATCACAGGAACTTACGGTGATGATACTTTTGTATTTGAGCTCAATGTTGATAATACTATGGGTGAGGCCGGCTCTTCTGCTGATCTTAACTACAGAAATGCCTATGTAAGAGTCAGCGAGGGAGGAAGGACATATGCGTCTATCCTCTTTGACTCCATCACAGGAATGCAGTACTCAGGAATAGATACTGCTGCTGATCCTGATCTTGAGCCTGCAGTGACATTTAAGATAGTTACTAATTCATATCAGATCATCACCATAGATTTTGTAGAGCGTGATCCCGGTTCTTATTATGTATTTATTGACGGCGAGTATACAGGTTTTTATATGCTCTCATCCGAGCTGTTCTCTAACGGAGGAAGTGATCTTCTGAGTTATGGTGCATGGAGCGCTTATGAGCTTACTGTAGAAGCTATCGATAATTCCATCAACGGTATCTATACGATCACAGATACCACTGATGAGACTTCTGAAGAAGGATCTGCCGAGGTGTCTGAAGCAGCATGAGTAAGGGTACAAAGAGTAAGACGGATAAGACTTTATTATTTATAGCCGTATCATTAGCCATAATATTGATCGCGACTGTAGTTCTTATATTTGTCGTAGTTCGTAAGGATAAGGCTCTGCAGGGTGCCGATCAGGCTATCAAGCTCTCTGCTCAGGGCGGCTTTAACTGCGAGTATGCAGAGGCTCAGAAGCTGTATGCTTTCGGAGAAGGAATATTGAAGGTCACATCCGATCGTGTAGCATATCTTACACTTTCCGGCAATGAGGTCTACAGCCATACGGTCAATTATTCCAATCCTCAATGCTATATCAGAGGTTCCAAAGCTGTCGTTTTTGATATGAACGGATACGGCATGGTCATGCTCGATTCCGAGAAGTGCATTTATGAGCTTCCCATATCCGATAAGATCAAGTCCGTTACGATCTCTCCCGATGACCTTGTTGGAGTCATCACTGAAGGTTCCGGTTATGCATACGGTCATGTAAAGGTATTTGATATCGAGGGCAGGCAGATCTTTAACTGGGATTCTTATGATTCGGGTTATCCCATAGCGATGGCATTCAATAATGATTCTTCGTTATTCTCCATAACTACATTAAGTACTTCCGGTGCCGTTTATGTTCCGTATCTTCGTCTGTTCGGATTGTCTCAGAGATCTGACGGAACCTGGGAGACTCCTACTGATATCGGATGTTACAGTATTGATGAGAATGCTCTTTTCTCAACAGTCCTTTACTGTGAAGAGACTCTTTATACATTCTCATCTGATGCGGTATATACGCTTCTTGATGACAGCATCGTTCCTCTTAATCTGGAATTCGGTGCCATAAATCAGGTGAATACTGTTGGAGGAGTCGTATTTATCGTGTATTCTGATGGTGTAGAACAGATGAACAAGATAGCAGTAATCAATTCAAGAGGTGATACTATCTACGATTCACCTGTAGGAAGTGAGATCAATGCCGTTGCTACCAGTGATTCACTTTATGCATTGAGTGTTGATAACAGGATACTTGTATTTAATACAAGCGGATCGATCGTATCTGATCTTTCCGTAGATGAAGATGTATTGAGAATAGGTTTTATAGGCAACAATAAGTTGATCATAGTCTCAACCGGCGGTGTACATACCGTAGATTACTAAGAGGTAAAATGGAATCTGAAGTTAAATTAGCATTCGATAAGAAGGAAGAACTGTTCGGTATCATCAATAACGAATGGTTTGCGGATTATTGTCTTGATACTTCTCCCAAGGAAGCAGTCAAGATCACTAACACTTACTATGACACACCTGACAGGGCTTTCATGAAGAAGGGCGGATCCGTAAGAGTCCGTGTCTATGAGAGCGAAGACGGTAAGAGATATGAGCAGACCGTAAAGTACGGCGGAAGCGTAACTGAAGGGCTCCACCAGAGATATGAGTGGAATGTTGAGATATCTTCTGATAAGTGTGATCTTTCCAAGTTCAGGAAGATGGCTGAGGATGCTGACGATCCTACGGACCTTTTTAACGAGATCTTTGAGGATATCGATACCGATAAGCTTGTTCCTCTTTGCTCTATAAGTATCGAGAGAACGACTTATATGTTCGGCTACGGCGACTCGATGATGGAAGTATGCTTTGACTACGGCATTATCGAAGGCAGTAACGGCAAGAAGGATGTTGTCTGCGAGCTTGAGATCGAGCTTGAATCGGGCGACGTAGTAGATCTTAAGGATATGGCTCAGTTCATAATCGATAATACTTCAGGAAAGCCTTATAACAAGAGTAAGTTCCAGAGAGCAGTTGCGCTACTTGACGATAAGGACAGCGAGAACTGATGCTTGATGTAGCAATCATCGGTGCCGGTGCGTCCGGTCTTATGTGTGCCTGTAGACTTATATCTGCGGGCATAACTGATATTGCGGTATTTGAACGTAACGACAGGCCGGGAAAGAAACTTCTTGCTACTGGTAACGGCAGATGTAATCTTTCTAACTCTTCTGTAAGACCTGAAGAATACAATACTGACGATCCCTATAAGCTTGCGGATATCTTAGGCGCATACGGATTCGAACCCACTGCAGATTTCTTTGAGAAGACTCTTAATGTAATGCTTTCTTCCAGGGATGATCTTATCTATCCCAGGACTTTTAAGAGCAGCACTGTTCTAGATGCTTTAAGAAGTTATATCGAAGACCATGGTGTTAAGATAACAACCGGCTCTTTTGTAGATAAACTTGATGATAAAGCTAAGTATACCGTCATTGCTTCAGGCGGAATGGCGATGCCCGTAAGCGGAAGTGACGGTAATTCCTATAAGCTTATCAATTCTATAGTTAAGGATAAGACTGCCTTTTGTGACGTAAGACCTTCTCTTGTTCAGTTCAATTCATCTGACAGGGATATCAGGCCTTTAAGCGGCATGAGACTTAACGCTGTCTTAAGCCTTTATATCAATAAGGAAAAGGTTGCTGAAGAACAGGGAGAGCTTCTTTTTACCGATTATGGTATCTCCGGCATCTGCACTATGCAATTATCCCGTATCTATGACAGATATATAGCCAAGGGCATTAAGTCCTGTTATGTATCCGCTGATCTCGTACCTGAACACGATAAGGATACGCTTGCAGAAGAAGTAAAAAGGCGCATCACAGACGGTAAAGATATCTCTTCAAGACTTTCAGGAATTCTTCCCAAGGAGATCTGCGAAGTCATAACTTCAAGAGGTAGAGATATCGCCGGTCTTATGAAGGATTTTAAGATAAGTATTACGGGTACACGTGACTTTGAGCATGCTCAGGTTACATACGGTGGTCTTAAGCTCGGCAGATTAAATGATTCACTCAGCATCAAGGAGCATGAAGATATCTACGTTATAGGTGAGGCCGTTAATGTTGACGGCCCCTGTGGCGGCTATAACCTTCAGTGGGCCTGGAGCTCTGCTTTTGCAGCAGCTGACGATATAGCCGTGAGGTTAAGCTGAGATGAAGGAATTCGTATTTAATCCCGAGCAGATCGGTAATGTTGAAGATCCTTCCGCCATCGTTCTTAAGAAAGCAAAAAGGTCAGATATTAAGATAGTTAAGCGCTTTATAGACGCCAGGTATAAGGACAATATAAAGATCATCTACCGAGTGGAAGAAGATAGTAAGGATGATTCAGAGTCTCTTGCTCTTCCTTTTAAGGGTAAGACTTTTATCAAGGACAGGCCCGTTATCGTCGGCTTCGGTCCCGCAGGAATGTATGCAGGTCTTGTTTTGGCTTCCTACGGGCTTGATCCTGTTATCATCGAGAAGGGACGTAAGGTAGAAGACAGAACTATAGACGTAGCAACGTATAAGAAGGATGCTACATTAGATCCTTCTTCCAACATACAGTTCGGCGAAGGCGGTGCAGGTACTTTCTCTGACGGAAAGCTTTATACAGGCGTATCTTCGGGTCTTAAGGCATATATCGGAGAGAAGATGGTAAAGTACGGCGCTTCAGAGGAGATCTTATACGATTCTCATCCTCACGTAGGTACGGATAAGCTTGTATCTGTAGTAAGGGGCATAAGGGAAGAGATCATATCTCTTGGCGGTGAAGTGCATTTCGAAGAGGAATTTATCGGCTTTGAGCAGGATCGTGAGGGCAGAGTCTGCGCGGTTAATACGGATAAAGCGACATATAATACCCGAAATGTGATCTTGGCCGTAGGTAACAGCAGCAGGAAGGTCTTCAGAAGCCTTAAAGATGTCCTCGGACTTACGAGTAAACCCTTCTCCGTAGGTGTTCGTATCGAGCACTTAAGAGAAGATATAGATAAGTCCATGTACGGCTTTGATACAGCTTTATATAAGAATATCTGCGCAGCCAACTACAAGCTTGCCGTTGATACTAATACGGGCTTAAAGCTTTATACTTTCTGCATGTGCCCCGGCGGCGAAGTAGTTCCTTCTGCTTCTGTAAAAGACACTATCGTTACTAACGGTATGAGCTACAGCAGAAGAGACGGCGATAACTCCAATGCTGCACTTCTTATCCCGTATGATCCGTCGCGTTACAGCGATGATCCTTTATACGGTATGGAGTATCAGGATGATCTTGAGCGAAAAGCTTTTGAAGTGACGGGAAGAAGCGGACTTGCACCTTGTGTTACTTACGGAGAACTTTGTAAGAATACTCGAAATGCATCCTCAGTAAAGCCTACTTATCTTCCGGGAACCGCTTCCTGCAATATGCTGGAGATATTTACCGGTGAGCAGGTCGACACTTTGGTCGACGGCATCAGGCTTATGGGAAGAAAGATCCGCGGATTTGACTCTGAGAGCGCTGTTTTGACTGCACCTGAGACCAGATCTTCTTCGCCTGTAAGGATACCTCGCGACAAAGAAACTTATGAGAGCATCTTCGTAAAGGGAATATATCCTTCGGGAGAGGGTGCAGGTTATGCAGGAGGCATAATGAGTTCGGCTATCGACGGCATAAAATGTGCTAATCGTGTAGCTCAAAGTATGTTAAACTAGTTCACGTAATAAACAACAGAGGTGATTAGTATGACAGGCGGTAAGAATACAGCGGTTATTTCCGTATTAGGTAAAGATAAAGTAGGCATCATTGCCAAGGTTTCAACTCTCTTGGCTGAAAATAAGATCAATATCAATGATATCTCTCAGACTATCCTTGATGATATCTTCACGATGATCATGCTCGTTGATCTTAAGGATCATAAGATCGAGGAATCTGATATTGTCGAGAAGCTCAATGCATTAGGTGAGGAGCTTGGTGTTACCATCACTATCCAGCATACGGATCTTTTCGATAAGATGCACAGAATCTGATCTTTTGAAGGAGTTTATCGATGATTACCGATTTTGAGATATTAGAGACAATGAAGATGTTCAATGAGCAGCATTTGGACATCAGGACAATAACAATGGGTATTTCCCTTATGGATTGCGCAGCTTCTTCAATAGAGGAGTCTTGCGATAAGATCTACAACAAGATCTGCCGTTATGCAGGCAACCTTGTTGCAACAGGTGAAGCCATAAGCAAGAAGTACGGTGTACCGATCATCCATAAGAGGATATCTGTTACTCCCATCTCCATCGTTGCCGCTGCTTGCGGTGCCAAGGACTATACTCCTTTTGCCAAGGCTTTGGACAGAGCAGCCAAGACGTGCGGAGTTAACTTCGTAGGCGGATTCTCCGCTATGGTACAGAAGGGATATACGAATTCCGATAAGGTCCTTCTCGACTCTATCCCCAATGCTCTTGCAGAGACCGAGTTCGTATGTTCTTCCGTTAATCTCGCATCTACAAGAACAGGTATCAACATGGATGCCGTTCGTGATATGGGCCGGATCATCAAAAGAACTGCTGAAGCTACTAAGGACAGAGATGCTTTAGGTTGTGCCAAGCTCGTTGTATTCGCCAATGCTCCCGAAGATAACCCATTCATGGCAGGTGCTTTCTTAGGTGTAGGTGAGCCCGAGTGTGTTATCAACGTAGGAATCTCCGGCCCCGGTGTTGTAAAGCACGCTCTTGAAGAAGTTAAGGGCGCAGATCTCGGTACTGTTGCCGAGACTATCAAGAAGGCGGCATTCAAGATCACTCGTGTAGGTGAGCTCGTTGCAAGAGAAGCATCCGAGAGACTCGGCGTACCCTTCGGTATCATCGATCTTTCCCTTGCTCCCACACCTGCAGTAGGTGACTCCGTAGCAAGACTTCTCGAAGAGTTCGGTCTTGAAGAGTGCGGAACATGGGGAACAACAGCTGCACTTGCAATGCTTAATGACGCAGTCAAGAAGGGCGGTACGATGGCTTCTTCCTTCGTTGGCGGTCTTTCCGGTGCATTTATTCCCGTATCTGAGGATGAGGGTATGATCGCTGCTGCAAGAACAGGCGGATTGAAGCTCGAGAAGCTCGAAGCTATGACATGCGTATGTTCCGTAGGGCTTGATATGATCGCTATTCCCGGTGACACTACTGCAGAGACGATCTCCGGTATCATCGCCGATGAGATGGCTCTCGGGACTTTCAATAATAAGACAACTGCTGTCAGGATCATCCCCGTTCCCGGTAAGGGAGTAGGTGATGAGGTCGAGTTCGGCGGACTTCTCGGTATGGCTCCTATCATGGCCGTAAATAATGCTTCATGTGCTGACTTTATCCACAGAGGCGGACGTATTCCTGCTCCTATCCACAGTATGAGAAACTGATATATTCCCGGGGGAGATGTTATGGAGGAAAGAACATACAGGTTGAACGGTACCAGGACCAAGAGCGTCGCTGTTGCCGTATTAGGAAGTCTATTTGGTCTTTTTATATTGGATATGTTCTTATTTGAGCCTATCCCCAACGGAACTTTGCTTATTAACATGATCATCGTTGTACTCCTGTCGGCAGGTATAGGAGTACTGGTATATTTCCTTCACAAAGACAGATTCTTAAAGCTTTGTGAAGATGGTATAGATCACATTAGCGGTAAGAATGTGACACATTATTCCTTTGAGGATTTCCTCGGTACCAATGTAATAAAGCATTCGACAAACGGTGTCTATACCGGCACTACGAGATATGTAAAATTACATGTTCCCGGAACCGAGAATAGGAATATTCAGATCAACTGTTCCGCATTAAAGCCCGATCAGTTCGATGAGATGATCGCTTATCTGAGTAAGAATGAGTTCGAGCAGGCAGAGAAGACAGAGGCCGTCGCGAACTATTTTGATACCGAGAAGCTCTTCGAGATCCCTAAGCAGACTATAATCTCAAAGAATATATCCTCTGCAGTCACCGTAAATATAATAATCGCTGTTGCAGCTGTTATCCTGGAGCTCTTATTTATCACGACCCTCAAGGATACCATTCTCACGATGATCATCGTCTGTCTTATAACTGCTCTTATAGTAGGAGCGGTCATAGCGATAAGAGTCAAGCTCTTTAATAAGTTCAGAGATCAGGTCCCTGAGAAGATCACTTTGGATAATTACACTCTGGCAGTTGACGGAAGAACATTTCCTTCTGAGCGCACTATCAAGGTAGTTATGACACCTCCTTCATATGATACGAAGGACAGGGTGCTTCTTATTACGACTAACGATAAGTCAGTTGCTTCTTATAACTTTGCAAGGCTTAAGAAGACTGACGAAGCTATGTCTTATCCTGATTATCCCAGCCTTTATAACAACATAAAGCTCTGGTGTCTTCAGAGAAATATCAGCTTCATGGCTTCTCTTAACTGAATACAGGTATGGAAAACAGGAAGGATAAAGCCAAGAGATTCCTATTTAAGAGCGATTTCAGACGAGCTACCGTTCTATCTACGATACCGTCACTTATTCTGGACCTTTTCTTTATAGGATTTAATTTCCTTATAGGTGTCTGGATGCTGTCACTTTGGAATATCATCATGTGCATATACTATGTGATGCTTACACTGATGCGCATCGATGTACTTGCCAGAAGTGCGAAGGTCTTATTCTCCAAGGATAAGTCGAAAGCATACCTTAAGCTTTATCGCTCTACCCACAGGCTCCTTTTGCTTTTGGACATCATGCTGGCAGGAGCCATATACTTCCTTCTTGATAATAATATCTGGAAGAGCTATCCCGGAATAGTCATATACGTAGTGGGTTTTTATACTCTGTATAAAGTTACTGCTTCCGTCATAAATCTTTTCCGTGCACGAAAGGCAAACTCCATCACAACCGTTCTTCTTCGTAAGATAGGACATGCCGATTCGCTGGTATCACTTCTTGTTCTGGAGTCGGCCATAATCGGAAGGTCAGGCAGAACTCGTTCATTTGATATATATCAGATCGCCCTTATAAGCGGTTGTATTGTCTGCGGTATCATATTCTTTATAGCGTTTACGGGAATAATAATATCAAGATCAAAGGTCGAGAGAACGATCAATTCTTAGGATATTGCGGAGGTTATCGTATGTGGTTTGAAGAGGCAGTATTTTATCAGATCTATCCTTTGGGCTTTTGCGGTGCGCCCTTTGAGAACGACGGTGTTCCCGAACATAGGATACTTAAGGTATTGGATTGGATCCCTCACCTTAAGAAGCTTAATATCAATGCGATATATTTCTCACCCGTATTCGAATCTGATACTCACGGATATAACACCAGAGATTACGGCCTTATTGATACAAGGCTAGGTACTAATGATGACTTTAAGAAGGTCGTAAAGGCTCTTCATAAGGAAGGGATCAAGGTAGTCCTTGACGGCGTATTTAATCACGTCGGCAGGGGATTTTGGGCTTTTCGCGATGTGCAGGAGAAAAAGTGGGACTCTCCGTATAAGGACTGGTTCCATATATCCTTTGACGGTAATTCCAACTATAACGACGATTTCTGGTATGAAGGCTGGGAAGGTAACTACGATCTTGTAAAGCTCAATCTTCGTAATCCCGCAGTTATCGATCATATCCTGGATAAAGTGAATTACTGGATAGATTTCTTCGATATAGACGGATTAAGGCTTGATGTTGCATATTGCCTTGATCACGAGTTCTTAAGGCGTCTTCGTGAGTTCACGGACAGTAAGAAAGCTGAATTCTTCCTTCTTGGCGAAGTCCTTCACGGTGAATACGGAAGGATGCTTAATGAGATGCATCTTCATTCTCTTACTAACTATCAGTGCTATAAGGGAATACATTCGGCATTCAATTCCGGTAATATGTTCGAGATCATCCATTCTCTCTTAAGGCTCTTCGGCCCTGAGGACTGGACTGTAGCAAGAGGAGCGCATCTTCTTTCTTTCTGTGATAATCACGACGTTACAAGAGCAGCATCGATAATAAATAACCCTGCGCATCTGCCGCTTATCTATACGATGGTATTTGCTATGCCGGGTATCCCATGTGTATATTACGGTTCAGAATGGGGAGCCAAGGCTCGAAAGGAAGAAGGAGATCCTGCTCTCAGGGCATGTTTTGATAAGCCCGAGTGGAATGAACTTACCGATCATATAGCAAAGCTTTCAGAGATCAAGCGTAACTCCAAGGCGCTTAATTACGGCAGCCTGAGATCTATAGTCCTTACAAATCATCAGTGCATCTTCGAGAGATGCTGTGACGGAGAGAGGGTACTTGTCGCTATTAATATGGCTGACCATGAGTATACCGCACACTTCGATGCAGGATGCGGTCAGGCCGTCGATCTTCTTACCGGCAATGCCCACGACTTCGGTGGCGGTTCCCATCTTCCTCCTTATTCTTCGGCTATTTGGAAGATGGAAAGGTAACGAGTGTTACATTTTGGGCTTTAATTCTCTGATATATTTGATATAATGAGCTCATACGGGGGGTATGGGCTATGTCAACGATAAAGTCTCAAGAACGTAAGAAGTTCGGTATCTCTTATGACTTCGGTTATTTTACGGAGGATAATGTGCTCGAGTCTGCACAGAATTCTCTCTTTAAAGGAGAGTATTCTGCTGCGAGGGAAGCTTTTGAGTATATCCTGGAGAAGTACCCTCATGACTTTGAAGCTCTTAAGGGTCTCATACTCTGTGACAACGAATGGAAGTCGATACATCCGATACTTCATATGAGTAAAGTCTCGATCAAGGAGTACACGCCTTCTCTTGCTCATGCCCTGAATAGTTGTCTCCCGGAACATAGACTATATTTTCTTAAGATCGTGGATCTTCTTCGTATCAAGAACGAATACAGGAAGGTCAAAGATGAGCTTAAAAAGCTTGAAGCACAGAAATCATATGAGGATAAGATCCGTCAGTCACTTCTTGATACCAGGAAGTCTAACGATAGGAATCTGTCGGATGTCGTCAGAGGTCTTCGGTCTCAAAGCTCAGGTGCAGGTATCTCTTATTTTGATATCTCGGCAGTTGTTTATATCCTTTGTATCATTGCGGGAACTGTATTCATCGGGAGCTGGTTCCTTATAGTTTCATTACTTATACCTCTTCTTGCAGCCGTTATCTACATTGTGAGAAAAGAGATCAGAAATGAACTTATAGATTCCGAGATCGAACCTCATAATAAGAAGATCATATCTTTGGAAGAAGAATATGATCGTAAGATACTGGAAGCAGAGTCTATTAAAGAGGATTATATAAGGATGGCTAAAGGTCTTATATCTCTTGATGTTGAGTATACGAATATAAAGTGATAAAAAGAGCGGAACAATATGTTCCGCTCTTTTGTTTTCTGAACTTTATAACTCTTATAAGCTCTCGAGATATTTCTTAACTGTCTCAGGAGCGGGAGCACCAGTAATAGTTCTCTTGTTAACGCATGTCTCAAGGGAGATGGCATCATAAACATCCTCTTCTATAAGGTCGGAGAACTTCTTGAATTCATCAAGTGAGAGCTTCTCAAGAGTCGTATTATTCTCGATGCAGTAATGAACGAGCTTACCTGAGATCTCATGAGTAGATCTGAAGGGGATACCCTTTCTTACAAGATAATCGGCAAGGTCAGTAGCATTTGTAAATCCGCCGAGTGCAGCGGCTTCCATCTTATCCTTGCGGATAGTCATCGTCTTTATCATGCCGGTGAAGGGAGGAAGTACGCCCTTAATTGTCTCGATAACATCAAACATGGACTCCTGAACTTCCTGCATATCCTTATTATATGTAAGAGGAAGTCCCTTCATGATGACTAGAAGAGATATAAGATCGCCGTATACGCGTCCTGTCTTACCTCTTGTAAGCTCTGCTACATCGGGATTCTTCTTCTGAGGCATCATGGAAGATCCTGTAGAATAAGCATCATCGAGCTCATAGAACTTAAATTCCTGAGAAGCGTAGAGGATTATCTCTTCGGACATACGGGAGAGGTGCATCATAAGGATGGAGATAGCAGAAGCAAACTCGATAGCAAAATCTCTGTCAGCAACACCGTCAAGAGAACAGTGAGTAACATCAGACATACCGAGTGCTTCAGCTACGGACTCACGATCAAGAGGATAAGTCGTTCCTGCAAGAGCGCCGGATCCGAGAGGAGAGATGTTAGCTCTCTGTGCTGCCGCTTCGATCCTGTCACGGTCACGAAGGAACATCTCGATATAAGCGGTAAGATAATGAGCGTATGTGATGGGCTGAGCTCTCTGAAGGTGAGTATAGCCCGGCATATATGTTGTAAGGTGCTCCTTGGCGATATCTACGATGGTATCGATAAGCTCATCGAGAAGATCTGTTACTTCGATAGCTTCGTCAACAAGATAGAGTCTCTGATCGAGAGCAACCTGGTCATTACGTGAACGACCCGTATGAAGTCTCTTACCTGCATCGCCGATACGTGAAGTAAGCTCTTCTTCTATGAACATATGGATATCTTCGGCATCAGAATCGAAAGTAAGCTTTCCGCTCTCAATATCAGCCTTTATGGAAAGAAGGCCTTCTCTTATGGCATCTGCATCCTCCTGAGAGATGATGCCCTGACGTGCCAGCATAGCCGAGTGAGCAACAGAACCTTCGATATCCTGCGCATACATCTTGCAGTCGAAGGGAAGAGAAGAATTATAATCATTTACTGCCTTGTCGGTTGCTTTCTCGAAGCGGCCGGCCCACATTTTCTTTGCCATATGTATTACTCCTTAGTATAGTCAGGATCTATCCTGATCATTTCTGTTAAAGCTTTATCTCTGTAATTTAAGTCCTCGCGGATCTTAAACCCTTGAGATTCCCAGAATGCATTCCCTCTGTCATTCTTCTTGAAGGCGACAAGGAATACTTTATTGATACCTTCAGCTTTAAGCGCATCGACGGCCAATTCAACGAGTTTCTTGCCTATACCGTATCTTCTCATATCGGGAGCGACACATGTATGATGGATGATCCCGCGTCTTCCGTCATGCCCACATAATATTACACCAACGACCTTACCGTCACAAGTTGCAACAAATGACGTAGAGGGGTTGCGCCTAAGATATTTTGCTATGCCTTCTCGGGAGTCATCTTTGTCGTTAAGACCGTTGCCGCATAAGATCCAGAGAGCATATGCCTCTTCGTAGTCAGCAATAGTCATCAGCCTGTAGTTGATATTCTTATTCACCATACTTGATCCACTTGTGCATTCCGCATCCGTAATGTTCATTGGGACGCTTATCAAAACCGAACTTCTCGTAGAATCCTTCTTTGCCTTGAGCCGCCAGAAGACTTATCATTACTTTTCCTTCAGGGATAATGCTTTCTCTTATAACCGATAAGAGTTTATTCATTATCTTTGTGCCGTAGCCTTTGCCCTGATATTCCGGAAGGACTATGACATCTGCTATATAGACTACATAACCGTTATCTCTTACAAGCCTTCCTAATGCAACAGGTCTTCCTACTTCACGGATACAATATACATAAGAATCAGAAAGGCCGGCACGTGCTTCTTCTACGGGAATTGATGACCAGCATACGGCTTCTCTCATGGAGATATACTCTTCGGGAGTTATAACAGAAGGGTAATATATAAGCTCCTTACAGGTCCAATCTTCGCCCATACATGAATATAATTCGGTAATACCGGTGTCTTCAAAGCCTGCTTTAAGATAGCAATTAAGAGCAGAAGGGTTGTTATCAAATACTCCGATCGTAACTTTGGAGGCGTGCATATAAGATACGGCATAATCAAGAGCCATCTTTATCATCTTTTTGCCGAGCCCCTGACCGCGTCTTTTGTCGTCAACTATAACGTAGCCGAGACGAACTGTATCGATGTCATCCTTATTCGGATATCTTATGTTGAAATGTCCTATAAGTCCGGACTCATCATATGCAACGAAATGAAATATATCATCGTTATATGCCAGATCTTCGTACTGGGCGATAAGGTCTTCTCCCGTAATAGGGTAGGACTCGAATCTGTCTGCGCACCAGAAGCGGAAGATCCTCTCGTTTTGGATCCAGGATATTATCGTATCCGCGTCGCATTTCTTAAAAGGACGAAGCCGCATATATAACCTCCTTCTTTATATACAAAAGCGGCTGTCTCACATTCATGAGGCAGCCGCCGGATCTTTAGACTGATCTTAGATGATATCAGAGAAGACCGTTTCTCTTCTTCATCTGAGCGTTGACCTTCATGGGAAGACCGAAGCAGTTAATGAATCCGCCTGCCTCTGCCTGATCGTAAACATCATCTTCCTCGAAAGTAGCGATCTCTTCATCATAAAGAGAGAAGGGTGATGTTGTACCTGCAGGTGTGCAGTTACCCTTGTAAAGCTTCATCTTGACTTCACCTGTAACGACCTTCTGTGTGTCGTCAACGAAAGCGGAGATAGCCTCACGAAGAGGGTGGAACCACTGTCCGTAGTATACGAGTTCAGCAAATCTCTGAGCTACGAGATCCTTGTAGTGAAGTGTATCTCTCTCAAGAGTAAGAAGCTCAAGCTCTCTGTGTGCTGCATAAAGAAGAGTTCCGCCGGGAGTCTCATATACACCACGGCTCTTCATGCCGACAAGTCTGTTCTCAACGATATCTGCGATACCTACGCCGTTCTCGCCTGCAACCTTATTGCAGTACTTAAGAAGGGAAACGGGATCAAGCTTCTGACCGTCAACCTCAACGGGGATACCCTTCTCGAACTTGATAGTTACATATGTAGCCTTATCGGGTGCCTTCTCGGGAGATACCATGAGCTCAAGGATCTTATCAAGATCGGGCTCGTTAGCGGGATCCTCAAGATCCATACCCTCGTGAGAGAGGTGCCAGAGGTTCTCGTCTTTGGAGTAGTTTGTCTCCTTAGTTACGGGAACGGGGATATTACGAGCTGCAGCATAGTCGATCTCCTGATCACGGGACTTGATATCCCATACACGCCAGGGAGCAAGGATCTTCATCTCAGGAGCCAAAGCCTTGATAGTAAGCTCGAATCTTACCTGATCGTTACCTTTACCTGTTGCACCGTGAACGATCGTTGTGCAACCTTCCTTCTTAGCGATCTCTACCATTCTCTTAGCGATAACGGGACGAGCAAAAGATGTACCGAGAAGGTACTTTCCCTCGTATACTGCGTTAGCCTTAAGAGTAGGGTAGATATAGTCTGTGATGAACTCCTCAGAGATATCTTCTACGTAGCACTTTGTAGCACCGCACTTCAAAGCCTTCTCCTTAAGAGCTGTCTCATCAACACCGATTCCGACTTCACCTGCCATTGCGATAACTTCGCAATCGTAGTTCTCAAGAAGCCAGGGGATGATGATGGAAGTATCAAGTCCGCCTGAGTAAGCAAGTAAGAATTTTTCTTTAGCCATAGGGCACCTCCGATGTATAAGTTGAATATTTATGCATAACCTTGTATAAACTTACATAATGTTATACCTGTGACTCTGATTAGTCAACACGTTAATTGTAGTTTTTTTTATTCTAATAAACAACATAATATTAAAGAGAGTGACATTAATTCTTTAGTAACAATTCTTACATGATTATGAACTTTGTACTATCTAATTAATCTTTTATTCAAAAAATTCAGTGAACACGAATTATTCGATGTGGTAGAATCTAAAACGTTTGAATGAAACACAATTTTATGGTCTTAAGGAGATTTATGTATGAAGAACTTAAAGAAGATCGCTGCAGTTGTTCTTGCAGCTACAATGGCTGTTAATGTTGCAGGTTGTGCCATGGGTGGAAAGCTTTCACCTAAGACGCTTTCATCAGCTGCTAAGAAGTACGGCGCAGAAGAGATCAAGGATCCTGATGAGTTTTCCGATATGATGGAAGACGGCGAAGATTTTGAGGACGGCGCTTATATCACAGCAGCCGGTAAGGATGTTAAGGATATCCTTAAGGGCAATGATGTTACAGACGGAATCTACGATAAGTCCATTGCATCAGCTACTGTCTGTGTTGTTGCAGATCCTGACAAGGGTTACGGCGTATTCCTTATGTCATTCTCTTTCAAGTCTAAGGATGATGCTCAGGATTTCTACGATGAGCGTGCCGAGGAGTTCGAAGATCTCGAAGATTCATCTTATGATTATGACAGTGACGACGGCGAAGAGAACGGTATCACATATGTTGTAGCTAGTGCAGAGACATATGCTTTCTATTATACAGGCGGTGCTTATCTCAGCGGAAAGACAGTATTTGTTGCCATCGGTGTTGCTGAGGATATCGACGATGCTAATGACATCATCGACGACATTGCTGCCGACTATGACCTCGTTCTTCCTTCCGAGCTTTGATCGATAAGAACAATTTGTAAAGATTACGGACGTCCCGAGCAATCGGGGCGTCTTTTTATATATAATATTCATATATAGTATTCCGAGGTGTGTCATGCAAAACAAGATCTATGACACTTTGATCATCGGAGCGGGTATAGTCGGTTGCTCCGTAGCACGCTACCTTTCGAAGTATAAAGGCGATATCGCCGTGCTCGAAAGGAATGAAGACGTGTGCTGCGGTACCTCCAAGGCCAACAGCGGTATAGTACATGCGGGTTTTGATGCTAAGCACGGAACTTTGATGGCTGAGTATAATGTCAGAGGCAGCAGGATGTACCCGAAGCTTTCAGAAGAACTTGATATCAAATACAAGAATAACGGCAGTATAGTTCTTTGCCTTTCGTCGGAAGAACGTCCTAAGCTTGAAGCTTTATATGAGAACGGAATACGAAACGGCGTTGAAGGTCTTCGCATAATTGAAAGAGAAGAGCTTCTCTTATTAGAGCCTAATGTATCGGATGAGGCGGTATGTGCCCTTTTTGCTCCTACAGGCGGCATAGTATGTCCTTTCGATGCGACATATGCACTGGCAGAAAACGCTGTTAATAATGGGGCTGAATTCTTTTTTGATACTAATGTCACTGGCATAGTAAGAGAAGGCGATCTTTGGAAGATCATTACTTCAAATGGATCCTATCTTACAAGGACCGTAGTAAATGCCGCAGGATGCTATAGTGATGTCTTCCATAATATGGTATCTGAGAAAAAGATAGATATAACTCCCAGAAAAGGAGAATATTTTCTTCTTGATAAGACATCCGGAAGATATGTATCTCATACAGTGTTCAGGCTTCCGGGGAAGATGGGAAAAGGCGTATTGATAACGCCTACTGTTCACGGAAATATCCTTGTGGGTCCTACTGCTGAAGATATAGAAGATAAGGACGATGTAAGTACGACAGCAGAAGGACTTGCAAAGATCAGGAAGCAGTCGGCCTTGAGCATAAAGGATCTTCCTCTTGATAAGACGATAACTTCATTCGCGGGACTAAGATCTCACGAAGCGGGACATGAATTTATTATAGGTGAAGTCAAAGATGCCAAAGGTTTCTTTGATTGCGCCGGTATAGAGTCTCCGGGTCTTTCTGCGGCTCCTGCCATAGGAGAAGATATCGCGGATATGATCTCAGAGAAGCTTGATCTTCATAAGAAGACGGATTTTGATCCATATAGGAGAGGTATAACAGATCCTTTAAAGCTTGATGAAGACAGGCTTAATGAGCTTATTAAGATAAGGCCTGATTACGGCAAGGTTATCTGCAGATGCGAGACTGTTACCGAAGGCCAGATAAGAGATGCCATAAGAAGAGTTCCCGGTGCTAAGAGCATCGACGGAGTCAAAAGAAGGATAAGAGCAGGAATGGGAAGATGCCAGGGAGGATTTTGCAGCCCTGCAGTAATGGAGATATTAGCAGACGAACTTCATATGGATATATCGGAAGTAACTAAGAAGGGCAAGGATTCTGCGATCATCTTAGGGGAGAATAAAGCTTTATGATCTGTTATGACGTGGTAGTTATAGGCGGAGGCCCTGCAGGCCTTGCGGCTGCTGTAAGCGCTTATGAGAACGGATGCAGAAGTATCCTTCTTATTGAGCGCGATGTGCGTCTTGGCGGGATCCTTAACCAATGTATCCATAACGGCTTCGGACTTCATACATTTAAGGAAGAGCTGACCGGACCCGAATATGCCGACAGATACATAAGACGATTTAATGAGACGGATATCGATCTTATGCTTCAGACGACTGTACTTGATATCTCAGAGGATAAGATCATAAGAGCCATTAACGAGAAGGATGGTCTTGTGTCTATAAGTGCCAAAGCTATTGTTCTTGCCATGGGCTGCAGGGAGAGAAGCAGAGGCGCTCTTAATATCCCGGGTACAAGGCCCGCCGGCGTATATTCAGCCGGAACTGCGCAGAAGCTTGTTAATATAGACGGCAAGATGCCGGGTAAGAAAGTTGTCATCCTGGGCTCAGGTGATATCGGCCTTATAATGGCAAGAAGGATGACTTTGGAAGGTGCCAAAGTATTAGCTGTAGTTGAACTTATGCCATATTCGGGGGGATTAAAGCGTAATATCGTTCAGTGTCTTGAAGACTTTGATATCCCGCTTTATCTGTCGCATACGGTAACTAAGATAGAAGGAAAGAACAGAGTAGAAGCAGTAACGGTATCTCAAGTTGACAGTAACAGGACTCCGATAACAGGAACAGAAGTAAGATACGAATGCGATACGCTTTTATTGTCCTGCGGACTTATTCCGGAGAACGAGCTTACAACAGGGCTTGGAGCATTAATTAATAAGATCACCAACGGACCTGTAGTCGACAGCGAGCTTGAGACTTCTATCCCCGGAGTTTTTGCCTGCGGTAATGTGCTTCACGTACATGACCTTGTAGACTTTGTATCCGAAGAGGCTTCTAATGCGGGACGAAATGCCGCACTGTATGCTTTAGCTGAGCCGAGATATATAGTCAAGACCAAGATCCCCGTCAAGACTTCTTCTGAGATCAGATATACCGTGCCTTCAGCTATAGCGCTTACCGGGATGAACGAAGATATCAAGATAAGATTCAGAGTTGGAAATATCTATAAGTACAGGAAAGTAACGGCATATGCGGGAGATCTTATCCTTGGAACTAAGATACGTAAAGTGATGACTCCCGGCGAGATGGAAGAGATAGTACTTCCGGGAAGTAAGCTTAGGGATATAAAGGGCGCTTCGGAGATCTTCATAAAGGTGGAAGATAATGACTTATAAGGAACTTACATGTATAGGATGCCCCATGGGCTGTGAGATAGAAGTCACATTAAATGATGACGGCAGGATAACTTCCGTCAAGGGCAATACATGCAGAAGAGGAGATGTCTATGCTCGAAAGGAGATAGAAGCTCCAAGAAGGATAGTAACTACGACTGTCAAGGTGACGGGAAGCGTAGAAGGTGCAGCCTGCGTATCCTGTAAGACCATGACGGATATCCCCAAAGACAAGATATTCGATGTTATATCCGAGCTTAAAGATACTACATGTCAATGTCCCGTGAAGATAGGCGATGTCATACTTTCAAATGCAGCAGGGACAGGTGTTGATGTGATCGCGACTTCTAATGTGATATAGCCTTACTTCGCTTTGAATATTATTCGATTAAATAGTACAATTCTTATTTGAACGAATAATATTTTAGAGGTGATGATTATGGCTTATCCGCTTCTGGAAAGTCCTGTCGGAAGAGTGTTTTATCTTAACGGTGATCTTATCGAAGAAGGTTCCGTTAAGGCAGAGGGGTTAAGAGTCCCGACAGATCTTGTTACTTACTATGAGACCGTAAGGATAAAAGACGGTGTACTTCTATATCTCGAAGATCATCTTGCGAGACTTACAAAGTCCGTTAATGGTATCGAGGATTTCCCCGTAGATACAACTCTTATTGAGAAGGAAGCATATAAGTTCTTACATGAACAGTATCCTGATTTCAAGGAAGGTAACTTAAGGATCGTTCTTACCAAGAACGATATGCTTATCCATATATGTGAGGCCAATATCCCTTCAAAGGAGCATTTCGAGAAAGGTATAAAGGCTTCTCTTCTTAAGTGGGACAGAGTAGATCCGAATATCAAGGTCTTCAGGGGAGATTATAAGAAGGCAGTCGCTGAAGCTTTCTCTAAGAGTGGAGCGTACGAGCTGGTGCTTGCTGACTCTAACGATAAGCTTTACGAGGGATCTAAGTCCAATCTCTTCGTCGTTATCGGCAATAAGGTATATTCTGCGCCCGATAATAAGATACTTCTTGGTATCACGAGAAATCGTGTTATGTCTTCCTTGAAGGAAGCCGGCGGAGAGCTTGTTACTGATATGTTTACCATGGATGAATTAAAGGCAAGATCTGATGCGGCTTTGTTCGTATCAAGTACTCCTTTTGATATCCTTCCCATAGCAACCGTAGACGATGTTGTATTCGATTCGGCAAAAGATCCGCTTATACAGAACATCTCCAAGTGCTATCTTGATCAGATCGCAAAATATATAAACGAAAGAAGGTAATATAAATGGATTCAAGAAAAGGACAAGTATCGGTTACTACCGAGAATATCTTCCCGATCATAAGGCAGTGGCTTTATTCGGATCAGGATATCTTCATGCGAGAGCTTGTCTCCAACTGCGCTGATGCTATCTCTAAGTACAAGAGACTTATCGAGCTCGGCAAGGCTAAAGGTGACTTGGATCAGGATTTCAGGATCAATGTTATCTACGATGACGATAACAAGACTATCGTATTCGAAGATAACGGTATCGGTATGACAGGTGAGGAAGTCGAGAAGTATATCAACCAGATCGCTTTCTCCGGTGCTATGGACTTTGTTACCAAGTACCAGGAGCAGTCCACGGATAAGTCCGGCATCATAGGACACTTCGGTTTGGGATTCTATTCCGCATTCATGGTAGCTGATGAAGTTACTATCGATACGAAGAGCTTTGTTGAAGGTGAAGAAGCCGTTCGATGGTCTTCAGAAGACGGTATGGAGTATGAGATCTCTTCTTCTGACCGTACGACAAGAGGTACTGCTATAACATTGAAGCTTTCCGAGGAAGCGGTAAAGATCTTCGATACCGCGACACTTCGCATGACTTTAAGGAAGTACTGTTCTTTCATTCCTTCAGATCTTTACTTTATCGATACAAAGGCTGACAGACTTCATATGGAGTCTGAGGAAAAGAAGAAGAAGGAAGCGGAAGAGAAGGGCGAGACTTATGAGATCAAGGATGTATCTTATGTTCCTTTGAATAATAAAGCTCCTCTTTGGATCAAGAAGCCTTCCGAATGTACTGATGACGAATATAAGCAGTTCTACCATTCCGTATTTAACGACGGCAAGGATCCTTTGTTCTGGATACACCTTAATATGGACTATCCTTTTACTTTGCAGGGTATCCTTTATTTTCCTAAGACCGATAACGTCTATCAGTCACTTGAAGGAAGGATCAAGATCTATAACCATCAGGTATTCGTAGCAGATAATATTGAAGAGATAATCCCTGATTTCCTGTTCCTTCTTCAGGGCTGCCTTGACTGTTCCGATCTTCCTCTTAACGTATCACGTTCCGCATTGCAGCAGGATGAATATGTTAAGAAGCTCTCAGGTCACATCATCAAGAAGGTATCGGATAAGCTTAACGAGATCTTCAAGAAGGAGAGAGAGTCCTTTGAGAAGTACTGGTCAGATATCTCCGTATTTGTTAAGTACGGCATGATGAAAGAAGAGAAGTTCTACGAGAAGGTCAAGGATATCTGTCTCTTTAAGACGACTGAAGGCAAGTTCCTTACAATGAGCGAACTTACTTCCGAGAAGAAGCAGGTAAGATATACGACTGATGCAGTAGCTCAGGCCGCATATATCTCAATGGCTAAGAACGAAGGATATGAAGTAATAATCCTCGATGAGGAGATCGACAATAACTTCATATCGTTCCTTGAGTTCAAGTATCAGGACATAAAGTTCAAGCGAGTCGACTCAGAGCTTTCCGGTGAAGATTCCGACGAGGAGACCATGAAGAAGCTTCGCGATTTCTTCAGAGGAGCATTAGGTGACGATAAGCTTACCGTATCTGCTAAGGCAATGGGTTCTGCTTCTATGCCTGCTTTGATCCGTGAATCAGAAGAGAACAGACGTATGCAGGAGATGAGAAAGCAGTACGAGCAGTTTGCCAGGTTGACGGCCAAGGAAGGTGAAGATCCTTATGCCAAGCTCGATGAGATGTTCCCCCTTATTCAGGAACTCGTTGTAAATACAGACAGCCCGGTTATCTCCAAGCTTACTGCAATGAAGGAGATGGGCACAAAGGATGAGGAAGCATCAAGACTTGCTCAGCATGTATACGATCAGGCTAAGCTTGCTCACGGTTCTCTGGATAGTGAAGGTCTTCAGAGATTCCTTGAATATAATTCCAAGCTCCTTGGCAATATGCTTGATAAGTAAGATCGATCCTTATTGAAGATAAGAAGAAACACCTTCCGTCAGACAGCGGAAGGTGTTTTTTATCAGATGCGAATAAGGTAAGAGGTAAGAAAAAAGAACAAGAAAAAACCACCGAGGTTATCGGTGGTCTTGTTGGTGCACCATCAGGGACTCGAACCCGGGGCCCACTGATTAAGAGTCAGTTGCTCTACCATCTGAGCTAATGGTGCGTCTTGCTTCGTTTCAGCTTGATTATTATACCATTGCGTACACGGATGTCAACAGCAATTTTAATAAAGGCAATAAAAAACCACCGAAGTGATTCGGTGGTCTTACCTGGTGCACCATCAGGGACTCGAACCCGGGGCCCACTGATTAAGAGTCAGTTGCTCTACCATCTGAGCTAATGGTGCGTCTTGCTTGATTCAGCCTGTTTATTTTACCATTGCATTTACGGATGTCAACAACCTTTTTGGAACTTTTTTATTTGCCGAAGAATCCTTCCATATCAGATGAAGAGAAGTCCTCTTCAAGAGGTAATCTTACTGCGCTCTTAAGCTTAGCGGACTTATATATTCCCATAAGGGTATCTACGGATGAATAACCGCTTAATGCATCTGCAAGAGGCTGTCTGCTATCGTCCTTTATCGCTCCTATGAAGTCAGCATATATTCCCGTATGAGGATTAAGGGCGTGAAGCATGGAAGAGAATCCTTTCTCTCTTATATGCCTTACAACATAGTGGAAGTTACGCTTATGTCCGTTCTTTGTTATAGCAAGGGAAGGTATGCCTTTCTTAAGTCCTAAGCTTATGGTGCCTTTCTCGCAGAGGACTGTGAACATGGCACTGTGATCCTTGTCTGAAGTTGCCGTAGTACCTTCGATGGAAGCAAGTGATCCGTCGTCCATACGAAGGATAGCCATACCGAGATCTTCAGCCTGGATGTTCCTTAATCTCTGTGAGAGCATAGCCTGCGCTTCCACGGGCTTACTTCCCATAAGCCATACGAGAAGGTCGATGGCGTGGATAGTCTGGTTCATCATGGCGCCGCCGTCTGACTTCCATGTTCCTCTCCATGTTGCTGAAGAATAGTAGTCTTCGCCGTGTCCCCATCTTACGTAGATAGTACCGTGAAGTACTTTGCCGAACTCGCCTGAAGCGATATCTCTTCTTAAGATATCCACAAGCGGGAAGTAGCGGTATATATGTCCCATGGCGATCTTCTTGCCGCACTCTTTGGAAAGCTCGTATATCTTACGGCTCTCATCGGAAGACATGGTCATGGGCTTTTCAAGAAGAAGGTTACATCCGTGCCTTAAAGCATAGTCTGCTATCTGAAAGTGAAGTCCTGAAGGGACGGTCACTGCTACGATATCCGGCTTTATCTCATCTATCGCTTCCTTAAAGTCAGTAAATATCTTTACTTGGGAAGAAGGGATATTACTTACTTCAAGAAGCTTTAAGGGAGCTTTATCGGATACGTCTACGAGAGCTTTTAGTTCTATATCAGAATCAAGCTTCTTTATTGCCTTTATGTGCTTGGCGGCAACACGGCCGCAACCTATTATCATTACCGAAAGTTTCTTTTCCATACGCCTATAATATCACAATTATTGTTATAATCTATTCGTAATAATCTATACGGGAGAACCGCTTTATGAATTTTGTTGATATCATTCTTGATAAGCGTTACGGCAAGGCTTTAAGCGACGAACAGATAGACTTTTTTATAAGAAGCGTAACAGAGAAGACTGTACCTGATTACCAGGTATCGGCCCTTCTTATGGCTATAGTATTAAACGGCATGACAGACCACGAGATGACTACTCTTACCATGAAGATGGCTTCTTCAGGGCAGATGAACGATCTGTCTTATGTTAACGGTATCGCAGTAGATAAGCATTCCACCGGAGGCGTAGGAGATAAGATAACGCCTATAGTACTTCCTTTGTGTGCCACTTTCGAAGTACCCGGAGTTAAGCTCTCTGGAAGAGGCTTAGGGTTTACGGGCGGCACCGTAGATAAGTTTGAATCAATAAAGGGATTTAACGTGCAGGTATCTCAGGAGGATTTTCCTAAGTATCTTGATAATTGCGGTATGGTCATATCCGGGCAGACACCGTCTCTTGCTCCCGCAGATAAGATCTTATATTCTCTTCGAGATGTAACGGGAACAGTCGATTCCATACCTCTTATCGCATCAAGCATTATGAGCAAGAAGATCGCAGGCGGTGCCGAAGCTATCGTACTTGATGTTACCTGCGGAAGCGGCGCATTCATGAAGACAAAAGAAGATGCTAAGAAGCTTGCCCGCGCCATGATAAGTATCGGTAATCTTGCAGGAAGAAAGACAGTAGCCGTTATTACGGATATGGACGAACCTCTGGGTAAGGCTGTAGGTAATGTTCTCGAAATGCAGGAAGTACACGAAGTACTCCTTGGCAAAGGTTCGGAAGATGTCGTAGAGGTAGCATGTGCACTTGCTTCGCAGATGATCACCCTGGCAGGTAAGAACGAAGGAATGAGTATAGAAGAGCTGATGCAGGAGTGCCGTAAGAGGATCTCTGACGGAACAGTACTTTCCAAGTACTATGAACTTATCGCATCTCAGGGAGGAACGATACTTCCCACGGGAGCTCCCGAATATGTGGAGAAGCCTTTCGAAGAGATGAGAGTTCCTGCTGCTTCAGACGGATATATAAGTTCTATAAAGGCGGATGTCATAGGTCATGCGTCTGTAATGCTCGGTGCGGGAAGACTTACAAAGGAAGATAAGATCGATTACGGAGCAGGTATCTGCTTCTATAAGAAGGTCGGAGATAAGGTCAGAAGAGGCGATGTCGTATGCTCTCTTTACAGAGGCGAGAGTATCACGCCGGATGACGAGAGGATCTTTGATGTCATGGAGATGGTATCAGATGCGATCTCTTATTCCGATTCTCCTGTAGAGCCTCATAAAGCCGTAATTGACGTTATAAGCTGATATCGGTATAATGTGAACAAATGTTTATATAGAGGGAGCCTTCTTAATGGGTAATACACCCGAGACAGTTAAGATAATAGGTATAGACCCGGGATATGCCATCACGGGTTACGGAATAATAGAGAAGACCGGCAACAGGGTAAGGTGTGTTGATTACGGTGCGATCACCACGGCCGCCAAGACTCCTTTCCCGGAGAGGCTCCTTACAATCAATGAGAAGATGAGATTCCTTCTTGAGATGCATAAGCCGGACTATATGGCCATAGAGGAACTGTTCTTATATAAGAATACGACTACGGCTATCGGTACTGCTCAGGCCAGAGGCGTTGTCATATTGGAAGCTGCACGAGCAGGGATCCCCGTATATGAATACACACCGGGTGAGGTCAAGCTCGCTGTCACGGGTTACGGTAAGGCTCAGAAGCAGCAGGTAGCCATGATGACCAAGACTTTGTTGGGACTAAAGGAGATGCCTAAGCCTGACGATGTCACGGATGCTCTTGCGATTGCCATCTGTCTTGCGCATACGGGTCCAAAGTTCTCGGGCGAGGCTGTATCAGGCTATCAGTACGGAAGATACGGTTACAGTAAGAGAAATGAATTCGGTTGATAAGAATATAAGGAGTATAAATAATGTATTCATATATTAAAGGTGAACTTGTAAAGATAACTGATGACCTGGTCGTAGTAGAGAATAACGGTATTGGATATGAGATAATCTGTCCTTTTGCATTATCTTCTAAGCTTGGTCATGTCGGTACAGATGTCTGCGTATGGCTTTATCAGAGCGTAAGAGAAGATGATATATCCCTCTACGGATTCTCAGAGCCGGAGCAGAAGGATATGTTTCTGTTACTTATTACAGTAAGCGGTATCGGACCTAAGGTCGCGCATTCCATATGTTCTCAGCTTACTCCCGATAAGTTCGCTCTTGCAGTTATGGGTTCTGATGTAAAGGCTCTTACGGGAGTCAAAGGTCTCGGTAAGAAAGGTGCAGAGAGGATAGTTCTCGAGCTTAAGGATAAGCTCAAGGATTTGAATTCCAATAATCCTTCTGTCGTAATATCTTCTGAAGGGGATAATGATACTGTTATCAGTTCTTCCGTCGCCTCTGATGCGGTAGAAGCTCTGATGGTTCTGGGATACAAGCAGGCAGATGCGGCGAATGCGGTAAGCTCTGTATATTCTGAAGATATGGATCTTCAGTCTGTTATACGAAGTGCTCTTAAGAGCCTTGCGAGGTAAGTTATGGATTACGGTCAGTTCGGCGGCGGATTCGAAGATGAAGAGAGGGTCATCGGTAGGCAGAAGCAGTTCGATGACAGAGACGAGAAGAATCTTCGCCCGATAACATTTGAGGACTATAGCGGTCAGAAGAAGGTCAAGGAGAACCTCAAGATCTTCATAAGCGCAGCCAAGAAGCGTAATGACGCGCTTGATCATGTATTGTTATACGGTCCTCCGGGACTTGGTAAGACTACACTTGCAGGTATCATCGCATCTGAGATGGGTGTTGCAATGCATATCACAACAGGTCCTTCTATTGAGAAGGCCGGTGATCTTGCAGCTATCCTTACTAACCTTAATGAGAATGAAGTCCTCTTTATCGATGAGATCCACAGATTAAACAGGAGTGTAGAGGAAGTCTTATACCCAGCTATGGAGGATTATTGCCTGGATCTTATGATCGGTAAGGGACCTTCCGCCAGATCTGTACGTCTTGATCTTCCTCATTTTACTCTGGTAGGTGCTACGACCCGTGCGGGTATGCTCTCTGCACCTCTTCGTGACAGATTCGGTATGCTTCACAGGCTCGAGCTCTACGATACTGAAGATCTTATGTCTATCTTGAAGAGAGATGCGGGTCTTCTCGAGATCGATATCGATGATGAAGGCTTGCGCAATATCGCTTCACGTTCAAGGGGAACTCCTCGTATCGCTATCCGCCTTCTTAAGAGGATGAGAGACTATGCGGCTTACCTTGAGAAGGATGTTATAGATAAGGAAGTATCCGACTTTGGTCTTAAGGCATTGGATATCGATGAGATCGGACTTGATTCCATAGACCGTCGTATCCTTATGACTATCGCAGATGTATTCAGGGGCGGCCCTGTAGGACTTGAGACTTTGGCAGCTTGTACAGGTGAGGATCCTGTTACCATTGAAGATGTATATGAACCATTCCTTCTGCAGAACGGATTTATCGCCAAGACTCCCAGAGGGCGTGTCCTTACGCTTCGAGCTTTTGAACATCTCGGAGTAGCTGTGCCTCCGTCATTTATTACCAAGAACGGAAGTGTTCCGTCTGTGGGATTCGAGAACCTTTCCATGGATCTCGATAAAGGAGAAGACTGATATGTCGATGCTGCTTCATGCTTGTTGCGGCCCTTGTGCCATGTATCCCGTCGACTTCCTTCTTAACAGTGGTGTCGATATGGACCTTTACTGGTTCAATCCTAATATCCATCCCTTATATGAATGGAACAGGAGACTTGAGAATCTTCAGAAGGCTGCTGATCACTTTAATGTTGATCTTATCCGTGACGGCGGTGAGGGGCATATAGATTGCAGGGAAGAATACTGGAAGAGCGGTGACTATAAGGCTCAGTATAATTCACGTTGTGAGATGTGTTATGATGTGCGTCTTGATAATGTCGCAAGGTTCGCTTCTGAGAACGGATATGATTCTTTCTGTACGACTTTGCTTGTAAGTCCTTATCAGCAGCACGATACTATCTCTAGTATTGCGCATGAGAAGGCTTCCATTTACGGCGTGAAGTTCGCTTATTACGATTTCCGTCCTGGATTTCGTGAGGGGCAGAATATGGCCAGAGATATAGGATTGTACCGTCAGAAGTATTGCGGATGCATATTCTCGCTTGAAGAATCCAAATTCAGGGACAAGATCCTTAAGTCGTTTGAAGAATAATATAAGAGCACCTTATTAAAGGTGCTCTTTTGGTTCCTGCTTGATCTCTTTGGCGCTTACTACGATCGAATAATAGCCTTCGTATATGACCATTCCGGGCTTGGCTCCCGGGATCTTCTTGACATGTGATACCTTGCAGTAATCAACTTCTGCCTTTATATCTCCGGCTTTGCTGCCTTCCTTTGCTGCGTGTTCTTCCAGCATTATGCTCTTGGAGAAGAACGCTGCGGTCTGAGCTGCTTCGATAACTGAGTTATCAGGCGGGAATTCCTCGCCCTTATGAGACTTTAAGATAACGTGAGTTCCGGGCATTCCCTTTATATGGAACCACCAGTCATCCTTATCTGCTACCTTAAAGGTCAACTCTTCGTTCTGAAGATTATTTCTTCCGCAGTAGATGAGCCTTCCGTCAGAAGACATATATTGTCTGTAGGGAAGAGCCTTAACATTCTTAGTGCTCTTGGAATTATTCTTCTCTCTTGCTTTCTTTGCCGCTTCTCTTAATGCTCTGGAAGACGCCTTTCCGGATTTTGCCTTGCCTACGTTGGCATTAGGGTTGCCCTGGTTTTGCGGGTGCTTTGTCTTGGGCTTTGAAGCTGCCTCATTAAGCTCCATCAGGACTGCACTTATATCGTCTTCACAGGAAGCTGCCTCTGCAGCTACCTTAAGTGATCTTAAGTAATCTATGGCCATCTTGTCGTCGGCAAGATATTCTTCAGCCATAGTGAGCTTACGCTTAGCCTTTCGAAATCTCTTATAGTATTCCTGCGCATTATCGGAAGCATTAAGGGAAGGGTCCAGCTTGATGGTAACGTCCTTTGGCGGATCCTCGTAATAGTTCTGGCAGTTAAGATATTCTTCCTTGCCTTTGAGCATATACTGATTTCCGAGGATGAGGTCAGCACAGCATTTATAATATTCAGCTTTGCTTCCTTCTTCTTTATCTTCCATATGTATCTCAGCCTTATGCGTGGCATGAGACAGAGCATTACCTATAATGGTCTTCAATCTTTGCTTCTTGTTATCAAGATCTATGTATCTGTCCTTCTCGAGATAATACATATCTATAGCTTCAGATATCGAACCGGCGTCTCTTCTTTTGGCATAGCCGATCAAGTCGAAAGGAGAGTATTCGCAAGCCATGTCATCTTCACTATAGTAGGAAGCAGGGGAATAGTCCTTCTTAACGACACTCGATGCAAAATCAGATACTGCAGATATAAGATCCTGCTTTTCCTTAGCCGTAAGGTTCTTGGCGGGAGTCCTGTCGTCTATATCTGCTCTGAGGCACAGCTGTCTGCAAAGATTGGGAGAGATGCCCTTGATGGAATTAAGAAGTGCCTTATCCATAGGTCTTCCGAGTTCCTGTTCTTCGATGGGAAGTGTATTCTCTGATGTAAGCGTAAGAACTTCTTCGCATGTGAACTTATCCTGTGAAGGAGGATATTCATAGATCCTTGCAGGCATGACTTCTCTTACGCGGCTTACGCTGTAATCGACATGTACGATGCTGTCTAATATCCTTCCGTTAGGATTAATAAGGATAAGGTTGCTGTACCTGCCCATAAGCTCTGCAGTGAGCTTGATGTTCTTTACGTCGTGAAGTTCGTCGGTAGTTGTTACCTCGATCTCGATTATCCTCTCGTATCCGGGATTTGTGACGGATACTATCCTTGACCCGGAAAGATGCTTCCTTAGGAGCATGCAAAAAGAAGGGGGAGTCTGAGGATTCTCTCTTGTGGAGTCTGTGATATTGATCCTGGGAGCCGAAGGATTGACTGATATAAGAAGTTTCTTGATACCTGTATTAGTCCTTATGTGAAGGATGACAGTATACTTGTCAGGTTCAAAGACTTTATCGATCCTGGCGCCTCTGAGCTCTTCATCAAGCTCGCTTGCCAGAAGATGTGCGGTAATTCCGTCTAATGCCATCAGGAAGCTGTCCCTTCATCTGAAGATGACTCGGAACCGAGGCTTAACACGAGACCTATTATCCATACTGCAGCAGCAAGGATAAGCTCTATGCCGAGCATTATGAAAAATCTGTCGTAATTATTCCACGATATGAGAAGATCGATAAGCACGATTACAGTAATGACGAGTATCGTCATCACAGGAAAGAAAAATCTGGACTTGGAGAATGCGAGCCAGTAATCAGCAACGGTAACATCAGCTGCTTGAGTTGATGTTCTGCCGGAAGAAGGTCTTCTCTGATTACCTGAACTCTTGCGTGTAGTAGTCTTTCTCTTGCCTGAATTGTTAGTTTTTCTTTGTGCCATAGAAGGTATTATAGCATTAAAATCCGTTTCCAAGAACAACAGATGCGCTATTTGTGTACCATTAATAAACCTTATATAAATTGAGTATATGTTAATATATCCTCATGAACGGTAGAAATTATGAGAAGGCGGTAGCCAGATATCTTAAGCACCACGGCTATTACGGTGTGAAGGTCACCAAAGGCTCAGGTGACTATGGGGTAGATGTCCTTGCCAGGAAGATAGGACACAGATATGCAGTTCAGTGTAAGTATTATTCCCGACCTGTCGGAGTATCAGCGGTACAGCAGGTCGTAGCAGGAATGGCATACTACGAATGTGACAGGGGATTGGTGGTCACTAATACCACTTTTACCAGGCAGGCTAAGGAACTTGCAGAACTTAACGGTATAGATCTTATAGGCAAAGTAAGTCCGTATAACGGGATCTTACGTGTGATCTTTAATCTTATAACAACAGCCGCACTTGTCTGTGCGGCCGTCGATATCTATCGTAAATATGCTCTTATAACAATTTTGCTGATAACTCTTATCAGGCTTTGTATTTGGAAGACCAGAAGGGATATTATCCGATCTGCTCACCCTTCTCCTTGAGGAGCTTCTTGATCTTCTCTGTAGGATTGATGAGATTTGAAAGAGAAGCATCGTGGTTAATAGCATCGATAAGAAGCGCTACGAACTTACACATATTAACATCTGCGAACCAGGGAGCCTGTAAGAGCTCAGGTCTTCTGTAGATAAGGTTAGTAGCAAATACCTTATCAAGGATACCTTCCTCGTAAGCCTTGTTGAAATTATCGATACCTTCCGTGAAAAGTGCGAATGTGCAGCAGCAGAATACCTTTCTGGCGCCTCTCTGCTTCATTGCACGGCAGATATCGAGCATTGAATCACCGGATGAGATCATATCATCTACGATCAATATATCCATACCTTCTACGGAATCGCCGAGGAACTCGTGAGCAATGATGGGGTTTCTTCCGTTGACTACAGTTGTGTAGTCACGTCTCTTATAGAATGTTCCGAGGGGAACACCGAGGATTGATGCGAAGTACATTGCACGTCCGATAGCACCTTCGTCGGGGGATACTACCATGAACTTACCCTTGGAGAAGGAAAGATCGGGGATCTGACGGTACATCTCCTTGATGATCTGGTATGTAGCAGGAAGTGACTCGAAGCCGGAGAGGGGAATAGCATTAGCTACTCGCTCATCGTGAGCATCGAATGTGATGATGTTTGCTACACCGAGATTATAGAGCTCTTCAAGGGCGAAAGCGCAGTCAAGAGACTCTCTGGAATTCCTCTTGTGCTGGCGGGACTCGTAAAGGAAGGGCATGATGACATTGATACGTCTTGCCTTACCTGAGCATGCGAGGATAACTCTCTTCAGGTCCTGATAATGGTCATCAGGGCTCATCCTGTTCGTATGACCGAACATCTTATATTCAATAGAGGTATTCATAACGTCGCTGACGATATAGAGGTCATGGCCTCTTACCGTATTTTTAACAACTGCCTTACCTTCTCCCGAAGAGAATCTGGGGTTATCGACTTCGATCCTGTAGTCCTGTCTGTAGAATCCGGGATACTTGGAAACAATAGCCTCCTGCTGATACTCGGATCTTCTGGCATTAAGATACCAATTGACTTTTTCAGTGAACTCAACGCTGCCCTTAAGGGGAATGATACCTATAGGGCCTACGGGAGCCATGGGGTTCTCACCGTATTGGTTGTAACGTGAATAGGATTTCTCGTCTGCTGGAACTGAAGTCATGTGATAGTTTACCTCTCTTATATAATTTGGGTTATCATTCAAAATCTTCAAATATCTCGCCGATCCTTATCTGCTCCAGGAATTCCGTGATCCTTGAAGTTGAATTGATAAGGTCGAATATCGATTCGTCAACATTAAGTGCATCTATTATCCTTGTAACGTAAGGAGTCATATTAACGTCTACATACCATTCTTTGTTCAAGAGTTCATCGGGTCTGTAGATGAGGTTGGTACATACGACAGATCTTATGATGCCGTTCTTGTAAGCTTCATCGAACTTGTCAAGGCCGTCTGTGAAAAGACCGAAAGGAGAGAGGCAGAAGATATCCTTAGCGCCTGCCTTCTTGAGCTTTTCTGATGTCTGAAGCATCGTACTGCCGGAATTGATCATATCGTCGATGATAAGTATATCCTTGCCGTTAACATCATCACCGAGGAACATATAGTCCTTGATGGGATGTTCTCCGTCAACCTTTGTGGTGTAATCCCTGTCCCTGTAGAAGATACCTAAGGGGAGGTTGAGCATCGAGGAATAAAAGATTCCTCTGTTTACTCCGGATTCGTCGGGAGAGACGACCATTGTCTTATCTTTGTCTATTGAAAGTGAATCGAACTTTGAAAGGAGTGTGGAAATGATCTTATAAGCACTCTTGGGGAATTCCATTCCCATGAGAGGAACAGCGTTTGCAATCCTCTCGTCATGAGGATCGAATGCGATAAAGTTGGCTACGCCTAACTCGTAGAGCTGTCTTAACATCTCACCGCAATCCCAGGATTCTCTGGAATTATCTACGATATCACGTCTGCCTTCGTATACGAAAGGCATTATGACGTTGATCCTTCTTGCTTTACCTGAAATAGTGGAGATGATCCTGATAAGATCCCTGAACTGATCATCCGGAGACATTATGTGATCATAACCTGATATCTCAAAGTGTTCTCTGTAGGCAAGGATATCGGTGATGATGAAGATATCATGACCTCTTACGCTCTCACCAAGCTGGAATTTGCCTTCACCTGTCTGGAATCTTACGATGGAAGAATCGATGAGATAGTCTGATCTCAGATAACCGGGATTGGTAACATAGGGATTTGAACGATTGTCGTAACGCTTTTTTCTCTTCTCATAAAGGGTATTACTTACCGCTCTGACGAAATCGTCATTAGCAGAATGAGCGATAATACCGATAGGACCGAAGGGTTCAAGCACAGTGTTCAATCTCCTTTTCTTAATTAGTATCTTAAAAAGAAAAGATTAATTCAATTGTGTTATTTGACAAAAATGTTCAGATTTCTATGAATATAATTTGTAGTTAGAACTTGTTTACAGACCGAGAAATTCACAGATGCCCTTTTGAAGGTCTGAGATGCCTGATTTTGCCATGGAAGAAACTGCGTAGATATTGGCATCATCTGAAAAATCGAAGATGTCTTCCAACTCCTTGAGCCTTCTTGTAAGCTGAGCTCTTGAGAACTTATCGCACTTGGTGAATACGACAAAGTACGGAATGTTATTGTTATTAAGGTATTCGAGCATCCCGACATCTTCTTTGGAAGGCTCATGTCTTACATCGATAAGGTGAAGGACCAGGTCATACTTTCTTCCACAGGTAAAGTAATCATCGGCAAGCTTACTGAACCCTTCCTTCAATTCCTTACTGACCTTGGCATAACCGTACCCCGGAAGGTCTGCGATCATTATCTTTCTGTCCACATTAAAGTAGACAACGGCTCTTGTCTTTCCGGGAGTCTGTGATACTCTGGCGAGTTTCTTGTTATCTGAAAGCGCATTGATAAGTGAAGACTTGCCAACGTTGGATTTGCCTGACATTACGATCTCGGGCATATCGTGCTCCGGGCACTGATCGAGCTTAGCCGCAAGGGTCATAAAACGCGTATTTCTGAAATTAACTGCCATAGAGATACCTCCGAAGTAGTTATTCTATCGTATCAGAGAATGCAAATCAAAGAAAACGACACGATTGTCGAAAATTGTCGAATATTGACGACTTTTTTGTCCCAATCAGGAGCTTTTATGTAGTTAGATTATTGCCATGAGAAAGATAGTCATGATAACAGAGAGATTAACCGGGAGAGTGCTGCTTTTGCCGTCACTGTGCCTTTTTCTGTCGATATTGATAAGAGTGTTTCTCGGTCTGTCTTATATGACGGCATTTGTATCCGTATCATCAGTTTTGCTCCTTATCATATGTAAAGGAAGGGACAAAGCAATGTTCTCTTGTTTTCTCGCGATACTGCTGATGGCTTATTCCTGTTGTTATCTTGCTGCCTACAGGGGGCATGAGACGCCTGATATCGGAAGAAATTTAAGTTTTGAATGTAAGATCCATTCGGTAGAAAAGACTTTAGACGGTGTTAGTAGGATCAGAGCATATTCTTCAGAGTTCGGCTTTCTTGAATTTAAGTCAGTTGAAGGATTTGAGCCGGTCGCTGGAGAATGGATCTCCTGCGAAGGATATTTCTTTGAACCGGATGTGCCGAGAGATCCCGGACAATTCGATTATAAAAGCTATCTTGCAAGAAAAGGCGTGGAACATGCTTTTAAACCTGACTTTCTGTCGACTGTCAAGCCGGCTTCTATTCTTAATCGATTTCTCGATCTTATAGAAGAACGATCATTTGACCTTCGATGCGAGATAATAGATATGTACGGTGAATACGGACCTTTGGCATCTTCTGTTTTCTTGGGAGACAGCTCACTTATAGAAGACAGTGAAAGGGCTTTGTTCAAAAGAAACGGCTGTGCACATATACTTGCGGTGTCAGGGACGCATTTCGCGGGGTTTCTGGCTCTGCTTACATACTTCCTCGATAAGGGTAGAAAGAATAACCGTAAGAGAGCTTTATATGTTATCTTCTGCGTAATACTCGCTTCTTTGACGGGTTGGAGCAGTTCTGTGACAAGGTCCTGTGTTATGTGCTCATCTTCGTATTGTTCCAAGGACCCTTTGTCCGGCCTTTGTACCGCATGTATCGTAATGATGGTCGCAGATCCTTATTGTGCCGTGTCTTACGGCTTTCTTATGACAAGTTGTGCGAGTATGGCTATCATCTATCTGACACCGCTTATAAATTTGCGCCTGAAGCCGTATCTCGGTAAGAAAATGACTACGGTTATAGCTCCGGTAACAGCATCCCAGATCGGTATGATGCCCTTTATTTCGCTTACATCACAAAGATTCGGCGTGATACCTGCGCTTGTACAGATAACGACTTCCTTTATAGCATCTTCAGCTTGTTCTTTCTTTGTTCCTTCCGCTATTCTTGCGAAATGCTTTCTGCCGGTCTTTATCTTTCCTTCTGAAGCAATGCTCGTACTGCTTATGAAGTTTATAAGGATCGCCGATAAGTTTTATGCCGGATTCAGCTTAGGGAATTTTACGGGTGCCGTAGTGATCCTTCTTGCGATAACTATCCTCTGCGATCCTTCAGTAATAGCAAAAAAACTTAAAAAACCGTTGTTATTGCTGCTTTTGGTAAGTTTGTGCTTCAGCGTAGCAGATAAGATATCTTCTCCGAACGCCACTGCCGTTTTTATCGATGTCGGACAGGGGGATTCCTGCCTTATCATGGCAGCCGGGAAGACTGTACTTATAGACGGCGGGACATATGATGCGGGAAAGGATAATGTCCTTCCGGTACTTGAGTATCATGACATACGACATATAGACGTTACTATTGCTACACATTGGGACAGCGATCATCTGGGAGGACTTATATATCTTTATCAGCAGGGAATTACCGGGAAGATCTATACTTCCTTTGTAAAATCGGAGCCGAAGCAGTTACAGGTGATGGATGAATATCTTGAAGGTTTTGACGTAACAGATGTATTTGAGAGCATGAACGAAGGTGACATCATATCTTTAGATGATAACTGCACGCTTCAAGTGATATATCCGTCATCTGATGAGGTCAGTGACGGAGAGAATGAGGACAGCCTGGTCATAAGGCTTATATGTTATGGTACTACTATGCTCTTTACCGGGGATCTCGGTATTGAGTCAGAGGATAAGCTCCTTGACAGATACGATATCGGTAATGTTGATATCCTCAAGGCCGGGCATCACGGATCAGAGTTCTCGACGGGAAACAGGCTGCTTGACGAGATAAGTCCTGATATATGCATAATCTCTGCAGGTGTCGGCAATCAGTACGGGCATCCTTCGGAGAAGACATTAGGTCGATTGAGGAAACACGATACCGAAGTCATTTCGACGCAGGACTACGGTGCGATCACGATCGATATCTACGCTGACAGGTATACCATAAGCGGCTTTCTAATTGGTCATGGTAAATATGTTGATGTTGTGTATAATTAGCTTAGATGAGGGTTATAAGGAGATAGGTATGTTACGAATAAGAACACGTATCACTGCGTTGCTCCTGAGCTTAGCTCTACTTTCAGGCATCACATCCTGCGGTAAAGAAGATTACTCGGGTAAGATCCTTACATGTGCTGATTATATTTCCGAATATGCAGTTGAGCGAAAGTATGTTGAGATAGCAGCGATGTCGTTGGGATCTGATCCCGATCTTCGAGAGTTTATGTCGATGAGCTCGGATTCAGCGACGATCTACAGGGCGCAACTGGCGATAGAATCGACGCTAAAATACGACGTGCTGGAAGATACATTGGAGTGCTATGGATCTGACATGACAGGTTCCATAGATGTAGAGTTTACTTATTGCGACTATGAGGAAGTATTGGATTCGGTTCCCATTTTCCTGTCTATGGACGACTTTGAAGAAGCTGTCTATAACTGCACCGAGCAGATCGAAGTAACTCTTACTTATGAGTTTCAGTATGTTGACGGACTCGTAAAGCTTACTAATATTAAGGACCTTAATGAGCTTTTCCCATATAAGGACATCGAAGTTCCTATATCTTTGGGTTATGCAAGCTATATAGGCGATCCTGAATTTATGGGTGATACTTATGATAACAATCTCGAGTGCTATCTTGATACTGAGTCGATCATTGCCGTTATACCGATAGATGGAGACGGTCATAAACTCATCTGGGATTACTACTATGAGATCGAGAGCGGCCGTGAAGTCGTATATACTTCTGATCCCGCTCACGATGAATATCCTAACAGCCTTTATATCAATTACGACTTCGGGTCTTCGATCCCGAACGGATTTTATGATTTTACTCTATATGACCTTGAAGGTACTGAGTTTAAGAGTTTTACCATTTATGTAACCGGTAGCGTCGATCCTATAAGATATCTTGGCGGTACCACTCTATATTATGAACTGCCTGAAGGTTACGGGTATGCGGATCCTAATACTTACGATATGAGTGACAGGTTCGGAAATATGGAGAATTTTGTTGATGCATATATCACCGGAACGACTCAATACAGTTATGGTTATGATCTTGTTATCGCAAGAAACCTCTACCATGTCGATCAAAGTGTTATAGATGATTTTTTTGCAGGTCTTGATGCTGATGTTGAGGAGAACTATTCAGATCTTGATGCTACGATACACAGAGTAAACTATACATTTACCATAGACGGGGTTGAGTATAGTTCCGCGACGTATTTTATCGAGACGGGTGATGAATACTATGACGTATATTATTTTGTTGCAGTGTTCAACTATGAAGGTGAGACCTTTGTAATCGATTGTATTTGTGATGATTATGATGCTCTGATGGAACTCTTAAGCGGATTCCATACAGGCTGATTATCAGACGGAAGGTGATATTATGAAAAAGATTGAAAGTTCCCTGGCTGTTTTACTTACAATTTCGATGATGATATCTACAGCCGGTTGTTCCAAGAAGTTTGACGAATCTATGCTCTCTGTTGCCGATAAAGCTTGTTCCGCTGTTGCATCGGGAGATTACTCCAAGGCTTCCAAGTACTTTGATGATAAGAATAAAAAGCTCGAAGAAGCGATGACTTTTGATTCCGGCAATGAGATTTCTGACGAGATCGCTGAGATGGTATTGTCTACCGTAAGTTATGAAGTCGATGAAGACAGTTATGAAAGTGATTTCCCGGGCAAGAACGGTACCGTAGATGTACTTTTTACATATGTTGATTATGAGAAAGTATTAGATGATACAGAAATATTTAAAGATATTGAGGCCTTCGAGACAGCACTTGATGATTGTGACGATAAGATAGAGTTCTCTGTGACACTTGAATTCGAAAAGCAGGAAGATAAGGCTGTTATCGTAAATTCTGATGATCTTATCGATCTGTTCTCTTTTAATGATATCGAGATAGAGTTGGCAGGCCTTCTCGGTGACCATGTTGTAAGCTCAGGCTTTACGGGCGTCGAATATGATCAGTCGACCAATACATATACCGATACTTCAGTTCTTGAGTTCAATATCTCTCTTGATGAAGTTGGAACGGAATTCGAATGGGAATACTACTATTCCTTCGATGCTCCTATATTCCTTGATGATTCTGATCTTCTTACAAAATCTGAAGGTGAATCCTCGATCTCTGTCACTGTTACGTATCCGAACACGGATGAGATCTTCGATGACGGTGAATATACGATCAATGTCTATGACGGAGAAGGTAATATCGTATGTTCTGATGAGTGTATTGTTACACATACTGAACCTGAGCCTGAGGTTCCCTCTAATGCCGATATGCCTTTTTATGTAACTTCTTACGATTCGCCTGCTTCACTTTACGGTTCGAACATTATCGTAAATGTACCTTCCGGATGGCGCATCGAGCCTACTGACGGTGATTATCTCGGTGTCCCGGAGCATAGAGATAATACTTATATCCAGAATGCTGTTATTGTTATATCTGGCAGAGAGGGTATCGCTTCAGTGACATACCTTACCGCTGACCGCTACAGCACCTTCCAAAGCGATATCCAGTCAAGGGCTGAAGCAATGCAGGCAGGTGCGGTTCGTGACGGTGAGACCATATCTTATTCACAGGTCGAAAGAGAGATAGCGGGACAGACTGTAATATGCTATGACTCCTGTATTTCCGGTAACGGCGATGAGTACTACAGTACGATGTTCCTTATCGATATCGGTGACGGTAACGGCTATGTCGTTTTGTTCGGCGGAAGCAGTCAGGGCATAGAACAGTGTTGTGCATCTTTTGCCGTACAGGAATAACAGCCTCGTGACATAAAACCGATTTAATATATAATCAGAATATGGCTTACAAGAAGAATACAACTTCGGAATATCTTGATTCCAAGGGTTTAAGCGACCTGATAAAGAATGATAACGGTGACCTCAAGCTCATTCTCATCTTCGGTGAAGAGGATTTCTTCATCGAGAAAGAGATGGAGATCATTAAGAAAAAGTACCTTTCTGAAGGTGCCGAACAGATGGATTACGTTAAGTTCGACATGGCAGGGAAGGAACCTGATATCGAGAAGATTCGTGAGAATCTGGAGCTTCCTTCCTGGCTGTCTTCCAAAAGGATAGTTGTCGTAGCTGATTTTTCCATACCTTCTGATACTGATGAGTTTGTAAGCTTACTGGCATCGGTTCCGAACGGAAGCTTGCTCGTTTTTACGGCATCTAAGGTCGATAAGCGTAAGAAGTCGGTAATGACGGCATTTTCAAAGAATGGTGTTATCGCCGAGCTTAATTACCTTGAAGATGAGAAATCCGTTAAATGGATAAGTCATGTCCTGTCCAAGTCTTCGATCACGATTGATGAAGAGGCTGCAACCAGTATCGTTTCCAGGTGTGATAAGTCCATGAGACTCATATCTTCTGAGACAAATAAGATACTTCTTTACTGTACAGGGACCAATACCGGACATGTTGATATAGGACTTGTAGAGCAGATATGCCCCCCCGATATCGGCGGATCGGTATTCAATATAACTGATGCCGTCGGTCAGAAGGATGCAAGAACTGCCCTTGATATCCTTAATAATCTGCTCATGATGAAGGAACCTACACAAAGGATAAGGTTCATGCTCATGCGCCATCTCAAACATCTTATTTGCGCAAAGGAGCTTGGCAACCAGTCTGAGATCGCATCAAGGCTTAAAGTTCAGCCTTTTGTTGCCAAGAAGCTCGTATCTCAGTCTTCCAGATTTAATATGGATGCACTTATTATGCTGTTCAACGAATGTTCAAGGGAAGACAGTGAGATCAAACACGGAAATCTTGATGACAGAAAGAGCCTTGAAAGCTTCATTGTCATGGCCTGCGGAAGATGATCTGATACGGTCAAAACCTAAATGCCTCTTTATTGACTGAAAATCTCTCTTGCTTTAATATATATTAGTTAAATGTAAAGACCGCAGGAGGAGTATATTTTGAGCAAGATACAGATGAAGACGCCGCTCGTAGAGATGGACGGCGATGAGATGACCAGGATCGTATGGCAGCAGATCAAGGATATTGTTATCACACCTTTCGTTGACCTTAAGACAGAGTATTTTGACTTAGGTCTAGTAAACCGTGATGCTACTAACGATCAGGTTACTATAGATTCCGCTAACAGAACTAAGGAACTCGGTGTAGCAGTTAAGTGTGCTACCATCACTCCCAACGCACAGCGTGTTGAAGAGTATAACCTCAAGCAGATGTGGAAGAGCCCTAACGGAACTATCAGAGCAATGCTCGACGGTACCGTATTCAGAGCTCCCATCCTTGTTAACGGTATTAAACCATTCGTTTCATGCTGGAAGAAGCCCATTACTATCGCTCGTCATGCTTACGGCGATGTATATAAGAATTCCGAGCTTCGTGTAGACGGCGCTGCAAAGGCTGAGCTTGTTGTAACATATCCCGACGGAAGAGTAGACAGAAAGGTCATCCAGGAATTTGACGGTGCAGGTGTTATCCAGGGTATGCATAACACTGATAAGTCTATCGAAGCTTTCGCAAGAGCTTGCTTCACATATGCTCTTGATATCAAGCAGGACCTCTGGTTTGCTACAAAGGATACTATCTCCAAGACATATGATCACAGATTCAAGGATATCTTCGCAGAGATCTATGAGGCTGAGTTCAAGTCTAAGTTCGAGGCAGCAGGTATCGAGTATTTCTATACTCTTATCGATGATGTTGTTGCTCGTATCATGAGATCCGAAGGAGGAATCCTCTGGGCTTGTAAGAACTACGACGGTGATGTTATGAGTGATATGCTCGCATCCGCTTGCGGTTCTCTTGCCATGATGACTTCAGTACTTGTTTCTCCTTCAGGTGTATACGAGTATGAGGCTGCTCACGGAACAGTAACACGTCATTACTATAAGTATCTTAAGGGAGAATCCACATCTACCAATCCCATGGCTACACTCTTTGCATGGACAGGTGCTCTTCGCAAGAGAGGTCAGATGGATGAGCTTCCCGATCTTGTTGATTTTGCTGACAGACTTGAGAAGGCTTCTATCGATACTATTGAGTCCGGTACTATCACAGGTGACCTTAAGAACCTTATCAATGTACCTGAGAAGAACGTTGTTAATACTGAGGATTTCCTCAAGGCTATCGCAGCTAAGCTATAATCACGGAGGTTACTATGGCTACATATTACGAGACATGGATCGACAGATCGGAGACAGTTCGCGATCAGACATCCTATACTTATTACATCAATACTTATTACACAATGGAGAAGGATGCTTACGATAAGATCCTTTCCGCTTATCCCGATAATAAGGAATTTACTTCCGGTAAGGCTTCCGATCTTGCAGCAAAGCTCGGATTCAATAAGGATACGATGGATGTTTTCGTCGGTTTCCTTGACGGTATCCAGACAAGCCTTAACAATGAGATCGATGTAAAGAGTGTTGATGATGATACACAGATCGATCTTGATATCAATTATGAGAAGCTTTATTACAACATGCGAGATGCTAAGGCAACTTGGCTCTTCAAGCTCAATTCTTGGAAGAAAGTCCTCTCTGACGAGAAGGCTTCTGAGATCGCAAGAGAATACAGAGATGCTAATATCGCACACTCTGAGAAGATAGGACGTAATGATCCTTGTCCTTGCGGTTCAGGCAAGAAGTACAAGAAGTGTTGCGGAAAGAATGCGTAAGCTTCTGACAAGTAAATGGTTTATTGTTGTTATGGCGGTCTTGCTTATTTTGACCGCCATAATACTTGGTATGCTGCCGGGCTCTCCTTTAAATAAGGTGCTTAAGCCCATCGGCGCCATTGCTTCTCCTGTCCAGAAAACGATAAAGAGCGCAGGAAGTTCCGTAGGAGATTTCTGGGCTGCTATTACTGACGGTATCGCTATTCGAAATGAAAATGAAGAACTCAGGGCTGAGATCGCCGAGCTTCAGTATGAGCTTACTCAGAACGAGGAAGCAGGAATCAGATATGAAGAGCTTCAGGAAGCATTTCATATAAGAGATACTTTCAGTAACTATGATATCTACGGTGCGTCTGTTCTTTCCAGAGAGGCAGACGAATGGTTCTCAAGTATCAGGATCGGACTTGGTACTTCGGACGGTATCTACCTCGCGCCCGGAGATTCTTATGCTGTTGTAGATGTCAGAATGAATCTGATAGGAAGAGTCATCGAGATCGACGAATCCGATTCCGATATCCTGCCTCTGCTCCATGAAGGATTTGTCGTCAGCGGTAAGGTTAATACCGTTAACGGTGCCAATATGACTATAAGTGGAGATGCTTCACTGAAGCTTGAAGGTCTCTGCTTGGTAACAGATATCGATGAGAATACTGTTCTTGAACCCGGTACCGAGATAGTAACATCAGGTGACGGAGGTCTCTTTCCACAGGGGATTCCGATCGGTACCATTGAGTCCGTAGACGATTCCAATCCTCTGGAGATCACGGCTACATTAAGACCTTATGCTGATATATCCAGCCTTAATGATGTTTTTGTCATGGTTCCTTTTTCCGTAATTGAGGAACAACAGGCAAATATCGACGCAGGTCTTCCTCCGGTACCTGCTTCTTATTCTGATGAAGAAGAGGAGCAGTGATATATGAGAAGACCTGCCCTTATCCGTAAGATTTTGGTATATGTTGTATATACGCTGCTTGTCTGTTGTTTTCAGGTCTCATTTCCCGAGATCATGTCTTACAGAGGACAGGTTGCTGATCTTATGCTGGTCTTTACGGTGGTCGTGTCTTATTTCTTCGGTTTTCTTGACGGTGCCGTCATCGGTATCTGCGTAGGTTTACTGCGCGATTATTTTGCGGCTCCGGCTATTGCCATGTCAGGCGGACATCCGGTAGCAGCTGTCGGACTCGGACTTCTTGTCATGTTCCTTGCAAGTGTATTCGGATCGTCTTTCTTTACTAAGAGAATGCGCAGAAATGCTCTTTTTGCCTTTGTAGCAGTTACTGCAGCGACATTGCTTTATAAGATCTCAGGACATATCCTGATTAAGATCTGGACTTCTGCAGTACTTCACGGAACATATAATATGACTATATTAAGGATACTGACTGATTCAATTCTTCCCCAGATCCTTCTTAATCTTATAGCAGCAATACCTTTGGTGTTGATCCTCAGGTTTGCAGGTCCCTACAGCAAGGGTATAAATCCCGGTATCAATGAGGAAGGTAGAATAGAGGATAATCTATGGCTAAAGATCTGAATCCTTCAATCAGAGAAGAAAGAGAGAAGAACTCTCCTTTTAATCTATTCTTGAGAGCTGTTACGAATCGTTATTTTGTGCTCTCGGCGATCTTTTGCATGATCGGATCCGTGATCCTTTTTATGACTGCTTCTCTTCAATTCTCAGGATATCAGAGGTCTATGTCCGCGTCTTCTGTCGGTGTGCAGAGAATGTATTATGTATCTGCTCCCAGAGGAGATATCCTTGATTGTAACGGAGTTCCACTGGCTACCTCCGAATCGGTCAATACTGTTATGATCGCCAACGCAGGTCTTTCAGATGATGATCTTAACAGCATGTGTCTGGAATTAAGTTACCTTTTTGACCAGTATAATTGTTATTCCGAATCGGATCTTGATGAATATTTCTCCATAGAGCCTTTTGAATTCCTCAAAGAGGAAGATGAGATAAGGCTTTGGCAGACTAACCATAACCTGTTTGATCTTGAAGATTATTCCGAAGGTATCGTAACTTTTACGGATAATTATGTTAAGACGGATCCTCAGGTCTTTTTCCTTTATATGCGTAATCTTTTCGGTATAGATGAATCCTATACTGAGGATGAGGCATATAGGATCTGCAGAATCAGGTATCAGATATTCAGGGACAACTGGTCTTTCCTTATGGGAACTCCCGTCGAGATCGCTACGGATGTTCCCAATGAGCTCGTCACGATGATCGAAGAGCAGAATTACCACTTTATGGGCCTTATATGTACAAAGACATATAGAAGGGTATATACCCCGATGGCTCAGTTGTCTTGCCATGTAGTAGGTTATGTCGGAAGGGTATCGCAGGAATCACTTGCAACTTTGCAGACGTTCGGATACAACAATGATGATCTGGTAGGTCAGTCAGGCGTTGAGTCTCAGATGGAAAGATACCTTCACGGTCAGACCGGAATATCTACTTATAATATCTGGACTGTAGACGGTGCTGACGGAACATTCTTTCCTTCGACATACGGCGTTGACCCGGTATCAGGTGCTACAGTTAATCTGACTATAGATTCCGATCTTCAGATGGTCGGCATTGAGGCTTTGAAAGAATATATAGAGGAAGCTGAGGCTGCAGAGAGCCTTAAGCCTATCGATGAACAGTATGCTACTGCTAATGCCGGTGCTTTTGTCATGATGGATGTAAATACAGGAGCCGTACTTGCTATGGGTTCTTATCCTAACTTCGATCCTAATGACTTTGTTCTGTCTATGTATGGAGATGCTCAGGCTCAGGAGCAGCTCGAGTATTATCTCGGTATCGGTGAATATGAGGAGATCACGGCAGAAGATATGCCTTTGTGGAACAGAGCTATCATGTCTCAGTATGCTCCGGGTTCTACCTTTAAGATGTGTACTGCGTTAGCAGGTCTTGAGAACGGCTGGATCACGCCTACTTCTAACTGGATCAATTGTGAGAGCCCTTACGATATCGGCGGATGGGAGTTCAGCTGTCTTGAGCATCCTGACGGAGGACATGGTCCTCTGGATCTTAATACCGCTATGGCAACGTCCTGTAATATCTACTTCATGCGTCTCGGCTATATGACGGGTATCGATAATATCGATGCGATGGGCGAGAGGCTCGGGCTTGGTGAATTCACGGGCATAGACCTTCCCGGTGAGATATGCGGCGTCAGAGCATCACGTGAGACTAAGAGACTTCTTCACGAGAATGAATATGACAGGATATGGTTCCCCGCAGATACTGCTCAGTCAGCTATCGGACAGTTCGATAACTGTTTTACAATTCTTCAGTTGTGCCGTTATACTGCAGGTATAGCTACCAATCAGCTGGTAACCCCTTATGTAGTTGACAGTGTAGTCGGATCTGACGGATCTTTACTTTATTCCGGTCAGCAGGCACCTGTACCTCTCGGAATAGATGAATCCAATATAGAAGCCGTAAGGTTTGCCATGCGTTGCGTTGTTACGGGTACCAGCCTTTGGACGGATGAGGCTACTGCAAGAGATACATTCGGAGATTTCCCGGTAGATGTTGTATGTAAGACAGGTACGGCCGAGACAGGCTTCGAGGATATCCGTAAAGAGTATTCCAATGGTCTTTTCGTATGTTACGCTCCTGCAGAGAACCCTCAGGTTGCTGTTGCTCTCGTTGTAGAGAGAGGTGAGTGGGGTTCTTCCACCGCAAGTATCGCCCGTGAGCTCCTTGCTGCTTACTTTAATATTCCCGAGGCAAACGGAAATGTTATGGATTATACGCCTACAAACGGTGATTTTGTTCAGCCTGATGCCTTGCCTGCGGAATATGAGGAATATAGTGATAATGCCTATGACGAAGGTTAATTCATCTGTTGTTTAAAAATTTTTTTATATAATTTTCACAATTCTCAATTGCCTTTAAGGAAGATTTTTAATAGAATAATATTGTATTTTTTATGAATAGGAGCATTGCTATGAAGATCGTACTTATGGCAGATAACAGAAAGATAGAACTGTTGGTCAATTTCTGTATTGCGTATAAGACCTTGCTCCTTAAACATCAGCTTATTTCCGTATACAATACCGCTAAGCACTTGAAAGCATCTGTAGATATTGATGTTTCAGGTCTTTCCGTAGATTATTCCAGCGGTGTTGAGCAGCTTGCGGCAAGAGCTCAGTTCAATGAGATCGACTGTGTAATATACCTTCGTGACGGAAGGAGCGAACAGTCTGAGGATGCTCATGAGCTTCTCAACGTATGTGATTACAACAATATTCCTTACGCTACCAATCTCGCTACTGCCGAGACTCTCATTCTCGCAATAGACAGAGGTGATCTTGATTGGAGGCTCTGGCTTAAGGAAACTAAGGTCTGATGTCGATCCGCATAAAGACATATCCTTATGGTCCTTTGGGATCGAATATGTATGCCGTATTCTCAGATACGGCTTTTATTGTTATTGATCCCGGTGTATCTCCTTCTAAAGTAGACACAGATCTTCAGTTGAAGGCGATCTTTATAACCCACGGGCATTTCGATCATTTCGCTTCACTTAATGAATGGATCTCACAGTATCCTTCTGTTCCTGTCTACATTCATGAAGAAGATACGGATTGTATCGGAAGCTCTGATTCTAATCTGTCGCGAGACTTCGGTATATCTTATGAAGTTAATTGTGAAGCTAAGTCTTTGGATGAAGTGAAGGGGACTAAAGTCTTGGATGATCTTGTATTTGAGTATTTCCATACCCCCGGACACAGTAAGGGTTCGTGCTGCCTGTCTTTTACCGACGATTCTCATAAGTTGTTATTTACAGGAGATATGTTATTTTCCGGTTCCATAGGACGTACTGATTTCCCTGGTTCTTCTGTTACGGATATGAGATCTTCGATAGAGCTTCTTAAGGGGCTTGACGGTACTTATGAGGTCTATCCCGGACACGGACCTGCTACTATCCTTCAAAGAGAGATAAATACTAATCCCTTCTTTTATTAATACTCCTCTTGTGATATTCTCTATTAGTTAAAGAAATTGCGGAGGTAATTGGTATGAGCGATCTCAAAGAGTCTCTTATGAATACCCGTGTGGAATTCGAGGAGAAGATCAAGAGTCTTACGAATTCCAAGGAAATAGAAGCACTTCGTGTCGAGTTTTTCGGTAAAAAAGGTAAGCTTACGGGTGTACTTCGCGGTATGGGTCAGCTTTCTCCCGAGGAAAGGCCTGCTGCAGGTAAGCTCGTTAATGAAGTCAGAGAGAAGATGGAGTCAGTCTTCTCCGAATATCAGTCTAAGATTGCTGATCTTGAGAATAGTCACAAGTTAAAGAAGGAAGTTATCGATGTTACTCTTCCTACTTCTTACAAAGGAGCAGGTGCAAGACATCCTCTTAATATGGCGATCAATGAGATCTGTGATATCTTCTTAGGTCTCGGTTACTCTATAGGCGAGGGTCCTGAAGTTGAGTACGATAAGTATAATTTCGAGCTCTTAAGGCTTCCTAAGGGACATCCCGCAAGAGATACGCAGGATACTTTCTATATCAGCGAGAATATCCTTCTTCGTACACAGACATCTCCCATGCAGATAAGGATCATGGAGAATCAGAAGCCTCCTATCAAGGTTATCTGCCCCGGTAAGGTTTACAGACAGGATACTCTGGACAGCACACACTCTCCCGTATTCCATCAGATCGAAGGCCTTGTCGTTGATAAGGGTATAACCATGGGTGATCTCGTAGGTTCATTGCAGCTCTTTGCAAAGAAACTCTTCGGTGAAGACACGAAGATCAGACTTCGTCCTCACCATTTCCCGTTCACAGAGCCTTCCGTAGAAGTAGACCTTACTTGTTGGTCTTGCGGCGGTAAGGGTTGCCGTGTATGTAAGGGTGAAGGCTGGATCGAGGTATTGGGTGCTGGTATGGTTCATCCGGAGGTCCTCGAGAATTGCGGTATCGATTCCGAAGAATACAGCGGATTTGCATTCGGTATCGGTGTAGAGAGAACGGCAATGGGTCGTTACGGAATCGACGACATCAGACTTCTTTACGAGAACGATGTTCGTTTCCTTAAGCAGTTTAAGTAAGGAGGAGACTAGAAGAAATGAAAGCTCCTATTGGTTGGTTAAAAGATTTTACTGATATAGATGTATCTCCCAAGGAACTTGCTGATGCAATGACATTATCAGGCTCCAAGGTCGAGGAGATCATCTCTACTGATATTACCGGTGTTTACGTAGGTAAGATCCTCACGGTTGACGAACACCCCGATTCCGATCACCTTCATATCCTTAAGGTGGACTTCGGAAGAGACGAGATAGGTCATGAAGTCCAGATCGTATGCGGTGCACCTAATGTTGAGGTCGGAATGCTCTGTCCTATTGCTGCAGTCGGCGCTCATCTTCCCGAGATAGACATCAAGAAGGGAAAGATCAGGGGAGTGGAGAGCTTCGGCATGTGCTGCTCCGCAGATGAGCTCGGTTCTATCGGTGCAGGTAAGCCCGGTGCTGATGTATACGGACTTTGGGACTTAAGACTTCTTGATCCTGTTCCTGCCGTCGGTACTGACATCAGAGATCTCTTTAATCTCGATGATCTTGTAACGATCGATTTTGAGATCACATCTAACAGACCTGACTGTTTCTCTATCGAAGGTCTCGGCCGTGAGGCTGCAGTTACGTTGGGGCATCCTTTTAAGGCTGTTGCACCCGTACTTAAGCAGGAGGGATCACTTAATACTGCTTCTGTTGCCAAGGTCGATATAGAAGCTCCTGATCTTTGCTACAGATATTGTGCAAGGACAGTTGAGGATGTTGTTATAGGTCCTTCACCCGCTTGGATGGCTGAGCGACTTGCTGCTGCCGGCATGAGACCTATCAATAATATCGTTGATATCACTAACTATGTTTGTCTTGAACTCGGTCAGCCCATGCATGCCTTTGATCTTGATTACCTTAAGAATAACCACATTATCGTTAGAACAGCTAAGGACGGTGAGGTTACCAAGACTCTTGACGGTAATGACCATACGCTTAACTCTTCCAACCTTGTCATTGCTGATGAGGAGAAGGTATGCGCTATCGCAGGTGTTATGGGCGGTGAGAACTCCGAAGTACTTGAAACTACCAAGACTATCCTTTTTGAGTCTGCGACATTTAACGGAGTGTCCGTAAGAAAGACGGCTATTGCCAACGGTCTTCGTACCGAAGCTTCTTCGCGTTATGAGAAGGGACTTGATGCTGAGAATGCACTTCGTGCTCTTAACAGAGCTTGTGAGCTTGTTGAGCTGCTCGGTTGCGGTAAGGTATCTAAGGGCCTTATCGATGTTTATCCCACCAAGAAGGAAGTAAAGACTATTCCGTTCAGACCCCAGAAGATCAATTCTTTCATCGGCATAGATGCTTCAGAAGAGTTCATGCTCGATATCCTGGGACAGCTTGAGTGTAAGGTTGAAAACGGTATCATTACGCCTCCTACATTCCGTCCCGATCTTGAGTCTGAGGCTGATATCTCCGAGGAGATCGCACGTTTCTTTGGATATAACAATATTCCTGCTACTCTTCTTAACAGCTCCGCTACTACTCTCGGCGGAAGGACTAGGGAGCAGGCTCTTACAGAGAAAATAAAGGATACACTTGTATCCTGCGGTTTCTTCGAGGCTATCACATACTCTTTCGAGAGTCCTTCGGATATGGACCTTATGAGAGTTGCCGAGGATTCTCCTCTTCGTAATCAGGTCAAGATATCTAATCCTCTAGGTGATGATACTTCTGTCATGAGAACTACAATGCTTCCTTCCATGCTTCGTATCGCTGCAAGAAACTCCAACAGAGGTGTTCCTGCCGCTAAGGTATTCGAAGTAGCATATGTATATATTCCTGACGCTGATCCTGCTAATCTTCCCGAAGAGCGTAAGACTCTCTGCGGTTTCTCTTATGACAATACCGTTTCTGACAGTAAGGAGATCTTCTACGATATAAAGGGTACTATTGAAGAGCTTTGTGCAATACTCGGTATACGTTCCGTATCCTTTGAGCCTCTTACTGATGATCCTACGTTCCATCCCGGAAGAACTGCATCTCTTATCATAAACGGCAAGAAGTGCGGTAAGTTCGGTGTAGTCTTCCCTGAGACCGCTGATAATTTCGACGCTCCCGAGAAGGCCGTATTCTTTGAGATCGAGTGTAATGCACTTACAAATGCTGCTAAGACAGAGCGCGTTTATAAGCAGCTTCCCAAGTATCCCGGTATCGCCAGGGACATTGCCGTTATGGTAGATAAGTCAGTTCCCGTTGGTGAGATCATCAAGACATGTAAGTCTGCCGGCGGTAAGCTTCTTAAGGAAGTCGAGTTCTTTGATGTTTATGAGGATAATAAGCTTGGTGCTGATATGAAGTCTGTTGCCGTATCACTTATGTTCCGCGATGACAATAAGACTCTTACTGACGCAGATATCAAGGATTCATACGAAAAGATCCTCGACAGACTGGCAAAGAACTATAACGCTAAGTTGAGATAAGTCCTATTATTGGGACTCGTTGTCGAAATTTGTCGGCAATTGTCGTTAATTGTCGTAACTAATCTTTTTATATCCCCTGTATCATTTAGAAAAAACGATACAGGGGGTATCTTTATGGGTTCAACTTTAGAAACGGCAATAGTAATCACTGCCGTCATATTCGTTCTTACGGCTCTTATTATAGTTCCTGCAGATGTATGCGCCACGTGTGCAGGCGAGACTTCAAGCGCTATTGAAGATGTCGGTGACGGCACCGATGGTATCTCGGCCGAACAACTTAATACTCTTCTTACGGGATTGTCTGAGAACTACAGGATCATCTACGGAGGTGTTGAAGATGCGCTGTCTGAGGAAGGGTAAAAGAAGAGGAGCGACAACATTATTCCTTGCCATTGTCCTTTCTGCCGTTATATTGGTGGAATGTACTTATATTGGACTTGTAGAGGAACTTCGTTGCAATATGGCCTATACACGCGGTGTAAAGCTTCAGGTAGAGACTTATCTGTCTGATTATGACAGGCAGCTTTTTAAGACATACGGAATATATGCATTCGATATCAATACGGTGGATAGCGATGTATTCAACATGATCCTTGAAGGTTCCGGTATAGAGGAAGGCTCAGAGATATATGTATGCGGCGTCAACAGTTTTGATACAGATGATCTTAAGGATGCGATATCACTATATTATTCCTACCGAACATCAGGTGTCATGGTGTCCTTTATTACCGATTATCTGTTTGAAGTTATAGAAACTATTGACGAGTACGGAGTGTTGGACAAGATAAGAAGCTTTATGAACAGCGGTGCTTCGGACGTTATGATGGACATCATTGACGGAGCGGTCTCCTTCTCTGAAGAGGTACTCGAATATGCGTCTCAGTTGGGTATTTCAGATATAGACAGCTATATTGACGGCTTTTCCGAATTCATCGATATATTCGATCAGCTTGATAATGACGGTCCTGATGTAGGAGGTGCATATTCTCCAAGGGATATGGAATTCGGTATCGATACCGTAACAGGACTTTATGATATGTTCGACAATACTGCCGATATGATATCAGGTCCGTTGTTTCACGGTTTTGCAGTCAACTATGCTTCATATAATTTTGACAGCATTATAGACGATGATACGGCTCTTGACGGTACTTCATTTACGGCTTTTCATGCAGAAGAATCGACAGATACCGAATATATCCTTACGGGAATTAGCGGAAGAGAAGGCGCTATGGCATGTGCACTTCTTATTTTTCAATTCTCATTTGTCGTAGAGTTTATCAATATCGAAGCAGATCCCGAGATGATGGAGTGGATTAACGGAATAGGAGAAGTCCTTTCAGTTCTGATAGAGATTGCTTCCCTCGGAACCGTAGTTATACCTGTTGAGTTTTGTTCTGCCGTGATCGTCATGTATATAGCTCAGAACTACGCGACCAGAGATACGGCGAATCTTTTAAGCGGAGAGAATATTACTCTTGCCGAATTGGGAGATCTTCCTGCGATTACGATAGGGTACAGGGACATCTTGAGTATATATATGAACTTAGTACCTGATTCAGTTTTGCTTTCAAGGATGAACGAGATATTGACAAGAGATTTTCCCGGATATGTCTGCGGTATCAGCGTAGGAACGGGTTTTAATGATGTCGAGATAACATATTCTCGTACATATTGTATCTATGGGGTTGAGACGTATGAATAGATCAAAGCGCGGAAGTATCACTATAGAGACCGCAATTGCATTTACCGTAACGCTTTGTTTTATAACGAGCGTATTAACGGCAGTGAGTCTTATAAGGACCGATGTGCTGATGCAAAGAGCGGTAAGTAACACTTGCGAGGATTTTGCCTTGCTTACGCCTTTGTCCGTAACAGCTGCTGATACTGTAAGTACCCTTACGAATATGCTCCCTGACGGCACCTCAGAGGAACAGGATACGGATAATGCGACATCTTTAATGGTTCAGAGGCTTTCAGGCTTTGATATCGCTTCTGACAGATCGCTTACGGAAGCGGTTTTTGATCTTGCTCTGTCTTCGCATTTTGAAGACGACATAGCTCAAAAGTATGTGGAATATAATGACGGATCCGAATTCTTCCTGCCTGATACTATCGATGTCGATTTTGACATCGATACGCATAACGGTTTTATAGCAGTCATAGTATCATACAGCGTTGATACTATCGTAGGTCCGGTTACGATGCATGTTACCGACGGTATTCCTTTCTACGGTGATCTTGAACTGTTCCTTAACGGAAGCGAGGATACGGAAGAAAGCGAAGAAGACGTGTGGGGAATGAATAATCTCGACAGAGGACAGTGGTTTGAGGAACACTACGGCTCTAATCTGCCGCATACTTTTCCGGTAATAAACGATCTCCAAGACGGAGTAGCGACATCATATTTAAGTATCGACCTTAACAGACCCACCAATCAGTCGCAGGAAAGGGTAGAGAGAAGTGTAACGGAGGAGATAGATTCTCTTGCTTCATTTAACGGTGCGGATGTGAATATAGGAGGGACCTCATACAATATCTCCGCAAGCGACATTGATTCGAGAAGACTCGTTATAGTGATACCGTCAAATTCACCGGAAGACGGTGTTCGATATATAGAAGACCTCGAAGATTATGCTGAAGCTAATAACGTAGAACTCGTAATAACGACTTACGGCACTTCTTAAATAATATATATATATAGAATGTTGTTTTCGAAATTAAGTTAGGGTATCATGGTATGGACTATTTTTATGGGAGGTCGTATTCTTGTGAGAAGTAATTCTTCTGTAAGAAAACCTGCTCTGGCTCATTCCGATATCGGAAATAAGGCTTCATCAGCCCGTGGTATCGGTGAAGTTATGAAGAAAGCTCAGAGGGAGCTTTTCTTTAAGCGTATAACCTATGCTATATTGGCTGTCTTATTGCTGACATTCATCGCATATGCCGTGGTTGGAGGTTATGCTGAGGTGCTTATAGACAGATTCTTTTCTCTTATGGGTTGATTCGGATGGCTGTATTTGACAATCACGAACAGGAAGCACTCGATAATCTATATGAGGCTATATTGACACTGAACACTCCGGAAGAACTTCACAGTTTCTTCTCGGACCTTATGTCGTATAACGAGATGTGCTCAATGCTCCACAGATGGCAGATACTTCTACTTATTGACCAGGGCAAGAGCTATGAAGAGATAATCAAAGAATTAGCTCCGCCTTCCAACAATGAAGATAGTTCGTCCTCGGACAGAGGGAAAAGGGATACGCGTAAAGGTAAGGGAAGAAGCAGTACCAAGGTGAGTTCTACTACCATATCGCGAGTCAAGACTTGTTATAACAACGAGCATGGCGGTTACAGGACCGCATTGAACAGATTAAAGAATGAAAGACCAGAGGAGAATTGACAATGGGAATGTTTACAGCCGTTTTCGGAACTCATAGCGACAGGGAGATCAAGAGGATCAATCCCATCGTAAATAAGGTAATGGACCTCGAGGAAGAGTATTCCAAGCTCTCAGATACTGAACTTCGCGGCAAGACTGATGAATTTAAGAGCAGACTTGAGGGCGGTGAGACTTTGGACAGCATACTTCCCGAAGCTTTCGCTACGATGCGTGAGGCAGCTTGGCGAGTTCTCGGCATGAAGCCCTACAGAGTGCAGGTCATAGGTGGTATCGTTCTTCATCAGGGCCGTATAGCCGAGATGAAGACCGGTGAAGGTAAGACGCTTGTTGCTACGATGCCCGTATATCTCAATGCTCTTACAGGAAAGGGTGTACACGTAGTAACGGTAAACGATTATCTTGCAAAGCGTGACTCCGAGTGGATGGGTAAGGTCTACAGATTTCTCGGACTTACAGTCGGTCTTATTATCCATGACATTCCCAATAATAAGCGTAAGGAAATGTACGCATGCGATATCGTATACGGCACAAATAACGAGTTCGGATTCGATTATCTCCGTGATAACATGGTCGTTCGCAAGGAACAGCTCGTACAGCGTGAACTTAACTATGCTATCGTCGATGAGGTCGACTCGATCCTTATCGATGAGGCGAGAACTCCTCTTATCATTTCCGGTAGAGGTACAGAGTCTTCCGATCTTTATCAGAAAGCAGATAACTTCGTAAGAACACTTAAGTCTTTTACTGTCGTTGAGACAGATGACAAGGTGGATATGGACGAGATCGTCGGTGATGCAGATTATGTTATCGATGAGAAGGCTAATACATCGGTTCTTACCGGTAACGGTATCAAGAAGGCTGAGAAGTTCTTCGGCGTAGAGAATCTTTCCGATCCCGATAATATCTCATTGCAGCACTACATCAACAATGCTCTTAAGGCACACGGTAACTTCCACCTTGATAAGCAGTATGTTGTTAATGACGGTGAGGTCGTTATCGTTGATGACTTCACGGGTCGTCTTATGCCCGGTAGAAGATACAGCGACGGTCTTCATCAGTCTATCGAGGCTAAGGAAGGCGTTAAGATCGCTAACGAGAATAAGACTCTTGCAACTATCACTTTCCAGAACTTCTTCCGTATGTATTCCAAGCTTTCCGGTATGACAGGTACAGCTTATACAGAGGAAGCCGAGTTCAGATCCATTTATAATCTCGATGTTATCCAGATCCCTACCAATAAGCCTATTGCCCGTATCGATGAGAATGATGCAGTATTCAAGACTCAGAAGGGTAAGTATGCTGCAGTTCTTAAGACTGTTATCGAAGCACACGGCAAGGGGCAGCCCGTACTCGTAGGTACAGTTAATGTCGATAAGTCAGAGTACCTTTCCAAGATCTTTACAAAGGCTGGCATCAAGCATAATGTCCTCAATGCAAAGAATCATATGCGAGAGGCTGAAATCGTTGCTCAGGCAGGTCGTAAGGGTGCAGTTACAATTGCTACTAACATGGCAGGTCGTGGTACCGATATCCTTCTTGGAGGTAACAGTGAGTACCTCGCTAAGCAGGAGATGAGAAAGCTCGGCTATGAAGAAGACATGATAGATGCTGCTACAGCTCACAATGAGACAGATGACGAGATCATCCTTGCAGCTCGTGCCAAGTTCGCAGAGCTTGAGTCCAAGTTCTCTGCTCAGATCAAGCCTGAAGCTGAGGAAGTTCGTGCTCTCGGCGGTCTTTACATCGTAGGTACAGAAAGACATGAGTCAAGACGTATCGATAATCAGCTCAAGGGTCGTGCAGGCCGTCAGGGTGATCCCGGACGTACGAAGTTCTACCTCGCTCTTGATGATGATCTCCTTCGTATCTTCGGCGGAGACAGAGTCACAAATATGTACAATACACTTGGTGTTGATGAGACAATGGAGATCCAGACAGGTATCCTTACAAAGCTCATCGACAGCTCACAGAAGAAGCTTGAGGCACTTCACTTCGGTGCACGTAAGAATGTCCTTGAGTATGACGATGTTAACAATATCCAGAGAACTATCACTTATGAGCAGCGTCGTAAGGTTATCGACGGTGAGGATATGCACGAGACATTCCTTAAGATGATAGAGAAGGTTGCTGACAGACAGATCGACGCATTTGCTGTTGACGGTGTCATCACTCCCGCTGAGAGATATACTCTCGGTATGAAGCTCGAAGAGATATTCGGTGAGATCCCTTCCGTTGTCCTTGTAAAGAATGAGAATGAAGAGCTTCCTTCTCCCGAAGAGCTCAAGGAGATGATCAATAAGGATGCTGTTGAGGCACTTAAGGTCAAGGAAGAGTCTGTAACTAGTGAGATATTCAAGGAAGCTGAGAGAGCTATCCTTCTTACGACTGTAGATCAGAAGTGGATGGATCACATCGACGCTATGGATCAGCTTTCTACATCCATCAGGATGAGAAGCGTCGGTCAGCACGATCCCGTTGTTGAATACAAGATGGAAAGTGCCGATATGTTCGAGGAGATGAATGAGTCTATACAGACTGATTCCGTAAGGATCCTTATGAAGGGTCACTTCTCTGCTGAGAAGAAGGTTGAGACAAGATCTGCTGTATCTTCCATGAAGGAAGGCGCAGCAAGACCTCAGGCTAGTACTTTGCCTACCGAGGCTCAGCAGGTTCAGGGTGCTTCACAGCCTGCGGCAGCTGCACCTATCAAGCGTGATTCTTCAAAGGTAGGTCGTAATGACCTTTGCCCTTGCGGTAGCGGTAAGAAGTATAAGAATTGCTGCGGTAAGAATCTTTGATCAAATGATACAAAGCCCATGTAAATGGGCTTTGTTTTAATGTAAGGAGAAAGCTTATGATAACTGATGTTGCTTCCTATATGAACTCTGTTAGATCAGCTGCTGATTACATAAAGGGATTTCTTCCTGCTGATAAGGAAGTTCCTTCTGTGTGCATAGTCTTAGGTTCGGGTCTTGCGCCTCTTGCCTCTGAATGTGAGGATTGCATATCTATTCCTTATGCTGACATTCCCGGATTCCCTGTATCTACTGTGCCCGGCCATGAGGGCAGACTTATAATCGGTACGCTTGAAGGCAAGAGAGTATTCATGATGTCCGGAAGATTCCATTATTACGAAGGATACGATACTTCTGTCTGTACTCTTTATGTAAGAGTTATGAGTAAGCTCGGCGTTAAGCTTCTTTTCCTTACAAATGCGGCAGGCGGACTTCTTGATGAGATGAAGCCTTCTGACCTTATGGTAATAGAGGATCATTTATCCTTTAACTGCGATTCACCTTTAAGAGGTCCTAATCTCGATGAATTCGGTGTAAGATTCCCCGATCAGTCATTTATCTACGATAAGGCTTGTGTCGAGCTTCTTCTTGAGACATCACGAGAGCTTGGAATCACACTTCATAAGGGTATATACTCTTACAGTAAAGGTCCTCAGTACGAGTCACCTGCAGAGATAAGAGCATTGAAGATGCTCGGTGTAGGTGCAGTAGGTATGTCTACTGTTCCTGAAGCAATAGTAGCAGCTCATTGCGGTATCAAGGTTGCTGCAGTATCCTGCATCTCCAATCTTGCTGCAGGTATCAGCAAGACCGCACTTACCCATGAGGAAGTCATGGAAAATGCCAATAAGTCATCAAGATCCAACTGTGATCTGGTAAAGAATTTTATTAAGAAATGGAGCGTATGATATGAGTATTCCCGCTTACGAAGTAAAAGACATCAACCTTGCTCCCTATGGTAAGGAGAAGATCGAATGGGCATACAGGAATATGCCTGTGTTAAGAGCTATCGAGAAGGAACTTATCGATGAGCAGCCTTTCAAGGGTATGAAGATATCCGTATCAGTTCATGTTGAAGCTAAGACAGCTTGTCTTGCGAGAGCTCTTGCAAGAGGCGGTGCTGATGTAGCGCTCACAGGTTGTAATCCCTTATCTACACAGGATGATGTTGCCGCTGCTCTTGCTGCTTCAGGCGATCTTCATGTATATGCCGTTCACGGTGTTGATGAGAAGGATTATATTAAGCACCTTAAGATGGCTCTTGACTTTGTTCCCGATATCGTTATTGATGACGGCGGAGATCTTGCTATGCTCCTTCATTCCGAGTGTAAGGATCTTGGAAGAAACCTCATCGGCGGCTGCGAGGAGACAACAACAGGTGTTCACAGACTTGAGATCCTTGAGAAGGAAGGAAAGCTTTCTTATCCCGTAGTTGCAGTTAACGATGCAAGATGTAAGCACCTCTTCGACAACAGATTCGGAACAGGTCAATCAGTATGGACAGCAATCATGGCAACAACTAACCTTGTTGTATCCGGTAAGACTGTTGTAGTAGCTGGTTACGGTATGTGCGGCAGAGGCGTAGCTATGAGAGCTAAGGGCCTTGGTGCAAAGGTAATCGTTACAGAGATAGATCCCGTAAAGGCTTGCGAGGCTCTTATGGAAGGCTACGAAGTAATGACTATGGACGATGCTGCTAAGGAAGGTGATTTCTTCGTAACTGTTACAGGTTGTGAAGATGTTATCGTCAAGAGGCATTTCGAGGCTATGAAGGACGGTGCTATCTGTTGTAATGCAGGGCATTTTGACTGTGAGGTAAGCGTTAAGGAACTTAAAGAGATCGCTACGGATGCCACAGAGCTTCGTAACAACATCATCGGCTATAAGCTTCCTAATGGTAATACCGTCTGTGTTATCGCAGAAGGAAGACTTGTTAATCTTGCTGCAGGTGACGGTCATCCTGTTGAGATCATGGACATGAGCTTTGCTCTTCAGGCACAGTCTGCAAGGTATATTGCCAAGTACGGTAAGGATCTTGATAAGAAGGTTATCCAGACTCCCGAAGAGATCGATAACAGAGTAGCGGAGATCCTTCTTGCCACTAAGGAGATCACTATCGATAAGCTTACTCCCGAGCAGGAGAAGTATATCTCTTCATGGGATTTCTAACTTGACATATCGCGCCTGAATTAGTATATTTTTAGGCGCACATGCCAATGTGGCTCAGGGGTAGAGCAATTCACTCGTAATGAATAGGTCGTGGGTTCGATTCCCACCATTGGCTCCAATTTCTAAAGTTCCTTCCTTATCGGGAGGAACTTTTTGTTTTTATTGTTTTACGTTATAGTATTGGAAGTAGGGGGAGATCACGAAAGTGATCTTTATATTATGGATATAATAGATACATTAGCTGTTCAGTTATTCGCGGTTACATCGTTAATAGTATTACTTCTCATAATACTTACGGCATTTGTGGGAATATCTGATAATAATCGGTCTCAAACTCCTTCATATTCTTCAGAGGATGATCTTGCAGCTTATCTTAATGGAAGGAAAGAGATCGCATGCATCAAGAATAAGAAGGGATTTATCTTCGATAATGATACATCTGAGATGATACCTGATCCGACATCGGATATTTCAGAAGATCCTAAGACTTTTATCAGGGATAAGTTCTATATTGATATCTGATACACGAACAGAGCAAGGTATATGTTAGAATCAAACTCGGAATAAGAAGCAGGGAGGATAGTGTAGTTTTATGGATCCTACATATGCGCTTAAATTGTTCTCTATCATATTGATCGCAAGTTTATTATTGAATATTCTATTCATTATCATCGCTATACCTCTTGGCAGATACGAGAAAAAGCATACCAAAAAATCGGAGTTTGATCCGGACAGGATAGTTTACTATTGTTACAGGCATTCTAAAGGCTTTAGATTTTTGGTCCGATTCATATGTGTATTTGCGTTCTGGGTACATATACCTTGGTTAGCGCCTGGAATCATATTTGGTATTACATCATCATCATTTGAAATGGGATTACTTGGCATTTTGGTTATCTGGATCTTATCGTTCATCTGTTATATCTTATCGTTTAAGATCGGACGAGATGCACCGATCAAGTATTTCGAGCTGACCACAAAAGGGCTGAAGATCACTTTCTCAAATAAGAAGATACCATCGAGCTTTTATCCTATAGGATGCTATAAAGGCTATGAACCCGACCTGTCCAAACTTGTCTTTGCCGACAGCTCGGGCAATGTAAAAAATATACCGCTCAATTATCTTAGCGGTGACGATAAGATATCTGTCACAGGTGAACTTGCTTATCTTAAGAAGAATGGCATCTTAAGATATTCTAAGAACAATATGATACTGACGAATCAGGAAGAAGAGACTATAACTCGTGACAGCAAAGTTATTTCTTCCTCGAAAGGATCTTCTACGGAAAGTGCTCCTTCTAAGATGAAGTCTGCATTTAAACCGATATCCGTTCCTGTTGTAGAGAAGAAAGATACGCCTCCTGAACCTGTTCCTGTTAAAAAGGAGCAGGTCGAGCAGATAAAACCTGAGGTTAAAAAGATCCCCGAACAGGTTATCGCTGAAGAGGAAATAAAGCCCGCCGAAGAAAAGAAGGCAGAAACGGCCTCAGATGTTACTGTATCTGATCTTCGTATGCTTCGTTACAGGATATTTATCAAGAATACTTACCGTACCGATATGATGAAAGTGATCGATTCTTATAACAATGAGCACGCAGATAATAAGGTAGTCTCCTTGTCTTGCGATTCATACCCCGGATCTGCCTGGATGTATATCGAACTTAAATACGATGCTCATCAGGATAAGGACCTCATATTCCGGAACAGTCTGGATGTACTTAATTATGTAAAAGTCCTTGATAAAGAAATGTTCCTTTATATGGAAGGTACAGAAGGATGTATCGCATTCCAAGACGAAGATCAGTCGGAAGACAGATACAAACTAATCTCTTCAGGTAATTTGTTCACTATTGATATATCAGTTCAGAAGATCGAGAAGCTTCAAGCGGATGAGCCTTTTGACGATTTAAAAGCATATATCAAGGATAAATATCGTCTTGATGTATAGCCGTTTGGGTTTGCAGCCTCTAACTAAATGTACTATATTATCTTTCGGTATATATAATTTATTTCCGGAGGAGAAATATTATGAAAAACTATTTTGATCTTAAAGGACAGTGCGCTATCGTCACCGGTTGTTCAACAGGACTTGGCGTACAGATGGCTGAGGCTCTTGCGAATCAGGGATGTAATATCGTTGTAGTAGCAAGAAGACAGAACCTTATCGAGGAAGTTGCTTCCAAGATCAAGGAGACATACGGAGTTGATACTCTTGCAGTACCTTGTGACATCACTGATACTGAAAGTGTAGAGAAGATGGTATCAGCAGCATATGATAAGTTCGGCCGTATCGATATCCTTATTAATAATGCAGGTACAGGTGCAGTAGCACCCGCAGTAGATATCACTGATGAGCAGTTCTATAACGAGCTCAACATCGATCTTTTCGGTTCATTCAGAGTTGCAAGAGCAGTTGCTAAGAAGGCAATGATCCCTGCAGGCTACGGAAGAGTTATCAATATCGCTTCCATGTACGGTCTTGTAGGTAATAAGGCTGCTACTTGTGCTCCTTACCACGCTGCAAAGGGCGGTGTTGTAAATATGACAAGAGCTCTTGCTGCAGAGTGGGCTAATCAGGGAATCACAGTTAATTCTATCTGCCCCGGTTATTTCTGGACACCTCTTACAGCTGAGACACTTGATTCCGATTATTTCCAGGCTTACATGAAGTCTGCAGTACCCGTTGAGAGATACGGTAAGGAGGGAGAGCTCGATACATGTACTCTTTTCCTTGCATCTCCTGCTTCTTCCTACGTAACAGGACAGAACATAGCAGTTGACGGCGGTTATACGGCTATCTGATCACTAAATGATTTTCAAATCGAATATAAAGTAAAAAGTTACCCTCGGTTCAGTAAGCCGAGGGTAACTTTTTCTACGATATGGTGCGGGCGGCGGGACTTGAACCCGCACGATTTATGGTCAACAGATTTTGAGTCTGCCGCGTCTGCCATTCCGCCACGCCCGCAAAATAAACATTTTGCACTATGCCTGTTCAGACAACAAATGAATTATAGAGTAAGAACTGTCATTTTTCAACAAAAAATATATTCACGAAAAAAAAGTGGAACTAATATTGGCAATTATGTAGTACAATAGATGCAGTTTGAAAAAGCACAGCTCTTGCTGTGCGTAAAAATAAAGAGACGAGGTGTAAAAAATGGCAAACATTGATTTATCCAAGTACGGTATCACCGGTGCTACGGAGATCGTCCACAATCCTTCTTACGAGCTTCTTTTCGAGGAAGAGACAAAGGCCGGTCTTACAGGTTACGAAGTAGGTAAGGTTACAGAGCTTGACACTGTAAACGTTATGACAGGTATCTACACAGGTCGTTCCCCTAAAGATAAGTACATTGTTATGGATGCTAACTCCAAGGATACAGTTTGGTGGACATCCGATGAGTATAAGAATGATAACCACCCCATGACTGAAGAGGTTTGGGCTGAGGTTAAGAAGCTTGCTCAGGAAGAACTTTCTGGCAAGAGACTTTTCGTTGTTGACGCTTTCTGCGGTGCTAACAAGGATACAAGAATGGCTGTCCGCTTCATCATGGAAGTTGCTTGGCAGGCACACTTTGTAACAAACATGTTCATCAAGCCCTCTGCTGAGGAACTCGCTAACTTCGAGCCTGACTTCGTTGTTTACACAGCTTCCAAGGCTGAGGTTAAGAACTACGAGGCTCTCGGACTTAACTCTTCTACATGTGTTGCTTTCAACACAACGTCCCGTGAGCAGGTTATCCTTAATACATGGTACGGCGGAGAGATGAAGAAGGGTATGTTCTCCATGATGAACTACTACCTTCCTCTTAAGGGTATCGCTTCCATGCACTGCTCTGCTAACTGCGATATGGACGGTAAGCACACAGCAATCTTCTTCGGTCTTTCCGGTACAGGTAAGACAACTCTTTCTACAGATCCTAAGCGTCGTCTTATCGGTGATGACGAGCACGGCTGGGATGACAACGGCGTATTCAACTTCGAGGGTGGATGCTACGCAAAGGTTATCGGCCTTGATAAGGAGTCTGAGCCTGATATCTTCAACGCTATCAAGAGAGACGCTCTCCTTGAGAACGTAACAGTAGCTGATGATGGAAAGATCGATTTCGATGATAAGAGCGTAACAGAGAATACTCGTGTATCTTATCCTATCGATCATATTAAGAATATCGTTCTTAACGTTAATCCTACATCTGCAGGTCCTGCAGCTGAGAATGTAATATTCCTTTCAGCTGATGCGTTTGGAGTGCTTCCTCCCGTATCTATTCTTACACCTGAGCAGACTCAGTACTACTTCCTTTCAGGATTCACAGCTAAGCTTGCAGGTACAGAGAGAGGCATCACAGAGCCTACTCCTACATTCTCAGCTTGCTTCGGTCAGGCATTCCTTGAGCTTCATCCTACCAAGTACGGTGAGGAGCTCGTTAAGAAGATGCAGAAGAGCGGTGCTAAGGCTTACCTCGTTAACACAGGTTGGAACGGCACAGGCAAGAGAATCTCAATCAAGGATACAAGAGGTATCATTGATGCCATCCTTAACGGCGACGTTAACAAGGCTCCTACCAAGAAGATCCCGATCTTCGACTTCGAGGTTCCTACAGAGCTTCCCGGCGTAGATCCTGCAATCCTTGATCCTCGTGATACATATGCTGATGCATCAGAGTGGGAGACAAAGGCTAAGGATCTTGCAGACAGATTCATCAAGAACTTTGCTAAGTACACAGGCAATGATGCAGGTAAGGCACTCGTTGCTGCAGGTCCCAAGCTTTAATATCTGCTTTGGGCAAAAACGTGTCGTTCGGGTTTTATGGATTTTATCGGTTTTTGAAAGCCCGGGGCGAACACGCAATGCGTTGTCGTACATTTGTATGATTTAATGCGAAGCTAAAATGGTTTATAATGGTGACAGATGTTGTAATAGGCATTTGTCACCATTTTTTTATTTGTGACACATATGATAAAAGCATAAGTGTAAATGCGGGAATAACGTAAAGGAAAGGTTGGTATGATGAGACAAGGGAAGATTAGGAGAACCGGCAAAATGATCATAAGAAGGACTGTAAGCATGATGCTTGCCCTCATAATGATATGCATGACATTTATGAGCACAGGTATAGATGCAGCTGCGGCTTCCGGCGGGCAGAATGAGACCGTTGGGGCATCTGATACAGTTGATGCTTTGGATGATCAAGCCGCAATGACGGGTACAGAGGACAGGCAGGATGCCGAGGTGACGGATACTGAGGACGGATCTGATGATGTTGAGCCTTCGTTATCTGAGAATGAATCAGAGACTGAGTCCGTGACAGATCCGGAGATTGTATCCTCGGAGGAATCATCTGAGGATGCTACTTCGTCTTTAGACAGTTCGTCCGATGAGGAGAATGAGTCTGAAGCTGTTGAATCCGAAGAGCCTGATCTTTCAGAGGCGGAAGAGGAGAGCTGTACAGAAGAGAGCGATATTGAGCTTGATGATGAGGTTGAATCATTAACGGATGACGCGCTGATCGAAGAAGAGTCCGGCGATACAGAGATGCTTGGCGGACCGACTAATGTGAAAATATCATTTAACGAGAATGATACTGCTGATTATAATCTTTATGTTAATGTTATCGGCGGCAGCTATGAGACGGTAAAATTATATCTGTGTGATGATGATTATTGGGATACATGTACACAGAAGATTCTTATAGATTCATTTCAATATGATCCCGAAAGTGATGACTCCAAAGCCAACTCGTTTAATCTGAGTGATTATAAAGGGAAGATCAAACCGGGCATTTATTATATTATAGTGGCTCTCATGGAAGATCCTGATGATATTGATCCCATATTGGTATCATCAGTTGGTAATGCAAAGATTTATTATATTATGCCTGAAGCTCCCAATATATCTGACATTGAGATCACGGGCGCAACCAGAGGCCAGATTGATGGCTGTTTCAAGATTCCTGAATTATGGGAATATTGCAAAACTATAGAGTATTATGAGTCTTATCCGGGTAAAAATTATTATGATTTATTTTTATTAGATTCAGCGAATAAAGCAATT
>JAILMW010000017.1 GCA_024692235.1 Saccharofermentans sp. | reverse complement strand
GATGCCGAGACCCTCAGCAGGGATATCAGCAGCATTTAATGTAGTGGTAGGCATATTTGCATCATCTCCGCCGCCTGCAAAAAGCGCCTTAGCGGTAGCCTCTGCCTTATCAGCCTCTTCCTTGCCGTGTACAAGCTCGGTGAGCTCATGTGCCAGCAGCATCTTTTTCTCATTTATACGTGAACCATCCCACTTCTCGATCTCACGGATCTGCTCCATAGGAAGAAACGTAAGCATCTTGATACACTTATCCACATCAGCATCACCGATATTTCTCCAGTACTGGTAGAAATCGTAAGGTGAAGTCTTCTCGGGATCAAGCCATACTGCATTGCCTGCGGTCTTACCCATCTTGTTGCCGTTGGAATCGGTAAGAAGAGTGATGGTCATGGCATGCGCGTCCTTGCCGAGCTTACGTCTGATAAGCTCTGTACCACCCAACATGTTGCTCCACTGGTCATCGCCGCCGAACTCAAGGTTGCAGTTGTACTTCTGGAACATGTAATAAAAGTCGTAGGACTGCATGATCATGTAGTTAAACTCCAGGAAGGAAAGTCCCTTCTCCATACGCTGCTTGTAGCACTCGGCGCGAAGCATGTTATTAACTGAGAAGCATGCACCTACTTCACGAAGAAGATCGATATAGTTAAGGTTCATAAGCCAGTCTGCATTATTGACCATTATAGCCTTATCTTCTCCGAACTCGATGAACTTCTCCATCTGCTTCTTGAAGCACTCCGCATTATGGTCTATATCTTCTCTTGTAAGCATCTTTCTCATGTCGGATCTTCCGGAAGGATCACCGATCATGGTAGTACCGCCTCCGATAAGAGCGATAGGCTTGTTACCTGCCATCTGAAGTCTCTTCATAAGCGTAAGAGCCATGAAGTGACCTGCAGTAAGTGAATCTGCCGTACAGTCAAAGCCGATATAGAAAGTAGCCTTACCTGAATTAACAAGCTCTCTTATCTCATCTTCATTTGTTACCTGGGCAATAAGTCCTCTTGCCTTCAATTCTTCGTAGATCTGCATTAGTTCATCCTCCGTAATAAGATACAAAAATCCTCTGTTCCCCAATAAGAGAACAGAGGACGAATATTCGCGGTACCACCTCATGTTCGGATATACCTCACGATATATCCCTCACCGTGTACATGACACTTGCGCTTTAACGGGCGCACCCGACTTACCCTACTGATCGTTCAGGCAGCTGCTCCGGAATGTATTCACTACCGAAGATCTTATACCCTCTCACCTGCCGGGTACTCTCTGAAAGACCGTTACGGAAGCTACTTGTTTCCTTCTTCGCAGTTACGATATGTATCGATTATATCCAAAAGTGCTTAAATTGCAAATCTCTCAGCGGATCATGCCCGCAAGACCTGCAAGATTCTCTATCAGCTGACCTATGGTATTACTCTGATCCACGAGACCCTTCAGGAATTCCTTCTCCATATAGCCCAAAGGTCTGTTCTGATTATTACGGAGCCACTCGCCCAACTTATATGCCTGCTCGTCTGTCATGTCAATTCCTCCTCTATATAGGAGATCAAAGGCTTGATATTAACCTGATCCCTGTTATTCCGATACCATTTATACGACAGATCAAGTCCGTCTTCAAGAGATATCGTATCGGGAAGAAGCTCCTTCATGCGCGTAACGTCCAATATATACTCATAGTTATAAAATGGGAAATACAACCTCTGCTCAATACCTGAAGTCACATTTGCAAAGGAAGGCTCCTTTCCTAAGACCTTGTAACATGCCTTTACCCATTCCTTTATAGGCACGGCTTCACTGTTACCCACGTTATAGACCTTTTCTTCAGGCTTCTTCTCAAGAAGTACTGCGATGAACCTGCAAAGATCTTCCACATGGAAGAACTGAAGTCTCATATCGCCGTCCCCGGGAAGGTAGAACTTCCGATCCTGCTCAGCGCAATCGAAGATAAAACCTTCTCTATAGAGGTTATTGCCCTCACCGTAAATATACGGAGGACGGATGACATAACATTCTTCAAAAGAAGTAAGAGCCATATCTTCGGCAGCGATCTTATCCGTGCCGTAAGTCTTCCAGAACTTATTAAGATCTCTCGAAGCGTCCTCAGCGAAAGGCTGCTTCTCCCACTCGGGATATACCGCAGAAGAACTTATAAGTACATAAGGACACGCATCGTCTAAGGATTTCTTTAAGTCTTCCACATCGATTTCGTTATAAGCACATACATCTACTATAGCCTCGAAATGCATCCCACGAAGATTATCGCCTAACTCGTGTCTGTCACACTTTATAAGAGTCACGCCTTCGGGCGAAGGAGAATTACCCCTGTTAAGGACATATACATCATCTCCCCTGTCGCGGAAGAACTCCGCTACATGTCTGCTTACAAATCTCGTGCCGCCTGTTACAAGTATCCTAGCCATCTGTTACCCTCGTTCTTCGTAATATAACTGCGCTCTGTTATTGATTATACCGATAGCTTCATCCAGCGTCTTGTCTCCTGCAAAATAGGCCTGTATCTCTTCTCTCATTATCATCATCACGGAAGCATCGGTCATATTTATCCTGTCAGCAGTACCTATTATCTCTCTGAAGGTATCTATCTGATCTTCCGACGGTTCGGGCATACTAAACAACATGCGTTCCTCTTCACTCCAGAAATAATAATATTCCGAATAAGCCCCAAGTTCTTCCTCGCATACAAGATCAAAAGCAGAAGATGTCACGGGCATACATTCATATGAGAGATCCATCTGATGTTCATCTTCCATGAGCATAGATATAAATTCCCAACAGCCCTCGGGAGAAGATGTCTGCGCAGAGATTCCCGCAGAGCACTTGATATTAACCACGGGACCTTTTCCGTCAAAAGAAGGGATACCGAGGAAGCTGTTACCTTCAAAAAGCCTTGTTCCAAAAAAAGCACCGTAAAGACTTTTGATCTCACTATAGCCAACGTAGTAATCCTCCTGAATATCGTATACTTCATCCAAAGTAACGGGATCGAATACATTATCGGCGGCATATTCTGCGGCTGCCCTGAACGCTTCATTATCAAAATCAATGACTCCGTCCGATATGAAAAGGTCAGGCTGAGACATTATTACGGTCGTAAGAAAGTCAAGCTTTGTAAGCATCATCGGATCCATACCGTTACAAGGTCCGCTGACATATTCTTCGTATTGCTCGAATGTAAAGCCGGTCTGTCCCGGGGCTATCGAAGAAGAATCTACTTCCATACCGGATATGGTGAATGTCAGCGGTATCTGATAGAGTTTGCCGTCCACCTTCGAGACATCAATGATATTATCAAGGCATGCTATCCCGGAATCCTGAAGATAAGTCGTCAGATCTATGAGCATGTCGTCACTGTAAAGCTGAGAATAACCGGCTCCGTCGATTATTATATCCGGTCCCTCCCCGGAGATAAGATCGACCATAAGTCCGCTGCTCATGTCGCTCTCGGCGCTCAGTGAATAATCATAGATACCGGGATCAGAATCATTCATGAACCTTCCCGCCGTCTCGAACTCCAAGCTGTCATCCATTGCGGCTACAACCGCCATGCTTGAATAAGATCCGTAATCCGCGGCGTTGTACTTATCGGTCACACTTATATAATAGTCTTCGTTTGACTCGTTGAAATCACAGACTGTCTGCGCCAGAGCATCGCTTATATCGTCAAGACATGCCACCGTAAGTATAGTCTTACCGACATTCGGATTGACGTCACACTTGGAAAGCCTGATAAGATCGTTCTCATAATCAATCTTACCATCTCGCAACAAGATCATCTCTGTAGTAAAGAGTACGATACTGTCCTCGTCAATGCCCAGCAGCTTCACATCATCGATAAGGCTCCTGTTTAAATTGCACCAGTCAAAGGAGAATACCTCTTCCGTAGTCTTGGCGGCGGCATCAATCTTCGTGATGCCTGTCTCACTCAGAGATACACTTCCGAATTCGGGAGAATATGAGATATTGTCCAGATCTATGCCGTCAAGATAGCTCATGTCTTCATCAAGGACAGATACGCTGTTATCCGTAAGATCCAAAGAAATCCAGTATTCTTCGCTCTCGGCATACGTCTTGAGCTTTGCTATAGCATGAGAATCATCGACCATTACAGGATCGGTCATATCGTAGATACCGACCATGGGAAGAAGTTCCGACATATCAGTAAAGTGTACTTCTCCCGCATCATCGTAGATACCTATGACGATCGTGCAGTTACTTCCGTCATCAAGTATTCCGATACCGAGCCTTTGTCCGTTGCCGAACATCACACGCTTCTCGTCAACTCCGAATTCATTATAGAGACTTAGGTCATCAGAATTGCTCGTATCCGTGATCTCCAGACTCACAGGATCGACGGTCACCGTCGTCATGGAGTAACCTAATCCCATGGAATATGTCTCGATAACTATCTTCTCGTCTGTCGCATAAGACTGATCCGTTATACCAAATGACTGCGAATCATTATCGACTACCCCTGCGTCGCCGAATAATACTTCCAGATCTACAGTTCCCGTGACATTAAGATCATTGTCACACATAACAAGCTTGGCATCGTGATATTCCGATGAAGTCCGTCCGTACATGGACAGTTCCTCCGGAACGGGATAATCCGCTTCTTCAACGAATACATAGTTTCCGTTACTCCTGCCGAGATAATAGGTTATCGTATCGTCACTGACATCGGCATAATCAGAGACCGCATCAGAGTATTCCAATGTATACCATGGGACATCATCAGCATAGATCTTCTTGTTATCATCTTTCTTGGAACAGGAACATACCGCCAATTGAGACAATACCAGTGCGGTAACAGTTACCGCCGCTACAGTCTTTCTCTTTAACATATAAACTCTCCCGATGGCTCTCATACCTTCCGTTAATATTCTATCCCTAAATCATGAAAGCATCGCGGCAGAAATAAGTGAAGACATACAAAAAGCCTGCCGGCAGTACCGACAGGCCAAGATCTTATTGTGTTCTTATCTTATTTCTCGAATACTTCCGCAGCTTCCTTAAGAAACTCTATTATAGTAAGGTGCTGAGGGCATACGGCTTCGCACTGTCCGCACTCGACGCAGGCAGATGCTTTCGCTGTCCTCTCTGCAAGACCCTGGTAGTACATCTTGGGTCTGAACTCATCCGTAGGATAGAGCCTTAAAGTATTAACTGCACGGAATACATCGGGAATAGCTATACCCATAGGGCAACCGTCAGTACAGTAGCGGCAGGAAGTACATGCAATAAGATTTGCACCGAGCATTATGTCGCGAACTTCCTCTACAAGCTTCTCCTCATCAGCACTTAAGGGCTCAAATCCCGTAAATGTCTTAAGGTTATCGTTCATCTGCTCTTCACTAGACATACCGGAGAGGATAGACATAACTCCGGGAAGAGAACCTACATAGCGAAGTGCCCAGGATGCGGCAGATGCATCAGGTCTTACCGCCTTGAACTTACCTTCAAGCTCAGGTGTCAGGTTAGCAAGAGTTCCGCCCTTAACAGGCTCCATGATCACCATTGGGATATTTCTTTTATGAAGTATCTCGTAAAGTTCTCCGGATCTTACTACGGGATTATTCCAGTCGGCATAGTTAAGCTGGATCTGAACAAATTCCGTCTCGGGATGCTTGTCGAGGACCTGTTCCAGGAGCTCGGGGCTTCCGTGGAATGAGAAGCCCAAATGCTTGATCTTGCCCTCTTCCTTCTTCTTAAGTCCCCATGAGAAGCAATCGTACTTCTCATATGTCTCATAATTAGCTCCGTCCTCAACCGAATGAAGGAGATAATAGTCGATATAGTCAGTGCCGAGTCTCTCTAACTGATCATTAAAGATCTTCTCGACATCTGCTTCCTCATGGATACACCATGCGGGAAGCTTATCGGCAAGAGTAAAGGAATCTCTCGGGTAACGCTTAACAAGAGCTTCTCTTGCAGCTACCTCCGACTTACCTCCGTGATATATATATGCGGTATCAAAATAGTTGAAGCCTGCCGACATGTACTCATCGACCATCTTACAAACGTGCTCATGGTCGATCACGCCGTCCTTCTCCGGAAGTCTCATAAGGCCGAAGCCGAGCTTAGCGGAATCTGCAAAAATAGAAGCCATAGTTAATTCCCCCTTAATATTCGTAATTATACAAGATGGTCTCATCCGCAATCAATAATTGTTATTTGAGCGAAAATACAAAAAATTAGCTGTCACACCACACCGCGCTCGATCATGCCTATAAACACCTTGGAAAGCTCCGGATCGAACTGTTTTCCGCCATTCTTCTCAAGTTCACTCAGGACCGTTGCCTTATCAAGTTTCTTCCTGTAGACACGATCCGTAGTCATTGCATCGTAACTGTCGGCGATGCAAAGTATCCTTGCAAAGAGCGGAATCTTCTCTCCCTTAAGACCGTCAGGATATCCCTTGCCGTCCCATCTCTCATGGTGGCTTCTTACACCTTCGCGAAGATTAGGGATGTAGTCGATATTCTTCAAGATGTCATATCCTATTACAGTATGCTTCTTCATAAGCTCGAACTCTTCATCCGTTAGTCTTCCCTTCTTGTTAAGAACGCTGTCGGGGACTCCTATCTTGCCTATATCATGCATCCTGCCGATATAAGAGATCGACGCCACATCCTGCTTGGTAAGTCCGTACTCTTCAGCGATTTCTATGGAAAGGAGCTTGGCATAATGTCCTACTCTGTCTGAATGACCGCCCGTATACTCATCTTTGGCATCTATTGTACTTGCTATTGTCTGGAATGTGATCCTGTTACTCTTCTCGGCTTCGATCCTTCTTCTATCCGCGGATCTTAAGATATCTATAACTGCCTGTACGATGGTAAATCCCAGAAGGACAAGAAGTCCGATACCCAGGAAGAAGCCCATGGTGACTACGTTATACAGATAGAAATTAATGATCTCCAGCATACTGCAGAAGACAAGCGTCGTAAGACCGATGGCCGTAAAGGCATATTTATGGTATCTTCCGGTGATATAATCGGCAATAAGGGTTCCCGCTACTGTAATAATAGTAAGTGCCGACCATGCATGCGACAGGATAAGAGAATCGTAAAAATCGACGATGCCCGTCACGTTCAGGACGATGTTCGTAAGGACCTGTATAAGGATAACGCTCTCAAGAATGATATAAAGACGGCTATAATGGCGCTTCTGAACTTCATTACAGTACATCGCTCCGAATGCTGCTATTATCTCTATCAGTATAAATGAGAAAACATTACTGAGGGACGGAGAATTGAAGATGACCTGACGTATCTCAGACTCGGCTATCATCCACATGCCTGCTATTATTATCGTCAGAGCCAGGTAGAATACGGACTTTGCTTCATCCACCCGCTTTCTTATAAAGACATAAAGCCCTATGGCGAATATTCCCAGGAAGACCATCAGCGCAGCAACTACTACCAGGCTGATATTATTCTGAATAAAAGGGAACCACACATTGTTTCCGTGTGCATATGTGACCGCATTAAGCCTTACGGTGGGATTGGAGGAGCAGGATACGTCTATCCTCATGGTCTTACCGGCATCACTTGCATTAAGATCCACGAGAACATAGGCACTTACGACCGATTTACGCTTTGTTGCAAAATTATCTACACTGTACGAACCGCGCTCTTCTCCGTCTATATAGATCCTCATCTCTTCCCTGGAAGAACGAAAGCCCATACGCATACCGTCGCCTATGGTATCCGGCAGCACACGCTCGATAGAGACCACGTCTCCCTTCGTAACTGTTACCTTCTCGGGCAAAGTACGATCTTCAAGGACACTTCCGTCCGGAAGGTATATCGACCATCCTTCCGAAAGATCAATACTGTTAAAGGAACCTATATATGCTTCTCCCGGATCCACTTTGGAGAACAGAGCTGCCGCATATACGAATATCGCAAGAAAAAAGACTAAGATAAAAGCTATCTTAAGTACTCTTTCGACCCTCTTCATAGAAACCTCGCGTTAAGTATAATAACTGACCAAAGGTTTATAACACCCTACAGACTCGATTATACTTGCAGCGGCGATAGAAAACTCTACCCGAGTGCAGACGTTTTCAAAATGTTCACATACAATAGATCAATCAGCCGATGACTTAAAGGGCGTAAAGGCACTGAATGATTGTTCAATGAGGTAAGGCGCAACGGCAACATATGTAAGACCGGGCTTTAAAGCCGAGAATATATGCCTCTTATCCTTATACCTTAAGATGATGACCTCATCGCCTTCTTCCGACTTACCTCCGAAGAGACGGATATTCTCCGTATACTGCTTCTCCTTCTCGAGATAAATATCGGCAAAGGATGCAGTTGTCCTCTGATATGGCTGATTTCTTCTGATCCTTACGATCTTTCCTCTTGCAGTCTGAACACGGGGATCGCCCACCACGCAAAGAAAGGATGCGAGATAAAGAAGCGCACCAAGTAAAGGAAGCGCCGCGATAAGATATATGATATTACCGTAAGACGGAACCATCAGCCTTATGACCATATATCCGAAAAACGCAAGGAAAAGCCCCGTAGCTATATAGTTCATGCTCCTTCTCGCCCTTCGCATGATAGAAAGGTCGCAGAAACGCTTAGCCTTTGCGTCAGGCTCCGAGAACTTCAAGGACTCCTTGGATACCTTCATTGAATCAAGATCATATTCTTCAAACATGGTGTATACCTCCCTTATCCACAGGTAAGGATACAGTGTCAAAAGAGATTATTCAAGGGAAAGGTAACAAATGTTACCTTTCCATCCAGTGAACCTCATAGGAAGGACCGGATACGGGAACTGTCTGCTCGGAGATCTGCTCTACGGGAACAGCCTTGCCGCCAACTACCTGAACGGGAGTACCTTCACCCGCCATCACGGAAGATACGAACTCCTCTATAGAACCGATCTTATGGTCAAAGGCCATGCCGCCCATAGCATCATCGTGGAAGAAATGGATATCGGAACCAGCTGTCATCCTGGTACCCAGGCTCTTAGCGTACTCATATGCAAGAGCATTCATGTTATCTCCGTTAGCCGCATTATAGATCTCTATACCGTCGAAGACTCCCTCCGTGAGCTTGATGTCCACAAGATAACCCCTCTCCCTGTAAGGGTGAGCCTGAATAGTCATGGCACCTGCTTCCTTCATGGTCTTATAGAGCTCATGCCTTGTCATATCCATTATCCGCTCATTCTCCGTGAGCCACTCGGGAGTAATACCGTAAAGGAGGAACTCATCGCCTTCAAAGTTATATTCAACTCCGAACATAACGGTAAAGTCCTTACCCTCTGCTGCCTTCAAAGCCCTTCTGTAGCCTTCCGAATAAGCTTCTATCCTATCTTTCCAAGGGAGATCACGCGGAACTGCGCAGTTACCGTTAAAGAAATGATCGGTAACTATGATGCCGCTATAGCCCTTCTCTATCATGTAATCGATATAATCTTCACCGTGAACCTTGCCACAGGCACTTCCTTCACATGTATGAAGGTGCGTCTCATATATAAACATTTTACTCCATCCTCAGATCAACTTCTTTTTCAACGACAATGCTAGCACTGAGGGAAACTCTAATCAATGACATTTTCGGGGCATTATCCGTGCTATACTCATATCATGATCATTAATTCGGGAATGCGTACGGATATCCCCGCTTTTTACAGCGAGTGGTTCATGAACAGGATACGCGAAGGAAAAGTCCTTGTCAGGAACCCATACTATGGTGATCAGGTCACGGAGTACGATCTGACGCCTGACAAAGTAGATCTGCTCATATTCTGCACAAAAGATCCTACACCGATGCTAAAGTACATAGACGAGCTTAAAAACTTCAATATGTTCTGGTTTGTGACCATAACTCCCTACGGCAAGGATGTGGAACCTTATGTTCCCGACAAGCAGCATATACTGGATTCCTTTATGGAGCTCTCGCGCAAAGTCGGTATAAAGAATATAAGCTGGAGATATGATCCTATCCTAATAACAGACAAGTACAGCCTTGAATACCATAAGGAAGCCTTCGACATGATGGCATACGAACTTAAAGGTTACACGGACAATGTCGTCATCAGCTTTCTCGACCTCTATAACAAGACTATACGTAACTTCGACAAGGCACGTGAAGTAACCTTCGCAGAAAGAGACTTCATAGGAGAGCATTTCGCTAAGATAGGAAAGGACTACGGCATAACCGTAAGGACGTGTCTTGAAGGAACGGAACTTGGGAAATTCGGGATAGAGACAGACGGGTGCATGACAAAGCGCATCCTGGAAAAAGCAGTCGGCTGCGCCCTTAATCCGCCTTCAGAGAAGAATCCCAGAAGGGAATGCGACTGCCTGACCGGAAGAGATATCGGCGCCTACAACACCTGCCCTCACCTGTGCCGTTACTGCTATGCCAACTACGACAAGGAGACAGTAAGAAGGAACATCAAGCTTCATGATCCCAAATCTCCTCTTCTTATAGGCAACATAAGACCTGAAGATACAATAAAGAAAGCTCAGCAGAATTCATTCATCACAGGACAGATGATGCTGGATATATAAATCAGATAAATCGCACATTGCATCGCTAAAGCTTTGGAGACTTCTACTGATACTCCTTGGAATACTCACCATAGTACTCTTCTACATAATCATATTCATGTTCAGCTGACTCAAGATCTTGAATACTCTTATTTATGTCATAGATAGTTATGTAGTAACTGTCATTCTCGTCAAGGTTATATCCTGAAGCTATACCTTCGGTCGTATCGCATAAACCTTCGTAGTCTTCTGTAAAAGAAGTAGAATATACATAAACAGATATACGAGTCTTACCTTTGACAGTACCGCAAGTCACATCCCTGATGTCATTTGAAATAGCATATACATCTTTCTCAAAAGACACATAAGGATCCTCTGCTCTGCCGCAACAGCAGCAGCTCAATGCAATCGCACATAGTAAAACTGAAGTATACAAATGGTAATGTCTCATCGATAATCCTCCAGCCGGATAACTCTATCCTCACTCTCCCAGATCTCACATCTTTGGCGTGAAACATTGGTATGATAATTGGCGTATATTGTGACATGTTCCGTATCTGCGTTTGTGATCAGGATATAATATTCTGGTAGAGTTCCTCCAGGCATCATGAGATTTGCTACGACGATGTTATCAGTACTCATATATGGGAAGATAATCTCATCAAATATCCGCTCTGCCTCCTCTTCAGAACAATCCTCGATGCAGATTTTTAGGATCGCACGTCCCTCACCACCGGTAAGTTTAAACTCTATGTTGGTCCTTTCCACCGATATAGAATTTTCTGTCAGTTCATCTTCTATAGACGAAAAAGCGGATTCGATATACTCTTTGTTATCAAGTCGCACGTGAGAACACGATGTAATCATCGCCAAAACAACAAGAATACTTAAAATCGTTATTTTATGCTTGGCACTCATAGTAATATACCATACTCCTTAAGTAGTTGGGACACCCATCAGGACACAACCCAATTATATCAGATAGTTTTAAAATCTTGATTTGTCCCCAAGTAGCAACATACAAATATGTCTCTCTCATATTTTCGTCTACTTCTACTCCTAATACATTCACCCAGTGATAGTCATAAGAGTGAGCATCATCTTCATTCTGTTGTTTATTATCATAGTATGCTACATACGCACCATAACCCATAAATAAGACAGGAATACAATCACAGTTATATGCATCAATCATCATTGTTTTCAGGTGAGAATCTGTCCATTGAGTAGCACGATGAATATCAACATTTACGCCACAATTATTGCATTATCTTTCCAATCCGAAAGTATAATAACTTGGAGTTATTCCTAATGTAACGTCTCCCCACCCGGTAATTACGGGGGACATTTCTACAGTTTGCGTAATAGGAAGAGTGATTACTATGGGGGATAAGTACTCAGAGACATCCATAAGATAATTGAAATAATCATCATTATAGCTAAAACCACTATATGGATATAAACAGCCTAGATTGGAATTTCGGATTGAATAATACGCTAATAAATCTGCAGTAGATATCAATCCGCACCCACCTTCCTCTAGAAATAACAAACGATCAGATTGATCATCATAACAATCTCCTAAGACACTTCTTATTACATTATCAGTTGAGTCTTCAGAGTTATCATAGAACCATCCTTGGTTACAAATCTCCTCTTCTTATAGGCAACATAAGACCTGAAGACACCATAAAGAAAGCTCAGCAGAATTCATTCATCACAGGACAGATAATGCTGGATATATAAACTAAGGCACAACTGACAACAGGAAGTGATCCCGCTACTCAAACGATACCTTCAACAGGATCAATATGCGCCGTTTCTCGTATATGTCTTCCGTGTGGATCCAAATCAGGGTAAATGTTGTATTGTATACTGCGGAAGACACCGTCAAGTTCACCAGTCCACAAACTGTAGTTGCTAATAGTACCAACAGATGCTCTCCCTATTATATGAGGACGCATAAAATGCACTTCAGATCTGTAAGTTGCCAGCAGACAAGTATCATTTGAAGTCAGATAGTCATTGATAAGTGATATGATCTCTCCCATTATCTCATAAGGATCCTTCTCATATATCCTTGCCTTGTTCCAGATATACTCTCTGCGAAAATCGATCGTCCAAGATATAGTTTGATTTTCATCATCAATATCAGGAGCATGGTCCAGGACAATATAATCACTGTATTCCGACAAGATCAGCTCTGCGACTTCCGCCAACTCATTATCGAATTCAACATTTTTACTACATCCACAAAAACTGAAGGCTATAATCAGCATCATAATAACTGATATCGTTTTTCTGATCACAGGTTATCCTCGCTCAACAAATAACATATCCGGGTTTCTATTTAAACAAAAGGCTCCCGTCCGTAAAGACGAGAGCCCTGTTTTTCAAATGTGTCTCTTAAGCGGAAGCAAGTTCCTCGATAAAGTATCCGAATGCATCGATGATGCCGTCTAAGGAAGAACCGTTAACAAATACCATTACGATAAGTCCTACAAGTGAGAGAATGATTCCGATGATGAAATATACAAGGATCGCTCTCATGAAGTTCTTGATATTCTTATTCTTGGGGATAAGAGACATTATTACCGTAAAGATAAATCCGACGACTGGAATAAAGCTTATGAATACATACCAGAAATACTTGGATGTTGATACAGGTCTGTATTCCTTAGGGCAAGCATCGATCTTAGCCTGCTCTTCGGCTGCTTTCTCCTGATTCTTAGCCTTCTTTGCCTCTTCCTTCTCGGCCTTCTTAGCTACTGCTGCAGCATCCTTCTCAGCCTTCTTGGCAGCAGCTGCCGCATCTTTCTCGGCTTTCTTTGCTGCGGCTGCGGCGTCCTTCTCTGCCTTCTTTGCAGCCTTGGGATCTACCGGAGCAGCAGTAGCAGGTGCTACGGGAGCTGCAGGTTCGGGTACGGGAGCGATAAGAGGAGCGTGCTCGATCTTATCCTCGACTTTTGCTTCTGCTTCAGAAGCCTTATCTTCTACGTGATCGAAGAAGCTCTTAACTTCTTCCTTAGTCTCAGCTACGGCAGCAACAGGCTCTTCGGAAACCGCTGTTTCAACTGCTGTTTCAACCTTCTCTTCTACAGCTATTGCAGTCTCTTCAGCCTTGTTTTCTGCATCTGAAGGTATATCAAAGATCTTATTGTCTTCACTCATGGATGATCCCCTCCTTAGATATTCATACATAATAGATTATAGCATTAGTAGGAACACCTTGGATTACAGTATCGTTTCCTTTTAAGCCTTCCTTACGGCATCCTTCATGGACTTTACGAATTCACCGACCTTGGAAGGTGCATCCTTACCGTATTGTGCAAGTATCTTTATGATCGCAGATCCTACGATGGCGCCGTCTGAGATAGAAGCCATCTTCTCGGCCTGCTCGGGATTGGAGATACCGAATCCGATGGCACAGGGAACATCCGTAGCTTCTCTTATCTTCTCTGTGATATGAGAAAGATCGTTGGAGAAAGAAGATCTGGTTCCCGTAACACCCATACTGGATACTACATAGATAAATCCTTTTGCTTCCTTGGCGATCTTAGCGATACGATCCTCTGATGTGGGAGCTATCATGGAGATAAGGTCGACATCGTACTTATCGCAGTAAGGTGTAAACTCCTCCTTCTCTTCATAAGGGATATCGGGGATTATGAGTCCGTCGATACCGACCTCGCTGCAGGTCTTGATGAACCTGTCTGCTCCGTAAGAGAATACGACATTTGCATAAGTCATAAATACAAGAGGGATAGTCACCGTCTCACGAAGCCTTCTTACAAGATCGAATACCTTATCGGTAGTGATGCCGCCTGAAAGCGCTCTTATATTAGCTTCCTGGATAACGGGGCCTTCCGCCGTGGGATCGGAGAAAGGGATACCGAGCTCTATAAGATCAGCTCCGTTCTTTACTGCCTCTAACACTACATTATATGTAGTCTCTATATCGGGATCGCCGCAGGTAATGAAAGGGATAAATGCCTTACCGTCGGCGAATGCATTCTTTATATTACTCATAGATATTCTCTCCTCTGTATCTTGCGATAGCCGCACAATCCTTATCGCCTCTACCTGAGATAGTGATTACGATTATCTTATCCTTATCCATGGAAGGCGCGATCTTCATTGCATGTGCAACGGCGTGTGAAGACTCGATAGCGGGGATTATTCCCTCAGTTCTGGAGAGATACTCGAAAGCATTTACAGCCTCATCGTCCGTAACGGGAACATAGGATGCTCTTCCGATGTCGTGAAGGTGTGCGTGCTCGGGACCAACGCCCGGATAATCAAGTCCTGCGGAGATGGAGTATACGGGAGCGATCTGACCGTATTCATCCTGGCAGAAATATGACTTCATGCCGTGGAAGATTCCGACCCTTCCCGTATTTACCGTAGCTGCCGTCTCAAAGGTATCGATACCTCTTCCTGCCGCTTCGCATCCGATAAGAGCAACTTCCTTATCTTCAATAAAATGATAGAAAGAACCGATGGCATTGGAACCTCCTCCGACACAAGCGATGACAGCATCGGGAAGTCTTCCCTCTTTCTGCAGGATCTGCTCCTTTATCTCCTTGGAGATAACTGCCTGGAAGTCACGTACGATCGTGGGGAAAGGATGAGGACCCATAACGGAACCTAAGCAGTAGTGAGTATCGGATACTCTGTTGGTCCATTCTCTCATTGCCTCGGATACTGCATCCTTCAAGGTAGCGGTACCTGTCTTAACGGGGATGACTTCTGCTCCCAGAAGCCTCATCCTGTATACATTAAGAGCCTGTCTCTTGGTATCTTCTTCTCCCATGAAGACTACGCACTCCATGCCCATCAAAGCCGCGGCAGTAGCTGTAGCAACACCGTGCTGGCCTGCTCCGGTCTCGGCGATAAGTCTTGTCTTACCCATCTTCTTTGCAAGAAGAGCCTGACCTAATACATTATTTATCTTATGGGCACCTGTGTGGTTAAGATCTTCTCTTTTAAGATAGATCTTAGCGCCGCCCAGATCTTCGGTCATCTTCTTTGCGAAATACAGCCTTGAAGGCCTGTTGGCATATTCGTTAAAGAGTTCCTTAAGTTCCTTATTGAACTCGGGATCGTTCTTATAGTGCTCGTAAGCTTCCGTAAGTTCGTTAACGGCATTCATAAGGGTCTCGGGGATATACTGTCCGCCGTGAATACCGAATCTTCCTTCCTTACTCATCTTCATATTCCTTTCTTTATAAGCCCCATAAAGGCTTCCATCTTTGCTTTATCCTTATATCCGTCAGTCTCGATACCTGAGCTTACGTCAACTCCGTAAGGCGATAAAGTCCTGACAGCTTCAACTATATTGTCGCAATTAAGTCCGCCTGCAAGGATATATGGTCTTTTTATCTTTTGCAAGAGTGACCAGTTAAATACGTCACCCGTTCCTCCTCCGGGAGAATCCACTATGACAATGTCAGCAGGCGATCTTTCGGCTCTTTCTACGTCTTTTGCGTCATGGATACCAACAGCCTTTATTATCGTAGCCCGGCAGGAAGCCTTAAGCTCTCTTATATATTCCTCAGACTCGTTACCGTGAAGCTGAGCGATATCTATCGTCCCGTCGGATATAAGTCCCTTTACGACCTCTATATCCTCATCGACGAATACTCCGACGACCTTAATATCTTTATCAAGAAGCTTACGCAATTCGCATACCTTATCAGGAGATACATATCTCCTGCGGTCAGGAACAAGTATGAAGCCTGCAAGATCAGGCTTTATCTTATTGACAGCCAGGATATCCTCTCCCCGTCTTAAGCCGCAGAACTTAACTATCATAAGTCACCCTTAAGTGTGTTGAGCATAGCTTTCTTATCTTCTGCTCTCATCAAGGTCTCTCCTACAAGTACGGCATCTGCACCTATGGCCTTAAGTGCTGCTACCTCCTCGTGAGTCTTTATTCCGCTCTCTGCGACGAATAAGATATCAGAAGGTACAAGCTTTCTAAGGTTAGCGCTGTTTCCCGTATCTACAGTAAAGTCCTTAAGGTTACGGTTATTGACGCCTACGATCCTTGCGCCCGCATCGAGAGCCGATGTGATCTCATCCTCGTTATGGGTCTCTACGATGGCAGACATTCCCATGCTGTCGCAGATATCGATATATTCCTTTATAACATCCGTAGGAAGGATACTGCAGATAAGAAGCACCGCTGAAGCTCCGAGGACCTTAGCTTCGTAGATCATATATTCATCAACGGTAAAGTCCTTACGTATGCAGGGAGTCTTAACGGAAGATGTTATCTCCTTAAGATACTCATCTGATCCTAAGAACCACTTGGGCTCTGTAAGGACCGATATACAGTCGGCACCTGCAGCTTCATAGCTCTTTGCTATCTCAAGATAGGGAAAGTCTTCCGCGATCACGCCTTTGGACGGAGATGCCTTCTTGCATTCGCAGATAAATGACATTCCTTCTTTTGCAAGAGCCTTCTCGAACCTGAACTCCGAACAGGGCATGGCTTCTGCCTGACGTCTGAGATCAGCAAGAGATAACTTGGCTTTATTAGCCTCTGTCCTCACTCTCGCATATGCCGCAAGTTCGTCTAATATCGTCATATCAGATCTCCTCGTTACTTACCTTGATAAACTTCTCAAGAGTCTCCTTGACCTTACCGGAATCGATAAGCTCGCCTGCAAGCTTAACGCCGTCCTCGAAGGAATCGGCCTTACCTGCGATATAAAGACCTGCACCTGCATTAAGAAGGACAGTATTCCTCTTATGCCCCTTCTGACCGTCAAGAAGATCTCTTACGATCTGTGCATTCTCGGCGGGATCTCCGCCCTTGAGATCATCCTTGGTGCACTTATCCATACCGAACATCTCAGGCTCGATAGTATATACCTTATACCATCCGTCCTTGAACTCGCATACAGTCGTAGGAGCACTAAGAGAGATCTCATCGAGCTTATCCTTACCGTATACGACCATACCTCTCTTAACACCGAGGGACATAAGGACTCGTGCCAGGGGTTCGATAAGGTATTCGTCGTATACACCGAGGAGCTGCATGGAAGGTACTGCTGGGTTGGTAAGGGGGCCTAAGATATTAAATACTGTCCTGAAGCCAAGCTCCTTACGGATAGGTCCTACATACTTCATTGATGTGTGGTACTTCTGAGCAAAGAAGAAGCACATGCCTACTTCGTTCAAGAGCTTAACGCACATATCGGGGCTCTGATCGATATTAACACCCAGAGCTTCAAGACAATCGGCTGTTCCGCACTTGGAAGAAGCTGCTCTGTTACCGTGCTTTGCTACCTTAACTCCGCCTGCTGCGCAGACAAGAGCCGATACTGTGGAGATATTAAAGCTCTGAGCTCCGTCTCCGCCCGTACCTACGATCTCGAGTACATCCATTCCCGTCTCGACCTTGGTAGCGTGATCTCTCATGGCCTTAGCGCAGCCTGCGATCTCATCTGTTGTCTCTGCCTTAGCGCTCTTGGTGGATAAAGCGGCGAGGAAAGCGGCATTCTGAGTGGGAGTCGTCTCACCGCTCATGATCTCGTTCATTACGGTGTATGCCTCATCGTAAGTAAGGTCTTCCTTATTAACTATCTTTACTATTGCTTCCTTGATCATGGTCTTGTCACTCCTTTATAAAGTTCTTAAGTATTGTCATGCCTTCGGGTGTCATTATCGATTCGGGATGGAACTGAACTCCGTATACCGGATATTCCTTATGGGACACTGCCATCACTTCGCCTTCCTTTGTGACCGCCGTTACCTTGAGGCAATCGGGGATCGTATCCTTATCGGCAATAAGGGAATGGTATCTTGCTACCTTTATCTTCTCGGGAAGCCCCGCGAAAAGCTTATCTTTGGTATCTATCGTAACCTCCGACTGCTTGCCGTGCATAAGCTTGGGTGCATATGTGACGGTAGCTCCGAATGCCATGGATATCGCCTGATGTCCGAGGCATACACCGAGGATCGGTATCTTGCCTTTAAGCTCCTTTATGACATCTACGATAACACCTGCATTCTCGGGTCTTCCGGGACCGGGAGAGAGAACTATCCTTGAGGGATTAAGTGCCTCGATCTCCTTTACCGTAAGCTCATCATTTCGAATTACTTTAATATCTTCAGTTATAGCTCCTATAAACTGATAGAGGTTATAGGAGAAGCTGTCGTAATTATCTATAAGTAAGATCATGCCTCTTCCTCCTGTGCTGCCTTAAGAGCATTGATAACTGCTCTTGCCTTGTTAAGTGTCTCCTCGTATTCCTTCTCGGGCACTGAATCGTATACGATACCGGCTCCGCTCCTGACAAATACCTTGCCATTCTTCTTATATGCGATCCTTATGGCGATACATGTATCCATGTTACCTGAGAAATCGATATATCCGATGGCACCGCCGTAGATGCCTCTCTTATTATTCTCAAGTTCGCCTATAAGCTGGCATGCTCTTATCTTGGGAGCACCTGATAATGTACCTGCGGGAAGTACTGCCTCTATGGCATCAAGTGCATCTTTGTCGGGTCTGATCTTACCTCTTACGGTAGATCCTATATGCATTACATGTGAGAATCTCTCGATGGAATGAAGCTTCTCGACCTCAACAGTACCGAACTTACTTATCTTACCTAAGTCATTTCTTCCGAGGTCTACGAGCATGTTGTGCTCTGCAAGTTCTTTCTCATCGCGAAGAAGATCTCTCTCAAGAGCCTCGTCCTCTGCCTCCGTCCTTCCTCTGGGTCTTGTACCGGCTAAGGGGAATGTATGGAGCACTCCGTCCTTAAGGTTAACGAGTGTCTCGGGAGATGCACCTGCAACTTCTACGTCCGTACCGGAGAAGTAGAACATATAAGGAGAAGGATTGATGGTCCTTAAGTATCTGTATGTATCAAGAAGCGATCCTTCAAACTTGGCACTTAATCTGTTAGAGAGAACTATCTGGAAGATATCTCCTTCGTAGATATACTTTCTAGCCTTCTGTACCATATCGCAGAAAGATTCCTTATCGAAGAGAGGCTTGGGCTCTTCCAGAAGTCTGCCCTTATGCTCACCGTCGGGCTTACCGTTGACGATAAGATCCCTGATCCTCTCTATCTCCATAACTGCTCTGTTATATCCGACCTCGCCGTCCTTCAAATACATATTGGCGATGATTATTATCTTCTGTGCATAGTTATCGAAAGCGATGACCTTGTCAAAGAGCATAAGGTCTACATCCTTGAAGCCTTCCTCATCGACTGTCTTGACCTTGGCAGTTGGCTCGCTGTAGCAAAGATAATCATATGAGAAATAACCTACAAGGCCGCCCGTAAACGGAGGAAGATATGAGAACCTGGGACTTCTGTATTCGCTTAAGATCTGACGGAGATACTTATTCGGATCGTCAGTCTCGATGCTCACATCACCTATCTTCATCTTGCCGTCATTGACAGTAACGGAGATCTTGGGATCAAAACCGAGGAAAGTATATCTTCCCCATCTCTCGTTCTCGGCTACGGACTCGAGCATATAGCAATGAGTGGAGATGTTCTTCAGGATCTTCATAGTCTCGATGGGAGTCCTGACGTCAGAAAGGATCTCGGTACTTATCGGGATGATATCGTACTTCCCTTCCTGTGAGAGTGTCTTTACCTTGGAAAGTTCAGGTAAGATCTTCATAATGTTTGCCTCCTTTTTATGTTCCGGAGGAAACAAAAAATCCTCAACAGAACAACTGATGTTTCTGTCAAGGACGAAATGATTCGCGGTGCCACCTTGATTCACGACAAATGTCGTGCGCTTAGCAGGATACTATCATACCCCCGGCAAGTAACGCATGCCCTCGCGTTGCAGAATACTTTGCTATATAGCATTTGACTGCACCCTCAGCGGTCCATTTGATGACTAGTCTTCCGCCGGATTCTCAGCATCGCCGGCTCTCTGTGGGATCATGATCACCTTTATCTCCGCGTCAACGGTTTGGTTTATCAAAAGGATATTATCATTGCACTATAGATTTGTAAATAACTCATATTTGTCTATGGCGACACATCTTATCCGAAAGCACAAAGATATATATTTATCATATTTACCTGTGCTTATACCGCTTATCTGTCGCGCTTAACATCTGTTGACTATTCATTTAATTCTGATACACATTATATTCACAAAAGTTCCTTTCCGTAATTATATAATATCTACATGAGACTTTGTGTGTTTATCGGTGATATGTACAGGGATTTTGCCCTGGCTATATTAAGACATCTGGATAGATATGCCCTTGAGAAAGGGTATCGTATAGATGTGTTCGGAACTTGCTCTGTTCCTTCGACCAATCCTTTGCACGTCATCGGATTAAAGAGCATATTGTCTCTTCCGAATCTTTCTTCCTATGACGGTATAATCGTCTGCTACGATACTCTTGTCCACGAAGGCATGGCCAAGGATCTTATAGAAGAGATCGAGGGTTCCGAAGATGCCCCTCCGCTTGTCTGCATAAGGTCGGGACTTCCCGGCACATATCAGGTATTACCCGACAACAGAAAGATGATGCACGATATCGCATCTTACGTTATCGGCAAATGTCACTCTTCTGATATCGGATTCGTTACCGGTAATCTTGCAATGCCTGACTCTTATGAACGTTGGGACGGCTTCAAGGACGCTATGGCGGAAGCAGGATACGAGACATCGGATGATCTTGTCTTCCATGGCAACTACTGGATAACCCAGGCAGTTGAGACTGCAGATCACTTTATAAAGCCTGACGGCACCCTGCCCGAAGCTATCATCTGTTCTAACGACTACGAAGCTATCGCCCTTTGCGACGAACTGGTAAAGAGAGGTTATTCCATCCCCGGAGATACGCTTATAAGCGGAATAGATAACACATTCGAAGGCGAGAACCATATTCCTTCATTAACTACGATAGAGATCGCAAAATCAGACTTTGTCGACGCCGCTGTCAGTGCACTTATAGACCTTAACGAGGGCAAGGACATAGATCATAATATTCCCGTTCCTGCTAATATAATCACAAGAGAGAGCACCGGTGATCCTATCGGCGAGCGAGATGTATATAAGACCCTTTGTACCATGACCGCCAATGCTTCCGCAGCAATGGACGCCGGACGTGAATACGTAGTATTAAGCGCATTATTCGACGGTGCTCTCACCATGAAAGATCTGCTTAACATATCGCTTGAACAGTTTAAGGCGATATCGAGCATAACCTCCTGCTTCCTGTGCAGGTACAAGGAGAACGGCCATGAATTAAGCGGTCACTTCACCGACAAAGGCGATATAATTCGCGACAAGATCTTATTCGACCGCGACAGGATCTTGCCTGAAGGTTATATAGACGAAGATTCAGGTATGCATATCGGCTTCCCGTTATCTTACAAGAACGAAGTATACGGATATGCGATATTCGTTGTCGATACCCGATATCATGATTTTATCGATTTCAAGACGGAATTCTTGTTGACTCAGATAGGCCAGTGCATCAACAAGCTTGAACTATACGAGAAGCTCTTCGGCATTTCCGACGTAATAAGCCTTTATATAAAGGATCCTCTTACCGGCATCCTTAACCGCAGAGGCTTCGAGAAGAAGATCTCGGAGAAGTTCGGTCCTGACGGAATGCCTGTTCACGAACTTACCATCATCTCACTTGATATGGACAAGCTTAAATATATCAACGACACGTTCGGACATCTTGCAGGAGACGAAGCAATAAAGACTCTCGCTGATTGCATTTCTAATGCACTTAGCGGCAACGAGTTCGTAGCGAGGATGGGCGGCGACGAGTTTACCGCGATCCTTGATACCACCGACCGTAAAAGAGCAGGAAGATTTATCCGCAATGTAAGGAATAACATCAAGAACATTAATGCATCAGGCAGATTACCATATACATTAAGCACGAGTCTGGGAGCTTGTACCGTTACCTCATGGAGCAACCTCATGGATTGTATGAACAAGGCTGATAAAGCCATGTATCGTCAGAAAAAGTCCAAAAAGATGGCTCGAGAATGATCTTAAATCTCTTTTTCTTTATATGAGATAACCGCACACTTCAATATCAAAGTGTGCGGTTACAAAGGAGTTAAACTATGACGGCAGATCAGGCAAGAGCCTGAGCAAGGACATCAAGATTAGATGTCATGATGTCGATATATGAAGCTCCGTTCTCTATGTCAGTTGCCGTAACTGACTGCATGGAATCAAGAATAAGTATCTCCTGATCTGCGTCATTCGTGGTGTTACGAACAGCTTCCGCTATATCTGTATTGCCGTTCTCGATTATCAGGATCACATCAAGATCAAGTTCATCGACTTTACCGGCAAGAAAGATTATCGTATCAAAGCTTGCTTCGCTCTCAGCAGAACAGCCTGAAAATGCCGCATAATAAGAAAGGCCGTAATCTTCTACCAAGTATCTGAACGGGAATCTGTCTGCAAAGAGGATAGTATCCCTTGAAGCGGATGAACATACTTCCTCATACTGAGAATCAAGATCCTGAAGCTGCTCAACATATGCATCAAGGTTAGCCTGATATGTATCGGCTCCGTCGGGATCAATAGCTGATATCTCATCAGCGATCACTTCACAGAGGACCTGTGCATTCTTAAGTGAGAGCCATACATGCTCATCGTACTCGGTTTCTTCGTGGCTGTGACCGCCCATAAGACCTTCCTGTGCTTCTTCACCCGTAAGTGAAGCATCCACAAAGTAAGGATTGGAAGGAAGATCCATTAAAGCATCGAAGCTCTCGTCTCCAAAGTATATATGGAAATGTGCAACTTCATCAGAAGGCTCATGTCCGTGGTCGTTGAACTGCACATAACGGGGAGCTTCCTCACTGTCTGTCTCAAACTGATATCTTACTCCGGTGATATCTCCGTCATCAGCATAGACGGGTACGAAGCCGGCATATGTATATTCTCCTGTTACTGTAGTACCGTCAGCATAAGTAAATGTGATCTCATCGCCTTCGATATCGATCTGTACGGCATCACATGCCCACTTAGCTTCAAGCTCGCTCCTGGTCTCTTCTACGTCCTGTCCGTTCTCTTCGGCGCGATGCTCTACATATTCGTCAAGATCACCTGCTGCAAGAAGAGGCTCAAGACTCTGCCAGCTGCCCTCGAATTCCTCAAGGCTTCGATCTTCGATATCACTCTCTTCGATCTCCTCGTGCTCATGCTCGTGAGACTGCATTCCTTCGACTTCTTCTTCCTCATAAACGGAATCACCGAGAGCTTCAAGAAGATTTATCGAATTAAGCCCTTCATTATTCGCTACGATATCCTCTGCCCATTCATCTGACTCACCGCCTACGAATATAAAAAGATCGCTGTCGGTTATGGAAGCAACATCGTCTACTGTAGGGCTATAGCTATGGAGGTCGATGCCGCTGTCTACAAGAAGCTTCACATCGAACTCTGACGCACGGTCTCCAAGGATATTCATTACCCAGTCATATTCAGGGAAGATCGAAGTGACGATACTTATCTTACCTTCAGACGAAGATACATCAAGTTCATTGTCTGAAGATTGTTGTGAGCTCTCGATAATGCTCTCAACAGGACTTTGTGTGTTGGCATTACAGCCTGCCATAGCCGCCGCGAGGACTGATGCAGCCAGAACGCCTGAGATTATCTTTTTCATATTATCCTCCGTTAATACATCTTATTACGGTCTCGTTTTTGAGAACCGTTCTCATTTTTAGCACAACATAAAACGGAAGTCAACCAATTTGAGAATAATTCTCAAAACTTAAAAATGCAGCAGTAAAGCAACGGCCCCATCCATTCCGGAGGGGACCGCTTAATGATTTTACTGTTAATCTGCTTCTTAGCGATAATCGCCTGTCACATCGTCGAATGAACGAAGTCCTGCTATATATTCCCTGTATGCATTCTCCGGATTTTGACCGTGAAAGACCTTACAAAGTCCACACATATCACAGTCGGACAGACAAGGATATCTGTCCCTTATATAATCTCTTCTCTCATCTTTGGTAGATACATCTATATCAGGAGCTGTCTTTATCATCTGATCTGCCTTCCCTGACGGTATTCATCCATATAGCCCTGATTGATCTCTCTTATCTCTTTTTTACCGTCAATATAATCCTGATAGATATCCCAGGGACTTCCGCCTCCGAGCCAGCAGGAAGAACAGTTCTCACATCCTCCGCCGCAGTCAAGGGAAGATCTTATGATCTCTTCACGTTCTTCTTTTGTTGTATCCTTGATAAGGATCGACTTCATAACAGACCTCTCCCTTCATTAAGCTATTATGATTTTATACCATTCACCTACTATGCGAAAGGTGTTTTAAGGCATAAAAATACCCCGGGATATAAGATCCCGGGGCGTACAGTTCTTTATCAGATGCAGTATACGTAATTATCCTTACGAGGTGCAGCCGCATTTGCTTCCTTAGCGGCATAACCGAGTGCACAGTGACCGATACCTTCGAAGTCACCTTCGATCCCGAGCTTCTTTAAGATATTCTTACCGAAGTCAGACTCGAACTCTTCCTTAGCTCTGTGGATCCAGATATTTGCAACGCCGAGGCTCTCAGCGGCATTCATGAGATTACCCATTACAAGAGATCCGTCATATACATATGTGGGAACATTCTTATCAGCAAGAACGATAAGGATAACGGGAGCTCCGTAGAAAGGATCGAATCCTTCGTTCCATCCGCCGATCTTCCTGTTCTCTTCAGCGATCTCATCACGAAGTGCCTTATCTGTTACTGCGATGATGATGGGGCTCTGCTTACCCATACCGGTAGCGGCATAAGTACCTGCCTCGATGATAGCCTTAAGGTCCTCTTCCTTTACCATATCAGGCTTAAATGCTCTGCAGCTTCTTCTGGACTTTAAAACATTTAATGTCTCGTTCATTATACTTTCCTCCAACAAATCTCTCAAACTACACTTCAAATGATAATCCCGATAAAGACACTATGATCCTCATTATTTGATACTGATCTTCTTATCTTTTGACATGCCTGTCAGATCTTTTTGTACCCTACAAGATCCTTTATAACTTCGCCTCCGATAATAAGTCCGACTACCGAAGGAACGAATGCGTTAGAGCCCGGGATCGCTCTTCTCTGAGTGCATTTCCTCTCGGCTCCCGGAGGGCAGATACAGTTAGTCCTGCAGCTTATTGCCATATCTTCAAGAGGTGTTATAGGCGGCTCTTTGGAATAGACGACCTTAAGAGATTCAATGCCTCTCTTCTTACATTCTCTTCTCATGACCTTGGCAAGAGGACAGATGGATGTCTTATAGATATCTGTAACTTCAAATCCCGTAGGATCCATCTTATTACCTGCGCCCATACTGCTTATTATGGGAGTGCCGCATGCTTTTGCCTGAACTATAAGCTCCAGCTTACCGGTTACCGTATCTATGGCATCCACGATATAGTCATATTCGCTGAAGTTGAACTGCGATGCTGTATCCGGCATATAGAATGTCTTATAAGTACGGACTACACAGTCGGGATTTATATCGTTGATCCTCTCCTGCGCTACATCTACCTTATACTGACCTACGCTCTTACGCGTTGCGATTATCTGACGATTGATATTTGTCAGGCATACCTTGTCATCGTCTATAAGATCGATGGCACCTACGCCGCTTCTGGCAAGAGCCTCTACGGTATATCCGCCTACGCCTCCGACGCCGAATACTGCAACTCTTGAAGAAGCGAGCTTCTCCATTCCTTCTTTACCTATAAGTAGTTCTGTTCTCGAAAACTGATTAAGCATATTACTTCTCTTTTATATCAAGTGTCTCGTTCATGCTGCCCGTGCGGTAGCCCGTAAGGTCCATTGTAACATAGGAAAATCCGAGGGATCTCAGCGTCGTAACTATCTTCTCGCGGTTCTTCTCTTCCATGATCTTGGGGAATTCTTCGGGAAGTACTTCGATCCTTGCCATATCGCCGTGGATCCTTACTCTTACCTGATAAAAGCCCATATCGATAAGAAGCTGCTCTGCTTTATCCACCATACCAAGCTTCTTCTCATCTATCCTTTCGCCGTATACGAACCTTGATGCAAGGCAGGCAAAAGAAGGCTTGTCCCAGGTAGGAAGTCCCATCTTCTTAGATAAAGTCCTTATCTCTTCCTTAGTAAGCTTTGCATAACGAAGAGGACTTAAGATACCAAGTTCCGCTACAGCCTGAAGCCCCGGTCTGTAGTCTCCGCTATCGTCCATATTGGAACCTTCGACTACATATGAGATGCTGCTCTCGCGAGTGATCTCAAGCATCTTCTCAAAAAGTTCCTTCTTACAAAGATAACATCTGTTCTTTGGATTATCCCTAAAGCCCGGTATATCAAGCTCTTCAGATTCTACTACGATCTGCCTGATACCTTCCTTCTCGCAGAAAGATCTTGCTTCATCCTGTTCCCTTTGAGGGAAAGAGCAGGATCTTGCAGTAACGGCGACCACATTATCTCCCAGAACGTCTTTTGCAACCTTAAGGAGGAACGTGGAATCAACTCCCGAAGAGAAAGCTACGGCAACGCTTCCCAATTCCTTAAGATAATCCTGTAATACCTTTAATTTTGCATTGATCTCATCCATATACGGTTCCTCAAAGCTTAGATGCGATGATATCTTCAGTCTCTGCCATTGCCTTTAATGTATCGGTCAAGAGCTTATCGAGGTCCCATCCGAGCTGATCTGCGCCACGCTCTATTACTTCTCTTGAGCATCCTGCTGCAAAGCCCTTGCTCTTATACTTTTTCTTCAAAGACTTAAGCTCCATATCCTTTGTGCTCTTAGAAGGTCTCATTAGAGCTGCGGCCCATATAAGTCCCGTAAGCTCGTCTGCTGCAAATAAGACCTTCTCCATCTCTCTTGTCGGCTCTATGTCGATCGTAGTTCCGTTACCTACCGTAATACCGTAGCCGTGGGAGCATACCGCATGAATTATATCGTCGCTTACTCCGCCTTCTTTAAGAAGCTCGGGAGCCTTTATGCAGTGTTCGTCAGGATAGAGCTCGAAGTCTATATCGTGAAGAAGACCTACTATGCCCCAGTATTCCGCTTCGTCCTTATATCCCAATTCATTTGCATACCATTTCATGACTTCTTCAACCGTCACCGCATGCTGTATATGGAAGGGATCTTTGTTATATTTGGTAAGTAATGTGAATGCTTCGTCTCTTGTGATCATATAATCTTCCTCTCAATTAAGGTTTATTCTATCTTATTGTCAATTCTTATCAAAGGTAAGTCTCATCTGATACCAGATAACGCCTCCGTGAGAAGACGAACTTAAGCCATCGTTAACAAAACCGAACTTCGAATAATAGGAGATAAGCTCCTCTTTACAGGTAAGAACCAGCCCTTCCCGACCCTGCTCTCTTGCCGTATCTATAAGCTTACGTATAAGCATTCCCGCATATCCCTTCTTCCTGCAAGAGGGTATGGTATTAACACCGAATATCATCTGCCACTTACCTTCAGGGTCATGCAAAGAAGCATCCTCGTACATTATATCTTCGAGATCGGGAGTATTCGTCACCATGCCGTCTACGAAGGATACGAGCCTGTCATCTTCATAAACCAGCACGAAATGCTCGGGATAGACAAGAAGCCTCTTCTTAAAGTCTTCGGAAGAAGCCGCTTCGGCAGCAGGAAAGCACAAAGCTTCCACTTCCGTTATATCTTGTAGATCATCGATCGTTGCAGTCCTTATAACTCTTCTCATACGTCCATAAACACTAACACCATTTACCTACTGCGTCAATTCCGCGAAAGGTTTATCTCTTATACTCATCAAGTCTTTTGAATTGCAATCTGCATCTTACTTGATTAATATCAAGGTATCAGTTTCCACTGAAACAAAACGGAGGTGTATGAATGGAAAAGCTGTTTCAATTAAAGCAGAACGGAACGACAGTCCGCACTGAAGTGATCGCCGGACTTACCACATTCATGACGATGGCGTATATCATCGCTTTGAATCCCAATCTTCTTACCAACTTCGGAGCTGAAGGACAGGGCTTATGGAACGGAGTATTCCTTGCCACATGTATAGCTTCTGCCATAGGTTCCCTTTGTATGGCATTTCTGGCCAACAAGCCTTTCGTTATGGCTCCCGGTATGGGCCTTAACAGTTTCTTTGCTCTCGTTACGGCTAATATTGCCATGATGACGGGCATGACTTATCTTGAGTCCTTCAGAAGTGCCCTTGTAATCATCTTCGTAGAAGGTATCGTATTTATCCTTCTTTCCATCTTTAACGTAAGAGAGAAGATCGTTCAGGCTATCCCCCTGGGTGTACGCCTCGGCATCGGTCCTGCTATAGGTCTTATGCTCATGAACATAGGCTTCGGCTCCAACGCTGGAGTATTCGTATTTAACGAAGACGGATCTTCCAATCAGTTCTTTGCCATGCGTGACTTCTTCGGTTCCCTTACTGCCTCTTCCGCTAAGGATACGATGGGAACAGGTTACGGTATGATGGTACTTACCGTCCTTACGATGTTCATCGGACTTTTTGTCATCGTTGCTCTTTCCCACAAGAAGATCAAAGGTGCAGTCCTTTACGGCATGCTCATTGCTTCAGTTTTCTACTGGGCAGGAGAAGGTATCTTCTTCGGAACTAACCCCTTTGAGAGCCTTAAGACTGCTTCTTTTGTTCCTCCTTTTGCAGATCTTGCAGATGCTACTCTCTTTAAGCTCGACTTCGCAGGCTTTGCAAAGATCGGCTGGTTCACGGTAGTAACACTTATAATCACATTCTGCATAATCGATATGTTCGATACTATAGGAACTCTCGTAGGTACCGCTTCAAGAGCCAACATGCTCGATAAGAACGGATCCATGCCCAAGATGAA
>JAILMW010000009.1 GCA_024692235.1 Saccharofermentans sp. | reverse complement strand
TCTTTTTTATGCTAACTTCAAACCTCTCGAAAAATGGTGGTTCAATATTCCAACGATACTCAATATTGTTAGCAGAACACCATTCCCCGAGTCAAAGAACAAACTCCGGATACTCATCTAAGCTCAGCGCTTCATTACCTCGAGGAAGCTTTCCGAAGAAATATCTCTTCGAGGAGAGGGATTCGTAAGGCCTGTGTGATCAACAATACCCTAAAAAAGCCGCAAAACCGTGATATAGATCTTTTTCGGGAGCAATATACTCTTCTCGTATAGAGATAATGGAGAAAGATATTATATGAAACGCTATAAACTACCTGTCAGCTTATTCCTGAGCATCGGTTTTTTATTATCCGTCTGTTCGTGTGCAAAAGAAACCCCGCAGACGATCGCCAGCGAAGCTGAGATTTCTTCAGAAGAGATGACCGAAGAGAGCACTGCCGAAACTTCCGGACAGACCGTCAACGAGGAAGAGACAGAAGAAACTTCATCCGCTACTATGGAAACAACTGATCCTAACGCCCCCGCCGACATCGTGATTCCCTATGATGATGTAATGGGATTTCAGAACTGTTACTGTGTAGGTGAGAACATCAGCCCTAACCATTTCAATTGGATACTCTATAACGAAGACGATCAGGCGATAGCCAATCAGTTCGGCTTCAATGCTGACGCCCCGCGGTTTTATCCCGAAGATCTGGACGGAGACGGTATCGAAGAGATAATCTGTCCCTGCCAATACAGTGCAGACGGCGCCCTGAGGGTATTCATATACAGAAACAACAATGGCGTGATCGAGAAGGGTGAATTCAATTGCGGACCGTATACAAGTAGTGGGTGCACTGAGTATGATCCTGAAACCGGCGAGATCATCTTCCATGACTGGCAGAACAGCACCGACAGTGTTATCGGTATAGATGATTTCGAGTTCGAGGAATATATTTACGACTGATGACCATAATATCGCAGTATTATCAATTGGAGGTGTAATACTTTTCGCCGCAGCCCGATAAATTTACGGATTAGAAACATCGATCAAAGAATATTAACAATCCATATACCTGTGTTCATTTATTGACTGATAAAATAGTTCTATGATATCAGGAGGAAACTGCATATGGATCTTCAAAAATACGTAGACGGCTTTGGAGCTATGACGTGCATCGTATCCGTAGAGAATCTCGGGAACGGGAAACGCGGTAAGTTCCGTATTGTCACAGGTAATAAGACTTATATAGATTCCATTGAAAATCCTGCTCCGGGAGCTGAATTGCTGATCCAAAAGTTTACCCCCAATCAGGAATATACAAACTACTTAACAAGAGACCTGAATTTTGAAGAGTACTGCTACAAAGCAGCAGTTGAAAAGCGATGCCTCAGTTCGTATGCCACAGCTGACAGGATACAGGGCGTCTGGTTCAATATGACATTCCTCCCCGTTGCTTATGAAGAAGGCAATCTCTGCTTTTGCACATATACCATGGAAATAAACTTTGAAGCTGATCTGGACAGAATGTCATCACTTCCCGCTGATGTCACATCCAACGTCATCAAGATATGCCTGCAACTTAGAAGTGCAAAAGAATTCGACGAAATGATGAGTGACGTCATACATGATATCAGGAATATGTTCGATGCCGAGCACTGCTGCATTCTGCTCATGGACTCCTTCGAAAGGAAATGCTCAGTCCTGTGCGAAGCGCTTGCTGAAAACACTGACCTGACTTCAATGAACAACTATAATGATGACGGGTTTTACGATATAGCTGACAGCTGGAAAGACCTGATCGCAGGCAGCAACTGTCTTGTCGTAAAAGACGAGCACGATATGGACGTCGTAAAGGAACGAAATCCTATATGGTATGAGTCATTCACTTCCGCCCACGGAAAGAACATCATACTGTTCCCGCTGAAGTTCAGAGATAAACTGCTCGGCTATATATGGGCGATGAACTACGATGCCCAAAAAGCTACCAGCATCAAAGAGACCTTTGAGACCACTGCGTCCATTCTTGCTTCCGCCATAAGCAACAATCTGCTTATGGACCGTCTGAAGATCCTCAGTTCAAAAGATATCCTGACAGGTGTCATGAACAGAAACGAGATGAACAATTATGTCGATAAGATATGTACGGAAAACACTGTTTCCGGCAATTCCGTCGGCGTGATCTTCGCCGATCTTAACGGATTGAAACGAGTAAATGATCAATATGGCCATAACGAAGGTGATATCCTTTTGAAGAATGCTGCCAAAGTTCTTGAAGAAGTTTTTGACACGGCTGAGATCTACCGTGCAGGCGGAGACGAGTTTACTATCATCGTAACCGGCATAACGGAAGAAGAACTCAATGAACGTGTTGAAGCAATAAGAAAGGCTTCACAGAAATACGAACACGTTTGTTTTGCCATTGGTCAGTGCTACGATGACAACAGATCAAACGTAAGACAGGCCCTGAGGATCGCTGATGAGCGGATGTACGAAGATAAACGACAGTTTTACGAGAAGCATCCGGAGCTGAAAAGATAAGGAGATAAAAGATGATCAATTTTGACCACTTACCATTAGATCCGGATATCTTAAAGGCACTAAGGGAATTGTCGATCAATTACGTATTCCAGCCGATATTCCTTCCTGACGGTAAAACTGTCTATGCATGGGAGGCCCTTATGCGCCCCGCCGACATGACGGTGACCGATCTTATCGCGGAATACGCCAAACAAGATAAGCTTCACGTTCTTGAAGTAGCTACTTTCTTCGGAGCGATGCAGGCATATTTCCTGAGAGGATATAAGCAGAGAGTCGCTATCAATTCCTTCCCTTCAGATTGCATGAAGCAGGAAGAAGCAGATGTGTTCCTGGATTATTTCGGAGAGAAGATCCGCGGCTTGATGATCATTGAGAATCTGGAATATCCGTATTTCTCGTCTGAACACTGGACAGAAAAGAGCAGATCGGTCAGAAGCATGGACAATTTGCTGGCGGCCGATGATTTCGGCTCCGGGATCAATGATCTTGAACTGATAGAACGCATGTCACCTCATATCGTAAAGCTTGACAGAGAAATGATATCAGGAATCGATCATATAAGCGAGAAACAGGAGAATGTAAAAAATCTGGTGTCCCTTTTTCATTCGAAAGGCATCATGGTCGTAGCCGAGGGGATCGAAGAAAAAGAGGAGTTTGAATACCTTCGCGGCCTGGGTGTAGATCTTTATCAAGGATACTACCTTGCCCGTCCGGCATGACGATCCGCGTCAGGTACCTGCTGTAGCCTGCAAGAATTACACCACTTCACATATAAGTACTCCAAAACAATCTAATGAGCTTAGGAAACTTGAAGTCACAATTTGTGACTTCAAGTTATCGATGTAAGTATTGCTCTTTTGAAATAATGAAATAACCTGATAACGAGAAACAAATCAACGAGGGAATAATATACTCCCATCATATCTGCTCGAGTTGTATACAGCATCAAACTCTTCTCTGGAGATTAGTTCTGCAAAATAATCCGAATCTGTTTTGATATCACTAACTGTTGGAATGGGTGCTTCTGTCACGAATGCACTGCCACTGTCAATTACCTGCTTTATACTGTAATCATCGTATACTTCTGCCATTCTTGTGGCATATCTCTCCTGATCCTTATCTACCTCATAAAAGAGCAAGGGAGCGTACTCACCGTGAAAGTCTTTGACATACCACTTAATGTATTCGTATCTGTCCACTGTGATACATCCTCCCTTGAAGTTACAAACAAAAACTCTCGTTGTTCTATTAGTATGACTTTTCAACGAAAAATCCGCAACAAAAAACCGTAAACACTAAGTCTACGGGTCTTGCGTATTAGTTCAATATCCGATATATAGCGTATTTAGAGGGGAACGAACGGTCACGCACTATCTTGAGGTCAAGTTTTTTGACCTCAAGATTCCACCGCTTAAAACACAGCAAAACAGGAAATGTTTTCGAGTAGCATATGAGCTATCATAAACTTGTTGCAGCTGCAAGAAATTGAGAAAGAGGAGGTACCAGAGTGTATAAGGACTGTATCCAGAATACATTGGATAAGATCGAAGTGAGCCTTAAGGATGAGATTGACGCAGAGATGCTCTCTCAGGAAGCGGGTTATTCACTGTTCCATTTCTACAGGATATTTCAGGATTCCGTAGGTTTTCCTATAATGCAGTATATCCTGAGAAGAAAGCTTCTTAATGCGATATACGAGATCGGAACAGGATGCAGGAAAAGTGACGTTGCATTCGAGTACGGTTTTGATACGTATTCGGGGTTCTACAGATCCTTCGTTCGGGAGACCGGCTATACACCGTCAGAGTACCTTCGTAAGTTCAAGGCCAAAAAGCCTTACAAGATCAATATCTTACAGGAGGAACACATTATGGTAAATCATAAGTTGATCACGGAAGTTCTCTCTAACTGGGACCTTCAGGATCAGAAAGTCTCTGATATCGTATTCCCTGAGACAGGAGAGATAAGCGATACATCCAAGTTTGTCGGTGATGAATATGTGATCAAGTACACAGCTAATCTCGGCAATACGAAGAAAGCGATCGAGATATCCGAAGCTCTTAACAACGTCGGATTATCCGCACCGACGATCATTCCGACTAAGGATGGAAGAGAATACGTACAGGAAGGCGAACTCTACTTTACCCTCAGCCGGAAGATCGACGGAGAAAGAGTAATGGCAGGCAAACTGTATCTGGATGATTATGAGAAGAAAGCTAGGTATACAGGCGAGATCATCGGCTGGCTCGATAAAGCACTCTCTACTGTAGATACGGCAACAGACGAAGTTGATACTTACGATGCAGTCAAGTCATTGGCATTGCCGAAGATCTCATCGGAACTTGAGCTGAACGATGACTTCACGAAGAAGTTTCTAGAGAAATTCGAGGGCCTCTACAAGTCTCTTCCGAGACAGGTGATCCACAGAGATCCGAATCCGAGCAACATCATCGTAGCTGATGATAAATGGGGATTCATCGACTTTGAATTGAGTGAGAGGAACGTCAGGATCTTCGATCCTTGTTATGCTGCTACCGCTATACTGTCCGAGACTTTCGAAGACGGTAACAGCGACAAGTTCATGAAATGGATAAGCGTTATGAAAGAGATGATCGCAGGATATGATTCCGTAGTAAGGCTCACCGAAGAGGAAAAGCAGGCGGTGCCTTACATCATCCTTGCAAATCAGTTTATCTCCACAGCTTACTTCGCTGACAAAGATCGATACCAAGAACTCTATGAAACAAACAGAAAGATGACGAAATGCATTATCGATAATATCGAGAAGATAAGAATAGAATAACGAGACTGTGGCCTGTAAACGAAATGTTTACGGGCCGCTATCTTGCTTTATTCTGCCGATTCAAACCATTCGCTGACCAAATATAGCGGAATATTAACCATCCATTCCTGTTCTCTATAATCAGCCATAGAAAATCTAATCGGTCTTAAACTGTTATTTTCATCATATGTTAACTTTAAACTCTTAGCGCGCAAGTTTTCTTCGGCTTTTACTTCGATCGGATAAACATAGTATTTTTGAATGATAAAATCCAGTTCAAGTTCCGAACGTTCTTTGGAGTAATAATATATTTTTCTATCTGTCGACTTCAGTTCTTGTAATACATACTGCTCAGTAAAAGCACCTTTATATTCTGTAAACGCTGTATTGTTAACTAAAACATCTTTTGAATCTACATCAGACAGTGCACCAAGCAACCCAAGATCCAACATGAACAATTTAAATGCTCCCGGATCCTCATAAAACTTTAAGGGCTTATCTGCCTTTGATACTCGAAGGACCTTATATACCAGACCCGCATCAACAAGCCACTGGATAGCATTTTCGAATTCCTTAGCACGACCGCCTCTTTTTACAGCGCTATAGATAAATTTTTTATTCTCCTTTGCGAGTTGTGCAGGAATAGAGTCCCATACCATATTCACTTTAGGAAGGATATCCGCAGGAACATGTTTGGAAAAATCACGCCTGTAATCTGACAGGATCTGATCTTGTATCCTTCTAACCTTAAAGATATCCTGCTCATCAACATAAGACTTAACAACAGCCGGCATTCCGCCAACATAATAATATTGGCGCAACAATTCAATAAAAGTCGGTGATAAAGATGACAGTTCGTTCCATCGATGTAATTCCATGTTATCAATAAGGATGTCCTTACCGAGCGCCATTAAGAATTCCTTAAATGAAAGCGGATAAAGATCGATCTCATCAACCTTGCCAACCGGGAATCCCGTTCCCTGGTGTATATCAATACCAAGCAGACTTCCTGCGACTGCTATATGGTACTCCGGAGCATTCTCACAAAAGTATTTAAGCGCGGTCAATCCCAGAGGAACTTCTTGTATTTCATCCAATATAACAAGCGTACTGCCCGGTTTGACTGCCACACCGGAAATAGCAGAAAACACTCGTACCAATCTTTCTGTGTCAAAGTCAGTAAAAGCTCCCTTTATAGTCTCATCTTCGTCACAGTTTATATATGCAACACTCTCATATTCTCCGGATCCGAATTCCTTTAGAAGCCATGTTTTCCCGACCTGTCTGGCGCCATTCAATATAAGAGGTTTTCTATTGTTACTATTCTTCCACTCAACCAATTTTCCATACGCTAATCTATCCATAGTATCGCCTCCGCACTATGATTTTACATTTTTTCGGACGAAAATACAAATAACAATACATTTTTTCGGACGAACTTTTGACACCTCTTACCACAAATACCGACGAACATCTGCGATTCCTTATACATCGACAGTTGATCTACGGCAACAAAAAACCCGTAAACACTAAGTCTACGGGTCTTGGCGGAGATGGAGGGAGTCGAACCCTCGCGCGAGTTGCCCCGCCTAAAGCTTTAGCAAAGCCTCCCCTTCGGCCTCTTGGGTACATCTCCATGCCGAATATAGATGTGCGGTATTCCGCTGTCGAGTATTGATTATAACATATTTTTTGTATCAGAAAAGAGATTTTTACAAAAACCTTCAGATGATGCCGCCTTGTATCTTCTTATCGAGGATACGAAGAACGCTTGAATCTATACGCTCTTCGGGGATAGTACCGTTCTCTACCGCTTCAACTATGCCCTGAGCGGCTGCCTCCAAGTCCTGCGGCATTAAGATGATGTCGTTGCCTGCATAGACTGCTGCAACCGCGGCCTGTTCGGGCGTGAAGTTGTCCGTAATGGCCTGCATGGTCATGGAGTCGGTGATTATTATCCCCGTAAAGCCCATGTCGTACCTTAAGGTCGTTGTGAGCCAGAAGTAGGAAAGCGATGCGGGAAGTCCCGTAGGATCTGCGTTAGGCGTTGTTATATGAGCCGCCATTATGAAGTCTGCCCCCGCTTCTATACCTGCGGCGAAGGGGATAAGCTCGCAGGATTGCATTTCGAGATAGGTCCTTGTTACGGATGCCGTCTCAAAGTGTGTATCAGCTACAGTGTCACCATGTCCCGGGAAGTGCTTTAAGGTGCAGAATACTCCGCTGTCGTTAAAGCCTCGAACCGCGGCGGAGACCATTACTGCCGCTTCCTGCGGGTCGCTCGAGAAAGCCCTGTTGCCTATAACGGTATTGTCGGGGTTGGAATTGACGTCGGAGACGGGAGCGAAGTCCAGGTTGAAGCCGTAGCCTTGTATGTAGCTTCCTATTGTATTCCCTGCGTCATATGCGGCATCTTCTCCCTCGAGCTCTGCCATGGGCGGGAATACGGGCACGTCGAATGCGGGGTTGGAGGCGATCCTTGTTATGTCTCCTCCCTCCTCGTCGATGCCGATAAAAAGGCCGATATCGGATGCTTCCTGATATGCTGACACGAATTCCGTGATCTGCTCGGGGCTTACTATATTGCCTCCGAAGAATATGACTCCGCCTACGGGATGCGCCGCTATTGCTGCTTCTGTAACATCGTTAAATTCGGTATCGTACTCGTATATGTCGGTGCCCGTAAGCTGCTCGGGGGATACCATGAACATCTGGTATACCTTTTCTTCCAAAGACATGCCGCTTAAGATCGCCTGCGCTTCTTCGCTCCCTTCGTAGGGCATGAATACATAGGGGATCTCAGTAGGAATGGGAGTTACCGCTTGGGTTACGGCGGCAGTAGTCGCTTGCGTTGTCGCTATCGTAGTTGTCTCCTGAGGAGCTGCCTGACATGCTACCGAGAAGAGGAACATGGTGCTTAAGGCTACGGCGAGCTTCTTCATGCCTTCTTCTCCCAAAGCTTAAAGGATAAGGGATAAACGCCAATAAGAAGAAATACGATAATGAAATACCTTGCGGCTCTTACTGACAGCGCTCCGAGAGTTCCGGACTCCAGGAAAGCTTTGTCGAAAGGCATCTTAAGAATGACGCCGAGACCGAAGTACAATCCCAGTCCGATCACATACCTTAAGACCATGGGAAGAGGCTTTCTCGTATTCTCGAACTTTACGAAATGCTCCTCAAAGGGGATCGCCAGATAAAGGCCTGCCAGCGTTCCTATGCAGGTATAGTAGTCCTCCGTCCTGCAGTAGATAAATCCCACTAAGGATAATATAAGGATAATGACACGAAGTGTGCTCTTATTCTTTACTTTGCTGTGCATAAAAAGGATAAGGAATACGCTTATATAACCCACGGCAAGACCTGTAAGGACATCGGTAGGATAGTGAACTCCCAGAGCAACTCTGGATAAAGCCACAAGAATGGGAGCTGCTACGGCTAATACTTTTAAGATCTTATGGTCGTAGAACTTAGAAAAGGAAGTGAACATAACGGCCGCGTTGGAAGAATGGGCGCTTGGGAAAGAATATCCCTGAACAGCTATGTCGTTAAGAGGCTGCCCCGGCTCGGGAGGCCTTATGCACCTTATCTGCTGATGTACCATATAAGGCCTTCTTCGAAGGAAGATATTCTTAAGCAGAGGGCAGATGACGGTAGCCAGCACCAGCATCTCTCCGATCTTCTTTCCGCGCTCTTTGTCTATGCACCAGTAAAGGAAGCACATGACCGCTATGACCACCATCGGTTCGGACAGCATGGTAAAGAATACGGCGACGTATTCACCTGCTGTACCCAGGTGTGACTGAAGCCATTCCATAAAGGCGGGTTCAAACCCGATAAAAAACGTATTTCCACCCATATAGTGGATTATATCACTGTTTTTTGTCGGGTTTTTTATGCTATTCAACTGTGCGACAATCAAGGAGTGAAACACTATACTTCACTGGAGGTTACGAAATGAAGAAGAAAAAACCTTACGTGGCGGCATTGGCGCTTACGGGCTCAATGCTTTTTTCTGCGTGTGGCCAGCCTGCGGAAGCATCGCAGACATCGACTACGACGTCGATCGACATCACCGCGACAGAATCCGAAGAAACGGATGAGATCCTCCTCTCCATCGAAGAGAATTTCGACGGAACAACGGACTTCTGGCAGATCAACGGCGAGTGCGAAGTCGATCTTGAAGGCAACATGGCTAACATCACTGCAAGACAGGCGAGCAATGCAGGTATCGAGATCCCCTGTGAGAACTTCAGGGGCAACACTATCAAGGCGACCGCCAATGTAGCCAGCGCCAACAGCCAGGTCAGACTTACTTTGAGATACAATATCTACGGCAACACTTCCTACGTGACCATAGCCGAAGGTACTACATCCGCAAATGTATTCGGCAACATCACGGGAACGGTATCCATCCCCGCCAACGCATCAGACTGCGCAGTCTACATCGAAGCTTCCGACGTCAGGGATATCACGGTCAACTCCATGAAGGTAAGCGTAGAAGGCGAGTTCAACGATCTGACGAACACTCCTCCCGCAGAGCTTTGCGATCCTTCCGGATACGACTCCCTGAAGGAGCTCTATGCAGATTATTTCAGAGTCGGAACTTGTCTTCCCGTCTCCGTTATCGACAATCCCAACCCGGAGTTCCTTACACTTCTTAACACAGAGTTCAATTCCGTTACTCCCGAGAATGAGTTAAAGCCCGAGAACGTTCTCGATGCAGCTACTACTCTCGCGGATCCGGAAACATACAACGAGTGCCCCGCACTTGATTTCTCCAAGGCCGATCCCATCCTTCAGTACTGCATGGATAACGGCATCGCCATGAGAGGACATACTCTCATCTGGTATTCCCAGACTCCTTCCTGGCTCTTCTATGAGAACTACGACGTAGACGGAGAGCTTGCCGACAGAGATCTCATGCTCACGAGAATGGAGAACTACATCAATGCTGTAATGTCCTACTGCGAAGAGAACTATCCCGGTGTCATATATGCCTGGGACGTTGTAAACGAAGCAGCAGATGACAACAGCGGCGACATGCGTGACTGCTACTGGAGAGAGATAATCGGTGACGACTACGTAGAGAAGGCTTTTGAGTTCGCAAGAGCACACGCTCCCGAAGGTGTCCTCCTCTTCTATAACGACTACAACGAGTACTACACATCCAAGCAGGAAGTTATCCTCGAAATGCTGAGACCCGTTGCAGAAGCAGGCAATATCGACGGTATCGGAATGCAGAGCCACATAAGCAACATGGTAACTCCCGAAGCATATATCGATGCCATGAACACATATGTCGAAGAACTCGGAGTAATCGTCCACATCACGGAACTTGATGTCAATGCTCCCGCCTCAGCTAACCCGCTCTACGATCAGGGCGTTTATATGCAAAGACTCTTCGAGGCGATAATAGAGGCTAAGGACAACGGAACTCCCATCGAGTGCGTCACATTCTGGGGCCTTACGGATGACATGAGCTGGAGATCTTCCAACCAGCCTCTTCTCTTCACGGGTAACATCGAGCCCAAGCCCGCTTTTGAAGGCGTTGTATGTGCGATCACGGGCGATGAGATCACTATCCCCGATGACTATGTTGAAGTAGAGACAGACCTCTCATCCATCTCCGAAGACTACGAGGATCAGGAATTCATTGGTGCTCCACGCTACAGCGCTACGCAGACTATAGTAGGAGATGCCTACAGTGGCGATTACTGCCTCGAGAATTCCGGCGGAGATGCTTCCTATGACGGTTACTGCATCGACGTAACGAGATTCTCAGGTACGACTATCCACTATTCATTTGCCATAAGATCAGATGCAGAGACAGTAAGCTTCACTGCAGACATCGAAGGCACATGGCCTCACATCGAAGAAGTCGATACATCTTCCGGTGAGTGGGTATATGTCGAAGGCGAATATCTTGTACCCGAGGGATTATCTTATCTTCAGGTCTACTGGGAGAGCTCAGACATGAGCCCCTTCTACCTTGACGATCTGGTGATCGAAGCAGCTTAAAGAATATTACTGAATACCATTTTTTCAACACCCGTTAAAAGAACAGCCTGACCTCAAGTCAGGCTGTTTCTTTACGGAGGCTGTTATGCAGCTTGCTCACTATTCCCTCATCTTTACGGCAAAGCTTGCCGCGGTATCTGATGACGGCGAACAGGCCGCTTATAAACCATGTGAGTCCGCCCGAGAGCCATAAGCCCCATACTCCGAAGAGTGAGCCTGCAAGGAGTGCGGGAAGAAGGATCCTTCCGACCATCTCTACGAAGCCGTTGATGAAAGCGAAGGCAGCGTCTCCGATACCGTTCAAGATACCTCTGCTGACATATATGGATCCGAGTGCAAAATAGAATACGCTTGTGATACGAAGGCCCTTTGCTCCGAGAGCAATTACTTCCTGCTCGTCTACGAAGATGCTTATTATCTGCTCACCGAAGAACTGCATAACGGGAAGCATGAGAACGGAGAAAACAAATGCGATAAGAAGGCCCTTATTGAATCCCTCCTTGATCCTCTTGTGATTACCTGCACCGAGGTTCTGACCTGCATGAGTGGAGATAGCCATACCAAGGGAGTTATAGGGCTGCTGGATGATCTGCTCGATCCTTCCGGTAGCGGTAAACGCTGCTACTACGGTAGAGCCGAATCCGTTTACATATCTCTGAAGAGCGATGCAGGATACTGCGATCATGCCCATCTGAAGAGCTAACATGGAGCCCATCCTAACACATTCCTTGATGATCCTTAAGTTGAAGCTTCTAAGCTCCTTCTCGATCTTGAAGTATTCATTGGTAATGTAAGAGAAGATAAGGCATCCGATACCTGCGATCGCCTGTGCGATAAGAGTTGCTACCGCAGCACCCTTGATACCCATTCCGAACTCGACTACGAAGAGGTAATCAAGACCGATATTAACGAAGCAGGATACCAGCAGGAATATAAGGGGTGTCTTGGAATCACCCAGAGCTCTGAGCATCGATGAACCGTAGTTAAAGAGTCCTACGAGGGGAATACCTAGGCACATGAGCTGAAGATACATTGCAGCATCAGAGAAGATGTTCGCAGGTGTATTAAGGATATGAAGCACCGCTCCCGAGAGGATGAATCCCAGGAGAGCCATGATGAAGGATGCGATCATCATGATGTAGCAGCTGTTGGCAACTACTCTCTTAACATTGTCGTGCTCCTTGCCTCCGAAGTATCTGGATGCCACGATACCGCTACCGCTTCCGACTCCGATACATACGGAGAAGAACAGGAAGTTAACGGATCCCGTCGAACCTACGGCCGCAAGAGCATCAGCGCCTATGTATTTACCTACGATAGCAGAGTCTACTACGTTATAGACCTGCTGAAAGATGTTACCGATAAGCATGGGAACGGCGAACTCCAAAAGGAGATTCGTGGTGTTGCCCTTTGTCATGTCACGGACCATCGTACTCATATAAAACTACTTCCTCTCAATACCCATAAGATCATTCCGATTGATCTTTACTATTTTTCTCTATTCTGTTCGTCTTACGCTCAAATTATCACTCGCAATAAATACCAACAATGAATTATCAAACTCTAAAATTGATTTATTGTTCATTGACTAGTATTATGTACTAGAAACGACTTTCAATTGTTTCATTTTTTGTGCAATACGAGGTAAAAGATGATTGATGTATTGTTTGCAGGCTATAGCTACACCCACAAGGACGGTCTTGTCTACGATACCAGCAACGGCCGAGGCGGTTACGACTGCTATCAACTGATTTATACACATACTCCTGCCTTGTTCTGGGTAGAAGGCGAACTTCGCAAGTATCCCGCCAAGTCAGTCGTTTTCTTTACTCCCGGTCACAGAAAGTACTATACGTCACTTCCCAACGAACCCTATACCAACGACTGGATCAGGTTCAAGTCAGACGAGAAGTTCATCTCCGACTTCCCCAAGAAGAATGTCCCTTTCTCTCCCGCCGACGCGGAGTTCGTACATGACCTTATTAAGCTCATAACATGGGAGAGCGAATCCCACGACGGAGAGAAGAAGAGCAAGGCTCTTCAGAATCTTTTCGAGCTGCTGATATCCAAGCTGTCTACAGAAGCGGAAGACATAGAGTCCACTCCCTACCGCCACGAGTTCACGGAGCTTCGAAGAGAGATAATGCACCATCCGGAGAAGGATTGGACCATAGACATAATGGCATCCAAGATCAACCTGAGCAGGACCAGGTTCCAGACGGTCTACAAGAATACTTTCGGAAATACATGTATGGAAGAAGTCATAAACGCAAGGATAAGGCTTGCACAGGAAAGGCTCATCTACACGGGGCACACCATCTCGGAGATAGCTGAACTTTGCGGCTACAATAGCACCGAGCACTTCTGCCGTCAATTTCGCAAATCAGTAGGGATAACACCCGGTCAATACAGGAGAAACGCATTAAAGTATGAATAAGATCATATCCGCTCTTAAGAAAGACCCCGTACTATATATATCCGGGGTCCTTGCCGTCGTGTCTGTGTTTTTTGTAAGGCCCGACGCCGATTACATAGGCTACATCAACTTCAAGGTACTGGCGATCCTTCTAAGCCTCATGCTCATAGTAAGCGCCTGCGTCAGGATCGGTACCTTCGACTATATGACATACTGTCTTTTAAAAAGGATCAGGGGGCAGCGGCATATAAGCATCCTCCTGGTAGTCATGAGCTTTTTTCTCAGCATGCTCTTAACAAATGACGTTACTCTCGTGACACTGGTGCCTTTTGCCATAATGGTACTGTCTTCCTTCAAAGACTATAAGAGTCTAATGTACACACTGATCTTCATGACTGTTGCTACCAACTTAGGCTCTATGCTCACACCCATAGGCAACCCGCAAAACCTTTATCTGTACACTCACTACGATATGGATCCTGGAAGCTTTCTTCTTCTGATGCTCCCCTATTCCGCACTGTCTCTGGCGCTCATATCTCTCGGGGTATTCCTGATGTGCAAGAATAAGGAAGCGGAACCCGGAAGCGGCATGAAGAAAGTGGATCCTCCGAAGGTATCTAAGCTCATCGTATATATAGCGCTCTTTATCCTCTGCGTTCTCACGGTAGCCGGCAAGGTCCACTGGGGCATCATGCTGGGTGTAGTTGCCGTCTTTATCCTTATCTTCGACCGCAAAGCATTCAAGGGTGCTGACTACGCACTTCTTCTGACGTTCATATTCTTCTTCGTCCTCATAGGCAATATAGGAAGGCTCACGGAAGTAAAGGAAGCTCTCTCTTCCGTCGTCGACAGATCTCCCGCACTTACGGCTGTCATCTCGTCACAGTTCATAAGCAATGTACCTGCCGCCATGCTCCTGTCGGCATTTACAGAAGACGGAAGATCTCTTGTCATCGGTACCAACTTGGGAGGCCTCGGAACCTTGATCGCCAGCATGGCCAGTCTTATCACTTATAAGTACCATGCCAAGCTTCCCGCAGAAGAAAAAGGCGGGAAATATATCCCCGCCTTTACCGTTATCAATCTGATACTGCTTGCGATATTATTATCGCTGTATTCGATACTGACTCATACCTGATCATACCCAGACCGTGGTTACCTCATAAAGGTTCGTATAATCAAGATAGCCCTGTGCTTCCTGTACACTCACGATGGAGTTGTCATCACCGTAGACGATCTCAACTGCTACGGTATCGATGATCTCACCGAATGAATCCCTGATCAGGAAGTTTATAAGAAGGATCTTCTCACCGGTACCTGCTACGAACAATTCATCCTTCCTTATGTCAATATCACCGTCAAACTCGATGGGATCGAACAGCCCCCTTATGAATAGCCTGGGGTTGAATCCGGGAGTAGCCATGACGGAATAGTACATATACTCGATGGTATCACCGTCCTGAAGGGTGAAAAGATCGTTGGTCGCAACTCCCGTAGTAGGATCAATGACCGCACAATGGAGCAATGAGTATTCACCGGTCGCCTTATCGAAGTAGAAATATATGAAGGACCATACTTCATTGACATCCGCGGGAGTCGCATAGATCGTATGATCGTCCGTGTCCTCTACTATGTAGACCGTAACGACATGTCCGTCGAATGTGAACCATTCGCAATTGGGATTGAAGTTGTAATAACCGCTCGCAGGATCGGGATACACCATCTCGGAACCGAACAATGTATAAGAATACGCATTGTCGGTAGCATTGTAATAACATGCATTGGCTTCAACTGAAAGCACCATCTCGGATCCTGAGGTGATATCCAAAGTTACGTTACCGTTATTATCGTAGAGTATGTTGTATTCGACTTCCGCAGATGCGGTGGCACTTATCTGGGTCTGGCTCGCATAGTTAGGATCCGCATTGCTATCTACATTGGACCATACTGCCGAGGAAGTCGTCCAGAATTCCGAGAATCTGACCTCAAGATAAGCAGCATACCAGTAATATCCGTCGATAAAATCGATATTGTCGATATAACCTGTCAGCGAATAATCCAGATGACGGGAGATGATCTGATCCATCTCATCTTCCGTATAAGTGATGCCGTTGGCACTTAAGATAGACTCGTAATTGCTCCTCAGAGCCTGAGGATAGATAGCAGAAGGGAAATAGACAGACATTCCGCAGGAAGCCGTCCTGGAAGCACCCGACACGCTCACTACATTCTCATCGATAAGAGAGAGGAGCTCATCATCTACCGTCGTATCGGTGAAGATCGGAAGCAGGCGGCTAAGAAATGACCTGAAGTCGATAAGATTACCCGGCGCATTACCGTCAGCTCCGTAATTCTCGCACTTGGAAGCCTGGGTAATGACTGCAGAGAATTCATATGTATTGTATGTACTGTAGTAGATCCTCTCCCACAGCTCTCCCATAAGAGAATCTATCTCCTCCATGACGGAAAGATCGATCATGGACATCGTTCCCATAGAAAATACCATTGCGATATCCTGATCGGAAGAATACTGAGTGGCATAATCGTTGATCTCCTCTTCATAAAGGGAGAGTATCTCATTACCAAGCTCCTCGGCCGTGCAGTCGGGATTCTCGGCAAGATATGTTATGTACTGGATGGGAAGACCGATGATTGCAGGGACGCTCTCCTCGGAAGCAACCATATAGTCTCCGTACGGAGCCACCGCGGATGCGATCTCCATAGATGCCGAGAGACAGGTATTGAAGGCGATCATATCGAAGTGAGCACCTCCGTCCTCAAATCCCTGTCTTAACTCATCCAGATTGAGACAGTCGTTATAGTAATCGGATACGTCCGCATTAGACTCGAGCGAATTGATCGTTCCGCCCGCTTCATCATCATAGAAGATCTCATCGTGTTCCATGTTACCGTAAGGCTCAACATACCCGTGGTCCCACATTACGAACATATACTTCTCGGCAGGATATGCCTGAACACCCCAGGAGATAAAGTCTGACAGCGTATCGGCAGAACCCATGGACTGAAGCTCCACTGCTCCGAGATCTATTACCTCTCCCTGCTCGATCTTGAACCTTCCGAGCATATCTTCGGGGATCTCGACATCCTGTACGGCATCACCGTTAAAATATGAATCATCGTTATTCCACTGCAAGGTGCCGCCCGTCTCGACTATAACGTTGATATCGTCCGTTATGGCCTCATCGTCCATCCAGTCGAAGGCAAGTGAAGCGAATCCGTTCTCTGTCTCAAGGTTGGTACCGCACATATATACGAGTACCGTCCATTTCGCAGATCCGGCAGGAGCGTTATTGTTATTGTTGCCGCCGTTGTCATCGTCGTCCTCGTCTTCTTCCTCGTCGTCGTCATCCTGATCTTCGTCATCTTCGTCTTCTTTATCCTTATCCTTGTCCTTCTTTGAAGAACGGGAGGACGAATGAGAAGACTTATAGGATAACTCCTCCATGGCGACATACCCGAGACCTCCGATCAAGCCGATCCTTACCGTCAGCGACAGTATTATCGCTATTACGATCAACGGTATGAACCTCTTCTTTGATCTTCTTTTTTCTTTTCCCATGCTTATCTTTACCCTCCTTGGGATCAATTCAAATGTACTTTTCTTCCTTGAGCTTTGCGAATATGGCTTCTCCGAGCTTTTTCTGCTCTTCTGCATCAAGATGTATGCTGTCGGAAGGGCTTACCTTTACATACTTTGAAGCATCCAGAAATGCCGCACCGTATCTGTCCGCCAGATCCGCGTATAACGGCGCCAGCTCCATGGAGACTTCCCTTGCTCTCTCGTAACCGAAGCTGTCACCCAGCCAGGATGCCCTGATATTCTCGCCGACATAAGGCGGAGATACCAGAAGTATCTTCATGTTCCCCTGCATCTTGAACATGTTATGTGCCATGACCTTCTGAAGGAATCTCTCCATCTCACATGCGATATCCGAAGCACAGTAGTTGAACTTACGCTTAAGATCGTTGGTGCCGAGCATCAGCACCATAACATCCAGAGGGCTTTGACTCTCCAGACACGGGATGATATATCTTATGCCGTTCTTCTCGCCCTCCGCGGGATCGTCCGTAGCTATTGTCCTGCCGTTCTGACCTTCTTCGATCACGACGGATTCTCCCTGAAGCTTATCTGCCAGAACTCCCGTCCATCTGGATCCGGAGTCTATCCTGACTCTCATCTCGGGGTCGTAACCCCAGGTGAGTGAATCACCAAAACACAGTATTCTCTTCATAACCCCTGACCTTATATGTAATAAACGAATATATTATACACATCATCTTTCACTGCGAAGTATAGAGAAATACATCCTGTCTTCGAAGTCGCCGTCGCGGAGAAAGTACTCCCTGAGGACGCCGTCCTGCCTGAAGCCGCATTTCTCTATGACTCTCTTTGAACCGGTATTGGAAGGCCTTACGCATATCTGAACCTTGTTAAGACCTATCTTATCGAAGCCGTAATCTATTATCGCCTTAGTAGCTTCCGTAGCATAACCTCTTCCCTGGAAAGCGGTACCTATACAGTATTCTATCTCCGCAAAACGGTTGTCCGCATCCGTCAAGAAGTACGCCGCTTGTCCTATGCACTCACCGTTCTCCTTTAAGACAACGGCCCAACGATAGTAATAGCCGCTTTGTGTCCTTCCTATATATCTGTCCAGAAGCTCAAGGACTTCTTCCTTTGTCTTGTAGGAAGGCTCTCCGTACATCCACTGCACATCGTCGTCTGAAGCCCAGTTGCGCAACATGTCATCTGCATCGCTGTAGCGAAATGCACGAAGGATCAGCCTATCTGTCTCTATCTGCTGCGGGCCGCACGCTTCGATACCGGCTCTTGAAGAGGGTATATAGCCTCTCATACGGGAGATCGCCTCCTCTACCGATATGCACTCGGCATATCTTCCGGGCCACATAGAGTTGTTATAGAACTCATAAGTAGTCTTAGCGTCCATATAGTCATTGTCGCGGGTGGAATTACATCCTGCGGGGATCAATACCTCGAATCCGTTTTCAAAGGCGCTCTTTACCGTCGCGTCTACGCAGTAATCCGTCTGAAGTCCCGTAATGATAAGAGTCTCAACATGCCTGTTACAAAGATATTCAAGAAGACCGACATCAGCGTTAAGAGAGCTGTTGACCTTCTTGTCAAATACCTTCTCGCCTTCACGAGGTACGATCTCATCATATATCTCAAAGGCTTCGTCCCCCGAAGAGAAGCCCGAACCCGCACCGTCATCGTGCCTTACGAAGATGACTTCAACGTCTGTCATTCGTGCAGTACTTATGAGCTTCTTCATGTTATTCCTGAATGCATCGAAAGCATAGAGCCTGTCATCCGTTATGCCCTTCTGTACATCAATAACAAGTAATACCATTTATCTGTCCCCTTTACATCCTGCTGATATGCTGATTATATCATTAGGGATAAAGGTTCACGAGAAGCGGCCGTTGCGGTAGACTATCAGGAAATAAAGATCTTAAGGAGGGATAAGATATGAATGCACTTATAATCAACTGCAGTCCCGTAAGGACAGGCGCTACGGCAGAGATAGTCAATATCGTATACGGAGAACTTAAGTCCCGTTACGATACCTGTTGCATCTGTATAGACGACTATGACTTTAAGTTCTGCAAAGGCTGCAGGGCCTGCCACGATACGGCATCCTGCGTCATGAGCGACGCACAGGTCATAAGGGACATAATGAACAGATTTGACGACGCCGATATCATCATATCCGTCTCTCCTTCCTACTGGGCAGATATTCCCGGGCAGTATAAATCATTTATAGACAGAGTTACTCCCTGGTGTAATACCCATGAACCTCACGCGACCATTAAGCCCGGGAAGAAAGGTTATGCCATCGCCCTGAGAACCGGACCGAGTATGCCCGAATGCGAGAGGATCATCGGGAGCATAGAACACTTCTACGGTCATCTCGAGGTAGAAAGTGCAGGACATTTGGGACTTACATCGATAGAATATAAGGAGGATGTAGGACCCAGAAAGCAGGAGATCATCGATTTCTGCAATAAGATATAAGTTCACGTTAATATCAGGACAGATGAGGGGGACTTTATATGTCTGAACAGAAGAAAGATATAAGCAGG
>JAILMW010000037.1 GCA_024692235.1 Saccharofermentans sp. | reverse complement strand
GGTATCACAGAAAATGTTCAGGGTAATATGAGAGTTAACGATGAGCCTCGGCTATGACAGCCGGGGCTTTTTTTAGATTATGGCAAGACTTTGGCATACGGTTTTGCTATATCGTTGGAGAAGTGTTTTTGAGTATATTCCATTAGAAAGCCAGATAGAGCGATTCCAGGAGCAATATTATGATGCGATTGCCAAATGTAATACGTCAGGTAATTCCAGCATCTTTATTGAATTTATGCTTGATATGATCGATCAGGTTTTAGATGACTTCACATTACAGGTTAATAAAGCAAATGCTGAAACCAGTGAATATTAAGCGCTTACGATTGAAGAAAGATAAATAGGAGGTGCAATATTTGCACTTCCTATTGACTGTTAAGTGCAAATATTGCATTATAATTATAACGGAGGTGCAATATGAGCGCGATTAAGGAATTGAGAACAGAAAAGAAACTAACTCAGCAGCAGGTGGCTGAGATACTCGGTATATCTTTGAGATCATATAAATCTTATGAAAACGATGCTGAAAAGGTCGGCACTTTAAAATATAACTATATTATTGACAGGCTTAGTGCCATAAACCCGATAGACGAAGAACACGGAATCCTGGAGTTGGATTTTATAAAAGATAAATGCAAGGAAGTACTTTCAGAGTATCCGGTTCATTATTGCATTTTGTTTGGCTCTTATTCTAAAGGGAAAGCCGTGGAAACAAGTGATGTAGATTTACTTATTTCATCAGATGTAAAAGGACTAAAGTTTTATGGTATGGTTGAAAAACTCAGGACAGCACTTCATAAGAAGGTTGATGTGTTAAGCATGGAACAGCTTAAGGATAATCTGGAGCTGACAGGCGAGATTTTAAAGGATGGTATTAGGATATATGGATAATACGAAAAACGATCAATATTATCTGGACAAGATCAAAGCCGATATAGCATTCATTGTCGCTCATATGAAAGACGTGGATGCACAGGAGTTAAATGACAACGAGATTTTGCTTGATTCCATGCTATTTAGGATGATCCAGATTTCGGAGAATGCAAAGAAACTTTCCGGTGAATTCAGAGAAAGTGCGGACGAACTGCCATGGAATGAACTAATTGGCCTTAGGAACCGCTTAGTGCATGATTACGGGAATGTTGATTTGAATATTGTATTTGAAACATTGAAATATGATATTCCGGATCTGTTGGAGCGATTGAGAATATCACAAATGAGCAAATGAACGATAAGAAATTTCTAAAACTAGTAGGAAAGTGATAGAACGTTAAAAAATGAATAAAATATACTAAGCTTTCTTGGTTTGTGGTTCAACACTAACTGTTACCAATTGCCGAAGAAAGGAAAACAAGCAGTTACAGAATCTGTCGACGAGCGGAATTACTCCAAGAGGGTTCCCGGCACTAAGATCGATCGGGTAAAAAGCCTGTAAATTAGGGCTTGAGAGCATTTGGAGGTAAGATTTACCAACAACTTACCACCAAATTATAAGAATTGGCAAAAAGACACGTCTAAGCGCCTTCCGTTAGAGATAACGGGAGGCCTTTTTGCAACATGCATTTTATTCGGTTGCAACTGAGTCGGCCGAAACCGAATTGCGGCTTACTGCAGACTATGGCAGTTAATTGCCTAAGATTTCAATTGGATTATTGACTTAGCGAATGGTATGACGCATACTTCTATTGAGAAGTACGGCAACTAATTGATGAAGTTTGCAATTGCGAGGTGTTATATGCTTATAAAGCGTGATTTGTATCTGAATAAGATCGTCTCGTATATGTGGGATGGTCAGGTTAAGGTCATTACCGGAATCAGAAGATGTGGAAAATCATATCTTCTCAGAACGATATTCAGAGATTATTTGCTTGAGCACGGTGTTACTCCTGATCAGATCATTACTATCGAACTGGATACGGCAAAAGATATCGAGTATAGAAATCCACTTGCTCTCGCGAAGAAAGTAAAAGAGATTGTTGAAGGAAAGACTCAGCAGTTCTATCTCTTTGTCGATGAGATACAGATGTCGGATGTAGTGCCTAATCCTTATAATCCTGATGGCAAGAAGATCACCTTTTATGATTCTCTTAATGATCTCAAAGCGACACCTAACCTTGATGTATATGTGACCGGAAGTAATTCCAAGATGCTATCAAGTGATATACTTACTGAGTTTCGTGGAAGAAGTGATGAGATAAGAGTCCATCCTTTAAGCTTTGCAGAATATTACTCTGCTGTTGGCGGGGATAAAGCTGATGCCTTTGACGAATATGCTTTCTACGGCGGTATGCCACTGGTTCTCACGAGACCGGATGAGACAGCGAAAATGACTTATCTTAAGTCGTTGTTTTCAGAGGTATATCTTAGAGATATCGTCGAGCGTAAGAAGATAAAACGTTTGGATATTCTTGAAGCAACGCTTGACTTGTTATGCTCTTCAGTTGGGTCTCTTACCAATCCGAATAATGTGGCCAAGACAATGAACTCCAAACAAAAGCTCTCCGGAGAAAATCTTGTCTCAAATAATACGGTGACCACATATATGGATCACCTCTCGGATGCATATCTGTTTGAAGAATGTAAGCGTTATGATGTTAAAGGGAAGAATTACTTCGACTATCCCAATAAGTATTACTGTGAGGACATCGGTCTTCGCAATGCCAGGATCGGGTTCCGTCAGCAGGAGTTGACTCATATCATGGAGAACATTATTTACAATGATCTCCGTATACGCGGATGCGAAGTAGACGTGGGTGTCGTTTACAGCACGGAGAAGAGTAAGGCCGGAAATAATGTTCAGGTAGCTCGGGAGATCGACTTCATAGCTACTCGAGGTGGAAAGAAAACGTATATACAATCTGCTTTTGCACTTGGAACCGATGAGAAATCTGAAATAGAGAATAAGCCATTTTCCCTTACCGGTGATTCGTTCCCCAAAATAATAGTGCGTCATGATATACGTAAGAGATGGTACGATGATAACGGTATCCTTAACATTGGAGTGATAGATTTCTTACTTGATGATACGATTGTATAAAGCATGGGACGGAAAGGAAATAATCTATATGAATATTGTGAGGGCCGATAATTCTAATCTTCGGGAGATTCTAGATCTTCAATATCTGGCGTATCAAAGTGAGGCAGCTCTATTTGGAAGTAAGGACATACCTCCACTTAAGGAGACGTTATCCGAACTTGAGGCAGAATTCGAAAAAGGAATAATTCTGAAGATGGTCGACGATAAAGGGAAAATCATAGGCTCGGTACGCTCTAAGTCTGATGAGAAGACTGTATATATCGGTAAGCTTATGGTACATCCGGATGAACAGAAAAAAGGGTATGGTAAAAAACTTCTTTGCGAGATAGAAAGGTATTATCCCAATAAGCGTTTTGAACTTTTTACGAGCACAAGAAGCATAGAAAATATTAGGCTTTATGAGAAGATGGGATATAAGAAATTTAAAGAAGAAAAGATTACGGATGAACTCGTATTTGTCTATATGGAAAAGGTATAGTGCATTATTTCAAGTATTAAATATACTAAGCTTTCCTAGTTTATGGTATTAAATCAGGGTCAGCAGGATATCCTAGTGACATGTATTTAGCGTTCAACACAAGGATCAGAGAAATCAGTTTTCTTTTCATTGGATCTTATACCCCCTTTTAACAGGGATAAGTGTAACGTTAATGGGCGGGGAGTGCACATAACCGGGATAGATCTGTCTTCCCGTGCGTATCTTACTGCGCATTGTCAGGTTCGAGAGCGCGGATGCTCTTGATAAGCAGGATCAGGGCAGAGGTGACGACAAGACAGATCCCGGCGATCCGAACGGCGTAGGCGGAGCCTCTGCCTACACCCAGGCCCGTAATACTTCCGAGAGGATCCGCGGCGAAGCCTGATACGGCATATGCCACGACATATCCCATTTGCGAAATGAATCATATAAGCCCCCATGCACGGCCCTGTGCTTCCTCTGCGATGTTTGTCCTTGCAAGATAATCAAGGCAATTGTTTGCAACGGGAAGTGCAGCAAAAAACATAAAGCCGAAGAAGCAGATCATTTGTTACTTCAAGTCTATTTACCGGTTCTTCTCTATCCATATCCCTGATCCTCCATTTTCTTACAATATTTCACCATATTTCATTGTATGATCATTAGAGACCGGCTTTTATGGCAAGATCTGCTGTTGAAGGCTGTATAAAACAAGTAACACCTTCTCTATAAGCAGAAGACGGAGGATAAATGAGGAAACTGATATCAAAGATATGCGGTATAGGCGCCGTTATGGCACCTGTTATAACTACGGTCATGATGATCATGAGTGAGCCTGAGATAGAAGAAGCCATAGCAGGCGGCATCATCTTCGGATGCATTATAGGAAGTATATTCGGAGTAGTATCCTTGATCTGTAATAAGGAGCGCATCAAATGGCTCATAGCACTATCCCTGTTGCCGATAGCCCCGGCCTTATTTTTTCTTATAATCGCGATCCCTTTTCTGCTTTACAGGTGACACCCGAAGCTTGTGCTATAATCCTCGTATGACAGATATCCTTGTAGTTGAAGATAATGAAGAACTCGGAGCTCTGATAAGGGATTTTCTTATCAGGGACGGTTATACCGTGGAATTAAAGACCGGCGGTGAGCAGGCCATATTGCGCCTTAAGGAAGAGAGCTTCAAGCTTATGCTCTTAGATGTTATGCTCCCGGGCTTTGACGGCTATGAGACATTAAGACTTATCCGCAAGGAGCAGGGAATGCCTGTTCTTATGATGAGCGCCAATGACGATGAGGACAGTAAGATCTTAGGCCTTGATATCGGCGCCGACGATTATATCGGTAAGCCTTTCTCATTTCCTTTCCTCTCATCCAAGATAAAGTCCATGATGAGAAGAAGCTACCCTGATGATGCTAATGAAGTCAAAGTCCTGACCTATAAGGATATTACTGTAGATCCCGATAAGCTGACTGCCAGAAGAGGCGATAAGACACTTCCTGTCAGCGGCAAGGAATTTGATATCCTTGTCTACTTTATGAAGCATCCTGAGAAAGTCATCACTAAGGAAGCACTGTTCAACGCGGTATGGGGAGCCGACTGCGATTCTGACGTATCTACCATAACCGTATATATAAGATGGCTTCGCGAGAAGATCGAGAAGGACCCTAAGAATCCCGAATATATCCATACGGTCTGGCGCGTCGGTTACAGATTCGGCGGAGATAAGGATCAATGAATAAGTACACAAGAAAGTATATCTTTGCACTTATCCTGTTCCTTCTCTTAGGAGCAGGTGTTCTTATAACATCGAAGATCATCTATACGTCCGACAGCGGCAGCAGGAATACGCTTATTAACAGATTCGTACACAGCCTGGAACAAGACCTTTCAGAAGACACAGAAGATATAGAAGATATAGACGGAAAGATCGACGAACTTATAAGAGAGAACAAAGACTCCTGGAGACGAGAGTTCAAAGATGAGAATATCCCTACCGGCATAGAGTTCATCCCGATAGAAGGTGATCTTAAGGGAAGTATCTCTTCCGACGGCGACAACAAAGTCATATGGGCAGTAACAGGAGAAGGCAGGACTATAGGTCTTATAGTATTTAATTTCGAAGATACAAGGCCTTTAAGAGCAATATTATTATCGGAGGCGGTAGTAGCCGCAGCCTTTGTGGTACTGATAGCATACTTTGTATATATAGACCGTAAGCTGTTAATGCCTTTTAACAGGCTGTCCTCGTATCCCGAGAAGATCGCCAGGAACGAGACGGGAGAACATATCCCCGAGACCCGCGAGAAGTTCTTCGGCAAGTATGTCTGGGGCATGAATATGCTAAGCGACAGGCTTAAAGGAGACAGGAATAAGCTTCGCTCATTAGAGAAAGAGAAGCAGACCATGATATCCACCATAGCGCACGGTATCAAGACTCCCGTATCCAACATAAGGCTTTATTCCGAAGCCATAAGAAGCGGCCTTTATAAGAAGGACGGTATACCCGACCCCGAAGATGCCGTCGTAGCAGATAAGATAGAGAAGAACGCGCAGGATATCGAAATGCTTGTTAAGGAGCTTGTAGAAAGCGCCTCACAGGGCGTCGTGGAATTCGAGCCGCAGATAGAAGCATTCTATCTGTCTGAGATCGAAGAATGGGTAAAGGATGAATATTCCAACAGGCTTCATGTACTTAAGATCCCCTTTGAAGTCGACTGCAAGAGCAAGGTGATGATAAGAAGCGACAGAGCGGGGATAATAAGGATACTTACGCAGTTTATGGAAAATGCCGTTAAATACGGTGACGGTAAGAAGATAGGCGTGACTATAGATAAGACAGACGACGGCTACTTCCTGGCCGTAAGTAACACCGGTAGCCGTGTGCCCGAAGCTGAAGAAAGATATGTCTTTAACAGCTTCTGGAGAGGATCTAATGCGGAAGATATAGAAGGTAACGGACTCGGACTTTATGAAGCGGGATTTATCGCGCGTAAGCTTGGCGGGACCGTTGCAACAAGGTATATAGAAGAGAGTAAAGAGACGGAATTTTCCGTATTTTTCCCGATTTAGGAATTTTTTAATAGTTTTCCTCTAGACTGTCACTCAAGGATAGTAAAACGGAGGAAAATATAATGAGTACTGTCATCGAGACAAAAGATCTTTGCAAGACTTATATCATAGATAAGCAGAGTAATAACGTACTTCAAAATGTTGATCTTAAAGTAGAAGAAGGCGAGTTCGTATCGATAATGGGGCCGTCAGGCTCAGGTAAGTCCACGCTTCTTTATACGATAAGCGGCATGGATAACGTGACCGCGGGAAGCGTCAAGTTCGACGGCGAAGAGATAACTTCCATGTCAGAGAAAGATCTTATGAAGATAAGACTTATCAAGATGGGATTTATCTTCCAGCAGATGTACATGATGAAGAAGTTAAGTATCATCGACAATATAATCCTTCCCGGTTTCCAGGCTAAGCTTAAGCCCAGAGACGAGATAAGGAAGAAGGCCGAGGAACTGATGCGCAAGGTCGATATCATCGACACGGCAGAGCGTGAGATCACGGAAGTATCCGGAGGTCAGCTTCAGAGAGCATGCCTTTGCAGGGCACTTATAAACAGTCCCAAGGTGCTTTTCGCTGACGAGCCTACAGGCGCTCTTAATTCCAAGGCTTCCACGGATGTTATGAACAGGCTTCTTGAAGCAAACAGAGCAGGTACTACGGTCCTTATGGTAACTCATAGTGAGAAGGTAGCTTCCATATCAGACCGCATCATCTATTTTGTCGACGGCAATATCCGGGGTGAGCTTACGCTGGGTAAGAAAAGCGACAGCGAAGAGACAGTCGCAAGAGAACGTAAGGTAAGAGCGTGGCTTGAAGAGATGGGATGGTAACAGAAGATGTATCTTAATATGTTCAAGCGTGATCTTAAGGATCAGAAGGGCCTTAATGCGGTACTCTTCGTATTCATGATAGCTGCGGCTGTTGCCATGGTAACGGGTATCACTCTCGTCTATTCGCTCCTTGTGGGACAGGATAAGACATATGAGATGTGTAACAGCACTGACTTTGTCGGTATCATCGACCAGGATATGACGGATAAGGAAGGCTTCAGGCAGGAATTCTACGACAAGTTCATGTCTTATCCTTATGCTACGGAGCTTTATAGCAGAGAAGTAGTAGTCATTCCCGATACTTCCGTCATGGTAACAGACGAGAACGGGAACAGGGTAGATGCTCCTTTCCGCCACTATGTAGTAACTGACATGCCCGAGACGTTCAATATCCCTTATACACTTAAGGGCGAGAGATTTGAAGTTCCTAACGGATGCGTAGCGATATCTCAGAATACTTCTTCCAGGATGTCTCTTAATGTGGGAGATACCATGGTACTTGTAACTCAGATGGGAAATGCATATGAGTTTACGATCTGCGAAGTATACAGAGATCCTGCGACAGTATCTCAGGACTTTCTTATCCTCTCTGACAGGGACTGTGAGACTTTCTATGCCGACTGCCCCATGAAGTCCGATCTTGTGGAAGGCAATGCGGATCCGGGCGATGAGGATTATGTCGATACGCTTTCCATAATGGGCAATGATCTATACATGAACTATCAGGATAAAGGTATCGATTTAAACGGCGGTAAGATCGCACTTATCTCCAATGAAGGAATACTGTCTATAATCATAAGCTTCAGTATCATAGTAGTTGCAGTCTTTATAATGGCCATGGTCATGACTACTATCGACTTCAGCCTTAAGTCGGCGATCAAGAGAGAAGAGAGACAGATAGGCATGATGAAGGCTATCGGAGTATGGTCATTCTCATATAAGATGCTCTTTATCGTTAAATATGTGATCTTTGCCCTTATCGGAGGATTAGTATCACTTCCCATAGGATTTATGATCTCTGAGAAGGTCTACGATAACTTTGTATATCACATCATATTCCCCGAGACTTCACACATGATCATCATGTCCGTTCTGGCGGTACTTACAAATATCTTATGCGTAGTACTCTTCAGCTTATTCTCATTAAGAAGGATGAATAAGATAACCGTCATCGATGCGATCCACGGTGAGAATCGAGGCGAGAGATTCTCCAAGATAAAGGGCTTAAGCCTTGCAGGCTCCAAGAAGATTAATATCCCGCTCTTCCTTGCAGTAAGTGATATCTTAAGAGGCCTTAAGAGATATATCTATCTTATACTTGCATATGTTCTGGGAATCGCTGCGGTATTATTCATCGTGCAGATCAAGGATACACTTCTTAGTCAGTACTACGCGACTCATTTCTTCCAGCAGGGAAGGCTTGATTTTGCCTTTGATATCAAGGACGAATACAGATCCAAGCTCATGGATCAGACCGGTTCTTATAAGGGCATGATAGATGCGATCAACCAAAGATTCGAAGATGCCGGTATCCCTGCAAAGATAGAAGTAGTAGAGACTAATAACGGAGTTATAAACTTCGAAGGTAAAGAGCAGGTTGCAGCCCTCGAATGGAATGGGGTGGATAATTCGGAAGTGGATTATCTTCAGGGAGGTAATCCTCCAAGGCTTTATAACGAGATCGCAGTATCCTGGTACAGGGCCAACGAGATGGGGATAGGTATAGGAGATACGGTAACCCTCACATATGACAGGTTCTCCGATGATCATACGACCTTCTCCAAGGTAAGCGAAGAATTCATAGTCACGGCGTTTATAGACGTACAGGGTAACAGTACATTCGCATGTCTTATGGGCGATGAATTCTACGGAGCAACTCCTAACGGATATAGCGTTGAGTATTCGACGGTCATAGATGTCCCGAACAGTAAGAAGGCCGAGGTCATAGAGAAGATAAGGGAAGAATTCCCCGAAGATCAGATCACATTTTGCTTCGGAGATGAAGTCTGGGAAGATATGCTTACGGGCTTCTCCGAGATCCTTGATCTAATGATCATCGTAGCAGCAGTAGCTTCCGGAACAGTCCTTATCCTGCTTACGTCTCTTTATGAGAATATCTTTATCGAAGAGGAGACTTCTGATATCGCTCTTCTTAAGAGCATGGGTTTTACAACCAAGACCGTAAGGCTCTGGCATCTTATAAGACTTATGCTTCTTGCAACAGCATCTTACTTCGGTGCGCTTATCTTCGTTAAGACCATAGGCAATCTTATCGCGGCACACATATATATGGCCATCTGTAAGACTCATGAGTTCGTACTTCAGACGGACATAATGCATAACTTCGTTATAACACCTGTTGCTGTCATCTTAGGACTTGGAATAGTCATATATCTTGTGACGGGACTTACGAAGAATATAGAGATCCGGAAAGTGAGGAATGAATAATGGATAGAAAGATAAAACTCCCGGCGATCCTTATGACAGGCACTCTTATCTTGTCTGGATGCGCCAAGACTATAGATAAGACAACGCTTGGAATCGGGGATGCGCCTCTTACACCTGCATATTCCTACTATAACAATGAAGATGCAGGCTATACTGACGAAGGCATCATCGAAGAAGCAACAGCAACTTACGTATCAGACGACGGACTTTGCACCATCAATGTTATGCCGAGTTATCTCGATATCACTCTTGATTATGAAAGCGGGGATCGAAGAAGTGTAGGAGAAGCATACGGCAGGATGCTCCTTGAAGCGATACCGAACTTCGAAGACGTAATGGAACCCTACATCCACGAGAACTTAAGGAACATGTATAACGGTACATACGATCCGCAGGTTGTAGAAGACAGGATCTATACTCTCTACGATTCCATGAGAGATGAGTATAAGGATGAGATAGACGGTCTTGCTACAGTCCTCTCTGAAGGAAGACACGGCATCGCGGAAGACGGACAGTTCAGCTACGAGGAAATGCTTGCTTTCCAGATGGTACCTGATGCATTAAGACCTACTGCCTGCAGTGCATTATCCCTGTGGGGAGACAGGACTGCTACGGGAGACCGCATTACATTAAGAAACCTGGAGTGGACCCTGGGCAGCGACAATCAGATGGGCTTTGCAAATGCCGTTATCCACATGAAGAACGGTGACAGGAGCATCACTGCCATAGGTATAGCAGGAATGCTTGACATAATATCGGCTATAAACGACGACGGAGTATTTGCCGCTATCTTGGATGTAGGATCCATTAACGAAGCGCCCTTCATATACGAAGGCAAGAAATGCTACACCATGGAGCTACGATTCGCTCTTGAGGAATTTACGACCGCAAGGGAACTTGGCGAATTCATGGTAGGTGAGAGCGGGGACTTTACATGGTGCCATAACCTTATTATCTCCGACGAGAATGACTCCTTCTGCGCAGAAGACTGCGTAAGCCAGGTAGAAGAAAGAGGAGAAGGATTCTCCATATTAAGAGATGCAGACACGCCCATAATGGAAGGCCTTACATGGGACAGCACGGATTCTCTTTGTGTCGTTAATTCCTTCACGACTCAGGGCAACCAGGACGGATTCACGGGAGAGCCTTCTAACTTCGTAAGATTTGCCAAATACAACGAGTGGGTCAATACCATTGACGTCTTTACCGTGAAAGACGTTAAGGAGATGATCACTCAGGAGAGTGTAGATCAGTACGATGTAGTAAATGTCCATAGCGACTCCACTTCGCAGCTTATGATCATCGACTACGCTACCGGAAGCATACAGGTAGCCTTCACGGGAGAAGACGGAGTACAGGATGATCCCGTATTCATAGAAGTAGGACACTACTGATATAAAGACTACTTCTTTATGTGATCTTTGATCCCCATATGAAGTGCACCTGAAGGACACTTATCTATACACTCGCCGCAGCGGATACACTCCATGCTGTTGGGGTTCTTGGAAGGATCCACATTCATCTGACAGGATCTCTTGCACGCACCGCAGGAGATGCACTTCTTAGGATCACAAGACATCTTATAGATCGCGATCTTATTGAAGAATCCGTATATCGCACCAAGAGGGCATATATATTTGCAGAAAGGTCTTCTTACGATAAGTCCCGTCACTATAAAGATCATAAGAAGGATAAACTTCCATGTAAAAAGCGGACCTAATACGCTTCTTACCTTCTGATCCGCGGCAGCCAGCATTATGCCTGCAATGGTACCGTCGGGACATACGTATTTACAGAAGAAGGGAGTAAGCTTAAAGGTCATCGGAAGTATTATCACAAGAAGAAGCAATACCGCATACTTAAGATACCTTAGGAAGCGGTCGATCTTGAATCTGTTGCGCTTATAGAAAGGTATCTTATATATCAGGTCCTGCAAAAATCCGAATGGACATAAAAATCCGCACACGGCTCTTCCTGCTACCGCGCCGAAGAAGATAAGAAGTCCCAGGACATAGTACGGGAACTTGAACTTGATACCGCTAAGAAAACTCTGAAGAGCTCCTATAGGGCACGCTCCTACTGCGCCGGGGCATGAATAGCAATTAAGTCCCGGTACGCATACGGATTTGGATGCGCCCTCGTAGATCTTTCCCGTAAAGAAGCCTTTGAGATTTGCATTCTGGATCAGGGTCGCCGCTGCCTGAATACCGAACCTTCTCTTCTTTCTATCCAAGGCCTATACACTCCATACATATCCTGACTGCTTTATGAAGGACTGATTCAGGCTGGTGCATCAGGATACCGACAACGACAAGCACCGCTGCAATTACTATAAGCAATATAGCAGGAAGATTTCTTCTCATACAAGATCAAGCTCCCAGGTACTGTTCAACTATATCTTCCCACTCACCATAAGAATGAGATCCGACTATAAGCGTACTGTCTAATCCTTCGAGGTACGCTTCACCCGTATCGATTATATTACCGTTACTGTCTACAAGTATAGTTGTAGGAACGTATCCTGACTGGTATTGGTCAAATTCCGAAGTATACCTTAGTATAGGATAAGTAATACCGCTGTCTGAGAGCACGGCTTCGACATCTCCTTCCATATTCTCTTCAGAGTACACACCTATAATAAGAAGCCCCTGATCAGAGTAGTTCTCGTACAACTCCTCAAGGTCAGGCATCTCGCCTACACAGGGACCGCACCAGGGTTCCCAGAAATTGATAACAGTAAGCTCGTAGTCAGAGAATATGGATTCGTCGTATGTATTGCCGTCTCTGTCGACTGTAGAAAAGATAACAGGATCCCCCGTAACTGCATCGGAAGAAGTCTCAGTCGTTTCTTCTGACTCTTCCGTCTCTCGAGTCGAGTCTTCCGAAGACGAAGAACTGCTTTCCTTAGTCGGGGTCTTACCACAGGATACTAATGAAGCCATAAGCGAAATGCATAGCATAACAGACACAAATCTTTTCATAGGATCTCCTTTCATTCGCGTTTGATATAACTTCTTTTTATCGGGAGAAGATAAGCCTTCTCCATATAATCTGATGACGATGCCGGCATAACAAACGTTGCCAAAGGACATGGTATCTTACATCAGCGCTTTGATTTATAAGGAGGGAAAGAGACTGTCGGTATAAGAAGTTCCTTAGCGACGGGAGCTTTGGTCTTGAAGGAAGGATCTAATCTTAAGATATATACCGTATCGCCTATAGAGACGTTGTTGTATATCCTGCTGTACACGGTATATTTCTTTTTGGTTTTTCCCGTGAAAATAAAGAAAGATGAGCCTTTTTGGCCGCTTTTCATCTTCATATCGGTGACCGTCTCATATCTTATATCGAATCTTTTATCTCTTATAAGCTTCTCTCTTTTGCCTACTACCATGATCATGTAAGAGGCAGCAACGATTATAAGGAGCAAAAATACAACGTAGGATATTATAAACGGCAACCCCATATCAGTTCCTTCCGTAAGGCACCCTATAAAGCTGATAAGAAGTATTACCGCAAAAAGTACAATAATGCATTTGGCCGTAAATGCGCTTTGTCTGTGTATATGCCTGACCCAGGGAAGGATCGTCTCGTATTCGCTCTCAGTCGCCTGACGTCTGATATCTTCTTCAGAATGATTATCCATATTCTATCTCCTTAATACGTCGTAACAATGTTACAAAGGTTAAGATAAGAGTACTTCACATGCATAAAGTTTACAATACCGCTTTTGCTCGAGATTCATCCTGCAATAAGTTTTAAGGGAAGAAGATGCGGCACTACTTCCAGACATAGCCCGTCTTGATCACGGTCTCTATATGACTTCCTGCTTTGCCAAGAGCCTTGCGAAGCTTCTTTATATGAGTATCGACTGTCCTGTCGTATCCGTCAAAGTCTGCTCCCCATACCTTATCCAGGATCTGATCTCTTGTAAGGACAAGATCCTTATGGTCGATAAAGAACATAAGGAGATCGTATTCTTTGGGAGCGAGATTTACGGGAACGCCTGATACCTTCACCATATGCCTTGCAGGATCTATCGTTATATCATCGACGATCATCAGACCGTCTCTTATCATCAGGCCGTGATATCTCTTAATAAGCGCGTTGACCTTCATAAGGAGGATATTGGTGGAGAAGGGCTTCGTGACATATTCGTCGGCTCCTATCTCATAGCCCGATATTATGTCGCTCTCTTCTCCTAATGCCGTCAGGAATATGATCGGTACATCATATCTGCTTCTTATATGGCGGCAGACTTCCTTACCGTCCTTGCCGGGCATCATTATATCGAGTATCACAAGGTCATATCTTGTCTTATCCGCATATGTGCAGGCATCGATCCCGTTATCCGTGACGTCAGTCTCAAATCCGTTCTTACTGAAGAAGGATTCCAGCACTCCGCGTAATACTTTCTCATCTTCTGCGATCAAGATCCGATACATAACTGATGACCCTTTACTTCTCGTGACGGTCCATTACGAAGCTGAAGCTCGTACCGCCGGAATTACTTACGCATCCGTATTCGGCCTTATGAGCCTCGAGGATGCTCTTTACTACCGACAGTCCCACGCCGCTGTTATTTATCCTGCCGCTTCTTGAATCATCGGTAGTATAGAAGACGTCCCAGATCTTATTAAGATCCTTCTTATCTATCTTAGCACCATCATTAGTGATGATAAAAGAGATCTTCTTACCAGACCTTGTAAGCTGTATAGTGATCTTCTTATCGCAGTACTTGATGGCATTAGACAGATAATTACCTATAACTATCTCCATCATATCGGGATCTGCAAAGACGGTATAAGAATCTTCGTCAGCCATGATCTTCATATCTATATCACGCTCGCGGATAAGTTCGGAATACCTGTCGCGAAGCACTTGGGTAACGGCCAGAAGATCTACCGCTTCGCGCTTAAGATCAGACTCGGATCCGCTTATACGTGAGACTTCAAGAAGCTTATCGACCATATCTGTCATATGATCTGCTTCGGCTTTGACATTCCCCGCATATTCTTCTTTCTGCTCATCGCTTAAGTATTCCCAGTTCTCGACTGTAGCTTTGGTGACGGCCAGGGGAGTCTTAAGTTCGTGAGCGATGCCGCGGGTAAGCTTGATATTTCTAAGCTCAAATTCCTTACGGCTCTTATAAAGATTGATAAACGATATAAGGATCGTAGCTTCAAGTATAAGGAAGATGATAAGTCCCGTGATATATGTCGCCGCATTATCCTTAAGCACGGTCTTCAGCGGGTTATAGACTGCGCAGTGCGTAAGAAGATATCTTCCGTCTCTGAAGTTGTCGATCCTCATGAATGTTGTTCTTGTTATTCCTTCTTCTGATTCGCTCAGTCCGTATTCATTAACGGTAGGATCATAGTTCTTTGTATATTCTTCACTTATCTTCTGTGCCTCGGCATTCAGTACAGCATCAGTGAGATCACCTTCTGCTGTAAGATCTGCGGATGCTGCGACGATCCGGCCTGTCTCATGCTCTATTACCGAAGAATAGATACCGGAGTCCTGTGTCAGCTCGTTTGAGAAATAACGTTCAAGCGTATAGGTCAGATCCGCCTTTGTCTGTTCATCTTCGCAGCTCTCGAAATGATACACGCTATAGTTATTGATAGTAAGTACAAGTTCGTAGATATCTTCGTTAATATCGTCTATCTTGGCGCGGGTATATAAGACAGCAAAGGAAGCAAAGATGATAAGTGTCGCTAAGCAGAATACGATGCCCGATATCAAGTAATTCTTTCTCATCTTCCTGACGGAGCCTGAGGACAAAAACTTAGAGACCGTATCGGACATAGAGTCGACCTCGTCGATTATCTTCTTTGAATAGTTCTGCTTCTTCTTATCGCCATCACAAGATTCCCATCTCTCGATATATGACTTCGTTCTTGTAAGAGGTTTCTTGAGATCGGAGGCGATGTCATAAGTCAGCTGACGGCTTCTTATCTCGAACTCCTCCTGATCGTGATAGAGCTTTCTTACGGCGGATATTATAAGTCCCTGCACGATAAGGAGTGCAGCCAAAGCGCCGATATAGACCTTGATATTATCTCGAAGGACCATATAAAGGGGCTTCTCCACAGAATAGAAGACAATAAGGTAGTCTCCGCCGTTAGCTGCATATACGGCTGAAGCTCTTGAAGTAAATATCCCTCTGTCAAATGTGACTTCACCCGTGGTAAGGCCGTCAAGATACTGATCAAAAAAGACTTCGGCACACGACTTGGCCTCATTATAAAGAGCAGCCTTCCTGCCGGTTCCGATCATGAAGCAGGGAGTAATGTTATCGATCCTTACGATGCACTCTTCCATAGGAACTTCCATGGACGTATCGACCTGATCGTAAGTTGCTATCGGAATAGTCCTTGTCCCGTCAGGGGCGGAGATATTAAGCTCACCTTCATATATCCAGATATCGTCGCACTTGGCATTTGTAATGGAACCTCGAAGTGTCGGATACAGATAGTCCGTCTCTTCTTCTGTAAGATCCAAGGGACCATCCGTGAACAGATAACGTTCGGTACGTAGGATTATCGGGATCTGATCATCATGGAATCTTCCTTCGGAATCAGTATAAGTCTCGTGCTCGATCTCGCCGTAGTAAGAGACTTCAAGGAAGTCCTGCGTCTCCAGTAATATACTGTTATTATTTCTTACATCTATTATCGCGGAATAATAACCGACATCTTCATCGCTTCCGATAGATAAGAAAGCCCAGTTGCTTAACATGTTACGCATAAGGGTACGGGGGTCCGTATTGACCTCAGGCGGGATCATGGCATATGAATTATTAACGGCACTGCCTGTAAACTCATTGACCTTATCGATCTTCCTCTTGGTATAAAAAGAGACAGCCGCCAGGAATAGCATAAGCGCCAGAATGCAATAGAATATTCCGAACTTCAGGTAATGCTTCTTCATCTTTTTTGACTCCTTCTTATCGATGCGGGCTTCTTTGTACATCGTGAGTATAGAAAAAAGATGTGTACTCTTTATGACCATTATAGCAAAACGGATCTTTGCATGAGTATCGCCCTCCCGTTAATGAGTAAGATAATAAAGAGCGACGAAGAATGATCAGCCTGCACCCCCTTTTATGCAGCAGTGAAGAAGTGGTACAATCTGCTATCAGAAGACATTAATATAAGGGGTACAAACATGACATACGAAGAGATAAAGAATACAGACGTGATAAATACATATATCAAGCTTGCTGACAGATCCTTAAGCAGATTAGGATATACGGAGCACGGATTTGCTCATGTGACCATGGTCGCAGAGAGGGCAGGTTATGTCCTTGAGACTTTAAACTATCCTGAGAGGACAGTGGAACTTACTAAGATAGCAGGTTATCTTCACGATATCGGTAATATGGTCAACCGCTGCGACCACAGCCAGTCAGGCGCCCTGATCGCATACAGGATATTGACTGAGATGAACTTCCCTCCCGAAGAGATCGGTGAGATAGTTACAGCTATCGGTAATCACGACGAAGGAACGGGCGTCCCTGTAAGTCCCCTTGCAGCAGCCATTATCCTTGCAGATAAGAGTGACGTAAGACGTAACCGTGTACATAATGAGGATCAGGCTAACTTCGATATCCATGACAGAGTAAACTATTCAGTCACCAAGTCCGAGCTTAAGATCAACGAAGCTCATACCATAATAAAGCTTAAGTTATCCGTCGACACTCACTACAGCTCGGTAATGGAATTCTTCGAGATATTCATGCAGAGAATGATCCTCTGTCGTAAGGCCGCAGAGACACTCGGGCTTCAGTTCAAGCTCATAATCAACGAGCAGCAGCTTATCTGAGCATCTTGCATACAGGGGAAGATCTGTCAGTGCCCCATCTTAGCCGAGAACTTGGTAAGTTCGTCCGGGATCTTGATATTCTGAGGACAGACTTCTTCGCAACTCCTGCATCCTACGCATGACCAGGGCATCTTGTCATCGTCTAATGACATAAGTGCCATAGGCGCTATGAAGTCGCCTGATCCTGCCACCATGGCTTCGTTATAGAGCTTAAGGAGGAAGGGGATATCAAGGGACATCGGGCAGTGTGAGACGCAGTAATGACATGCGGTGCAGGGCACTGTCGTCTTATCGATCATATCGTCTGCTATCTTCAGGATGACATTCATCTCTTCTTCGGTAAGAGGCTTATTCTCTTCATATGTCGCGATATTCTCCTTTGCCTGAGAGAGAGTGGACATACCGGATAATGTCATGGTGACGCCTTCTATGGACTGTAAGAATCTGAAGGACCAGGCGGGGATCTTCTCGTCAGGCCTTAAAGACCTGAGCTTGGATTCGGCATCTTCGGAGAGCGACGCCAGCTGGCCTCCTCTTACGGGCTCCATTACCCATATGGGGATGTTAAGGGAATTGAGAAGCTCTACTTTGCCCTTGGCATCCTGGAATCTGTAATCGAAGTAGTTAAGCTCTATCTGGCAGAATTCCATATCCTTGCCGTAGGCATCGAGGAACTTCTTCATGCAGTCGATGTCGCCGTGAGCGGAGAAACCGAGATGCTTTATCCTGCCGTTTTTCTTCTGCGCCATAAGGTAATCGTAGATCCCGTACTTGGGATCGAGATAATGATCGACATTCATCTCGCATACGTTATGGAAGAGATAGAAGTCGAAATGATCCACCTTGCACTTTTTAAGCTGTTCTTCGAAGATCTCCTTTACCTTGGGCATATTGGCAAGACTGTAGCCCGGAAACTTGGACGCCAGGTAGAATGAGTCCCTGTCGTACTTCTGAAGGAGATCTCCCACAACGATCTCCGAATTGCCGCTGTGGTATCCCCAGGCAGTATCGTAGTAATTGATACCTTTGCTCATGCAGTGATCTATGATCTCTTCGGAGGCCTTGATATCGATCCTGGAATCATCTCCGTCTATGACCGGAAGCCTCATATTACCCATGCCGAGAGCCGATAACCTGATATCCTGAAATTCATTGTAGATCATGATCACAACCTGCCTTTCCGCTTATAAAATACAGAAACCCAACGGGGTACTTATATAATTCCGATTCTATCACAGAAGAACATACCGTAATAATATGTTTATACTTTATCTATACGGATATACGATTTGATGTGTACAATTATTAGTGGATAAGAAAAGTAACGTCATCTGACATGAGCGCAAGGAAGATACCCATGGATAATAAGGCGACGACCGATAGCAAGGGATCTTTGGTAAGCAGGATCTTCAAGTATATAGTCAATCACATCTTCTCCTTTACTGTCGGAGTTATGGGTGTTGTCCATCTTGTATTGCTCTTTATATTCTTCATAGAAGGCGTCATACCTCTTTTTTATTTCAATATCTTGAGCGTAGTAGTCTATGTCTTCTGCTATATCCTCTGTAGGGCGGGACAGATAAAACCCGCATATTTCAGCCTTATACTCGAAGTTACTTTCTATACAGTCTTATCAACGCATTTTGTAGGATTAAGATGCGGTACATACTGCTTTCTGTTCTCCATCGTTCCCATAATAATCTTCTTCGGATGTACGCTATTTAAGGGGAAGCAGAGGTGGAGCGTTGTATTGATGCTGGCGTTGAATTTCGCGACGTTTATCGCGCTTTACTTAAGATACTTCAGTGTCCCTCCGGTCTATCAGGTGTCTTCTCTTACCATGATCATCCTGGTCCTCCTGTCCGCATTTGCAATGGTATTTTCAACCATGTTCTACAATGCGGTCTATATCTACATGGCGGAGAACCGCGTGATCACACTGGAAGAGAAGAATAAGAAGCTCTCGGCGGACGCTTCGGAGGATGCTCTTACGAGCCTTCTTAACAGAAGAGGTTTCCTTCCTCTTGTAGATTCTCTTATGCACCATGCGGCAGATAAGCAGTTCTGCGTCGCCTTCTGTGACTTGGATGACTTTAAGAGAGTCAACGACTCCTACGGACACGAGGCGGGCGACGAAGTATTAAAGCATGCTACCCTCATGATAAGAGAGGAGCTTCCGGGCTGTGATATCTGCAGATGGGGAGGTGAAGAATTCGTCATCCTTCTTAAGAGCAGCAATCTCGCATCGGCAAGAAGCCGTGTCGAGCGCCTGCGAAAGACAGTCGAATCCAACCCCACCTTATTTGTAAATAAGAAGATCTTCGTTACTACCACCATAGGTCTTGCCGAGAACGACGGCACATACAATACTCCCGAGGAGATAATAAAGAAAGCCGACGAGCGCATGTACTACGGTAAGCAGCACGGCAAGAACGTAGTCATCTCAGAGGACAGGGAATAACACAAAAGGGAACAATTCTTTAACATATCCCGTAGCGCATTCTATAAAGATATCACCGTGCTATAATCAAAGTTATGGTTGCATTTCACCATGAGAGATGGGACGGCAAAGGCTACTCGGAGGGACTTCACGGAGAAGATATCCCCTTATCTGCCCGCATAATGGCAGTAGCTGACGTCTTCGATGCCCTTACATCCAAGAGAGTATATAAGCCCGCTTTCCCGCTGCAGGAAGCTCTTAACATAATAGAAGAAGGCAAGGGAACGCAGTTCGATCCCAAGTGCGTGGAAGTCTTTATGGCAGCACTTCCCAAGATAAAAGCAGTCTTAAGAAGGTATAATCCGGACTATCTTGAATAGGAGGGACCATGCTTCTCTATCACACATCAAAGGAAGAGATAAGACACCCCGACATTCGCCGCGGAAGAAAGAATGCCGACTTCGGTCACGGCTTCTACTTAACTCCCGATCGGGACTTTACTTACCGCTGGGCAAGAGACAATGCCGTGGTCAATATCTACGAATTCGACGAAGAAGGACTTGATATCCACACCTTCGAGCGCGACACAGACTGGTTCGACTACATATTCCACAACAGAAGAGCGACAGATAAGCTGGATAAAGACGTTATCGTAGGTCCCATAGCCAACGACACGATCTTCGATACGCTGGGCATATTAAGCAGCGGCTATGTAAAGGCTGAAGATGCCATAAAGCTTCTCATGATCGGTCCGTGCTACACCCAGTATGCGATCAAGACAGACAAAGCCGCAGCTAATCTTCGCTTCGTAAGCTCCGAGAAGATAACAGGAACTGACCCCGCCATCTTAAAGCAGGAGCAGGATCAGTATATGAGGCTGTTCTCGGAGGAACTTAATAAGATCCTGTAACAATTTATCATCAGCATGCATGTGGTATGAAATATCACCAAGAGATATTATTAACTTGATATGTAGTCATTGACTACATATAATACAGATGGGTATACGCATTGACTACAAGTTGGAGGATGATTATGAGTACAGAATTCTATGACCTTGAAGGTATAGTGATCGAGCTGAATAGAAATGATAGTGGTGACAGAGAAGCTGAGCGCCGTAGGTTATCATATTGTTTCAGGATTATTCGCGAAAAGTCTGGGATGAGTAGAACTGAATTCTCCTCGTGGTTGGGTATTCCTTATCGCACAATACAGGAGTGGGAACTTGGTCGAAGAGCAATGCCGGAATATGTACTTCGCTTAATAGCTTATAAAGTAAGGGTAGAACTGAGCTCGGGAAATATAGGCTAATTAAAGTATCTGTTGACTGGTTGAGATATATCTCATATAATTATGTTAGGTAAGGAGTCCCCACATGGGATTTGAAATTGAGTTTTATTCTACAAGTGATGGGAAAGAACCGATAGCGGACTTTTTGGATTCATTAGATGTAAAGATGGCTGCTAAGCTTGTTGGTTTGTTGGAGATATTGGAAGAGAAAGGCCCTGAACTTAGGTTACCATATTCTGGGTATATAGAAGATGGAATCTTTGAACTCAGATGTAAGCACGGCAGTAACATCACGCGAGTTATGTATTTCTTTTATGCTGGGAAAAGGATAATAGCTACTAATGGTTTTGTGAAGAAGACTCAGAAGACTCCAAAGAGGGAAATCGAATTAGCTAAGGAAAGAAGAACAGATTGGTTAATGCGTAATAAGGAGGCATGATATGAATCTTAAGGAATATAAATCCAGAAGAATGAATGATCCTGAATTTGCAAAAGAATATGAAGCAATTGCACCTGAGATGGATATCATTCGAGCTATTATCGATGCACGTATTTCAAGGAATATGACTCAGAAAGAATTATCTGAGAAAACCGGCATTGCACAAACTGAGATCAGTCGTTTGGAAAACGGTACAAGAAATCCTTCGATAAGGCTTTTGCAAAGACTGGCAGAAGGTATGGATATGGTGTTAAGTATTTCTTTTCTCCCCAAGGAAGAACTTAAAAGTGTTCAGAAGTGAAACAATTACAATATTTGAATAACGGCATGCAGTTACTATACGACATAAATTCATCAGGGAACTTTTGATTCGACATCGGTCGGAAAGTTCCCTTTTTAACCTGTTCACCTACGGAAACTTAAGGGTATAATAAAGTCAAGAAAAAGTGAGGTGTACCCTATGCAATATCGCCATCTTCCGTTCGAACAGTATTTCATCAACACCAGCGAAGACGTTAACAATACGGGCCGTGCGACATACGAAGTCAAGTACACGACAGTTAAGTATTCCCACAGCAAGCTGGAGAAGAAACTTCACATAGAACACGAAGTGGACTACGAGATCCACTACGAGGAAGATAGAGATGTCATCCAGCTGAACTTCGAGAAGAGCTCGGGCCTTATGGACTGGGTCACCAACATAGTCGAATTCTCCAGCAAATACTACGATGCCATCGAATTCGAAGATAAGCTCCTGCAGCTTCGTGTCCACCACGGCTGGGGCATCATGTATAAGAGCATCAAGAGGGAAGTTCGAAGCAAATGGCTTAAGCTTCACGAAGAGCATCCGGAGGCACAGACGGAAGTCCTCGGCTGGTCATTAGGTTCAGGTCAGGCTATCCTTTGCTGCCAGGACTTAAACTTCAACTACGGTGTTAAGCCCCACCTCTACACATACGGCACGGTAAGGCCTTTTAAGGGAACAAGAGCCGACAGGGACCGCCTTAAGAAATACCTCGATACTGTCTGCACCGAATGCTGGAACTTTACAGATATCAATGACATCGTTACTTATATGCCGCCCTTCAGAGGCTTTGTCATGATCAACCGCAAGGACGTCTCGGAGGAAGTCAAAAGGACCTTCTTCAAGCTCTTAAACCCCTACCAATACCACACCACATACGACCATGCGCAGCTTTATATCCCCTACGAGGAAGAGAATAAGCAAGACTGATCACGATCTCTTAGCACGCATCAATATCCGAACGATCCACACGACAGAGAAGATCACACCGTAGATAACGGGAACAGCTACATAGACCCAGAATGCCGTTATGTAGAATAGCCATGCAAATATAAGTCCGAAGATATGCGTCACGACGATAAGTACCGGATATGTTTTCCTGAACTCCCTGCGGCTTCTAAGAGTCACAAAAAGCAGAAGTATATAGGGGATAAGTACAAATACATGATCTCCCTTAAGATCGTAATTAATGGCTCGCATTATCCTGGAAGGCATGGATGTATATGAATCCACTTTATCAGAAGAAACGATAGCATAAGGATTACCGTCTCGGACTACGACCAAGACCTTATCCCCCGGAACATGAGAAGCAGTATCGTGAAGCTTTACCTCAGAACCGTTAACGATGCAGGAATATTCCGTAGAATAACTGCCGGCAACTATGGATTCTCCAACAATGCCGTCAGCAACAGTAACATCAACATGCATCTCCTTATAAGCAGAAGAGACACCGATCGCCACAAATCCCATAAGGATCCAGAACAGCACTATCCTTAAGCCGTTCAAAGAATCACCCAATATCCTCTTACCCATAACGCACCTCCGTGAAGTGACTATACCCGCATACTACGATACAATACTTTGATTGTCAAAATAATATTTGCAGCAAAAGAGAAGCAGGGGGAGATGCTGTTCGAAAGGCAGGGGATATGCAGATTGGAAACCTATGAAGTTTCACGTTTGTTTACATTGAAGTAGTTACATGCATCTGGGATGGGATTAAAATTATATTGAGATTATGCATAGCGAAAGGCACTTACTATGATCGTATACTCAGGCTTGAAGACTGACTTTTTAACTGCAGTAGAAGAAGATTCTATTGCATCGGAGATAGAAGAGAATATCTACAACAAAATGCACCGCAAGACAGCTCAGAATGAATTCCGTTCATGGGAGAATTCACTTGAGTATATGTACAAAGTCTTGAATGATGACGGCATTGCAAAGGATGCAGGAATAGCTATTGAATACAATATTCCTCAGACATCTAAGAGAGTAGATTTTATCATCTCAGGATACGATCAGAAGAAGACTCCCAATGTAGTAATAATAGAACTTAAGCAATGGGATAAAGTTAATACTGTTGCTGGTCAGGATGCACTGGTTGAGACTTATACAGGTAATGGTATGCGTAAGGTTGTTCATCCTTCATATCAGGCCTGGTCCTATGCTTCGATGATCACAGACTATAATCAGAATGTTCAACAGCAGAATATTCTCCTTCATCCGTGTGCGTATATGCACAACTACAGGAAGAGCAATCCTGAGAAACTTGAGATGGATCAGTATAAGGAATATGTAGAGGATGCTCCGCTCTTTGCAAGAGGCGAAGTATTAAAGCTTAGAGAATTCATCAAGAAGTCGGTCACATATGGCGATAATAGACAGATATTGTATGAGATCGATAATGGTAAGATCAAGCCGTCTAAGAGCCTTCAGGATGCTATCAACAGCATGCTTAAAGGTAACCGGGAATTCATAATGCTCGACGAGCAGAAGGTTGTATATGAAGAGATCCTCAGGATATCTACTGCATGTATGAATGATACGAAGAAGAGAACAGTTATCGTAAAAGGCGGACCCGGAACAGGCAAGACGGTAGTTGCAATAAATCTGCTGGCGAAGCTTACAGGCGAAGGTCAGTTCGTTCAATATACTTCAAAGAACAGTGCACCAAGAAATGTATATTCCAAGAAATTGACAGGCTTTAAGAAGAGTAGCGTATCGAATATGTTTAAGGGTGCGGGTTCTTACATAGATGCTGAAGCCAATATAGTCGATACGATCATTTGTGACGAAGGACACAGGCTTACCGAGAAGACTCAACTCGGTCCTAAGGTCTCAGGTGAGAATCAGGTCAAAGAGATCATCAACGCAGGTCTGTGCAGCGTGTTCTTCATAGATGAAAGTCAGCGAGTGACCCTTAAAGATATCGGCAGCGTCAGTGAGATAAAGAAGTGGGCCGAGAAGCTTGGCTCTGAAGTGATAGAACTTGAACTTGTATCACAGTTCAGGTGTAATGGATCTGATGGATATCTTGCCTGGTTGGATAATGTTCTTGAGATTAGAGATACAGCTAACTTTGATATGAAAGATATTGATTTTGATATTCAGATCGTTGATTCTCCCAATGAAGTCAGAAACATCATTATTGAGAGAAATAAAGTCAGTAACCATGCCAGGATACTGGCGGGTTATTGTTGGGAATGGTACAAAGCCGAACAGAATAATACTGATTATCATGACATCAAGATCGATGACTTTGAGATGAGTTGGAATCTTGGAAATACAACCACATTTGCCATAGATGACAGTTCTGTTAACGAGATCGGATGTATCCATACATCTCAAGGATTGGAGTTCGATTATGTAGGTGTGATCATAGGAGATGACATGAGATATGAAGATGGTCATATTGTCACAGACTTTACTAAGAGAGCAAAAACGGATCAGTCCTTGAAGGGCATAAAGGCGTTATATAAACAAGATCCTCAGAACGCACTCAAAGAGGCTGATGAGATCATCAAGAATACCTACCGTACACTAATGACCAGAGGTATGAAAGGTTGCTATGTATATTGTACGGATAAGAACTTGGCTAATTATCTAAGAGAGTGTTTGAAGTAACAAAGTATGTAGAATGATATGATTGAATCAAAAGTTATTACAGGAGATCAATAAATGAGTACTTTCGAACTAATACACGGATCCTGTGCGGATCAGAATGCAGATGCTGTTGTTAATGCAGCTAATTCCAGGCTGTTGGAAGGTAGCGGTATATGCGGGGTGATTTTCGCTAAGGCGGGAAGTAGTGAACTGACTGCCGCTTGTCAGTCGTATAAGACTCCTTTGAAGGACGGTTCTGCTGTTATTACGCCTTCGTTTAATATGAAGAATGTTAAGGCGATCATTCATGCGGTAGGACCGAACTTTAATGTTACGCCGGGTGCTTTCGATACGTTGTATGATGCTTACTATAATTCGCTTGCTGTCCTTAAGGAGAATGGTTATCACAGTATATCTTTCCCTCTTATAAGTGCAGGGATATTCGGAGGTCATCAGACTGATGCTGCAGGTGAATCCGTTAAGCAGTGTATAAGAGCATATAAGAAGTTTACAGAAGACTATCCCGATTACGATGTGGATGTTATGCTGTGTGCTTTCTCTTCGTCGGAGATGGTATCTGCCAAGAGAATGTGCGAGAAGTTAGGAGTGTAAGTTATGTTGGCCTACCATAAATACTTCTCTCATCTGGACGGGGATACGGCATATCTTGCAGGAGTAATACCTCAATGTGCGCTTCATCACTTATCTGATATTTTGCCTCGATACTGGGCATTGGAAGCGGATGTATTCAAGACTGATATCTCAGGTATCAACGATGCGATCAATAAGAGGATAGGTGAGTACCTGGCCGTAAATAATCCTAAGAAGTTTGAGGTGCCTGATAAATTAGAACTTGAACTTAATCGTGTGTCAGGTGATCTGCATTCAGTTGTAAGTGATCTGTTCGATCGGTATAAGGCAAGTCATGTTGACGATGAGAAGATAAGGCTTGAGACTTTTACCAAAGCTTTGAAGTTCCAGCTTGGAGGAGAGATCAAGGGGATATATGTTGCAGACGATAATATGGATGACAGGACCAGAGATGCATTCGGATGGTTCTATACCTACATCATATTCGAATTGGTCTTTATCGAGTACGAAGATTATGTCGTGATGCTGGTGTTCGGTTCGGATGAGTGAAAAGGAGGAACCGCCATGTCAGAGAAGAAGATAGTTGTCGTCAACGCAGGCCCTCGAAAGGGATGGAATACGGATACGCTCCTTACCGAAGCTTCTAAGGGAGCCCAAGAGGCAGGCGCCGATATTATAAGGTTCGACCTGTTCTCTCTTGAGAAGTATACGGGGTGCATCTCCTGCTTCGGGTGTAAGAAAGAGAAGTTCAAGGGGCACTGTATATGCCGTGACGGATTAACACCTGTCTTGGATGCCATACGTGAAGCAGACGGCCTTATTATCGGCTCTCCTAATTATCTTTCGGACATGACGGCTTCTTTCCGCGCTCTGTACGAAAGGCTTATCTTCCAAAGTCTTACCTATAATGCGGAGACTCCCTGCTGCAATACTAATGAGATCCCGGTACTTCTTCTCATGACAAGTAATGCACCCGATACAATGTATAGAGATCTTCTTACCCGCTACGAGAATACCTTCACAAGATTCGTGGGACCGTGTAAGGTCTTTGTAAGCGGCAATACGCTTCAGCTTAAAGACTACTCCAAGACAGACTGGCCCTGGTCCATATTCGACCCCGAAGACAAAAAGAAGCGCCACGAGGAAGTATTCCCCAAGGAGTGCGCTGAAGTAAGAAGCTTAGGCAAGAGTATCGTAGCGGGGTGGTGAAGAAGATATGGGTAAAGTAGCAGTTATTACAGGCGGTGCCAGAGGCATAGGTAAAGCAATCGCGGATGCCATGAAGAAAGAAGGCATCACGGTACACATTATAGATATCTCAGAAGGCGACTGGTTTGTAGGAGACGTAGGAGATAAAGATACTCTTGAGAGGTTCGCGGAAAATGTCATAAAGTCCTCCGGGCATGTGGACTACCTTATAAACAACGCGCTACCGATCATGAAGGGTATAAACGACTGCAGCTACGAGGAGTTCACCTACGCACTTCAGGTGGGCGTGACAGCGCCTTTTTACTTGACCCAACTTCTTATGCCCTACTTCGCAGAAGGCGCATCAGTTATAAATATCGCATCTTCAAGGGATCGCATGAGCCAGCCTCAGACAGAGAGCTACACTGCGGCCAAAGGCGGTATCGCATCTCTTACACATGCGATGGCAATAAGTCTTGCAGGCAAGGCCAGAGTTAACAGCATATCCCCCGGATGGATAGATACGACGGGCTCCGATATAACAGGAGCAGATGCTTATCAGCAGCCCGTAGGGCGCGTAGGAAAGCCTGAAGATATCGCATCGATGGTCATGTATCTGTGTTCTGACAAGGCAGGCTTTATCACGGGCGAGAATATCTGCATCGACGGCGGCATGACACGCCAGATGATCTACCACGGCGAGCACGGCTGGAGGCTTGAATGATGCACGAAGTGATCGCAGAGTCTGAACATTACAGGGTAGTTAGCGTATACGAAGAATGCCGTCTGGAATTCAAGAAAGAAGACCGACCTTATGTGCGCATAGGTGACTTCTACGGAGATGCTGAGTTCGCCATGATCGACAAGAACGAGAAGTTCGTCGTCACAGGTGGCTGCGGCGCCGTGATCTACAGGCTCCAAGAACCTTTTGACGACTTCACTTCCAAGAAGAACCCGGACCAGGCGATCCTTATGGGATTCGATGAACCAATCTACTACGACTCAGTAGAGCAGATCGGTGATAATGCGGTCAGGCTGATCGATGCGGACGGGGAAGAGACTGTGGTGGAAGTTTATTAGTGTGATTGATGTTTACGTGGCAAGATATGTAAAAGAGAATTTGTAGTGTAGATAGCTCTTCCGTCTCCAAGATCCATCTATTGGCTTGATTATGTTGAGTATATAGAGAGAGCTTGAAAATCTGCATTTGTAACAATGTTACTGTGCTGAATGGGTGGTTCTGAAGCGTAAAACGCTGGTGTCCACGTGTGAATTACCGGTGCTGATCAGCTTTTTGTGGTGGTCTCCCCTACATTTGAGAATTTGTTGTACTAAGCTTTATGATCCAATAATACCAAGCGTTCTTGGGGGGATGGACCTAGGAAGGAGCGAAACACAAATTGATTTAGTAGTTAGTCACAATATATATAAATAAAATATGAACGAAACTATGTGTGTTTATCGAGAACGCACCTGCAATATAAGGACTAGTTTCCCAGTGACATAATAATGCCAGGAGTTTGTTGATAAGTGGGCTGTTAGCACACTTATTCTATTATTTTTCTTGTCTGTGAAAACTTAGTGAATATTGATTCGGATTTATAGACATCAATTTAATCAGAGATTTAAAATATGGATATTGTATTAGGCAGATATGTGAATTAACAACTGAATATTGAGAAATGCACTGGGGGTATTCTATGAATAGAATAAAGATCATTAGTAACCCGTATGAGAATCGAATTCAATTCTTTTCTTCTCGAAAAGATGATGATAATTGGATTGATGTCAAAGTTGAAAATCCCAATAGCAAGCTTTTGAATGAGAAAATAGTCTTAGGTGTATTTCCGTTTGTTGTGAGAAACATAGTTAGCATAGTTTGCGATGAATATTTAGAAACTGATAGTGTTGTCGATATCCTTTTTGAAGGAACATCGGATGAATATAAGGAATTAAAAGTTGTCTGTAGTAGCGATGAATTTTGTAATAAAGCCAGATGCTCTTATGATGGAAGGTGGCTTAACAATGCCAGAGATATTCTCCCTAGTATAATTAGCATTTATAACCAAAATCTTGGACCATTAATTATCAATAATGTTGAAGATAAATCTGAAGTTAACGAGGTTCTAAGTAAGTTTAGTGACGCATCGAGCAAAGATGTACCTCTCTGCATCGTGGGTAATTACAGTGCTGGAAAATCATCTTTTATCAATTCACTTATAGGTAGTGAGATTCTTCCTAGTGGTGATGAACCTGTAACTGCAAAAATATATGAAATAAAGCAATCTTCATATCCGGATAGGGCTAAGCTGTCATTTGTATTCAATGATCAAAGAGCTGTGGTGGACTTTGAAGATGGAGGATATCGAATTTCAACTAATTGGAAAGATTTTTTCTGGGATGAAATAAGCAGCTTGCTTGCAAATGCAGACCTAGAAAATATACCTTCTACAGTTAACAAACTTTTGCAGTTTATTAATTCATATAAATGCACTGAAAAAGAAAGAATATCTGATGTTATAGAGTTGGAAGTCCCTTTTTCAGGCGTTTTAGGTAGTGCAAACAGTCCGTTTGTAATATTCGATACTCCCGGATCAAATTCTGCCTCCAATTTGGACCATCTTGAGATTTTGAAAGAAGCTATGCATAATCTCTCAAATGGATTGCCGATATATTTGTCAGAATATAATTCATTGGATAGCACAGATAACGAGAAACTCTACCATGAAATAAGCGATATCAAAGAATTAGATAGTCGTTTTGCTATGATTGTAGTAAACAAGGCTGACACGGCCAGATTACCATCAGAAGGCTATTCGGATAAATTCGAAGAACGCATATTGAATTATACTGTACCTAGGAATTTGTATTCTGAAGGTGTGTATTTTGTTTCTTCAATTCTTGGTTTAGGATCCAAAACCGGTGGAAAATTCGAGGATGAGTATTATGCTGAGGTCTTTTATGATCAAGAAAGAAAATATTCTGACAAAAATCATCCTACGTATAAGACACTATATCAATACAATATCCTACCTAAGCAGCTTCGAGATAGGATGATTGAGGACAGTCAAGCGTATGACAACACCATATATGCTAATAGTGGATTGTATGCTATTGAAAAAGAATTACTTACTTTTGCGTCTAAATATTCTCCGTATAATAAATGTCAGCAATCATTATTGTACTTAAGAAAGGCAATTGAGAAGTCTGAACAATCTATTACAATTAAAACAAGCTATACACAAAAACTCATAGATCGCTTAGTTGAAGAGTTTACCAGTGATAAGGAGGCTTTATACAAGAAATTAGTTGAATCAAGTCAAAAAAAGAAGAAAGAAGCTCATGCTCAGTATATTACAGCTATAGATGAATATACCATGAAGGTAACCGCTTCAGAATATGCAAGCAAGAGCTATTTTGACGAGAAATATAAAGCCATAAGAGAAACGTATCTCGAACAGCAAAACATAGATGAGAAAAGAGCAGAACTACAGCGAGCTACTAATACTGTCAAATGGTATCTAACAACTAAAGACGATAACGCTTCGTTCAAGGATACTTTTACAGCAATGTTCAAGGCAACTAAAGACACTGGTGATACCATCAGAACCGTTAATCGTTTGAGTTCCGAAGAGTTGATAAAAGTTTGCAAACAAGAATCGGAGACTGTAGTTAATAGAATGTATGAAACTATAGAAAACGAATCTAAAATGTGTGTGGATAGAATAGCTAGCGCAATAAAAGATGAGTTGCTGAGAGTTATTTCAGGGGATTCACATCTGGAAGCTTCAGAAAAGAAAGATCTACAGGATGTCATTCTTTCATTTAACGATATTGATTATAAAACTGACGCGGACAAAAAGTTTGTTAAGCGAAAACTCGAAATGGGTATAAATATCTTTGGTATTGTTACTTTGTTTTCGGATGAACAGATTAGTACTACTAAGTTGTTAAAAGAATACAACAAGTACATTTACAATTCGAACACTGAAATCAGAATCCTTATAGAAAAGAGCCATTACAATAGTTTTGTAGAATGGAATGAAAACTTGATATCAAAACTCAGAGAGAAGCTGGCAGAATACAATCCTCAGTTGCACGAACAACAGGAGATCATTAAGTCTCAGGAGCGCGAGATTCAGACTATGGAACGCAATCTGTTAGATCTTAATACATATTCATCAAAAATCGAAGAATTGCTTGATTGGCATGGCGATGAAAATGTTACGGAGGAATGATTTATGAGTGTCAAGGAAAGAGCATACAATTCGTTCGAGAACGCAAAGGCTATAGCTGTCAAAGCGAAGAAAAAGGCTGGTGACGCTGTAAAAAAAGCTGCTGATAAGAGTGGCAATAAAATAGCACAACTGTCATGCCTCACGTCAGCTCAATTGGAGGATGTTCAGAAACTTAAAGAATTCTATTACGAGAAGATGGTTTTACCTGATGGCACAGAAGCAGAGGAATTAACTTCACGACTTCTGGCATCAACTGGAATAGAGATATATAATGCCCATCTGTCTAAATTGCACGAATTGTACGTCCCTGTTGATGAAAAACTGGAATATGAAAAAATAGAATTGGATGAGGAAGGAAAACCTCAATCGAAGTGCTTTGATTTCAATTCGGATTTTAATATAAGATATATCAATATCACTCGTTGGGTTACTGATAAGAATGAGAATTCCCTAGAGAAACTTGTAAATGTTTATGATGTTCTATCTGATGAAGAATGCAACATTGCATTAGTATTCAACAGAAAGCAATCTGAGACTGATGTTTATCTTGCTGTTGTTAACAAGAGGAATGACAGTAATTCTACTATGGCAGATAGCTATAAAAAAAGATTAGTCGATGCTATTAGGGGTAATTTTCCTGGATCTGCTATAGGCGATGAAGGCAGAGGCACAATTCCTTGTCTTAACAATAAGAAGAGATACTCAGTTGCCAGTGTATCAAATATCCCTACTGAGAAATCTGAAAAGTTTATAAGTCAAACAATAGAAAAGTTGCTAGATGGTATCATACCAAGCAATTCAGAGAAGGAATACACCATTATTTTATTAGCTACTCCCGTAAAAGATAGTCAAGATAGAAAACTTCGATTATCCGAATTGTATACTGGCCTAGCTCCATATGCCGGATGGCAAACAGGATACACATTCAATGAGAGTCAGGCGTTAGGTTCATCTGCAACTTTTGGAGTGAATGCCGGTGTTAGCGCTGGTGTTCAAAATGGGAATAATAGTACAATCACCGATACAGGTTCGTATACCGAACAGCGAAACAGAACGAATACGGATTCTGTTAACCGATCCCAGAATATTTATTCATCAGATACGGAAGGTGAACAAAGAAGCCGAGCATTATCACGTTCTCAATCGCAGGGAATAACTAATACTGAGGGATTAGCGGTTACGGATGTGTCTTCGCGTACTAGTTCTTTTACTGATACTAACTCAGTAACAGATAATACCAATTGGAGTAGTAGCAGTTCTGATAATGTAACTGGTTCTCTATCAATTACTGAATCTGCCTTTGAATCGGCATCGGTAACAGCAGGCGTTGATGCAGGCGTAGAAGCAACCGCAACTGCCACTGGAGGTGTTGGTCTTTCTTCAACTCAGGGCCTGTCCACAGGGCATACGGATACCTTGACTAATGGAGGCGGACAAGCAATATCACAGGCAATTGCTCGAGGCGTTAGTAATACCGTAGGTAGAAATGTAACTAACTCAATTAATAGAGCAATTTCGAGTTCAGCATCGCAAGCGATAACTAATACCATTGGTAATTCAATATCAAGGACAGTCGGTTCTGGTCGAACTGAAGGTACAGGCCGCTCGGTTGCACAGAGTATAGGCAATGCTTTGACGAATTCTGTTTCTAATGCGGCTGGCATATATAAGGGGACAAATTTCGGTGGTAATTTTGGTGCGAATTTTGCAAGATCATCTAATGTAACTGCAATGGTAGGATCGAATGAGAGTATAACCCAATTCTTTACTAACTATACGATAAAGCACACGCTGGAAATCCTAGAGGACCAGATGAAACGCTATGAGGAATCTACTGCATTGGGAATGTGGGACTTTGCAGCATATGTATTAAGTGAGGATAGTGATGTAGCTTCTAATGTTGCTCACACTTATCTTGCATTAACTCAGGGCGAAAAATCCTATTTTACACAGGCTGCTATAAATGTTTGGAGAGGAGATGTCGAGGAAAGTGGTGAAGCGCAAGAGATTTGCAAGTATCTCCGAACTCTCAGACATCCGATATTCGGTTTGGATCCATATGTTGCATTGATGGAACCATATTACAATGTATATCCATCGGTTGTGACAGCGACTACAAGTTTATCTGGTAAAGAATTAGCTTATTCGTTGAACTTCCCAAAACACTCAATTGCAGGATTGCCTGTTGTTGAGTGTACAGAGTTCGGTAGAAATATAGCTAGTTATGACAACAATGAGAGTATTAATCCTGATAATGAATTACAGCTGGGAAATATATTCCATATGAATGCCGAAGAGAAGATTCAAGTTAATCTTAATATTGATTCTTTGGCATCGCACGCATTTGTTACCGGAAGTACTGGTTCAGGAAAAAGTAACACTGTATATAAAATTCTCGAGGAAGCAATTAGTAAAGATATAGGTTTTACAGTAATAGAACCTGCCAAGGGTGAATATAAAGATGTATTTGGAAATCGCAAGGATGTTAATGTTTATGGTACGAATGCCATGTGTTCTCCGTTATTGCGAATTAACCCATTTAACTTCCCTGATAAAATTCACGTTCTCGAACATATTGATAGGCTAATTGAAGTATTTAATGTTTGTTGGCCTATGTATGCAGCAATGCCGGCAGTGCTTAAAAATGCTGTGGAAAAGGCATACGAAGATTGTGGATGGGATTTAGTTAAATCAGTAAACAGATACGGAAAGGATCTATTTCCGTCATTTGTTGATATTACAAGGAACGTTAGAGAGATAATTGATGAAAGTGATTATGATAAAGAAAATAAGGGCGCATACAAAGGTGCCTTGATTACTAGACTCCAATCACTTACTAACGGAATTAATGGTTTAGTTTTTACCTCAAATGAAATATCGAACGAGTTTTTGTTTGATTCTAAAACCATTATTGATTTGAGTCGCGTTGGATCGACTGAAACTAAATCGTTATTAATGGGAATTATAGTTCTTAAATTGCAAGAGTATAGGATGTCAGAAAAAAAGCAAATGAATAGTTCATTAAGACATCTTACAATTCTAGAAGAAGCACACAATATTCTGAAGAGAACAAGTACCGAACAGTTTCAAGAAAGTAGCAATTTACTTGGAAAAAGTGTTGAAATGTTAGCGGCATCCATTGCTGAGATGAGAACATATGGTGAAGGGTTTATCATAGTTGATCAGTCTCCAAGCGCTGTGGATATGTCTTCTATTAGAAATACAAATACAAAAATAATACTCAGATTGCCTGAATATGGTGATAGGGAAATAGTCGGAAAAGCGGCTGGATTGAATGATGATCAGATAACTGAACTGACAAAACTGCCGCGTGGCGTAGCTGCCATTTATCAAAATGATTGGATCTCGCCTGTATTGTGCAAAGTTAGTAAGGTTGATTATGAAAACAATGGTTATGAATATACTAAACCAATTCTGCCTAATGAGGAGCAATCAAATACTTCAGACGCTATTGAAATAATAGAACTCCTTTCGAAGGGTACTCGAGTTGAAGAATCTATAATTATAAATGAGATGAAACCTAGACTTCAGAGTATGAATGTTTCTGCATCAACGCAATTTACAGCATATGAAATGATGCGCAATCCTGGTAGTGAGCCTCGTATGACAAAAATGGCTCTTGTTGTATCAGAGTTGTTGCCGAATACCATTAGTTGTGTAAAAGAGGCTTATAAAGTAAGTTCTGATCCTAAGGAATGGACCCATTCTGTTGAGGATTATATTGTTAAATTTGCTCTTCCTGACCAGGTTAGGCGAGATGTTATCCAGGCTGCCATAACATTCTATTTTAAGTATGTAGTTAGTGATATGAATGTGCTCAGAGATTGGAGTAACAGAGGAGGTTTAATATGATTGATCATTCTATGCTTCGTGAAAGAATCAATGGTTTTATATCGCTGATTGATTTGATTAACAAGTACAAGTTTATTGTTTCAACGGCCGAAGTAAAACAATCATTTTTCCGGATAGCCTTGATTATTTGTTCTATTGACTCTGATATTGACGAGCGCGAAGTTGATTTGTTGAATTCAGTGTTTGGCGAAAATGAAGATAAAACGTTTTATGAGAAGAATATGCCCACATCTCAGGAGATTAAAGAATTCTGGGAGTTAATGCCATCAATGATGATAAGACTATCTACTGATTTTGATGAAGTTGTTCGTGCCCTAACCAAAAGCAATGCTTCTATAGGGTTGATGTATCACGAGATAGCTGTAGATGTACTAAAAACTTGTATGCTTGTAGACGAAAAAATAGATGCACACGAAGCAGAATTTATTGAATTATATGATCTTAAAATGCGAGAGTATATTCAATCTTGATATTTTTGAGAGAGGAACGGGAAATGACTATTGGAGCTTTTTCAGAAGTTGATAGTAATCAAGAAAAAACAACTATCGATAATGATAGAGATTTTAATCCTGATAATCGTATTAAGGAATTGCAGGGAATAAATCCGAGTGAAAGTGAACCCCCATATGATCCTGATGCGAGAATCAAAATGGATGATACGAAGAAAGAATATGTCTCCGAACAGTCTAATCAACCAGACTCATACTCGGAAAACAGCGAGAATAATATTGACGCTACTTCATCTGTAAGTAAAGATGTGAATGGTGTTCCGAAATCCGAACTAACTGAAGAAGAACGAAAGCAAATTAAGGAGGAAACAAATTGGTCAGATGAAGTAATTGATTACATCAAAGATATGGATCAATACGAAATATATAAAAATGCTGATCTTGTTGAAGTAGAAAATGATGGCCGAAAATGTTTAGTGAAACGTAATCTTGACCTTGATTATGTTTCAGATAAAACTATTGACGATCAACATCCAGAAGGTATATCCAATAGGGAGTTAATGAGCAAAGGTAAGAGTCCATACGATTCTAAAACCGGAGAGAAAATCGAACTTCATCATATGAGTCAAGATTTTAATAGTCCTCTTGCAGAATTGACGGAAAACAGTGAACATGGCGACGGAAATCATAGCGTTCTTCATGATAATAATGTCGAAAGTTGGAGACGCGATCCCGAACTGAAAAAAACATATAATGATATCCAGAAGCCTAATCATTGGGTAGAAAGGAGCAAATCATGAATAACTTGACTGATTTTGTTGAAGCAAACGAAGTGCAGACAACCACGAGATTAATTAGTGAAATACAATTAGTTGATGTTGAGAAACGCATAGGAATTAAATTTGGTCCTGAATTAAAATACTATGTATTGAATTTTGGCTATTTGAGTTATAAACATGCTGAATTATATGGCGTTAACTCGAACCAATTCCTTGAGTCGGATTTGATTACGCAAACCGAGTATTTACACAAGTACTTTCCTGTTACTAGTGAATTGATCGCCATAGAGAATCAGGGTGAAGGCGACTACTATATGGTCGATTCTGATGATAACGTTTATGAATATGATTCTGAGTTGCAAGAATTAACGGATTGGAAAATCAAGCTTAATGAATATATATTGTCGAGATTTAAGGGCATTTAATGTAGTTATGACCTGATACTGGGTGATCATTACTACTGGTTTATGCCTTTACCGGACTACTTGGCAACTGATCTGATTAACAGAACGACAACGGATAATCTGGAGTATAGAGATGGAGCATATTACTATAAGGGAGTTGATGGTACCAAATGAGTAACAGCGATCATACAAGATGGGGAACAGAATTCCAATATAGTGTTCTTGAATGGTTTGGACACCACTATACCGATGAGTTTAGTACAGAGGTATCTATTCCGGTTGGTGTTGTCGGTGCTGAAAAGAAGGATCATAAATATGATATTGCCAACAAGGATCGTTCTATAGTAATAGAATGTAAGCGATATAACTGGACTGAGACTGGTAATGTTCCAAGTGCTAAAATAAGATCTCTTAATGAGGCTGTTTTCTATCTCCATCTGCTAGACAATTCATGTTATAAGGTTCTTGCAATGGTTAAAGCCTCACACCCGAAACAGATTCAGACTCTTGCAGAATACTACGTAAGGACGAACCATAATCTCATAGGAGATGTGATAATTGCGGAATATGATCCTGACTCCGAGAAGATGCGATTTATCAATGGTCAAGGTGTAGAGAGTAATAGCTGCCATGTGTTTCAGATGGATAATCCAAGTCAAGCTCTTAATGAAATGAAACTAGAGAAGATTATTGATTATGGTTCGCAAGCTAATGGAGTCATCTATCACACGTGGGATTCAGGCGAGCGTTGGTTGGGAAGATGTAAGAAATGCGGTGGGCTTGTCCTTGTTCAAGACTCAGAATACCATGGCCAGGAAGATGATGATTATTACACAGATTACTTCCCCGTCTATTCTGCTAATGAGGCACAGAGCTATAACCTCAGACTCGATGGATTTGAGATCGAGAAGAAGTTCCCAGGAAGGTTTTTGATGCAGACAAATAATCATCCTACACACTGGTCTACATGAATGCCTTAGCCTGACCCCTCCCAGGGGGCACATATGACCCCTGCATTATATTGAACTTATTCACTTTAAAAGTTTATATAACTGAAAAGGAAAAACCTTCTTACTTGTTAATTCCGTAAATATAGAATAAAAATGGAGTTAGTGCAGATAAAGATTCAAAAGGACGACAAGACCATTAAATATGTGAAGATAATTCATGAGTTTGATAAGTCGATCCCGATCTCTGAGATTAAGAGAAGAATAGATCAGGGGCAGATCGTTCATGATTTTGATCTTGATGCCCGTGACTGGATGTATCTCGAGAATATGACACAGTACAAATGGCATAAGATCTACTTGGGATTTCTGAAGAAACTTGAAGATGCAGGAGCCAAATTGGAATTCTTCATGGATGGGGATCCTGAAGAGAAGCAGTATCTTTTGAATCGTATCAACCTGATGAAAGAGATCAGTGATGATTGTGACAGATACCCGGACTGAGAAGTCTTGTAGTAAATGTTGGTGCTAAGTATGCCGCTAAGGTGATCCTAACCGCAAATTTCTGTCAAAAATCCTTTCGAGATGTTATATATGCCAGTTGTTTGTTGAAGAGGCTTTTTGAGGTATTAACAAACGATAAACTCTTCCTTATACGGTGTATATGGGGTGCGGAATTAAGTACAATCAGGGAAAACCCACAGGAGGTGTTCTATGATCTACGATTATCAGGTAACGACAGGTAAGGGTGAGGTATTGGATCTTGCTTCTTATAATGGTAAGGTCATTATGGTGGTAAATACGGCTACAGGATGCGGATTTACGCCGCAATATGCTCCTATCGAGCAGCTGTATAAGGATTACCATGACAAGGGACTTGAGATATTAGACATCCCCTGTAATCAGTTCGGTGCGCAGGCTCCGGGAACCGACGATGAGATCCATGAGTTCTGTACGATGCACTTTAATACGACTTTCCCTCAGATGAAGAAGTCGTGTAAACGCTACTGAATTTGTTTACCAGTTAGAGCCCCAACGCTATTGAATTTGTTTACCACTGCAAATGAATCTTATAAGATTTTCCCGTTTCCAAAATCTTATAAGGAGAAGAAAGGCAGTGACAGTAACAATGGAAA
>JAILMW010000011.1 GCA_024692235.1 Saccharofermentans sp. | reverse complement strand
TTCATGCATCTTATATTGTGCTTTATTGCCTATAGGCGAAAAAGTATTATAATTCCAATAGCTCTTCATTTTGTTTTGGATTATCTGCAAGAGGTTATCTGAATCAATTATCGGATCATCACAAGAAAAGTACGGATTATCCGGAAGTAAATGACCCGCACTACTGGAAGGCAGAATACTACGAAGAGGATTCGCATCAAACGATAGCCTGTAGTTTCTTGTAACATATGAGATCCGGTTACATTGAGCGATCAGGCAAGTCGGATGCAGATGTTTCTGAATGTATCACAAGTTAAAGTTATAATATTGTTTGTAGAGGCGGACGGCAGCAGTAGGTAGGACTATGAGAGCAGTAGAAGAATATCTTAGCGGATTTCAGGAAGAATTTAATATCCTGGTATATATCTCTACAGGTTGGGGCGGAGCGACTATGCTCGAAGGCTACCATGAGGTCACGTCTTATTTTCCTGCTATGGTCGATACGAGGACAGGCGAGTTGATCGTTGTTGACGGTCAGAATTATATCGGGATTGGTGAAGGAAATTCGTTATTTAGGGAAAGAAAATCCCGAACATGAATTGTACTTTTATTATTCGGACGAACATTAAAAAGGGGATTTAGACATGGGATATATTATGGATCTTCGAAAGGAACTGGGGCATCGGCCGCTTATTATGAGCGGTGCCGGAGCTGTTATTATCAACGCGGATGATCAGATCCTATTGCAAAGACGTGCTGATAACGGATTTTGGGGACTTCCGGCAGGATCAATGGAACTGGGTGAAAGCTTTGAAGCCTGTGCTCGAAGAGAAGTGGCGGAAGAGACCGGAATTATAATGGATAAAATGGAATTATTAGCTACTGAATCCGGCCCCGAGACACATTATTACTATCCGAATGGCGATGAGGTATATGTAGCATCAGTCTACTATATCTGCAGGGAATATCATGGTGAACTTAAGATTCAGGAGGATGAAGTGATTGAACAGAGGTTCTTTGCCGTGAATGAGATCCCGTCTGATGATAAACTCGATCCGGTAAACAAACCTGTAATTGATATGGTAATCAGAAAGCTTAAGCAATCGGATCCTGTATAGATCAGTCTTCTTTCGTGAATAACGTCGTTAAAAGTAAGTGTGTGCTGACTGCAGCCTTTCATACTACAAGAATCTATAGGGGGGAATAAATGAAATACGATAATACTAATCTGCCGGAGAATATCCGTGCGTTTCTGGAAGAGATAATTAACGATGAGGAACTGTGCGATGCATTTTATTCCCGTGATGTAGAGATCTATGATGAAGATTGGGTAAAAGATCTTGAAGATAACTTCCGGCAGGAATTTGAAGACTTGATGGGGCCGGGAGATTCAAGTTATAAGAACATCAAGGCCTTTGCCGGAGACGGAACGGGCGCATTATGGGTAGTCCTTGATGATGAGCTTATCGGATATATCGGCAGTGAGGGAGAATGCGGGATAGTATCGCGTAATATAAATGAGTTCATGAATATCATCGCTGCGTTGAAAGGTTCTTTACTCTTAGCTGATTTCTGGGATCTTGATACTTTAAGTTCAGAAGAAGCTTTTACAGAGGCTTATGAAGAATCCGATGACGAAGACGACGACGAGACAGATCACAGTGAAGCGCTTGATAAGTTTATCGAGAAGCACGGATTTACCCGTGATCCTAAGACGATATACGAATATATCGTAAAGGGGCTTGCCGTCAGACCGTTCTTCCGGGTTATCGCTGCCGATGATGATTACGTTGATTCAAATTCGGTATTAGGAGCTGACGGTCAGGAACAGCTTGAAGAATTAACAGACAGGCTCAACATCTGATGAGCTGATGTGTAAAGAACTTGGCAAAGACTGATCCCGTACAGTCGATTGTATCGGCGGGAAAAAGAATAAGAGGTCAATAATGTACAACAAGAAGATAAAAGTGCCTACTGAGCGAGACAGAAGATTGTACGCTGAGTGGTATCCGAGTGATGATGTAAATCATAGTATGGATACTGACAATTATCGCGAAGCATCCGTTTTGTTGTCTTCAGATGATCATGAGCAGCTTCATGAGGCAGTATTAGTGACTGAGAATTTCCTGTCATACAACGGGTCGTGGGATTTTAAAAGATTGGATCATTCATCCGAGAATCATTACATTTGTGAGATCCGTTTTAAATGGAATTACAATCTGTCCATGTATACAAATATAACACAAAAACTCAAGTTGCCTTCAGGGGTAAATAAAGAGTTCAGATTCCATTGGAATAGTTAAATCGCTGAATAACGGACTGGAATTATGAGTGAAATAACGATAAAAGCCCTATCTCCGGAACTTGAGAAAGATTACTTTGATTTCTTTGATAACCGTGCATTCGCGGACGGCTCACCGTATTATCCCTGTTATTGCAATGCATTTAATATGAGTGCAGACGAGATAGAAGCGATGCGAGATCAGGCAAAACAGTATGGCGGCGGAACTGAAGGGTGGAAGAGATCTCTTAGAGAAACTGCTGCTCTTATGGTAAGAAATGGTCTGATACGCGGTTATCTTGCTTTTGATAACGACATTGCAGTCGGATGGTGCAATGCAAATGACAGAGTGAATTATTACCGTGTCGGCGAGTTCGATCTGGATCATCTTCCTGATGACAGTGCTTATTCTCACAGCCTCCTTCCGGGACAGGTCTTGTCTGTCGTGTGTTTTGAGATCAGTCCGGATCATCGCGGAAGAGGCATTGCGACGATGCTTCTTAAACAGATCTGTTCTGATGCTGCGCAAAACGGATATAAATATGTTGAGGCGTATCCTGAAGTAGGCGGACAGACTTCTTTGACTTTTACCGGTCCTGTGCGATTATATGAGAAGAACGGATTTTCCGAGTTCAAGAACGACGGCAAAACGATCATAATGCGTAAGCATCTGAATTAGGTCATGAGAAGGGGTTCCAAATGAAGATCAGGCAAGTGTATTTAAGTAAAGGGTCGTGTATCGTATCTTTAATGATCGCGGTACTTTGTATTGCCATAACAGTAATTGCACAACTGATACCGTCCACATATACGGCTTTTGCATTCACATATCCGATCAAGTACCCCTGGCAAGTAATTACATATTTGTTTTTACACGGATATACAGAGGACATACTTCCTGCAGATTTTCCATATGCAGCGATGCAAGTTACAGTTGGTCATCTGATATACAATCTGTTATTGGTGATCCCGTTTGGGATCCTGGTTGAAAAAGTTATCGGCAGAATGAGGTTCCTGATACTGTCAGTATCTGCATGGCTTGTCCATATGATCTTTACGCTTATCCTGTTTATGGTTATAACCCCGGAAGGGGAAGCGAATCTGGCAGCAGGTGCTTCGGGTCTTGCATTCTCCTATATGCCGATAGGCATGTTCATCGTATTCTTGCTTGGAAAGAAATATGGATTTAAGCAATTGTTCAAGCAGGTTTCTTTTTACCTGTTATCGCCGATCGCGATAATGACCTTGATAATTGCATTAAGCCCGAATGTTAAAGGGGTTACCGGGATCTGGTCAATGATAATGCATATATTAGGTATATTGGTAGGGATCATATTTTCAGTTGTAAATCGTAAGAGGATCAACGATTATTTCCAAAGAAATGCCGGGTGATTGCAGCAAGTTATATCAAGGGTGATAAGATGAGCCTTGCAGTCGATGCCGGTCACTCGGAGGCGCATCTTAGGGAGTTTTATGATCTCCTTTCTAAGGAAGGGCTGCTTTTGCCTGCGTTTACGGTGCTTACACATTGGCAGCGGATTGTTCATCTTCCAATATGATCTTCTTGACGGAGGTTACCTGTTAGTCTCAGGTACAAGTCTGGAGCAGGATCCTCTGCAGGTCCTTTTCTGCCACCCGGATGGAACAGAAGAAATGCCTGCTCTGCTTTCGTCTTTATATCTATTGCATGGTGATATAATCTTATTGTTTGATGTGAAGAATAAGATAAGGCGATAGTATGGCAAGACCTGAATTTGACGACATAAAGACTTACGCGGAATTTCAAAAGTATAAGTGGTATCGAGGTGACCTTGTACGTATCTGCAAGGAACACGGATTGCTGTTTCACGGTACTGACGAGAAGCTTAACAAGGTGATCGAATCCTACTTTAACGGAGTTACGATCCCTCCCGAGCGTAACTGGTATACCAATAAGGAGCTAAACTGGTTCGTTAACGAGAACGGCATATTGCTGAAGTTCGATCTCGGCCTTCTGATCGTATCCTTATTGCTCTGTCTGATCGGCATCATCAATAAGGTAAGAGGCCTGGATGATATTCATTACGTTTTGTATCTGGTATTCGGTATCACGGGTCTTATTGTTACCCTGCTCTTTATGCATTGGGATATGGATCTTGAAGTGATCAGAAGCTACAGACCGGTGTGCGGAGATCGGAAGTTTACCAGAACTCAGATAGATGAGCAGGCCAATTCTTCCGATACCGAATATATGAGTCAAGCGGGAGTATTCTTTGCTCCTGATATGCTTATAGGAACAACTGCGGGAATAGTTGCCGTCGCATACGAAGATATAGCTTCGTTCAAGATGAGAGAGACATGGCATACTCAAAGGCATAAAGAATATTTCATCTACAAGATCATTCTCAGGACAACGAAGGGCAAAAGAGTCACTATCTACAGGGAAAAGGTGAATGAGCACAGCGCCCTTCACTATATGGATGAGATCTATGAGCATTGCCTGAAGCGTAATCCGAAGATAAAGCTTGATAATATGAGGAAGAGCCCGTTTGCGCCGGATAATAAGCCGCCGCAGATAGTATCCGGATCAGATGCAAAGGCTGCTGTATATCGGGCAGTTCAGAATGGTCAATTGACACGCACTACGGTATCGGAAGATACCAAGAAGCGATTCATACGATTTCATATGCGCGGGGCATTTAATATGCTCTTAGGGGCGATTACTGTACCTGTAATCACACTGGCTGTTATCCTTCTTATAAGGGTCTATGTGTTGAAGATCCTGTTGTTTGTCGCAGTATTCTTCCTGTACGCTATATATAACCTGTTCGCGACACAGATGACGATAATAAAAAACGATATTGAATTCTATTACGGCGAGATCACCGGGTACTTTGAAAACGGTTATACGATCGATGGAACGTATGGAAGAAGATACGGATTTATAGAGGATCTGGCCCCGGATATAATGCCCGATGTCGGAGACAGAGTCATATTAGCAAGATTCAGCGATGAATTCAGTCTGATATCAGACGGTTCCCGTTCTCCTGATGAAGCTAAGGATGATCACGATCGGTAAATCTGAATGAAGACAATAGCAATTATCGACGATGGTCTGCATATAGCAGATATGCAGAGTATGAGGCGGTAATCTTTACAATAAACGGGTAAAGACCGACCTTTACCACCCGATATTCCCGACAAACTTCAGTATTTTTGTATCAGATAACCAAAAATTCCTTTGATTTTTCCACTTTGTCAAAAAATGTTGTGTTGTATAATTATTTTGACGAAATTCATTTCGCCGCATAAAAAGAAATGTAATCAGGATCGACCGATCAGGGAGGGTACATTATGTTCTGTATGTTTTGTGGGTATGAATTGCCCTTAGGAGCACAGTACTGTAAGAGGTGTTGCATTCCGCCTAAGTCAAAGGAAGCTCCCAAGGCAGCGGCAGCAGCTGTGGAGGCTGCACCTGTCATGGCTGTTGAGCCGGTCAAGGAAGCTGCTCCTGCCGAGGAAGATGCACCTGCTAAGACAGTAGCCAAGGCAACGACAAAGGCTGCTCCTGCGGCTAAGACTACTACAAGGAAGGCTGCTCCTGCCAAAGCTGAGATAGTTACTGAAGAAGCAGAAGATACAACGGCATTCCTTCGTATGGATGCAAGGGGCGCCATGAGCGACATGGGTTCTTTGGGTTCGATGGAATCATCAGGCTCGGAGGGTTCTCTCGGTTCGCTCGGATCATTAGGTTCCCTGGGTTCATCGGAGACGTTGTCTTCCGGCTCTGACAGCTACTATTCATCAGGTTCATTGGGATCCGGTGAAGTACTGCCTTCAAGTTCCGAGAGCTCTAACAGATACTATTCTTCCGATTCCAAGGAGGTGCTCGGACACAGGACTGACAGCACTGACCACTTCAAGAATATGGGCCTTGGCGGTCCCTCGTCTCCCGCTTCGGGATTCGGAGGCACGAACCCCTTTAAGCCCATCAAGAACGAGGAGAAGGACGAGGCTCCCTCTTCGGATGCAGGTGCAAGTCCTTTTGCGCCCCTAAGCTCCAATAAGGCATCGGTCACACCTCAGGCAGCTCCCGCAGCTCCTGCTCCTTCCGCCGTTAATAACAATTCGGGCCCGTTCAAGCCCATCAAGCAGCCGGAGGAAAAGCCCAAAGCGGCAGCAGCTCCCAAGGCAGTATCCGCACAGCCTTTTGCAAGAGGTCCTTTCGTTCCCTTGTCACAGGAAGTTACTAACGACGATCCGGACGATGTTCCTTCTTCGGGCGGATTGTTCGGCAACAACGGTCCTTTCTCGCCCATGGGTGCGTCCAGCTCCGTTCAGAGTCCGTTCAAGCCTCTGAGCTGATCTCGTATAAAGAAGAGTGTTATAAGAAGGGAGGTGTCTATACCAAGACATCTCCCTTTGTTTTGTCCCTTAATGAGATTTTTTGTTACCATTAGAAAAAAGTTGAAAGATTACCTTCCGTTTCTCGTCTTAATAGGTGAGAGACGATAAAGGAGCTGACAAATGGATGATAGCAGGATAATCGATCTGTTCTTAGAGCGCTCGGAGCAGGCGATTAAAGAATTATCTGCCAAATACGGAAAACTTGCGCAAGTTGTCTGCGCGAACATATTGAGGAATGAATCGGATGCTGAAGAATGCGTCAACGATTCGCTCCTTAATACCTGGAATGCCATTCCTCCCGCAAAGCCCGTTTCCCTGAGTGCATTCTTTATCGACATCGCCCGTAAGAAGGCGCTTGATCGATACCGGTATAACAGTGCAGAACGACGAAACAGTAATTACGAGGTCGCACTGGATGAACTGGAAGAATGTCTGAAGGGAGAAGGAACGCCTTCGGAGGAATGTGAAGCCAAGGCCCTGACGGAAGCGATAGACCGCTTTCTCGGGAAGCTTAAGACGCAGGACAGGATAATGTTCGTAAGCAGATATTATCTCTCGGATCCGATCCCTGTCATAGCAAGGAATACGGGTCTTAAAGAGTCAGTCGTATCGGTTCGCTTACATCGTACTCGAGAAAAACTTCGAACTTATCTTAGAAAGGAGGATCTGATATGAAAAGAGAAGTTATCTCGGAAGCTTTGAATAATATCTCCGAGGAGTACAGAGCCGAGGCGCTCGAAATGCATAGTCTTGAAGTAGTATCAGGACCCGGAAATATGAAAAAGAAGATCGTTACGATAATCCTGGCGGCAGCCATAACGACAGCACTCGGAGCAACGGCATATGCCGCTCTGAACGGAATGACTTCAAGGAACGGAGAGCCCGGCGAGACACTTATCAAGGTAGAGCCTTCTCATGTCTGCGAAGATGTCAACTGGACAGATGAAGATACCGGAGAGGAAGTAGTCGGATCCTTCGTTGAGGAAGAACAGACTCTTTCTTATGATCACATAACCAAGGTGTTTACTTTCGATGCCATGGATTCCTGTCACCGGATCGAGTTCTGTGCGTCGTACCTTCCTGAAGGTTACGATGTCTGGTGTGGCGGTGTCGGTCAGTGGATCGATGTTACCCAGGGTATCTCAAGCGAAGACGGAAAATGGTACAACATTACTGTATACTATGCACCTCAGTTCGGAGCTGAAGGTAGCCTGTTCTGTATGGATGACTTTACCTCGGAGGAGACGATAGAAGACGGGGACTTTATAATCTATAAGCTCTCCGGAATGCACTATAACTCTGATATCCCCGCAAATTATTATCTCATGTATAACACAGTAGAGGGATATCTCATCGTTATCGATTCCAACGAGAGCATGCAGATATGCGAGGATATCGCCGCAGGTCTTGAGATAAGGTCTACAGGAAGTATGATCAACTATAACCCCAATGACAGCCACGATATATATCTCGGCTCAGGTCAGGGCTGATTAAGACGATCTTCGTTCGTAACCTTTAAGAAGGCTGCCTTGCTTTGCAAGGCAGTCTTTCTCTATGTGTTCTTCGTACTTTGGTCTATAATCTTATGTATCCGAATAGACCTGGAGGATAATATGACTGATATAGTGACCCTTGGTGAAGTACTGATAGATTTTACGGAGTGCGGAAAGAGCAGTGACGGGATGAAGATCTTTGAGCAAAATCCCGGAGGGGCTCCTGCCAATATGCTGACCGCAGCAAGCCACATGGGATGCAGCACATCATTTATCGGGAAGGTCGGTGATGATATGCACGGGCGTTTCCTTGCAGATACATTAAGCCGTGAAGGTATTGATACGAGCGGAATGGTAACAGATAAGACGTGCTTCACGACTCTTGCCTTTGTAGGCCTTGATGAGAACGGAGAAAGAAGCTTCTCTTTTGCCAGAAAGCCCGGTGCGGACACGATGCTTCGAAAGGAAGAATTAAGAGAGGATCTTATATCTTCCTGCAAAGTGTTCCACTTCGGCTCCTTATCGCTTACGGATGAGCCTGCCCGCAGTGCGACCTTTTACGCTGTAGATATCGCAAGAAAGGGCGGAGCCGTTATATCTTATGATCCTAATTTCCGTGCCGCTCTCTGGCCTGACGAGAAGACCGCGATCTCCCGTATGAAGGAGATGCTGCCTCTTGCAGACATGGTGAAGGTATCAGATGAGGAAAGCCTTCTTCTTACAGGCAGAAGTTCCTGTGAGGAAGCGGCAGATATTATATTATCCATGGGACCGAAGTTCGTTGCCGTGACCCTCGGAAGCAAAGGCGTACTTATTGCTCGCGAAGGGAAGCAAGAATATATAGATGCATTTAAGACAGAGAGCGTAGATACCACCGGCGCGGGGGATTCATTCTGGGGAGGATTTATGAGCAGTTTCCTTTCTTTGGGAGCATTGCCCGAAGAAGCTTCCTGGGAGGATCTTCGCAAGTGTGCAGTGACAGGTAATGCCGTAGCCTCTCTTTGTGTTCAGAAGAGAGGAGGAATACCTTCGATCCCCGCTAAGGAGGATGTGGTTTCTTTTCTTGATAATGTAAAAGGATTAAATTGATAGAATTAATTTGCTGTAATAATATTCAAAATATAGTTATTTTGCGGATGAATTGTGAAATTCAGCTGAACCCAAAGCGCGCCAGAGGGCAACATGACGTATTATGAAGACAGATTTTATGCGTTTTGTAGCTAATTTACGAATTGTTCACAAATTGTTACCATTTTTATAACAGTTCGACTATAATGTGTATTGGTTGACTTATTACCGGACGTACTATGGATAGGCAGGAGGCTTTTAATGACACTTGAAGAACTTTACAAAGGCGTAAAACCCAAAGATTACTTTGTGGGAAAGGTATCACAGGTCTACAGAAGCAGTAGCATCGTTACTGTCGAGAACAATGACCTGATGGCAGACAGAAAGAAGTTTGACCTGTCTTTCCGCCCTAACACTATCAACTATTTTGTTATCATCGAGTCTGCTCTGGGATTATTCCTTGGCGAAGTATTTGAGAACAAGGAGTTCAAGAACGGATCCGAAGATGTACACGAGCTCTGCATCAACACAGCAGCTTTCATGGGTGCCGAAGATAACAGATTCGTCCTTTCAGGCTTTAAGACTCTCGGTCTCGGAGACAATGTCTACATCGCAACGGATGATATATATAAGCTCTTTGTTCAGTCACTTGAGCTTTCCGTTACTGATGAGAAGCCTCTTCCTACATTTGCTACATATATCGACAGAACGGAGGCAGACGTTCAGCTCACTCCCAGTACTATCTTCAACCGTCACGTAATGTGTATCGGTTCCACCAACAGCGGTAAGTCCACCACAGGTCTTGCTATCTTGGATAAGCTCATCACTTCGAAGAAGAAAGCTCTTATCATCGACCCTACGGGCGAGTACAGAGACGCTTTCACAAACGATGAGATCACTAAGCTTACACTCGGTGTAGATACAACGATCTCTCCCAGTAAGATCACAATGGATCAGTGGGAGAAGCTTTTCGAGACACAGAGCGCCAGCCAGGGTGCCGTTCTTTCCGAGGCTATCACATCCCTTCGTTACATGAAGAAGGTCGGTGACGATTCCTACTACCTCAAGGTCGGTGCAAGCATCGATGAGGTCCAGGAGAATCTCGCATCCGTTACACATCAGGATACTGACTTCAACATCGAGCTCCTTCCCGAGCAGATCCAGGCTGAGTCAGTATGTGAGCCTGACAGAGACAATAACTACAACTTCAGATATTGCTACGATTCACTGAAGGCTAACTCCAATGCATCTCTTATCCAGAAGATCCAGTATCAGATGGCTAACACCAAGTTCCTGCAGTTCTTCTCCAACGATCCCGAGATGTACAACCTCCTCGATGTTATCGACGAGTTCGTTCGCCTTCCCGGTGAGAGTCTTTATATCGATACATCAGCTCTCGGTACTTCCGAAGGTATCGGTGGAATGGTCGTAGACCTTGTAAGTAATTTTGTTATCTCCAGAGATGAGATCTGCCCCTTCGTATTCTTCATCGATGAGGTTCACAGGTATGCGAAGTCCAGATATTCCGACAAGGAGTTCCACGGCGGTCTTACGATCCTTGCAAGAGAGGGTAGAAAGAAGGGTATCTTCCTTTACCTTACAACTCAGAACCCCAAGGACGTATCTCCCGTACTCTTCGGTCAGATCGGTACTATGTTCATCCACAGACTCATGCTCAGCGATGAGATCCAGGCTGTTGAGAACCATCTTGACGATTACGGCATGAAGCACATAAGGAAGCTCAATCAGGGTGAGGTCATCCTTACATCCGTAAATCTTCTGAGCAATATGTTCATCAAGATCCATAAGTGTGACAGGACTCAGTACAACAGCACACCTCTTCTCTGATACGGGATTAAATAACGGATATTATAAGACTCGGGATCGTCTGATCCCGGGTCTTTTGTTTTGAATGAAATCGTGACTAATTTGAAAACTCAAAAGTAAAATGTTATTGCTTTCTTAACTGATTGGTTACCGATTCTTATTACGGCTCTCCCATAATGAAATTAGGTCTGCGACGCGGACCTCGATGTACAAAATAATGAGCGGGGAGGCTAATATGACACTTGAATCATTGTACGAGGGACTTAACCCTCAGGATTTCTATTTGGGAAAGATCACTCAGGTTTACAGAAGTAATTGTATCGCTCAGATCGATAACCCGGCTGTGATGGCTGACAGGGAAAGATTCAACAAGTCATTCCTTCCCAATACCATCAACTACTTCGTTATCATCGAATCCACTCTCGGATTGTTCCTTGGTGAAGTATTCGAGAACAAGGCTTCAAGAAAGAACATCTTCGAGCTGACATCCATGTTCGAGGATGAGAAGCCGAGCGACTACCATGAGATCGTTATCGACACAGTGGCGCTGATGCCTCCCGATGCAGAGAAGTTCAATCTTGCGGGCTTCAGTACCATAGGCATCACGGACAAGGTGTATTTTGCTACAGATGCGGTGTATAAGCTCTTTATGCGTTCCCTTGAGTTCACTGCGGAGAACGAGGAGCCGCTGCCCGCTTTCGCGACGTATCTTAACAGATCTCAGGCAGACGTTTGCTTAAGACCCAGTACTCTTTTTAACAGGCACCTTATGTGCATAGGTGCTACCAACAGCGGTAAGTCTACGACTGCACTTGCTATCCTGGATAAGCTGGTCTCCTCCGGAAGAAAGGCTCTTATCATCGATCCTACGGGTGAGTACAGGAATGCTTTCTCGGATAGTGAGATAAAAAAGCTTACTTTGGGTGTGGATACCACTATCTCTCCCGGCAAGATCTCCATGGAACAGTGGGAGAAGCTTTTCGAGACAGAGAACAGCAGTCAGGGTGCGGTATTGTCGGAGGCCATAACGTCTCTTCGCTTCATGAAGAAGACGGGACAGGACGAGTATTACATCAAGGTCGGTGAGAACATAGACGAAGTCCAGGAAAACCTGGCTTCCGTATCCAAGGACGATACCGACTTTAACCTCGATCTTCTTCCTGAGCAGATCCAGGCTGAGTCAGTATGCGAGCCCGATCGTGACAATAACTATAACTTCAGATATCGCTATGATTCACTGAAGGCGAACAATAATGCTTCTCTTATCCAGAAGATCCAGTATCAGATGACCAACACCAGATTCCTGCAGTTCTTCTCCAACGATCCCGAGATGAACAATCTCCTGGATGTCATCGACGAGTTCGTCCATACTCCGGATGTGAGCCTTTATATCGACACGTCTTCTCTCGGTGCTTCCGAAGGTATCGGCGGAATGGTAGTAGATCTTGTAAGTACTTTTGTTATCTCGAGAGACAATATCTATCCTTTCGTATACTTTATCGATGAGGTACACAGATATGCAAAGTCCAGATATTCCGACAAGGAATATCACGGCGGTCTGACGCTCCTTGCAAGAGAGGGTAGAAAGAAGGGTATCTTCCTCTACCTTACGACTCAGAACCCCAAGGACGTATCGCCTATCCTCTTCGGTCAGATAGGTACGATGCTGATCCACAGGCTTATGCTTAACGATGAGATACGTGCCGTAGAGAGCCATCTGGACGATTATGCATTAAAGCATGTAAGAAAGCTCAATCAGGGTGAAGTCATCCTTACGAGCGTAAATCTTCTTCATAACATGTTTATCCATGTTAAGAAGAGCGTGAGGACGCAGTATAACGATACACCGCTCCTGTAAGAGCAGGCTTTGATCGATATCTTATCAAGGCGGCCGGGAAAAGTTCCCGACCGTCTTGTCTTATAGTGAGGCCATAAGAGAGAATTCCACATGACATCCTTATTAGAATGAAGGGTTTTGTCATGAGGGCATATCTACTACAATATGTGTATCGAATGTACATGGAGAAGGAGAAGGTTCATATGAGCAGCCACTATTCGGATTATCAGAAGAAAGCGGTATCGGCAGATTCACTGACTTTTGGTGAGATATCAGAGAGCGACAGGGAACTTCTTAAGAAGGTAAGAAATGCTTCAGTTAAGTCGCATCTCGGATTTATCATCCTGATGGGCCTCATATTCGCGGTATGCGCATTCCTTCTTGTTAACAGCATCATCGCACCTATAAGTAATATCTTTGCGGAGATCGCATCTTTCCCTCTTTTTATCGGAGGTATGTTCTTAAGCGGCAGGATACTCTTTAATTACCTCGGAGGCTGCAAGGGATTATGTAAGGGTGTGGTAATCGGTGCAGACAGGCTCAAGGAGTTCTCGGAGAAGAGAAATGCCACTTTCCAGTATGTGTTCGACATCTATCTGGAAGAAAAGGATCAGACTCTCATGAGCTATTCCGTTCTTCCTGAAGTATTCGAGGCTGTTCAGCCGGGCGACGGAGTGCTCGTAGTCAAGGTGGGACGCAAGATCCAGGTGCTGGAAGACCCTGACCGCAAGGGTGTAATGGATGTAAGCAACATAAAGTCCGGTATCAACTGAAGATATATCCGAAGGCCGCTTCTTATTGTTTGTAACGCCCTTGTGAATATTGCTTTAAAAGACGTATCCGATGGTCGTTATATTCTTCTAAGGTGTTATAATAAGAATGTTAACGTAATTTGAGTTTTCTTATCGTAACGCCTCATCTCCTGCGCGGGATGGACCGGAAGATAAAGGAGCAACTAAGTTGTCCGGCAGCAAGAAGAGAAATATCATTGTCATTTTTATCATTACGCTGATCCTTGTTCTTGTCGCACTCTTAACGAGTGTAGTAAAGACATGTGCATACAATAAGGAATCACATCAGGGGATCTTCACCGGCGATTCTCTCTTCAGGATAGAAGACGATACTTCCAGGGAGCTGTCTGTCAGGATCGGACCCAGGAGCAGTACCTGGACCAAGATAATAGATCTGGAAGGTGAAGGAATAGAAGATCCCAATTTCCAGGCTTACACCATGGATGTCTATATCTCCAATAATACGGGAGATCAGGTATCAGACTATTCATTCGTTCTTACCTTCGACAAAGAGGTCTTCCTTATGTCTGCCTGGAACGGATCTTTGGAGATACATCAGACTTCAGGCGGGGCGGAGAAGGTTGCCACCATCCCCGATCTTCGTGCTTTTGATCCCGATGATTACGATCTTGATATAGTAGATGTCGACGGAGATATCCTCGTGCATATGCTTCCCGGGGATAGTATAGTGTATATCCCCAGTTCGTCGGAGAATGCCATGGAGACGCCCATCGAAGCTAATCACTGTGTTGTACCCGGCATGATCTTATATGCTCCGATCGGTGAGGATATCTCGGGATCGACTCTTCAGATCGATTATTCATTCCACAGGCAGCTTAAGAGCGAGACTTTATTTATGAGTTCGTTAGGTGCCCTGTCGCTGTGGTTCATCGCACTTCTCGTATTTATCACTATCGAGATGCAGATAAGAAAGTACCGCGTTCAGCATGAACACGATAATGAGATGATAAAGGAATCGATAGAGACATTCACGGGTTTTATCGATGCCAAGGACCCTTATACCAACGGTCATTCCAACCGAGTCGCGGAGTACACCAGGATGATCGCAGAGGAGATGGGTTACGACGGTGAAGAACTCGACCGTATCTTCTACATCGCACTCCTTCACGACTGCGGCAAGATCGGAGTACCGGACAGCATACTCTGTAAGCCCGGTAAGCTCACCGGCGAGGAATTCGAGACTATAAAGTCACATACCACAAGAGGCAGTGAGATACTTCATGCATTTAAGAGCCTGGACGATGTAGACGAAGGCGCTCTTTATCATCATGAGAGATACGACGGCAAGGGCTACCCCGAAGGCAAGAAAGGTGAGGAGATCCCTCTTATCGCAAGAATGATCTGCGTGGCTGATTCTTTCGATGCCATGAACTCCAACAGAGTCTACAGGAAGAGGCTTACTAAGGAAGCCATCCTTGAAGAGATAGAGACCAATAAGGGTACTCAGTTCGATCCTAATATCGCGGACATCTTACTTAAGCTTATAAGAAGCGGTAAGATAGATATGTCCGAATAAGATCTAAGGGAGAGATATATGGCATCTACAAAGGAATATCTGGAATTTATCCTGGAGCAGCTGGAACTTCTCGATGATATAACATACCGCGCCATGATGGGCGAATATATAATCTACTACCACGGCAAGATAGTAGGCGGTATATACGACGACCGCTTTCTCGTAAAGCAGACAAAGGCCGCAAAGGAGCTTATGCCCCATGCAGACCTTGAGCTCCCCTACGAAGGCGCGAAGGAGATGTATCTCGTAGATAACGTCGAGGATAAGACGTTCCTGAAGGATCTCTTCGATAAGATGTACCCGGAGCTTCCTGCCCCCAAGAAAAATAAGTGAGCACCATGGATCTTATAAGTCAGGCCGAAGCTTACATAAGGGAGCATTTTGCACATAACAGTGACGGACACGATGCCGAGCATTCTCTGAGAGTATATCGAAATGCCATGGCTATCGCTTCCGAGGAAGAGTGCGATATGGAAGTGGTCGCTCTCGCGTCTCTTTTGCACGACGCGGACGATAAGAAGCTCTTCGATACAAAGGGGAACTCTAATGCGCGGCAGTTCCTATCTTCTCACGGTGTGCCGGAAGATAAGTGTGAGAGGATAATAGAAGTAATAAACGGCGTGTCTTATAGCAGCAACAAAGACAGTATCCCTTCCACCATCGAAGGAAAGATAGTACAGGATGCCGACCGCCTGGATGCCATAGGAGCCGTAGGTATCGCACGTACCTTTATGTACGGCGGAAGTCACGGGCGCTCTATAGAAGATACAAGGGAGCATTTCGAAGAGAAGCTGCTCCTTATAAAAGATAAGATGAATACAGCTGCGGCGAAGAAGATCGCTTCTGTTCGCCACGAATATCTCCTGTCATTCCTTGAGGAACTGGAAGTAGAATTAAGCTGAAGGGGGGATACTTTATGTGCTTATTCTGTGATATAGCAAACCACACATTTACGGATGCCCACATAGTGGATGAGACAGAGAAGACCATCACTTTCCTTGATATCAATCCTGCTAACGAAGGGCATGTCCTTATAGTACCTAAGCTTCATGTGGATTCCATCCTGGATCTTCCGGACAGCTATGTGCTTGAGATCACCGCCGCTTCCAGGAAGATAATACGCGCATATAAGGAAGTCTATAATGCTCCCGGGTACGGCGTGATGCAGAACGGGGGAGCTAACTGCGAGTTCGGACACTTCCATTTCCATGTATTTCCCAGGCTCCCTGATGACGGATACGACTGGGTATATCCCGAAGGGGAAAAGGAAGTATCCGCCGAAGTCGCAGATAAGCTTTCCAAGGCGCTCTCTTAAGCTATCTCGAACTCGAAGTCGCCTTCCTCGCAGGTTCCGTCAGATTCGATGATGACATATACATGGTGAAAGTCGATGCCTGAGATAGAGTCTTCAACTTCCTCGCCGCCTTCTATGGTAAAGAGCTCTCTCTTCTCACCGTCGTAGTCTACATATACGGTGACGCTGCCTTCGTCAAGGGTCGCGGTGTAGTAGAGGGTATCCTTGTCCTTGTCGCTGTTATTAAGGTCAAGAACACGCGTTCCCTTGAACTTCCAGAATCTCTGGTAAGCCTGGTTATTTCCTTCCGATGAGATAAGGACCGTGGCGGAGTAGTGTTCGTTATATCCGCTGCATCCCGTAAGTGCCATCGTGAGTAATAAGACTGCCGCTGCAATTCTCTTCATATTCGAATACCTCCCTTACTGAACTTACTCTACGCCCCGAGAGGTACTTATACATCTGACCCGCGTCATGAATGCATATGACCGCGGTCATATGGAAGTTATAGATTATCGTCGATAAAGTCGAGGATATACTGAGAATCATCAAACAGATCACTCGATGCCGATTCAGCAGATGCGATCTCGGTATCGGTATCTATGTCATACAGAACATAAAGAATGCCCCAGTCATTGTCCGGATCGATATCGGTCGGATGAACGTATACGGCAAAACAATAATCTGTTCCGTTATGGTTCATCACGAGCATATAGGAGGATAATTCATGGTAGTATTCGTCATGACTGTTATCGGGACTCCAGCCTAAACTGCTAAGATCCGGACAGTAATCGATAAGTGTTCCGTCTCCGGGCAGGTAGCAGGGAACAAAAAGATCGGCATACTCTCTATATCCGACAGAGATGCTGACCCTCTGTGAATCATCAGCACCGGATCCCATATCAAGTTCGTATATAAGGACAACGGAGTCATAGCTCATATAAAAATCTACAAACTGAACTTCCGCAACATCCTGATCATCAGGATATTTCTCAGCCAGCAAAGGCCCTATGGTCGCTATGAAGAACGAGTGGTCAACGACTATATCATCTAATTCAAGTTCATTTCCCAGATGATCGAGCGTTATATAGTCAATATCGTTCGTATAATCATAAGTTCCGTCATCATGGTATTCGTAATTCGCGATGCTCCTTGAGAAACTGATCAGCCTGTTGTCACAGCGACGCACAGCGGCATTAATATGAGCATTGTTGTCAGGAGACTCGGAATACTGACGAACTGTTTCCTCTGCATCTTCGAAGATAATACCAACTGATGTCGATAACTCCGGATAATTCGCGGGATCTACATGTAATATCCGTCCGGATTCATTATATTCTATTGTTATTGACGGGATATCATCAAGGCCGCTGCCGCAATAGTCAAGTCTTGACTCCCAGGCTGCATCGATAACATCCTGTGTTCTCAGATCCTCAATGGTCGTAGCTTCAGTCGTTGGAGTCACAACCTGAGAGGCAGTTGTCGTCTCGCTTATCGGCTCAGATGACGTGGTACTGTTATCGGTATCGTGAACGGAACATCCCGATATGATGCTGCTCGTAAGACAATATATTAATAAACTGATGGGAATATTCTTCTTCATGCACCAAGGAGATTGTTATCTGCATTCAAATGCTATCTCAGTAATAACTCCGTCTTGAACTGTAAACGGATATACGAACCAAGATGTCTGATACCATCCGTCATGTGCCTGCATTTCGGGATTATCGATCGCCAGACTGTACCAGAAGGATCCGGCTATGCCGCTTGCTGTGTCATCTGTATAGTCCTCGAATGCATCCGGATAATGATTATATAACTGACTATCCTCGACCATCACATCATCTGCCACGGGAATCACGGCTATGAAATTATCCGTGGTGATCGGATGGTTACTTTCACCGATCAAAATATAATCGTTGGTATATCTGCTCTCATTAGTGAACCAATATATTTCATTAACGAAGACTTCTCCGTTATCGATCGAGGTGACAGTGTATCCGTCGATCCCGATCTCATCTCCGACTGACAGTGCATCGATATATTCTTCTGAAACGATATATGGAGTTCCGGCAAAAAGGAAAAAGTTCTTACCGTCTTCACTCATACCGATAGTCTCACCGAAATACAAACCGTCAGATATCTGCTGGTCAAAGACGACCGGTCCGCATGATGCGGGTCCGGTGATCCTATTAATATCCATCCGGCAAAAGAACGGGATCTGAAGCAGTTCTTCATCACTTAACCACAAGTATTCATCAGCATCGATCTCAAATTCATCTTCCCATATTACCAGCTCATCATCGGATTTACAGTATACGGTAATATCATCGGCATCATTGATCAACAATACGTCATGATCTTCGATCTGAGTCATGGAATATAACGGCTCGTCTTCCCCTAGCGATCGCAGCTCAACATAATCTACTACCAGCGAATAAAACAGATCACCGTCATAATGTTCATCCGGAACGAAGGTTTCTTCTGATAAGACTGATTCCGTCGTCTCTGAATAAGTTGTTGAGTCAGAAGTGCTTCCTGTTGTGGAACTCTCAGTGCTGCCTTGTGTTTCAGATTTAAGTGAACAGCCCGTCAATAATAATGTAGCTATTATAAATACGTAAAGTGATCTTTTCATAATCTACCTTTCCCAATTGCTAATCTGAAAGTCTCCAAACTCCCGAATAGTCTGAAACATTTCTACTGGATCTATGAGGTTGAGTCGAACTCGTGCTTCCCCAGGAATAGACAACTAAATTACCATTCTCGTCGTAATGATCGAATATCTCCATGTGACCTTCACATACCAGAATATCTCCTTGAAGCAATTCATCCCCCGAAATAATAACAGGATCATCAACCGGATCATTTTCATAATTATCAAAAGAATACCATTCAAAACCTGCATCAAGCATTGGCTGGATTAAATTACCAGATTCACGTCTTATTACACCCTCAAACCGAATTTACACAATTATATATCGCCTTTGAAATCGTCAATGACAGATGATCGCAGAGTATTGATGGCAAAAGCATGCAAGGGGATGAAGTATGTGCCTGTCGGTAAAGGGAACTTGAGCTTTATATTCTTATCATTTTCTTTAACTTCGATTGACATATCTTTAAAGCTTAACGGTTAGTATAGCGTTGTGAAATATTAGTATTCACGGGAACTTAAGTTATTTGGAGTTATTGTATGAAAAGATTTGCAGGGTTGACCCTAACAGCAGCTATGCTTCTATCTGCCGTTGCCGGATGCACTATGCCGACAGACGAAGCGGCAGAGACATCCGAGACCGAAGTAGCGGAACTCGGTGAAGCCAGACCGCAGGATGACTACTACAGGTATATCAATGAGCAGACATTGCAGGATGCTGAATTTGAGTACGGATCAGTCTCCGCCGGAGAAGCATTCGATGCTGATCTTATAAACGATCAGCTTGAAAGTATCGTCACCGATATCGCATCGGGAAGCGACTATGAGATCGGAAGTGAAGAATACATAATAAAGAATGCATATGACCTTTATATGGCATATGACTTCGAGAATAGTGATATACCGGAAGATCTGGCGGCTGTCATAGAGAGGATAGACAACTGTACGACGATAGAAGAGCTTCTTCAGATCGACGCAGATCTTGTAAGGGATTACGGAGTAATGAGCTTTCTTAACTTAGCTCCTGATATCAATCCGTACGTTCCTGAAGAGATGGTAATGAGCATATCTCAGACGACGGGTGTCATGGGATTATCCTTTACGGAACTTCGAGACGGTAACGGCACCATAAACGTTATCAAGAATAATGCGCAGATAGTCATCATGACATGCGAAGATGATATAAGCGTTGCTGAAGATACGGCGACGGATCTTGCTTATCTTGCACTTGATATATATAGCGCAACCGACATGGATGTTATAGACGATCCCATGAATTATGAATACAGGGTCTTATATCCGGCAGACGAGATCGAGGAGATGTACTCTAATATCGATCTTGAAGGATATCTGGCTGATATCGGTTATGATACTTCCCTGATCGATGAATACTGCATCAATGATCCGGGACAGATCGAAGCCATGAACTCCATTCTTATCGATGAGAATATAGAGGCTCTTAAGGCATGGGAACTCGGAAGATTCTATGCACAGTATTCAAGATATATCGCACCTCATTATCCTGAGCTTACGGGATATATCGCAGTCGACTATGACTCCAAAGAGGAGCAGGCCGTTGATGAAGTGGTCTTGGAATTTTCCGCAGAGACTGATCCTATCTACGTGGAAAGATATTATTCTCCTGAGACAGATGAGGCATTAAGGAGCATGTGTGATGACATTAAGGCAGGATATGTCGATCTTATCTCAGGTGCCGAATGGTTAAGCGAAGAGACCAGGGAAGAACTTCTTATAAAGCTTGATAATATCGTCTATGTCACGGGATCTGATGTTGTAAGACATGATCCTTCAGAGTATACGGATGTAACGGGCGACAACTACTATGAGCTTTATATCAGTTATATAAGACATAATCAGAACAGCATGGTAACGGAGTTCGGAGATCCTCTATCCAGGACCGAACCCATGATGCTCATGCAGGAATTCAATGCATGCTACCATCCCTCCTTCAATAACATCACTATTACGTGTGCCATCACCAATGCTCCGTTTTTCGATGCCGATGCGAATTATTATACGAACCTCGGCGGCCTTGGAATGGTAATCGCCCACGAGATGGGACATGCCTTTGACAGTAACTGTATCCTCTTCGATTCAAACGGAATATACGATCCTTCCTGGATCCCCGACGAGGATATGCAGACGCTCCTTGACCGTTACGATCAGGCGGTATCCTACTTTGAAGATAACTTCATCGTATTCGGCGTATACCATGTTGACGGTGAGAAGACACTGGGAGAGAACTATGCGGACCTTGGTGCCATGGAGTGCATAACATCACTTTGCAGTACCGATGAAGAGCTCATATTGCTCTTTGAGAACTTTGCGAGGATATGGTGCGAGAAGACGACAGACAGCGCGATCGTAGATCAGATCGCATACGATGTCCACAGTCCCTCGATCGTAAGAGTAAATGCCATATTGTCGACTACGGATGCCTTCTATGAGGTATATGACGTTTCCGAAGGTGACGGCATGTATATCGCACCGGAGAACAGGATCTCAAGATGGTATTGATGAGGTGACAAAGAGAAGATGAACATAGTACTTAAAAATTCACTCAAGAATATAATCGGAAAGCCTTTCCGCACACTGCTCGTAACTTTTACGATCTTCATGTGCTGCTTAAGTGCTCTCCTCTCATTTGATGCGGGAAGCCTGATTCCCAGGATCCTGGAGAGCTTCTACGGCAACATGGCAAGAGCTGACATAATGGCCTATGCCGACGGAAGAGATCTGACGGAACTTCCGGAAGGATTCCCGGAATGTGACAGGCTTAATATCTCAAGCAACGGCGAGATCCTGCATAAAGATATCGACGGTGAGTATGCATATGTGACCACGGAAAGCCTCGGAATATACGGCATTGATATTCAAGGGGCAGTTGATATGGAATTCCTGGACCCCATCGAGCTTAAGGAAGGTGAAGTATATATATCCTATGATCTGTCGGAGGAGTTCGGATACGATATAGGTGATACGCTTCCGGTTCACGACAGAGCAGGAGAAGACGTAGAACTTACCGTAGTCGGAATTTTCCCCAAGGATATCAAGAATTCGCTCCTTAGCGGATATTCGGCTGTCGTAAATGAAGAGACCGGAGATATCCTCTCCTGCGGCAGAAGAACAGCTGATATCGTTCTTATCGATATCAAGGACGATTCCCTGATCGAGGAAGGAAAGGATCTTCTGAAGACTCAGCATCCCGGCATTAACATCGCGGATATGTTTATAAACGAGACTCTCATGAACGTCATAATGGAGTTCGAGCTCGTATTCTATCTGCTCTTTGCCGCTACAGTCCTTCTTGTTATCTTCGTAACTTCTTCCATCTGCAACAGGATAGTAAGTGAAAGGATGTCCTATATAGGAACTCTTCGAAGCCTCGGCATGAGCGCCGGTCGTACTGCGGGTATTCTTCTTCTGGAGAATGTCCTCTATGCGATAATAGGTGCCGTACCCGCCACGATCATCTACACCGTCTTAAGAAATATCGTATGCGATAATTTCTTCAATTCGGAAACAGGTTTTGCGACATTGGGATTTAAGATCCCTTCCGTATCCAAGGTGCTTATCGCCGGAGTTATAATCTTCGCGATAGTCATGGAGTGCCTTATCCCTTTGAGGGCGATATTAAAGGCTCTTAAGACATCCATCAGAGACATCATCTTCGATAACAGAGATACTGCTTACAGATTCGGAAGACCATCACTTATATTCGGTATCATCTTTGCAGTTATCGCCGTCATCTGTGTTATCTTCAACAGTAACATGGCAACGGCTATTATCTGCCTCTTATCTTCCATAGGTGCGCTGGCTTTATTATTCCCCAGGATATTAAAGCTTGTTACGTTATGCATAAGGAAGATCTGTAATAAGACCGGCAATGCGGCTTGGGATCTTGCCGCAGTGGAAGCTGTCTCCCGTAAGAGCACTGTCGGAAGCGGAGTATTGTGTGCTACGGCGTCTGCCATGTGTATAGTTGTAGTCGAGATAGCAAATCTCCTGTTCGGTATCACTCCCGGTATCCCTTATAATTGTGATGTAGTAGCAGAATGTAATGAGATGATGAAGTACTACTCATATGTAGAAGACATGGAAGGGGTAACTGACGTAGAGGCCATATACTACAGTGCCATCTACCTTAAGATCGACGGCAGTGAGACGTCTAATCTTGCTTTTGTATATTCTCTTCCCGACGGAGGCTACAAGTACTATACGGAATTTGAAGGACTTCCCGAGAGCATCCCTCATGACGGTATCGTATTAGATACAAAATACGCCAAGCGTAACGGTATAGAGGTAGGCGATAAGGTAACATTCTCACTCGGATTAAATTCCGATGATATCATACCCGTAGTACATGAGTTTACCGTTACTGACGTAGTGGACGGTATATCGGATGCCGGTATCGAGACTGTCATCATCAATCATAATGACTATATCGCTTTCTATCAGGATCGTCCTAAGGAACTTCTTATCTGCGCTCCTGATCCTGATGGTATCACGGATACGCTTAAGACATACGGTAAGAATTCTTTCGCGAGCGTAAACACCGCGACTGAACTCGAGCGCGAGAATGATGTTCAGAGCGCTGCGGTAAATGCCGTAATAGATCTTGTAATAGTCATAGCCATAGGTATGACCGCCATTGGCGTAATAAGTAATCTTCTTATCGGATTCGAAGGAAGAAAAAAGGAATGTGCGGTACTCCTGTCTACTTCAATGAACAAGGGGAAGCTGTCGAGCATCCTTTTAAGGGAGGTATTTATAACCGCTGTTACAGCTTCCTCAATAGGAGTTGTCCTGGGTACTTTCCTTCTTACGATAATCGCCGATGCTTTCCAGAACTCTGAGATCTTTGCCATGGATGTAAGCGTGGATTATAAAAGGAGCCTTATCTTCTTTGTAGTGCTGACACTGGTATTCACCGGTACGGTACTTTTCCCCATAAAGAACCTTAAGAAGATGAAGATATCAGAGCAGATCAAGTACGAATAACAGCAGGGAGAATATAAATATGAATACGATAATCGAAGTAAATAACGTAAGTAAGACATTCGGCAAGAACGGCAACCTGAATCAGGTATTGGACGGCGCGAGCCTCAAGGTAGAAGAAGGTGAGTTCGTATCCCTCATGGGTGCGTCGGGTTCTGGTAAGTCCACGCTCCTCTACCTTATAGGAGGATTAGACAGACAGTTCCAGGGCAATATCTTCCTCTGCGGTCAGGATATCGGTAAGCTCAAGGATAAGGCACTCTCTGACTTAAGGCTCAAGAACATGGGATTCGTATTCCAGTTCTATAACCTTGTCATGAACCTTAACGTAGAAGACAATATCCTTCTTCCTCAGACAATAAACGGCAAGAAGAGATCTGAGCTTAAGAAGGACTTAGATGAGATACTTGAGATCACAGGCCTTACGGAAAAGCGAAAGGCAATGCCTGCCACATTATCGGGAGGTCAGCAGCAGAGAGTAGCCGTAGCAAGAGCGGTCCTCGGCAACCCCAAGATAATCCTTGCGGACGAGCCTACGGGTAACCTTGACTCCAAGTCCAGCAAGGAGATCATGGAGCTCTTCTCAAGGCTTAATAAGGAGAAGGGACTTACATTTCTTCAGGTAACTCACTCCGAGAAGTGTGCCGAATACGGAACGAGGACAGTCATCCTGGAAAACGGCAAGACAACAGGCTGATACAAAAGAGAGCAAAAGTGTTCTTGGGGAGCAGTCGCAAATGACGCGGCTGCTCCTTTTGTACTTCTTATACCTCCTGTTGTACCTCTCATTCGGATTTTGTTGTAAGCTTGTTCTATGTGACAGATAATGCTCCCGAAGGAGGCAGTGATGAGATTATTTTTGCGGGAAAGGCCCGATATAGAAGAGACGGAAGTGGAGATAAGATACCGCACGAAGGATCGTGAGGTGGAAGATCTTATACGGACATTAAACTCTTCATCTGACCTTATAACAGGTATTAGCGACAAAGGGGATACGGAGGTCATATATGCATCCGAGATCCTCTATATCGAGGCGGTAGACAGAGGCGTCTTTATCTATCGTAAGGATGATACATGCAAGGTCAGAAGTACTCTTTATGAGCTTGAGGAAAGACTTAAGGACAGATGCTTTGTAAGGATATCCAAGAGCACGCTGGTAAATATCAGGTCCATAAGGTCCATAGCGCCCGAAGATGCAAGGAGGGTCAAGCTCCTCTTAAGAAACGGTGAGTATCTTATCGTATCCCGTAACTACGTAAATGATCTCAAGGCTGCCATAGGAATGAAGGGAGGGAGCAGACGATGAAAGACCTTTTGAAGACTGATATGGTAAAGGCGTCGATCGTAGCTTCCGCCTGCTTTATCGCGGGCATCGTCTTCTTCTCGATCGGATCCGTGATCGACGGTGACCTCATAACCCCGATGCAAAACCTCATCTTGTTCGGAGAATCATTGGCGGTAGGAATACTTACTTTCCTGAGACTTATCATCGATCGCAGCAAATGGGCGCTTAAGAGGCCTCATATACTGAAGAACTTTATATTCGCGCCCTTCTATCTTGTCATAGCGCTGGTAACGATAAGCCTGATGTTCCAAGGACCGGATATTAAAAATCTCCTTATTGGCGGAGGTATCTTCCTGGGAATATTTCTTGTGCTTCAGACGATCCTTTATTTTATCGGCAAGAAAGATACCGATCACATGAACGATGCTCTGCGGGAATTTTTGAAGGAGCATACAGGAGATGAACAGGAATAACATTATCACTGTTATAAGGATGACTTTTGCCGTAGCACTCTGGTTCGCGGTAACGTCTGTCGGCGGGAAACTTCTGGCCCCCCTGCTCGAAGGAGTGCTTCCCGAGATGGCAAGTATCATCTTAAGAACGATGGTGCTGCCATATACACTTGGGCTTATGCTGTTCTTTATGGCCGTCATCGGCATGAAGAAAACCCCTGAGACGGGAAGATCTGAAGGCAAGGTATCGGCAGGAACGATAGGCAAGTTCTTTCTTATACAGACGGGACTGTCGTTCCCTTGCATGGTGGCGGGAAATATAGCATGCAAGATCTTAGGGGCCGATATAGGAGGGATGTCTGCCGAGCAGCTCTTCGGGAGATTGGGATTCTATATAGTTCTCCTTCTTATCTTTAATCCTATATTCGAGGAACTTCTCTTCAGGAAGTTCGTTCTGGAGCGCCTGACCTGTCTTGGGACAGCGGGATCCGTCATCTGCTCCGCGGTACTCTTTGCCATACCTCACGTATTCTCTCAGGGCTTTCCCCAGATGCTCTATACATTTGCATTAGGACTTGTATGGGGATATGTGACTATAAGGACGGGGAAGCTCCTGCCTGCGATCATACTGCACTCGCTGTCGAATCTTTACTGTGCGTTCATCCCTGCTGCCCTCAGCCTTATACATCCCATGGCTCAGATACCTTTTGTCATGCTGACCTTATCCGTGATGCTGCCGTCTTCCATAGTGCTGATATTAAGAGGGAAGAAGCAATTATGAAATCATTGCCGTAATCATTTTACAATTTGTTAATCCAACTGGTTCTTGGCGCAATTATAATGGATATAGAGAGCAGAATTAATAAATTTTTGTTGTGAGAGTTGGGTAAGATGGTAAGCAGATTTCAGTTTGATGCGGTAGAAAAACTTATTGATTCCGGCGTTACGAATTATGTTCAGATACGCCAGCAGGTCGGCCTTACATCCGATCAGCTTAATGATATCCTTGAAAATGTTGAGTATTATCACAAGTATTTTGAGGAGCAGGACAGGCTCGAGAAGCAGCGCCTTGAAGAAGAGGCCAAGAGGAAGAAGCCCTGGTGGAAGAGAGGATGATATCGTCGCTCATTTATGACATTGAGCCTTAAGATACATCAGTAATTTGTCATTTCAGATCTGATTATATGTTGATCGCCTGATCTTGACCGATCGGGCGATCTTTCTTTGCTCCTTATAAAGTACAATCTTCTTATCAACTCCAAAGGAGGAACTTATGAGACTCGGTACATCATCTCCGCTTGCACACGGTTCACCTTCCGAGTGGGCGGCAAATCAGGTTGCTCTGGGTTGCAGAGCCATAAACTTTCACCTTAACTTCGAAGATTCGGATGAACTTATAGATGAGTATGTAAGACGGGCAAGAGCGAATGATCTTATGATCGCGGAAGTAGGTATCTGGCGCAATGCTCTTTCTTCCGATCCCGACGAGAGGAAGAGGAACAGGGACTATACGGTAGGTCAGTTAAAGCTGGCTGACCGCCTGGGTGCACGCTGTGCCGTCAATGTTGCAGGTACTACCGGGAGCAGGTGGGACGGAGGCTATAAGCAGAACTTCACTCCCGAGATGAGGCGCGAGATCGTATCCATGGTGCAGGAAGTCATAGACAGAGCCGAAGTTACGAATACGTACTTTACGATAGAGCCCATGCCCTGGATGGTACCTACGGGTCCCGAGGACTATCTTCGCCTTATAGAGGAAGTCAAAAGGGAGCATTTCGCGGTGCATATGGATATCATCAACATGACTAACTCCGCAGAGAGGTACTTCGAGCCAGAGCCCTTCATAGACAGATGCGTATCTCTTCTGGGAGACCGCATAAGAAGCTGCCATATAAAGGATATCCACCTAAAAGAGGAGTATACGCTGCAGCTTGAAGAATGCGCTCCGGGACAGGGCGAGTATCCCCTTCGCTACTATGTGGAGAAGATGGATTCCATAGATAAGGATATGCCGATAATACTGGAGCACTTAAATACAGACGAGGATTACATAAAGCACATGACTTACTTAAAGGAGGTCTTAAATGGAATATAAAAGAACATCCGACGCCAATCTCATCACGGCGCGCTATATGGACAGCATACTTATCAAGCAGCGTCTCATAGATTCGGTCGTAGCAGACACTAAGATAAAAATCTTCGGAGAGGAGTTTTCTTCTCCCGTCATGACACCTGCTTTCTCGCACCTCAAAAACTTCAAGGGAAGAGAGCTGACGGGCCTTGAGGAATACTCTAAAGCCGCTAAGGAACTTAATATACTGAACTTTGTCGGCATGATGGAGAACGACGACTTCGAGAAGATAATAAAGACCGGAGCTAAGACCGTAAGGATAGTAAAGCCCTACGCGGATAACGGCAAGGTCAGGGACCAGATGCAGTTTGCACAGGATGTCGGTGCCTTCGGTATCGGCATGGATATAGACCATATCTTCGGCGAGAACGGAGCTGACGTCGTAATAGGCGAGGAGATGGCGCCTCAGACTTCCGAAATGCTTCGCTCATACATTGAGTCCTCTAAGCTTCCTTTTGTAGTAAAGGGCGTACTGAGCGCAGAGGATGCGGTGAAATGCGCTGACTTAGGAGCTGCTGCTATTATCGTGAGCCACCACCACGGCAGGCTTCCTTATGCTGTCCCGCCCATGATGGTGCTTCCCGAGATAAAGGCGGCGCTTTCCGGACGTGATATAAAGATCATAGTCGACTGCGGCATTGAAAGCGGTTCTGACGTATATAAGGCGTTAGCTCTCGGAGCTGATGCTGCGGCTGTAGGAAGATCCATGCTCCCGTCTCTTGAGGAGAACGGGATCGAAGGCGTAAAGAGCTTCGTGACCAAGGTCAATAACGAGCTTCGCTTCGTAATGAGCTGTACGGGTTTTGCAACCGCCGATAAGATCGATGACAGTTGCTTAGAAAGTTATTGATAACGCGTGATCACCTCACTATAATAAAAGAAATTTCAGGAATAGAGGGGTAATCTTATATGTCACAAGCACGCTTTAAGGGCTGGCTGTTCTTGGCCAGCGGTCTGTTATTAACGGCATGTTGCTTTCTTCCGATCGTTAAGATGACGGTTGCTAAGCAAAGCGGAGCCACGGAGGCTGTATACACCAAGCTTATGCCGTCGCTGCCGGGTTTTATCGTATTGATGCTGGCATTGGCATGTTGCGCCATCCCGCTTGTAGGTTATAAGCAGGGCGGAGCGATCGTCGGTACATTGGCAGCCATATCGGGCGGTGGCCTTTTATGGTTCACATCCGTAGCTTCTACCAGGACAGACTATACGACTCAGGCGGTAGATGCCGTCATAAAAGGTGTATTCGGAACGAACGGCGACACTATAGTGAGCAGGACCTATTCGTATTCATTCGGATTTTATCTGATGATAGTCGCGATATTTCTTGTCCTTGCAACGGGCTTCGTATACGCTCTTTCGGAAGACGATTGATGACAGCTTGATAACTTATCAATACCCGCGTCGTTTTGATCAAACGGCGCGGTTGTTTTTTGCCTTGTTGTGCTATAGTGGAATTAGTGTGATAAACAGTTTCCAAGGAGGTAAGTTATGAGTCAAAACAAAGAGGCGATATACGACGCTCGAACGCTCGGATATCCCAAGATGTTCGTGCTCGGTATCCAGCATATGTTTGCCATGTTCGGAGCAACGGTCCTCGTACCTGCACTGACAGGTCTTTCCGTATCGGCAACGCTCCTGTTCGCAGGACTCGGAACGTTGCTCTTCCACTTTCTTACCAAGGGTAAGGTCCCCGCATTCCTGGGATCTTCCTTCGCCTTCATCGGAGGCTATGCGGCCATCGCGCCCAACGGTGAGAAGGAACTTCTTCCCTATGCCTGCTTAGGTGTTGCCGCAGCGGGTCTTCTCTATCTTGTTCTGGCTGCGCTCATCAAAGCTTTCGGTCAGAAGAGGGTAATGAGATTCTTCCCGCCTATAGTAACGGGTCCCATCATCATAGCGATCGGACTTACGCTCTCATCATCCGCCATAGATAACTGTAAGACCAACTGGGCAGTCGCTCTTCTTGCGATCCTGGTGGTCATCATCTGTAACATCTTCGGTAAGGGAATGATCAAGATCGTACCCATTATCTTGGGTGTCATAGTATCCTATATCGCGGCGCTTCCCTTCGGACTTGTAGACTTTACTCCCGTCAAGGAGGCAGCCTGGATCGGTCTTCCCTTCGATATGGACAGAACTGTATTTGCCATATTCAAGGCTCCCGATACATCACTTATCGTCACGGCTCTCGTGACCATCATGCCTATTGCGCTTGCAACCATGGTCGAGCACATCGGTGATATCTCCGCCATCTCTTCCACGACAGAACGTAACTTCATAGAAGATCCCGGACTCCACAGGACTTTGACGGGTGACGGTCTTGCTACTGTCCTCGCATCTTTGTTCGGTGCTCCCGCCAATACGACATACGGCGAGAATACGGGTGTCCTCTCACTTACCAAGGTATATGATCCCAGAGTAATAAGGATCGCCGCATGCTGCGCTGCTATCGTATCATTCTCGCCGAAGTTCGCTGCACTTATCGCATCGATGCCTCAGGCTACCATAGGCGGCGTATCCATCGTCCTCTACGGTATGATCTCAGCTGTAGGTGTACGTAACGTAGTAGAGAATCAGGTGGACTTCTCAAGGAGCCGCAATATCATCATCGCAGCTCTTATCCTGGGACTTTCCATCGGTGTTAATTATTCCGGTGCGGTCTCCTTTACCGTCGGTTCCGTCACCATCTCTTTGTCGGGTCTTGCCATCGGTGCTCTTGTAGGTATCTTCCTCAATGCTTTCCTTCCTTTGGATGAGAAAGACTACAGCGGTGCGAACAAGTCTTTTAAGAGCGAGAAATAGAAACCGATCCACATACCGCAAAATATTATAATTTTCTTGAAGAACAGCCCTCGCGGCTGTTCTTTTTTGTCATTAACAATGTTACAATCGTAGAAGAGTTTGTGCTTAAAGGGTGTTGCGGATAATGAAGAAGATTCTTATTTTCGGTTGTAATGAGGTTGCCGATGCCGTCCTCGGTATCTTATGTTCGGATACCAGGTATGCGTCAGAGATCTGTCTGGCATCAGGTGACAAGTCCTGTTGTGACGTTCTGAAGAAGAAATATGCTGACCTTCCCGTAAGGATCACCACCGCAAGAGCCGATGTCAATAACGAGGCGAGCACCAAGATGATGCTCTCCATCATCCAGCCTGATATCATAGTCAATCTCGAGAAGCCCGAGCTCACCATGAAGGTCATGAAGATCGCCCTGTTCCAGGGTGCGGATTATATCGATATGACCTTAGTTGACTGGGAGAGGAAGGACTTCCTGTCACAGCAGTTCGAGCTCTTCTCGGACTTCAGATCCAAGGGGCTTACTGCGATCGCAGGCTGCAGCCTTAATCCCGCAGTCATAACCTCGCTTTCAAGAAGCGTCGCAAACAGCCGTCTTGATAAGACTGAAGAAGTCAACATATTCGAGATCAATCTCAAAAGCTCAGTCCCTGTTTCCAATATAAAGGAGCTTCTTAACTCCGTAGAGTTCAAGGCTAAGGAGGAGAAGGCCGTCTGTATAAGGAACGGTGCGGCGGAAGAAGCGGAGCCTTTATCCATGAAGATAAAGCGGGAGATCCCCGACGTGGGCGTTCGCACCATGTATATGCTCAATAACCCCATAGTGGATGATTTCCTCAAGGAGATCCCGGAAGTTCCCAATGTAAGATATTTTGCACCATTCAGAAGGAAGTCTACGGCTATGATAGACACTTTAAGGGATGCCGGAATGCTGTCTGAAGTTCCCGTTGAGATAGAGGGAGTCAAGATCGCACCCATAGATTTTCTCTGTAAGGTCATGCCCGTATCATCCGATTCTGAGGAGATAACGGGTAAGAGCGCCGCGGGAGTATTCGTATCCGGTATAAAGGACGGCGAGCCCAGATGTGTCATGGCCTGTGCTGCAATGGATAATGAGGAGTGCAGGGAGAAGAACGGAGTTAATGTTAACTCTTTTTATGATGCACTTGCTTTGGCGGGCGGTGTTAAATTATTATGTACCGAGAAGTGGAAAAGGGCGGGAGTATACACAGCATGTGCTTTTGATCCCGACCTTCTTCTGGATATAATGAGAAAAGACGGGTTCAAGTATACGCTTTCGGATGCTGAGCCTATCAATATCGACATGGGGGAAGATGCAGATGAATAACGAGAGAGCTAAGATCTTAGTCGTAGAGGACGATTCCGATATCAACAACCTGATCTACGATTCACTTAGAAAGCATGGAATGGATTGTGTCCAGGCCTATTCCGGTACGGAGGGCCTTTTGAACTTCAAAAATGACAAGTTCGATCTTGTAATACTCGATCTTATGATGCCCGGTATGACCGGTGAGACTCTTACAAAGACAATAAGGGAGAATTCCAAGGTACCGATCATTGTCGTATCCGCCAAGTCTTCTCTCGACTCCAGGGTAGACCTTCTTGCCATGGGTGCTGATGACTTCCTCGCTAAGCCTTTCGAGGTGAAGGAGCTTCTTGCCAGAGTAGACGTTCAGCTTCGTCACCTGTCCGATATCGGAGGAGAGCAGGCAGAAGAGAAGTGCACTCTCGAGTATAGGGATCTGGTCCTCAATAAGGATACCTTCGAAGCTACTCTCTGCGGTAAGGATCTGATGCTCACAAGACAGGAGTATAAGATCCTGGAGCTGTTTATGCTCTATCCCAACAAGGTCTTCTCCAAGCAGGAGATCTTCGAGTATGCATGGAATGAGTGCTACATCGGCGAGGATAAGACCATTAACGTTCACATAAGTAATATAAGATCCAAGATCAAGAAGATCACACCCGATGAGTATATCGACACCATCTGGGGCATCGGATTCCGTCTTGTTAAGACCAAATCTTAATCCTTTCTTTATTATTTGTTAGCGATGATTATAATATTGCCATGGATAATGACAATATCTGATAAGCTGACAAAATAATCGAGGAGAATCGCTATGGATGAGATGCTCTTGGTCACAGACGAACTGTCCAAGGTATATAAGAAGGTAAAAGCCGTCAATTCGGTAAGCCTTCATATTAAGAAAGGTACTATCTACGGCCTTATAGGTAAGAACGGTGCAGGTAAGACCACGATCATGAAGATGATCACGGGTATGGCTACACCTACTTCCGGTTCGTTCAAGTACAGCGGATTTGACGGAGACAAGAGGGATGCATATTCCCGTATCGGCGCTCTTATCGAGGCACCGGCCCTTCTTCCCAACCTGTCGGCTTACGACAATATAAAGCTCAAGTGCCTGGCATACGGTATCGGTGATGATAAGTACATCATGGAGAAGCTGGCACTTGTAGGATTATCGGAAGTTGCAAAGCGTAAGGCGGGCAAGTTCTCACTTGGTATGAAGCAGAGATTAGGTATCGCACTGGCACTTGTCGGCGAGCCCGATCTTCTAGTCCTTGATGAGCCCATAAACGGTCTTGATCCTCAGGGTATCGTAGAGATCAGAGAGATGCTCTTAAAGCTTAACGAAGAGAAGGGCATTACGATCATCATCTCCAGCCACATACTTGAGGAGCTTGCCAAGTTAGCCAAGGATTATGCGATCATCAATAACGGTGAGATCCTTGAGGAGTCTACACTTGAAGATCTTAAGCTCAAGTGCAGAGACAAGATCGTCATCAAGGCTAACAATACTTCGCCTATCCTTCCCGTTCTCGACGATAACGGCTTCAAGGATTATCAGGCTATAGACGATAAGACGATATATATCTTCGAGAAGCTTGAAGAGATATCCGCACTTAATATGGCGATCGCCAAGGCCGGCATTCCCGTCGAGTCTATCGGTGTACAGTCTTCTGACCTTGAGGAATACTTCATTAAGCTTACCGGTACTTCCGCCGGCGGATTAAGGTGAGGTGAGGCATATGTATCTTCATTTTCTTAAGTCAGAGGCATACAGAGCATCCAAGCTCAAGTGTGTATATATACTGCTCATCTGCCTTTTCTTCCTTACGATGTTCCAGATCATGATATTCACCAAGTTGGACGTGTTCGGCATGACACAAGAGGATGTCTATGTGATGAGCGAAGAAGGATATTCCGCGGAAGGAATGTCAGAAGCGTTCAATATGGGCTTTAACAGCGGATCTTCCATCGCAGAGGCAGACGGTGACGATTCTTATCTGTCTTCCACCGTTGTTACGGTAACAGATGAAGAGACCGGTGAGAGTACTACTGCCGAGCCTGAGTACGGATCATTGAGCGATCTGTGGGGCGAAGGTCTTTTCTACCACGAAGATATGCCTACTCTTTATAATCTCGTCACATCGGCTTCATTTCATATCTTCTCCGTTGCTCTCTTCACCGGTATATTTCTGGGAGCAGTCTACAAGAACGGTTATGACAAGAATCTCATCGTGAGCAACCGTTGCCGCTTCACGCTGTTCCTTGCAAGGCTCACGGTCATAGGAATATATAACGTGATCCTTCTGGCTGCGACATTCCTGTTCACGGCTATGCTCGACGGACTCTTCACGGGTGAGGTGATATGGAATCTGGATGCTGCGGTACTGGGCTATACGGTCGTATCATTCGTGATCTCATTTGCTTTTTCTACCATAGTTGCCGCAGTGGCATGCCTTACAAGGAATACGGCTGCTACTCTGACAGTCGGAGTATTGCTCTCCATGGGCTTCTTATCTATTGCGCTTTCCCTGGGAACGATCCTTCTGAAGCATATCTTCCCGCTTCCGGATGATTTCCAGTTGATCAACTATACGCTCACGCAGAACGCGGAGACATTAGCTCTTGATTCTGCGGGCAAGGATGTTCTACGAGCGCTTATCTGCTCGCTTATATATTCCTCACTCTCGCTATTCAGTTCATATTGGCTGATCAAGAGGAGGGATATCAGCTAAAGAATGTTCTCCAACCTCTTTCATATGGAACTTATAAGATACTGTAAGAACAGGTCGACGATGATAGCGATCATCGCGACCATGTTCTTATTTGCTTTTACTTTTATCTTATACAGAACGGAGATAGCTGTGGTCCTTGGGTATTCTTCCGACTTGTCGACGGACGCGGATATATGGCACGCTATGCAGGCGTTTACAGTGCAGTCCCTTACCAGTACCTTTGCATTCTGTATGGGCTTATCCGTTATCTTTACTACGACGGCATTTTACAAGAACAGGTTCTACTACAATGTAAACGGAGTTATAAGAAGCAGGTTCAAGCTCTTTGTAGCTGATGTAATGGTATTGTTCTCGGTGGCGGCTACTGCCACTGCAGCTATCATCCTTTACAGCTTATGCACCGGAAGATATATAGATAAGAACTGGCTTTACGACCGGACTGATACGGGCGTTGTATTTTGTATCCTCTTTGTGTTCTGCAGGATATTTTTCTGCATGTTGGGCGCGTATGCATTGTCTCATATCCTCAGGCGGGCATCAGTGGTCATTGCCGGCGCTGTCGCGATACAGGTCTTGCAGGGTGCTCTCTTCATGGCGATCGCTATCTACTTGATGGAAGTGTTTAATGTCGAAAGCGGCAATCCTGTCGCTTCCGTCACGGCTTCCCTTATAGCTCCGAGTCAGGCATATCTTTATTTTGCAAGCGGAGATTACCGATTGATGACACCTGTGTCCATATTGGCGACTACTGCCGTTCCCTTTGCTATAATCTTCATCGTAGCAGCCGTAGCGGCAGGAAGGAGAATAGAAGTTTGATCTGGCAGTTTCTTACGATCGTACTCACGGTCTTGTGTGTAGCTTTGGTCCTGATGCTCATCAATAACTTGAGTCAGGTAAAGAATCTGCGCGATCAGGTACACTTTATCTCTCGAAATGATACCAATAAGAGAGTATCTTTCTACGGTAAATCCCGAACCATGTCGCGTCTTGCTAAAGATATCAACTACATTATCGATACATATAACGACAAAGAGCAGGAAGTGCTAAAGCAGGACAAGGAGATCAAGGATACTCTTACTAACATGTCTCACGATATAAGAACTCCTCTTACGTCTCTTAAGGGATATTTTGAGCTTCTCGAAGAATCGGAAGACCCTGCCGAGCAGGAAAGATACAGACGCATCATAAGCGAGCGTATAGACTCATTAGGCGAGATACTGGAGATGATGTTCTTCTATACGAAGGTATCTAATGTCAACTATCAGGTGCCGCTTGACTCTCTTAATATCTCCGAGATCATTATGCATACGTTGTTCTCTTACTTCGATGACTTTGAGAATGCCGGACTTACCCCCAATATCGACATTGACGAGAATCTTACCGTCATAGGTAACGAGCAGTCCATCAAGAGGATCATGCAGAACCTGGTCAAAAACTGTCTTGTACACGGAGATTCCTGTGTGGATATAATCCTCAAGCCTGCGGCGACAGAAGATAAGACGGTTATCCTTACCGTCAGGAACGGCGTAAAGGAAAACGATATCCCCGATCCTGATAAGGTATTCGACCGTTTCTACAAAGCGGATAACTCCAGACACATATCTTCCAGCGGTATCGGACTGTCAGTTGCAAAGAAACTCACCGAGGCAATGAACGGCAAGATATGGGCCGATTACAGCGACGGAAAGTTCTCTATAGTACTGGAGCTCCCTGCCATCTGATTTGCTTTTTAATCTTTTCAAGTGTTAAAATTAATTAACTTTGCAGTTCTTAAGGAGGTCAGCTATGTTAAACCTTGATCCTAAGAATATGAGCAGTGAAGAGAAGCGTGAACTTGACGCACTGGTCCTCGATACTTTGAGGATGTACGCCACAGACACCATATATTTCAAGGATACGGAATCCAGATTTCTCTGGAATTCACTGGAACATGCAAAGCAGCTGGGCGTTGATGACCCGGCACTTCTTTACGGTAAGACAGATTTTGATTTTTTCCCCCAAGAGTTTGCCCAGGCGGCTCGCGATAAAGAGCTCGAGATAATGAGGACAGGTAAGCCCATTCTCGGTATAGAGGAAGCATTAGAGCGCGAAGGACTGCGTACGGAATACTATCTCGCGTCCAAGTACCCTTTATTCAACGGTAACGGTCAGATCATCGGAACCTGGGGTATGTCCCGCAATGTTACCGACAGAAGGAATATCTCCAAGGAACTGGAGAAGTCCTATAAGAAGGTACAGACATTGGCAAGGGTAGATGATCTTACGGGTCTTTATAACAGAACGTATTTCTACGAACTCCTTGAGAAGACCATCAATATATACAGCGAGAGATCGGATACTACATTCTCTCTCGTTGCCATTGATGTCGACGAGATGAAGTTTATCAACGATCAGTATGGTCAACCTCACGGAGATGCCGTATTACGCCATGTGGCAGCAGCTATGAAGCAGCATGCCCGCAATACCGATACATGCTTCAGAGTAGGCGGTGACGAGTTCATGATCCTCCTTCAGGGTTGTGACAAGGCACATTGCCTCGGTATCGCTAAGAAGATCGCTGAGTTCGTCTCCTCCAATCAGGTAGATGTCGGAGACGGAAAAAGGGAGACCGTAACGATCTCCCTCGGTATTTCCTCTTATGAGAAGGGTATGGATATGGCTGAACTCATATCCCTTGCCGACAGAAAGCTCTATAAGTCAAAGCGTAACGGCAAGAATCAGGTATCCTTCTGATATCAGATATCATAGTTCGTAGGTGTTACGAACTCTACCTTCATGTGCTTACCTATCTCCCTGATCTCAGCTGAGATGAGTTCATTTCTGAGCTCTGCCTCGGAAGAGAAGTCATAATCAAGGTTAGCGTCGAAGTAATCTGTAGTATTGACTGCAGAATATCCGTCCATTCCGGCTACGAATACCTTCTTAACCCCTGTTGCCATGAGAAGCTTCATGAGCATAAGTGCCGAGTTGTCTATGATCTCGGGCTTTGTAGAAGAGTAGCTGGAGAAATTGACCACGAAGTCGCCTGTAGCTTCCTTCATGTTGGATGTGATGATCGTCTTAGCATCCGTCTTGCCCATCATCTTGGCAAATCTTCTCATGTTGCTGGAGAAGACGAAGTCGGGAGTGAAGGATCCGCCGCAGAAGTTAACTGCTACGGTAATTGCATTCTTAGAAAGATCGGCGATCTTATCCTTGTTATCGTTAAGGCTCTTACCGGGAGCGAGGATAAGGATGTCCTTATCTCCGAATGCCTCTGAAAGAGCATCCACCGTCTTCTTATCGTCGATATAGTTCTCCTGGTACTCACGATAGTACTTTTCTGCCTTCTCCTTGGAGAAAGAAGCCTTATCGGAATCGGGGATGTTATTAAGAAGCTCGTTGAAGGACTTGACCGTAAGTGAGTTCTTCTCCTCAAGATAGATAGCGTAATTGGGATGGCAATGGCAGCTTGCGGAGAGGTAAAGGGGAAGTGAATAACCCCAGAACTTACTTGTATAGAATTCTTTCAGATACTCGTCCATGATCTGGAGCATGGGCTCGATCCTGTACTCAGTATCGTAATTCTCGTTCAGGTACTCGGCTATAAGCTCGAGGTTAAGGTTGCCTGCACCGCGGCCCATACCGAATACGCATGCGTCGATGCAGACGTCACGCTTAAGGTTAAGCTCTACCAGGGACTCGGCATTACCGAAAGCCTGCTGGAGGTTGTTATGGCCGTGATAGCAAAGAGCGATGCCGGGAGCCATGTTATTGTCTGCAAGATATACAAGTCTTAAGAACTGCTTCTTCTTGATAAGTCCGAATGTATCAACGATCGCCATCGCATCGGGCATGAGCTCGTTGAAGCGAAGGATACCGTCGATGAACTCGCTGTCAGTATAAGAGTCGGTGCCTACGAAGTTAACGGAGAGCTTATAACCGAGCTCAAGGATCTTCTTACAGTAGACATAAGCTTCATCGGCCTTGTTCTTCTTAAAGATGACTCTGATCATGTCGATGGAAGAACCGTCGTAGGGAGGGATGGACTCGAGAGCTACGGGAGCACTCATGTCGAGCATTCCTACATATACCAGGTCGGGAGACTTGGGAATGATAACGTTCTTGAAGGACTCTACTGTAGGGAACTTCGCAACGTCGGGGTCGTAGGAATCACCCTTGAGGAAACCTACCTCGTAGAACTTGATACCGGTCATGGCGATCTTCTTACCGAAGCCCTTGATGGTATCTTCACCGAAGCGCCACTCGTTAACGTATCCTCCGTCTCTTAATGTACAGTCAAGCAAATAGATATTACCCATATAGTTTTTATCTCCTTATTCTTCGTCGATCATCGGAACGATCATGATATTCTTCAGTTCTTCTCTGGGAAGGAAAGGTGCAAGATCCTCAAGAGGAGGGCTTACAAGTGTTCCGTCGGGAAGACGCTTGGTACTGCTCTTAGGCTCCCATACCTGAGTAGTATCGGTGAAGATCTCGCAGAATACGGGACCGTCAAGAGCGAGTACCTCATCGACTGTCTTCATCATCTCAGCGTTGCTGGAAGCGCTGTAGTATCTGTAACCGAATGCCTCAGCAAGCTTCTTGAACTCAGGGAAGGAGAGGTCACCGGACTCGGGGCCGATACCAACCTTGCAATGCTCCTTGAAGAGGTTATTCTGTGTGATCCTGATGGAATGATATCCGTTATTGTTGATAAGGAAGATCTTGATGGGAAGGTTCAGAGTGATGATGGTCTGAAGCTCCTGAAGGTTCATCATGATACTTCCGTCACCCTCAAGGCAGATAGTCTCTCTTCTGCCGCCGCCGATACATGTACCGATAGCTGCGGGAAGACCGTAACCCATGCTGGCGATGGCGCTGTTATTAGCCATCCTGCTGCCCTTCTTGATCACATATGTCTGGTTACCTACAACGCAGCAGGCACCGTTGGATACTGCAGTAAGGGAGTTCTCGGGAAGCTTGGAAGACATATACTTAACGAATGCATATACGTTAGCGGTGCTTCCGTTCTCTTCGAGCTGTCTGGGCTGAACTACGGGGTAGTTCTTCTTCCAGGAATTACATGTCTCGAGCCACTGCTCGCCGGTGAATACCTTGTCACTGCAAGCCTTATCGAGCTTTGTAAGGAAATCCTTTGCATCTGCCCATACAGGCATCTCTACGTGGATAGTGGGCTTCTTAAGCTCAGCCTTATCGACATCTACCATGATGACCTCGGCTTCTCTTGCCCATGTCTTCCAGTTATAACCGACCTGACGGATGGAGATCCTCGTACCTACTGCGAGGATAAGGTCCGCATTCTGGATAGCCCAGTTACCGGGACGGTCACCCATGTTACCTGCGCGACCGCAGTAGAGGTAATTGTCGTCCTCTATGAGGTCGACAGCGTTCCAGTATGTAACGATGGGGATATTGAGCTTCTCTGCTACGCTTCTGAATGCTTCATAACCGCCGGAGAGACGGATGCCGTAACCTGCGTGGAATACGGGTCTCTTGGCATTTTTGATCTTCTCGATAACAGTATCGATGACATCGGAAGTTACTTCGGGAGGAAGCTTAGCATCGTCCTCGGAAGGATCGTAGCCTTCAAGCTCGTCTGTCTCGATATAGCCGCCCTGATAGTTGACGGGGATATCGATCCATACGGGACCGGGCCTTCCTGTTGTAGCAAGATGCCAAGCCTTCTCGAGAGCGTATCTGATCATCTTGGGATCTTCGATCATGACTGCATACTTTGTCATGTGCTCAACTGACTTGACGATATCGTACTCCTGATCGCCCATGGCACGAAGAGGTGTCTCCGTATACTGAAGAGCGTATCTTGCGGTAGTGTCATATCTTACCTGACCGCTTATGACGAACATGGGAATGGAATCGAGCCATCCGCCTACGACACCGGTAAGCGCATTTGTTCCGCCTGGGCCTGTTGTTACGCATAAAGCTGCGATCTTGTTATCGAGTCTTGCATAAGCTTCGGCTGCGATAGCGCAAGCCTGCTCGTGATGGTTGTAAGTTACCTTGAGTGAATCGTGGTGACCGAGGGCATCGTTAAGATGCATGGCGCCTCCGCCTACAACACTGAATACGTCCGTTACACCGTGATCTGCGAGAAAATTCGCTACATAATCAGCTAATCTGATCTTCATTATATGTCTCCTTGAAAAGAATTATAGACCAACAATAATTATATCAGATTATTAATATATAACTAGTTGTCAGGCTACCATATCTTTCTTAACGGGGATGGGTGTTACCTTACGTTTTGCACATGCGGCAGGGGTTCTTCTCCTCACCGGGATAGATGAAGGAGCAGTCCTTACGGGAGCGGGTCTGTGAAGAGGAGCGACCTTCTTAGATGCTGATATCGCATAAAGCTCATCTTCGTCTTTCCAGAAGGTAACCGCATCTGATGCGGCCTTGATAAGTACACAGGCAAAGAAGAATAGTACCGAGATATCAAATAGAGTCATATTAAATCCCTCCGTAAGTTTGTTCTTATGGAGGGAGTATAACAGGATGTCTATACCATTATTGGGACTTAATGAACAAAAAGAACGTTTTCAGAACAAAAATCCTTATTTGAGGGAGGATGCTCCTATTCTGTCTGCGCCTGCCTCGACCATCTTCTGCGCGTCTTCCTTGGTCCTTATGCCGCCTGCGGCTTTTATCTTTACGTCATTGCCGCACATCCTTCTCATGTAGCTTACATCTTCCAATGTAGCTCCTGCGCTTCCGAATCCGGTACTGGTCTTTATGAAGTCGGCGCCCTGGACCGTGACTATGTGGCAGAGGACCGCCTTCTCTTTCTGAGTGAGGTTACATGTCTCGATTATGACCTTTAAGATGGCGCCTTTGGCGTGGACAGCTTCCGCGATGACGCCGATCTCCGCGCCTACGGCATTTATATCGCCGCTTTTTAACATGCACTGGTTGATCACCATATCGATCTCGGAAGCGCCGTTATCGCAGGCTTCCTCAGCTTCGAACTTCTTGACGGCAGTCGTATTGTAACCGTTAGGGAAGCCTATTACGGTACAGATGCTCATCTTGCCCTTGGCTTCACTTGAAGCGAGCCTTACATAGCAGGGCTGAACGCACACTGATGCGGCCTTTGCATCTATGGCTCTTCTTACAAGATCCTTTATGTCGTCCTCGGTAGCAGTTACCTTGAGGTTGGTCATGTCCACACGGCTCATTATGTTATCGGGATCGGGTACATTGCTGCCGACTGCAGGAGAATATTCCTTCTTGTAAGGCTCAGCCAGGAGCGCATCGAAAGCGATGTCAGCCACGTGAGTAAATCCCGCGAGAGTGCCCATGTTATGAGGAACGTTATGTCCTTCTCCGTAGACCAGTACGGGAACGGTCTCTCTTGAGTGGTCCGTGGACTCCGTAGAAGGGTCGCAGCCGTGGTCGGCGGTAACTATAAGGAGATCGTCGGGATAAAGAAGATCGATCATCTTGCCAAGAGCCTCATCGAACTCGTGCATGGCCCTGTTATAGCCTTCGATATCATTTCGATGACCGTACTTCATGTCGAAGTCCACAAGGTTTATATAGCACAGTCCGTTAAAGTCCTTATCCACATACTGAAGCATCTTCTCTATACCTTCGGTATTGCCTGAAGTGGGGTTAGTCTCCGTCATGCCTCTTCCAGCAAAGAGGTCGTTGATCTTACCTATACTTATCACATCAAGACCTGCCGCCTTAACTATGTCGGGAAGGGTAGCAGCGGGGGCTTCAAGAGAGAAGTCGTGTCTTCTCGGAGTCCTTGTAAAGTTGCCGGGAGTGCCTTCGAAGGGACGCGCTATGACCCTTCCTACCGCATGTTCGCCCTTCATGATATCCCTTGCTGTCTTGCAGTAACCGTAGAGTTCTTCTACGGGGACTACGTCTTCGTGGGCTGCGATCTGAAGAACGCTGTCAGCGGACGTATATACGATCAGAGCTCCGGTCTTCATGTGCTCTTCTCCGTAGTCCTTTATAACTTCGGTACCGCTATAGGGCTTGTTGCAGATGATATCCCTGCCGGTCTTTTCCTTAAGCTCGTCTATTATCTCCTGAGGGAATCCTTCGGGGTATGTGGGGAGCGGACGGGAAGAGAGGACTCCTGCCATCTCCCAGTGTCCTATGGTCGAATCCTTACCGTCAGAGAGCTCTCTTATCCTGCCGTAACTTCCGATGGGGGCGGGCATATCTTCCTGAGCTTTGATAAAGTCCTTTATCCTCTTATCGTCATGTCCGTCTATATCAAAAAGTCCCATCTTGGCAAGATTGGGAAATGCTTCGTTCGAGTAGGAGCATACCGCCGCGAGGGTATTGCTGCCCTTATCACCGAATCTTTCCGCATCAGGCGCAAGACCTATGCCGAAGCTGTCCAATACTACCAGAAATACGCGTTTTGCCATATGAATATATCTCCCTGATCAGCTTAAATACTAAGATAAATTATATCTCAAAGTGCATAACCGCCCAAGAAACATAGACTTAATCTTTTGACAAAAGCGATAAATCTCAAAATAGTGTTTTGGGGTAGGTTCTAATATATAATTTCTGTACAGGAGCGATGAGGTGATTCGCTCTTTTGTTTTGTGGAAACGTATTTATTGTATATAAAGTGTTATGACTAGAAGATTAATTAAAGTACCCGCTGCGATCCAGTTAACGGATCGCAAGAACAGAAAGGTAGCAGCAGCTGTCATGCTTGTCGTGCTGCTTATCCTTTTGATAGTTAACTTTCCCATATTCAGAGATACGAGGATATCCACCTGCGTAGGAACCAGGACCGAGAGGTCCGGAATCATCACCGCAGAGCCCCTTGTGCAGAGATTTGTGCCTACAGGCAACAATATCGAGTATATAGAGATCCATCTCGCCGATTGTATCACTGATACGGGTGAGGTCATCTTTACTGTCGAGAACAAGAAGGGCGAGGAGCTCTTCAGGGAAGTCATCCCCATGTCCGAATTAAGCGGAGATGTTTACTACAGGTTCGATCTTTCCGAAGTGAAGATGAAGAAGGACCATACTTATTACTTTAAGGTCCTGGCTCAGGGTATGCCCAACTGGGATGCACCTAAGCTTTGGCTCTCCAACAACGTAAAGGATGAGATCAGGGATGTTATCTTCAGGACTCAGCCTTATAATCAGAGACTTCAGAGCAACGTTGAGATCGGATACTCACAGTTCCATTACAGGGCTTTTGCTCTGTCCCTTATCAGTATCGTGATATCGTCCGGTACGATACTTTTGAAGCTTAATATCGATGAGAAGACAAGGAGAAAGATCTGTCTCGGGATCATGCTCCTGATGCCCATCCTCATGTTCATCATCACGGAGTCGCTTAACAACGGTTCCATCTCAAAGAAGACCACTGTTATATGGATAATCAATTACATCCTTTATTTCTCCATATACTGCATGTTCTTTGCCATTACGAACCGCCTGAGGTTTACGGTATTGTTCTCCAATACCCTCATCTTCCTGATCGCGCTTACGAATTTCTATAAGCTCCAGTTCAGAGGCGAGCCTTTCACATTGAGCGATTTTGCTCAGTTCAGGACAGCGGTCAATGTATCATCCCAGTATGATTTCTCCGTTCGTTATCAGGTGTTTACCACTGCTTGTGTATTCATGCTTGCCACGGCTGTTATCTCAAGATTCCGCTACAGAATGCGCCATAAGAGATATCGTCTTCTTCTCGGTGTACTCTGCGTATCCGTAATGGCCCTTCTGGTAACGGCACTTTTCAATACGGACAGATATTCAGCTTCCAAGGATTCCTTCATGAAGAGGCTCGGTATCGTCAATAACGTATGGAATCAGCAGAAGAACTTTACCGATAACGGTGTAATGGTAGCTATCACCATGAATGCCAAGTACTTAACCGTAGACGTTCCCGACGTATATAATCTCGAGAACCTCGATCACGTAGTAGGTGACGTTCACGATAACTACGGAATCAACCTCTTAACTGGTCAGGACCTTACACTCTTCGAGAAGAGCTATACCTTAAGGCCCGGCGACAGGATGCCCAACATCATCTGCATCATGGACGAGTCCTACAGCGATTTCTCGCAGTTCGGTGATATCCAGTTCACAAAGGATTATTCTCCTTTCATGGATTCCCTCTACGAGAATCCCAATGTAATAAGAGGTGACCTCTACGTATCCACATTCGGAGGCGGTACGGCTAATTCCGAGTTCGAGTTCCTGACAGGCAACACAATGCTTGCCATGCCCAGAGGAAGTATCCCTTATCAGCAGTATATCGACAGTGAGACGGGATCCATCTCCAGGACGCTTCATAACCTCGGATACAGGACCATCGCCGTTCATCCTTATATCGGAAGCGGATGGAACAGACCTGCGGTATACGAGTGCATGGCATTCGACGAATTCCTCGATCAGGAAGCCTTTGAGGATCCCGAGTATATCCGTTCTTATATAAGCGATGCTTGTTCCTTCGATAAGATCATCGAGCTTTACGAGGACAACAGGGCAAACGGTGACGGACAGCCTTTGTTCGTATTTAACGTAACCATGCAGAACCACGGTTCCTACTCCAAGAGCTACGATAATTTCGAGCCGGATGTATTCCTTGCGGAAGATCCCGGTGTATACACGGAAGCAGAGCAATATTTCTCCGTTGCAAGGCAGACTGACTTTGCCATCCAGGATCTGGTAGCTTATTTTGCCAACTGCGGCGAGCCTACGGTCATCTGCTTCTTCGGCGATCACCTTCCCAGCTTCCACGACGGATTCTACGAGAATATGTTAGGTGTTGCAGATACTGCGGATTGTACTCCCGATCAGATGCAGAAGCTCTACATGACGGACTTCTTTATCTGGGCTAACTACCCCGTAGCAATGCCCGATATCGAGCATATCTCTCTTAACTACCTCTCTACGGTTGTTATGCAGGTGGCAGGCATCCCCCTTACGGAATACCAGCTCTTCCTGACTAACATGTATCGCGAGTATCCCATCCTTACTACAGTGGGACTTGCGGACAGCGAGGGTAATTATATCGGAGGTACTGACCTTGTAACAGGTACGGATATCTGGAACTACTACACGGTACTTGAATACAATAACGTATTCGAGGAAGAAGACAGATATAACGCGGTATTTGACTATCCTCTCGGAATGGCCGAGCTTCTTAATCCCGATCAGGCAAGAGGAAGCCAGGAGATCGATATGGTCCCTGCCACATCCGAAGAGCCTGCCATTCAGACTGAGGAATCCGAAGTCGGCTGATAAATCTATATTAAGGAAAGAATATAATGAGTGAAAACGACATAAGTGAAGAGATAAGCTTCAGCGATATGGACCTGTCCCCCGAGATAATGGGGTCATTGAAGAAAATGGGTGTTAAAAGGCCCACGACAGTTCAGCAGAAGGCCATACCTCTTCTTATGGACAATATGTGCCTTATTGCCAAGGCTCCTACAGGTACGGGAAAGACTTTTGCTTTCTCCATCCCGATCCTTGAATATCTCAACATGAATGTTGACTTTATCCAGGCGCTGATCCTTTGTCCCACGAGAGAACTTGCTCTTCAGATCACATCCGAGATCAAGGGGCTTGCGCGTCTTATCAAGGGATTTAATGCATGTGCGATCATTGGCGGTCAGAGCATGAACGTTCAGAAGGAGAAGCTCTCCAAGAAGCCTCAGGTAGTTGTAGCTACTCCCGGCCGTCTTCTTGACCTTGCAGCAAGGGGCATGATCGACATCTCCAATATATATACACTTGTATTGGACGAGGCAGACGAGATGCTCAAGATGGGATTTATCAAGGATATCAAGCGTATCATGGCGATAACTCCGGAGGATAAGCAGATCGCTTTATTTTCCGCTACCATGCCCAGAGAGATCCTGGATATCACATGGCAGTTCATGGAGGGCGCGGCTGAGATAGATGTCATGCCCAAGGCACAGGATCATCCCAATATCGCAGAGTATGTCCTTAATATCCCCGACAAGGATAAGACGGATGCCATCGTTAAGATAATGGATACAGAAGGCATCAGAAAGTCCATAATCTTCTGTAACACAAAGAACCAGACCGAGAATGTGGCAGTGAAGCTGGAAGCCAGGGGGATCTCCTGCAAGCTCCTTCACGGAAGTATCGGACAGGGTACCAGGAACCGCGTCATGGATGCTTACAGGAAGAATAAGTTCGACGTACTTGTTGCAACTGACGTCATCGCCAGGGGTATCGACGTAGACGATGTCGAGGCGGTATTTAATTACGACATCCCTACCGAGAACGAGTTCTATCTTCACAGGATCGGAAGAACGGCAAGAGCCGGAAGATCCGGAAAGGCTTTCTCCCTTGTGTCATACAAGGAGAGGGACAGGATGGCAGAGATCGTGAGATATACTTCCTGCGACCCTGAAGAATACATCTTAAATTAACAATAATTCACATAAACTTATAATTCTTTGCGCCTCCGATAATATAGAATCACCTTAAGTGATCCTTATCGGAGGTTTTGTTATGACTAAGATAATCCTTGACTGGAACGAATATAAGAGAACGGCAATAGAGGCTGCCAAGGAAGGTGCGGTGCTCATAAGGAATGAAGGAGGCGCCCTGCCTCTTGTAAAAGGCAGCAATATCGCCGTATTCGGACGTATGCAGTCTAATTACTATAAGAGCGGAACGGGCTCCGGCGGTATGGTAAATGTAGACCATGTAGTGGATATCTTCGAGGCGTTATCCGAGGATCCCGATATTGAGATCGATGAGAAGATCCGTGACATCTATGTGGAATGGGAGAAGGATAATCCCGTGGATCCCGGTGTCGGCTGGGGACAGGAGAGATGGTCTCAGGATGAGATGATCCTTAATAAGGAAGATGTCAGGGGAGCCGCATCAAGATGCGATACGGCAGTTATCATCATAGCAAGGACAGCAGGTGAGGACAGGGATAATCTTGCCGAGAAAGGTTCCTACTACCTGACCGACGGCGAAGAGGATATGCTCTCTAAGGTCTGCGGTGCATTCAAGAAGACCGTAGTGCTCCTTAATGTGGGCAACATCATAGATATGTCGTTTATAGGTAAGTATTCTCCCTCGTCCGTCATGTATGTATGGCAGGCGGGCATGATCGGAGGTACTGCCGCAGCTGAGCTTCTTACGGGCAAGACGGCTCCTTCGGGAAGTCTTACGGATACTATCGCCTATAACCTCTCGGATCATCCTTCCGACGATAATTTCGGCAATAAGGATATCGACAGGGATATCTACGCAGAGGATATATTCGTAGGCTACAGATATTTCTCTACTTTTGCTCCCGAGAAGGTGATGTATCCTTTCGGATACGGTCTTTCTTATACAACATTCGATATAAAGACAAAGAGCTTCGAAGCTGACGGTACCAATATAAGGACCAGGGTCATCGTTACGAATACGGGCGATAAGGAAGGCAAGAAGACCGTTATGCTCTTTGCTTCCGCTCCAAAGGGCAAGGTATCTAAGAGCAGCATGGTCCTTACCGACTTTAAGAAGACGTCGAATCTTCTTCCGGGACAGAGCGAAGAGCTCCTGCTGGAAGCACGCGCAGAGGATTACTGTTCTTTCGATGACGACGGAAGAGCAGGCTCAGGTAACGCCTGGATCCTGGAGAAGGGTGTATATACCTTCTTGGCAGGAGAGAACGTAAGGGATAATTCGGAGGCAGGAAGCATCACCCTTGAAGAAGATATCCTTGTGGAAAGATTAGCATCTGCCGTAAGACCTGTGACAGCTTTTGACAGGCTTACATCTGACGGCTCTTATGAGCCTGTTCCTCTTAAGGATGACGAGAATCTTAAGAACAGGATGCAGTATGTGCCTGAAGAGATCCCTCAGACGGGAGATAAGGGTATTAAGCTTTCTGACGTAAGAGACGGCCGATATACCATGGATGAGTTCATAGCTCAGCTCGAGGACGAGGATCTTGCTCTTATCATCAGAGGCGAGGGTATGAGTTCTCCCAGAGTCACTGCCGGTACGGCATCCGCCTTTGCAGGCATCTCAAAGGAGCTTACGGCTATGGGCATACCTTCCGTATGCTGCGACGACGGTCCTTCCGGAATGAGGCTGGACAGCGGCAAGAAGGCATTTGCTCTGCCTAACGGCACATGTCTGGCATCTTCCTTCAACGAGTCCTTGATAACGAAGCTTTTCACGTATTTTGCCATGGAGATGCGCACAAATAACGTAGATAACATCTTAGGTCCCGGCATGAACATACACAGGCATCCTCTTAATGGACGTAACTTCGAGTACTTCTCAGAGGACCCTCTTGTGACGGGAAGGATCGCCTGCGCTCAGCTTAAGGGGCTTCATAAGCACGGCGTTACTGCTACCATCAAGCACTTCTGCTGCAATAACAGAGAGACAAGAAGAAGGTTCATGGATTCCGTCGTCTCCGAGAAGGCGCTTCGCGAGATCTACCTTAAGGGCTTCGAGATAGCGGTAAAGAAGGGCGGAGCAAAGAGCATAATGTCCGTTTACAACAGGATCAACGGCAACTACGGCTCTTCCTACTACGACCTTCATACTACCGTCCTCAGGAGGCAGTGGGGCTTTACAGGCATCGTCATGACGGACTGGTGGGCATTTATAGAGGAAGTTAAGGGAGAGCAGTTCGGAGCTCCCATCACGGACCACTCTCTTCTTGCAAGAGCACAGTGCGACCTCTTTATGGTATGTGCCGGAACGGAGCGCAAGGACCTTGACGCCGCAGATACATATGCCAACCTGAAAGCGGGAAGAGAAGATCTTATAACGAGAGCCGAGCTTCAGCGAAATGCAAGGAATATCCTTACCTTCGCCATGAATACACCCGCCATGGAGAGGCTGATGGGCATAAGCCCCGAGATAGAGAGCATCGCCTGTCCCTTCGTAGAGGAGGAAGCAGACATCAGTGCCGACAAGTACTATACGGCTGACGTCGACCCTGATATCGAGATCGATTCCGATACGGCAAAGGGAGAGGATATCGTATTCGGCATCACCTGCGAAAAGACCGGTATCTATACCATGGAGATAGAAGCCTCCTCGGAGTTAGACCCCGTAGCGCAGCTGCCGTTGACGGTATTTATCACAGGCATCCCCTTCAACGTCATTACATTTAACGGAACGGGCGGGCAGGATGTTATCAAGACGGGCGAGATCGGATTCCTTTCCAAGTTTGCGGTGATTCGTATCCATCCGGGCAAGAGAGGCCTTAAGGTCAAGAGCATCAAGCTCAGATTCAAGGAAGCGATACCTGCTAAGCATTAACGGGTGAAGTATTTGATATTTAATGCTACAATAAGGGGCAGCTTTCATGGAAGGCTGTCCTTTATCATTATTCGGAGGTGAACGGGGTGCGAAGAGATTATTTCACATGTGTCTTCCTGACTTGTATCTGTGCGGCACTTTTCTTCGTATGCTTTGCTCCTGCACACTTTGCATATCAGCTCATAACTCCCTGTAAGTTCGGCGTATTGGAGACAGTCTGTTCGTGGCTCTACTTCACGGCAGTGCTCCTGGTATTTCCCTTTTATGCCGCATACAGGAAGAAGCTCTGGATCACATTAGGTCTTGCTTCTTACGGACTTCTTGCGGTCCTCCCGGTGTGGATGCTCCCTTCGATATCAGCTAAGCTTCAAGGTGAGGATGCTTCCCTGGGCGCTTCCGTAAGCGGGTTCCTCCTTAAGGGTATATACAGGATGGTCAATGCGCCTTTCGCGGCTATTTCCTCATCCATGGGAGATAAGTTTGCTCTTGGTATCTCCACGAAGATACTACCCGTGGCACTCTTATCTTATATAGGTTTTCAGTTGTTCAGATTCTACAGGGATGCCTATGTGGCAGAGCAGCTCGATCCCGCTTCGGCTATCGACAAGACAGCCAAGGAGAACTCTGATGCCAACGATCCCAGGAAAGTCAGGGATGCCAGGATTCCCGAGGTATTGGGTACGGTCATCTCCGCTCCGACTTCCGCCAAGAAGGCCCCCGATGTTAATAATCACGGACAGGTAAGAAGACCCGAGCCTCCGGTCGTGGACGATGCGACGGTAAAAGTGCCCAGAGTCGGCGATGTCAATTTGAAAAGTAAGCCCGATACGGACGATACACAGGTAATCCGCTTAGGTCCTCCAAAGTAATGGTTTGCATTAAGGAAGTCGACCTTGTAGAATAACGAAGTCAGTAAAAGATCACGGAGTAAATATGGCAAAGAATAATAAGCATTGGAAGAGAATGATGGCGAGCTCGACCGATCGTAAGATCGCCAAGGAAGGAAGAGATCCCCTCGAAGAAGGACTTGAAGGACTTTCCTGGCTCGAGAATCAGAAGCGCGTAGTAAGGAAGAGGTGGAACAAGACCAGAGAGACATTCGGCGAAGAAGTTGGTAATTCCATAACTTCCGGTGTCGTGATGTTCTATATCCTCTTCATGATCCCTTTTGCTTCACTTCACGCATATAAGAGCGCACCGGAAGGTTGGGGAGATATCGACAGCTTCTCGGTATCCGTATTCATGATCACCGCATTCCTTGCCACATTATTTACTACCGTATATCACTGCACCAAGCACGGTACACCTCAGAAGAGGATCTTCCAGAAGCTCGATCACATAATGGTCTACTTCGCTATAGTAGGTGTCTTTACTCCCATCTGTCTTTCTCTTATCGGAGGGGGACTTGGAATAGGTATCCTTATTGCAGAGTTCTGTCTGGCCATCACCGGTATGTTCTTTATGATCTTCGGTTATCCTGAGAATAAGGCTCTTACTAAGGTGGCTGTTGCCATATATCCCATAATGGGCATCATCGGACTTTTTATCCTCAAGCCTTTATACCTTGCAGCTACCAAGCCTTCCTTCTGGCTTATCATCGCAGGTGTGATCACATATATCGTAGGATCTTTCTTCTACTCAGGTAAGAAGTTCAAGTTCTCTCACATGGTATGGCACATCCTGGTAGCATTTGCAGAAGTATGCCATGTACTGGCATTCGTTTATTTCTTGAGATAAGAAGATAATAAAGTTGTAAATACAAGTATATTGCCCTCGCATCTGACACGGATGTGAGGGCTTTTTGATATTTAATACTCTTTTAAGGTTTAGATTAACGATTTTTAATCTTGAAGAAATATAATCCAAACGTAGGCTGATCCTACAAGGAATAAAGGGAAGATATCTGTACGAAGCTCTCAGCATGGAAATCAAGAGCGAAGGGCAGACCGCAAGGCGGCATTTAGCCCCCAATCGCAGCAGTTATCTTTGCACAGACAAAGATAACTTCTGCACCTTGTAATAATGCAGTATTGTTGTGACGGCACCGGCGATCTCAACTATCTACTACCCCAAAGGCTGATGCTGTCACAACTTTATTGAGTATTCGAAGGAAGTACTCATGATATAGCCGAACCAATTCCTTTTCATAACTTCTTTTTTATAAAACGGTTGCCCGAACGAACCATTCGGACAACCGTTTTATAATGCCTGCAATATAAAAGGCTGACCGGTGAAGGTCAGCCTTTATTGTCTGTGTCAGCGCTTTAACTCTTAACCGAAGATGGAGAGAAGTACGCCTGCTGCAACTGCGGAACCGATAACGCCTGCGACGTTGGGGCCCATAGCGTGCATGAGAAGGTAGTTGCTGGGATTAGCCTTCTGACCTTCTGTGTTAGCAACACGAGCTGCCATGGGAACTGCAGATACACCGGCGGCACCGATAAGGGGATTGATCTTACCGCCTGAGAGCTTATACATGATAAGTCCGATAAGAAGTCCGCCTACTGTAGCGAATGTGAAAGCTGCAAGTCCGAGAGCGATGATGCCCAATGTCTTGAAGCTTATGAATGTAGTACCGATAGCCGTAGCTCCTACGGATGTTCCGAGGAAGATAGTTACGATATTACACATAGCATTCTGAGCAGTATCGGAAAGTCTGTCTGTTACTCCGCACTCCTTGAAGAGGTTACCGAGCATAAGGCAACCGAGGAGAGGTGCAACTGTAGGAAGGATAAGTACGCATACTACAGTAACGATGATAGGGAAGCAGATCTTCTCTACCTTTGTTACGGGACGAGCCTGCTCCATCTTGACCTTTCTCATCTTCTCTGTGGTCATGACCTTCATGACCTTGGGCTGGATGAGAGGGATAAGTGCCATATAGGAATAAGCGGCAACCGCTATAGGTCCTAAGAGGTGAGGAGCGAGCTTGGATGTGAGGTAGATAGCCGTAGGACCGTCAGCACCGCCGATGATACCGATGGATGCTGCCTCGACGCCGTTAAAGCCCAGAAGGCAAGCTACTACGAATGCAAATGAGATACCGAACTGTGCACCTGCGCCCATGAAGAAGCTCGAAGGTCTTGAGATGAGGGGACCGAAGTCTGTCATCGCACCTACTGCCATGAAGATAAGGCAGGGGAAGATATCCAGCTTGACGCCTAAGTACAGGAAGTCAAAAAGTCCGGGTTCTATGTGATTGCCTGCCGCATCGTGGAAATTACCGCCGATGGCAGCCCAGTTGATCTCGCCTTCGAACCACTCGGGGTGGAAGATTCCGCCGCCGGGCCAGGGGAGATTGGTAAGGAGCATTCCGAATGCGATCGGAAGGAGAAGGAGAGGTTCGTACTTCTTATGGATGGCCATGTAAAGGAGAACGAATGACACGATGATCATTGCACCCTGCTGCCATGTCATGGCCGCAAAGCCTGAACCTTTCCAGAGGTCTATTAAAACATCTAACATGCCGTTCGGACCTCCTTATGAGATAGTGATGATAGCATCGCCGGTGTCGACCGTGGAGCCCTTAGCGGCGATTATCTGAGCTACGGAACCGCTCTTGCTTGCGAAGATCTCATTCTCCATCTTCATCGCCTCGAGGATAGCGACAAGATCGCCTTCCTTGACCTGCTGGCCGACTGTGACCTTGATATCAAGGATCGTTCCGGGCATGGGGGATGAAACGGGTGTGGAGCCTGCTGCTACTGCTACGGCAGGAGCTGCGGCGGGTGCGGGAGCTGCTGCAGGTGCAGCTGCAACGGGTGCAGCCGCGGGAGCGGGAGCTGCTACTACGTCAGTTGTCCTGACAAGATTAGCCTTGCCCTTCTCTACTTCGACTTCGTAAACTTTATTGTTGATAGTTACGTTATATTTCATGATGTATTCTCTCCTTTATTTCTCTTCAACGAGCGTAATGGACTTGAAGAGAAGCTCGGACAACGGGATGCCCGTGTTGTCGCTTACGATAGCCATGATCATGGCAGCTGTCTTCTCATCGCAGCCCTTAAGCTTAAGCGTACCGGAGGAGAATTCCTCTTCCGGAGCGGCAGGTACAGAAGCAGCCGCAGGAGCGGGTGCCGCTTCAGCCTTGGGAGCTTCCTTCTTGGAAGAAGCGCTCGCAAATATCTTTCCCGACAGGGAGATCAGAACGAACATGATAAAGAGAACACCGAAGACTACGAGGATGACGGTAAATGCGTCCATGAATGCTTCGGACACGGGGAGCACATCGTTACTGAGAACAATGTTCATGTATTAATCCTCCTTCTTCTCTATCGTATAGTTGACTGTATTGGATTCCTTCTCTTCACGTGCGGCGAAGAACTTCTCGGCAACCTGAGGGAAGGAGATGTAGGAGAGAACATCCTCATCACATCTTGCCTTGTCACCAAGCTCAGCCTTTGCCTTCTCGAAGGCAGGCTCGAGTGTATCGGCGAATCTGCATGTAACGATCTCATCGGGCTTCCAGCACTTTGCTACGAGCTCCTGGTTGACCTCTCCGGGAGCACGGCCGTACTCACCGCGAAGAAAAGCCTTTGTATCCTTGGTGATCTGCTTGTACTTGCCGAACAGTACGTTGTTAACTGCCTGTGTACCTACAAGCTGAGACATGGGAGTAACAAGAGGGGGATAACCTAAGTCCTTACGAACATTGGGGATCTCTGCAAGAGCTTCCTCGAACTTATCGGCAGCCTTCATATCCGTCATCTGCTTGAGCATGTTGGAATACATACCGCCGGGAAGCTGATAATCGAGGATATCGGTACGGATACCCATGGACTTGGGATTAAGAAGACCGTCCTTGATGAACTTGTCCTTGATGGGAGCGAAGTGATCAGCGATCTTCTTAAGGCATGCGGAATCAAGATCCGTCTCATAGCCGAGCTGCTCGAGAGCATACTTCATGGATTCCGTACAGGGCTGTGATGTACCGCCGGACATAGGGGAGATAGCGGTATCGATACCGTCAACTCCTGCCTCTACGGCCTTAAGATATGTAATGGGGCCGAGACCTGTCGTATGGTGTGTATGAATAAAGATAGGTACCTTAACGGATTCCTTAAGAGCCTTTATAAGATCGTAAGCTTCCTGAGGTCCGCAGATACCTGCCATATCCTTGATACAGATGGAATGGACACCCATTGACTCGAGTTCCTTACCCATCTCTACATATTTCTCGATAGTATGTACGGGGCTTGTTGTATAGCAGATACAGCCCTGAGCGTGCTTGCCGCTCTTAATGGTCTCGTCTACTGCTACTTCGATATTTCTGAAGTCGTTCAATGCGTCGAAGATACGGAAGATATCCATTCCGTTCTCTGCGGACTTTCTTACGAAGAGTCTTACGACGTCATCGGGATAGTGCTTATATCCGAGGATATTCTGTCCTCGAAGGAGCATCTGAAGGGGAGTCTTCTTGCAGATCGCCTTGATCTTGCGAAGTCTTTCCCAGGGATCCTCATCCAGGAATCTGAGGCAGGAATCGAATGTCGCTCCGCCCCAGCACTCGATAGAGTGATAGCCTGCATCATCCATTGTCTTGAGAATTTTTTCAAAATCTGAGAACGGCATACGAGTAGCAATCAATGATTGCTGTGCATCACGTACGGCCGTCTCTGTGAACTTAACTTTCATAAAAGTCACACTCCTTACGTATTATTTATACTGCACAAATAAACCCATAAGTAAGTATACGATTTTGGATGCTTTAATGGAATAGAAAATATTTATTATTATTTAGTTTCTATAGAAGAACACGAGATCAGTTCGGACAAGAGCTCGCCGGCGGTGATCTTCGTAAGGTCATCCGAAGGATCCGAGTCCTGATAGTAGACCATCATGGGAAGATCATTTTCCGTAAGTATCATCTTGCAGGGACGGGAATTACGCTTGGGATTGCCCTTGGAATATGAGTTCATGTCGTCTATAAGGATCTTAACGGCTGCTGTTAAGTTCTCGTCTTCGGAAGAGGCTTCTATATCAAAGCAGACTTTCTTTGCTTCCTTTACCGTCATGGAGGACAGTTCTTCCTTAAGGACGGGCTTATCGTAGAAGAAGTCCAAGACGGGGAGCACCTCTTTGGAGATACACTCCACGAATACAGGGGTCTTCTGCCTCAGCACATAAAGAACGGAATCTTCGGTGATATATCCTTCCTTAATGTCTTCGTTAATGTCCGAGATCATGTCCTCGTAGTCGATGGAAGGGAACTTCTCCATGTGCTGTCCTCCTTGAAGCGGGGTGCATTTCGTGCTCGAAATGCCGTTTTTGCGAAATATTATATACCAAAAGCAACTTTTTTATTTACATTTTCGGGGGTGCGGTGCTATACTTAATTGCTCGCAGGGGAAGTCTGCGCTTTTTTGGCGTGCTTTTCCCGTGAGATAAAGATTTTAGAAAGGAGATGTATTGATGCCTACGTTCAATCAATTAGTCAAGTCCGGCAGACATGACAAGACTTGGAAGTCCAACTCACCTGCGCTGCAGTTCGGCCTTAACACGATTCATAAGAAGGAAACAGATGTTTTCTCTCCCCAGAAGCGTGGTGTTTGCACAGTAGTTAAGACAACTACTCCTAAGAAGCCTAACTCAGCTCTTCGTAAGGTTGCCAGAGTACGTCTTACCAACGGATATGAAGTAACAGCTTATATCCCCGGTATCGGCCACAACTTGCAGGAGCACTCTGTTGTTCTCATCAGAGGCGGACGTGTTAAGGATCTTCCCGGTGTACGTTACCACATCATCAGAGGAACTCTTGATACAGCAGGTGTTGCTAACCGTATGCAGGCTCGTTCCAAGTACGGTGCAAAGAAGCCTAAGGCTGCTAAGGTAAAGAAGTGATCCTATCTTAAAGTAGGATTGGACAGAATAGTGATCAGTACATTGTTCATATAAGGGACTTTGCCTACTGACGCACAACACGTGTCCAAAGACAAAAAACTGAAACGTGAGTACCTATGGTTTCAGAAATCTGATAATCATGTAAGGAGGGAAGTACAGTGCCAAGAAAGGGCAATATCCCAGTAAGACAAGTTCTCCCCGATCCTTTGTATAACGATGTTAGAGTAAGTAAGCTCATCAACAACGTTATGTTGGACGGTAAGAAGGGACTTGCACAGAGAATCTGCTACGACGCTTTTGATATCATCAAGGAGCGTACGGGCGAAGAGCCTATCGAAGTATTCAACAAGGCTCTTGAGAATGTAATGCCTTTGCTTGAGTGTAAGGCTAGACGTGTCGGCGGTGCCAACTATCAGGTACCTCTCGAGGTAAGACCCGAGAGACGTCAGACACTTGGTCTTCGCTGGATCGTTGCATATGCACGTCAGAGAAGTGAGCGCACAATGTGTGAGCGTCTCGCTAACGAGCTCATCGATGCTATGAACGGTACAGGCGGTGCATTCAAGAAGAAGGAAGACATGCACAAGATGGCTGATGCTAACAGAGCATTCGCACATTACAAATGGTAAACACTAAAGGAGCATTGAAACGATGAAGAGAGAGTATTCACTCGAAAAGACAAGAAATATCGGTATCATGGCTCACATCGACGCAGGTAAGACAACAACGACCGAGCGTATCCTCTACTATACGGGTATCAACCGTAAGCTTGGTGAGGTTCACGACGGTGCTGCTACAATGGACTGGATGGTCCAGGAGCAGGAGAGAGGTATCACGATCACTTCCGCTGCTACAACAGCACCCTGGAAGGAGCATCGTATCAATATCATCGATACTCCCGGTCACGTTGACTTTACTGTTGAGGTTGAGCGTTCCTTACGTGTTCTCGACGGTGCCGTTACGGTTATGTCCGCTCGTGGAGGCGTTGAGCCCCAGACTGAGACAGTTTGGAGACAGGCTGAGCACTACGGCGTACCTCGTATGGTATTCGTTAATAAGATGGATATCATCGGAGCTGACTTCTTTAATGTTGTCAACATGATCAAGGATCGTCTCAAGAACGAGTCCGTTGCTATCCAGGTTCCCATCGGTAAGGAAGATGACTTCACGGGAATCATCGACCTCATGACACTTCGTGCTGAGGTTTATACAAGCGATGACGGCATGCAGTATGAGGACCGTGAGGTTCCTGCTGACATGGTAGACTTCGTAAACGCTAAGAGAGAAGAAATGATAGAGAAGATCGCCGAGACAGACGATGAGCTCACCATGAAGTATCTTGACGGTGAGGAGATCAGCGTTGACGAGCTCAAGGCTGCTCTTCGTAAGGCAACTATCGAATGTAAGCTTATCCCCGTAACATGCGGAACATCCCTTCGTAACAAGGGTGTTCAGATGCTCCTGGATGCTATCGTAGATTACATGCCTTCTCCCGTTGATATCCCCGCTATCAAGGGTGTTAACCCTGATACAGACGAGGAAGAGGAGCGTCCCGCATCCGATGAAGAGCCTTTCTCCGCTCTTGCATTCAAGATCGCTACAGACCCCTTCGTCGGTAAGCTCTGCTTCTTCAGAGTTTACTCAGGTATCCTTGAGTCCGGTTCTTATGTTCTTAACTCCACAAAGGGTAAGAAGGAGAGGATCGGTCGTATCGTTCAGATGCACGCTAACGATCGTAAGGAGATCACAGAAGTATTCTCCGGTGATATCGCAGCTGCAATCGGTCTGAAGGATACAACAACAGGTGACACGCTCTGTGATGAGGATCATCCCGTTATCCTCGAGTCCATGGAGTTCCCCGAGCCTGTTATCGAGGTTGCTATCGAGCCTAAGAGCCGCGCTTCCCAGGAGAAGATGATCGTTGCTCTTCAGAAGCTCGCAGAAGAGGACCCTACATTCAAGACATATACTAACCAGGAAACAGGACAGACTATCATCGCAGGTATGGGTGAGCTTCACCTCGATATCATCGTTGACCGTCTCTTCCGTGAGTTCAAGGTTGAAGCTAACGTTGGTGCTCCTCAGGTTTCCTATAAGGAGACTATCCGTAAGACTGTTGAGGCTGAAGGTAGATTCGTACGTCAGTCCGGTGGTCACGGTCAGTATGGTCACTGCTGGCTCAGACTTGAGCCCCAGGAGCCCGGTGCAGGTTATGAGTTCGTCAACGAGACGGTCGGCGGATCCATCCCCAAGGAGTTCATCGCTCCTATCGATGCCGGTGTTCAGGAAGCTATGCAGGCAGGTGTTCTCGGCGGTTATCCCGTTGTTGACGTTAAGGTTACTGTTTATGACGGTTCCTACCACGATGTCGACTCTTCCGAGATGGCCTTCAAGATCGCAGGATCCATGGGATTCAAGGCAGGTATGGCAAAGGGTGATCCTTGCCTCCTCGAGCCTATCATGAAGGTTGACGTTGAAGTACCTGACGAGTATCTCGGTGACGTTATCGGCGGTCTTAACTCCCGCCGTGGTCAGATCAAGACCATCGAGCCTCTTAACGGTTCTCAGCAGATCCATGCTGAGGTTCCTCTTGCAAACATGTTCGGTTACGCAACTGCACTTCGTTCCACAACACAGGGCCGTGGTACATTCGTAATGCAGATCTCACACTTTGCAGAGACACCCAAGAGCATCATGGAGGAGATCCTCAAGAAGTAATCATCTTTCTTCTTGGTTTATCCGATACATATCGGAAACAATGTTTTCAAAGCTGAAGGCGGCGCGTAGCACATTACATATACTTGAAAGAGTACAAGAAAAATTGTAAAATAGGTGCTATCGCGTCACCCAAGCGGAAAATAAATAAGATGGAATCTTAAATAATTTTCTTAGGAGGAAAATTCAAATGGCTAAGGAAAAGTTTGTAAAAACAAAGCCTCACGTAAACATCGGTACCATCGGTCACGTTGACCACGGTAAGACAACTCTTACAGCTGCTATCACAAAGGTATTGTCCTTCAAGGGCGGCGCTCAGTACAAGGAGTATGGTAACATCGACTCCGCACCCGAGGAGAGAGCTCGTGGTATCACGATCAACACAGCTCACGTTGAGTACGAGACAGAGACACGTCACTACGCTCACGTTGACTGCCCCGGCCACGCCGACTATATCAAGAACATGATCACAGGTGCTGCTCAGATGGATGGTGCTATCCTCGTAGTTGCTGCTTCTGACGGTCCTATGGCTCAGACAAGAGAGCACATCCTTCTTGCTCGTCAGGTTGGTGTTCCTTACATCGTTGTATTCATGAACAAGTGCGATCAGGTTGATGACGAAGAGCTTCTTGAGCTCGTTGAGATGGATATCCGTGAGCTCCTCAGCACATACGACTTCCCCGGTGATGATACACCTATTATCAAGGGTTCTGCTCTTGCAGCTATCGAGTGCACATCTACTGATGTAAACGATCCTGCATACGCTCCTATCCTTGAGCTCATGGCTGCAGTTGATTCTTACATCGCTACACCCGAGCGTCCCGTAGATATGCCTTTCCTTATGCCTGTTGAGGATGTATTCACAATCACAGGTCGTGGTACTGTTGCTACAGGCCGTCTTGAGAGAGGTATCGTTAAGGTTGGTGATGCTGCTGAGATCGTTGGTCTTCAGGATGAGCCTAAGGCTACAACAATCACAGGTGTTGAGATGTTCCGTAAGCAGATGGATCAGGCTGAGGCTGGTGACAACATCGGTGCTCTTCTCCGTGGTATCGACCGTAAGGAGATCGAGAGAGGCCAGGTTCTTGCTAAGCCCGGTACAATCACACCTCACACAAAGTTCACAGGCCAGGTTTACGTTCTTACAAAGGAAGAGGGTGGCCGTCATAAGCCTTTCTTCGATGGTTACCGTCCTCAGTTCTACTTCAGAACAACAGACGTTACAGGTGTTGCTCACCTTCCCGAAGGTGCTGAGATGTGCATGCCTGGTGACCACGTAACAATCACTGTTGAGCTTATCACTCCCATCGCTATGGAGCAGGGTCTTAAGTTCGCTATCCGTGAGGGTGGTCACACAGTAGGTGCTGGTACAGTTTCTACAATCATCGAGTAATCTGAACTTACAGATAATTTGATAACAACGAAGGTCGTCTCTTATGAGGCGGCCTTTTTGTATGTGGAAAATGTCTGTTTCATATATAATTGGGGAAGGCAGAAGTAAGGAGAAGACGTCTATGGTTAAAAAGATAGTAAGTCTCATACTTGTAGCAGGTATCATATCTGCAATGGTATCTTCTTGTGCAAAGAAAAGAGATATCATTCCCTTATCTGATGTGACACATATCGAAGATAACAGGTATTCATGTACCTTTGACGATATAGAGCACGAATTTATCTTATGTCTTCCCGATAAGACCAAGGATGCACCGCTTGTCCTGATGCTTCACGGAGCAGGCGAGAGTGCAGATGCGATGAGAAGAACCACCGAATTTGATGAGATGGCAGTTCCGGAAGGGTACGCAGTATGTTATGTGGATGGCGCGGTTGATAAAGCAAGTACATCTCCGATCAAAGGCTGGAACGCGGGTACAGCAGACGGCGAGAATCGCGATACTGAGTTTCTTGTATCTCTGGCAACCTACCTTGAGAATGAATATAAGCTTGATACCGGGCGCACATTCGTAGCGGGGTTCAGCTACGGAGGCTTTATGGGCTACAGGCTTGCCGTGGAAGCTCCCGATATCTTCGAAGCTATAGTAAGCGTAGCAGGGGTAATGCCTTTGACAATGTGGGATAAGAAAAACGAGAGATCGGATGTGGGAATATTCCAGATATCCGGAAGTAACGATGATATAATTCCGAGAAGAGAAGCAGGCTCTTCGGGTTCGGCCATTGCGCCACCTATAGAAGATGTTATAAGCTATTGGGCGGAGGCGGAAGGACTTGATCTTCTTAGTGAAGAGACAGTCGGCAACAATTCGACGCTGACAAGATACGGATCAGGAGACAAAGAACCTCAGGTATGGCATCTTTTGGTAGATAACGGCTACCATTCCTGGCCGTCTGAGAGTATAACAGGAATAGACACTAATTCTCTGATATTAGAGTTTTTAAATATGTGGTAACGGGGGGCTTATGGAAGAAGAGGCTAAGAAGAAGGGACAGCTCCTGCCCGATGAGACGGGAAGTGAGCATATCATTGAGATCAAAGACTTAAACAAGAGCTTTGAGGATAATCAGGTCCTGAAGGATATAACGTTTTATATAAGGAATAATGAGTTCATAACGCTCTTAGGACCTTCAGGATGCGGTAAGTCCACGACTCTTAGGATCATAGCGGGATTTGAGACTGCGGATTCCGGCACCGTTACTTTTGAAGGTGACGACCTTCTTAAGGTGCCTGCTCATAAGAGACACATCAATACCGTCTTCCAGAGGTATGCATTGTTTCCGCACCTTAATGTATTCGACAATGTAGCTTTCGGCCTTCACTTGAAGAAGGTTCCCGAGAAGGAAGTTAAGGAGAGAGTATCTAAGGCTTTATCTACAGTAGGTCTTGCAGGATACGAGAAGAGATATATCGATCAGCTCTCAGGCGGCCAGATGCAGAGAGTCGCCATAGCAAGAGCCATCATCAATCAGCCCAGAGTCCTGCTTCTTGACGAGCCTCTGGGAGCTCTTGACCTTAAGATGAGGAAGGAGATGCAGATCGAGCTTAAGCAGATGCAAAGAGAGCTCGGTATCACTTTCGTATATGTAACGCATGATCAGGAAGAGGCCCTTACCATGAGCGATACGATAATCGTCATGAAGGACGGCATCATCCAGCAGATAGGAACTCCCATCGATATCTATAACGAGCCTAAGAATGCTTATGTAGCGGACTTCATAGGTGAGTCCAATATCATTCCCGGCACCATGAAGAAGGATTTTGAGGTCACATTCGCCGGAAGTACTTTCGAGTGCGTGGATCCCTTATTCCCTGAGATGGAAGAAGGCAAGGTCAACAAGGTAGATGTCGTTGTAAGACCCGAGGATATCTATGTCAAGGAAGAAAATGACGACTATATCAACGGTAGTGTAGTAAGTATCGTATTCAAGGGCGTACACTACGAGATAATGGTAGAAGGCGACAACGGCGTCATGTGGATGATCCACGACGTTGATCCCGTTACGGTAGGACAGAGAGTAGGACTTACGTTCGACCCTGACGATATCCATATCATGAGGAAGTCACAGTTCTCGCCGGTTCCCGGAGGATTCGGTGTTAATTCGGACGATACGGCAGCGGAGGAGCAGCAATGACAGGTCTTAAGAAGAGATTGTCTCTGCTTCCCGTTCATGCGGCAGTAATGCTGATATCGGCGCTTCTGTCACTGGTATCCGTATTTATCCCAATGTTCGAACTCTTTGTTCAGTATAAGAGGCAAAGACTTTATTCGCTCTTTACGTTGATATTAGATCCCAAGGTATCTGTCGTATTAAGAGATACTACGGTAGATCTTGACTTCGGAGTATTCGGTGCCTGGATCTTTACTATTACCATAATAGTTAGTGCTGCAGCTCTTACGCTGGCTCTGGCATTCCAGCTATATTCGGATGATCCCGTGAAGAAGAGGTGGGGGTGCTTCTCCGTACTGGTCTTGCTTGCTGCAAGATTTGTGGTTCATGTATATACGCTGTCTAATCTTATTACAGTCGAGACATTGTCCCGCACGCATATGACCGTGCAAAGGCTCTATGTGGTCCAGACCTTAGGCGGCAATCTTCTCTGTGTCGTTCTTATCGCCGGTATCATAGCGGCTCTTTACGGGGCTTTGGGACTTAAGATGAACATGAAGCTCCTGGCTTATCCTTATATACTCTGGATCGGCGTCTTCACGATACTTCCTTTGCTCCTTATCCTATTCAGAGCTTTCTTTGCGAAGACAGCGGGCGGATACGAGTTCAATATGGACGGCTTTAAGACGCTCTTTGCCAATAAGAACGTAACCACGTCATTCTACGGAGCGAAAGTCACCTTGCAGGAGTATTTCTCGGTATTCCTTCGAAGTCTTGATTATGCCGTGTGGACAACGATCGGATGTCTTATCTTCTCTTATCCTTTGGCTTTTATCCTTGCCGAGAGGACAAAGAGACTTCATAAGACTTCAAGTAAGCTTCTCCTGCTCTTCGTTCTTCCCATGTGGATGAATACAATGCTCAGGACTTATGCATGGAGAGCATTCTTTGCGGAGACCGGAGTCTTTAATACCGTGATGATGTCCGCCGGGATACTTAAGGAGCCTGTTATGTTCCTTCAGAACCCGATATTGTCGGATATCATAACGAAGCTTGTAATGATCAATGACTTCCTGCCATTTATGGTACTTCCCATATATTCCGTTCTGGTAAAGATCGATTCTGCTCTTTCCCAGGCCGCTGAGGATCTTGGTGCCAATAAGGTGCAGACATTTACCAAGGTCATATTCCCGTTGTCGCTCCCGGGCGTCATCTCCGGAATACAGATGGTATTTATGCCTTCCATGACCTTCTACATGATCCCCGATATCATCTCCGAAGGATCCAAGACAACTATAGGTAATACGGTCCAGTCGTTTATCCTGAACGAGAGTACCACCTATCAGCAGGCAGGTAATGTGTTGTCCCTTATCCTTCTTATATTCGTGCTCATCACTATGGGCGTTCTCCGTAATCAGGACAAGGAAGCATCAGGATCGGGAGGTATGGTATTGTGAGATTCTTAAAAAGACTTATACCCGATATCTATATCGCGCTGATACTTATATTCCTGTATCTGCCCATAGTTATCCTTATCGTTTATTCCTTCAACAGCATCCCGAAGTCATTTCTCTGGGGAGGCTTTACCATAAGAAACTACACGGGACTATTCTCCGGTTCTGACGGAGCGGAGCTTCTGGAGAGCCTTCTTACGACGCTCAAGATCGCCGCCATAGCTTCTGTGGTATCTACAATATTCGGTGTAATGAGCTGCCTTGGACTTGCGTACTTAAAGAAGAGATGGCAGACGGCTCTCATGAACCTTACGTACATCCCTAATGTAATGCCTGAGCTGGTTATAGGTATCGCATTTATGCTCCTGTTCTCCTTCCTCGGAGTTCAGAAAGGACAGTTTACGCTTATCTGCGCGCACATTGCTTTCTGTGTGCCTTTCGCCATATTGTCCATAAATCCCAAGATAAAGCAGCTGGATAAGAATCTCTCGGAGGCTGCCATGGATCTCGGTGCTACGGGGTGGCAGACATTAAGGTTGGTAATAATACCCGAGATAATGCCTGGTATCTTATCCGCTCTTATGCTGACATTTACCATGTCGGTGGACGATTATCTTATATCCAACTTCAATGTGGACAGCTCCACGCAGACGCTTCCGATGAAGATATATTCCATGGCAAAGTTCGGCGTTAATCCCAAGATGAACGCCTTAACAGCCATCTTATTTGCGGCAGTGATAATACTTCTGGTATTATCCAATCTGTCAGAGATAAAGAAGAGCAAGAATAAGTTAAAGTGAAAGAAGACAACACAGGGAGGGTAGTTATGAATAAGTTTGCTTTAAGAGCAATGGCAGGTATAGCTTCAGTGGCAATGCTGGCACCCATGGTAACGGCTTGTTCCAAAGGCGGTAAACAGGAACTCATCATCTACAACTGGGGCGAATATATAGCAGAGGATACCATCGCAAAGTTCGAGGACGCATATCCTCAGTACAAGGTCATCTACAGGACGTTCGAGACAAATGAGACCATGTACCCTAACCTCAATAACACTTACGACGTCATAATACCTTCCGAATATATGGTATGCCGTCTTATAAACGAGGAGAGGATACAGCCTATCGACTGGAGCCTTATCCCCAATGTTACGCAGTATATGGATCCCGTATTCAACGATCTTCAGTATTCTAACGACCAGGCACTCTCCGATGAGGTCCTGGACTATGCCGTTCCTTATATGTACTGTACGGTAGGGCTTGTATACGATGCCAATAAGATCACGCTTCCCGACGGAACTACTGACCCTGCGGTTATCTGGGACGTACTCTTTAACGAAGATAACGCAGGCGAGATCGGTATGTACGATGCAATGAGAGAGTCCATCGGTGTGGCTCTTAATTATCTCGGATATTCCATCAATACGATGGATGAAAATGAGCTTCAGGAAGCACTTGATCTTCTCATCTCGCAGAAGGAGGACCTCTCTCCCGCATACGGTGTAGATAATCTTAAGGATAAGATGGCATCAGGAGAACTCGAGGCTTCCGTTGCATGGTCAGGAGACCATATCGTAATGCTCGACAGGATAGAGGAGCTCGGCAAGACGGACATCGATCTTAAGTTCGTTCTTCCCGAAGGTTCCAACTGGTCCGTCGACATGATGTGCATTCCCAGTAATGCGCAGAACTATCAGGGTGCTCATGACTTTATAAACTTTATGTACGATCCTCAGATCGCTCTCGAGAACTGCGAATATGTAGGCTACTCCACACCTAATACCGCTGCCAAGGAGATGCTCGATCCGGAGGTGGCCGGTAATGTCTATTACTATCCCACACCTGAGATCTTTGCGACTCTTGAGGTATACTACTCATCTTCCGAGATCGAGGAGAAGTATGCAGAACTCTGGAATACGGTCAAGGCAAGCGCATAAGGCTCTGATTTGTATTTTTGACCTCAAGAGTATATACTCTACAGGCTATAACAGGTCAAAAGAGGAAATAAGATGAGCGGATCGAGAATGGCGATCAACTTCGCCAGAAGGATTGTAGTTAAGGTTGGAACATCTTCCATCACATATGCTAACGGCAGGATGAACCTCGGAAGTATCAATAAGCTCTGCCGTTCCATAGCAGACCTTTGCAACAGCGGAAAGGAAGTTATCCTTGTAACTTCAGGTGCGATCGGTGTAGGCGTAGGTTGCCTTAATCTTCAGGAGCGACCTACGGAGATGCGTGAGAAGCAGGCCGTAGCGGCAGTCGGACAGTGCGAGCTCATGAATGCTTATTCCAGATCCTTCGCAGAGTATCAGTATGTCTGCGGACAGATCCTTCTTACCAAGGACGATCTTACGGACAAGCTTACAAGATCCAATATCACGAATACTATAGAGGCTATGCTCGAGCGTCAGCTTATCCCGGTAATCAACGAGAATGACTCAGTATCTACTACAGAGATCATGCACAACGGTACATTCGGCGATAACGATACGCTCTCAGCAAGCGTGGCATGCCTTGTTAATGCCGACCTTCTTATAATCCTTTCCGATATCGACGGTCTTTATGACGGCAATCCCAGAGAAGATAATAATGCCAAGCGTATCTCCTATGTTGACGAGATAACAGATGAGATGCTGGGCTTTTCCAAGGGTGCAGGCAGTAAGCTCGGTACCGGGGGAATGTATACGAAGGTAACTGCAATGCAGAAAGTAACCTCCCGCGGTATCAACGGAGTTATCGCTCAGAGCTCCGAACCTTTGGTATTGGAGAAGATCCTCAACCAGGATGATATAGGTACGTTTTTCGCAGCTCAGTAAAAATATATCGAAAAACAATAAAAACCTCTTGCATTTCGATAAAACGAAGAGTATTATGATGCTATAAGAGCATGCTTATTACTCTATGCAGGAGGTTTTTGATATGGAAAGCAAATATAACAACAAGATCATCAAGTGGTCCAAAGTCGCCACGATCTTCTTCATTCTTTTGGTAGTGTTCGCAGATGCGGTAGGCTGGACTTCAGCCAGGTACATCTGCAATGTATGGGCAAGAAGAGACGACCAGCTGGCATATACGATATTTACCATCGTCTATTACGCCGTAACCGTACTGGCTTATGTAGTCCTTATAAGTGTCTATAAGCTCCTGGCCAATATGAGCAAGGATGTCGTCTTCGATACCAAGAACACGAAGCTCATGTCCTACATCGTATTCTCCCTTATCGGCGCAGGCGTTGCATTTGCAGTATTGGGACTCGTATGGGGCGAATCAGCATTCCTGGCACTTGTGGCATGGTTCATGGCACTTATCGTATTATCGGTAAAGGTCGTCTTCGACAAGGCTATCGTCATGAAGAACGATCTTGATCTTACTATCTGAAAGGAGGAGAATGATATGGCTATTATAGTTAATCTCGATGTCATGATGGCAAAGCGTAAGATCTCCTCCGGAGACCTCGCAGAGAAGGTCGGCATCACACCCGCCAATCTCTCTATACTCAAGAACCAGAAAGCTAAGGCAGTCAGGTTCTCCACATTGAACGATATCTGTAAGGCGCTGGATTGTCAGCCCGGAGATATCCTGGAATACCAAGAGGATTAATTCACATGGACAACAAGATAACATTAAGGAGGGCGGGCCTCATGCTCGCCTATCCTCTTGCATACCTTTATTTACTTCTGATATGGCCCTGGAAGCAGCCTGAACATATATGGATCTTCCCCACGATCTTCAGCATTCTCTTTATCGCCTGGAACGAGATCGTACTTCACGGAAGAAGAGAGAAGACTGACAGGAGATCTTTCTTCTGGTACGCGGTAATGGTACTTACATCTCTTACTTCGGGGATCGCTCCTTCCTTCGATCTCTCTATGCTGGGTATACATCTGTGTGCGATATATTCCGTCCTTATATCTAACGATATCCTTGTAGATAAGAAGACCGGATCTTATATATGGCTCGACCTTGCAAGAGGTGCTTTTGTCGGGTCGTTCGCGAATATGGGCGAATATATAATCGAATCCAAGGATCTTCGTAATAAGGAAGAGGGACAGGAGAAGAAGAAAGTATCTTTCTCCTGGATCATCCCGGTATTGATACTTCTCCCGTTCTTCATAGTTGCCATGGTCCTTTTATCCAAGATAAACAGCGACTTTGAAAAGATCATCGAGAAGATCCTCACAACACTTGATATCTTTAAGTATCTGAGGGCTGATGTCGTTGCAAGATGTATATTAAGACTCTTGTTCGCATGCCCTGTCTGCCTCTTCCTCTACGGACTTGTCTCCGGATCTTCCAAGAGCAATGGAGATAAGGAGCGCGAAGCGGGGAAGAAGTGCCAAGAGGCTCTTTCCAGGAGAAGAAATGTATCTTCACTTGCCATGAGCTTTATAACAGGTCTTTTTGCCGCTATGTATATTCTGTTCTTCGTCGTAGAGTTCAGATATATATTCGGAGGTCTTATGGGAATGATCCCCGATGGCTTTAATGTCGTAGACTATGCAAGAAGAGGCTTCTTTGAACTTGTAGGCATAATGGCTATCAATATGCTCGTATATGTCGTAGTTAATATATTCGAGAGAAGAGCTGAAGGTAAGGGGAAAGTCTCTAAGGGACTTATGGCTCTTCTTATGACAGAGAGCATCCTCTTTGCCGTCGTATCCTTAAGTAAGCTTCTTATGTACTTTAATACCTTCGGCTATACGCCTAAGAGGATGCTTGCCATGTGGGGAACGGTGATCCTTGCGGCGGCTGCTGTAACCGTGATCATATCTGTTATCAAGGGTAAGAACCATGTAAGAGCATGGATAATATTTACGGCCGCATCTTATGTCCTTATGAGCATCATCTCCGGCGTCTTTACGGTCGTCGGATATCACGGTGAAGCAGGACTTACGCAGAGAGGGTCATTCACCGTATATGCAGAGAATCAGAGCAGCAGAGATATCGGCTATGTGGAGTTATACGCAGACGGAGAGATGGTAAGCGGTATGTGTAATGCCGACGGATCTCCCGTTATCTCAAGCGGAAGTACACAAGAGTTTACTGTTAATGCTAACGATCTTCCCGACGGAAGCACATTAAAGGATTCCGAGCTGGAGTTCAGATTCTACGATCAGGATAACAGTGATTATATGTGCAACAGCTATACTATCAGAGAATCTCGTGAAGAAGATCAGATAAGTACTGTTATAGTCCTTAACGAATACAGGACATCAGAGAGATAAAGCTCCGCGGATCGTCCGTGAAAAAGTTGTAATCATATCGTAAAAGTGTAAATTTGCACTTTCTAAACACGTGTGTTACGATTGATTCATGGACGATCTGGGTTATATCTTGTTTATAATACTTCAGTTCATGTATGGCTTGGGAGCAACCATAGCCATAGTAGTCCTGCTTGTTAATAACAACTCTAAGACCAAGAGGCTTCGTCATTATCAGAATACGGTAGATGCCTTAAGGCGGCAGATAGGCGAGATGAATAAATCTTCTCAGGCTAAGCCTTCTGCTTCTTCTCAGAATAATGTTCAATCTCCCAAGGTACAAGTTCCGGTTCAAAAGCCGGAAGTAAAGACTCAGGTTCAGCCTGCAGCTGCCATAAAGGATCAGGCAACAGTTCAAAGACCTGCTCCCGTAAGTGCACCTGCGCCTTTGCCCAAGCCTTCTTCGAAGCCCAAAGAAAAAGTCAAGTTCAGCAGTATCAATATATCTTTTGCCGTCGGCGTACTTCTTATCACCATAGTGGGTGCGGTATTTATATCCTCATCCTGGGGATTCATGAACGACGGTGTAAGAGCGGGAGTGCTTATCGGAGTAGTAGCTCTGGTATTCTTCCTATCGTACTTATCAGGTAAGGTCCTTAAGCTTAAGCAGACCGGCTTTGCTTTCTATACATTAGGATCGCTCTTGCTTCCTGTAGTCACTTGCGGCATCGGTGCCATGAAGCTTATCGGCGAGTGGTTCTCTTTCGCAGGGAACGGAGGTGCCATAGTAGCTGCATGTGCGGCGCTCCTGTTCGGACTTGCAGGTTATGTGGGAGTTAAGATCTATAAGTCAGGTGCATACTACGGCATAATGTATCTCGGATTTACCTGGACGCTTCTGTTCGTAGCGGCTCAGTTCGCATCCGGGTTCTACGACAGGGTCGGATGCTGTTTCTCGGCACTGTCCGCGGCATCTTTGGCAGCAACGTTATTCTCGCACAGTAAGAAGAGCGAAGAGATCAAGTTCTTTAAGCTTTATTCCGAAGTTATCACATATGTATCCCTGGGCGCGATATTCCTTGTTTTATGGAACTTCGAAAATATCCCCGTAATAATCGGCCTGGGCCTTGTTATCGCGACTCTTCTTATCGGCAAGAAGAAGTGGATGGGATATGCTGCACCCGTGGCGATGCTTATATTCTCGCTTTATGCCACATCCTTTACAAAGTACGAGTACAACGACAGGACATATCCTCTTATGGTATATGCTCTTCTTATCACTGCATTCTTCGTGCTCCTTAAGGTTATAAAGAGGAATTCCATAGCATCAGATCTTATCCTTACTTTCTCTCTTGTCGGAGGCATCTTCGCAGGATGGATAGAATACAGACCCGAATTTACAAGTTTCTACTATGTGACGCTCTCAGTTATCTTCGTAACTGCGCTTGTGGCAGGGTATTCGGCTTTCTCCAAGGGGCAGAACAGGATCGTAAGCTATATACTCTCGGCTGTAGCCTCTCTTACAAGTATTGCTCTCGTGTACTGCGCAGGCACCGGCATCTTCTACGACAACACCCTGGGCAAGGCTTTGCAGAACATTGCCTCCATGCTCGGAACTAAGCTTCCGGATCACATCAATACGGGTGTTCTCTATTCGGCTTCGGCGATGGCATATACATCTGCGCTGGCCCTTTATATCCTTTGCAACTACAAGCGACAGAAGCATCCCTCCTTAAGGATCTGTTCCTATGCATTCATGTTCGCGACATTCGTCAGCGCTTTCCCTACGCTCTCGGGTCACTTGATGTATTTGGCGATCTGTACTTCCGCCATCGTTCGCTCCGTCCGTATGTCAATAACGGAGAAGGAGACAGCAACTAAGGTATCACGCGTTCTTTCTGCCATCAGCCACTACACTGCCATGGCCTTTATGGCAGCCGCATTCGGAGATCCGAGATCCGTCATATACATGCTCTGCCTTCTTATGGTATTTGCAAGCCTTTATATAAGAGTCGTCTTCGGAGGCTCCAAGTGGCAGCGCTATATAACACCCGCGATCGCCGCCTTCATATCTTTGTATGCAACTACATTCGCTGATATCCCTTCCTCGTCCGGAGTAGAAACCGAGATGGCGGTATTCGGTATATGTCTTCTTGTCTTCTATATCTTCACCGAGTTTTCCAAACTTCGAAATGCAGTCACCGACCTTGCTTATCCCGCCGTATTCTTTGTAGCAGCTCTTATGGGAAAGCTGGTCTTCGACGATCAGTTAGCAGCTCGTTATGTTGTCAGCATCGTGCTTATCGCGGCATCGGTACTTCTTATGGCAGTATGTGCCTTCAGGAAAGATAACCGCAAGGAGGTTAAGATCGCATCTCTTATTGCCGGCGGAATATTCTCTTCGACGTTATTCTATTCAGTCGGAACAGTTATCTTCTATCGCGGCAATACCGATCTTCCCATGGTATTCGGAGGCGCGATCGCACTTATCTGCTATATCGCATGCGCGGTAGTTATCCCCAAGATAAAGGGCAAGACCATGGCAGCCTGGGCTTCTTATGCTTACTATGCATGTTCAGTCTGTATGCTTATAGATGCTGCTACTTCTACGCGCCCTGTAAGGATCGTTGTATCTTCGCTTCTGATCATTGCTGCTCTTGCTGCACTGATCTCAAGATACATAGCACGTCCCGGCAAGCATCCCGACATACGTTCCTGTGCTGCAGTAGTATTCGCGCTTTGCTCGGTATCTATGCTTATAAGTGCCGTATTCATCGGACCTGAACACTTCCCCGGCATCATCTTCTACAGTGTAGTCATAGCAGCAGGTCTTATCCCTCAGATCAGATCTCACGAAGTCATCGGCAAGTATATAGCTGTTGCCGATATTACTTCCTGCCTTATAGGCTCCCTGTACTGCATATGGAATGAGACTATGGAGGTCAGCCCGTGGATCGGTGTAGCCGTAGCTTCTTTGTTTGTCGTACTTATGTACCTCAAGAAGAATACTGTAGTAGCGATCGTACCTATCCTTATAGGTTCGTTCTATATAATGGATGCACTATCTTCTGTCGGCGGTTATTACATATTCGCTTGCGTGATCGGCGTACTTCTTATAGGCCTCGGACTTCTCCTTCATAAGAAGGTATATACCAAGCCCTTATATCTTGATTACCTGACGTATGTATCCATATTGTTCCCGCTTAATGCGGCAAGCAACAACAGCAACTCTGACATAGCGCTGTTCGCGATACTTTTTACGATCGCTCTTATCCTTATTAATCATGCGATAAGATTCCCCAAGGCCAAGGCGATACTTCTTTCCATTTCCACGTCTTTTATGTGCCTGGCGATCTTAAGCCTTCCGTTAGTAAAAGATCTTCCGGATGTAATAAGCGGTGAAGTCGTAATGCTCCTTATCCTTCTTGACGTATTCATAATAAGGAACGTCATAAAGCCCGGTAAGGAATCCACCATGAGAGTCATCTGGATCGTAACGGTCTCATTCTGTCTTGCGATAGAAGGAATAAGTGCCGCTGCTACAGGAGAGATATCAGATCTTCTTATCACCGGTATCGTATCGGTCGCTATCTTCATCTACGCCTTTATCGCCAAGGACAAGTCCTGGTTCTTACTCTCGGTCATCGCGATAATCGCCATCGCCATATACTTATCCGCCACATTCTGGGCAAGCAAGGCATGGCTCGTATACCTCCTGGTAGTAGGAGTGATCCTTATCTCTATGGCTGCCATCAACGAGTACGGCAAGCGCAAGGCAGAGCTTCAGGGTGAGCAGGCCGAAGGCGGAGGAGCAGGCGTGAAGAGATTCTTCGAAGAGTGGAAATGGTAACGCTCTCCCTGTGATATAATGCTCCTGCATCAACTAACCGCAGGAGTATTTAGGTGAACAAGTTCTATCTCAAGGTCGTATTCGGTCTTTTTATCAGCACATTCTTCTTCAGGCTGGGATTTTGTCTTGTGATCTTTCTGCTCGGACTTATCCTTAGCAGGATAAACACTGCATATCTTGCGGTAGGTGTAGCATTTCTGGCATTCGATCTTATCGTATCCGTCATGGAGACCGTCAAGTGTCTGTCAGCCGTCAAGGACGGAGACGACGAATGCTCCAAGCTCTTATACTCCGGATTAAGGAGCAATACTCCTTACGAAGATATCGCTAAGCTGGTTGAATCGCTTACAGGTATTCCCGAGTGGCCTTACGACAGACCCGGCAACAGATATCTTCCTCTTGCGGGAGAGCTTAAGGAGGCACGCCCTGAGGATGTTACGGTTAAGGAAGCCGTAAGGATATTCAAGGAGATAACCGACGCACACATCAAGGAAGGCGAAAATATCGAATACGATTCATTAGAAGGAACTCGCTATTCAGACCTTAAGACATACTATGTCCTTCATATAATCCTATATTCCGAAGGCTTCACTCTCAACATGAACCTGCTGTTCAGAAAGTCCATATTCACTACGGAGACCGCCAGCAGCATCATGTGTGACGGAGACAGAGAGAAGTTCTATTCGGACCTCATGGAAGATCATGCATATCTGAAGTTCAAGGATCTTGTCCCCATGCATATAGATATCATGTGCGGAAGCTACGATGAAGATGAGCTGCGCGATCTTATGAGGAAGTCTCTTCAGTAGAAGGGAATGTGTTATCAGCCTGATACGTGATAAGGGACATATACTCTTCCAGCTCTTCCGGAGAATTATATTCAATGGCTACAACTCTTGTAGACGATTGGTAAAAGTCGATTATCTCAGTTCGATATGTCTCGGAACCATCCTCATGGTGAATAGTCCAATTGATCGTATATACAAGTTGTCCGTTGACTTCGACAAGAGTCGGGTCATCTCTAGTTACTCTTGAGACTGTAGAATCCGCTTCCAATTCGGTCCTGCTGTCGCGCATGATGTTGTTGAGATGTGTCCTTGTTAGGACATCGTATGGAGGATTATAACCCCAAAAATTTAATAATACGCTGATGCGATGGCCTTCAGAGTCATCGCACATAAGATCGTAGACCTCATCGCCCGGGTCGATCCTGTGGTCTGCTTCGGCGTCGAAAACCAATCGAGCAGTGGATGACGGGACTCCGTATTCTCCCATTTCTTCCAAGGAATAAACATGCCAATCTTCAGGGATCTCGATCGAGAACATGAGATTCTCGTTACAATAGACGCCATCATTCACATAGCCGCAAATATCTGTATACCAGGGAAGATCGGAGTCCAGACCGTGTGCACCGTTTTGCATCGAATCCAGGATCTCGCTAGCGACCGAACTATATTCGGTGGGGTCATATTGTGTTTGTGTAGGTCTAGGATGTGGTATGCATCCTGTGCTTATAAAAGAAATTAGCAAAGATAAGGAAATTATCACAAAAGATTTTGTTTCTTTTTTCATATAGCCTCGTAAACGGTTTTTGTTATATTATACACTAAATTAATATAGCAAATTATTTGAATTGTGAGGGAATTAATATGCCACACCCGGGAAATTCTGGGAATAATAGTTTATTATCACAAGCGCAAGATGCGTATAATTCAGCAGTCAATGCGTACAATGAGTGGTGCACTCGCATAGAAGAGTTAACTGCAAAGAAAGATCTGCTTGATGCATATATTGAATTTCTTGAAGAGTATAAGAACGAGATACATTCTAACGTATATGATGAATTAGAGTATTTACCCAATTGTATGAATGCTGAAGTAGAACACACATGTCAAGGCCTGTTCATTGAAAATCTATTCAGTAATTGTTATTGTGATGATTCTCCTACGCTTTTGAAATCCATGACAATCGCATATGAGGATGAAGTTGAAAATACCAAAGCTCAGGCGATTGCGTGTCGTGATGATATCAATGAGAATATCTATTTATTTGCCGGTTATCGAGATGAAGTCTCAGCAGAGGTTAGCAGACTTGCTTCAGATCTTGAGTCGTTGAGATCTACTATTTCGGATACAATGAGCGACATTTCTTCAAATATTTTGAATTTAATTAGATAAATGGAGGTAGGGGAATATGTCGAATATTGTTGTTAATGAAGATGAATTATTGGAAGAAATGACCGGGTTGAGGGAAGCTGCAGAGGAATTGGCACTCCCGATATTAAGAACTACGACAGGACACACTGCAGCGGGCTTACAGTATCTGCCTGATGCATATAATAATTTCAGAGATATCATTTCCAAATACATTTTGCTGTTCAAGAGGGATCTGGGATATATAGCAGATACGGCGTGTGCATTTTACTTTTTTGATAGTGCTTGCGGAAATGTATTAGCTTTTGATGATATTCATTCAACTGAAACCAGGTGGTCTATCTTGTTGGATTGTCTGGTCGATCCCCAAACGGTTGAATATACAGTCGGTACAGCCGCTCATATGTATCCGGATTGGTCATTTGGAATTCATGATCTTGATATGATGGCAGCCAATATTATTGAGAATCTCTTTGAATTGATAGATCACACAAATACGCTTATTGGTATGATAACATCTTTTCGATCCACACCTAATTTCAGTGGTGAAGCATCTGAAGCTACTTTAGGGTATTTTTATGAAATTCATACGAATGTTTGCCAGGGAATAAGAACCGTTGCGCAGACGTTCTTTGCGCATATATCCCACTATTGGAATAGCTATTCCAACAGTTCGTTGTTGACGTACAACGGGGATTATTATGTTTTCTATAAGGCAAAGATGGAAGAGTTTATACAGGCCTTGGATGCTAAAGGCGACTATATGCGCAGAAAGCACACATATATCGTCTCTAGTACAATGAACTTATATATTGATTCCGCTTATGAGTACGACTTCAATGATACTATTCCGGGTATCAGAGAACTGTCAGATAAGTATAATGCTCTGGTTGAAACTACCCAGAGTATGATCGACAAGGTTGACGAGATTGAAGATACATTGATTGCGGATCAGAGTGAGACAGAACGTCCGATTTTTGAACTTGTCGATTTTATTAATTCCGTTATTGCTAATGTTCAGGGAAGATACGATTACATATATCCTCCCACAACAGATGTGATCGGTATAGACGGTTACCAGGAGACGTTTGAAGAGGTTAGAGAGATCAATGAGGAAGAATATATGGGCGATATGTGCCTCGCTGCAACTCACGCTGGAGAGGTTAATACTGAGGTTGCCAGAGATATTCGTAACTCAAACAATCAGGTTGATCTGATCGTTGGTGTGTTCGCTGTTGTATGTGGAGTATACGGTATCTGGGAAGGTGCAGCGTTATTATCCGGTGTTGCTGAAGGTGTGTTCATCACCGGTCAGAGTTTTCCTATAGCTTTCCAAATTTCAGATACTATTGAAGAGGCCACTGAGTTTTACAACCTTAATTGGGGCGATCCTGAAGCGAGCGGCTTTAATCCATTGTTGCAATATTATTATCACGGTGATGAGGATGCATATAGCACGGCAAGAAGCCTTGCATCTTATGGTTCCATTATCGCGAACGCTGCAAGATTCACTCCTACCGCTACAATGAATGAGTTAGAATACCTGCTCTTGTTGCTGTTGAGGAAGATGAGTCAAGATGGAGTGGTTAATGTCCTTGTAAATTTAGGGATGACAAGTGCTTCTGCAAGTGCTCTTGTATCCAGAGCAATGGGTCTTTGTGACAGAGGATATTCAGCAGCCATATCGGATGAGACCGCAATTAGTTTTTTAACAATTGTTCAAGCTGATACCGTTCAGTCGTTAACTTCTGTTAGTACTGCCGGCACGGTAGCTGATATGTTGGATCAGGATATTGAGTCAAGTTCATATGAGCAGTCCTCCATGGATACAGACGGATACGACGAAGAGCGTTTGAACGACTTGGGAATCGTCGGTGAACCGGCATAACTAAGGAGAGCTAAGATGCAGATGATAGATTATAAGCCTTTGGGTACGATCGTTAAGGTAGCAGGTAATGATAAGCGTTTTATGATAACCGGACGTGCGATCTCTGTCGTACTGAAGAAGGGGGATAAGCCCAAGATGTTCGATTATGCGGCTGTACTGTACCCTGAAGGTATAGGAAATCGTCATCTGTATTTTCAGGATTCGGATATAAGCGAAGTCGTGTTTAGAGGCTTTGCAGACGAGGAGGAAGAACGGATAATGGAGCGTCTGAAGGATTACCTTTCCGGGACGGATCTCGAGCGTGCCTCCAGGGATGACTACAACAGGAGTACCAAGCAATGAACAACATTCTCGTATGCCTCTTGGGAGGCACCATCGGATCACATATTGAAGGAAAGAATATAAAGCTCGGCTCTACCGTGAACGATAAGTTCTGGAACAAGGCAGGAGCGGGATTTAACCTTCGTAAGATAAGTCCTCTTACATATTCTTCGGAAGATGCGACAGTTGCTGACTACAAGGCGGCATTCCGCGCGATAATTGCTGAAGTGGAGAAGGATCGTCCCGACGGAGTCCTTATTCTTCACGGAACGGATACTGCCGCATACTTTGCGCAGCTGGCCGTACGAGTATTGTCCTTCCTGGATATACCGGTAGTAATAACGGGAAGTAAGCTTCCTCCTGACGATCAGAAGACCGATGCCATCAAGAATATTAAGTTCTCACTGGCACTCCTGGGGGCAGGTGCCCTAAGCGAAGCCGGCCGCAAGACCTTCGGTATCGTCTTCTGCGATTCCTTCATGGAAGATTCCACTTTTGTTCCCGCATGGCAGGCGACGGATGCGGACTATAACGGAGACCATAAGAAGTTTGCCGTGAAGGGTACGGAAGTATTCCTTGATCGTAAGTCCGTCATGGAATTTCTCGAGAAGGAGAGCATCCCCAAGATACTTACGGTACCTAACGTGCCGGGATTCCCCTACGAGACGATAGATCCTTCTTTGTACGATATGGTGCTTATCGAGGCATACCATTCGGGCACGCAGAACAGCAAGACATTGCCCGATTTTGTTCGTCGTGCAACGGAAGCTAAAGTAAGGTGCTACCTTGCTCCCGCCAAAGTGAATAAGAATTCCTATGAGAGCGAGAACGAACTTACAAAGGCCGGGATAATAAAGATGACGGATGTTCCTCTTGAAGGAGCATGGGCTCAGCTTCAGTTGTTCTGATATAAGCTTTTATATCGGCCAATACCCGATTTCTGCCCCAATGTTTCTATTGACGGCAAAACACCGTTGTGTAATACTTTGATTATCAAAGGATTTATAAAGGCGGTATTCTATGTTGACCGGAAAAATCATCGGACTTGGCTCTTATCTGCCTCCGAAGATACTTACTAATGACGACCTCTCCAAGATGGTCGAGACAAATGACGAATGGATCACCGAGAGAACGGGCATCAAGCAGCGTCATATAGCTGACGCGGTGGAGGATAAGGCTTCCACTATGGCTTGCAAAGCAGCAAAGGCTGCTATCGAGGATGCGGGTATCGATCCTTCCGAGATCGATCTTATCGTAGCAGCTTCCACTACTCCCGATCTGGCATTCCCGGGTATCGCCTGCTGCGTACAGGGTGCTATAGGTGCAGACGGATGTGCTTGCTTTGACGTTAATTCGGCTTGTCCCGGATTCATCGCGGCATATAACACGGCACAGGGCTTTATCGAGACAGGCAATGCAAAGACTGTTCTTGTACTCGGAGCCGAGTGCCTTTCTAATTTTGTAGACTGGAACGACAGAGGAACATGTATCCTCTTCGGTGACGGTGCGGGCGCCGCAGTGCTCCGTGCAGAGGAAGGCGAGAAGAACAGCTTCATCATGAAGGCTTCCATGAAGAGAGGCGGCTGCCTTCACTGCGAGTCCATGAAGCAGCCTAAGAGAGTTGACGAAGAGGGCTTTTTGCAGTCGACATTCATGTATATGAACGGCAGGGAAGTATTCAGATTCGTAGTAACGGAGATCCCTGCTCTTATCGAAGAACTCTCCGCTAAGTACGGCTTTAAGATGGATGAGATAGATCACTTCGTATTCCATCAGGCAAATAAGAGGATCATCGAGGCTACGGCTAAGAAGCTTAACGTACCTCTCGAGAAGTTCCCCATGAATATCCAGAACACAGGTAACACATCATCGGCATCCATTCCGATCCTCTTAACGGAGATGAAGAAGGACGGCAGGCTCAAGAAGGGCGACAAGATCGTTATGTCTTCCTTCGGAGGCGGTCTTACATGGGGTGCCAACTATTTTGTTTATTGATTCGGAAGGAGCAAGAACACTATGACAAAGATCACAGACATGATCGGAATTAAGTATCCTATCTTCCAGGGCGGTATGGCCTGGGTAGCTGATTACCACATCGCCGCTGCAGTAAGTAATGCAGGCGGACTCGGAATCATCGGATGCGGCGGCGCAGACGAGAACTGGATCAGAGATCAGATCCACAAGTGCCGTGAGCTTACGGACAAGCCTTTCGGCGTTAATGTTATGCTCATGAATCCCAGAGCTCCCCAGATCGCAGAAGTACTTGCAGAGGAGAAGGTAAAGGTAGTAACAACAGGTGCAGGTTCCGCAGGTAAGTTCATTCCCATGTGGAAGGAAGCAGGCATCATCGTTATTCCCGTAGTTCCTTCCGTTGCTCTTGCAAAGAAGATGGAGAAGGACGGCGCCGATGCAGTTATCGCAGAGGGTACGGAGTCCGGCGGACATGTAGGTGAGATCACTACAATGGCTCTTGTTCCCCAGGTAGTAGATGCAGTTAATATCCCCGTAGTTGCAGCAGGCGGTATCGCTGACGGCAGAGGTGTCGCAGCATCCTTCATGCTCGGTGCGGAGGCAGTCCAGTGCGGAACTGTATTCTGCGCTTCCGAGGAAGTTAATATCCACCAGAACTACAAAGAGATGATCATCAAGGCCAAGGATACATCTACGAGAGTTACGGGCCGCGCAGCAGGTGCTCCCGTAAGACAGATCAGAAATCAGCTTACTGCTAAGTACTTGGAGCTCGAAGAGGCTCATGCAAGCTTTGAGGAGCTTGAGGCATTGGGCGTAGGTTCCCTTCGTAAGGCTGTTGTCGAGGGCGATACCAAGGCAGGTACGTTCATGGCAGGTCAGATCTCCGGAATGATCAATGAGATCAGACCCGTTCAGAAGATCATCGACGATATGTTCGAGGAGGCAAATAAGCTCCTTAAGAACGCAAAGGAGATTTGTTAAGAAGTATGAAGATCGCATTTGTTTATCCCGGTCAGGGAGTACAGGCAGTAGGCATGGCAAAGGACTTCTACGATAAGTTCGACTATGCCAAGGATATGGTAAAGAGAGCAACAGACGCAGCAGGCTTTGATATGGAGCACATCCTCTTCGAAGAGAATGAAGATATCCATGTAACTGAGTACACGCAGCCCGCACTCGTTACTGCTTGCTCCATCATGAGCAAGGCTCTTGAAGATAAGGGCATCCATCCCGACATCACGGCAGGTCTTTCCCTCGGAGAGTACTGCGCACTTGTTACTGCAGGCGCCATGACTTTCGATGAGGCTGTAAGACTTACAAGGATCAGAGGTAATCTCATGAGCTCTTACGTACCCGCAGGTCAGGGAACGATGGCTGCCATCATAGGCCTTCCCAAGGAGACTATCGAAGAGACGGTAGCTCCCATCGAAGGCGCATCAGTAGCTAATTACAATTGCCCCGGCCAGATCGTTATCACAGGCGAGAAGGAAGCAGTATGTAAGGGTATGGAGGCATTATCCGAGAAGGGTGCCAAGAGAGCTATCGAGCTTAAGGTATCAGGACCTTTCCATTCTCCCATGCTCAAGGGCGCAGGTGATAAGTTAAGACTTGAGCTTGATAAGGCGGAGATCTCAGACCTTAAGATCCCTTATATCGCAAATGCTACTGCAGAAGTAGTAGAGGATACGACTAATATAAGAGACCTTCTTCAGACACAGGTATCTTCTTCCGTTATGTGGGAGCAGACACTTCTTAAGATGAAGGACTTGGGCGTAGACGTATTTGTTGAGATCGGTCCCGGTAAGACCATCGCGGGATTTGTTAAGAAGACAGTACCCGAGATCCCCGTGATCAACGTATCCACAGTAGAAGATATTGACGCAGCCGCAGCTGCGATCGCAGAACTTGCAAAATAAATTCGGAGGACAAGTAACATGGCTAAGACAGCAATCGTAACAGGAAGTGCCAGAGGAATCGGTAAGGCTATCGCAGTTAAGCTCGCAAAGATGGGTTATAACATCGCAGTAGTAGACGCATGCCCCATCGAAGGATCCCAGGAGACAGCTGATGAGATCGCTAAGGAGTACGGCGTTGATACTAAGGCTTACAGATGCGATGTATCTTCAAGCGAGAGCGTTAAGGAGACAGTAGCAGACGTAGCTTCCACATTCGGATCCATCGATGCACTTGTTAACAACGCAGGTATCACAAGAGACGGATTCCTCGTAAGGATGAGCGAAGCTGATTTTGATTCCGTTATCGCAGTTAACCTCAAGGGTACATACAACTTCTTCCGTGAAGTAGTTCCCGTAATGAGCAAGCAGAAGTACGGCCGCATCGTTTCTATCTCTTCTATCGTAGGACTTCAGGGCAATGCATGCCAGGTCAACTACTCTGCATCTAAGGCAGGCGTTATCGGTATCACTAAGAGTGCCGCAAGAGAGTATGCAGGTAAGAACATCACATGTAATGCCATCGCTCCCGGATTCGTTCAGACTCCCATGACTGACGTTCTTCCCGAGAAGGTCAAGGAGCAGATGCTCGCAGGTATCCCCTTGAAGAGATACGGTCAGGTAGAGGATATCGCCAATGCAGTAGGATTCTTCGTATCAGATGATGCTTCCTATATCACAGGTCAGGTCCTTTCCGTAGACGGCGGAATGCACATGTAATCGAGAATAAGAACGAGGAAAAAGATAAGATGGAAACAAAAAGAGTTGTAGTTACGGGTATGGGTGCTATCACACCCCTCGGTAACGATGTTGAGAGCTTCTGGAACGGACTTGTAGAAGGTAAGGTCGCTATCGGCCCCATCACTAAGTTCGATACTACAGGATATAAGGCAACTATGGCAGGTGAGGTCAAGGACTTTGATCCCACAAAGTACATGGACTTCAAGACAGCTAAGAGGATGGAGCTCTTCTCACAGTATGCAGTAGCTGCAGCTTGTGAGGCAGTAGAACAGTCCGGTCTTGATATGACTAAGGAAGATCCTTTCCGTGTAGGTGTTATCGTAAGCTCCGGTATCGGATCCATGCAGGCAAACGAGAGAGAGCATACAAAGCTCATGGAAGGCAAGAAGGTAAATCCTTTCTATATCCCCATGATGATCTCTAACATGGCTTCCGCTAATATCGCCATCAAGTTCGGCATGAAGGGTAAGAACATAGATATCGTTACTGCCTGTGCTTCCGGTTCTCACTCCATAGGTGATGCTTTCAAGGCAATCAAGTGGGGTGATGCTGACGTAATGCTCGCAGGCGGTGCAGAGGCAGCTGTATGTCCTCTCGGAGTACAGGGCTTTATCTCCCTTACTGCTCTTTCCAATTCCACAGATCCCAAGACGGCTTCAAGACCTTTCGACAAGGACCGAGACGGTTTTGTTATCGGTGAAGGTTCAGGTGTCGTAGTTCTCGAGGAATTAGAGCACGCTAAGGCAAGAGGCGCTAAGATCCTTGCAGAGGTTGTAGGATACGGTGCTACTAACGATGCTTACCATATCACATCTCCTGCAGAGGACGGTTCCGGTGCAGGTATGGCAATGAAGATCGCCATGCAGGAAGCAGGTATCGAGCCTAAGGATGTTGACTACATCAATGCTCACGGTACTTCCACACACCATAACGACCTCTTCGAGACAAGAGCCATCAAGTATGCTTTCGGTGACGAGGCTAAGAACGTAGCAATCAACTCCACCAAGTCCATGATCGGACATCTCCTCGGAGGCGCAGGCGGCGTCGAGTTCATCGTTATGGTAAAGGCGATCGAGAACAGCTATGTTCACGTTACTGCAGGTTCCAAGGAGAGTGAGGAAGAGCTTGATCTCGACTACACATTCTTCGAGGGCAAGCATAAAGATATCACTTACGCAATGAGCAACAACTTGGGATTCGGCGGACATAACGCTACTATCCTTATCAAGAAGTACGAAGAGTAATTCAAAGGAGGACAAACTAATGGCTAATTCACTTGACCTTAAGGGCATAATGGAGATCATCCCCCACAGACATCCTTTCCTTCTTATCGACAAGGTAGAGGACTACGAGCCCGGCCAGTACTGCATCGCATATAAGAACATCACATACGATGAGTCCTTCTTCAGAGGACACTTCCCTGATTACCCCATTACTCCCGGCGTTCTCATGGTAGAGGCTCTCGCACAGACAGGTGCCGTTGCTATCCTTTCCCAGGAGGAGTTCAAGGGTAAGATCGCAGTATTTGCAGGTATCGATAACTGTAAGTTCAAAAGACAGATCCTTCCCGGCGACACAGTAAGACTTGAGACAAAGATCACTCAGGTAAGAGGTCCCGTCGGAGTAGGTGAGGCTGAAGCAACTGTTGACGGCAAGACAGCTGTTAAGTGCACATTGAAGTTCGCTATAGTACAATAAGTACATGAAAGCGACTGACGGCATAAGCATAATAAAAAAGGCATCGCTTCTATGCGGTGCCGATTTTTTTGGAACGACGGAGATCCCCGAAGCGGATATCCGCAGGATACAGATGCTCGACGGCGGCACGGGCATGAACTTCGAGCAGCTTTTCGTTAACCTCTATGCTGAATACTGCGAGCAGAACGGATACACGAGAACGGAGCTGGATAATGTCGCGCACTTCTTCTTCGAGGACAGAAAACTCACCGACAGGGAGAAGGAACTTAGAAGATACATAAAGGGCAGCGAGGAGATGAGGACGGGACTTACCGACATAGCTCCCGGCTGCTATCCTCCGGGCATCTTACTTGCCTCCACCTGGAATCCCGCCGTTACTGCCAAGACAGGTGAAGTATTGGGACAGGAAGCCAATATGTACGGTATCGACTGTCTCCTGGGTACCCCTAACATCAACATACTGCGTGATCCCAGGAACGGCAGGTTCTTCGAAGGATATTCGGAGGATCCTTTCCTTACGGGTGTAATGGGAAGAGAGCTTGTAAAGGGAGTTGAGAGTCAGGGGATAGCTTCTAACGTCAAGCACTATGCCGCCAACAACCTTGAATATAAGCGAAATACGATCAATCAGATAATATCCGAGAGGACCTTACGAGAGATATACCTCCCCGCATTTAAGATGTGCCTTCAGGCAGGCGCTGCTACCGTCATGACTTCGTACCCTAAGATAAACGGCACGAAATGCACTGAACACAAGTGGCTTCTTCGAAAGATACTTCGTCAGGAGTGGGGCTACACGGGAGTTAACATGACCGACTGGGGTGCTTGCACGGGAGATTCCGGACAGGCGATAGAAGCGGGAATAGATCTTCTTATGCCGGGCCCCTGGCCGAGCGACGATATCCTTAAGGCATTAGAAGAGGGAAGACTTACAAAAGATCACTTAAACGAAGCCTTCGGCAGAGTTCAGGACTTTGCTACTAAGTACTACTACCGTCCCAAGATCACTCAGGACGAAGCCGAAGAGATAATGGAAACAGGCGATAAGATCGCTTACGAAGCAGCAGTTCAGGGTATAGTGATGCTGGAAAATAACGGCGTGTTCCCCCTGTCAGGAACGGAGAAAGTAGTCCTCTACGGAAGCGAAAGGCTCCTTACATGCGGTCAGGGAAGTGCTCAGGTATTTACGAGCAGGAATACAAAGCTCGACGAAGAGCTTCCCGATGTCTATTACGGCGAAGACGATATATATTCCGCCGAGCCCATGTCGGTAGCGGTAGTCCTTTGCTCGGTAAATTCCTCTGAAGGATCTGACAGGAAAGATCTTAAGCTTCCCGAGGAGACAAGAAGAGTCCTGGACAGACTTCTTGAAGTAAAGCGTAATTCTCTGCTGTCAGGAAGGATATGCCTTATCCTTAATACTCCGGGTCCCGTTGACCTCGGCGAATACTTAAATGAGATAGATGCATTATTCTGCGTATTCTATCCCGGAATGCAGGGCGCCAAGGCTCTCTCCGATCTTATGTACGGCAAGAGAAACCCTTCAGGTAAGCTTCCTTTCTCCTGGCCGAAGAGGATAGAAGATATGCCTTCTTACCTTAACTACCCCGAAGGAGATACATCTTACTACGGCGAAGGAATCTTTGTCGGCTACAGAGGTTATGAGAAGAGGAAGATCGAGCCTTTATATCCTTTCGGATACGGACTGTCCTATACCACTTTCGATATAGGGGAATTCTCTGTAGAGAAGAGTAATATCTCCGTCGGCGAGGATATGGTCATAAGGTTTGAGATAGAGAACACGGGTGACATGGACGGAGCGGAAGTAGTGCAGCTCTATGTCGGGCAGGAAGAGTCTCAGGTAATAAAGCCCGTTAAGGAACTTCGTGCATTCGGCAAATACTATCTTCAGCCCGGGCAGAAGATACAGGGCACTTTAATGTTCAGTTCCGTCTCCCTCTGCATATGGGACGAGGAACTTAAGAGATATGCGGTAGAAGACGGCATCTACAATATCTATATAGGCAATTCTTCGGAGAATGCAAAGAAGGTACTGGCCTTCAGCCTTCGAGGAGGAGACTTGGGTTATAAGATCGGTATCAACTCCTATGTCATAAAGGTGAAGGACAAGCCCGACCTTTACAAAGCTCTTAAGGAAGATATAGTTTCCGCAGGTCTTGATATATCCAAGCTTATAGATGCAGAGCGTTATACTCCCTACACGAAGATAAGGGATATCTATCCCGAAGCTGAGATGTTCGCGGGATTTATTAGAGCGTGCGAAGAGAATTACTGATATGAACAATAAAATACCGGTACATACAGCTCTTTTCTTAGTCTGGATATTATCTGTTATATTTTTTGAACTGATCTGTCTGTCCAATATAAATGGCTATAACGGCTCGATACAGAGAACTTATCCTGTGGTTATTAATGAGCACAGCGAGATAATTGAAAGTCTGGGTGAAGAGGATCGTTTATCAAATGAAAGAAATGATAATGATACGGGTGACAGGCTGGAAAACCTGCGTGAGAAACTGACAGCACAAAAGACGACTACGATCTGTTGGATGATCGGCATTGGTATATATGCAGTTGTCGGATGCTTTCTCTTCTTTTGTATTCGCGATAAACGTAAGAAACAGATGCTATTTGCAATATCCCTGATTATCAATGTATTGTTGTTTGCATGTTTCTCGATCCTTGTTCCGTTACCTAATCCGAGATTATAAAGGTATGTGAAAAACGAAATTACTGATTTCTCAATATGCAAAGTAGTCAGTTTTTCAGGATGCAAAACTTACTCTTTGATATGAAACATGAATCATTCTGTAGAGCGGATTTGATCAACACGATTTCTTGAGACGGTATAGTATCTGTAAGATTTCTGCGGTAGTATCGTATATTTGCTACTGATTTGATATAATTAGCATGCTATAGCTTAATTGAAAGTGAGATTCATTAATGAAAGTCGTTATACTTGCAGGCGGTTTTGGTACTCGTATCAGTGAAGAGAGCGTTCTGAAGCCCAAGCCCATGGTTGAGATCTGCGGTAAGCCCATCCTTTGGCACATCATGAAGTACTATTCTTCATTCGGTTTCAATGATTTTGTTATCTGCTGCGGTTATAAGCAGTATGTCATCAAGGAATGGTTCGCTGATTACTATCTTCATACATCAGACGTAACATTCGATTTTACTGCAGAGAATAAGATGATCGTTCACTCCACACATACGGAGCCCTGGAAGGTAACTCTCGTAGATACGGGACTTAATACCATGACAGGCGGACGTATCAAGAGAATAAAGAAGTTCACCGACGGCGAGCCCTTTATGCTTACATACGGTGACGGTGTAAGCAACGTAGATATCAACGAGCTCCTTAAGTTCCATAAGGCTCACGGCAAGATCGCTACCATGACTGCAGTCAATGTAGGTCAGCAGTTCGGTTGCCTCGATCTTGATGCAGACGGAAGCGTTACTAAGTTCCGTGAGAAGAGCAATGACGACGGAGCTGTTATCAACGCAGGATTCATGGTACTTAATCCCGAGATCTTCGATTACCTCGAGGACGATACGACTGTATTCGAGAAGAAGCCTCTTGAGAAGCTCGCTTCCGAAGGACAGCTTAAGGCATTCCTCCACAAGGGATTCTGGAAGTGCATGGATACCAAGAGAGACAAGGAAAAGCTCGAGGCTCTTATCGAAGCCGGAGAAGCTCCTTGGATCGTGTGGGAGGAGTAATATCACATGCAGCTTGATCTTGAATTCTTTAAGGGGAAGAAGGTCTTCCTCACAGGTCATACAGGCTTTAAGGGAACATGGATGAGCCGTATCCTTATCGGTGCAGGCGCTATCCTTACAGGTTATTCCTTAGCTCCCAATACAACTCCCGATCTTTTCTCTATGGCGGACATCGAAGACAAGATGACTTCCGTTATCGGCGATATTAGAGATCTTGACGCTCTCTGGGATGCTTTCTCCAAGGCACAGCCCGAGATCGTTATCCACATGGCAGCACAGCCTATCGTAAGAGATTCCTACAAGGATCCCGTATACACATACGAGACAAACGTCATGGGTACCGTTAATATCCTTGAGTGCTTGAGGAGAAGCAACACGGTAAAGTCTTTCCTTAACGTTACTACAGACAAGGTATATAAGAACCGCGAGTGGGAATGGGGCTACAGAGAGGACGAAATGCTTGACGGCTACGATCCTTACTCCAACTCCAAGTCCTGCAGTGAGCTCGTTACTCACAGCTACAGATCTTCCTTCTTCAAGGAAGGCGAGTACCCCGCTATCTCTACTGCAAGAGCAGGTAATGTAATAGGCGGCGGTGACTTCGCTAACGACAGGATCATTCCCGACTGTGTAAGAGCAGCAAAGAAGGGTGAGGACATCGTTGTAAGAAATCCTTACTCCACAAGACCTTATCAGCACGTATTGGAGCCCGTTACTGCATACCTGATGATAGTAAAGGCTCAGTACGAGGATCCGACGCTCTCTTCCTGGTTCAACGTAGGTCCCGATGACTGTGACTGCGTTACTACAGGCGACATCGTTAATATGTTCGTAGAGAAGTGGGGCGGCATCAAGAGAGTAGACAGGATCGATCCCAATGCTCCTCATGAGGCTAATTTCTTAAAGCTTGATTCAAGTAAGCTCAAGAAGACATTCGGATGGAAGCCTACATGGCACATCGACGAGACGATCGACAGGATCTGCGAATGGAACAGAGTATGGTTCGCTGACGGCAACATACCTGAGATCATGGACAAGCAGATCGCTGATTTCTTGAAATAAACATTAGAGCAGCCTAATGATCCCGATCGATATTATTCGGTCGGGATATTGCTGTATAAAATACCGGAATAGGATAGGAGAATAAGTATATGCCCCCTCGTGGTCTACCGACAGGACACACCAACCTTTACTACTGTGCCAATTCTTATATAAACAGTTTGAGTATGTATCAGGATCCCCTGGAAGTGATCCGCAGTGTTATAGATTGTGTTTCTTCGGGCACTTCAAGCTGTGAGCAGATAAATGAGGTATACGATCAGTTTCTGTCAGGGACAGCGAGGCAGTTGGTCTTGAATATCAATTCCTGTGTAGAAGAAAACATAAGCAGGATCACTGTGTATAGAGATAATCTTTAAGGGATAGGGAAATTATTGTGTCTGAGTTATTGATAAGCCAGGAAGAATATCTTGAAATAAGCAACACGAACAGAGGGTTCATCGCAGAGATATTCGGTTCGATACGACAGAATGAATTAACAGGTATTGCAAGCGGTATGTCTAATCCGACAGATGCGTTTGTAAGAGCATATTACCTTTTGTATAATGCCGTATGTATCACATCCCGCATGATGACTATAGATTGGAACGTTGCCGATTCTCTAATTGCTCAGATGTCGGCTTTCGATACTTATCTGGGCGATACTATCTCAGGCGGCAGTACGGCTGACCATTACTTTTGCGATAACATCTGGAACGCATCTCATGTATACGATGTCGATCTCGAGTTTACCGAGGTCCCTGCGGATATGCTGAGCAATACGTATGTAGTGGATTGGAAGATCTCATCGGTCAATATACATACGCTGGATAACATTTTTACAGGCCTTTCTTCTCTTGAAAGAAATATCTATAACTACAGGGCTTCACTTGAAGAATTTAGCAGGATCGAGTGTATAGAAGGTGAACTTGCCGATGCTTTAAGATCCTACTTTATTGAGGTTCACGGAGCGTTGATGAACGCTCTGGCTGATGTTGTAAGAACGTTATACGCGAATCTCTCGGCATATTGTGTTTCCTATAGCACGAATTTCACGGATTCTTTCTATTACCTGGAGCAGGAAGAATTGGAGAGAAATGTCAGTTCGTTAGGAGCTGCGGTGAATGTATTGGACGATGTTTATCCCGATATAGCATATACACTTCGTAGTGCAAGGTCAGAACTTACTCCTGTTGCAGGAGCGCGTTATATTCCCCAAAGCTTATCTGAATCTTATCGTAATACTCTCGAATCCTCGTTGTCCAATTCGATCTCTACTATTCAGTATTTGCGAGATCTTGTCGATGGTATCGAGAGTACTGGTTCAAGCCTGGCTTATGCAGCAGAGAGAAATGCTACAAGTTATCTCAGTGCACTAAGTCATATATCTTCACTGGGCGGATACAGACTTCTCGAATATCAGAGCGGATCGATCTTCGATCCTGCACAGTCCTCGGACAGTCCTTATGCCCAGGTGTGCATCGATCTTGGGGAAATAGATATGGAAGGTGTAGCGGAGGTTACCAACGAAGACGCATACTGGCTCACGGGATGTGTAGATGAAGACGGTAATTTCGACAGCAGTTACGCAGACGGCTTAACGACATATCTTATCGATAATGGAGTAGATCCCGATTCCATATCGGACGGAACATTCGAAAGTCTTGCAGATGTGATACATCAGCTCAGAGAAGCAGGCTACGACGACGGAGCTATTGCCGCAATGATCAATAACGATCTTCAGGGCACCGTTGATATGCTCAATGAATATGCATCGGCTAACGGAAAAGATCAGGAATCTATGATTAATGGACTGATACTGTCTGATATTCAATCATGGAGTGATTATTCAGAATACAGTGATGTGTTTGCTCAGATAGCTATGGATAACCTTTCTGAAGAAGAACTTGCGGACCTTATGAACTTTATCCATGCTGATGAAGTTACACAGTTATCTTACAGTGCTTCTGAGCGAGCTCACTATCTGGCTTTGCTTGCATCGGCGGGCGAAGGCTACCAAGAATACAACTACAATGGTGAGCCCGGTGACGGTAATCAGACATATGTAGGCGATTATTACAATAAGCCCGGTGTACCGTGGTGTGCTATGTATACTACGTGGTGCATGAGTGTCTGCGGTTATTTGAACGACGGATCCAGCATTATCTCCGGTGTTACTTCAGACAATGCTATCGCTAACGGTTGGGCAGGCGTATCTAATATCAGATCTGATTTTATATCTGAAGGATCTTATCATCAGCGCTCCTCCGGTTATGTTCCTGCAGTCGGCGATGCAGTAATATTCGGTGGCGGAAGCCATATCGGTATCGTTATCGGAGTGGATACTGAAAACGGTATCGTTTACACTTCCGAAGGAAACTCGAGTGATCAAGTCTCTGTCAGACATTATTCTTTGGACAACTCGAACATTAGTGGATACTGTTCTTTGGGTGGAACAGAACAGGACGTGCGTCTTGTTCCGGAAGAAGATCTTGTTGAGAATACGGACACTGATGAAAGCTTGGGGAGAATAGAATAATGAGATACACGAGAGCCAACGCAGTTATACTTCTTGTCTTAATGCTTTCCTCTTGTTCTCGCTCCGTGGATGTTAATCCGAGCGAGTTAACAACAGTTGTTTCAAGCGAGGAAACAACTGTTGCTCCTTCGCCGTTTCCGACTGCTTCTACTGAGATCTCTGATGAGAGTATTGTTGAAGATGCTTATGTTGATGTCGAGCTCTATCAATCTGATTCGGGTATGCCGCAAATAGAAGTAGATCAATATGGAATATCAGTAGTTGATGATGATCATGTCAACCTAAAGACCGCTGTAGAATCTATTTGTGATGAGTATGGAGCAGTGTATGGAGATGATGCGATAACGTATCGACTTTATCGAGTTGACAGTCAACTGTTGAGTTTTCGAGTAACAGTTTCCGATACAGACATAGATGCAGGATATACGCTGAATATGGACGGAGAAGTCATATCGCTTCAGGATGTTGTTACAGGTTTTCCTCAGAGTTGCACCGGATCAATTGAAGCTGAGATTTCTTATAACTGTGAAGAGTTCGGTTCGTCATATGATCCGTTTGATGTCGAAGAGCTGAGTTACAATGATGCTAACTGGGTAATTGACGCAAATTCTATAGTGATCATTGTTGATATGCTTCCATACAGGATCCCTTTTTGTGATAACAGAGATGTAATTTCAGAATCTTTGACAGAGTACAACGGAGAATTTTTTGCACGTTATATAAACGGTCCACTGGAAGTAAATGGCGATCTTTTGGACGTAAGAAGAGGATCTTTAGAGTATAGCGAATTGAGCCAAATGACGTTATCTTTGAACGGTGAAAGTATAAGGATAGCACCTGATGATCTGGATTCTACTATGGGTTTGGGAACCGGTTTTATCTATTATGACGGAAACGGTAGTTCGATGTATTGGATACGTCACCAAGGATGGTGGGATGAATTCTATTTCAGAGAGTTGATACGTATAGAGTCAGGTTCAGCCGAGATCATTTATATGGATAGGGAACACAGTCAGTGCGTCTATGATCAGAACGATCTCATATCCATGATTCCTGAGTAGTATCGACTACGAAAGCTACTTGCCGGTTTCAGAGATACTGGGTGCGGATGTCGCATTGGAATATTATGATGCTATTAACGATAATTCCGGAGGTTCAATTCATTGAGAGTAAAAGTTGGTGTGTTGCTTGTTTTGCTGATTGCCGTTTTGTCTTCTTGCTCTCAAAGCGGAAATACAGCTGCTACGGAATCTACCATTACGTCTTCTAGTGAAGCGTCCGCTTCTTTAACTGAGATGACTATAGATTCATCGTCAGAAAGCTCAGAGTCTTCTAACGATGTTGATTATAGTCCCGTAGATATTTTTATTTCGGATGTTGTCATGCCTCAAATCGAGGTCGATGAACACAACATTGAAGTGGTTGACGATGAGCATCCGGAACTCAAAACTGCTGTGGCGGATATATGTGCCATTTACGAAGATATTTATGAAGCAGATCAGATAGTTTACAGGCTGTATCGCGTTGACAGGGAACTTATCAGTTTTGTTGTCACAGTAAGTGAAGCAGATATTGAAAATGGATACACTTTGAATATGCGAGGTGAAGTATTATCCATTCGTGATGTGGTTGCGGATTTTCCCGAGAGCTGCAGAAGTTCGATAGAGGATCAGATAAGCTTCTACGTCGATAATCAATATATAAACTACGAACCGGCAGAAGTCGATCTTCTTACTTACGACAATGCGATCTGGTGGATAGATGCCAATTCTCTGGTACTTCTTATCGACGGTTATACTTACAGGGTTCCCTTCGGAGAAGGATTTGCCGAAGAGATAGTAAACTACGATGGTGAATATTTCGCGGTATACGTGGCGGGAGAGCTTGGCATAGACGGCGATACACTCTCGTTTTTCAGGGGTGCGCTTACCTACGATGAGTTAAGTCAGATGACTTTATCTTTTAACGGCGAAGCAGTTGATATCCTTCCCGAAGAATTTGATTCAACGGCAGGCGTGGCAAACGGATACGTATATCATCCTGAAAGCGGTCCTTCTTATCTTTGGATAAGACATCAGGGATGGTACGATGAATTCTATTTCAGAGAATTGCTGGAGATAGGATCCGGTTCCGCAGATGTGATCTATATGGACAGAGGGTATGAGGAATGCGTATTCGATCAGAACGATCTTACGGCTTTGATCCCTTAAGGACGAGGCACACGAGGTATTTGCTCTTGGTGATCTGTTAGGAATGTTAACATAAATACTGCAGTCTTCCTGCGGGTTTCTTGTCAATGCGATGATTAGTGCATGAAACAAGATTTTCATTTGATTATTTGCTTATACAAAGATAAAATACTACAGTGTATGCCTATGTGAAGGCATAAGAATAGTTCCGATGGGAGATCATTATGTTTGAGAATATGACTGAAGAGCAGGCTAGAGCCAAGATCTTAGAGATGGTATCAGAGTATTGTGATTCTTATCACAAGACAGCTGAGTATAAGGAAGGCGACCGTATCCCTTATGCAAGAAGAGTATACGATCACGAAGAGATGGTTAATCTTGTTGATTCCTCTCTTGAGTTCTGGCTTACGGCAGGAAGATATACAGATAAGTTCGAGAAGGCTTTTGCCGAGTACCTCGGTGTAAAGTTCTGCTCCCTCGTTAATTCCGGTTCCTCCGCTAACCTCGGAGCATTCATGGCTTTGACAAGCCCTCTTCTTAAGGAGAGAGCAATCAAGAGAGGCGATGAGGTCATCACTGTAGCAGCAGGTTTCCCTACAACTGTTACTCCCATGATCCAGTTCGGTGCGATCCCCGTATTCGTAGACGTTACTATCCCTCAGTACAATATCGACGTAACACAGCTCGAGGCTGCTCTTTCCCCTAAGACAAAGGCAGTAATGGTAGCGCATACACTCGGTAATCCTTTCGACCTTAAGGCAGTAAAGGCATTCTGTGATAAGCATAACCTCTGGCTCGTAGAAGATAACTGCGATGCATTAGGTTCCAAGTATACGATTGACGGCGAGGAGAAGTTCACGGGTACTATCGGTGATATCGGAACATCTTCCTTCTATCCCCCTCACCACATGACAATGGGTGAAGGCGGTGCCATCTATACAAATAATCCCGTTCTCCACAGAGCTATCCGCTCAATGAGAGACTGGGGACGTGACTGCATCTGTCCTTCCGGCGTAGATAACTTCTGCGGACACAGATTCGACAAGCAGTACGGCGAGCTTCCTCTCGGATACGATCACAAGTATGTATATTCACACTTCGGATATAACCTTAAGGCAACAGATCTTCAGGCAGCAGTAGGTTGCGCACAGATCGTTAAGTTCCCTTCCTTCGTTGAGAGAAGAAGACATAACTTCGACAGACTTAAGGCAGCTCTTGCAGGTACTGAAGATAAGCTTATCCTTCCCGTAGCTTGCGAGAATGCAAGACCTTCCTGGTTCGGCTTCCTTATCACATGTAAGGAAGGAGTAGATTCCGTTAAGGTAGTTGACTACATCGAGAAGCAGGGCGTTCAGACAAGAAGACTCTTTGCAGGTAACCTTATAAAGCACCCTTGCTTTGACGAGATGAGAGCAACAGGCGAAGGCTACAGAGTAGTAGGTGACCTTAAGAATACTGACAGGATCATGAACGACACATTCTGGGTAGGTGTATATCCCGGAATGACTGACGAGATGATCGACTACATGGCTAAGACCATCAAGGCAGCTCTGGAGCAGTAATTACAGATGGAAAAGAGTATCGGCTCTAAGATCTGGGAGGTCTTCGAGAGATTTGTCTTATTCTGCCTTAGGCTGATCCTTAAGCCCGTAAAGAAGACCCTTACCCCCGAGCAGGAGCAGGCCTTCATGCAGTTCGTCAAGTTTGCTCTCGTAGGCGTAACTAATACCATCGTATCTTACGGCATAATCGCCGTTACCATCTTCGGTCTTAATCATACGGTTGGAGAGGATCCTAAGAACAAGTTCATCGCTAACTGTGTCGGTTGGTTATTGTCTGTTCTGTGGGCCTTTATCCTCAGCAATAAGTTCGTATTCAAGGAGAGCGAAGACGGAGAGAAGAGAGTCTGGTGGCAGACGCTCCTCAAGACCTATGCGGCGTATGCATTTACAGGTCTTGGTGTAAGTAACCTTGTATCTTATATAAGTGTCGATATATTCGGTATCAGCGAGTATATAGCACCTGCTATCACGCTCGTCATAAGCGTGCCTATCAACTTCGTCATCAACAAGTTCTGGGCATACAGACAGAAGGACAAGGATCCTGCAGAAAACATTGAAGAGACAGCGGAGACGGAAAATGTCTGATATCAAGAGAGCGGTAATTACAGGCGCCACGGGAATGCTCGGTATAGCATTGACGAACAGGCTCCTGGATGAAGGATACGAGGTCATAGCGGTAGCAAGACCCGGTTCTTCTCGTCTTTGCAATATTCCTTCCGATGACCGTATCACGGTGGTAGAGCTCGCACTTGACGATATATCCTATCTTCCTTCCGATCTTAAAGAGGAAGGCATCGATCATGCGGATCTTTTCTTCCACTTCGCGTGGGACGGCACATATGGCGATTCGCGAAATGATGTCGACATCCAGCTCGATAATATAAAGACTTCCATAGACGCCGTAAGGGCAGCAGCGGAGCTCGGTTGCTCCTGTTTCCTCGGAGCAGGATCCCAGGCCGAGTACGGCCGTGTACCTGACGGCACTAAGTTGTCGGGAACCACACCCTGTAATCCCGAGAACGGCTACGGCATGGCTAAGCTTGCCGCAGGTCGTCTTACGAGACTTGAGGCGGGAAAGCTTGGCATCAAGCATGTCTGGGTCAGGATCTTAAGTACATTCGGACCTTTTGACGGTATGCAGACCATGGTCATGAGCGGTATCGCCAAGATGGCAAAGGGTGAGAGAGCATCCTATACCAAGGGTGAACAGATGTGGGATTATCTCTACTGCAAGGATGCTGCAAAGGCTTTTTATCTTGCTGCAACGCGAGGAAAGGGTAACAGCGTCTATACCGTGGGCAGCGGCAATGTCCGCCCCTTAAGAGAATATATAACTGCTATACGCGATGCGGTGGACCCCGCACTCGATATCGGCTTTGGCGAGGTGGATTACTATCCCGGTCAGGTCATGTATCTGTGCGCGGATATAAGTGCACTTACGGAAGATACGGGATTTACTCCCGACTATACTTTCGAAGCAGCGATAAAAGAGACCGTAAAGTGGTATAAGGAGGAGAGAGCATAATGAAGAAGATCAGTATATTAATACCCTGTTATAACGAAGAGCTTAATGTCGAGCCTATGGCACAGGCATTGACGGAGATGTTCGCTAAGGATCTTCCTAACTACGATTATGAGATCCTCTTCATAGACAATGATTCCAAGGATCTTACACGTCCGAAGCTTAGAAAGCTCTGCGAGAACGATAAGCATATCAAGGCTATCTTCAACGCGAAGAACTTCGGTCAGTTCAATTCTCCCTACTATGGAATACTTCAGACAACAGGTGACTGTGTCGTATCCATGGTATGTGACTTCCAGGATCCTATCGAGCTTATTCCAAAGTATGTTAAGGAGTGGGAGAACGGCTACAAGATCGTTATCGGAATCAAGACATCGAGCAAAGAGAGCAAGATCATGTATTTCTTGAGATCCTGCTACTATAAGCTTATAAAGAAGTTCTCCGACGTAGAGCAGATCGAGCACTTCACGGGTTCAGGTCTCTACGACAAGGACTTCGTACAGGTACTTCGCGACCTTAATGACCCGAAGCCTTTCCTTAGAGGTATCGTTGCAGAGCTCGGCTACGAGCGTAAGGAGATCCCTTACGAGCAGCCCCAGAGAAGAGCAGGTAAGACAAGCAATAACTTCTATCGTCTCTACGATGCAGCCATGCTCTCCATCACTTCATATACAAAGGTAGGTCTTCGTATCGCGACTATTGGCGGTGCCATCCTGTCCGGATTGAGCCTTGTTGCCGCATTCGTATACCTTATCTTAAAGCTCATCTGGTGGAACGAGTTCCCCGCAGGTATGGCTCCCGTAGTAATCGGTATGTTCGTATTGGGTTCGGTTCAGTTGTTCTTTATCGGACTTCTCGGTGAATATATCCTGAGTATCAATGACAGAGTAATGAACAGACCTCTTGTAGTAGAAGCCGAGAGGATCAATTTCGACCAAGAGGAGAAAAAGGAAGACTGATGCAAAAGCCCTTACTTTTAAATAAAGATAAGATCGGAAGATTCCACATATTCTTTACCATTTTTATCGGTATGTACATTATGTGGATGTGCTATTACTATCTGAGGATCCATATCATGGGTCATCAGTATCCCAGTGCCAACTTCTTATTCTTCCGTAACGACAGGTATAAGGACTTTGCCACCATCAACTTTGCGATCAAGGACCTCGATCCTTATATCTCAAAGCTCAGCAACTATCCTCCGCTTATCCTGGTGTTCGCTTATCTCTTCTCTCATATGGGAGATTACGATAAGTTCGACATCCATACGCTTCAGTATACCTTCAACGATCCTGTCATCTGGAGATCGTTTATATTCTTTATCGCACTTTACGTTATCGCTGCAGTAGGCGTTTGCGTATTCTTTGCGCGTAAGCAGATCATCAAGAACGGCACGACAGAGGCGGCAGCCAAGGCCAAGACATATCTGGTCTATTTCTTCCTCGGCGTTGCATTCGTATTAAGTGCTCCTTCTCTTTATATGGTGGACAGAGGTAATTACCTTGTTGTATCCGTTGTACTTTATATGATGTGGGCGGTAGCGGAAGAGGAATGTCCTGACAGCTACTGGGGTCCCGTGTTCCTTGCGCTTTGTGCCGCTACCAAGGTCTATCCCGTATATATCCTCGGTCTTTACCTCTTTGACGGAAAGATCAAGAAGCTCATAGTAAGCGGCGTCACAGGTGCCGTGACTACTCTTCTGCCCATCTTCTTCTTCCAGGGAAGCTACGTTCAGAATGTAGTAGAGTTCGTAAAGGGCGTAGGCGGATTCGGTGTAGGCGTCAATGCAGGATACTTTACTATCGGTATTACCGGATCTCTTATCTATCTTGAGAGACTGTTCGGTATCCCCGTTGAATTATCGACGCAGAAGAACCACACTATCTGGCTTGTTGCAGGTGTAGTCATAACGGCAGTAGGATTCTTCTTCATTTCGAGAGACAAGAAGCGCTGGAGGCAGTTCTTTGCGGTTACAGCCATGATGAACTACTTAACTCCCAACGCATATCTTTACCAGTCTTCTTATATGTTCGCACCTATGCTTCTCATGTTTGCCGACAAGGAGAAGCTTACTAAGAAGGATCTTCCTTATGTTATCGCAGCAGCTCTTCTCATGGTTCCGAAACCTTACGATTACCTTAAGGGTCTCGGCCCCGGATCTCCTCTTGAGTGGAATTACCTTAACTGCGCTATCATTATCGATGCGAGCACATATCTTTTTGTCATCATCTATTACTGCATCCAGAGAGCTATCGAGAAGTTCGGTTCTCGTGCTACGGCCAAAAAAGCGGCCTGATCTGCCATGCCAAAAGGGAAGAACAGCTCAGGGATCGTTCTTGCCGTCTGTGCAGCCGTTGTCTGTGCGGCCGTACTTTATTCATTAAGATATTCATACCTGTCGTGTTCCGATTCCGTCAGCGAGTTCGTCTACGGAAGGATATACGACTTCGGTTTTGCCTTCAGAAGGACTCTTGATTTCAGTCTTCAAAGGGGCAGGTTCGGCCTGATATTTCCCTTTGTGGTAGCAGTCAGATATCAGCTGCTGGGGTCAGGTTCTCCTTTTGCATTCTGGGCGCTTCAGTATATCCCTATCTGCATAAACGTATGCCTTCTCTCATTTGTCCTGGGAAGAAGGATCGGGGTAAAAAGCGGCCTTCTCATGTCGCTTCTGTTCGCTTCTCTTCTTCAGGTAAACGGCTGGCACAGTCTTATCACATGTTATCCTCTGGATTTCATGTACGGACTTATGCTGGCTCTTCTGGGACTTGTGCTGTTTATAAGGTCTGAAGAGAGCAAGAAGAACGGGCTTCTCCTTAAGATAGTAAGTGCATTCCTGTTCTATGAATCTATGCAGACATACGAGGCATTCCTTACGGTGGCCGCGGTATATCTCGTTCTTGCCATATCCCTGGCTAAGCAGAAAGGCAAGCTCTCCTTTAAGGATCTGGTGATATCGCTTGATGCACACATGATAACGGGAATACTCTTTATTGCCATGAGAGTCTTCGTCATATTCCATCCGATAGTGCCGCTGCAGGACGGTGTCGAGGATCTGTCCCGAATGGGTAACCCCAAGGATTTTGTAATTACCTTAGGGGCTTTCTCGGGAGGTATGTTCCCTCTGGCAGATCTCGTTCATCCCAGAGTCAGATCAAGGATCCTGGCAGACGGCTTCACGATAAGAGATATTTTGGTGTCTCTTGCAGCAGGTGTCGGAATGTTTATATTCATGAGATCTTGCAGGAAGGATGAGAAGGCGGCAGGAAAAGCCAAGGTCATAGGATTATGCGGCATCGTAGGAGCTCTTTGCTTTCCTCTTATTCATTCCCTTACATCCGTCTATCAGCAGTGGGTCGTTGAAGGTCATCAGTTCGGTTATGTGCCTACGACGATCTCCTACTTCGGCTGGATAGTCTTCATAACATGTGCAGTCTCGTATCTTCCGCTGTCAGGTAAGACTCAAGGCAAGATCGCACCCGTTGTGGCAGGAATAATACTTTTTGCATCTGCCCTTCTGACCTGCGGTATCAACCATGCACTTATAGCAGAGAAGATCGGACCTACTGCAATTACATATTCGTACAGGACCCAGTCTTTCCTGGCCGTGGCCAAAGACAGCTATTGCTACAAGGAAGGTTATGACATGATATATGCTCCCGACTTCGAGGGTGTACATGATTCCATGATGTTCCACGAGATAATGCTGGAGAACGAGAGCGAGGCACCGTATGACGTGACTTTGGTAAGTTCTCCTGACGAGTATTATTCCACGGCGCCTTCCTTCGGCAATCCCGGCGTCATCTTCTACGATGAGGACAGCGATACCGCCATCGTTACCGACAGCGACGGTATATCCGAAGGACATACGGTGACAGTAAGTGATATAAGGATAATATCGGCTCACGGCGGAAGCTTTAGTGTATCTTATGAAGACAACGGCACTGTAATAACAAGAGAGATCGACCTGAAGCCCGGCGAAGGAATAACAATAGAGAATGAAAGCACCGTGGATACTGCGTCTATCGATGTAGTTGCACGGTAAAAACAATACTGTGTTATAATGCAACTTATGTATTTAAAACGGAGAGGTAATATGAAACGAAATGCAATAAGAACCGCAGCCGCTTTGATGACGACTACGGTAGTCATGGGAGCTTTGTGCTCTTGTAACTATGAGACACCCGAGACAACTACAAGTCTCGCCCCCGGACAGACGACTGCTCAGTCTATCGACCTGTCGGATCAGAGCTTCGAGACTGCTTACGGCAGCCAGCTCATCGGATATCTTGATCACCAGTATTACTTCCAGGGAGAAGCTATCCCCATTGCAGAGTCTAACTTCTACTTCATAGATGCTTTTTCCGAGCTTACCAACTATGCACAGTATTACGGTCTCTATCCGATGACTGCGGAAGGCTGGATCGATCTGAGCGCTCCCGTTACTGCAGATATCGAGAATGAGGAAGTTGACGGAGACGCTGATCTTTATGCCAACTACGGCGAGTTCTTCGTAGTATATGCAGAGAGGATGCTGGAGAGCACATATATCATCAATTCCCTTGCAAGAGAGAAGGGCCTTGAGCTCTCTGAGGAGCAGCTGGCCGAGATCGATGATATCATCAACAACAGCGTTACTCCTTCCGCTACTGCAGCAGGAATGACAAATGACGAATTTCTTCAGCTTTACTACGGGCCTTCCTGTACGGAGGCTGATTTCAGGAATATCCTCTATAACTACAAGCTCGCAGAGCTCTACACGGATGACTATATCGAGAACTATGAGTTCGCTGAAGAGGATATCATGGTTCCCAATACAAGATATGCACTCTTCTGGGCTCCTGAAGAGGAGACAGACGAAGAGACTATGGCAGAGCAGGAAGCTCTTGCAAATGAGCTCTTCGAGCAGTGCGTAGACTCTACTACAGGTGAGCTCAGCCTCGATCTGTTCGAAGTATACGGTACATTCAGTGCTTCCCAGTATGAAGAAGGTGAGCCCGGTGCTTATCAGTTCGGAGATGAGTTCGCCGTATCAAGAGGTGCAGTAGTTCCCGCTTACGAGGAGTGGGCATATGCCGAGGATAGAGCAGAAGGCGATATCGAGGTCATCTACGCTCCCGAGTACGGTTACTTCGTAGTAGGTTATCTCGGCACGACAGAGGTCGATCAGACTACTAAGGATCAGCTTGCTGTAGACGCCATGAGCGAGGAGATCCTTGCTCTTATCGATGAGGGTTCCTATGAGTTCTATACCGATATGGAGTATACGGCTGCAGAGCCCGTAGTTCCTTCAGCTACAGAGCCTTCCGCTACATCAGGTATCGGCCTTACCGCTGCAGAGTCAGGTAACAAGCTCAATGCCAAGGATATCATCATGGGTGTACTTGCAGTCATCGGCGGCATCGCAGTTATCGCTATGGCAGTATTCGGCATCAGCAATGCAATGAAGAAGCCTCAGGCACCTTCCGAAGATGACGACGAGAAGAAGGATGGCGATGAGCCCTCTTCCGAGAAGTCAGATGAGGCATCCGAAGAGGATGAAGAAGGCGAAGAGAACTGAAATATCTGAAGATCTTATAAGTTGATAAAAGAGGATCGCATTATGCGGTCCTCTTTTTGTTATTTCCCTATTCTGTTATATGTACCGTAACGAATACGTATCCCGTATTATCGGGGCTTACCGTTATCTCATATTCGAAGAGCTCCGTCGGTATCCTCAGGTCATCTTCGGGAAGTCTTGCTATGACATAATCCTCATAGCTGTACCAGCGTCCGATCTCAAAGAGGTCTATATATTCTTCAAGAGTTATTCCCTCTTCCGTGATGATAAGAGAATGCGGAAGACCCACATATCTTATATGCCATGGTTCGTATGAGAAGCCCGTGATATCCTCTGCCCCGTAAGGGTATCTTATGATGAATCCGAACTGGGCGCAGTTATTTATGACGAACTGTCCTACCCCGCAGTCGGGGAAAGCTGATCCCGCGAAGTACATGGCATAGACATCAAGAGCCAGTCCTGTCTGGTGTTCGCTATAGCCGGGGAGCGCTGCGACCTCCGGACCTTCTTCGTTATAGATCCTTTCCTGATCTTCAAAGCTCCTGTAGGAACTTGAGACATAGAGACGGTCGCTAAGATCTTCTCGGATATAGTCGCTCATACAGCCGTAGCTCTCGACTATGGCACTGTTCATGGGAACGTCAGTATCCCTGTAGAAGACTATGTCGGGAGAAAACTCCTCGGGAAGGGGATGCTCGCTGTTGATAAGAAGCATGTTCTGGGAATATGTGACATCTTCAAGGGGGATAAGGGGCAATATAAACTCGACCTCGGTAAGAGGTGACTTATGCTTCTGCCTGAATGTGATAAGGCCTGCCTCATAAAGACCCAGGACAGCGACGGATATCAAGACGATGATCCAGGGAAAGGCGATAAGTATCTTTTTGACCTTTGATATTGACATACCGCTAATATAGCACATTTACTAAGTTTCGCGCTCATGTTAAAATCCTAAGGTTAAGAACAAGGAGTTTTTTATGGAAATTACATCAGAATTAACAGATTATCTCCAGCAGCTCGGAAGGATCAGATTAACTCCCGAGGAAGCAGAAAAGACAAAGAAGGACTTAAGCAATATCCTCGGCTATATCGATATGCTCAATGAGCTCGATACAGAAGGCGTAGAGCCTATGAGCCATGCGTTCGGAAGGACTAACGTCTTCCGCGAGGATAATGTTACCAATGAAGATATGAGGGATGACATTCTTTCCAATGCTCCCGAGAGCAAGGACGGATCTTTCCTTGTTCCCAAGACAGTAGAATAAGGGGTGCCTCATAATGGATAAAGATACGATACTTAAGATGACGGCCCTTGAAGCAGGTGCCGCTATAAAGGAAGGAAAGACTACTTCCGTAGAGATCACAAAGGTATTTCTCGACAAGATAGCCGAGGATAATAAGAAGTACAACAGCTATATAACCGTCTGCGACGATGCATTAGAGCAGGCGGCTAAGGCAGATGAGGACATAAAGGCAGGTAAGCTCACGGGAGCTCTCGCAGGTGTCCCCATTGCCATCAAGGATAATATCTGCACCAAGGGGATCAAGACAACATGTGCATCCAAGATGCTTCATAACTTCATCCCTCCTTACGATGCGACCGTAATAAAGAAGATAAAGGCCGAGGGTATGGTCATCTTAGGTAAGACCAACATGGACGAGTTCGCCATGGGTTCTACTACCGAGACTTCATTCTTCGGTCCCACATATAATCCCTGGGGAGATAACAGAGTTCCCGGCGGATCTTCCGGCGGATCTGCAGCTTGCGTAGCTTCGGATAATGCTTACTTCGCATTGGGTTCCGATACGGGCGGATCCATAAGACAGCCCGCTTCCTTCTGCGGCGTAACGGGATTAAAGCCCACTTACGGCACGGTATCCAGATACGGACTTGTTGCTTTCGCTTCGTCCCTCGATCAGATCGGACCTATCGGAAGAGATATCATGGACGTGGCTGCCATGTTCAATCTTATCTGCGGTATCGACGAGAAGGATCAGACTTCTACCGAAGTTACTCCCATCGATCTTGATAAGGTGGCTTCCTTTGACGTAAAGGGATTGAAAGTAGGTCTTCCCGAGCAGTATTTCGGTGAGGGTATCGACAAGGATGTTAAGGAGCAGGTCATGAACGCCGTTAAGCTTCTTGAGAGCAAGGGCGCTATCGTAGAGACATTCCCCATGCCCATCGTTGATTATGCTATCCCCACTTATTACATCATCGCCTGCGCGGAGGCATGTTCCAACCTCTCCAGATACGACGGTATCAAGTACGGCTACCGTCCCGAGGGTGTGGATGACCTTATGGAGCTTTATATCAAGGCAAGATCCGAAGGCTTCGGAATGGAAGTAAAAAGAAGGATCATGCTCGGTAACTTTGTTTTATCCTCAGGTTACTACGATGCTTACTACAACAAGGCTCTCCAGGCAAAGGCACTTATAAAGGAAGCTTTCGATAAGGCTTTCGAGAAGTACGACGTTGTTATAGGACCCGTTGCTCCCACGACTGCTCTTAAGGCAGGGGAGAGCTTATCGGATCCTCTTAAGATGTACTTAGGCGATATCTGTACCGTTCTTATCAATATCGTGGGTCTTCCCGCGATCTCCGTTCCCTGCGGATTCGACGGACAGGGACTTCCCGTAGGAATGCAGCTTATAGGTAAGCACTATTCCGAGGAACTCCTTTGCGGCATAACGGCCGCATTCCAGAAGGAGACCGATTTCCACAAGAGGAGGAACGTCTGATATGGCTGAGTACGAGATGGTAATAGGACTCGAGGTACACTGCGAGTTATCCACAAAGTCCAAGATATTCTGCGGCTGCTCCACCAAGTTCGGAGGAGCTCCCAATACACACGTGTGCGAGATCTGCTCGGGTATGCCGGGTACTCTTCCAACACTTAACAAGAGCGTAGTGGAGTTCGCCGTAAAGGCAGGAACCGCGCTTAACTGCGAGATCACAAGGAAGAACAAGTTCGACCGTAAGAACTACTTCTATCCCGATCTTCCCAAGGCATATCAGGTGTCTCAGCTCTATCTTCCCATCTGCCGTAACGGTAAGGTGGAGATAAAGACTTCCGAAGGCACCAAGTACATAGGCATCCACGAGATCCATATGGAGGAGGATGCAGGTAAGCTCGTTCACGATCCATATACCGAGAAGACGCTTGTCGACTATAACAGATGCGGCGTTCCGTTGATCGAGATCGTATCAGAGCCCGACTTCAGATCCGCAGAGGAAGTTATCGCTTACTTAGAGAAGCTTCGTGATACCCTGCAGTATCTCGGCGTATCCGACTGCAAGATGCAGGAAGGATCCATGAGAGCCGATGTCAACCTCTCCGTAAGACCTGTCGGTCAGAAGGAGTTCGGTACAAGAACGGAGATGAAGAATATCGCATCCCTTAAGGCTATAGCACGTGCCATCGAGTACGAGCGTGACCGCCAGATCGATCTTATCGAGGACGGAGGCAAGGTCACACAGGAGACACGCCGCTGGGATGACGAGAAGGAAATGACATATACCATGAGGTCCAAGGAGAATGCTCAGGACTATAAGTATTTCCCCGAGCCCGATCTTATGCCTATCGTTATAAGTGAAGAGTACTTAGAGCAGGTAAAGGCCAACATGCCCGAGCTTGCAGACAAGAAGAAGGAAAGATACATGAACGAGCTCGGTCTTCCCGAGTACGATTCCGATATCATCACAGGCTCCGTTGCTCTCGTTAAGATCTTCGAGAAGACAGCAGAGATCTGCGGCAATCCCAAGGATGCATCCAACTGGATCCTTACGGACCTTCTTAAGATCGCCAACGATTCCGGTAAGCCCGTTGAGGATCTGGACTTCAGGATCGAATCCGTAGGTGAGGTCATAAAGCTCGTAAATGACGGTAAGATCAACAGAAAGACAGGTAAGCAGGTGCTCTCCAAGGTCGTAGAGGAGAATGTGATCCCCGAGGAGTATGTTGTGAAGAACGGCCTTGCTCAGGTATCCGACTTAAGCTCCATCGAGCCTATAATCAAGGACGTGCTCGCAGCTAACGAGAAGGCTGTAGGCGAATATCTTGCAGGTAATGAGAAGAACTTCCAGTTCCTTATCGGCCAGTCCATGAGAAGCCTTAAGGGTAAGGCTGATCCTCAGGCTGTAAGGACTGTCCTTCAGAAGCTTCTCGATGAGATGAGGTAACAATTAAACATTAATGGGAAGTACAATAGTCGATCTTCTGGTCGTAGTGTTTTTTATCCTCGTAAATGCCTTCTTCTCCGGTACGGAGATGGCAGTCATATCTTTGAATGACGCCATTATAAGAAAGCAGGCCGAGGAGGGCGATAAGAATGCCAAGAAGGTCATAAAGTTCCTGGATAATCCCGGAACATTCCTTGCGACGATACAGGTAGGCGTTACGCTGGCAGGATTCCTGTCATCCGCTTTTGCCGCCAATAACTTTGCAGGTAAGGCAGCATCTTTGATCGATCCTTCCGGGACAAAGTCCTGGGCGGAGCCTTTGTGTACCGTGCTTATCACAGTGATCCTCTCCTACTTCTCTCTCGTATTAGGCGAGCTTGTCCCGAAGAGAGTAGCTCAGACCTATCCCGAGAAGTGGTCCTTTACGGCGGCGAGGATAGTACGTTTCTTCGGCATTATTGCCAAGCCTTTCGTTAAGTTCCTTACTTTCTCTACGAATACGATCCTTCGCATGTTCAAGATCGATCCCGACGATAACGATAAGGAAGTTACCGAGGAAGAGATCAGGATGATGGTGGATGTAGGTTCCGAGAGCGGTAATATCGAGGATGCCGAGAAGGAGATGATCGAGAACGTCTTCGAGTTCAACGACAAGGAAGTATCCGAGATCATGACTCACAGGAAGAAGATCGTATCTCTTCCCGTAGATGCTCCTTTCGAAGAGGTCATGAAGATCGCCAAGAACGAGAGATATACCCGTATCCCCATCTACAGGGAGACCATAGACGATATAGAAGGTATCCTTCACATAAAGGACCTCCTTGGTGTTACGGAAGAGACTTTTAATCTGAACAAGCTCATGAGAGCTCCCCTGTTCGTACACGAGACCCGTAAGATCTCGTCTCTCTTCAACGAGATGAAAACATGCGGTATGCAGATGGCGGTCATCCTTGACGAATACGGCGGAACTATGGGTATCTGTACTATAGAGGACATGATCGAGGAGCTCGTAGGTAATATCACCGATGAGTTCGACGACGAGGAGCAGGAGCTTATTAAGCTCAGTAACGGCGACTATATCGTTGCAGGTGATATGACTCTCTCGGATCTTGAGGATATCCTTGACATGGAGCTTGACGATGAGGAGTACGACACTATAGCAGGTCTTGTCATACAGCTTCTCGACCGCGTTCCCGAGGAGAGGGAAAAGCCCGTAGTAACTTATAAGAATCTTTCCATAAAGGTACTTCATGTACAGGAGAGATGGATCTCAAAGGTTCTGATCCATGTTATGCCCGAGCCTTCCCCCGAGGAGAAGGAAGAGAAGGAAAAGGATGAAGAATAAGTACGATGCCGTCTTCTACGACTTTGACGGCACCCTTGTAGATACGATCCCTCTTATAACGGAGAGCTTTAAGCTTTGCTACGAGAAAGTATTCGGCGTGTGTAAAAGGCCTTACGAGGACTTCCTCGGAAATATCGGTAAGCCTCTGGAGAAGGCTTTCGAAATGCACGACAAAGCTACGGCGAAGCTTCTTTTTGACACATATCTTGAGATCAACGAGAAGCTGCTTCGTGAAGACAAGGCCCCTTTGTTCCCTTATATTAAAGAAGATCTGATGTACCTTAAAAGTCTTGGTATACCTCAGGGGATAGTCACATCCAAGATGAGATCTTCCGTGGAAGTCACCATGAAGCTTCAGGGGATGGAGGATATCTTCGATATAGTAGTCACTAAGGAAGATTCAAAGAAGCATAAGCCCGATGCCGAGCCGATCCTTACGGCATGCGGGATGCTTGGGATAAAAGACCCGCATAGGGTGATATATGTCGGCGATGCGCTTCCTGATAAGATGTGTGCCGATAACGCGGGCTCGAAGTTCGCCCTTGTGGATTGGACGAAGATGCCGAGGGATGAGATGACGTCGGATGCACAAACTGTCGTATTGAAGCGCTTGAACGAGCTTTCTTGCATTATTAAAGAGGGCGAATTATAATATACTTTGCTTTTTACGGCAGATAGATATTTTAAGGTAGGTAAAGGTATGGCTAAGTCCGAGAAGAGTGACAAGAGTATCAAGGCTTCCAAGAGAAGCAGATTTCTCATGTCCACTGTAGTAGTAGTCCTTATACTTTGTGTAATAGGATTCTTTATTTATACTTCGGGTGTTATTCCCAAGTATGGTACCGGTGTTAAGATCCTGAAGACCGTAGACGGTCAGCAGCAGACGATCGATAATATCTCGGTTGTAGAGACAAACTACCACTATTATAAGTTACTTAATCAGTACGCACAGTACGGTTATCTTTCCGGTATCCAGGACCTCGATCAGGTCGCAGATCCCACAACGGGAAAGACATATTATCAGATGATCCTCGATCAGGCAGCTACGGAGATAATGGACATGGTCATCATGAATCAGGCTGCACAGGCTTCGGGCTTTGCTTCTCACTCCGGTGCTGCAAGAATGGCTCAGATGGAACTCGATAACTTAAGGAGCACAGCTAAGCTTCAGGGTTACGGTTCTGCAGATCGTTATCTTGAGGCTATGTACGGTGCCGGAATGACTTCCAGAGTTTATCTTGAGTGCGTAGAGCGCGAGATGCTCGCTAAGGAGTATGAGCAGTACGTTAACCAGTACGATATGTATGCAACGGCAGACGAGCTCCAGGCAGCTTACGACCAGGATCCTTCCGTATACATGAAGGCCGACTTCAGCTACTACTTCTTCAAGGGAGAAGAGAACGATGACGGCACATACGATCTTACAGAGGCAAGAGAGAATGCAGAGACGGTAGCAGAGGCTGATTCCGTAGAGGCATTCAAGGAAGCAGTCATCGAGATCCTCGGTGAGGAAGAAGCTGAGACTGCAGGCTTTACTGAAGATTACGATCCCACATACGCTGAGGGATATCAGGCTTCTTCCACGGCTTATATGGGTCAGGAAGTAACCCAGTTCGTATTCACTGATGGAGAAGAGGGCGATTCCACAGTCATCGACGGTGAGCTCGGAGTATTCGTAATCAGACTCGACAAGAGATATGAAGATGACGCTAAGACAGTTACATACCGTACACTTACTCTTATCAACGAGAAGCATTCCGATATGGAAGCTTCTCCCGAAGAGGTCTCTGCAGCTTACGAGGCACTCGTACAGGAAGCTACAGGTTATCTTGCAACAGTAACAGATTCCCTTTCTTTCCTTGACCTCATCAAGCAGCACTCCACATCTAACTACGAGATCGTATACGGCGGCTTCAACGAGGGTGTTACAAAGGATCAGTTCGAGATCGAGCCTACAGAGGGCGAGGCTCTTACACAGCAGCAGCAGTACATCATCGAGCTCGGTGAGTGGCTCTTTGCCGAGGATCGTATGCCCGGACAGACATACATCTTAAGATCTCAGGATCAGCGTCTTCTCACACTCTACTTCTTCGAGGAGAGTTGTCCCGAGTGGATGGCAACTGCACGTAAGCAGCTCAGGAGCGCAAGGACAACAGCTTGGTCTACGGCTCTTTATGCAGAGGGAACACCTACATACGCTATCGCTTACGACTTCATCAAGAAGACTTCCTACTCAGTCTGATGATCTGAAGAGATAATAAAGGATATAAGACTCCCCCTACGGTGACGTACGGGGAGTTTCTTTATGGGTGAAATTCTTGTTGACATCGTTAGACAACCTGCGTATAATCTTTTAATGCGTCAAACTATGCAAGGGTAACTATGCCCTTTTTGCTTGACGAAAGTGGTTTTTTATGATATGTCATAAGGCCGCGCGAGGTAATAAGTCGCTCGGAACGCTTGATTTCAAGGGCTCCGAAGCATGTGCAAGAGGTGATTAGAGAATGGTGCATCCCGTCAAACAGGGCAAGACCGTGCGTATGTCCTACTCTCGTATTAACGAGGTAATCGAAGTACCCAATCTTATCGAGATCCAGAAGAATTCCTACAACTGGTTTCTTGACGAGGGTATTCAGCAGATTTTCCAGGAGATCTCTCCGGTAACGGACTCTCAGAATATTTGGGAAATCTATTTCCTTGACAAAGAATTCGATCCTTCGAATCCTATCTGCAGTCTCGAAGAGTGCAGAGAGAAAGACAGCAATTATGCTGCTCCTCTCAAGATCAAGTTGAGACTTCATAACACCGAGACAGGTGAGAGCAAGGAACAGGAAGCATATGTAGGTGATCTTCCTATCATGACGGAACACGGTACCTTCATCATCAACGGTGCCGAGAGAGTCATCATCTCCCAGATCGTTCGTTCCCCCGGAGCTTACTTCGGAACAGAGCTCGGTAAGAGAGGAGAGACTGAGTATACATCTCAGATCATCCCCAACAGAGGTGCTTGGCTCGAGCTCGAGGAAGATGAGAACGGCATTATCAGCGTGCGTGTAGACCGTGCACGTAAGTTCCCTCTTACTATATTCCTGAGAGCCCTTGGTCTTGCTACTAACGAGGAGATCATCGAGGCTTTCGGTGAGGAAGAGTGCCTTCGTATCACAATGGAGAAGGATACTTCCCATTCCAGAGAAGAGGCTCTTGTAAGCTTCTATGCAAAGGTTCGCCCCGGCGATCCCGCTTCTGCTGAAGTTGCTGCAAATCACCTCAACAACCTCTTCTTCGATCCCAGAAGATACGACCTCGCAAGAGTCGGTATCTATAAGCTCAATAAGAAGCTCGGTCTCGCTGCCAGAATTACAGGCCACAAGGCTGCAGAGAATATCGTAACCGAGGACGGTGAGGTCCTCGCTAAGAAGGATGCGATCATTTCCGCAGAGCTTGCAAGAGAGATCGAGGATGCAGGTATCTCCGCTTGCTACGTATATCCCAGGATCAAGATCGGTGATCATATCACTTATTCCGAGGATGCTCATAAGGTAGTAGGTAACGGAAGAGTTGACTGCGAGAAGTTTATCAGAGCTTCCTTCTCCGAGAAGGATCTTAAGGACTTCGACTTCGAGAGCACTACTATCAACGAGCGTGTTCGTGTAAGCGTTCTCCGTGAGATCATCGAGGATGTAAGAGCTAACTGCAAGAAGGCTGACATCGCTAAGGAGCTCGGATATGTTCTCTATGAGAGAAAGGGCGAGCTCATGCCCAAGAACCTTGTAGTAGACGATATCTACGCTATGGTTTCTTATTACATCGGTCTTCGTCACGGTATCGGTACACTTGATAATATCGACCATTTGGGTAACAGAAGGATCCGTTCCGTAGGTGAGCTCCTTCAGAACCAGATGAGACAGGGTATGGCAAGAGTTGAGAAGAACATCCGTGAGAGGATGGCTTCCATCGACGATAAGGAGTCCGACAAGGTTACAGCTGCTTCTCTTGTTAATACAAGACCTTTGAGCGCTGCTTTCCGTGAGTTCTTCGGATCTTCACAGCTCTCCCAGTTCGGTGACCAGCAGAACCCTCTTGCCGAGCTTACTCATAAGAGAAGGCTTTCCGCTTTGGGTCCCGGTGGTCTTTCACGTGACCGTGCTTCCTTCGAGGTTCGTGATATTCACTCATCTCACTACGGAAGAATGTGTCCTATCGAGACACCAGAAGGACCTAACATCGGTCTTATCACATCACTTGCAACTTATGCACGCGTAAATAAGTACGGCTTCATCGAGACACCTTATCGTAAGTACGACAAGGAGAACGGTGTTGTTACTAAGGAAGTCAAGTACATGACAGCTGACGAGGAGGATCTCTACAACGTAGCTCAGGCTAACGAGCCCCTCGATGACGACGGTCACTTCACAAGCAAGAGGATCGTCTGCCGTCACCTCGATGAGTTCTTGCAGCTCGATCCTTCCGAGGTCGACTACATGGACGTATCTCCTAAGCAGCTCGTATCCGTTTCTACAAGCCTTATTCCTTTCCTTGGAAACGACGATGCTAACCGTGCCCTCATGGGTTCCAACATGCAGCGTCAGGCAGTACCTCTTATCAAGCCCGAGGCTCCCATCATCGGTACAGGTATGGAGTATCGTGCGGCTAAGGACTCCGGTGTCTGCCAGGTAGCTAAGAACGACGGTGTCGTAAGCTTCGTTGCAGCTAACGAGATCAGGATCACAAGGGAAGACGGTGTCGTAGATACATATAAGCTTTCCAAGTACATGAGATCCAACCAGAGCACATGTATCAACCAGCGTCCCATCGTTTCCATGGGTGACGAGATCAAGGCCGGTGACATTATCGCCGACGGTCCCGCTACAGATAACGGTGAGCTTGCTCTTGGTAAGAACGTTCTCATCGGTTTCACGACTTGGGAAGGTTACAACTACGAGGACGCCGTTCTCGTTAACGAGAGAATAGTAAGAGATGACCTCTACACATCCATCCACATTGAGGAGTATGAGTGTGAGGCTCGTGATACAAAGCTCGGACCCGAGGAGATCACAAGAGAAGTTCCCAACGTAAGTGAGGATGCTATCCAGAACCTCGATGAGAACGGTATCATCCGTATCGGTGCCGAGGTAAGATCCGGAGATATCCTCGTAGGTAAGGTATCACCTAAGGGTGAGACGGATCCTACGGCCGAGGAGAGACTCTACAGAGCTATCTTCGGTGATCGTGCCCGTGAAGTAAGAGATACATCACTCCATGTACCTCACGGTGAGTACGGTGTAGTTATCGACGTTGATATCTTCACAAAGGATAACAACCCCAACCTTAAGAATTCAGTTAACCAGATGGTTCGTGTCTATGTCGCTCAGAAGAGAAAGCTCTCCGTAGGTGACAAGATGGCCGGTCGTCACGGTAACAAGGGTGTCGTTTCAAGAGTCCTTCCCGAGGAGGATATGCCTTTCCTTCCTGACGGTACAACACTCGATATCGTACTTAACCCCTTGGGCGTTCCTTCCCGAATGAACATCGGTCAGCTCCTCGAGGTACATCTCGGTCGTGCTGCAAGAGCTCTTAACTGGAAGATCGCAACTCCCGTATTCGACGGTGCTAACGAGGCCGATATCGCAAAGGCATTCCAGGATGCAGGTATCGACAGCGACGGTAAGACTATCCTTTACGACGGACGTACCGGACAGCCTTTTGAGAACAGAGTTACAGTCGGTGTCATGTACTACTTAAAGCTCCACCACCTCGTTGACGATAAGATGCACGCAAGATCTATCGGACCTTACTCCATCGTTACTCAGCAGCCTCTCGGAGGTAAGGCTCAGTTCGGTGGTCAGAGATTCGGAGAGATGGAGGTTTGGGCCCTCGAGGCATACGGTGCGGCACACACACTGCAGGAGATCCTTACAGTCAAGTCCGACGATATCGAAGGCCGTTCCAAGACTTACGATGCGATCATCAGAGGAAAGAACGTTCCCGCATCCGGTATCCCCGAGTCCTTCAACGTTCTTACGAGCGAGCTCAAGGCACTTGCCCTCGACGTTACGCTCCACACTGACGATAACAAAGAATACAGAGCATCCGACAGCAGCACTGACGACAGCGTTGCAGTTATGGATGATGCCACAAGGCGCGAGTTTGACGAGACAGATCTCAATGCTCAGGCGATCCTCGATGCAGGATTCGTTGAAGCAGGTGAGGACGGTTCCATCCTCGAAGACAGATTTGACGGTGACATCGACGATTTCGACGATGATATCTGATAAGGACTTTGGGAATTAAACTAGCGTCTAAGGAAGGAGACTTCAAATAATATGTATGATTCAAATCATTTAACGTCAATCGGCATCAAGCTCGCTTCTCCTGAGGTCATCAAGGGATGGTCTCACGGTGAAGTTAAGAAGCCGGAGACAATAAATTACCGTACTCAGAAGCCTGAGACAGACGGTCTGTTCTGTGAGAAGATCTTCGGACCCACAAAGTCCTGGGAGTGTCACTGCGGTAAGTATAAGAAGATCCGTTATAAGGGCATGATCTGTGACCGATGCGGTGTTGAAGTTACAAAGAATACTGTTCGTCGTGAGAGAATGGGTCATATCGAGCTCGCTGCTCCCGTATCCCATATCTGGTACTTCAGAGGTATCCCCAGCAGAATGAGCCTTCTGCTCGATATCCCTCCCAAGACACTTGAGAGAGTACTTTACTTCGCATCTTATATCGTAATCGATCCCGGACAGACGGATCTTACAAAGTGCGAGACTATCGACGAAGCAAGATACAGAGAGTATGTTGCAAGATACGGCAAGAGCGGATTCGATGCAAGAATGGGTGCAGAGGCTGTTAAGAAGCTTCTCCAGGACGTTGACATTGACGCACTTGCAGAAGAACTCAACGTAGCAAGAGCTGAGGCATCCGGCCAGAAGAAGGCAAGGATCATCAAGAGACTCGAGGTTGTTGAGGCATTCAAGAACTCCGGCAATAAGCCTGAGTGGATGATCCTTGACGTACTCCCCGTCCTTCCTCCCGAGCTCCGTCCCATGGTACCCCTGGACGGTGGTCGTTATGCTACATCCGATCTTAACGATCTTTACAGAAGAGTAATCAATAGAAATAACCGTCTTAAGAAGCTCCTCGATCTCGGTGCTCCCGACATCATCGTAAGAAACGAGAAGAGAATGCTTCAGGAGGCTGTTGACTCTCTTATCGATAACGGCAGAAGAGGACGTGCAGTAACAGGTTCTACTTCCGCTACTAACAACAGACAGCTCAAGTCTCTTACAGACATGCTCAAGGGTAAGCAGGGACGTTTCCGTCAGAACCTTCTCGGTAAGCGTGTTGACTACTCCGGACGTTCCGTTATCGTAGTAGGACCCGAGCTTAAGATGCATCAGTGCGGTCTTCCTAAGGAGATGGCTCTCGAGCTCTTCAAGCCCTTCGTAATCAAGAGACTCGTAGAAGACGGACTTACGGCTAATATCAAGACAGGTCGTCGTATGGTAGACCGTATGGCACCTGAGGTATGGGGCATCCTCGAGGACATCATCAAGGATCACCCTGTAATGCTCAACCGTGCTCCTACACTTCACAGACTCGGTATCCAGGCATTCGAGCCCATCCTCGTTGAGGGTCGTGCCATCAAGCTTCATCCCCTCGTATGTACAGCCTTCAACGCTGACTTCGATGGTGACCAGATGGCTGTTCATGTACCGCTTGGTAACGCTGCCGTGCTCGAAGCTCAGATTCTGATGCTTGCCTCGCATAACATCTTGAATCCTTCCAATGGTGCGCCTATCACGCTGCCTTCACAAGATATGGTTCTTGGTTTGTATTACATCACCAAGCCCCGTAAGAGTACGCCCGATCATCCCGTGAAGGGCGAAGGCATGTCGTTCTATTCACCAGAAGAGGTTATCATCGCTCACAATGAAGGACGTGCCGATATGCACGCTGTCATCAATGTGAGGGTTAAAGTGCGTGAAAACGATCAGATTGTAACCAAGAAGATTGAAACGACCGTGGGCCGTGTGGTCTTCAACCAGGTCGTCCCTGAAGGTTTTGGCTACATCAACCAGTTGTTGACGAAGAAGTCTTTGCGTACTATCGTGGGCGAGATGGTTCGTCTGCAAGGTACTGCCATCACGACCAAGTTCCTTGACGATATCAAGAACATGGGTTATTACATGGCTTATAAAGGCGGACTTTCGTTCAACCTGGGCAATGTGCTTGTGCCAGCCGTGAAGGGTCAACTTATCGAAGAGGCCAATGGCAAGGCAGCTGAAATCCGCGAATATGAGAAGATGGGCTTTATGGGCCCTAACGAACGTTATAACCAGATTGTCGACCTTTGGACCGATGTCAACGCCAAGCTGACTCGCGAGGTAATGGATGTGCTTTCGTCTGACGATCAGGGATTTAACCCTGTCTATATGATGTTGCACTCTGGCGCTCGTGGTAGTGAGGCTCAGGTTTCACAGCTTTGCGGTATGAGAGGTCTGATGGCCAAGCCTATGAAAGCTGGTTCAGGTGGTTCGGAAATCATTGAGAACCCGATTCTGTCCAACTTCCAAGAAGGCCTTTCGGTTTTGGAATACTTCATCTCCACCCACGGTGCCCGTAAGGGTTTGTCTGATA
>JAILMW010000039.1 GCA_024692235.1 Saccharofermentans sp. | reverse complement strand
ATTCAAGAAGGCATTCCCGGATCGTCATATCGACTGCGGAATTGCAGAAGCAAACATGACAGGCATCGCTGCAGGTCTTTCCACATGCGGCAAGATCCCGTTCGTTTCATCTTTCGCAATGTTTGCTGCAGGCAGAAACTTCGAGCAGGTTAGAAATTCCATCGGTTATCCTCACCTCAACGTTAAGATCGGCGCTACACACGCAGGTATCACAGTTGGTGAGGACGGTGCTACACACCAGTGTAATGAGGATCTTGCTCTTATGAGAGTTATCCCCGGAATGACAGTTATCGTTCCTTCCGATGATACAGAGGCTAAGGCAGCTGTTCGTGCTGCTCTTCTTAAGGAAGGCCCCGTATACATGAGATTCGGCCGTGCAGCAGTACCCGTTATCAACGATCCTGCTAACTACAAGTTCGAGATCGGTAAGGCTGTTAAGCTTAAGGACGGTAAGGACATCTCCATCTTTGCTTGCGGCGTTTGCGTAGCAGAGGCTCTTGAGGCAGCTAAGCTCCTTGAGGCTGACGGAATCAGCGCAGAGGTTATAAACGTTCATACGATCAAGCCTCTCGATGAGGAGACGATCATCGCATCCGCTTCCAAGACAGGCAGAGTATTCACTGTTGAGGAGCATTCCATCATCGGTGGTCTCGGAAGTGCAGTAGCTGAGTGCCTCACATCCGTAGATCTTCCCAACAACACTAAGATAACGAGAATCGGTATAAATGACGAGTTCGGTCAGTCCGGTAAGGCTGCTGAGCTTCTCAAGTTCTACAAGCTCGATGCGCAGAGCATTTATGAGCGCATCAAGAATTCCTAAGACACTACCTTCCTCTTCTTATCCATAGTAAACCGCCGGCGCCTGTATATCAGACGTCGGCGGTTTGTATTTGCCTGTTATATTCAATTTACATGTTGTGTTATCTGAAGTGCATCCGTACGACGAGTGTAAGCTCTGATCTGTTATTCCTCTTCGTCCTCTTCCTTTGGAAGATAGGGGAGGAATATCTTTCTTAAGAATACGGAACAAAGAAGTGCCGTAAGAGCAAATCCCATGAATACCATGATGCTTAGGAGTGTAACCGATACTGCATCGAAAGCGATCAACATTCCTGCCAAGCCGGCGTGAACGATGAATATGAATATCGTAGTAGGAAGATGCGCTACAGCGAGAAGGAGTGAGTCCTTAAGAATGACTTTTAAGGGGTCGTAACATTGTGACAAAAGCGGGAATGCGTAGGCTCCGACGGAAAATAAGATGAAGAGCACGAGAAGAGGAGGGATCATCATCCAAAAACTTGTACCTTCAAGTCCGGCCCATACAAGGAACACGCTGTAGGACATAATGAGGCTTAAAAGGAGCATAGGCACCCAGGTGATAAATGACCTCTTGAACGTCTTGAAAAAAGTTCCGAAGTAGTCGGATAAGAGGAAGACTTCTTCTCCGTCTAATATCTCAAAGGTAATCTTATATAAAGAAGTAAGTGCAGGGCCGATAGTAATTATCGGAATGCAGGTGACCATAAAGAACAGGTTCGCCATTATCAGGTTAAATATTGCCGTAAGGAATCTCATTCCGGGGCTGGTAGATTTTAAAAGATCGTGCATAAATATCGCTTCCTATCGGTTTTGTAAGCAGATTATACATAATATGACAAAAATACTCAAAAAAACGGGGTTCAATTAGTGCAAAGTGCAAAACTTAGCAATATATGCAAAAAACTTAGCAACATTGGTAAAGAAAAGTAAGGAGCTTTTGGGTATCATTGCGATGTAAATACTAATTTCCGGCCGGATTTTAGTCAAACTACACAATGCGTAAGCAGAAAAACTAACATTCCAACAAATCAGGAGGAAAAACTATGAAGAAATTTGTGGCAGGTATGCTCTGTTTCTGCATGATGGCAGCAGTTGCTACAGCTTGCGGCGGTGGCGATTCACAGGGAGGTGGCGACACTCCTACAACAACAACTACAGCAAGTGGTGATACAGGTGAGACCACAGAAGATCCCGCTACTGATCCCGATAACGAAGGCAAGACTCCTATTAATCTCTATGCTTTCACTGAGGAAGTTCCTATGATGGTTCAGTGTTATCTTGACACACATCCCGACTTCGCTGCTCAGTATTATGTAAACAAGACAGTTATCCCTACAACAGAACAGCAGTATCAGCCCGCTCTTGACCAGGCATTGCTCAACGGTGGCGAAGATGCACCTGATATGTATGTATGTGAGGAAGCATTCATCATCAAGTATACACAGGGTGATATGTCATCTTTCGCAGCTCCCTACGAAGATCTCGGTATTGACGTAGACGCTAAGATCGAAGAGGCAGGAATTGCTCCTTATACAGTTCAGTGCGGTACTAACCCTGATGGTAAGGTAGTTGCACTTGGCTATCAGACAACCGGTGGTGCTTTCATTTATAGAAGATCCATCGCTACAGAAGTATTCGGAACAGATGATCCCGATACAATCGCTGAGCAGATCGGTGCCGGCACAAACAGCTGGGACGCTTTCTGGGATACAGCTGATGAGCTTGCAGCTAACGATATCGCTATCGTTTCCTCTATCGGTGATATGTGGAACGTAGTTAAGCACCAGCCCGACACATCTGCATGGGTTATAGACGGTGCTCTTAACATCGATCCTAACAGAGAGTCTTTCCTTGACATCGCTAAGGATCTTATCGACAACGGTTACTGCAACGATACATCTGCTTGGCAGGATGCTTGGTTCGCAGACATGGCTGGTATCGGTGAGAAGCCCGTATTCGGTTTCTTCGGACCTGCTTGGCTCGTTAACTACACAATCGCTCCTCACTGCGGTGGTGATGCTGCTCCCGAGGATGGCGATTTCACAAACGGTAACACATACGGTGACTGGGCTGTTTGTCAGTCTCCTGTAGGCTTCTTCTGGGGCGGTTCTTGGGTTCTTTGCAACAACGATTCCGACAAGAAGGAAGCAGTTGGCCAGATCATCGAGTGGATCACACTTGATTGCACAAACACAGGTCTCCAGTATTACTGGGCTAACGGTATGATCTCTACAGACAACTACGCTGAGGATGGCGTAATGCCTGAGGGTACATACACATCTGACTCCGTTGCATCTTCTGTTGTAATGGATATGTCCGATGGTTCCTCCGACTTCCTCGGTGGACAGAACATGTTCGAAGTATTCATCCCTGCTAATGAGTTCGCTTCCGGTGAAGGCATGACACAGTACGATGAGACAATCAACGCTGAGTGGCAGAACCAGGCTGGTTACTACGCTCACGGTGAGAAGGATCGTGACGCAGCAATCGAGGACTTCCAGACATACGTATCTGAGAACCTTGGTCTCTGATTCACAAACTAGACGATTATAATAGCGGCGCTTACGCGTAGTTTAATCATCTAATTACAGCAAGGGGCGGCCTCGGAGTTGCCGAGAGCCGCCCTCTTGTTGTCTTTATAACAAACACAACTTAACGAGGCGGGTGTTTATGGGCAAGAAAAGAATAAGTTATGCAAAATGGGGCTACATTTTCTCAATACCCTTCGTAGTCGCATTTGCACTCTTTACGTTATATCCCATCGTATACACGGTATTTATCGCATTTACTGACCTTAAGGGTGCAGCTAATACTACACCTCATATACTTGAGGAAGACATCCTTAAGAACTTCAAGGAAGTACTTGCAACGAGCCAGTTCAAGCAGTCTTTCGGTAATACTTGGAAGATCTGGATCATGAACTTTATCCCTCAGATGGGACTCGCGCTTCTCTTAACCGCATGGTTTACGGATAATAGAAGCAAGATCAAAGGTCAGGGACTTTTCAAAGTCGCTTTTTATATGCCTAACATTATCACGGCAGCTACGGTAGCTATCATGTTCAACGCATTCTTCGGCTACCCTATCGGTCCGGTAAATGACCTTCTGATAAGATTCCACTTCGTGGATTCCGCTCAGAATTTCCTGATCAAGAAAGCTAATGGTCAGAACATTGTAGCTTTCATCCAGTTCTGGATGTGGTTCGGCTACACAATGATCACGTTGATATCCGGTGTAATCGGTATTGATCCTTCAATATTCGAGGCAGCCGAGATGGATGGAGCTAACAGAGTTCAGACATTCATCTACGTAACGATCCCGAGCATCAGGACCATCTTGTTGTTCTCACTTGTAACATCGCTTATCGGTGGTCTCAACATGTTCGATATTCCTTTGTTGTTCCTCAACGGAGGACCTGATAACGCCACACTTACGACCAACGTATTCATCTATAAGCAGGCTTTCTCCGGCGCTTACCTTTACAACAGAGCCGCTGCAGCTTCACTTATAATGTTGGCTATCATCGTAGTATTCTCATCCCTTCTGTTCTGGCTTATGCGTGACAGAGATGCTGAGAAGGCTAAGAAGCTTCGTAAGCAGGCTATCAAGGAAGCAAAACTTAAGGCAAAGGGGGTGGCTTAAATGGCTGAGGTTGCAACAACAAAGCTCAAGAAGCCTTCCGCGATCAATAAGAGGAAGAACCCTGTATACATGACGGTCATCTACATCGTTTGTATCATTCTCCTTCTCCTCTGCTTAATGCCTTTCTGGCTCCTTCTCGTAAACGCTACGAGATCTTCAGTTGAGATCCAGACACACGCGGTATCTCTTATCCCTTCAAAGTATCTCCAGAATAACTGGAAGGTATTCCAGGGTAAGGACTTCAACGTAGCAGTAGGCTTTAAGAATTCACTTATAATATCTACTTGTGCTACGGCACTTGCAGTTTATTTCTCATCACTTACCGCATATGCTCTTACAGCATATGAGTGGAAGCTCAGAGACGGATTCTTCGGTTTCATCATGGGTGTCATGATGATCCCCGGACAGGTAACATCTATCGGTTTCTATCAGATGTGCTACAAGCTTCATCTCACAAACAACCACCTGATGTTGATCCTTCCTTCAATCGCTGCTCCCATGATGGTATTCTTCATGAGACAGTACCTTCAGGCTTCACTTTCAATCGAGATCGTTGAGTCTGCAAGAGTTGACGGAGCGAACGAGTTCTACACATTCAACAGGATCGTTCTTCCTATCATGAAGCCGGCTATGGCTACACAGGCTATCTTCTCATTCGTAGGATCCTGGAATAACCTCTTTACTCCTATGATACTTCTTACAAAGAGTGAGCTTAAGACAATGCCTGTCATGGTCTCACTTCTTAAGGGTGATATCTACAGAACAGAGTACGGTGCTATCTACCTCGGACTTTTCCTTACGGTATTGCCTCTTATCGTCATCTATCTCTTACTTTCGAGATACATCGTTGCAGGTGTTGCACTCGGTGCCGTAAAGGGTTGATCGAAGTACAAGTTACAAACAAAACGCGGAAGGTTTTTCCTTCCGCGTTTTTCTTGTGCAAAAATAAGATATCAATATCAGAGTCTGGCCTGTCTTATCTGCTGCCTGTACTTAGACGGAGTACAGTTTGCATGAGCGGAGAAGGACCTCGTGAATGTAGACTGATTAGTAAATCCGCACATCCTTCCGACTTCGGTTATCGATAAGCTGTCATCTTCAAGAAGGGTCTTAGCTGCGATTATCCTCCTGTGGCAGAGATAGTCGTAGAAGGATGAGTTAGTGAATTCCTTGAAGAGTCTTGCAAAGTGGAACTTGGAGAATCCCACGAAGGTTGCAGCATATTCCAGACTGATGTTATCCATGTAATGAGTATTGATATAGGCGATAAGGCTCTTGAACTTATAGAAGTTCTTATGCTGCTTATCGTTGGTGAAGTTGACCATCTTCAATGAAGATTCATCCTGTGCAAGGATCGCGAATATTTCGGTAAGCCTGGAGAAGATACTCATCTCATACACTTTGCCCATGTAGTTAAAGTAGATCTCTACAATCTCGAGGAAGAAGTTATATATCTTCTTATAAGTATCCGGGTGTGTAATGGAGTTAATAAGCTGAGGTTCTTTGAGAAACTCCGCCAGATCGTCGTAGTCATACATTCTCTTTAGAAAATCCAGCTCGAATAAGAATACGAATCTCTTGCCTTCAGAATCACACTCGACTTCGTGAGGTATAGAAGGCGGGATGATAAGGATATCTCCGCAGTTCAAATGGAATCTTCTGCCGTCGGCTATATACTTGTAGCTGTTCTCGACGGGGATGACTACTTCAGCTGCCGTATGGCTGTGCTTGGGGTAGGATTCCACCTGGAAGTTATACCAGATACGTATATTACAGTTGGGGGCGAAGATGATGTCCTCGACCTCATCGATGACCGTACGCTTAACAAAATCCCTAATAGGTTGGTTATAGCTTCTGTCCGGATCAAATTCCATAGTGTTCTCTCCTTTACTAGCTTAAGTGCATTATTACGAATATAGCAATATATGTCAATAACAGAGCAAGAATTGTTAATACCTTCACCGGAATATCCTGTAAAATTGAGATAGTGACTTTAATAAGCGAGGGCTACATATGGACAGACAGAAAGCATTAGCTAAGGCGACGGAACTGGTCGATCAGATGACGACCGAAGAGATGATATCCCAGTTAAGATACGATGCTCCCGCCATCGAGAGACTTGGAATCCCGGAATACAACTGGTGGAATGAAGGTCTTCACGGAGTAGCAAGAGCAGGAACGGCTACTATGTTCCCTCAGGCTATCGGACTTGGAGCTACTTGGGACAAGGAGCTCTTAGGTGAAGTCGGTGAAGTAATAGCAGAAGAGGGAAGAGCTAAGTATAATGCTTTCTCTAAGCTTGAAGACAGAGATATATATAAGGGACTTACTTACTGGTCTCCCAACGTCAACCTTTTCCGTGATCCCAGGTGGGGAAGAGGACAGGAGACATACGGTGAGGATCCCGTTCTTATAGCAGATCTTGCCGTTCCCTTTATAAAGGGTCTGCAAGGTGACGGCGAGCACATGAAGCTTGCTGCGTGCGCTAAGCATTTCGCGGTGCATTCAGGTCCTGAAGCTGTAAGGCACAGCTTCGATGCAAAGGCAACAAAAAAAGATCTTTACGAGACATATCTTCCTCAGTTCGAGGCATGTGTCAAGGAAGGTAAAGTCGAGTCCGTAATGGGCGCATATAACAGAGTCAACGGCCAGCCCGCATGTGCGCAGGACTATCTTATGAACGATGTCTTAAGAGGCGACTGGGGCTTTGAGGGCCACTACTTATCCGACTGCTGGGCGCTTCGCGATTTCCATGAGAATCACAGAGTAACGAAATGCATGGAGGACAGTGCCGCACTTGCAATCAACACAGGATGCGATCTTAACTGCGGCTGTACTTATCTTGTACTGGACAAGGCAGTAAAGCAGGGTAAGGTCAAGAAAGAGACTGTAAGGCAGGCTGCCATAAGACTCTTTACTACAAGATTCCTCTTGGGTCTCTTCGAAAAGACGGAATTCGATGATATCCCTTATGAGAAGGTAGAATGCGACGAGCACCTTAAGCTTTCTTCCAAGGCAGCAGCAGAGTCCGTAGTCCTTCTTAAGAACGACAATATACTTCCTCTTGATCTTAATAAGTTCAAGACGATCTCCGTTATCGGTCCCAACGCAGACAGCCGCAAGGCACTTGAAGGTAATTATCACGGAACGGCATCTCAGCACATTACTGTTATCGAAGGTATCCGCAAGGCTATGCCTGACACAAGGATCCTCTATTCCGAAGGCTGCGATATATACGAGAAGAAGCCTGACAACCTTGCAAGAGAATTCAACAGGATATCGGAGGCGATCACCGCAACGCAGCATTCTGATCTTGCTATCCTCGTTCTGGGTCTTAACGAGAATCTTGAGGGAGAAGAAGGAGATACGGGTAATCAGTTCGCATCAGGCGATAAGATCGACCTTCGTGTTCCCGAGTCTCAGAGAGTTCTCTGCGATAATGTCTTCAAGGCTGCTAAGGAGAAGGATGTACCCGTTATCGTCATCATGATGACAGGAAGTGCCATGGATCTTCGTGACGCAGATTCCAACTGCAAGGCAGTACTTCAGGCGTGGTATCCCGGAGCTCTCGGCGGATATGAGATCGCCAAGATCTTAACGGGCGAGGTCAATCCTTCAGCTAAGCTTCCCGTTACTGTCTATAATTCCACGGAAGATCTTCCCGAGTTCACGGATTACTCCATGAAGGGCAGGACTTACAGATATATCGAGACTACTCCTCTTTATCCTTTCGGATACGGACTTAATTACAGTGACATCAAGGTAACGGATGCCAAGGCGAACGGCAAGGACTTCGCTTCCGCTTCCAAGGACGGCATCTCAGTCGTAGTGGAGCTTACTAACGATTCTTCCGTAGCAGGTGAAGAGGTAGTGCAGATCTATGTTAAGAACGACGACGTTAACGAGACATTGCATCCTCACCTTGCAGCTTTTGAGAGAGTTGCAGTCCCAGCAGGCGGTAAGGCAACTGTCGAGGTGAAGGTGCCTGCATCTGCATTTACCACAGTAGACGAGGAAGGCATAAGAGAAGCCAGAGGCGCATCTTCAACACTCTTCGTAGGCTTAGGCCAGCCTGACGAGAGGACGAAGGAATTAACAGGCAAGAATACGATCTCTATAAAGATCTGATATCAGGAGGATAATATGTCATCTACATTAGAACTTAAAGGCAACGGCTCGATCAGCAAGGCAACGGTAACTAACTTCGGCGCGGCTCTCATGAAGCTCGAGGTAAAGGGTAAGGACGGCAAGGTAAGAGACGTCGTTCTCGGATTCGATAATGCATCCGACTATCTTAACAATCCCGCTTTCTTCGGTGTTGTAGTAGGACCTATCGCTAACCGTACGGCTAATGCAAAGTTCGATCTTAACGGAACGATCTACGACATGGAAGTTAACGAAGGCGCTAATAACCTTCATACAAGCTTTGACGGCGGTATGCATAAGAAGGACTTCGAGATCGAATCTCAGAGCGAGTCATCTGTTACTTTCAAGTATGTTGTAAAGGATATGGAGGACGGCTTCCCCGGCAACAGAACGATGCGTGTAAGATACGATGTTGACGGTGATATCTTCCGCCTCACATATACTCTCGATACTGATAAGGACACTGTCTATAATCCTACTAATCACAGCTACTTCAACCTTAACGGTAATGAGACGGGCAAGATCTTCGGACACGAGGTTAAGCTTTATGCAGACGCTTATACAGCTATCGATGCAGGCCTTATCCCTACAGGCGAGTTCGTAGACCTTAAGGGTACTGATTACGACTATTCTTCTTCTAAGGTATTCGATGCTTCCAGCGCTCCCGTAGATCACAATTTCCGTCTTACCAAGGGCGATAAGTTCGGTCTTTGCGCAGAAGTATATTCCAAGGATTCAGGGATCAAGATGAGCGTTTCTTCAGACCTTCCCGGTATCCAGATGTACACAGGTGAGAATATCCCTTCGATCAAGGGTAAGAACGGTGCTTCTTACGGAAGCTTCAACGGTATCGCGCTTGAGACTCAGTGCTATCCCAACTCTGTTAACGAGGGTATCAAGAATCCCGCATTCAAGCGCCCTGTTGTTAAGGCAGGCGAGACATTCAAGTCTGTTACGGAGTATAAGTTCGAGAACTGATAATAGTTTTTCACTGATAAAAGAATGCCGTCTCGTATATGTGAGGCGGCATCTTTTGTTTACTTCTTTTTCTTTCCCACCATGACTCTTCGGGCGGCCCCGAACAGGAGATTGAAGGGGAATGCCCGAAGGTCTTTATCCGCCTCCTTAAGCTTCTCTCTTATGGGAATATTCTGAGGGCAGTGCTTCTCGCATTTGCCGCATTCGATACAGAGGGTAGCGTCTGCCGGTTCTCTGTGAAGTGCGATGGTGTGGAAGTAGTCTTCTCTTCCGGTTGCTTTATTATCCGAATACATGCGGTTATAGCAGGAGAAGATACCCGGGATGTCGATGCCTTTGGGGCAGGGCATACAGTATCTGCATCCGGTGCAGTTGACCTTGAATGTCTCGTTGATATAGCCTTTGACCTTGGACAGAAGTTCGAATTCCGTTTTACCGAAGGAGCCTGCCTTTGCATCGGATGCGATCTTACAGTTCTCTTCGATCATGGGGATATCGTTCATGCCTGACAGTACGCAGGTTACTTCCTCCTGATCCCAGAGCCATCTGAAGGACCACTCTGCCGCGCTCCAGCCGTGAGGGTCGTTCTTTATCTCCTCCTTGGCTTTCTCGGGAAGAAGATTAACGAGCCTTCCGCCTCTTAAAGGTTCCATTATCATCACGGGGATGCCTTTGGCGGCTGCCGCCTGAACGCCTTTCTTGCCCGCCTGGGTTATCTCATCCATGTAGTTATACTGGACAAGGCACATCTCCCAGTCGTAGGCCTCCAATATCTTAAGGAACATATCCGTGTTGCCGTGGAAGGAGAAGCCTATGTGTCTTATCTGACCTGAGGCTTTCTTCTTCTCTATCCAGTCCTTGATGCCGAGAGCAACAAGGTTCTCCCACTGAGCAACATCTGTCATGTGGTGCATGAGGTAATAGTCTACGTAGTCTGTTCTGAGGCGCTTTAACTCTTCGTCAAAATACCTGTCCAGAGCTGCGGTGCTCTTGACCATATACTGCGGAAGCTTGGTGGCGATCTTTATCTTATCTCTTATGCCGTTCTTCTCGACGATCTTGCCGACAACGTCTTCGCTTCCGGGGTAGATATATGCGGTGTCAAAATAATTGACGCCCAGATCATATGCGCGCATAAATTCCTTCTCGGCTTTCTCGAAGTCGATCTTGTTGTTCTTTGTGGTAAAACGCATACAGCCGTAGCCCAGAAGCGAGATGTCTTTTCTGTATTGCATAACCGTCCCCCCGGATCTTGTGTGTTATATTATAAAGCAATGCAAACGGTATACATACCGTGTGATGGAGGAATATCATGGCAAAAAGCTCACATGACATGACAAAGGGTAATATCTTCACCCACATAATCATGTACGCTATCCCCATGATCTTCGGAAACTTTCTGCAGCTTTCATACAATATGGCGGATTCCGTGATAATCGGTAAGCTCTTGGGTGAAAATCCGCTGGCGGCATGTTCCGCCTCTAATCAGTTAATGACACTTATGATCCTCGGAGCTTCAGGCCTTGGCATGGGGGCTTCCATAATCATGGCGCGCCTCTACGGTGCTAAGGAATACGATAAGCTCAAGAGGGAATTTGCTACAACATTTATATTCGGCCTCTTTTTCTCACTGGCAGTCTTTCTTACAGGCTTTATCCTGGCAGACCACATTCTCCTGTGGATGAATACTCCTTCCGAAGTCGCAAAGGAAGCGGCAGTATATCTGCGCATAATGTTCGTAGGTTTCCTCTTTACCTTTCAGTACAACATAATGTCCCACTCCCTTCGAGGCATCGGCAACACGGCAATGCCCGTTGTATTCCTCGGTATCTCCTGCGGCCTTAATGTCCTTATGGACCTGCTCTTTATAGGGGTCCTTCATATGGGAGTAGAAGGTGCGGGTCTTGCTACCGTCATCGCGGAGGCAATAAGCGTTATTGCCTGCATGGTATATATCCACGCCAAGGTCGATCTCTTGAGGTTGTCTCGAAATGATATGCATATAGATACGGCTCTTCTTAAGAAGACATTATCCTTAGGTTCCGTTACTGCCTTGCAGCAGGCTGCCCAGCCTGTCGGAAAGCTCTTTATCCAGAGTACAATCAATGCTCAGGGAGTCATCACCATAGATGCCTTCAACGCGGTATGCCGAGTAGATGATTTTGCATGTGTTCCCGCCCAGAGCATAGGAAGCGGCATAATGACCTGTACTGCCCAGAACAGGGGAGCAGGTTCAAGAGAACGTGTTAAGGAAACTGTGCGAAAGGGACTTCTTGTCTCACTTTGTTACTTTCCGATCATATTCACCCTCGTAATGTTCCTGAAGCACCCTCTTATGGTGCTCTTATCTCCCGAAGGTTCTACTCAGATCATCTCAATGGGCGTATCCTATCTGTCGGTAAAGGCCTATATCTTTCTTCTTGCCTGCATCGTCAATTCCGTCCAGGGATTTGCAAGGGGAGTAGGCAAGATGCATATCTCCCTTATATCCACCATCCTTCAGATAACAGTTCGCGCGATCATCGTATGGATCTTCGTACCTAAGATGGGTATCGTAGCGGAAGCATACGGATGCGCCATCGGCTGGATCTGCCAGGCGATATACGAATTCGGTTATTTCTTTATCAACAGGAAGAAGATAGAAAGATCGATTTGATCTCACATCACGATCTCCGTATATAGTAAAATAAAATTACGGTATATATTAATTTTGATACGGAGGTTTCTATTATGAGCAAGACACTTCAGGATGTTCTTAAGATGATCGAAGACAACGGTATCGAGTTCGTCGATTTCAAGCTTACGGATATCGACGGTCAGTGGAGACACTTGAGCATCCCCGCCAAGAGATTGTCAGAGAAGACTATGACTCAGGGTATCGGCTTTGACGGTTCCAATTACGGTTATGCTCCCGTCGAGAACAGTGATATGGTATTCGTACCTGTCCTTGATTCCGCTGTTATCGACAGATATGCGGAAGTTCCCACACTCTCCATGATAGGTGACGTTAAAGTCATCTGCGTTCCCGAGAATAAGCCTTTCGACCAGTATCCTCGAAATGTCGCCATAAGGGCTCTGGAATATATGAAGGAAACGGGCATCGCAGATCAGATGATAATAGGTCCCGAGTATGAATTCTATATCTTCGACGATGTTATCTACGATATCTCCGACGGCAATGTCACATCTTCCATCCATGCAAAGCAGGCTCACTGGGCATCCGCATCGGAATATAACAACAACGGCTATCAGATAGCTCACGGCAAGGGTTATCACACAAGCCTTCCTCAAGATGTATGTAACGATCTCCGTTCCAATATGTGCCTTTCGATGGAGGACTGGGGGATCGAAGTCAAGTACCATCACCCCGAGGTCGGAGGCTGCGGTCAGATGGAGATCGAAGTCGAGCTCGGGGATATGTTAAAGCTTGCCGACGATACAATGGCAGCAAAGTACGTTATAAAGAACGAGGCCGTCATGGAGGGAAGGACAGCTACGCTTATGCCTAAGCCCTTGGCAGGTGAAGCCGGTAACGGAATGCATGTACATATGCTCCTTAAAAAGGACGGCAAGCCTGTCTTCTACGATCCTGATAATTATGCGCAGCTAAGTCAGGAAGCAATGTGGTTTATAGGAGGCCTTCTTACACATGCAAGATCTCTTTGCGCCATCACGAATCCTTCCACCAATTCCTATAAGAGACTTGTTCCGGGGTTCGAGGCACCCGTTACCATCGGATATGCCATGGCTAACAGATCTGCGGTAATACGTATCCCCGCATATGCCAAGACACCTGATGCCAAGAGGTTCGAACTTCGTAATCCCGATGCTACATGTAATCCCTACTATGCTTATGCTGCTATCCTTATGGCGGGTCTTGACGGCATAAAGAATCAGATCGATCCTCACGAGAAGGGATGGGGTCCTTATGACTTTAATCTCTTCGATCTCTCAGAGGAGGAAAAGAAGAAGATAACAGGTCTTCCTTCAAGCCTGTCGGAGGCACTGGATGAGCTTGAGAAGGACCATGACTACTTAACGGCAGGAGGCGTATTCCCCGAAAGGCTTCTTACGCAGCTTATAAAGAGGCTTCGAAAGGATAACGAGGAGATTATGAAGATACCTCATCCCGCGGAGTTCGCTAAGTATTATTGATCGATAGTACACTTTGGCTTGAATGCCCCAAAACCCCCGTTATCTCTGGCAGAAACGGGGGTTTTAACATACGGTTTCGCATATTATTCGCCAACGAATTGATATATAATAATGGGCAGGGATAGATTTTATATAGGGGGGTAGATCTATGAGATACTACGACGATATGAAGTGTTATCATTTCAGCACTTCACCTACGACAGATGATGCAGAGCGCGCACTTATCATTCGGGAGAGCTTTGAATATGCCAGGGACATGGTGACGGACACCTTTAAGCCTGAGGATTCTATGGCTAAGAATATCCTCAAGTATTCCGGACCGGTAATCTTTTTTGCAGCAGTCATCTCCATGATCATTTGCTCCGTGATGGGTAAGCCGGGCTTGATCCTTTACATCTTCGGCGGTCTTTTTGTTCTCTTCGGAATAGTTGCCGCATTCCCTGCAAATACAGAGATCAAGGAGCGTCCCGGTCAGGTGAAGCTGCCCAGAGGTGTCGGCAGTTTTATCTGTATCGCCATCGGACTTGCTGTCATACTTCCGACCGCATTGGCTCCGAAGATCGGGTACGCTAAGGCGTTCGTAACAACGGGAGCGTGGTTCTTCCTTCTTGGAGGCTTATTCCTTGCGGCAGTTACTATCGTGAATATAGTCAGGAATAACAGAACCTCTAAGAATCCGGTCAGCGCAAGATGCATCGGCTATGTAAAGACCGCAAGCGGATCGGATAATGACATGGGACATTATCACACGATCGTATGTGTTGCGCCCGTATTCGAGTACTATTACGAAGGTCAGATGTATCAGGCATTCCAGGAGGATGATCTCACTAACTTAAAAAGACAGATACAAGTAGGAGAGACTGTAGAGCTTGGAGTAGATGAGAGAGACCCTTATCACATTTGCTACAGAAAGAATATCGGTGCCAAGATATTCTCATTTATAATGTGTCTTCTGGCAATAGCCGCAGGTATCTTCTTATTTGTGATGCTTCCTACCGTTAACGACAGTCAGGGATTCAAGGTGGAGACCATGGGCGGTGAGGTAGCTCTTGCCAAGGCGCAGTTCGACGATAAGATGATCGAAGATAATATCGGTACCGATGATTTTACGATCGAGTATGCAGAGGTTGAGAAGGTATACGAAGAAGACGGTATGTGGTTTATCGATCTGTCTAACGGTGAAAGAAGAAGGATAGGAGACGATGACAGCGACCAGTACGAAGAAGGAACGGGATTATATCTTGTAACTCCCGCAGACGGCGGCTCGGGGATCAACTTCTCGGTTGATTCATGGGAATATTCCGGAAGCCATACAGTAGACGGAGCACCCGAGTGATCCTCAGATCTTTATAAACGTGAATGCAAACAACCATCGACCTGTGTCGGTGGTTGTTTATTTGTCTGTCGTGAGATCCGTCGTGAAATCTTGCACGATTTCACGGGCTTTTTCACGATGAATGCTTTTATCGTGAAATCCATCGTGAAATTACATCGGATATCACTGACTGTTTCACGATGGAGTAGTTCTTTGCTCCCGATATCGCATTGCTCTGAGAGTAAGAACCCGATCCTCATGAAAGCACAGATATACTTCATCATTAGTAAATAAATGACACAAATCTGATAGTTACGGGAAGTGCCTATGAGTATTCTAGAGATACGGGTAAGAAGAGGAGGGTCCCTTCGATATGTTCGCTCTGCTTTTGGCTGTTATCTATGTAAGCTTCATATCCCTGGGACTCCCCGATTCCCTGCTCGGAGGCGCTTGGCCTATCATGTACAGGGAGTTTGACGTCCCTGTTTCTTTTTCCGGAATAGTATTCTTCATAATATCCGCAGGTACCGTAGTATCAAGCCTTATGAGCGATCGCCTTACCAAGAAGTTCGGTACGGGAAGGCTTACTGCCATAAGTGTTGCTACTACTGCTCTTGCGCTTCTGGGATTCTCAATATCAACAAGATTTTGGATGCTTTGCGTTATCGCTATCCCTTACGGATTAGGCGCAGGATCTGTCGATGCGGCTCTTAATAACTATGTTGCACTTCACTACAAGAGCAGACATATGAGCTGGCTTCACTGTATGTGGGGAGTAGGAGCTTCAACAGGTCCGTATATCATGAGCGCCGTTCTTACCGGCGGCAGGGCATGGAATAACGGATACAGGATCGTAGGTATCATTCAGGTCGTATTATCCGCGATCCTTTTTGTCTCACTTCCTTTGTGGAAGAAGGCAGGCAAGGAAGATACTGCCGCAAGCGGGGAAGACGAGTATAAAGGACGCCCTATCCCGCTTAAGGATGTTATCAGGTTCAAGGGCGCTAAGGAGATAATGCTCACCTTTTTCTGCTACAGCATGATAGAGCAGACATGTTCTCTTTGGGCTTCAGGCTATATGGTATTCGGAAGGGGAATAGATGCTGCTAAGGCGGCGGGATTCGCCGGAATGTTCTTCCTTGGTATTACCGCAGGAAGAGCTCTGTCGGGATTTCTTACCATGAAGTTTAACGACGATCAGATGATGAGGATAGGAGAAGGTGTTATCGCCGCAGGAATAATACTGATATTCCTTCCTTTTGATATTACGGTTATAATCGGACTTATAGTAACAGGTTTCGGGTGTGCTCCGGTATACCCCAGCATAATCCACTCCACTCCGGTGCATTTCGGAAGGGATAAGTCACAGGCGATGGTAGGTATACAGATGGCGGCTGCTTATGTGGGAACGACTCTTATGCCGCCCGTATTCGGAGTTATAGCAGAACATATCAGCGTTAAGGTCTTTCCCGTGTATCTGACGGCGGCGCTGGTACTTATGACGATAATGTATGAGACAGTAGTTAAGAAGACTTCAGGAGGAATAAAAGATGCGTGAGTTCACTGGATTTAAGCACGGAGTCAATCTCGGAGGATGGCTCTCACAGTGTGACCATACCAAGGAGCGTTACGATACTTTCGTTACAGAGAAGGATATAGAGGTAATTAAGAGCTGGGGGCTCGACCATATAAGAGTTCCCGTAGATTACGATCTTATCGAAGAGAAGGACGGTACCGTTAAGGAAGGCGGATACAGCTATATCGATAACGCCATAGCATGGTGCCGCAAGTACGGTCTTAACATGATCCTTGATCTTCACAGGACTTTCGGTTATTCCTTCGACGAGTTCCACGGTGAGAAGGGCTTCTTCGAGTCTGAGGACTACCAGGAGAGGTTCTATAAGCTCTGGGACAGATTCGCTAAGAGGTACGGCAAGGATTCCGATATGCTTGCCTTTGAGCTTCTTAACGAAGTTACCAAGAAGGAGTACTGCGACCTCTGGAATGAGATCTCGAGAAAGTGCATCGAGAGAGTAAGAAAGTATGCTCCCGACATCAAGATCTTAGTGGGCGGTTACTACAACAATAGCGTGGAGGCCGTTAAGGATCTTGCTATACCGTATGACGAGAATATCGTATATAACTTCCACTGCTACGAGCCTTTGATCTTTACTCATCAGGGTGCTCCCTGGATCGCTACGATGGATACTTCCTACAGGGTATCAGTAAAGGATACATATAAGGTCATGGCTGAGGGTTCCCGTAAGAATATAGAGCAGGTATCCACCGGATTCGACAATTATCCTGAAGATACGATCTTAAGCGAAAGATATTTCGAGGATATCTTTGCCGAAGCTATAGCCGTAGCCAAGGAGCGCGATGTGGATCTTTACTGCGGTGAGTACGGTGTCATTGACAGAGCGGCTCCCGAAGAGACTCTGGCATGGTATAAGATCATCGGCAATGTCTTCAATAAGTTCAATATCGGAAGAGCCGCATGGAACTATAAGGAGATGGACTTCGGCATCTCAGACACAAGGATGGACAGCGTCAGAGAAGAACTCATAAAGAATATGTAACAATTGTTACATAACGACTGTTGTTTGATGTGATATAATGGGAAAAGTTTTGATAAGGGAGGTTATTCATAATGAGTGATAACAATGTATCGGCTGAGTACCAGCCTATCAGTATGTGGGGCTATTTCGGATATGAGCTGCTGTTCGCTATTCCGGTGGTCGGTTTTATCATCCTTCTTGTATTTGCATTCGGAGGAACATCTAACAAGAACGTTAAGAACTTTGCAAGATCCAAGTTCTGCTGTGCGATCATCGCGGTAGTGCTTTCCGTCGTTCTCTTTGCAATACTTGCTGCAACGGGTGTTGCCGCTGAGGTATTCGGCGGTTAACCGAGGAAAGCCTTTACGGCATCTAAGGAAGCCAGTCCGGCATCACGACCGATATCATAGACTCTCTGCATCTGCAGGGGGTCTTTTTCTAAGGCGCCGACACCAAGTGCTTCGGGAGGTCTTATTACAAAAGCACAGCCCGCGTCTTCTTTTACCTTTACATACGTAGTCTGTGCGTTATACATCTCATGTCTTGTGCGGATGCGCTCGATCACATTGGGATACTTATGAAGCGCGGCCTTAACAACGGGCATGACTTTTTTATAGCTATGTTTAACGTAATCTGCCGGCTGGGTCAATATGACGACATTTCTGTCATAGCCCTGATCTTCCATGAATTGGAGCGGGATCGAATCCGATATACCTCCGTCAAGGAGACGCCTGTTACCGATCTTTACGACACGCGCGGCAAGGGGCATTGATGCTGAAGCACGTATCCACTCGAGATCTTCGTAACCGCCGTCCGTAAGCTTATGGTAGACGGGTTCTCCGGTAACACAATCCGTTGCGACAGCAAAGAATTCCATCGGATCATTGGCGAAAGTCTCGGTGTCGAAGATATCCAGCTTATCGGGGAGCTCGTGGTAGCAGAAGTTCCCGCCGTAAAGATCTCCGGTAAGAAGAAGGGAGCGATAGGATCTGTATCTCCACTCGTCGCAGAACTTCTTGTTATACCTTATGGTCCTTCCTATCTGGTGAGACTTTATGTTGGCTCCGAAGCAGGCACCTGCCGAAACTCCTACGGCACCGTCGAAAGTAATGCCGTTTTCCATAAATACATCGAGTACGCCCGCGGTAAATAAGCCGCGCATAGCTCCGCCTTCCAATACAAGTCCTTTACGCATGGGGAGATTGTACCATAAGGTCATTGCTTGACAAAACTCCTCTGCATAGTAAAATGTGAAAATGATTCTCATAATTATTATATAAGTGAGGAAAGTATTGTGGCATATAAGACAAAGCATAAGGAAGAACTCCTGTCTTATCTTGAATCTATCCCCGGTAAGCACGTTACTGCCGGAGAGATATGCTCATGCATGAAAGAAGGCGGAAGTTCAATAGGAACTGCTACCGTATACAGGCAGCTCGAGAAGCTCGTTGCGGAAGGCCTTCTTAACAAGTATGTAGTAGACGAAGGTTCAAGCGCATGCTACGAGTTCGTTCCGGAGCACGACCATGTGTGCAAGGACCACTGCTATCACTTAAAGTGTGAATCCTGCGGTAAGCTTATCCACATGGAGTGCGATGAGGTAAAGGGCCTTATGGACCATATAAAGGCTCATCACGGATTTACCGTTAATTCCAGAAGAACAGTATTCTATGGTCTGTGCGAGGCGTGTGCAAATGGCGCTTCTTAAGTGTACGGATCTTACATTGGGTTATGAGAACATAGTCCTCGCAGAACACCTCGACTTCGAGGTGAATGCCGGTGAGTACTGGTGTATCACCGGCGAGAACGGAACCGGTAAGTCTACTTTCATGAAGACTGTGTTGGGTCTTCGAAAGCCTCTTGCGGGCACCATCACCTACGGAGACGGACTTGAGAAGAACAAGATAGGTTATCTTCCCCAGCAGACACAGCTGCAGAAGGATTTTCCCGCATCAGTTACCGAAGTTGTCATATCCGGCTTTCAGGGCAAGACGGGACTTCGACCTTTCTATACAAAGGCAGAGAAGGCGGAGGCTTTGGAGAACATGGAAAGGCTCGGCATAAAGGACCTTGCCAAGAGATGCTATCGTGAGCTTTCGGGAGGTCAGCAGCAGAGAGTCCTTCTTGCAAGAGCACTCTGCGCTACAGGCAAGATCTTACTGCTGGACGAGCCTGTTACCGGACTGGATCCCAAAGCTACCGAGGAGCTTTACGGACTAATAAAGAAGCTCAACAGGGAAGATAAGATAACGATAATAATGATCACTCACGACGTAGAGGCTCCGAGGAAGTACGCTACGCATGTTATGAACTTCGGAGAGAATATCACAAAGGAGGAGATATCAAGTGGCGGCAACCTGGTCTAAGTTCATAGAATATCTCCAGATCCCTTTTGTAAGATATGCTCTTATCGTAGGTGTACTGATCGCATTATGCGCTTCCCTTCTGGGAGTAACTCTCGTATTAAAGAGGTTCTCTTTTATAGGTGACGGACTTTCACACGTAGCCTTCGGAGCGATCTCCGTAGCTACCGTAGTAGGTTTATCGAACGACACTCTCTTTACCATGGCCGTGACCGTCTTATGTGCGATCCTGATACTCGGCGGCAGCAGATATACCAAGATCAAGGGAGACGCATCCGTTGCCATGATCTCGGTAAGTGCCCTTGCCATGGGTTATCTTCTCATGAACATATTTCCCACTTCCGGCAATGTATCGGGAGATGTATGCAGTACGCTTTTCGGTTCCGCCCTTATCCTTACGTTATCAAAGGAAGACGTTATCCTCTGCATAGCAGTATCCGTAGTGGTGGTCTTGCTCTTCCTGTTCTTCTATAACAAGTTATTCGCTGTTACTTTCGACGGCGATTTTGCGCGTGCTACAGGCACGAAGGCGGATATCTATAACCTTATAATCGCTGCCGTGATCGCGGTCATCGTAGTACTTGCAATGAACCTCGTAGGTTCTCTTCTCATATCGGCTCTTGTAGTATTCCCTGCTATGTCAGCCATGAGGGTCTTTAAGAGCTTCAGGTCAGTTACGATATGTTCTGCGGTCATATCGGTCCTTTGTGCACTTACGGGAATGGGCATTGCCATCGTAGCGGGCACTCCTGTAGGTTCCACTATCGTAGTTACCGATATTGCGGTCTTTGTTATCTTCTCCCTTGCAGGAAAGCTGACGGGACGTTCGATGTGATCCCTGATATCTGTAAATAAAGAACTAAGATATAAAAAGAGCGATGGCCCGAAGGTCACCGCTCTTTTTATAGTGTTACGAGGTCATTGGCTTAGTTATGTTCTTTCTTCGACTTCCTTACATAGAATACGAAGCAAAGGGCTGCAGCTGCGATCACTATGGTTCCTACAAGTACAGTAGCATTTCCGGATTCACCTGTGCTGGGTGTTGAAGAAGTACCGGAAGGAGCTGCCGTAGGTGTAGCTGCGGGAGCCGTAGTAGTTGTTGTCTCCTCGGAAGAAGCGGTGGTAGGATCTGCCTCTTCGTTCTGGACTCTGGATGCACCGAGGATGCTGGGTGCGGGAGCCGTAGTCTCAGAAGGAGCTGTTGTAGTAGTTGTCGTTGTTGTAGGTCTTGTAGCAGCAGATGCGTCAACGGAAGGCTCTGTGGCTGTCGTAGCGGCAGTTGTTGCTGCTGTTGCATCGACTGAAGGCGTAGTCGTTGTCTCGGTCGTAGTTGTTGTAGCCGAAGGAGCTGCTGTTGTCTCAGAGGGAGCTGCAGTCTGTGTAGGAGTACTGGTCTCTGAAGGCTGTGTGGTCTCCGTGGGAGCCGAAGTCTCTGTAGGCTGGGTCGGCTGAGGATTAGAGCCGGTTACGATCTCGGAATTTGCGATATAAAGATCATAAGAAGCTCTTGTATTGGAGATGACTTCTACGCTGTATGTACTGCCGTTATAAGTTACGGTAGAAGGATAAGTTGAATTGCTGCTCTCTGAGAAGATGATGAACCTGGGAGCATCGTCGAGCTGATATCCCGAAGGTGCATCTGTCTCGGTGATCATGTAGCATGTTCCTCTTGCGATGTTGTTGATGCTGATCCTGCCGGATGCATCCGTAGTAGCAGAAGTAAAGTCACTTACTGTAGTTACATTGCTGCCGGAAAGAGCAGCTGTCTGTACGCTGAACTGAGCTCCGGAGAGAACTTCTGCCGTAGAATCGTCATCGTGCTTGATGATGTTCAGTGTAGCTGCTCCTATAACGGAGGAAGAGCTTGCTGAGTTATCGTATACCCTTGAACGGATGACAACTGTTCCGTCCTCGCCGCTTGTTACTACGCCTGTAAGTGCACATGTATTCGTTGCATTTGTATCGTCGAGTGTGGAACCTGCTACCAGGTTGACTGCTGCACTGTATGTAACGATATATGCCTGCTGGTCATTAAGAGTAAGTGTGAATGTATGAGTAGCAGGATCGTATGTGAGAGTGTCGTTGGGGATGACATTACCATAGATATCCTTTACGACTACGGAGCCCGTAACAAGATCCAATGCGCTACCCATAGTATCGGTGAAAGTAAGTGAATCGCTGTTGGGATCAAGATCCATAGCTGCAGGGTTAACGCTTACGGTGTAGTTGGCATAAGGAGCGGTAGATGCATTATAGATACCGACCTTATCTACCTCTGCGGGCTTTGTATAATCGATGCTGTCTGCTCTTGTGCTGTTATATACACCGTTGTAGTAGAGAGAAGCCGTGTTCTCGTAATGAACTGTCTCCTGTGTCTGGGAGTCTACATGCGTAAGATACTCGATGTAGATGCCGTTATTTACTGCCTTGAGGTTAGCTATGAACTCGGGAGTAAAGTCGAATCTTACGACTGTCCTGCCCTGGTCGTTTACGGAAGTAGTGATGGTAACCTGATCTGCAGCATTGAAGCTCGCATAACCCGGATCACCGCTGTAGACGATAACGTTAGCGGGATCGAAAGAGTTGTTCTGAGGGAGAGTATCTACGATATATCCCTCGCTTATGGTATCGTTAGTGATCTTATTAACGTAGAGCTGCCATCTGATATATCCGTATGTAAGCTCGTCGCCGTAAGGAGCGGAACGCCACTTCATGAAGCTGTATCCGGAACCGTATATAGCCGTGAGCTTTACAACAGGTGTAGGTACCTGATCGCTGTTGACGCTTACCTTGTTGGTAACAGTACCTTCGTATCCGTTGGGATAGTAATCGTTTGCATTGGAAAGACCGTTGATAAAAGCAGTAGCCTGATCGTAATCGTACATCTCATCTCTGACCTGTACACGATAGGATACATATACTGTCTGGCCGTCAGAGAGATTGTTGATGGTAGTAGAGAAGGATCTTCCGTCACCTGCTTCCATGGCAAACCCCGTATGGTCTGTGAATACAGAGTTGGGATCGAGACCGGAGTCGGTATAGATAACGGGCATGCCGCCGTAGAGTTCCATACCGGGCCACATGGTATCTCTTACGACGATATTTGTCTGATCGCCGTGAGCTGTAACAGGGATCGTGCATGTATAGATATGTGCACTGTCGTCCTGTACATGGAATACCTTATCTACAGCAAGGCTTGCCGTAGTAGTAGGTGGAACGATATGAACTGTGATATCTGCTATACCTTCGAAAGATATATCCACATCAGCAGGATCTCTTCCGCCGTTGGGATCGCTCTCGATAGAACCTGCAAAAGCGAGATGTCCGTGACGAGAATCTTCTGCACAGAAATCTTCCGATGTGTAATTGAGTCTTATCTGATGACCTACGATCTCGTAGTCACCGATGTCGTCGTTGCCGTTCATGATATCGCCTGTCTTCTGCTCGAAGGAGATGATATCGGGAAGGTTATATACAAGTACATCGCTTGTAGTAAGCGTGAATCCGTCGGGGATCTCCCAGTTAAGATCACATATCAATGTGTCTCCATAAGAGATCGTAGGATCCTGTGTATTGATAAGATCTACTCCGCCGCATTCCAGCGTAGCGGTAAGCGAACCGCCGTCGGTAGCGGTAACAAGAGATATCTCATTATCCCCGCCGATGGCATTGACTGCAGCAGCCGGTGATAACGTAAATGCCATAGCTGCGACCGTGATAGAAGAATAGAGCTTGAGCATTCCTCTCTTCATAACGTTAACGTCCTCCTCGTAACCTATAAATTTGATAAAACTGTTAACAAAATGTGAACACCCCGCTAGCCAATATATTAAGATCGAACGTAAAATATAGAAAGTGGTCAATGTAAACAAAGATTGCCCTGCTCTAATGTATTTATTGGACATAGAGCACGGAACGAGATACTCAAAAGCGTAAGAAATCTAACTGTGACTCAAGAATTTTTAACACCTGTACAAGTGCTTTGATAGCAATTGTGATATCTTCCATAATTCTCGTGCAAGCGGGTCCGCACTCACCACTTTTTTGTTAAATGTATCAAAGGTTTTATATACGCACGCGATGCTATAATTTACACGTGGGTATTTTTCTGTTATTCAAAAGAAATGAGGTTATAGAATGAGTTACACAGTGGGTGAAAGAGTAGTTTATGGTGGTAGCGGAGTCTGTTCGATAGACGATATCAGAGACATCAGTTTTTACCATGAGCGCCCCAAGAAGTATTACGTTCTCAAGCCCATGTTCGTTAAGCAGGCTTCTACTGTTTATGTTCCCTTTGACAACGAGAAGCTTACGGCAAAGATCAAGCCCGTAATATCCAAGGATGAAGCTATCGAACTTATCGATGCCATAGGTCAGCAGGACTCCGAGTGGATCGATGACAGGAATCAGCGTAAGGATAAGTTCAACGATCTTCTTTCCAACGGAACACGTAAGGAGATCATCGATCTTATCAGCATGATCACAAAGCACAGAGAGTCTCTTGCAGAAGAAGGTAAGGTCCTCAACATGCAGGACGAGAAGATCCTTGCCGAAGCAGAGAGAAGGATGAACGCAGAGTTCGCGGTAGCACTCGACATGAGACCCGACGAAGTAGTGAGCTACATCACTGACAGACTTGGCGCTTGCTGATTAATATTTGCTTTCACAGTTATAACCCGAGACCTCGACTTGCTCCTTCTGATTTAAAGTCGGGGTCTCAACCTTTGTAAGGAAACTTGACTGCATAATGCCGTAATGATATAAGTATTCCCGCTAAGAGAATGGAGTAGGAATAATTATGATCAAGAACAGTTTTTTCAAACAGGAGATAATAGTGAAAAAGCTGATTTCTATATTTTTATGCTTGATATTTCTGTTTTCTACAGTGTCTTGTGGAAAGGATGAATACAATACAAGACAGACTGAATACCACGAAGGTGTAGAGGAGATTGAGAAAGAGATCCTTGCCCTATACGGAGACTACATCATATTCACTGAACCGCAGGATGATACTCGTTATAAGGATGTGATTTCGTGGGATATTATATATCTACGATCATATTACCACGATGCTAATAAGACAGCAGAGTTATCTCCGTATCAGATAGCTGAATCTGTTAGAGAGATGATCAACAAATATATGGAGACACACGAACTTTTTGATGGCAAAAGGTTCGAGATAGGTTTTCGCAATCCTGCAAAGAATCAATATGCATCCGAGGAACCGTCCTTGGGTTCTATAGGTTTTATTAGAAATTTCAGTTTATTGAATGATGAACAATACGATTGTCTCTCGAGCATTTGGTACGAAAAGTGTGATGACCTTGAGAAATACATCAATAACAAAGATGATATTTACGAGCTCTATATGATTGGTAGAAGCGAAGATGAAGTGATTGAAATAGTTGGAATGCTGCCCAATGTTCAGATTGTTCTAATTAGCGAATATGATATAGATGAAGATCGAAATGCTCGATTAAATGAAATGTATCCCCAGATTAGATTCATATAATGGAAGACCAAACATTAAGGTCATAGGAATCAATTAATCTACGAATCCAATTTTCATGTCATCCCTTATATCGTTGTTTTGTCATAACTATATTTTCCTTGACACATCTATATCATCATGTTTTAATAACCACAGATTTTTCTTTATAAGAGGAATATTAATGTTCAAGAATATCTTTGCTTACGCATACTACTTTTATTACTATTACTTTCAGAACATGAAGGTAAGAGTGGTTTGTGCATGACGGGAATTCTTCGAACGAGAATAAGATTAAGATTAAACAAGCGCCGCACGGATCACAATTCGGGCGGTGCTTTTGTTTGAGGCGCACGCCGGGCGCGGAAGGAGAACAACATGATCGCAGTATTAAAGAGCAGTGCAACAAAGCAGCAGATCGACAACCTCGTCGAATGGTTCGAGAAGCAGGGGCTTCGAGTAAACGAATCCAAAGGTGAGTACTGTACGGTCTTAGGTCTTATCGGTGATACCACAAGGATCGACACGGACCTTCTTCAGGGACTCGATATCATCGAATCCGTGACGAGGATCTCCGAGCCGTTCAAGAAGGCTAACAGGAAGTTCCATCCCGAGGATACGATCGTAGATGTCGGAGGAGTCAAGATCGGCGGCGGTAACTTCGCAGTCATGGCAGGCCCCTGCTCCGTTGAGAACGAAGAGCAGATCATCGAGACCGCTAAGGCCGTTAAGGCTGCAGGCGCTACGCTCCTTCGCGGAGGCGCATATAAGCCCAGGACTTCCCCTTATGATTTCCAGGGACTTCACGAAGAAGGAATCAAGCTCCTTATAAAGGCAAGAGAAGCAACGGGTCTTCCTATCGTATCCGAGATCATGAGCCCCGATCAGCTTCCCGTATTCAAAGATATCGACTGCCTTCAGGTAGGTGCAAGGAATATGCAGAATTTTGATCTTCTCAAGGCACTTGGTAAGACCAACAAGCCCGTTCTTCTCAAGCGTGGTCTTTCCGCTACATTGAAGGAGCTCCTCATGAGTGCGGAGTACATCATGTCAGAAGGTAATCCTAACGTCATTCTCTGCGAGAGAGGAATAAGGACATACGAGACATATACTAGAAATACTTTCGATGTCAGCGCCATCGCTGCGCTTAAGGAGCTTTCTCATCTTCCCGTTGTTGCAGATCCTTCTCATGCTACGGGTAAGGTATCTCTTATAAAGCCCATGTCCATGGCAGCTATCGTATCCGGTGCGGATGCACTTGAGATCGAGGTCCATAACTGCCCCAAGAAGGCATTGTCAGATGCTGCTCAGCAGCTTACTCCCGATCAGTTCGTCGGCGTGATGGAAGCTATA
>JAILMW010000035.1 GCA_024692235.1 Saccharofermentans sp. | reverse complement strand
AACTGTGAAGTCTGCCAAGAAAATTGTGGACCGCAAGGATTCATTGATTTGGGATATTTTGGAAAATATCTTGAAAGGTCACCCGGTACTTTTGAACCGTGCTCCTACCTTGCACCGTCTGGGTATCCAGGCCTTCCAGCCCAAGTTGGTTGAAGGTAAGGCTATCCGTCTGCACCCCTTGTGTTGTACGGCATTCAACGCTGACTTCGATGGTGACCAGATGGCTGTTCACGTACCTCTTTCCGCTGAGGCACAGGCAGAGGCAAGATTCCTTATGCTTTCCTCCAACAACCTTCTTAAGCCTCAGGATGGTAAGCCCGTTACCGTTCCTACACAGGATATGATCCTCGGCTGCTACTATCTTACGATGCAGCGTGACGAGACAATGGATAAGCAGGAGTGCATGGGCGACGGTATGGTATTCACATCCATCGACGAAGCAACAATGGCTTACGAAGATCACCAGATCGAGCTTCACAGTAAGGTCGGTATCAGACTTACAAGAGAGATCAACGGCGTTGAGGAGACAGGTATCGTTCGTTCTTCCTTCGGACGTTTCATCTTCAATGACATCGTTCCTCAGGACCTCGGCTATGTCGACAGGACAAAGCCCGAGAATCACCTTGTTCTCGAGTGCGACTTCCAGATCGGTAAGAAGAAGCTCGAGGATATCATCGCTCGTTGCATCCGCGTACACGGCGCAGGTCTTACAGCCAAGTTCCTTGACGATGTAAAGGCTCTCGGTTATAAGTACTCCACTAAGTCCGGCATCTCCATCGGTATCGAGGACATGATCGTTCCCGACGTCAAGGAGAAGATGCTCAAGGACGCTGATGATAAGGTTGATTACATCAACAGAATGTACGACAGAGGTCTTGTTAACGAGACTGGTCGTTATAAGGAAGTTATCAAGGTCTGGACAAAGACAACTGATGATATCACTGAGGAGCTCAAGAAGAGCCTTAAGTCTGATAACCCCATCAAGATGATGTCCGCATCCGGTGCCCGTGGTAACGATAACCAGATCAAGCAGCTTGCCGGTATGCGCGGTAACATGGCAGATACATCCGGTAAGACTATCGAGATCCCCATCAAGTCCAACCTCCGTGAAGGTATGAACGTTCTCGAGTTCTTCATCTCTTCACACGGTGCTCGTAAGGCTCTTTCCGATACAGCTATCAAGACGGCTGACTCCGGTTACCTTACAAGACGTCTCGTAGACGTAGCTCAGGAAGTTATCATCTCTGAGGAAGACTGCGGTACTGACGACTTCACATGGGTCAAGGAGATCGCTGTTCAGGCTAACGAGAAGAAGGATGTCATCAAGACTCTTGCAGATCGTCTTACAGGACGTTATGCAGCAGAGGACATCAAGAACCTCGAGACAGGCGAAGTACTTGTTAAGAGAAATGATCTTATTACTGCAGACGTTGCCAAGGAGATCGAGGCTACAGGTAATAAGAAGGTTAAGATCAGATCCGTATTCGACTGCCGTTCCCGTCACGGTGTATGTTCCAAGTGCTATGGTATCAACCTTGCAAACGGACTTCCTACAAACGGCGGTGAGGCTGTCGGAATCATGGCTGCACAGTCTATCGGTGAGCCCGGTACACAGCTTACGATGAGAACCTTCCACACAGGTGGTATCGCTAACTCCGGTGAGGATATCACACAGGGTCTTCCCAGAGTCGAGGAGCTCTTCGAGGCTCGTAAGCCTAAGGGTGAGGCTATCATCTCCGAGATCGACGGTACAGTTCGTATCGAGACAGGTGCTAAGGGTAAGAGAGAGATCATCGTTACAGCATCTCCCGACGCTCCTCAGTACGACGAAGAGGGCCAGATCATTACAGAGTGCCGTTACCCCGTATCTCTTTCCGCTACTATCAAGGTATCTGACGGAGATCAGGTCGAGGCAGCAGATCAGCTCACAGACGGTACGGTTAATCCTTCCGACATCATGAAGATCAAGGGTGTTCGTGGTGTTCAGAAGTACATCGTAAGCGAAGTTGTTAAGGTTTATAAGAGCGGTGGTGTTACCATCAACGATAAGCACATCGAGATCATTACTCGTCAGATGATGAGACGTATCCGTGTTGACGATCCCGGTGACACAGATCTCATGACCGGTACAACAGTCGATATGTTCGACTTCGAGGCTGAGAACGATAAGGCAGAGGCTGCAGGTCTTCGTCCTGCAACAGGTAAGAGACAGCTCCTTGGTATCACTAAGGCTTCCCTTGCTACAGACTCCTTCCTTTCCGCTGCATCCTTCCAGGAGACGGCAAGAGTTCTTACAGACGCTGCTGTTAAGGGTAAGGTCGATCCTCTTATCGGACTCAAGGAGAACGTTATCATCGGTTCTATCATCCCTGCCGGTACAGGTGTACCGAGATACAGGAACATCACAGCTGTTCCCGTTATCAAGGAGAACTGTGAAGTTATCACAGGTTCCGAGTACGATCCTTATAGCGAAGCTGCCGAGCAGTTCGACAATCCTTACTACGAAGAGATCGTAAGGATCGAAGAAGAAGAGCGTGCAGCAGCTGCAGCAGAAGCAGCAGAGGCTGAAGGTATCAGCATCGACTGATAACTGAAAGATCTATAATAAGACTGCCTCGAACGTAATGTTCGGGGCAGTTTTTTCTGCTCGGGAACTATAGTTCAAGTGCTTGATACAATATAGCCTTATATTGACTTGACTGGGCGTGTATAATGGTATGGCAGGTAATATAACTGTAACAAAGGAGAACTTATGGCTTTCAAGAAAAATGCCAGACAGTATATATTGGCGATAGTTGTTTGCATATCAGTAGCGATACCGGTCCTTTGCCTTCCGGTAGGCATGCGTGACGGTGTGAGTCCGGCACTTCGAGTAAGAAGAGCATATGCAGCTACATTCCCCGAAGAAGAAAAGACCGAAGAACAGCTTGCGGCGGAAGCTGCTATGGAGCAGGCTCAGGCTGAAGCTGATGCAGGCCTTATACAGGCAGGTCAGGGTACCCTCATCCAGGCTTCCTACGAAGAAGGATATGAGCCCCCTGAGGAGACGGAAGTATCTTATTCGGATGTTCCCGCGTACATGGTATTCCAGAATTACGACGAAGCAGGACTTCCCATCGAGCTTTTGGATACACAGTATTTCGCTCCCGCTCCCGAAGGAGAGTATCTCTATATAGCGGCAGATAATTCCATCCTTAAAGAGACTCCCGTAATGGATTCCAATACTCTGGATACGCTTGCTACAGGTGAAGGTGTTACCAGACTTGCTATCGGTGATACATGGTCCAGGGTACAGACTTCTGATGGACTTGAAGGATACGTACTTACGAGCACATTGTCCTATGAGATGATCTGGATCGCCATCGACAGAACAGTATGGGTTGATACGGATTCACTCTCACTTCGTGCAGAGCCCAGCACATCAGCAGAGCTTGTTGCTACGCTTCCTGATGAGACAAGACTTCATTGTACGGGTATCGCGGATAAGTGGTACGAGGTAACTACAGACAGTGGTCTTCACGGATATGTTTATATCTCTTACACCACTCAGACACCTCCTCCCACACCTACTCCTACACCCGTTCCCAGAACATCGTCCGGTGGCGGCGGTGGAGGAGGCGGATCTTCTTCCGGCGGCGGTGGTGGCGGAAGCTACTCCTTCGGCAGCACACCTATCATTACCGGTGCTAACGGCTCCAGCGTAGTAAGCGTTGCAGAGAGCATGCTTGGAGTAGCATATGTATACTGCGGTGAATCCACATCCGGTGTTGACTGCTCGGGCCTTGTAGTATATTGCTACAGACAGGTAGGCGTCGGAGGACTCCCTCACTATGCGAACTCTCTTGTTAACTATGGTCAGGAAGTTAGCCGTGACAATATCCAGCCGGGTGATATCGTATGTTATGACTACGGCGGAGGATACTGCGGACACGTAGCTATCTACGTAGGCGGAGGCCAGGTCATCCATGCTTCCAACTCGAGAGGTAACGTAAGATACGGAAGCCTCGACATGATGCCTATCCTTACCATAAGAAGGATCGTCGGCTAAGACGTATTAAACAACAAATCATCAAAGGACTGTCTTCAACTTAGAAAGACAGTCCTTTTGCTTTCGTATATAATAGGGACGTATTTTTAAGTAATAGAGGTAAAGATAAATATGAGAGAGAAGACCATTGATCTGTTTCTTGAAGAATTAAGTTCCGGTGCACCCGTACCCGGAGGCGGAGGAGCCAGTGCCCTCATGGGTTCCGTGTCTTCCGCGCTGTGCTCTATGGTAGCTAACCTTACTACAGGTAAGAAGAAGTACGCCGAGTATCAGGGTGATATCGAAAGGATCTTAAAGGACACTGCAGTACTTACCGATAAGATCGCAGATCTCATGCAGAAGGATGCTGATGCTTTTGAGCCTCTGGCAAAAGCTTATTCCATTCCTAAGGAAGAGCCCGGCAGAGACGAGCTTCTTGAGAATGCACTTAAGGTTGCAAGTGATGCTCCTTTCGAGATCGTAGAGACGATGAATGATGTATCTCTTATCATTGAGGAGCTGGCAGTTAAGGGCTCACGTCTTGCCATAAGTGATGTCGGAGTTGCGGCAGCAGCGTGCAGGGCGGCAGTATGCGGCGCTTCCATGAATGTATATATCAACACTAAGCTCATGAAGGACAGAGAATATGCCGCTTCCGTTAATGAGAAGACGGATGCTATCGTGAAGACTGTCTGCGACAGATGCGACAAGGCATATAATGACGTACTCGGAGGATTAAAGGCATGACAGAATTATTAGGTAAGCCCGTAGGAGATTCAATTAACGAGAGCCTCAAGGGTACTATTGCAGATCTCGAAGGTAAGGGTATCGTTCCTACTCTCGCCGTAGTCAGGGTAGGAGCCAGAGAAGACGATCTCGCATATGAAAGAGGCATCAAGAAGAAGTTCTCCGACATGAACTGTCAGGTCACGGTAGTTGAGCTTCCCGAGGATGTATCCCAGGAAGATCTCGATGAGACCGTTAAGGCTCTGGATAACGACAGCGAGATCCACGGCATCCTTCTCTTCAGACCTCTTCCCAAGCATTTAACGGATAAGAATATCGTTAATACCATAAGTTCCGGCAAGGACGTTGACTGCATGGGTAATGCCAATATGGCAAAGCTCTTCGCAGGTGACAAGGACGGATTCGCACCCTGTACCGCTCAGGCCGTTATGGAGATGATCTCCTACTACGGTATCGAGACAAAGGGCAAGAAGATCACCGTAATAGGAAGAAGCCTTGTTATCGGTAAGCCCGTTGCTCTTATGCTCATAGGTGCCAATGCCACTGTTACGGTATGCCACACAAAGACGGCAGACCTTAAGGCAGAGTGTCAGGCTGCGGATATTATCGTAGCAGCTGCAGGCGTAGCTAAGATGGTTACTTCTGACTTCGTTAGGCCCGGTCAGATAGTCCTCGACGTCGGCATGAACGTTGACGAGGAAGGAAAGCTCTGCGGCGATGTTGACTTCGCAGGAGTATCCGAGACAGTTGACTCCATTACACCCGTACCCAGGGGTGTAGGTTCTGTTACGACGTCAGTGCTTCTTAAGAATACAGTGACAAATGCCTCAAGAACGATCCTCTGATAAGAATGCGGTAAACGCCTGCATGAAGGCGCAGCTCTGTGGCAGCTGCGTTTATATGGGGCTCTCTTATAAGCAGCAGCTGGAGCGTAAGCAGGAGCATTTCGAGAAGCTCCTTAAGGATATCGACTGCATAAAGGAGCCGATAATCGGCGCAGATGATCCTTTTTTCTACAGGAACAAGGTGCATGCTGCCTTGGGGAGAGATCGCGGAAGGATAATATCCGGTACGTATTCGCAGGGGTCTCACAGGATAGTCCCTAATGACGACTGTCTTATAGAGAACAAGGCTGCGGCTAAGATAATAAAGGATGTAAGAAAACTCATAACCGAGTTCAAGCTTCCCGTATATGACGAGAGGACAAGGCGCGGACTTATGAGGAGGATCCTTATAAGGGTAGCCGAGCAGACGGGTGAGATATTAGTTGTCCTTGTAAATGCGGATACGTTCTTTCCCGGTAAGAAGAACTTTATCTCCAAGCTCCTAAAGACTGACCCGGACATAACGTCTGTTGTCATCAACATTAATAAGAGGACCGATTCCATGATCCTCGGAGATAAGTTTGAGACCGTTTACGGCAAGGGGTATATAGTAGATGAGCTCTGCGGACTTAAGTTCAAGATCTCTGCGGATTCATTCTATCAGGTAAACCACAGGCAGACGGAGAAGCTCTACGCGGAAGCTATCTCCAAAGCGGCACTCGGTGCGGAAGATAAGGTGCTGGATGCCTACTGCGGAATAGGTACCATAGGTATGGTGGCAAGTAAGTTCTGCGGCGAGGTGATCGGAGTCGAGTACAACAGAAGCGCCGTCGCGGATGCTCTCGTAAATAAAAAGATGAACGGCATCTCCAATATAGATTTTGTAAGAGGAGATGCTACAGCTTATATAAACAAGGCCGCAGCGGAAAGAGAGACCTTCGATGTGGTGCTTCTGGATCCGCCAAGAAGCGGCACTACGAGGGAGTTCATAAGTGCAGTAAGCCGTCTTCGTGCTCGAAAGGCAGTGTACATCTCATGTGATCCCGTAACACTGGCAAGAGACCTTAAGATCTTCTCTAAGGAAGGCTATAAGGCAGTAAGCTCCGTGCCTGTGGATATGTTTCCGTGGACGGATGCACTGGAGTCGGTAACGCTCCTTGAAAGAGCTGACGATGCTAAGGATATGGCTCTTGCACACAAGCTCGATAAGTATGTAAAATAAACTTCGGAGGATAAAAGATATGGATATTGTTTGTCTTGATATGGAAGGTGTTCTCGTTCCCGAGATCTGGATCGCATTTGCAGAGGAGTCCGGTATTCCCGAACTCAAGAAGACTACGAGGGACGAGCCCGATTACGATAAGCTCATGAAGTGGAGATTAGGTGTTCTCAAGGAGCACGGTCTCGGCCTTAAGGAGATACAGGAGACGATCTCCAGGATCGATCCCCTTCCCGGTGCAAGGGAGTTCCTGGATGAACTTCGTAAGGAAGCACAGGTAATAATCATCAGCGATACATTTACTCAGTTTGCAATGCCCCTTATGGCTAAGCTTAACTATCCCACATTGTTCTGCAATACTCTCGAGGTAGCGGATAACGGTGAGATCACGGGTTTCAAGATGAGATGCGAGAAGTCCAAGCTTACGACGGTAAAGGCTCTGCAGTCCATGGGATTCGAGACTATCGCGGCAGGCGACAGCTTCAATGACCTTGCAATGATCAAGGCAAGCCGTGCGGGATTCCTCTTCAGGAGCACAGAGCAGATCAAGAAAGATAATCCCGATCTTCCGGCATTTGAAGAGTTCGACGAGTTCCTTAAGGCTATCAAGGCTGCACTTAAGTAATAAAGATGGCCAAGAAGGGAAGCTACATAGATTATTCCGCCAAAGCCGTATTCGAACCGCAACAGATATTTTCAGGAAGCGGCGCGGCTATGGAGCTGCCTTCGGATCTGAAGTCGAAGGGCGCCAGGAGGATACTTATCATCTGTTCCAGGGCAGTTCTCCGCTACAGATCCTATGAGAACCTTATAAAGAAGATCGAAGCCGAAGGGATCCGCTCGTTTGTATTTGAAAAGGCGGATGCTCTTCTTAAGCAAAGTGAAGTTGAAGCCTGCGGCAAGATGTTCAAGGAATATAACTGCGACACCATGATCGCGATCGGAGGCACAGGCGCCATCGATTGCGGTAAGATGGCTCTTGCGCTTGGCGGCAACAACAATCCCAAGAGTGCGGTGGAATTAGCAGGAGACGGAAAGGTTCGCCCCGGTAAAGGCAGGTTGTGTTGTATCGTTACCGATGCCGGAGCTTCCGCGGCTACGCCCTTTGCGGAATTTATATCAGAGCCTTCCGGTAAGTGGACGATGGTCAGGAGCAGTCTGATCGTACCTTCAATGGTAGTTATCGATACGGACTTTTCCATGAGGACCGACCATAATGTAGCGACGGACAGTGCGCTTACGGCTTTCTGTGAAGCGATCGAGGCATATATATCTCCCGTGTCTTCATATAGTCCTCTTTACAGGGCAGATGCCGTCAATGCTTGCGTTACCTTGTATTCCAATATCCCTTCCGTAAAGATGAACCAGGAGGATCCCTACTTGAGGTATAAGCTGACGGCAGGCGGTCTTTGTGCCGGACTTTCTCTTCGTATGACCGGCATAGGTTATTCTCATCTTGCGGTGCACGCGATGATCGAGAGATACGGTGATATACACGGGGCACTCTATCTTAGGATATTAAGATGCCTTCTTGAAGCCGAAGCGGAGATCCTTGAGAGAGATCTTGCCGATCTTGCAAGATTCCTTAATATCTGCACGAAGAATGCGGACGATAAGAGCGCTGCCCAGACATTTATAGATGCACTTGATATTATGTGCAAGAAATATTCGGAGAATATAGACGTACCCGCGATGACAAAGAAGGAAGCTCTCGAGATATCAGAGGATGTCAAGAAGGCAGCCGGTGTTTATGATCTTTATAAGCTCGACAGCAGAGCGTTCGCGGATATGCTCATGACCGCTATCGGCAATGTGTGAGTATAAGCTTCCCGATTATTGTTCTTCAGTTATAAGACTTATAAACGATGCAGGATTTGAAGCCTATGTCGTAGGCGGCGCCGTGAGAGATCTTATAAGCGGCAAGGAACCGCACGATTACGATATGGCTTCTTCCGCAAGACCCGAAGAAGTTATACGCATCATGGAAGCTGCGGGACTTCGGACCTTGATCGAGACAGGCCTTAAGCACGGTACCGTCACGGTCATGAGTGAAGGTCAGCTTCTGGAGATAACAACATTCAGGTCCGACGGAGATTATTCCGATGCCAGGCATCCGGACAGCGTATCCTTCTCCAAGGATATAACCGAGGACGTCAAGCGTCGTGACTTTACTGTTAATGCCTTGTACCTGGATGCCGACGGACATGTGAAAGATACTGTCGGAGGCGTAGCGGACATAAAGGACCGTGTGATCCGTGCAGTGGGAGATCCCGGCCTGCGCTTCTCGGAGGATGCGCTTCGCATCATGAGGGGGCTAAGGTTCGCTTCCGTCCTCGGCTTTGATATTGATCCCGATACAAGGTCCGCGATGCTGGAGAAGAAGGATCTTCTTCGAGCAATATCCGCCGAGAGGATAAAGACGGAGCTTACGGGAGTCATCTGCGGACAGGATGCTTCGAGGGTCATAAGAGAGAATGTGGACATCCTGTCCGTCATAATTCCCGAATTAAAGGTAATGGAAGGCTTTGACCAGAGATCGGATTACCATCATCTGGATCTGCTGGAACATACTTTGTGTGTCCTTGATAACATCCCTTTGGGTGAAGATGACAGAAGGGACGAGGCACTTTCTTATGCCGCTTTGTTCCACGACATAGGAAAGCCTGCGACATTTACCGTCGATGCTGACGGTAAGGGCCATATGAAAGGTCATCCCAAGTACAGTGCTTCGATAGCACTCGAGGTCGCGGATAAGCTTAAGTTCTCGAACGATCTCAGGGACCGTGTCGGTCATCTCGTACGTCTTCATGACACATTTGTTAAGCCCGATAAGAGGAGCGTACATCGTTTTATGTGTAAATATCCTTCTGATCTGCTTGATCAGTTGGAGATATTGCAGCGCGCAGACATAATCGCGCACTCTCCTAAGGGGAGGAAAAGAATGGATACCTTAAGAGACATATCGAAGATCCGCAGGGAACTTATAGAAGAAGACGTTCCTTTGAGTGTAAAAGACCTTGCGATAAACGGAAACGACCTGATCGGATTAGGGGTTGCTCCGGGTCCTCGTATGGGGGAGATACTGGACGATCTTCTTAAGAAGGTCATAGCGGGAGATATCAAGAATAATTGTGAAGAGCTTGTCACAATTGCACGCGAATCCTTAGGATAATTTTAGAACTAAAGGCCTTAAAAGCCTAGTTTACAAGGCGTTCACATATACTTCACAAAATGTGACAAAATTGTGGAGAAAATGAACGAAATCGTGAAATCCTCCATATATAATCGTCTCATAGATGAATGAAACGCTATGAAGACAAGGAGGACAAGACAATGAAAAAGAATATCAATAAAAAAGGTTTTACGTTAATAGAGACTGTATTAGTCGTAGCAATCATCACGATCGTGGCAGGAGTTACGATAGTCAGCATCGGAGATTCGTTTGACAGGTATCAGACAGCAGCCGAGCAGGCAAGGAACAGAGAGTTCCCTGAAGTAATGCTCCTTACCAAGGAACGTGTACTCCATGCATCGAACAACACCAGGATCCAGATGGCACTTGAAGGTTCCGCTGCAGGAGGATACGCTCACGGTGAAGGCGGTTCCGGTGATGCAGATGTTATAGGCGGCGGTTCAGGATCAGAGACAGAAGCTTCTTCCGAGACAGCAGCATCTTCTGAGACAACAGCACCTTCTGCTACAACTGCTCCATCAGCAACTTCTGCAACGACAACTACAACAACTACTACTGAGACAACGGCTACATCAACAACAGCTGCTACTACTGAAACGACAGCTGCTCCTGCAAGCGGTAGCACAACATACTATTCCTCTCAGGGTACTACCTCTACTTACAATAACGTATCACACGGTACTCACTGGGATCCTAATGTACAGACGCAGCAGTCTTGGGGCACTCAGTACGGTGCTAATGTTCCGGATACTACAGTCACAGGTACGACATCTTTCGGCGGTACACGAGTTGAGAGTTTTACGGTTCGTGTTGACGGTGCAGTAATTGAATATAACTGCAATGACTGGAGATACGGTATCACTGATAATCACGACGGTACTTACACAGTTACATATACTGCTAATCAGTATCAGTACAACCCTCCTACGTCTTCCGTAGATCTCAGATTCAGAGTTGACGGAAATAACGCTCCTACAGTAGAGGTTACACAGTATACAACTTATGCAGGCTGATGCTACGATAAACTGATATTTGAATATAACCTTTGAAAGATCCCCCGACGGTCTGACCGCCGGGGGATCGATCTTGTGTGATGATTACGGTGTGCGCATTGGGTTACGGTACATAAACTGATCCGTGACGATCTTAAGCTATACGTCGGTTTCTATTGTCGTGATATCGTCTGTTCCGTATATCAGGCGAGATGTACCGATGACATGCTGAGTACGTGATCGGGGAATACCTTGAATCCTGCAAGTCGCTTGTTAATTGCACAGATATAATGAGGATCCTGAATGTAGCAGGAGCATGCATCGTTCGTCATGAGAACGAGGATCTCATGGTAGAGCTCATTGCGCTCGTTTGTATCTGCCGTAAGGGGGATCTGCTGTATGCGCATATCGACGAGAGCGTTGCTGTAGTTGATAAAGTTGTCACTGCTCTCAGAGTCGTATCTTGAGATGACATCGTAAGGATCAAAAGCGGAAGTTAAGGATAAGAGTGCAGTCTCATAATCTCCCTCGGAGAATACTTCAGTATCGAAGGTATCGGGATCGACTTCTACTACCCTGGCACGGATATCGATATCCTGAAGCTGCTCTGCAATGAGGTTGGCGGTAGCGATCTGGAAGGGATCGTCGGAAGATACCTTTATCGTGAGGTTGAATCCGTTCACATAACCTGCCTGCTCCATAAGAGCTTCTGCGGTCACTATATCTCTTGCATATGTTCCGTTAACTGAAGGGTTGTAGGGACCTACGAGGATGGGGCTCATGCCGGTGGTAAGGCTCTCGCCTCTGTCGCCTGTTGTCTGAGTGATTATGTCGTCCCTGTCTATTGCGTAGCTGATAGCCTGTCTGACCTTGATGTCGTTCAAGGGTTCAACTTCGTTATTGAATGCGAAGATCTGAACCGTATTCGAGGCTTTGCTCTGGATGCGGAATGCTTCGGGATCCAAAGCGGCAGCCATCTCGGGAGTGATATAGGGAAGGATATCGATAGTGCCGTTCTGAAGGTCGATGAAAGCGGAATCGATATCGGGATAGAATTTGAATATCAGTGAATCAAGATAGGGGACTTCTGACTTCCTGTAGTCTTCGTTCCTGGCGAGGATGAATTCCTGCCCCGGCTCGTATGAGACGAACTTGAACGGACCGGAGCCTGTCATAGTAGTCTCGATATCGGTTGTTCCGTCGGGGATTATCGCCGTTGTATAAAGAGCTATGAGCTCGGCGTCGGGGGCATCGAGAGTGACAGTTACAGTGAGAAGGTCCGTCGTGACATTCGTTACAGTATCGAGTTCGGGGATAAGAGGAGTACCGTCCTGCCCGGGAAGCAGGCCTGCGGCTCTCTTTATGGAATAAGCTACATCCGCACCGTCGAGAGTAGATCCGTCGTGGAACCTGATGTTTTCCTTCAGTGTGAAAGTATATGAGCGGGCATCGGGAGATATCGTAACTTCCGATGCCAGATTAGGCTTGAGCTCGCCTTTGGAATTGTACTTGAAGAGGCTCTCGAATATATTGATGAGGATCTCTCTTTCAGCTTCAGAATCAGCTTTATGAGGATCCAGGCAATCGGGGACTTCGGTGATACCTACCGTGGCGGTCCCTCCGTAAGTCGGAGTCTTTTTCTTCTTGCGACATGATGTAAAGCTAAAGCCCATGACCGCAACAAGCAGCAGAGATACGGCTTTGAGCGCGTATTTATTCACCTTTATAACCCTCCGAAAAGTAATTTCGCAAATCTAGTTATACATTGAAAACATGACGTTTTCGAGTGCCTTTAAGACTTTTGTACTTAATTAACAAAAAAGAAAGAATGATAGTAATGATTTTCTGACATTTGGTGTATAATATGTTCGTATGTGTCCCAAGGACACAACCCACATCTGACATTAGGAGTATCACGTAATGAAAAAGTGTCCTGTTTGCGGAGTTATGATGGGTGACAATGTCGCTCGTTGCTCCATGTGTAAATATGATTTCCAGAAGGCCTCCGGCGGAGATACTGACGCCGCCATAGCTGAAGCCCAGCAGGTGTTAAGCAAGAAGGAAGAAGAGAACCTTGCAAGAACGGAAGCTAAGAGATCAGAAGAAGAGAAGCATCTTGCTGAGATCAGGGAGAAGATCAACAGAGAGATAGCAACCATCACGGCACAGTTCGAATCAGAGAAGTTAAGACTCGACAGCGAATATGCGGCACTTCAGAAGCAGGCTATAGATGAGAAGCTCAAGCTCGAGTCAGAGCTCAATGAGACAAGAGCCGAGGTCGAGAAGGAGAGAGCCAGGATAATCGAGGCTCGTTCCGCAGGAGAGAAGGCTAAGCAGGAGAAGATCGACGAAGGTCAGGCTAAGTACGACGAGATGATAAAGCTCGCCGAGCAGGAACAGCAGAAGATGATCGAAGCGGCTCAGAAGGAGATCAATGAAGCAGCTTCCAAGATCGATGCCGAATATGCCGAAGTTCTGAAGAAGAGAGACATACTCGTTGCTGAGGCAACTGAAGCACAGGCTTTCCTCGAGAAGTCCGAGAGCCTCAAGAAGGAGTATGAAGCTCAGCAGAAGGAACAGGAATCTGCTATCGATGCAAAGAAGGCCGAACTCGAGAAGCTCGAGAAGGACGGTAAGGATATCCTTGAGAAGCAGGCAGGCGAGGCGATCAAGGCCAAGGAAGCTGCCGAGGCCGAACTCGCACAGATCACAAATCAGCGTGATACAATAGTCGCAGGCATCGAAGCACAGCAGCAGCAGGCTCAGGTCGAGATCGACCAGATCAGGGCTCAGGCTGAGCAGGTCATTGCCGAGGCTGAAGAAGCAGCTAAGCAGAGAGACGATGTTCTCGCTGAAGTTGCCAACCAGAGAAGCGAGATCGAGAAGATCGCAGCTGAAGCAGATAAGATAGTAGCTCAGAAGGAGGCACTTGAAGCTGACATCGCCAAAGAGAAAGAGGAGATGGAAGCTAAGCGCAAGGAATACGATGAGCAGATCAAGGCTTACGAGGATCAGGCTACCGAGTGGGGTAATCAGATCGAAGCCATCAAGGGCGATTACGATAAGGCCCAGCAGGTCATCGCAGATTCGAAGACTATCGAAGTTACGGCAAGAGCTGCAGCAGAGGAGATCATTCTCGATGCTGAGAAGCGCGCCGTTTTCCTTAAGGACGTAGCTCTTAAGGAGAGTGAGAAAGGCACACTGTTAAAGGAAATAGAAGAGAAGGAGCAGCAAATCAAAGCTATGGAGAAAGAGAGAGATGATTTGAACGAGAAGATCAAGTCTTTGGAAGCTTCAATTGCTGATCTGCAGAAGAAGGTAGCTTCCGGTGCTATAGGCGGCGGAGCTGACTTCGGCCCCAAGGAGTATTGTGTTGACGTTGTTAATCACAATGGCCAGAGTGAAGTGGATGCAGACGGTATTAATTCCATACTTCAGAAGAGATCTTCAGATGGATGGAAGCTTACATCCGTTATCAACGATGACGGCGGCAAGCTCCAGAGCTCACTGTCGGGCAATGATAATTCTTCCGGATCTCTTTCAGTCGGAGCATATATCAGCAAGGCTGACAGAGTCGTATTGATCTTCGAGAGACCTCGTAAGAAATAAGATACGAACAATTTTATAGGATTTCCGAGGGCGCACAGGCAGCTTTTGTCTGTGCGCTCTTTTTTGTCCGTTTTCTGTTTACAATTACACAAAAAACATTGGTTTTTGCCCAACTATTTGTGGAAAACGCACAGAATAACCTTTATAATGGAAACTACATTGTAAATCCAAAGGAGGACGGACTCATGGGAAATTATTCCGCAGACAAGATACGTAATATCACATTGCTTGGCCACGCCGGCTCAGGCAAGACTTCTCTTGCAGAAGCTATGCTGTTCTGTACCAAGACTATCGACAGACTCGGTAGACCCGCTGACGGCAATACTGTGATGGATTTCGAGCCTGAAGAGAAGAAGAGACAGATATCGATCTCGACCTCGCTTGCCAGTTGTGACTACAAGGGCAGCAAGATCAATATTATTGACACTCCCGGTGATTTCGATTTCCTCGGCGAGGAGATGTCCGGTATAAGGATCGCGGACAGCGGTATAGTTCTTATATCCGCAAAGGGCGGTACATCAGTTGGTTCCGAGAAGGCTATAAGACTTCTTAAGAGCAAGAACGTACCTTTCTTATTCTTCGTTAACAGAATGGATGAACCCAATGCAGATTTTGAGGCTGTTACAGAGCGTATGATGAATCGCTACGGCCCCAGTGTTATCCCGCTCTCGTTCCCGATCATGGAAAACGGAGAGATGACCGGAATTGTCGATGTCATGAACCGCAAGGCTTTCTCTGTTGATAAGAAGTCAGGTTCCCTTACGGAGTTCCCTCTTCCCGAAGAGTATAACCCCAGGATCGACGAGCTTCAGGAGAAGGTCAACGAAGTTGTTGCCGAAGCTGACGATAAGCTTATGGAGAAGTTCTTCGCAGGAGAGCCTTTCACGGAGGATGAGTTCAGACACGGAGTACACGCAGGCTTCAGAGAAGGTAAGCTTCATCCCATCTACTGCGGATCTGCTTACATGAACTGGGGAGTTGATTTCCTCCTTAACTGTATCGCTAAGGATACACCGCCGGCAGGTAAGAAGCCTACACTTCCCGGAACTCACCCCGACGGTTCCACGGAGCAGGTTCAGTGCAATGTGGACGATCCTCTTGCAGCATTCGTATTTAAGACCATCGCGGATCCTTTCGTAGGAAAGATCTCCATAATGAAGGTCAACGCAGGCGTGCTTAAGGCTAATACGACAGTATATAACGCAACTAAGGAGAAGGATGAGAGAGTAGGAAACCTCTTCTATCTCCTCGGTAATAAGCAGATCCCTACGGATACTCTTTCCGCAGGTGAGATCGGAGCTACGAGTAAGCTCGCGATAACGGAGACAAACGATACATTGTGCGATAAGGCACGTATCCTTGAGATGCCTAAGATCAACTTCCCCACACCTTGCCTCAGTAAGAGCATCAAGCCTAAGACGAAGGGTGATGAGGATAAGATCATCGCAGGCCTTCAGAAGCTTATGGACGAGGATCGCTGCTTCACCATAACGAATAATCCCGAGACAAAGCAGATGGTAATCTCCGGTCTTGGCGAAATGCAGCTCAAGGTACTTGTCAGCAAGCTCAAAGAGAAGTTCAAGGTGGATGCCGAGCTCGGCGAGCCGAAGGTTCCTTACAGAGAGGCTATAAGAAAGAAGGTCAAGGTTCAGGGTAAGCACAAGAAGCAGTCCGGCGGTCACGGCCAGTATGGTGACGTATGGATCGAGTTCGAGCCCAATCCCGCTTCGGAAGAGCTTGTATTCGACGAGAAGGTATTCGGCGGTGCAGTTCCCAAGAACTTCTTCCCGGCAGTCGAGAAGGGCCTTCAGGAGTCCGTTAAGAAGGGTATCCTGGCAGGTTATCCCGTAGTTAACCTTAAAGCTACTCTCGTAGACGGTTCCTACCACGACGTAGACTCCTCCGAGATGGCTTTCAAGATCGCCGCCAACCTCGCATTCAAGAACGGTATGGAGCAGGCAAATCCTATCCTCCTTGAACCCATAAGCTCAGTCGAGGTACATATCCCCGAAGAGAAGCAGGGTGATATCATGGGCGACATGAACAAGAGAAGAGGGCGCATCATGGGTATCGATACGGATGAGGACGGTTCCGTAGTATCTGCTGAAGTACCTACATCCGAGATGGCTGATTATGCTACTGACCTTAAGTCCATGACTCAGGGCAGAGGCTGGTTCGCACTCTCACATGCAAGATACGAGCCCGCACCTCCGGAAGTATCCGAGAAGGTCATCGCGGCAAGTAAGAGCGAAGAAGAATAATAACTTTATTGAATTTCTCCCCTAAAGAAGAAAACTCCGATCGGAAACGGTCGGAGTTTTCTTTGGTTAATAGATCTTATAGATTATGGTGCCGTCTTCCCCTGAGAAATAAGCTACCTGCTGGAGATTCGAAGAGAAGAACTCCGCATTGAAGTCAACACCTTCAGGATACTGATATGAGTAGTAATCGGGATCGTAGATAAGGTATCTGATCTCTCTTTCCTGACAATATCGCCTGAACTCGTCGATATCTCCGCCGCATCCTGAGATGAGCCAGTAATAGATCTGCTCTCTCGTCCTCGTGTCATGTCCCGCGGACCATGCGTAGTAAGCGTGTCCGTAGTAAGCAGGACGTCCTGCGAGGTAGAAACGGTCCATGGCCCACTGAGGTGTGAGGAAAACGTCTCCGGGATCAGTATTTTCCTCGATCCATCGAACGACCTCGGACTTTGTATCTACCGGGATGTAGTTCTTGTTGAGGTTGATATATGTTGCCCATTCGCTTATTCCCGTCGCTGTGAGGGGGACGAGAAGTATACATGCGACAACTGCCGCAGCGACTCTGACGAGGATATATACGGGCCTGTTAAGCATACCCTTATTATCTTCCCCGGTAGCGGAAGGATCCTTTTGCTTGACGGGAGGTACGAGGAGCATGGAGAGAGCTCCTGCCACAAAGATGTCCAGCAGGATCAGAGATATCTGTATGAACTTGTGGTTTGCCAGCATCTCAAGAGATACCTGATAGTTGAATGCGAATACAAAAGGCGCACCGAATGCAAGAGCCAGAAGTGTCCTGTATATTGGCTTGTTCTTGATAAGATCCCTTACAAGGAGCGCTATGGCGAATATGACTGCGATTATAAGCGTAAGACCTGTTATCGTAACAAGATAAGTGAGGGTACCTTTGGGAGTCTTATCCGTCATAACAAATCCGCTTACGGGTTGGAACTTAACGACGTTGGAGGCGGTCCCTGCGAAGATCTTCGTCTGTATAAATGCCGAAGTAACAGAGCAGGCAGCGACTGAAGCGTAGATGATCCTGCTTTCCGAGAAGATCGCCATCACGAGGAGTACCAGCAGCAATGCGATGAGCGCGGAGCCGTGGAAGAACGGCATCACGGACACGATAAGGCATGACAGGAGAAGTATCCCCACAGGATGCATGGGATCGTCCTTGCTCCAAAGCCATGCTTCTCTTGACCACAAGAATGTCTTAACAAGTGCCTTTCGCTCAGCCTTGAGAAGACGGATATCCATCCTTCTAAGGAAGGGGATAGTAAGAAGCATAAGGATAAGTATGCAGGATACGCCGAGCATCAGATGTCGCTGGTTGGCGTAGACGTTAACTGCCCATATGCCCCAGCTGTCGTATGGAGTGTTGCCGTACCATACGGAGCTGTGAAGTATGCTCTCGGCAACGGCCTTAGCGGGGATGCCGAGCTCGTGAAGTTCCTTTATATGCTGAAATACGTTAAGTGAGCTTCTGAAGAGCACGAGCACGGGAGCGATCGCAAAGGAAGCTCTTCTCCTGAAAAGAAGCACTGAGATAAGCCCCATGAGCTCGAAAGCTGATACCATTACTGCAATGCTGGGAATGTTGATGGCCCAGTCTATGGGAAGTCCCAGGTACTGAAGCATTCCGCAAAGGTAATAGAAGAAGAAATGGTACTGGATCCCGTCGCCTGAGAAGTGCATGTACTGAGTCGGGAAGTTAAAACCGACACCGAAGGATGAGACCATAGCCGTATGAGGGGAAAGGTCCGAGAAAGTCGAGTATCCCGCCATGAGTTCGCCGCCTGAGATCTTGTATGTGTAGAACATAAGAAAAGCGGAAGCAACAGTGAATACTACCGTACATATGCCGTAGTATAGCGTATTACCGATCGTATTCTTATATTCGGGAAGAGAGGAATTCTCCTTGGAGGAAGGATCTCTTTTGAGGCACAACATAAGGTTGGTGGCGATGAGTACAACAAAGACAGCGAAAGTTATCAGAACCGATAATCTCTTGCAGAAGTCGCCGTTATGCATACCGTGACTTAAAGCGAGCGTCAGATAGTAGTTGAAGGTGGCAACGAGGATCATGCCTATGACAGAACCTGCGGGTACAACGAATATATGTGCGGGTATCTTGGAAACCGTCTTCTTGGAAGGAGAGCATGCCGCATAAAGACGTCGCACATCCGGGATGCACAGAGAGATGAGCGAAATGCCGTATACCAGGCAGAGTATCAGATACAGTATTGCCAACATATTTATCGCCTCCGATTGAAGGTAAGATTCTTCTTATTTTATTAAGTATAACAATAAGAAGACTTGGAGATTTTTACAGCTTCCTTACTATTTGCCTTCTGTTACAAGAGGTAACACAAATGTAATGTTATCAAGGGTTGAGGGTAATATTAGATTGCTATAATCGACCTTGTAACGTAAGGAGGACGACATATGAAAACAGTAGTGCTCGGAGGCGGATTAAGCCCCGAAAGAGATGTATCTTTAAGCTCATCGAGCCTTATCGCAAATGCTCTTTTGCGCAAGGGACATAAGGTTGCACTTGTCGATCTTTACGACGGTATCGAAGATGATAAGATCTCATTGGAAACGCTCTTCAGAGAAGGCACTTCCGATGAGTATACATATAAAGTTCCCGAGAACGAACCCGATCTCGAGAAGATCATTGCCGATCACGGCGGAAGGCGTGAATGGGTAGGTCCCCGTGTATTGGAGATCTGTAAGATGGCAGACTCTGTCTTCTTAGGTCTTCACGGTTCTCACGGTGAGAACGGACAGGTGCAGGCGGTACTGGATTCCGCAGGCGTTAAGTATACAGGTTGCAATTACTTAGGCTGTGCCATCGCCATGGATAAGGATCTTTCCAAGGCTCTTATTGCGGGTGCCGGCTACAGGACCGCAAAGTGGATGACAAGACCTTACGACAAGATAACGGTCGGAAAGGTCATGGAAGAGCTCGGTGTACCCTGTGTTGTTAAGCCCATAGGGTGCGGAAGCTCCTGCGGAGTATCTGTAGTCAAGAAGGAAGAAGAACTTCAGGCAGCTTTGGACTATGCCGCTTCCTTTAAGCAGCTGATCCTCGTAGAGGCGTTTATCACAGGTCGTGAGATCACCATCGGTGTATTGGACGGAGAAGCACTTCCCATAATCGAGATCAGACCTCACGAAGGTTTCTACGACTATAAGAATAAATATCAGGCAGGTCTTACGGACCACCTGTGCCCCGCTCCCATCGATGAGGAGCATACAAAGAGAGCTCAAAAGCTTGCAGAGAAGTTCTTTACGATCCTCAGGATGGATTCCTACGGAAGGATCGATATGTTCTACGATGAAGCTCTTGATGACTTCTGGTTCATCGAGGCAAATAACCTTCCCGGCATGACCGATACCAGTCTTGTTCCCGAAGCAGCGGGAGCTGCAGGCATCAAGTACGATGACCTGGTCGAGAGAATAGCACTTTCCGCAAGGAGCGGAGAGTGATGGGGGCTGACGGTAAGAAGAAAGTAGTTATCGTCGGTGCAGGTGCCGCAGGACTTTTTGCAGGGTGCTTCCTTAAGAAGGAAGGGGTGCCTTTCGTTATCCTGGAAAGAGGAGATAAGCCCGGAAGAAAGCTCCTTCTTACAGGTCATGGCAGATGTAATATCACTAACAACAAATCACCGAGGGAATTGAAGGAAGGCTACCACGAAGCGGGAAGCTACATATATCCCGCATTGAATTCCTTCTCCCCCGAAGACGCCATGCGCTTTATCGAGGAAGAACTTGGTGTAAAGCTCAAGGAAGAAGAGAACAACAGGGTATTTCCCGTAAGCGACAAGGCGGAGTCCGTAAGGTCCGCCCTCGTATCCTATGTAGGTGAAGAGAATATCGTAACGGGTTTTTGCTGTATCGATATGGATAAGACAGAGGAAGGTTTTGTCGTTATCTCCGATAAGGGAGAGAAGGTAGATTGTTCCGAAGTCATTTTGGCGTGCGGCGGAAGGTCTTTCCCCGAGACCGGTTCCGACGGCACAGGATATAAAGTTGCGGGCAATATGGGCCATACCATAACGCCTCTTACGCCGGCGCTCTCTTCGGTAGAAGTATGTGCAAAAGACAGGGAGTTCACTTCAGCGGTAAGCGGCGTCAGCGTCAATGCGGATGCTAATCTTTACTGCAACAGAAAAAAGACTGCGACGGGTACCGGCAGCGTGCTTTTTACCCACAAGGGCCTTTCGGGCCCGGCGATACTGGAGCTGTCGCGAGAGATCCCCAGGAACATCGCTTCTTCGGAAGGCTGGATCGAACTGGACTTTACCTCTCACAGAAGTGACGAGGAGCTGGACAGAGAGCTTCTTCAGGAGATAGAAGGACACCCCGACTCCAAGATAACGACGCTCGCTTCAAGGTATGTCCCTTCCTCTGTAGCGGATAAGCTGGGAGAGAGGGCAGGCGTTACGGACCTTCGCGCTAAGATGGCGACTCGAAATGCCAGAAAGGAGCTTCTCAAGGTATTAAAGCATCTGTCGCTTCATATAGATACACCGCCCGCCTATGAGACCGCATATGTTACCCGAGGCGGCGTAGCTCTTAAGGAGATCGAGAGGAAGAGCATGGGCTCGAAGCTGGTTCCCGGACTTTATGTTATAGGGGAGATGCTGGATATCGACGGCATATCCGGAGGCTACAATCTGCAGGCGGCCATAAGCGAAGCTTTTATTGCAGTAAGTGATATTATAGGTTAAAATAACTCCGCATATCTTGATTTTATGCGGGGGATGTCCTATGGCAGGCAAAAGAGAAGATTATATTTCCTGGGATGAGTATTTCATGGGCGTTGCCAAGCTGTCCGCATTAAGGAGCAAGGACCCCAATACACAGGTAGGCGCCTGCATCGTCAACGATGAGAACCGCATAATGACAGTCGGATATAACGGCTTCCCCAGAGGATGTTCGGATGACGATTTTCCCTGGGACAGAGAAGGTAATCCCTACGATACAAAGTATGCATATGTATGTCACGCCGAGCTTAATGCCATATTGAGCTGCGGTACAGCTGATCTTAGAAACAACAGGCTTTATGTTACTTTATTCCCCTGCGAAGGATGCACCAAGGCGCTTATCCAGAAGGGCATAAAGGAAGTCATATACGACAGCGACAAATACCACGACACGGAAGAAGCGGCTGCCGCAAGACGCATGATGGATGCGGCAGGCGTTAAGTATACACAGTATAAAAAGTCTGACAGGACTATAGATATCGACGTATAAACGTCGGGAGGAGATATAAAGATGGCCGATATTAAGACATTTATCTGGGATGAGAAGTATGAATGTATGGGCGAGGACGAGAGAAGAGAGCTCGTCGGCAAGAGACTTATTGACTGCGTCAAGAGGACTTATGCCAATGCGCCTTACTATAAGAAGAAGCTCGATAAGGCGGGTGTATCTCCCGATGATATCAAGTCATTGGACGATATCGAGAAGCTTCCTTTCACGGATAAACTCGACTTCAGGGATAATTATCCTTTCGGAACTCTCGCAGTACCCAGGGATCAGTTGGTAAGGTTCCACGCTTCTTCCGGTACAACCGGTAAGATGAAGGTCGTAGGTTATACGGCTAACGACGTGGAGCTCTGGTCAGATGCTCTTTGCAGGTGTTTTGCCATGTCCGGTATGCAGAAGGGCGATCTCGTTCACATAGCATACGGCTACGGACTTTTCACAGGAGGCCTTGGCCCCCATTATGCTTGCCAGAAGTTCGGCTCTGTCGCTATCCCCGTATCAGGCGGTAATACTGCACGTCAGATCCAGATCCTTACTGAGTGGCAGCCTCAGGTCATCTGCTGCACACCTACATATATGCTCCATATCATCGATACGATCGAGAAGAACGGTATGGATAAGTCCCTCGTCAATCTCCGCTCCGGCATCTTCGGTGCTGAGGCATGGACACATGAGATGAAGGATCAGATAGAGTCCAGGATCGGTCTTACGGCATTTGATATCTACGGCCTTACGGAGATCTGCGGTCCCGGAGTAGGATGCTCCTGTCAGTATTGCGAGGATCAGATCCATATCAATTCCGATATGTTCTGGCCTGAGATCGTTGATCCTGAGACAGGTAAGGTGCTTCCCGAAGGCGAGCTCGGAGAACTTGTATTCTCCTCTGTCTGCAAGGAAGGCGTGCCCATGATCAGATATAACACACACGATCTTACACGTATCCATTACGGTAAGTGCGCATGCGGAAGAACAACACCTCGTATCGACAAGATCACCGGTAGAGCAGACGACATGCTCATAATAAGAGGCGTCAACGTATTCCCTACACAGATCGAGACAGCAGTTATGCGCTACAAGGAAGTACTTCCTCACTACATGATCTATGTAGACCGTATCAATAACCTTGATGTTATAAGCGTTAAGATCGAGCTTAATCCCGCTTCCTTCCCCGATACCATGAAGGGCCTTGAGAAGCTTACGAAGTCCATAGAAGGAGATATCGCATCCATCACGGGTATCCATGCTAAGGTACAGCTGGTCGAACCCAGATCTCTTCCCAGATCCGAAGGTAAGATGGTTCGCGTAATAGATTCAAGATTCAAGAAGTGATATTCGGAGGGTCTTAAGGACATGAACCTTAGAAAGATCGCATCCGTTATACTGATGGCTGCCATGGCTACTGCCTCGGCAGCCATAGTATTACCCGGAACAGTAAGAGCAGAAGCGCAGGCAGATGTATCCGACGTGAACACATGGGAAACGGGAGGACAGATCACTTTGGATCTGTCAGGTTGCTCGGGATACGGTACCATAACCGTTGTCGTGGAGTTTACCGGTACTGTCACTTCTGCGAGCGGATGGGGATTTGATTCCTATACGATCGACGGCGGTACGGTGACCGCCACGGTATCCGCAGACGGTCCCAACTCATGGGGCTTCGACGGTAATGTCGGTATCCAGGTGGACGGGTCCGGCATCAACGGTGCGGAGCTCGTGTCAATAAGCGGAAGCGGCACCTCATCAGGCACCACGCAGGGTACGACCACTGCTACATCTTCCGCGACGACAGCGCCCTCATCGACAGGAGAAACAGCCGCTCCTGCACCTTTACAGGCGACGGGCATTCAAGGTGATGACTGGCTTACTACAAACGGAGATCATATCTGTGATATGAACGGTACTGAAGTGTGGCTTACGGGATGCAACTGGTTCGGATACAATACCGGATCCAATCTCTTTGACGGAGTATGGGCATGCAGTCTGGACGATGCCCTCGTATCTATTGCAGATCACGGCTTTAATCTTCTTCGAGTTCCGATGTCTGCCGAGCTCCTTTTACAGTGGAAGAACGGGGAGTACCCCGAAGCTAACTATAACCATGCTTATAACTCATATCTTGACGGCATGAACAGCCTGGAGATATGGGACCATGTCCTTTCCGTATGTGAAGCTAACGGCCTCAAGGTCATGGTGGATATACATAGCGCCAACACGGATGCCATGGGGCATATGGCTCCGCTGTGGTACACATCGGACTTTACCGAGGAAGAATATCTGGAGGCTCTGGACTGGATCTCGGAAAGGTATGCGGACAACGACACCATCGTTGCCTATGACTTGAAGAACGAGCCTCACGGTAAAGCATCCGAGGACGAACATGCCATATGGAATGATTCTGATGCCGATAACAACTGGAAGAGAGTTGCCGAGGAAGCAGGCAATGTAATCCTGGATAACAACCCTCATGCGCTTATCGTGATAGAAGGTATCCAGATCTATCCCATAGATCCGCAGGCAAACGACTTCACTTCAACCAATGACGAAGACTACTATAACTCCTGGTGGGGCGGCAATCTTCGTGCGGTCGCCGACTATCCCATCGATTTCGGGTCTCCCGAGCGCAATGCTCAGATAGTCTATTCTCCCCATGACTACGGCCCTGCCGTATATGCGCAGCCCTGGTTCGAGGGAGGATTTACATACGAGTCCCTCATAGAGGATTACTGGTACGATTCCTGGCTTTATATAGACGATACGGGAACTGCTCCTCTTCTTATCGGTGAATGGGGAGGCTTCATGACCGGTGATAACCTCACCTGGATGGAGTACATGAGACAGCTTATAGGTGAGTATCACCTGAACCATACTTTCTGGTGCTTCAATGCAAACTCGGGAGATACCGGCGGACTTGTCCTTGATGACTTTACGACATGGGACGAGGAGAAATATGAATTCGTAAGAGAAGTCCTCTGGCAGAACGAGGACGGACAGTTCATAGGGCTCGATCACGAAGTTCCTCTGGGAGCTGACGGAATAGCTCTTAATGACTATGACGGCGTCATGATCGACCTGCAGATCGAAGCTTCCGATGACGAGCCTCAAGATACTTGCGGCGGAATAGTGGAGGATACATCTTCTGATACGCCACAAGATACCTGCGGAGGGGTAACGGATCCGGGCAGCGGATCTATCTTCGAAGTATCCAAGGGCGGTAAGGTCGCCTTTGCCGTTGCCAGTGTTGCTATCCTGGGTTTGATCGGCTCGTTTGTGACTATTGCTATAAAAAATCGGAGAAATGGTCAATAATTTACGATAATATGTAGAAATCCTCCTGCAAAGAGTGTACTATCTAAGTAGTTGCGACTATCCGGTCGTGACTTTGGGTTATATGGAGGAATGATTAAGAATATGAGAAAGCGTGTATCCGGGATATTCGTCTCGGTATTGGTCGCGGTTTTTACTTTTTGTATCCTGTGTACAGTCTTCGACGACCGTAGAGTTAATGCCGATCCCGGTATGTGGTGCAGCAGTAACCCTTGGGATATCGGCAGTGATGAATATGAATTCAACTTCGGCTTCTGGGGAGCACAAAATGGCGATACGGTAAACTTCACTATTACATTTGATGCCAGCGAAGTATTTGTTACCGAACGCGGAAGTGTATTCAATGTAACCGAGAACGGCAATTCGATAAGCGGCTCCGTCACTTACGACTCATCTGTATCGCAGTATGTGATGCATGTAAGAGTAATGACGACATCTTTGAGCATCGACTCTTATTCCGTAACTTCAGTAGTTACTGAAGCACCGACGCCTCTGCCTCCGACTAATCCGCCTCCGGCTCCCGGAAACGGTCCCGGTCCCGCGCCGACAGCTCCGACTACACCTACCGCAGCTACAACAACTGCGAGACCTACATCCGCTACAACTGCAGCAGCTACTGCTTCGGCTACGACTACGACTACAACAAAGCCTGCAAGCGAAGCCGGTGGTACTCCCGCTACGACAACGACAGCTCCTGCTGTTGCCGGCGGAGAAGCTACTTCACCTGCGCAGCCTGATACAACGACGGCTGTCGTAACTGAGACGATCGTCTCTGAGTCTTCCGATGCTTCGGATACGAGTGAAGAAACTTCAGAAGAGATAAGCGAAGAGACATCCGAGGAGACATCGATCGAGAGGGATGTTCCCACTACACCCGCATCGGAAATGGCCGGTGCAGCGGAGACTACGGAAGAGACAGCACCTCCCACGCCTACTACCATACCTCGTCTGTACGATGCTTCCGTAAAGAAGACTGCTTTCCCGTGGTGGATAGTGATCCTCGGTATCGTTATCTTCGTGATCGCATTAAGGTACCGTAAACTGGCAGCTCAGGATCTTTATATGGATGAGATCTTATATGAATTCATTCCCGGCAGAGTGATAGGAAAGATAGCAGATAAGATACGTCCTCCCAAGGAGACTGCACCCGCTGCACCGGTTGAAGAGGAAGAGAAGCCTAAGGTAATCAACGGCTATCTGCAGACTTCTAATACGAGAGTCATAAGACCCGAATTCTCTAATGCAGCAGCTCTTAAAGCAGCAGAAGAAGCAAAGAAGAAAGCTTCGGGAGAACTTCCCGGAATCAAGCCTCCGGTCAAGAGACCTATGAGCGCTTCTGTGGATCATGCATCTGCAGGAACTTCGGTGTCAGAAGATAAAACCGTCGATTTGACGGACGCTAACGGAAGCGGATCTGACGATACGATGATATAATCTCTTAAAGAGAAGAAGTTTTGAACAAGGAGCATCTATAAAGATGGCAAGAAATGACTCGATGAGCCACTTAAACGGCACCTCGCTCAACTCACATTCTGAGCCCACGGTAGCCGCTATGGCATTTGAGAAGGCAGTCAAGGAAAAATCCCAAGCTCCGGCTATCGCAACGGGTTTTGTGCCTCCTGTCGTAGAGAAAAAGGATACTGCAAGACCTTCACCATTTAAGAAGATAAAGAATGAAGACGGAGAAGAAGTCCAAGCTGCGGCTGATACAGAGCCTAAGCAGGCTAAGCCCGGTATAGCTACGGGGTTTATTCCCGCACCTGCTCGTAAGAAGCAGGATGTTAATCCCTTTAAGGCCGGTAAAGGTCCTATAAAGAGACCTGTGAGTGCGTCAGTCAATCACGCTGCCGCAGCGGCTTCGGGAGAGAGCAAGGAAGAAGAGCTCGTCGAAGAAGTAAGAGAAGCAGAGAACGAACAAAGACCCAGTTTTACTGCAGCGCTGGCAGAACATAAGAAGCATAGTACGACTTTCCGTCCTTCTTCGGAGTTTACGCCAAAGCAGTCTATAGATCCTTTTAGGCACGATCCTGAACCTAAGGACAGTAAGAGGACGCAGCCGGTGATACCTGCAAGAGAGCCCGTAACTCCATATGAGAGTGATCGAAAGGAACGCGGAGGATTGTTGGGGCTATTCAAGAAGAAATAAAGCGAACTGCAACAGATCCTTATCTGCCCATGAAGCTTCCTGCTTCGTGGGCAATTGTTTGAAAAAGAGTGTATGGTTCATATATACTGTTGCAGTAAAAGAAATATATCGGAGTTAAGATGAAGGATATCGCTATTGTTACGGGAGCTTCTTCGGGCATCGGAAAGGCCTATGTGAGAGAATTGTCCCTGGATAAGAACGGATACGAACAGATATGGGTCGTGGCAAGAAGAGAAGACAAGCTTAATGAGCTTAAGTCCGATTTTAAAGATGACAGGATCGTACCTGTTCCCCTGGATCTGGGGGATCGTTCTGCCGTATCAGATATTTCTTCAAAGCTCTCTTCGGGCGAGTATAATGTTAAGCTTCTCATCAATTGTGCGGGACTTGGCAAGAGGGCTCTTTTTGAGGAGCAGTCCGTTGAAGCCCTTGGTGCGACTTTGGATGTTAACTGCAGAGCTCTGACTCTTCTTACAAGAGTCTGCATCCCTTATATGAGCAAAGGCTCCGGGATAGTAAATGTCGCTTCTTCGGCGGCTTTCCTTCCTCAGCCTACGTTTACCGTATATGCCGCATCGAAGTCATACGTAACTTCTTTTACGAGGGCATTGAGCGTAGAACTTAAGCCTTCGGGAATTACTGCTACTGCTGTGTGCCCGGGTCCCGTTAATACGGAGTTCCAGTCTAATGCTACTGACGGCAAGTCATCGGAGTTCACGGGCTTTCGAAAGTTAATAGTGGCAGATCCCGATAAGCTTGCAAAAGCTTCGTTGAAAGCACATAAGAGCGGCAGATGCCTTTATGTCTACGGCATTTCGCAGAAGCTCCTTCACGTAGTGTCAAAGATAGTACCTGTCTCTTTGATGCTGATGTTCATGAAAGTAAATAAAGAAAAGAAATAATGGAGAACGATAATGATCGACGTTTCTAATGTAGGACTGCGCTTTGGTGCGCGTAAGCTTTTCGAGGGCGTAAATGTCCAGTTCAATAAGGGTTGCTGCTATGGAATAATCGGCGCCAACGGTGCAGGTAAGTCCACATTCCTTAAGATAATCTCAGGTGAGATCGAGCCTCAGAAGGGCTTTGTAAATATTCCCAAGAACGAGCGTCTTGCCGTACTTGAGCAGGACCACTTCAAGTACGATGAATATACCGTAAGACAGACTGTAATAATGGGTCACAAGAGGCTTTATGAGATCATGAAGGAGAAGGAGAGGCTTTATTCCAAGCCTGACTTCAACGACGAGGACGGTATCTTATTAGGCGAGCTGGAGGGCGAATTTGCAGAGCTGGACGGATGGTCCGCAGAGAGTAATGCGGAGATCCTCCTTCAGGGCTTGGGTCTTGGTGAAGATTACTACGAGCGTCCCATGAAGGATCTTACGGGAGGACAGAAGGTGAAGGTGCTTCTCGCGCAGGCACTCTTCGGCGAGCCCGACTATCTTCTTCTCGACGAGCCTACGAACCACCTGGATCTTAACAGCTGCCGCTGGCTCGAGAACTATCTCATGGACTATGAGAACTGCGTTCTTGTCGTATCTCACGACAGACACTTCCTTAATAAGGTATGTACGCACATAGTCGATATCGACTTCAGTAAAGTAACGCTCTTCCAGGGTAACTACGATTTCTGGTACGAGTACACTCAGCTCTCTCTTCGCCAGCTTAAAGATCAGACGAAGAAGATCGAGGCAAGAAGGAAGGAACTTCAGGACTTTATCGCGAGGTTCTCGGCAAATGCTTCCAAGTCCAAGCAGGCTACGAGCCGTAAGAAGCTCCTTGAGAATATGGAGCTTCCTGAGGTGCTTGCTTCCTCCAGAAGATATCCTTTTATCTCATTTACGCAGGAGCGTGAGATCGGTAACGACGTTCTCTTCGTAAAGAACCTTACGGCAAATAAAGGCAACAGACAGACTTTGAACGATATTTCCTTTACTATGGAGAAAGGCGACCGCATCGGCGTTGTAAGTAAGGATGAAGTGGCAGTTACTCACCTTCTTGATATCCTTGCAGGCGTTGTTCCGGAGAGTGACTACGAAGGTGAAGTCAAGTGGGGCGTAACAACATCAAGATCTTATCTTCCTAAGGATAATTCGGAGTTCTTCGATAACTGCGACTTATCTCTTGTAGACTGGCTCAGGCAGTATTCCAAGGATCAGAATGAGAGCTATGTAAGAGGATTCTTAGGAAGGATGCTCTTCTCCGGCGAGGAGGCTCTTAAGAAGGCTAACGTATTATCCGGAGGAGAGAAGGTAAGATGTATGCTCTCTCGTCAGATGCTCGTTAATGCCAACGTTCTTATCTTCGACGATCCTACTAACCACTTAGATCTTGAGTCCATTACGGCGCTTAATGAAGGTATCAAGAAGTTCCCGGGTTCAATCGTGTTCTATTCACACGACCGTGAGCTCGTTAATACGGTAGCAAACAGGATCATTGAGATCGTTCCGGGCGGCATCATCGACAAGAGGATGGAGTACGACGAATATCTCGAGTGGAAGGCCGAGAACATGCCGGAGTAATTACCCTAAATTTGACTTGCTCTGATATGGATTCGCACGCCGAAGTAAGCTATTCTTAGAGTATCCGATAATAGAAGATCAATAGGAGATTCCTATCTGTTATGAATATAGCATTCTTTATGAGACCTAAGGCTGAAGTAGCCTATGTTTACGATGATTTTACCGTTCGTCAGGCTTTGGAGAAACTTCATCATCACGGATATACTGCCGTTCCGGTGCTTAATCGCGACGGAGAGTATGTCGGTACGTTAAGTGAAGGCGATCTTCTCTGGCTTATCGTGGACGGAGAGGGCGGGGAGCCCCACACGGTTCCGATAGAGGATCTGGAGAAGCTTAAGATAAGTAATATCAACTTAAAGCTTTCAGGGGAGAAGAATCCTCCAGTTAATATCATGGCTAAGATCGACGAGCTGCTGTTAAGAGTTCTCGGAAGTAACTTTATCCCCATAGTAGATGACAGAGGTATCTTTATCGGTATCGTTACAAGAAGCGTAGTCATCAAGTACTTCTATGAGAATTCATTGAGCCTTGAAGAGTTCATGAATGAGGAATCCGTAGGAAAATAAAGGATTTAAAAAGCGGACCTTGCGGGTCCGCTTTCTTCGGTTCGAAAAGATATCCATTATCTTCCGAAATAACCGAAAAGATCTCTAAGATAATCCATATTCGTTCCCCCTTATTCTTAGTTGAAGGCCTTCCGATACTATGAGTATATTGATACCTTTTGATCTCTTCAATAACGGGGAAAGATCATCTGAGTATAGATCATTTACCCGATCTTAAAAATCAATAAATCCGCCATACTAATTAAAGACCCTCTACATTATTGTAACTGAAGAGGGTCTTTGAAATTTGGGAAGATATGAATGAAATCAATTACATCTGATAGAAAGCATTCGCCGTAGATCCCGGAGCAGGAGAACCGGCGGGAACAACCATTATCTCGATCCCTTCAAGTCTGTAGGAATAACCTGCACTTCCGCAGGAAGCACCGTCAGAAGCCCATCCTGTCCAACCGAAGTTCTGTACATGGACTTTGTAGTAGATGTCATATTGTGATGCATTCTCGCCTGTAAGGCGGATCTCTATTGCTTCAAGACGAAGGGACTGTCCTTCAGTACCTGAGAATCCTCCGTCAGCAGTCCAGCCTTCCTCCCAGCCTATGTTCTGGATATGTGTCCTGTACTCGACGCCTACACCTTCAAGTCCTGTCACATCGATATGGATGCCTTCAAGGCGGAGAGACTGTCCTGTAGTACCTGCCATAACACCGTCGGTAACGTAGGACTGCCAGCCGATATTCTCAACATGAGTATTGTAGGAGATGATGTCGGGAGAAGTGCCCTTGGGAAGAACCTTTATCTGTAATCCTTCAAGGCGGAGAGACTGCCCCTCTGTACCGGCCATCTGACCGTTAGACACCCAGTCCATCCAACCGATATTCTGTACATGGACTCTGTAGTAGATGTCGTAGTTCTCAGCATCGGATCCCGTAAGTTCGATCTTAAGACCTTCGAGACGATAGCTTAAGCCCTCGGTTCCTGCAGCGGCACCGTCGTATACCCAATCCTGCCAGCCTATGTTCTGGACATGAGTGCAGTAGCGCACTCCCAGATCCATATCGGAAGATATGTTTATCGCCATGGCTTCAAGGCGAAGAGACTGACCTTCCGTACCTGCCATGACGCCGTCAGCGACATAAGGCTGCCAGCCGATATTCTGAACATGAGTAGAGTAGTTAACCGATACCGGACTTCTTGTAGCATTCAGAACTTCAGCCGAAGGCGCAGGTGCTATTGGTGCAGTAACTGACGTTGTCTCTGTGGGAACAGCAGTTGCAGCTGTCGTTGGTGTTGCAGTCGCAGCCGTTGTCTGAGCAGTCGCAACTGTGGGTGCGACTGTCGTTGCCGGTGTAGCGGTTGTTGTAGTTGTGGGAGCTGGAGCTGCCGTTGTTGATGTTGCTGTTGCAGCAGTTGTAGAAACGGTTGTAGGAGTTGCGAATGAATCGTATGTTGCACTCCTGCATTGTTCTTCAGAGGGAAGTACATCGTTCTGAATAAAGTACAGATACATATAAAGTTCCCTGTAGAGAAGTTCGCTGTTATGGTAACCCGAAGAGAATATATAAGTCGTGAAACTGTACTCGGCGGGCATTATGCTCGCGTAGAATTCAACAGTCTTCTTGGATGTGTAGGGATTGCCGTCAGTAGTCTCTACCGCGCTGGCTGTCAGGAATCGGTGCGCATCGGGATCCGAAGAATAGACGATCTGAGAAGGATCCATGTACCATCCCCAGTTGACCGTAAAGGGAGGATTGGGATAGAAAAGACTGTTGGAGCTGAATGCACCGACGTTAACGATAACGTCGTTACGTCTGATACCCGCATCTAGAGAAGAGCAACCGCCGAGGGAGAATCCCGCCACTGAAAGATCTGCGGAAGTATCGATCTTGGAACTTGCTGCTCCTGAATAGATGTCATCGATAAGGAAGTCGAGCTTTGTCTTATCGGTATTTCCTATTTTGGTTTTATTGAAATGATGAGACTTATCACCGGTATTAGGTCCGATGTCAGGAACAATGAATACAACGGGATCTAATGTGCCTGACGCCATCCAGTTATTTGCTCTGGCTTCGAGGTCGCTAACGTCTCCGACTCCGCCCGTGCCGTGGAACATGATGACAGCAGGATAAGTACCTGCATTATCAGGTTCAATGACATAGTAGGTCATGCTATTGGAACTGTTCAGTTGCTTTACGACCGTTCTTCTGGCGCTGTAGTGAACTGTCTGATCTGCATAGACGGGATCGCTCTTACGTGAAAACGGTAACGCAATTATAAACAGTGCCGCCACCATTAAGGTGATAACGGCACCGGTAATGGTGCTTCGCTTGTTCATAACTCTTTTAACCTGCCCAACCAATTAATACACAAACTCACGAAGAGTATAACGAGCGTTATAATGTAAAATCAAGCGACAAGTTCACAAAATATTGACAATCGGCAGATTGCACCAACGGTTTTATGCAGGCATAACAAAAGGCTCCGGAGTTGTGTCCTCCGGAGCCGTAAGTGACAGTTACTGTTATCGGAAATCAGTAGATGAGGTGCAATTTTCCGTCAATTATCATCAATCCTCTCTGGAGTGCTCCGTCGGAATTGAGATAGAAAAGACCACCGTGGTAATATACCCAGCCGGTCATCATAGCGCCGTTATCATTGAAAATATAGATAGAACCGTCGATGAACTGCATACCTGTTGCAAGGTTACCGTTCTCATCGTAGTAATAACGAACTCCGTCGATCTCTACCCAAGTAGAGATGTATGTCTCGGCAGAGGGCTCTGTATCAGTTGTTTCCTCTGCGCCTGTGATGATCGCAGTATCGGGAGATACATAGATGCAGATCTCATCACCGCCGTAAGTATAGGATACGGAAGGATAACCGGATCTTGAGAAGCTGTCATCGTAGTAGCCTTCGCTGTAAGCTGTAAGGAGC
>JAILMW010000029.1 GCA_024692235.1 Saccharofermentans sp. | reverse complement strand
GAAGTAGTATTCTTAAGGACTTCAAACAAAGAAGATTCCGATGTATTGGAGTACAACGATTTTATATCTGATTCTCGCTTTGTATCAGACAGCGGAAATGCTATTAACATCGATCTTCTTTATATACCCGGAGACAGTATGACTCCGGTTAACGAGACCGCTATCCTGACACAGCTCACATCTTCACTGACAGAGAGCAGCGGATATTCTAATAAGACCAGCGGGATATCCTCTGCTTACAGTTGGTTTCAATACGACTATGTTAACGGAGATTATTCCTGCACGCTTACTATAATGGTATCCTGCGACAATTCTGTCGCTACCGTCATTACTCTTATCGACACTAACGGCGAAGACCTGATGTCGGCTATAACCGGCTAAACGTGAACCCCCGATTTTAACAGAACGGTATCCGCTTTAGCAGATACCGTTCTTCGTTATCATATGCAATTCTCGCTTTATTTTATCCAGTTATGTATCTCTTCTAGCAGTGCCTCAGGATTATCGCTTGTGAGGCCGTGTGAACCTTCGATGATCACCATGGTTGTATTAGGATTATTACCCTGCACCGCTTCGTGAAGTTCTATCCATCCCGGCATCTGTTCACCGTTTTGAGATGAAACAAGGTTCAGGACGGGAACACTGTCGGGGAAAGTCATTCCGCTTATGATCTCAAAGGATCTGTCTATAAGGAAAGTCTCGCTTAAGATGTTTGAATTCATGAAGCGGTTAAGGTAGAGATAATCGTACAATTCCATTTCTTCCTGCGTATAAGGATAACGGACTTCATCGCTGTCACCTGAAATGATGCTCTTTATCCTGTCTATACCGATAAAAGACCCTGCCTTCATGAAGACAGTAAGAGCTTTATTGACTGTCTGCACCTTGAAGGGACCCATCTTTAAGTTCTCCTGACCGGGAACAGAAGGATCTATTCCGATAAAGCCCTTGACCTCATCGGGATACTCGTTCGCCCATAAAAGAGAATACACACCGCCCCAGGAATGTGCCATAAGGTAGTATTCATCTATTCCAAGCGCTTTTACACCCGCGTGAAGTTCCTCGACGATATTGTCTATGACCCTGTCGGTATCCGCATCGTCGGATAAACCGTATCCGAAAGGCTCGAGAACAACGACCTTATAGTCTTTTGCAAGTTCTGCGTTAAACGACTTGTATTCTATCTCCGAATACACACCGCCTAATCCCGGAAGAAATACGATAGTAGTATCGTTTTCTTCACCGAGGATCGTTACCTGCATCTTTTTGCCGTCTACCGTTACATAGTCTGCGCTGAACTTATCCTTTGCTTTGGATCTGTCGATCGCACACATGATCTGATTCCATGAGGTCATGAGTATCAGAACTGCAGCAAGGACGATGAACAGCCATTTGAAGAATGCTTTGATCTTTTTCTTCATGTTCATGTCTCCTTTTTTGTTGTGATAACTCGATGATATCCGTCAGATGATTTGATTAGTATGTCCAAAAACTTGATCTTGGTAACATACCTTTTATCTGGACAAGTTTCGTTAAAGATGTAAAGTGAGTTTCTGTTAGCATAAATAAATTAACGCACATTTAGCAATGTGCGTTAATATGGTTTCCACATTGATTATCCCGGGTTTACTTACGAACTTAAATTGCTTGAAGCCTCTTTGAGCTTCTCCAGACGCTCCCTTAAGGACTGAAATTCCGTAACGGATTCTGAAGAGGCCTTCTTTATATCGGACACCTCACCCTTGGGCTTACCTAAGTTCTCGTCTATGACGCTGGTAACTGCAACGGGAGCAGACTGTCGATTGTCCTGAGGAACGAACTCGGAATCCAGATTCCTAGCTATGTCGCGAAGCGCCTTACCGGGAGATACGAATGATATATTCTCCGCAGGCTTCTCACGACTCTGTTCCGGTTCAGGTTCAGGCTCGGGCTCTGCGTCTCCTGTCTCCTCCTCTTCGCCTGTAAGCTCACCTGCTCTTCTTGCACCGATGCAAAAGCCGAGGCCGTATTCGATGGATTCAAGGCTGGAAAGTCCGTAGCAAAGAGCCGATGATATAGCTGAAGATACTTCGTACTTAGTTGTATCGAAGCCGTCGGGAGTATCGGGAAGATCTTCCCATACATTCCTGGCACCTACGCAGATGATGCACTTCTTATCGAATATATCTGCATTGATAACAACATGACAGCCGTGAAGATTATGGATCATCTTGGCTGCACGCATGTAGTCGGATTCCATCTGGCATTCTATGCCGCTTAGAAGTTCCGCTTCGAAGTTGTTGATGATAAGGATCTTAACATGCTGAAGGAGCTCATCTTCAAAAGCGTGATACACGCCCTCTTCAACAAGGATATCTCCGGCATCCGAGATAAGGCACGGCCTTGCCATAACAGGAAGCTTCTTACCGAGACTTCCGAGCTTCTCTGCAAGATAACTGATGACTGAATCGTCCGTAAGATATCCTATGGAAAGTACCGACGGATCACATTCTGCAAATACGCTGTCGATGACTTCTGTGACATCGAGCTTCTCTGCATGTCCGTCAGCGTCGTATACGGTAGATACCATTACGAGAGGCTCTAATCCGAGAGCTTGTATCGTGGCAACGCATCTGCTCGGATCAAAGGCCGAGTTTTCAATAGAATCCGCAATTGCCGCTACTGTCTTCATAAGGTATCCTTTCGCATAATTTTACAAGTCTAGTTTGACACAAGGGGTGCAACCTCACAAGGATATCCTTTGACCATATATACCCCCTTTTTTTGTGCAAAATGCACCCTTGGTTTTTATGCTCTTTTTGCATGTTATCTAAAATATACTAACATTTCACTCAGACTCCCTGTCCCACAAGGGTTTCGAGGCTTATTGATCTATAACATGGTCGAATTGACTTATTACAAGACAAAAGGATCACCGTTACCGATGATCCTTAAAATGCCTTAAAAACAAAGGAATTTGAGTATTGCTTATACCTTGGGGAGTTGTGCGATACCTGCCTTGATATCCTCGTCCGAAGGTATGAAATTACTCATGGATCCTTCGAGGTAGGACATATATGCGGACATATCGAAGAAGCCTGTTCCCGTAAGGTTGAAAAGGATGGTCTTCTCCTCTCCGGTTTCCTTGCACTTGAGAGCCTCGTCGATAGCTACGCGGATAGCGTGAGATGACTCGGGTGCGGGAAGGATCGTCTCTGTCTTGGCAAAGAGATTAGCCGCCTCAAATACTCTTGTCTGCTCTACTGCTCTTGCCTCATCGATAAGTCCGTCGTGGTAGAGCTGAGAGATGATAGGGCTCATACCGTGGTAACGAAGTCCGCCTGCATGTGAAGGTGCGGGAATGAACTCGGAACCGATCGTATACATCTTTGCAAGAGGAGTAACGTGACCTGTATCGCAGAAGTCGTATGCATATGTTCCTCTTGTCATGGAAGGACAGGAAGCAGGCTCTACTGCGATGAACTTGGGAGCCTTCTTACCCTCGAGCTTATCTCTCATGAAGGAAGCCATGATGCCGCCGAGGTTAGATCCGCCGCCTGCGCAACCGATTACGATATCGGGATACTTATCGATCTTCTCCATCTGAAGCTTAGCTTCCTCACCGATGATAGACTGATGAAGTACAACCTGATTAAGAACGGAGCCCAGTACATATCTGCAGCCTTCCGTTGAAGTAGCAACTTCTACTGCTTCGGAGATAGCACATCCGAGTGAACCTGTTGTTCCGGGATGCTTAGCTAAGATCTCGCGTCCTACCTTAGTTGTCTCAGAAGGAGAAGGGATGATATCTGCGCCGAATGTCTCGATTATTGCCTTTCGATAAGGCTTCTGCTCGTAGGAGCACTTAACCATGTATACGGTAAGGGGCATATCGAAATGCTTACATGCCATGGCAAGGGCAGTACCCCACTGTCCTGCACCTGTCTCTGTAGTAAGAGATGTAAGGCCCTGCTTCTTGGCGTAGTATACCTGAGCTGCAGCGGAGTTGAGCTTATGAGATCCGGATGTGTTATTACCCTCGAACTTATAGTAGATCTTAGCGGGTGTTCCAAGCTCCTTCTCAAGCTCGTATGCTCTTATAAGAGGTGAAGGTCTGAAGATCTTATAGAACTCCTGAACCTCTTCGGGGATATCGATATACTTAGTGTCGTTGTCCAGCTCCTGCTTACAGAGTTCTTCGCAGAAGATAGGAGTCATCTGCTCCAATGTAAGGGGCTCGTGTGTACCGGGATGGATAAGGGGTGCAGGCTTATTCTTCATGTCTGCACGGACGTTATACCACTTCTTGGGCATCTCCTCCTCGGTAAGGAATATTCTCTTCGGTTCTCTGGCCATTGTAAGGGCCCTCCTTTGATAAATATTGGTGGCAGTGTTGGATCAATTATCGAAGCAACAAAAATGCCCTACATCGATCACTCGATATAGGGCAAGAATATTCCTGCGGTACCACCTATTATTGATCGCTTATGCGATCCGCTCTCTCACGTTCCAACAAACGCGCCTTACTGATAACGGACAAGGTTCCCGTCGGTCCATTTCCTGACCGCCCGTCATCGGGTCCATTCATCGGGATCTTCACACTGCGATCGCACCATCCGCAGCTCTCTCCAGATCTGATCTTGTCCGATTACTACTCCCGAATCCATCGGTTTGGTTTATCAAACTGATAATAATTCTAAATGTCGTTCCTTAATCTGTCAAGGCACATACATATGCCATCCAGTCGTTCTTCTCGTGCTGCTCCAAGATCTTAAAGCCTGCATCGGCAAGTGCTTTCTCCACCTTATCCTTCTTGGTATTGATGATGCCGGAGCATACGAACTTACCGTCTTTTCTAAGCTTAGAGGGAACATCAGAGGCGATCATGGCGATGATGTCCGCGATGATATTTGCGACTATGATCGTGTAGTCATCGCTCTTGGCATCCTTAAGTTCACCTGCATAACAATCGATGTCATCACATCCATTTATAATGCAGTTCTCTCTTGCTACGTCTACTGCAAGAGGATCGATATCAACAGCTTCTATCTTACCTGCCCCGAGCTTATCTGCGATGATGGAGAGGATACCTGAGCCGGTTCCCAGATCAAGGATCTTATCTTCCTTTGTTACCAATCCGTCAAGGATCTTGGCACACATGGATGTAGTCTCATGTGTTCCGGTTCCGAAGGCGGATCCGGGATCGAGCTTTACTACTATATCGTCAGGCTTTGTATCTGCTTCTTCCCATGAAGGACATATAATGACTCTATCGGAGATCCTGAAGGATGTGTAGTCCTTCTTCCACTCGTTTGCCCAGTCGACATCCTCAACATATCTGTGGCTCTTAAGGCCCTCTCCTACGGGGAGGAACTCGGACATATCCTTAAGCTTCTTATCGATAAGCTCCAATGTCTCATTAAGAGGAAGGATCTTATTAACCACATTGCCGGTTACAACACCTATGCTGTCGGGATCATTGGAAGCTTCGCTCTTGGGGACCAGATGTATACCGTCGTCCTCTTCGGCAAAATAAGCTCTTACCGTGACGTCAGTTCCCAATGAATCGATAAATCCCTCATCTGCATATGTAAGAGACGCAGGATCTTCTATTATCCTTGCTATCTCATAAGGATCGCTCACTGCGATACCGTCCGCGCCTAACTGCGAGAGCATAAAGCTTATTGCTTCAGACGCTTCTTCCGTAGTTACTATTGTTATCTCTACCCATCTCATATTGTCACTCTCCTGCTGTTACTTTCGCCACTAATTGTATCACAGTCAGACACAAGCGGGATCTTGTCTATTGTTCCTGTCCTAAGTCGAGACTAGCATAATGTCGATAAAGACAGATGAGGTGACAGACTATGGTAAGGAATGAATGGAAAAGACTATTACATAACCCGCTCTTGATCGTAGTTATCGCAGCGATCGTACTGATCCCGTCGATCTATGCCGGATTCTTCCTGGCATCCATGTGGGACCCTTACGGAGAACTGGATAAGCTCCCGGTAGCAGTGGTCAATCTCGACCGGGGAGCGGTATACGACGGCAAGGATCTTCAGATCGGACAGGATCTTGTGGACAACTTAAGAGAGGACGGCTCTTTGAACTTCACCTTCACGGATGAAGCATCAGCAGAGCAGGGACTTCGTGACGGAAGCTACTATATGGTAGTGATAATTCCCGAAGATTTCTCATACAAGGCATCGACGGTAACGACCTCCTCCCCGGAGAAGATGGAACTTATCTACGAGACAAATCCCGCCACCAACTACGTGGCCATGAAGCTCTCGGAGTCAGCCATGACAAAGATCGAGATGAGCCTTCAGCAGAAGATCTCGGAAGAATATACGGAGACCATATTCGAGAAGTTCGGAGACGTATCCGACGGCATGCACGAAGCGGCCGAAGGTGCCCTTCAGTTGGTAGAAGGCGAAGGAAGATTGACAGACGGTGTATCGCAGATCAACAGCGGAGCCTGCACACTTAACAACGGCGCGAGCGATCTTCATGACGGAACTTCAGCATTATATAGCGGTGCATTGGAGCTTAATAACGGAATCCATGCATACCTTGACGGAAGCAGCACGATAAACGGTGGTCTTCGGACTCTCGATCAATCCCTTCTGCAGTTATCTTCAGGTGCAGGGGACCTCAGAAGCGGTGCCGTAGCTCTGGCAGGCGGCACATCGCAGCTCAGGACAGGCGCAGAGTCTCTTACTTCAGGAAGTTCGTCCCTGGCAGCAGGAGCAAACAGCCTCTGCTGCGGATCAGATGATCTTGCTTCAGGAGCAGATCAGCTGGCAGCGGGACTTACAGATCTGTCGAACGGACTTGATTCCATGAACTCACAGATCCCGACTCTTACTTCAGGCATAAGTTCACTTGATCAGGGAGCGATAGCGCTTGATAACGGTATTACCCAATATACACAGGGCGTAGCTTCTTCTTATCAGGGAGCTGTCGCATTATCAGACGGCCTCGATTCCGTAAGCGCTGCAACATCAACTCTGGCAGCAGGATCTTCCAATATCAATTCGAGCATAATAGCACTTGATCAATATGCTCAGGCAATGGCAGCTACGGGCGATCCCTACTGGGTTGAATTCGCAGGATATACATCAAGTCTTGTTCAGAACTATGCTCTCCTTGACGGCGGCATCTCGCAGTTAGATTCCAATATGCCCGCTCTTTGTCAGGGCGCAGGCCAGCTGGAGACCGGACTCTCCGCACTTGACTCATCAAGCGCCGATCTTACGGCAGGATCTTCGGCACTCGTCGAAGGAACAGGTGCCCTGAACGCATCCGCTCCCGCCCTGGCAGACGGTATGACTTCGGCATCAGCGGGTGCTTCCGCTCTTTCGGACGGAGCAGATCAGCTTGCCGCAGGGGCCCACGAACTGGCAGGAGGTGCCGCTTCTCTGGCCTCCGGAGCAAATGAACTCTCACAGGGTGCAACTGCACTTAATAACGGGATCTGCGTCGTAGATCAGGGCGCAGCCTCTCTTGCTGACGGAGCCGGAAGACTTGATAACGGCCTTTCTCAAGCAAGCGCAGGAGCTGATACGCTCTACAACGGATCTAATCAGCTTATCGGCAATAACGACGCTCTCATCGGCGGTTCCTCTTCATTAACGGATGGTGCACAGAGACTTGATGCAGGATCCGAGGCTCTTCTTAACGGTACTTCAGAGCTGTATCAGGGCACATCAGAGCTGGCATCTTCACTGCCTGATCTTTCCACAGGCACCATGGAACTGCAAAGCGGTCTTGAAGACGGCGCTTTGCAGATCGATCAGAACTCCATGGAACAGGCAAATGCCGACATGATGTCCAACCCCGTGGATACTGAAGAGACACGTATAACTACCGTATCCGACAACGGTCACGCCATGGCAGCCTACATGATGTCAGTCGGACTTTGGGTAGCATCCCTCGCCTTCTGCCTCATGTATCCTCTGACATCCCACGATAAGCTCACATCGGGATTCTCCTGGTGGCTCAGCAAAGCAAGTGTCCTCTATCCCATGGCTATCTTCCAGGCAGTCATCCTGGTACTGATACTTCACATAAGACTCGGCTTCGATCCGGTAAGATTTGCAGGAACTGTCGCCATAGCTTGTCTTGCCTCCATGGCATTCATGTCCCTTATGTACTTCTTCAACGTACTTCTCGGTAAGGTCGGAAGCTTCCTGATGCTGATCTTCATGGTACTGCAGCTTGCAGGCTCTGCCGGTACGTATCCTCTCGAGATATCGGGTCCTCTGGCACAGGCGCTTAACAGATTCATGCCCTTCACCTACACTGTCACTGCATTCAGGAGCACGATAGGCGGAGGCGAGAGCTGCACCTTATGTGTAGCGATACTTCTTTGTATCCTCCTTATCTCTTCCCTTCTTACGATCATACTCTTCTTCATAAGAGGCAAAGAGGAAGAGACAGGACATAAGAGCATATACAACTACATGGAAGAGAAGGGATTTGCCTGATCGGATAACTTCTCATCTGTCCCCCTTATTTTCTTGGACTCTCCGTATCGGATACGGGGAGTCCTCTTTTTTGTGCTACAATCACCATATGGGTATCACAAAGGACATCGTTATAAAGAATACATTCCTTAATCTTTTGGAGGACAGGCCTTTATCACAGATAACGGTAAAGGACATCGTGGCAGAAAGCGGCGTCAACCGCAATACGTTCTACTACCACTTCGAAGACCTCCCGGCACTTATCGAGAGCATAGTCCTGGAGGAGACCGAGAGGATCATCCACGAGAACCATACCTTCGACAGCATCGAGAGCGCCATCGTCACGGCACTGGAGTTCACACTCAACCACAAGAATGCCGTGATGCATCTTTATAACTCCAGCAACAGAGATATCTTTAATCAGTACTTCATGAGGATAAGCGAACATGTGATCACGGAGTACTTCGACAAGCTATGCGAAGGACTGACCATAGCGCCCTCGGATAAGTCACTTCTCATCCACTACCACACATGCCTCGCATTCGGGCAGGCCGTCGACTGGATAAGCAAAGGGATGACAACAGATATCCTTAAGCAGTTCGAAAGGCTGTGCGAGCTTTATAAAGGCATCCCCGAAGAAGTCATAAGCCGCGCCACGAAAGGAACCTGCTGATACATAGACGGTTTTCAATATTTTCACAAAGCCCCGGTAGGATCGCATAATAAAAGATCCCGTCATCTCTGACGGGATCTATAACAAACTCAATCAAACTCAAAACTCCTACGAGGTTCTCTGTTCTTTATGGTTTTAGTATACCTTGGGATTGTGACGCCGTTAGGAAGTTTTGTAAACAAAATATTAACAGAAAGACCACCTTATTAACAAATTGTGTACAATGCCACAAATCCCATGATTTCGGGCTTTTTGCGCAACGTGCGTGACGCATCTGTGACACATTTCGGTAATCAAATATCCTTTATACACCCCGTTTGTTAACAGATCGGGAAGAGATATCAAAGTGCTCATATATCCCAAGGCTCCACCATATGAGATCCCGGTTTCTTTACTTAAATATCCGTCTATATAAGAACCGGCGGGACATTGCCCGCCGGTTAACGAATCTTACATTTATCAGCCGCGTTCCTCTACATAAAGATCTACTCTGTTCTGGATGATATCCATGACTTCTTCGATCGTCTTCTGCCCTGCGAAGTAAGCCTGTATCTCTTCTCGTATTATGAGCTCGACTGCCGCTTCGCTGTGACGGAAGCCGGCGGCATTCCTGATGTAGCCGTCCATGACGCTTACGAATGTTTCGGGATCAACTGCCTCGACAGGTTCCTGAAGCGCCAGACGGTCCTGATAAGGATGCACGTCTTCTATACATTCGAAGTATCCGTTCATCATATCCGCGAAGAATCTGCAGGCCTCAGCCTGTGCATTACAGTTAACGGATATTCCGCAATACTTTCCGAAGACCGTCTGGATATCCTCCTGTAGCAGGTACTTAACAAAGGCCTTACAAGCTTCCGGTGCACCCGTAGCAGCGCAGACTCCTACCGACTGTTCTACGTTCATAAGAGCGCCTTTCGCTTCTGAAGAAGGGAATCCCATAAGGATCTTATCACTGACCAGGTTCCCGGTCTGGTAGAGCAGTTCAAGACCTGTGGTTATGACAGCATGATCACTGAAGTCATTACTCATCCAGGACTGCGATGCAAGCTGGTCAGCCAGTTCTTCGTCCGACATCAGGTTAAGGCTGTCTACAAAGGCCGCTGCCTCGGCAAATCTCTCATTATTAAGATCGTATCCGCCGTCTTCCGTCCTGAACGTATATCCTTCCTCTGCAAGGATCGTTAACAGATATTCCACTCTGGTCATCAGGCAAGGATCCGAACCGTTACACGGACCGTAAAGATACTCCTGGAAAGAATCGTATGAGAATCCGGGAACACTTGTATCCGTGCTGTCTTTATCCACCATGATGCCTTCAAGCTGCACCGCTACAGGCACCTGATAGATCTTATCTTCTGTCTTTGCAAATCCCATTATGTTCTCATATACGCCCTCGACCTCCGTACAATCAGACAGGTCAAGCATCATGGCGGGATCATTGAGCTGATCATATTCCATGGTGCCGAGGATGATATCAGGACCTTCATTAGCCAGAAGGTCTATGGACAACAGGTTCATGAAGGCTGCCTTGACCTGAAGGTCATATGTCTCATCGTCCATATTGGCATCGAAGATGATATCCTTAGACACAACATCGTAGCTGTACTTCGGATCCATGATTATGATCGCATCTTCATTATTGAGATTAAAGAGCCTTATGGCTTCTGCCATGGGATAAGTAAGTTCATCAAAACTTGCCGCCGTAAGTATCTTCTCGCCAACGTGAGGATTAGTATCACATCTTTGAAGGACTACGATCTCTGCATCGTAATTAAAGACCATCTGTGATGTCTCATTACGAAGTATTACACCTGCCAAAGTGACCTTACCGTCCTGAAGATCTATGATCTCGAGAGAAGCTGCGTCGAATCTGTTGATATCACAATCATCAAAATCGATATAGACCGTCTCCTCGTGAGTCTCGACATCAAGGAGCGTGATTCCGTCCTGTGATAAAAGGGCATTTCCTATTCCGTTGTAATACTTATAGTCCCAGTTGTTCGTCACATCGTAGAGCCAGGAATATTCTGTATCTCCCGCTTCCTTTACGGTACCGTTATCGATATCAATGATGCAGAAGATATTGCTGTGCTCATATGTCTCGTATTTAACGGCAAATACCGAATCACCCAGATAGAGAAAGTCATAGCTTAAGACAAGGTAATCCATCGGAAATTCATCATTTATGCAGATATCCTTCGTCTCACCGTCAGGCGTCGTAACAGCAAAATGGTGTTCGAGTCCGTTCTCAAGAGCAATATCATAATTCTTGACATAGTACTCTTCTACCTGAGCCGTGTAATTGGTGAAGGCATAATCCGAATTAGGATCTGCTGCCATCTCCTCAGCCGTCCTTATATCTCTTGTGGAAGTGATTTCCTGCGTACCGGGATCATATGTAAACGCCTGTTCCTTGTACTCATCTCCGGCAACAAAAGAAGCTGAGATGACGACCTCATCAGATACAACTGTTATGTCATCAATGAATATCTGCGTAGCGTCTGCTTCAACACTCCTGATGAGTTCCTTTGTATCGACGTCATAGCAGTAGTTACCGTCAAGGTCATGTACGACGAGACGATAGTCATTGTATTCGGGAGTAAATACGTCATAAAGACCAAAAGCCTTCTGTGCGAAGGATCGGAATACAACATAGTCGCCGGCCTTACCTGCAACGAGCATTCCGCAATAGGTATAGTCTGATACATTAAGTCCGGGATCAACGCTGTTGATACTCGCCTCATACCAGGGCATATCCTCAGTAACTTCGGGAACGTCTCTCTTGGGCTTCGCGCAGCCTGAGACAAATAGCATCGGGCATAGAAAAGATGCCGTCAGCATAAGACCTGCAAAGCGCTTCATATTTGGTGCCATAATAACCTCCTATGTTTATGACACACACTCATACACACAAGAAACTTATAACACAAAAACCTTATGGATTCAACGCACTGTCCTTCGAAATGCTTTTGCTACAAGGAAACTACCCTCGTTCTTCTACATAAAGATCTACTCTGTTCTCTATGATCCCCATGCATTCTTCTATAGACTTCTGACCTGCAAAATAAGGCTGTATCTCCTCCCTGACGATGAGCTCCACAGCCGTATCGGAAGTTCGAAGTCCCGCTGCATTTTCCACATATCCGTTTATGGTATCGATCAAGTTGTCAGTATCGACTTCACAAAGCGGGAATTCAAAATCTATGAGGTTCTGCATCGTATAATCCACACAAAGGGCATTATATCTGTCATTATGTCTCTGAGCGAATACTATGCATGAGGCTTCTTCTGCGGCGCGGTTCACTGATATTCCCGAATAAGTCGCAAACAACGTCTGGATATCATCACCTACCATCATCCGTACAAATGCCCCGCACTGATCGGGATAGTCGGTCGAAGCTGATACCGCTACCGATTGCTCGACATCGATCATAAGGCCTCTGGGACTGTCAGAAGGAAATCCCATTATGATCCGATCATCCAGCTGACCTTGCGTTGTCCCGAGAAGTCCTAATCCTGATGCTATGATGACATGATCTGAAGCGTAAGGATCTTCCATGCCGGGCATCCAGTATTCCTGTATTACCTGCCGGTCAAGTTCATCGGGAAGTATCTGTGAATTAACAAATTCAGCTACGGAGGCGAACTCTTCATTGTTGTAGTCATATCCGTTACCCTGCACGAAGATCTCGCTCATCTCGGAAAGGCATGCGTCCATGAACATGAGTCTTGTCATCCTGTTGGGATCTCTGCCGTTACAAGGACCGCTGACATACGCGTTATAGCTGTCAAAATCAAATCCTATCTGACCTTCGGGCACATCTTCCCTGTTCACGATGATACCTTCAAGAGAGAAGGATAATGGCACCTGGTATAACGCTCCGTCAGTCTTCGAGAATTTCATTACATTCGTGTAGACATCAGGAATGTCTACATCCTCTGACAGATCCAGCAATACAGAAGGATCATTAAGCTGCCTGTATCCTACTGCCCCCATGATGATATCGGGACCGTCTCCTGCGATAAGGTCTATCGTAAGGCGGTTCATCATAAGAGATCTTACTTCCAGCTCATAAGTCTCCATATCCGTCTCAGGATCAAATTCTACATCCTGTGAGACCACATCATATCTGTATCTCTTATCTATCATGATAAATGTGTCGGAAGAGTTATCGTTATATTCTCTTATTCCTTCAGCTATCGGATAGGATATACCGTCCATACTCGCCAGGGATATTACTTTCTTTCCTGCATGAGGGTTACTCTCTGCGCGATCCAGTATCACCATAGTAGGATACTCGACGTCATATTCGGCACCGAAATTATCAAGACATAATTCCTCACGGTATACCGTTCCGCCAAGGATGATCTTATCTTCATCAGCATATACCATCTGCATATACTGCGCTTCATAGCGATTGATGCTGCTGTAGTCAAAAGAAACATAGTCTTCGATCATTTGCGCCTCGGTATCGATTACCTTTATACCGTCAGCGTCAACACTCGCATTGCCGAATCCGTCATAGTAATAATAGGATGCCAGATCATCTATCTCATATAACCAGGACAGCTCTTCTATTGTACTAAGCTCCGCCACTTCCGACGTCGCGGCATCTATATAAACGAATCTGTCTTCAAATACATAGTTCATAACGATCATTACGAACTTACCGTCACCTAAGTACAGATGTCCCATGAGCCCTGCTACCGACACGAACGGAAGATCCTCTGCCATATCGATATGGGATGTCTCACCGTCAGGTGATGATATATCAAATAAATAGTTAGGACGTGATCCGTCAGGCAGGTTCACGACAGACGCCGAGACAGTCCATCCGTCATTCACATAATGCCCTACCTCTGTAGTATAGTTAGCATTCTCTCCGGATCTTACCTTCTCTTCCACCTCATCTATCTCCCCGGAATCAACGTCAATATACATGTAGTATTCACGACAAAGATACGGATCCGATTCAGTCGTGACATTAAAGACTTCTATTCTTAACCTGTCACCTGCTACGACAACATCATTGATAAAAAGTCCCGTGATCTCAGGATCATGATCCATTATCGCCTGCTTTACATCCAGATCATAAGAATGGTTACCGTTCGTATCATATACATGAAGATAAGTCCTCTTGATATCAGGCACGTAAGACATGGGAGAACTTAATACCTGTCCACAGGTATAGAAAATGACCTTATCTCCTATACAGCCCAAGACATTCGTTGTCACATATTCGAATTCTGCTTCGTTGATATTAGTCTCTATAGCCGTGGAAGAAGCTTCATACCATTCCATATCCGCCGTGATCTCTTCCGGAAGATCGCTCACCGATCCTTCCTGCTTCTTCTTGCATCCCGAGATCGCAAGTACTGATAACAGCATAGAGAATATAAGTAATGTCGAACACGATTTACGTAAAGATATCTTCATCAGAAGATCCTCCCTTATCTATCAGGTCTATCCACGATAAACCTAGTTTATCCCAAATAAACCGCATCGCAAACAGGACAAACTTCAGAAAATATCTTTCCGCTCAAAGAAAAAGGCGGGTCGATGCCCGCCGTAACATTGTTACAAATGCTTATATTCTTATGTTATTCGATATATTCGAACTCAAGATCCTCGATCCTTACGGTATCGCCTTCTTTGATGCCTGCAGCCTTAAGCGCATCGATAACGCCGGCATTTATCATGGATCTCTGGAAATACTGCATGGAATCGTAATTCTCAAAGTTGGTGGAACCCATGGTCATCTTAGCCCATGTACCGACTACGACGAATGCACCTGAATCATCACGCTCGATGGAGAACTGCTCATCCTTCTCGAATCTGTATACCTTCTCATCTTCGGTGATGGAGTCATGGAGCACTACGGGAGGAAGCTTTGTCACAAGCTCGGTAACCTTATCCGTAAGTTCCTGTATACCGATCCTGGCAGCAGCGCTTATCACGAATACATCCTCAAAGCCCTGACTCTTTACTTCGTTAACGAACATCTCGATCTCTTCCTCAGTAGCGCTGTCGCACTTATTGGCAACTACCACCTGGGGACGCTCGGCAAGTTCGGGATTGAACTGCACAAGTTCATCGTTGATGGCGTTAAAGTCATCGATAGGATCCCTTCCGTCAGTAGCAGATACATCTACTACATGGATAAGAAGACGTGTCCTCTCGATATGACGGAGGAAGTCATGACCTAATCCGGCGCCCTCGTGAGCATTCTCGATGATACCCGGGATATCTGCGATGACAAATGATGTATCGAAGTCCTGAACTACGCCGAGAACAGGCTCCAATGTTGTGAAAGGGTAATCGGCGATCTTAGGCTTAGCCTTAGTCATTACGGAAAGGAGAGTTGACTTACCTGCATTAGGGAAGCCTACAAGTCCCACGTCAGCAATAAGCTTAAGTTCTATATAGAGATTCTTCTCTTCGCCCGGAACACCTACACGGGCAAACTGAGGAGCCTGACGCACTGCATTAGCATAATGCATATTACCGAGACCGCCCTTGCCGCCTCTGGCGACGATGACTTCCTGCTTATCCTCGGTAAAGTCTGCGATGATCTTACCTGTATCAAGATCCTTGATGACCGTACCTACGGGAACTGCGATACGAAGATCCTCACCGCCTCTGCCGTACATCTTGCGGTTCATGCCCTTAGCGCCGTCAGGTGCTACGAACTTATGCTTGAACCTGAAGCTCTGGAGAGTCGTGAGCTTGGCTGCCGCATAGAATACGACATCGCCGCCCTTACCGCCGTCTCCGCCGTCAGGTCCGCCGTTCGTTACGAACTTCTCTGTATGGAAGGATACGCAGCCGGGGCCGCCGTCTCCTGCTTTGACATAGATCTTCGAATGGTCGATAAACATCTGGTACCTCTTATTCTAAAGATAAAAGCAGCCTGCCGGTATTATCCGACAGGCATGCATAACTTCAATATCTTATGACAGATCACTGTACAGGATAAACGCTAACCTGCTTCTTGTCTCTGCCAAGTCTCTCGTACTTAACGCGACCGTCGATCTTTGTGTAGAGAGTATCGTCGGATCCGATTCCAACGTTAACGCCGGGATGGATCTTTGTTCCGCGCTGTCTTACAAGGATATTGCCTGCGATAACAAGCTGTCCGTCGCCCTTCTTAGCTCCAAGTCTCTTGGATTCTGAGTCACGGCCGTTCTTGGTCGAACCCATACCTTTCTTATGAGCGAAGAGCTGTAAATTCAAATTAAGCATTTTTACACCTCCGTATAGTCTTCAATGATGTCTATGTACTTAATACCGTCTGCATTGACCGATGAGGCAAGAGAGATAAAACCCGTATATATGGTCTCGGCTACTACTGCCGCTCTGTCGTCTGCAGTCTTGTCGGTGAAGGTTCCGTATGGGATCAAGATCTCCGCACTTACGTCTCCGTCGCCGCCGTCTTCCTTGATCTTAGAGATACCCTGAGCATCGATCCCGCATATCCTCTCCAGCGAATTTGCCAGTGTATATATGAGTGTCGAAGCTCCTGCACAGATGATGTCACTGCCTTCTTCGGCATATCCCGCATGTCCGCTCATGAACACGCCGGTCACCCTGCGGTCAGCACCTCTGACGATCTTTACGGTGATCACGCGTTTACTGCTGTGATACGTACACGTGTGTAAGGCTGTCTGTGGCCGTTCTTCCTGCGATAGCCCTTCTTAGCCTTGTACTTAAGAACTACTACCTTCTTGTTCTTGCCCTGCTTAACGATCTCACCTGTAACAGTAGCCTTAAGGTCAGCTCCTGCCTTGATGCCGTTATCGTCTGCTACAGCAAGTACAGTATCGAAAGTAATAGAATCGCCAGCCTCGCCCTCGAGCTTCTCTACGAAGATCTCATCGCCTGCTGCGACCTTGTACTGCTTACCGCCTGTCTTAATAACTGCGTACATATTGTGTCCTCCTGTTCTTCCAGTCTCGCTGCTCTACTCTAGGCAGTGCGAAAAAACGCACATTTAATAGCCCGGCGCATGCGGTCACCGACATATACTACCATCAATGAAGTAGAGTGTCAATGTGATATCAAAGCACAAAAAGCACTGACATTGCGAACAAAATGCCGTGCAAGATGCCCGGAATGAGAGACTGGTCAGAATGCCTTCTTAAAGGTACCAGCAGAATAAAGGGCACCAGTGTCGTATAAAGACCCTTAAAGCCTGCCATGGTGATCTCATGCTGTCTGAATACGATGCCGAATATGATAGCAAATACGGAAGGAATAAGCATAAGGAGGAAAATGACCCTGTTACCGAAATAGGAACATCCTCCCTCACCCACGAACCTTGACTTCCTGTCTGAATAAAGAAGACATGTCGCACATAAAAGATCGGGTACAAAAGCGACTGCTGCGATCAAAGGTGCAGATACATGAGAGATATACGTATCCATATCTCCTAATATAAGCATTATAAAGAGAGCCGAGAGAGCAATGAGAACAGACATAAAGGCAGTCCTCTTCATCTTGCTCCTGCTCTTGTAATCAGTCTTATCGAAGACTATGAACCTGAACCTGTTCAAAGTCAGTATGAACATGAATACCAGCGGAAGGAATGCCAATATGATGCCGGCATAAGACCTCAGGCGCTCCAAGAACGCCATGGCTACAACTCCTATGGCAAAAGCTACCGTTATACCGCCTATGGCCGCCACTGCCAGTTTCTCTCCCGAAGGGACCTTCTCCTGCTTGATATCTGATACTACTACGGGAAGCAACATGAGATATACGCAAAGTCCGAAGATACAGGCAAAGATCGAGACAAATGCCATTATGAACCACATGTTGATACCGGAGAAAGACGCATCCTTTATGGCATCATCCCTGTAAGTGATGCTAAGATAGCCCGCAAGTTCATTCTGGAACAGCGGAGAATACAGAAGAGACATACCTTCATCTGCTTCAAATGCAGATAATGACAGATATCTGTTCTGGGACATGCTTACAAAGCACTTGGAAGCAAAGAGGCCGCCTCTTGCGGTAGGGACGCCGTAAACGGTATCCACACCGGATATCCTCTCGAAGATGACCCTGGAAGCTCCCATGGATACAACATCGGAATCATCATCCTTACCCGCGAATATGGCTATATCCTTAGAAGGTTCTGCCGAATCGAATCCTGCAGGTACTCCCTCATCGGGAATAACCGGACAGACCAGGACAAATCCCAATACATTGTCACTGTCTCTGTATGCGGCCATATCAGGTACTGCATTATCGTCAAGAGACACGAGTATATATTGCCTGTCGGGGTCTAGTTCACCACCTTCAAGATATTGAAGGTCAAAGCCTGCCCTGTGGAGAGTATTTTGCATGGATACCACGGGAAAATTACCGTCGGCACCCGAGAATAATACTACCGGATTACGTCTGTTCTCTCCCGAGAAAGATACAAGATAGAGAATAAAAAGGATAAGGACCGCTGCGACGGCAACTACGGAACCTATAAGAGGTATGGTCTTATTGGAAGGCTCCTGCGGCTGTCTTGCATTACCCGTTCTTCCTGTTCGAGAGCTCGATCTCATGCTTCACCGCCCTTAGGGCAGAGCACATCGCCGAGATGTCTTATGTCTTCGGGTCCTAAGATTAGGATGATGTCACCGGGCTTAATAAGTTCGTCTATCCTCTTTCTGAGGTCTTCCTTGTCGGCAAAGAATTCGGCATCTCCGCCGCGTCTGTTGATCTCATCTGAGATATCTTTACTTGAGATCTCGCCCGTATTTATCTCTCTGTCCGAGAAGATCTCGGAGAAGAGAATCTTCTTACAGGGAAGAAGAGATGTTACATAGTCTTCAAAGAGCATCTTGGTCCTGTTGAACGTAAGAGGCTGGAATACGACAAGGATATCGTTATGGGGCATATGCTCCGCAGCGTCAATGGTGACTCTTGCAGCCGTAGGGTGATGTGCATAATCTACTACGACATCGCATCCTTTGTACTTACCCTTTATAGTATATCTGCCGTCAGCGCCTCCGAACTCGTTCAAAGCCTTAATGATCGACTCGGGGTCGGCACCGTTTAAGTAAGCGCAGGCTGCAGCGATAAGGCTGTTAGCGATATTGTGATTACCGGGAACGCGAAGTTCTGCCCTGCCGAGCTTATCCCCCTTGAAATAAACATCAAAATGAGGATGCCCCTCAACAAATTCAATATTCTTTGCAGTAAAGTCAGCATCAGATCCGTCTGCCGCGCATGTGATCACTGAAGGGAGCTTACGTCCCGCCTTCTCGTGTCTTTCAGCGGCAACGGCAAGAGACTTCTTTATATTCTCGTCAGTACCCGTTACTACGATATATCCGTTATCGTCCACCTTATCGGTGAACTCCGCGAAGACCTCGATAACATCCTCTATGGTAGGATAGCAATCAACGTGGTCGTGATCGATATTGGTTATAGCCGCTGTCGTGGACCTGAACTGCAAAAATGACCTCTTGAACTCACAAGCTTCTGATACGAGAAGATCTTTATTGCCTCCGAGCCTTACGGTACTTCCTCCGAATGCATCGAACTCTGCACCTAAGTGAACCGTGGGATCCTTACCTGCTTCTATGAGCATCAGTGATGTCATGGAAGTAGTCGTTGTCTTGCCGTGAGTTCCTGAGATATTGATAACGCTTGTATAGCTTTCCGTAAGAAGACCTAAGAATTCGGATCTGTCGTAGATCTTTATACCGTCTTCCGTAGCCTTGGCTACTTCGGGATTATGGGGCAGTATAGCCGCCGTCTTAACGATATAGTCGGGAGCAAACTCCGCGATATTCTCAGCCACCTGAGAGTTATAGATCTTGATACCGTGCTCTGCGAGCATCTCCGTTCTCTCGGAAGGATTCATATCAGATCCTCCTACATTAAAGCCGTAGCCCTTTGCAAGAAGAGCAAGTCCGCTCATGGAGATACCGCCGATTCCGATAAAATATATACGAGCACCTTCTTTAAGTGCATTAAGTCCGCTGTCAGTCATATTAATTCACCTCACAGCTAAAGATTATACTATACTTTAGCAGTTTCTTTTACCGCAGTTCCCTTCTCGGAATAAAGAAGCTTCAATACGATGGGAGTCACGATGGAACTTACGATTATAAGAAGGATAACGGATGTAAAATAAGCACCTTCGAGCATACCCACCGTAAGTCCTCTCTGAGCTACGATAAGAGCGACTTCACCTCGTGTCATCATACCGGCACCGATCTTCCACTTATCTCTTCCCTTGAATCCGCAAAGTCTTGCGACTGTACCGCAGCCGATGATCTTAGCTCCCATACCTACGATAACGAAGCAAAGGGAGAATAAAAGGATCGTAGCATTAATAGACTTGATATCTGTCTGAAGACCAATGGAGGCGAAGAATACGGGACCGAAGATCATATAAGAGTTGATATCCATCTTGCGTGAGATATAGTCGGAATCCTTAAGTGAACTTAAGATGACACCTGCGATGTATGCACCCGTGATATCTGCTACACCGAAATACTTCTCGGCAATATATGAAAGAGCAAAGCAAAGTGCAAGTCCGATAATGGGGATACGTCTTGTATGAGGATGCTTCTTATCGTACTTCTTGAACAACTTATATATCACTATTCCGAGAACGATCGAGGCTACGAAGAAGGCACCGGTAAGAAGAAGTGTCTTACCGAAGTTAGCGGAAGGATCCTTGAAGCCGATAACAACAGTAAGGACAAGGATACCGATTACGTCATCAATAATTGCGGCACTCATGATAGTCGTTCCGACAGTATCAGAAAGCTTACCGAGCTCCCTTAATGTCTGTACCGTGATACTTACGGAAGTAGCTGTAAGGATCATTCCTATAAAGACGGCCTTGAAGAATCCTTCGGAACCCCAGGGGGCAACACCGTAGAATGCAAAATAAAGAAGTGCACCGCATACAAGGGGCACGAATACTCCGGAACATGCAATAAGGAGCGCCTTGACGCCGGTCTTCCTAAGTTCGGACAATCGGGTCTCGAGGCCTGCCGTGAACATAAGGAGCATAACGCCGATCTCGGCCATCTGTCCCAGGAAATCCGAATAACCGACAAGTCCCAATACGGAAGGTCCTATAAGAAGACCTGCCACGATCTCGCCCGCTACCTGAGGAGCCTTGATCCTGCGTGCGCCAAGACCAAAGAGCTTGGCAACGATTATTATTATCGCCAGTGATTTAAAAACTTCGTACTTTTCCATTATGTCGTAAACCCTCCTACCGTTGCTTCAGTCTGTTCTACAAGATCCGTTGACTTCAAACGAAGCTGCAGACCTCTCTGACCTCCGCTTACACAAACCTCATCTACAAGAAGGATCATCTCGTCGATAAAGGTCCTGAACTTCTTCTTCATACCAAAAGGCGAACAACCGCCTCTTATATACCCCGTCAGAGGAAGGAGCTCCTTTACGTGGATCATCTCCACTCTCTTCTGACCTGCAAGCTTTGCCGCCTTCTTAAGGTCGATCTCGTCGTCTACCGAGAGACAGAACACGAAGTACTCTCCGCTGTCGCCCTTGGCAACCAATGTCTTGAATACTTCCTCATAAGGGATACCGAAGAACTCGGCGACGTGATGACCGTCAAGATCGTTCTCGTCGTACTCGTACTCCATTGCCTTATAGTCAACGCCTGCCTTATCAAGGATGCGCATCGCATTTGTCTTCTTGATCGCTGCCATATTGCACCTGCCTTTTCAGATAACAACTATACTTATTTTATTCATTTTTGCAATAGACGTACTGCACAAGTGTTATAATCCTATAGATATTTAAAGGAAGAGGGCTTCACTATGCTTAAGAGGGAATATCCTTTACATGACATCAACAAGGTCTTCGACATGTTCGAAGATGAGATAAAGGCAGGCGGATGCGCAGATAATGCCATGGAGGAGATGCTCCTTTTAAATAAGCTTTTTGCTTCTCTTCCTCCCGAGGCGGTGGAATATGCCATGATGTTCCTGCACGGCAATAAGGATTTCCCCTCTTCCTGCGATGAGATCATGCCGCTCTTCGTAAGATTCTTAAGTCTTGCTGAATATCTTGAGAAGATAGCATCTCTTAAAGAAGTTCCCGCCAAGCTCGATAACAACTTTTTAACAGAAAGACAAGAGACCATAGCTTCTCTTCCCGAACACGAGAAGGCTTTCGGAATGCCCCTTCTGGGATTCAGGTTCAGTCAGAAATCCAACAGCGTAGAGGCGGCAGACGAGAAGGATGAAGAGGAAGAGGAGGGCTCCGGAGCTCTTCATCTCATGAATGCATCTGCTGCAGTATTCGTATGCGAAGACCCTCTTAAGACGGCGCTCTTCTACGAGACCAAGTGCGGCTTCAAGGCTTCACACTTAGAGGACGAGAAGATGCCTCATATAAGGCTCAAGAGAGATAATATCGCGATCGTCCTTGCCAAGGGCAAGAAGCAGGCCGTCCGCCCCTTAAGAGAGATGTCAGACGTCTTATACGACATGTATATCTATGCTACTGAGCCTTATATGCTCCATAAAGAGCTCGAAGGCGCAGGAGTTAAGATCGTAGAGGGACTTCAGGATGCCAACGAGGCCGTAAGAGCAGATACTAACCGTCAGTTTGTATTCGAAGACTGCGACAGAAGACACATCTGCGTATCTCAGAGCAGCGAGATGGTATAAAAAGACGGATCGTTAATGATCCGTCTTCCAATAAGTCATATCTTCAAGTCTTAATATCCTGTTCCAAGGCTCTTCACTGCGAATATAATCTCTTTGTTCCGGTATTTCTTCACCGTTTTCATTAAACACTTGATAATACTGCGGCCATTTGATGCATCCGGTTATATGATTCTCATCATGCCCCCACTCTGTTCTCGGTCCGATATTCTCATATCGTATCTCCCCTATACGGTCATGTCCCCAGACATCATAGCCTTCCTGATTATAAGAACCGATTTCTTCTCTAACCAAGGTCGTCTCATAAATCATCGTGCTCCAGGGTGTTCCGATAAAACGGCTACGTATCTGTTCCGGTCCCCACTGTTGCAGCTGATCTCCGTTCAGGTCTGCATAGCCGTTTGTGTTCTCCTCGGAACCGGATAGCCTCTCGGAAGAATGAGCAGAGATATTGAGATACTCTACTCTATCACCATTTTCAAATCTTCCCGCGAACATCTCTACATGATTAGCCGTCTTAGTGTCGATAGCAAAGATATCGCCTGGTATCAGTTCGTTAACGTGAATATCCTCATTAGGAGTAAAGATTCTGAAGCCGTACTTATCCAACGGTGAATACGAAAGTTTATTGGACCCGATATGCCAGTAGTTCCATTCATCCACAGTAGGATCAGTCTGATTCATGGCATATCGAAGATCGATGAAGGCCTTCTCATATGCGCAGATGATAAGTGACGAACAGTCGAACTCGCCGTCGGAACCCCATCTGTCCAGCTGATTATATCCGTACGCATCACTGTCGGCGATATATCCTGCGTAATCCACGACATAATTCTGAATTCCCTTCGTGATTATTCCGTCGATATCGTTTTTGTCACCTGAAAACCCGAGGATACCTTCTCTGTTGAACAACGCTGCGATCTCTAAGAATCTTCTTGCCCGAAGCTCCGTATATCCGTCGGCAATCATCGCAGAATGGAGACTCCCGAATCTACGTGAAAACTCCTTATCATTAAAATTAAATCCATTGATTCTGGCGCTCAGCACAGCCTCATCGTAGCCTCTGTATTCATTGTAATGATAGTGAGCCGTATCTCTTCCCTGAAAGCTCTCGATGAGATTTACTCTTATATCGTTCCTAAAAAACTCTTCCGCTCTGAGTCTCTGCAAATCCGTTCCATCCATAAGAAGCCCGAAATACACCCCATAGATATCAAACTCTCTTGCAGTTATGCTGCCAAGAGGTCTTATGCTGTCGAACTGTCTGGTCCGGCTGATGATTCTGTATCCGGAAAACATCCCGAGATCTGCTACGACATCATCAAGAAGATCGATATCACCTTTAAGTTCGGCAACATCCCTATGACCGGCTTCCTCGTTTTCTTCGATGGCCTCGATGATCTCATCCACCTGTGAAAGCTGTGAGTCTATTCTAAGTTCAACGTTGTCGATCCAGTAATGCATAATTATTTCAAGTTCGAGTTCTTCATGAGACGAGTTCTTCGAACTGACATAACAGTTGAATTCATCCATCTTATCTCTGAGTTCTCTGTAAGACGTGCGGATCCTCTGTTTGAATTGAACAAGGTGATCTTTATCATAAAGATAATCAACGTCACGCATAGAAATGTTATATGTCGTTATATATGATCTGATGATACTGCTGAAAGTCACACATACCGATACGAGACTCCGTGCAATAGGTACATGCACTCGTGACATATAGCTCTTTATCGCATCGAATGTCAAACCTGTAAAATCATTAGCGGATGTTACTTCTTCTACAATTCGGGAATAGTCTTCAATGACACTCCTCATAGAATTGAGACTTTCACTCAACATGCCAAGATCGGCAAAATATTCCGAAGAGATATAAGTGCCGCCGCCCATATATCCAACAGTAACGTTCCCATTGACGATAAGGTGCGTATCATTCACATTTCCGCTATTCCAGAGTGCATCACATCCGTATTCCATGTGATTGGTAGGTTCGTTATTAACAATATGAGATAAATAACCGTCAAAACGCTTCAAATTGGTCACACATACCTTAGCTGCATTCCAGTCACACGCCATAGTATTCAACATTGAAGCAAGAACATCTCTAAAATGTCCAAACTCCGCGACCAACTCCTTGCCGGTCGGTGAAGAATGATAATCAATACTCCTGGTACCGCACGTTATCCTGCCGATATTATCAAGTGCTTCCATAGCACGGTCATAACGTTCATAAAACCAATCGGTGGTCACTGCAATGGCCATACACGTCCCTCACTTTCTCTTAATACATCCCGAACTATTGCTTCATCTTTAGAAGCAATATCGGAAGCCTCACTGAAAGGCGTGCTATACTTATCTGCTTTTATGCGGTTAAGCGTAGGAGAGTCCAATATCAATCCTCTGTCAGCATTATCGTAATCGGCCTTAAGGGAATCGAATACTTCCTGAAATCCCAGTAATTCAATGCGGATCGTATTAAGCTCTATCTCATCCAAAGTGCGCCTGACACTCTCGGTCAGCGAATCAAAGCCTTCTGCCATAATCTCTCTTCCTCATTCCGATTTATTCCGAAACAATTATAGCGAAACAGAGAAAATAATCAAGTTTTTTTATTAATCAACAATCCCTTTGATAGGAAACCATCTATATATCAGTATCACCTGTAGGTGCCGTTATTTTTCTTGAAGAGAGCCTTATCCTCGTACATCGCCTTGTCGGCACGCTTGAAGACAGGCTCCAGCGTCTTATCGTCAACTTCGGCTTCGGCCATACCGACTGCTGCGGAATAGCGGTTCCAAGGTTCTCCTGACTCATCCGTATATGTCTCTTCGTAATCGGACTTAAGCTTTTCTATAAGTGCCTTACGATCCTCGTAATCTTCACCCGTCACGATCGCCACGAACTCGTCTCCTCCTATCCTGTATACCGGAGAATCCGTGAAGACATTACCTATCATGTCACAGCAGCCCTTAATGTATTGATCTCCGGACTTATGACCGAATGTATCGTTTATATACTTGAGGTTATTCATATCGACGACCACGAAGGCTATCTTTCCGAGTTCATGGCAAGACATCTTGTGGTTAAGCTCGGAAATCTTCTTAAGGTAAGCGGACTTACTTCCGACACCGGTCAGAGGATCTTTGTTGGTCTCGTTACTTAACTGTCCTATCCTGTTATTCTTGTTCCTTATGTCACTTTCGGCCTTTGCCTTATCTTTAAGATAATCAACGATATCCATCTGCATCTTCCTGATGCCGTAATAGATCTCACCTATCTCATCGTCTCCCCTTATGTCGAGCTTCATGACTCCGGCACTGTCATAGCCGTCCTTCTCGGATGGCTTGAACTTCTTCATCTCATCAGTCATGGTACGTATGGGCTTGATCATGATGGAATTTACCAGCCATACGGCGACACCGAGGATGATCATGGTGAACATGACAGATCCTATAAGAAGGCTCGAGAGGATGGATGATCTTTCTTCCACCACATCTTCCAGACCGTAATCACATTCAACTACGCAAACGCATTTGCCGCTTGAATCATAAACGGGCTTATAGTCGGTACAGGCCCATCCCCAGGTACCGTCGGATATGACCGGTTCCTCCAGAGAAGCTATATCCTTGCCGCGAAGCTCCAGTGCTCTTATCTCATAGAAACCAGTCTTATACATGGGAGTCCTGCCGTCAATGACCAGATACATATCGTAGTCGATATCGCTGCCGCTATGAGCTACTACCGCAATACGCTCTATGCTGTCCATATTTTCCGCATAATCGGTGATAAAAGAGCGAATATCGTCGTACTGTTCCCAGACTCCCTTTTCTACGAGGTAATCTTCGATCAGCTGCTCATTATCTTCCTCTTCGGCACGGGTACGAAGCCACTGATATTCATCTGTCTTTATTATGGGGATCAGTTCCGCTATGAAGTCACCGTCTATTAATGAAGCGACATTACGTGCATTGCCCTCAGCACTCTGCTTATAGTAATGATCCATCTGATCCGTACTGAGGGAATAAGAGATAAGTGAGGTTCCGACCGCAACTGAGAGTACCGTGACAAGCACGAATACATACATCTTCATCTTGACTGAAAAGCGTTTTCTCTCAGCGCTCATAGAAAGCCTCCAACGGGATATATCATGATCCCTTGATAAAATTATAACACCGACGTCAGAATACCCTGTCTTCGGCGCGGAAACTTTCTGTTAACAACTTTTAGGATTTTGTAAATGGATCAGATGCTGCCGGCGCTCTTAAATATCGCCTTCTTCTGCTCTTCGGGAAGCACAAGACCGATCCCTTCAAGCATCCTGTCGCCAAGGTCGAACATCATCTTGCAGGCAATGTCCTTGGGAAGCTTCATACTGTCGTAGATCATCATGGTTGCAAGGCCGTGAGTGTATATTACTACATCCCTTACCACGGCACCTAATGCCTCGGAAGAGACCTCATATTGCTCGGATATCATCTTCACCGCCGCCTTATCGAACTGCATGCTGAATATGCTGACTCCTTTCGAGATATCTTCACCTACGCTTTCCGAAGGATCGTCTACACAAAGGAATCGGAACAGATGAGGATGGTCGCAGGCAAGTGTCAGATAGACGACTCCGGATAAGAAGAAAGCTTCTACGGCTTCCCTTCCTGCCATAGACGATGCCATAAGAGAATTCACTTTGCCTGAAGCATAGAAGAAGAGCTCCCGCCTAAGTTCCGTCATGCTTCCGAACTGCCAGGATATGGGCTGGGTGGAACAGCCGAGTCTTGAAGATATCGGCTTTATTCCAACGGCGCTTATACCGGACTCCTCAAGGAGC
>JAILMW010000012.1 GCA_024692235.1 Saccharofermentans sp. | reverse complement strand
GGCGGATATCTTGCAAGAGCTGATAACGCAGCTGCATCTGTATCTGCACACAACAGTGCTATCGATTCTGTTACAAGCGTTATTTGATTTTAGGTTAAATATTGTAACTAACGAGGAGGAGAGTAACATCTCCTCCTTTTTGTATCAGAAAACACGTGTTTGACGCGTGGTTCAACCAAGGCTATTCGATGAAGAAAATAACTACGTTGTATGATTTAGACGTTACTGCCAAAGTGAGTAATATACAAGGGCTGGTAGCCGAATGAGCTTGAATAATGTACAAAGTTTAAGACGCTCAAAATGGAATAGAGAATACCAGTGGTATTCGCGCCAGAGCTATTTGATTGCAGATTTACACATTTGGAACTAGACTCATAAGATTATCGTATATAAGTATCCTTATTACTGTTGTTCGGCAAAGCGGGAACATATCTTCAACAGATTGATGTTTATTATTTTGAACATTGAGTTGTCATACACTATATGTCACGCGGCAGATCGGTGATTAACATTAAGGATTATTTAAGGAATTGCGATTGATATATGCTCGATTCGAAGTATAATTATCTTAACAGGATTATGTTAAGGAGGGCAAAATGCATAAGTTAAACAAGAATAACAAGCGTGGATTTACTTTGCTTGAGATTGTGCTCGTAATCACGATGATTACGATGCTCGCAGCTGTTCTTGCTATCAATGCCACTGATATATACAACAGATCTCGTAATAAGACGGATCAAGTTACAGGTGAGGTGACATCTGTTAAAGTCGGGATTGTCGGCAGTGAGAGTGTGCTCTCTAATAATTATCATTTCTGATTAAAGGAGGGAGTTCTTTTGAAGAATCTGAGTAAAAGAGGATTTTCCTTGCTGGAAGTAATGTTGGCAGTAGCAATCATGGCGATAGCGTCCAGTATGATCATGTACGGTTTTGTATCTTCAATGAGCTATTCCAATAACTCATCGATCTATGCTCGATCTGCTGCATATAATGCAAGAGGAAATTATTATTATATTACTAGTCTTGCGCATAATTCCGATCGTGGCGGTTCGACGGGTAGGTATACAGTTCTTCAGACTGATTCATCTCATTTTGGTGGAGGTACGAAGCATCAGGTTGCTATTGATGGTGGCTCGTTTCATCTTAACGTTGATGTAAGAAGTTTCAGAATGGATAGCAATGGTCCTTCAGGTATCGTTCCTTCGTCACCTGCGGGTGGATCTGTTAGTACAGCAACATTCAACGTAGGATCTGCAATTGTTGCTGATTCCGCTGAAGGTTCGGGTTCGTATAGAGGTGCCACAGTAGCTGATAATAGAACCAGTTTCTTTTACACTGTTCCTGATGTAAATTTTCCTTCTGAATACACTTGCCTCGATGGTACGTGCCCTATTTGCGGAGCACCGTATGAGATGCGCATGTATAGGCGCGGCGGTGAGTCGTTGGAGACAGGGCATTTCCACTTTGTATGTCCTCATTATAACGATCCCGATCATGCTGAATATAAAGCCCGAGTTCTTGCTCAGTGGTAATTGTGAGGTGTGGTAATGAACAAGATAACTAAGAACTATAAGAGGGGGTTTACCCTTGTTGAGGTAATGTTAGCTATTGCTATTATTGTGCTGATCAGCGGACTGTTTGTCAGCCTAATCATAGCTACGCATGGCTCTTATTACAAAACGTATAACTATAATGATTCCACTGATTACTGCCAGATGTATGCAAAGGTAATACAGGATAAGATTCAGAGTGATCGACAGGACGGCTCTTTTTCTACAGGCAGCAGGAGGTATGTTATGAATGCAAGCACTTGTCAGTTCTGTCCTTCGGGTTCCTCAACTCCTGTCGTAGAGATGCCCAGAGTTTTAGCTAGAGGCGGCGCTGTTCCCAAGTGGGTTTTCTGTATATCAAATGTAGAGTTTGATGATAGCACTGGTATGTGTGATGTAGAAATCACAGTTGTTGATCAGGTTTATGATCCCGGAGAGATCCTTTATACATATAATTTCGGTTTCTATGTTCCTAACTATCAGGAGAATCATAAGATCGAAGTTTCAGAAGGCTCTAATACTCCTTATACGAGCGGTTCTAATACTGTAGACAACTACGAGATCGTTGTTACCAGAGTATAACTTTTGTGAAGTACGGATTATCAAGATCTCCATATCGAAATGGTATGGAGATCTTTTTTATGTTATTTTGTAAGATAATTAGATAGGAGGCTTTAAGTAAGAACATGTTTGCAAAGATGCCGTGGCTCAAAAAGATAATAATTATCGCGTCATTTTTCTGCATGCTGCTTTTGTTGATGCCATCTTTATCTGATGCATTGCTTTTAAGCCTTGTTGGCTTTTTTATGTTGTTTCTTGAGCCTGATCGTAATCTGCCAAAGATATCTTTAAAGAAAATAGTATTACCATCTGCTATTGCGGTTCTTTTACTGCTCTTATATCTTTACTATCTGTCGGAGTTCAACGATATATCATCGATATCATTTATCTTGAGTTCCTTGCTCTATGGTATCGTTTCTGTTGTATTTTTATATGTATTGGTATCTTCTTGTAAAAAGGCGAAGTATACTGTCGTAAAGTCAGAACTTACAACTAATGTCTCCTACAAGTATCTTATCTATGCGTTGATATTCTCGATCTTGGCTATGCTCTTTGTATCTCAATCATCACCTCTGTATGAGATCAATTATTGGGATGACAGTAACATATACCATACGGTCGCCAAGGCATTGTTTAATGGTAAGCTCCTTTACAGAGATATTCATGACCAGAAAGGGCCTTTGATGTTCTTTATTCAGATTCCCGGGGTGATCATTTCTGCTGATTCCTTCACCGGTATGTATGTATTAGAGACATTAGCTTTCTTTGCATGGACGATAATTACGTTTAAGACAGTGTCCTTATATGTTAAGCCCGGTATCGTTACATATATATTGATACCGCCGATATCACTCTTGGCTTTGATAACAAATTCTTTCAGGTACGGCGGAAGTGCAGAGGAATTCATGCTCCCGTTCTTAGGAGCAGCTCTTTATATTGGTCTCAGGTGTATAAGGGAGGAGCGTTCTTTCACTCTTAATGAAGCAATTGTTGTCGGCATTATATCGTCGGTTGTCTTCTGGACTAAGTTCAATCTGTGCGGTCTGCTCCTGGGATTTGTCATATACGTACTTATAGTCGCCATACAAGAGAAGAAGCTTAAGGAGCTTCCGAAGTTGATAGGAGTTTTTATCGCGGGCTTTGTCGTAGTCGGTATACCTGTCCTTATATATTTTGTAATTAAAGGTTCTCCCAAGACTTTATTTGACGGTTATTTTATGAGTAATGTATCTGTTTATACGGACCCTCGTAAGGGGGATATGACAGACGCTCCGTTCATTATTTCATTTATAAAGAAACAAGCGGATATGTTCATTATGAATTACAAGTATGAACACTTATTTTTCTTGTCCGTATTGTGTTCTCTTATATATTTTTCAGCGAGGAAAGAGAAGAAGACTTTACTGTTTTATATCCTCACTATAGGATTCGCTTCACTCGGTATATTCTGCATGGGATTTCAGATGCCTTACTATCTGATGGGATTGAAGGCGTTTACGGTATTTGCCATGGTCCCGTTGTTCCTGCTTATCGAGAAGGTCTCAGATAAACTTACCGTCAGGGTGTTACGGCCGGGCCTTGCAGCTTTGGGAATGCTTCTTATTACAGCAAGCGTCATAGTCGGTTCACCCTCGATGTTCATGTTCGGAAGAGAAAAGAAGGAATACCCTCAGTACCAGATCGCGGAATTCATAAAGGCTGACGGGATAACTGATCCCAAGATCATCAATTACGGCTTCCTGGATTCGGGATTTTATCTTGCTGCAGGTACGCTGCCTTTCAACAATCATTACTGTATGACGTCTGATATAGAATATTATTCTTACGAGCAGAAGGCTCTTGTAGAGCAGCAGGCAGCGGATTATATAATCACAAAGGATAAGATCTTTGAATGGGAAGGATATGAGCTCATATTCGTGAGTTCTTCCTATGAGATGGATTGGGACGGAAGGAATACCGTAGACAATACGTTCTATCTCTACAGACGCGTGTCTTAAAGACCGGGCTTTTATGTTACAATAATCCCATCATTACGATGTGGATGTATATTTATGGGCTTGATAATCAACAGGAATAAAGACCGTGCATTTGAACTGGATCTGCTTCGCGGCGTCGCGATAGTGATGATGATGGCCATGCATTTCTCCTGGGATATAAGATACGAATTCGGCCTGGATGCTCTCTCATATCTTGAATCCGACTGGTACGAGGTATTTGTTCACCCCGTTATCTTAGTGCTCTTCGTGGGACTTTCCGGTATATGCTGTTCTTTCTCTAAGAACAATCTTAAGAGAGGATTAAAGCTCCTGGGCGTGGCTTTAGCATTTACGGTGGTAACGGGATTTATCACTTACTTTATGGATATATACTGCTTTATCCTCTTTAATGTGCTCCATATGTTGTCGGTATCTACGCTATTTTATGCGCTAGTCATTTTTATTATGGACAAGTTGAAGCTTAGCGAGAATGCCAAGACACTTATATTGGGACTACTTGGTATCTATATCATGAGCCTTGTTATGCATATTCATTACTATGACGGAGTAAGCAGTAACCGGCTTCTGATCCCTACCGGTATCTCCGTAGAAGGCGCGCCTTCAGTTGTCGACTATATGCCCCTCATCCCCTGGATGGGAGTCTTCCTTACGGGAAGTGCCATAGGCAGGCTCTGCTATAAAGATAAGAAGTCCGTATTTGCTACGCCTTCTCCTCTGATCTGCAAGATCAAGGCTCCGCTTGAGTTCCTTGGAAGGCACTCACTTATCGTATATCTGATACACCAGCCTATAGGCTATGGGATCTTGTACGTTATATTCAAGCTCCTGGGGAAGATCTGACGGATGAGGAGGGATCTTAAGGACAGGTCAGACAGGATATCGGTTAAGAACGTTATCCTCGGGACTTTGCGTCTGGCGGTATTGGCGGCTTTATTGGGAGCGGTATACTATCTTCCGCAAGTGCTGATATCACGCGATGTTGCGGATCTATACTGCAGCAAGGTATTCCCCTTTGTAGCGTTGCTCCCGAATTCTTTCAATTCGCTTTTTCTTATCTCCCTTACCGAGAATATCGTAGTGGCAGGCGGCGCCATGCTTCTCTTTCTTATAATAAGAAAGGCAGTGCTTCTTATAAAAACTCTTGTAAAGCGGGGTGCGGTGCCTTTCGTAAAGGATGTATATAAGCTTCTTCGTAACCTTCTTATGATTGCCATATGCATGATGCTCGTATTTCAGATGATGCACGGCGTCAATTACAGAAGGACTTCTATCCCCGAAGGGATGGGGCTTACGCGCGAGGAGCATACCTACGAGGAATATGCCATGGCGCTTAAGTGGGCCTACGACGGGATGATAAGCGCCAGGATGCAGCTGGGAGAGGACTATAACGGCGTTGCGCATATGAGCACATCCTTTGAGCAGGCAGTATATGACGCCAATGCGCTAATGAATACCGTATCCAACGAGTACGGATACGGTATGTCCGGGAATTATATAAGAGCCAAGGGCGTCATGATGAGCCACTACTGGAGCTACACGAACATCACGGGTTTCTACGATATGTTCCTGGGAGAAGCTAATCTTAATACGGACTATCTGGATATCTTATATTTCCCGGTGACGTTATGTCACGAGATAACTCACGCCAAAGGGTATGCGAGGGAGTCGGACGCCAACACGGCCGCGGTGCTTGCCTGCATAAGATCTCCCCGAGCCGATTTCAGGTATGCGGGATACTATGCCATCTTCGTAGATCTTTACTATAAGACCGCTTCCTATGCCGAGGAGGAAGGAAAGGCCATGCCGATATCTCTTAGCGATCCTGCCTTTGAGGCGGTCGTAAGGGATTCGGAAGCAAGCCGCGCCTATGACGAGACTTTGGCGGAAAATCCTTTTACGCGCCTGGTAGAGAGATTCTCGGAAAGTGCCAATAACACTTTCCTCGAAGCTAACGGACAGGCGGGAGGCACAAAGACATACATAATACCGACAAGCATATATGTGGACTATTTCTGCTTATATGTATACGAAGGAGAATGATAAGTGAAGGTAGTACTCAGAGGTCACGCCAATACTTACGGCATCTCGGATGTCTTAAGGCTCTTTTGTACCAAGGTCAAAGAGGATAAGGACAAGAAAGAGGTCACCGCAGAAGACGGCCCAGATATTATCCTTATAAGTGAAGTGTATGAGGGAAAAGCCTACACATACAGAGAAGGTGAATCTCGTCCCCTGAGCGAAGACCGGTACGACCTGGACCCCAAGAGAGCCGCAAAGAAATCGTTCTACGTCTATATGTGCGAACTTATGTCAGTATCCTACCCTTGGGGCTGCCTTACGGGGATACGTCCTACGGTGGTGGCAGAGGAAGAAGGCTTTGATGAGAAGAGCCTGAGTGCCAAATATCTTGTCAGGGAAGATAAGGCTAAGCTTGCATGCATCACGGGAGCTAACGAGAGGCGCATCCTTGAAGGTATCTCCAAGGATGACATGGGTCTTTATATCGGCATACCGTTCTGCCCTTCGAGGTGCGAATACTGTTCCTTCATCTCCGCTGATGCCACCAAGCATCTCGGGATGCTTGATAAGTACGAGGAGGCTCTCGAAAGGGAACTGCAGTACATCTCCGACAATATCTCAAGGAAGATCTCCATGGTATATATAGGCGGAGGAACGCCGACAGTGCTGTCTGATAAGACTTTCGAAAGGCTCTTAGGTAAGGTCATGTCTACACTTAAGATGATACCGGATACGGAGTTTACGGTAGAAGCCGGAAGGCCTGATACCATAACTTCATATAAGCTTCGTGCCATGAAAGAAGCCGGAGTAGGAAGGATATGCATCAATCCGCAGACCATGAGGTCCGAGACGCTTTCAAGGCTTAACAGGAGGCATACTTCTGAAGATGCGGTCAAGGTATTCGAGGAAGCAAGATCTCTGGGCTTCGATGTTATCAATATGGATCTTATAGCAGGCCTTAAGTATGAGCGTGACGAGGACTTCCTCTATTCCGTTCAGAGGTTGCTGGAACTTAGGCCGGAGAATATCACCATACATACTCTTTATAAGAAGAGACGTGCCGCCATGGAAAAGGATGAGGTTCTTGATCGTGATCTGACCAGAGGCTCTGTAGATACTGCACTTACCAAAGGCTATGAGATGCTCTTTGAGAACGGTTATATCCCATATTATCTCTACAGGCAGAAAGATACGGGACACGGCCTTGAGAATATGGGCTTCGCGCTTCCCGGAAAAGAATGCAGATACAATGTCGCGATGATGACAGACAGGAGAGACGTGATCTCAGTAGGCGCCGGAGGGATGAGCAAGAGGATATTTGACGGAGGCAGGTACGAGAGATGTCCCTGCACCAAGGATCCTCACGAATATATCAGAGATCCTCTTCGCTTTGCTTCGAAGAAAGTCCGGTTCTTTCACTGATGATATAGCGGGGGCGGGCCTTTGTCTCCAGATAGATCTTGCCGACGTATTCTCCGATGACGCCGAGGCTTAAGATCTGTACTCCGCAGAGAAAGCAAATGATGGAACTGGTGCTTACCCATCCCTGAATTGTATTACCGAGGAAATATCCCACTATCATGTAGATTATCATGATAAAGCTCAGAAGAGATACGACAACTCCGGATCCGGTAATTATCCTTATGGGCTTGATGGACAGGCTCGTTATTCCGTCAAAAGCCAGGGCCAGCATCTTGGACAGAGGGTAGTGGCTCTCGCCTGCGATCCTCTCGTGACGTTCGTAATATACGGAGGTGCTCTTAAAACCAACCAGAGGGATCATGCCTCTAAGGAAGATATTTACTTCCTTGAAGTTAGAGAACTCTTTAAGTACCTTTGAAGATACCAGTCGATAGTCCGCATGATTAAATACGACTTCCGCGCCCATGATCTTCATGAGCTTGTAGAAAGACTCGGCAGTAAACCTCTTCATAAAGGTATCGGTCTCTCTCTTGCTCCTGACGCCGTAGACCACTTCGCATCCTTCATGATACTGCTTTACCATCTCGGTCATGGCCTTGATATCATCCTGCCCGTCGCAGTCGATGGAGATCGTTATGTCCGCCAGATCCTTAGCCTCCATAAGGCCTCCCAGGAGTGCATTCTGATGACCTCTGTTGCGGCTGAGACAGATACCTGTATAGGCTTCGTTCTTCGAGGATAAGTCCTTTATGATCTCCCATGTCTTATCGCGGCTTCCGTCGTTTACGAACATGATCCTGCTCTTGTCTGAGATGAGTTTCTCGCTCTTTAAGAATTCCAGCTCCTCGAGGAACTCGGGAGCGGTTATGGGGAGAACCTCTTCTTCGTTGTAGCACGGTATGACGATGTAGAGAACAGGCAGATCCATATTAACCTCTCTTTGGTGTTGATTACTGCGAACATTATATAATTTACTGATTGGAATTACAAAGAAAAACGGTTTCTCCTTAATTATAAAAATAAGGATAGTTTGCTATTTATCTGAAAACGTTATGCTATAATTGATACTGAATAAATATACGGAGGAGCGGTTCATGGCCACTTTAACACGATTGGCAAGCACATTGACGGCAAGATACTTCCCATCGCAGACATTAACTGATGCATTTTATATAGACGGACGTTTATTCGGTAAGAGAGAAGCAAGACAGGCGGATATCACCATTGATAAAGAGGAGAGAGGTTTCTTCTTTTCGGTGTTCGCTCATCCTACGATACCCGAGTATGAGATAGGTACTTTACCTCCTTATGAGCCTCAGCTTCGCGGCACATGTAATGAAGTGAAGTTCGGACGTAAAGAGATCGACGGCATGATCGAGGGTTTCCTTGCTACGGCAGTAGACGTCACAGGCAAGATGAAGCTCAATGACAATAACGATCGTGCCCCTTATTTTGCGGGCGTCATCGTAAGAGACTCCGAGGCTTTCGCAGTTACTATCGGAACGGGACTTGCATTTTTATACAGAGACGATACGCTCTTTCCCTTGACTGACGCAGGTATCCCCATGGAGCCTATCGACAGCATGGGCAACAGGGTTGGAGATTTCATGTATTACTGTTCTTCCAAGACTGCAAATGCCCTCTGGTCGAACTTCTTTACATTATCTCCTGACGATTGCATCATCCTTTGTAACAAGGAGATCTACGACGCTTTGGGACAGAGGGAGATACTTCGTATCCTTGCTGAAGCTGAGGATCAGTGCGATGCAGCAGGCGTTATCATCACACAGGCCTCCGCCAGGATGCCTAACGTCCCCATGCAGTTCTCCATCTCCTTTGTCGAGAGCGTTACCAATGAGGACAAGAAGGGCCTGTTCGGCTTCAGGAAGAAGAACAAGGAAGAGGATATGTCTTCCATGAGCATCGAATCCACTACTGAGGGTGGTGTTGTAGGTGCAGCCTCCGCTGCCATCGCCGATGCGGGCTTCACCAGCGGTCTTACAGCCGCAGCATCTGCCGAGGCAGGCGTCTCCGGTGCGGCAGCTTCCGCAGCCATCATGTTCGGTGACAAGATACCAAGCCCCGTGGCTCCTTCCGAGAATCAGGTAGCATCGGCAGATAAGGGCATCGAGCTTACTAAAGACCAGCCCGCAGCTTCCGCTGCGCCTATCGAGTTCCTGGATACTTCCGTCAGTTCCGAACCTGCGGTCGAGGTGTCCGCTGAGGAAGTCATGAAGAATCTTTTTGAAGATTCCCTCAAGAAGGAAGAAAAGAAGGAAGAAGAGATCATCGAGGAATCTCCTTTTGTGGCAGGCGGATTCAATCCTTTTGATGAAGGATCCGAAGCATCCGATAGCGCATCTCCCGAGATGGAAACGGTATCTTCCACTCCCGTCATCCTTCCCGATGACGACAATGCCGAGACAAAGCCTATAGATAATCTTAATCTCGATATATTAAAGACTTTGGAGAAAACAGGTAATAATAGTACAATTAAGTCAGAGGATATTATTCAGGCTGCTCTTAAGGAGCTTAACGAAGGCAACGAGGTAGTACCGCAAGTGGAAGATGACAAGAAACCCGTTTCCAACTCTGATGAGATAGTTTTCTCTCAAGGCAATGAAGCCATTACATTCGACAGCAATGAGACTGAAGCAAAGGCATCCGCTGAATTCGATCCTTACGGTGTAGGCGACGGTTCCGAGATGCAGAATGCAGTTCCTCTGGTATTCGGTGACGACGGATCTGCCAAGGCTCCCACTGAGGAGGAATTGAAGTCTGACGGCAAAGACGGCATCCCCGTTCCGGATTTTGAGATCGAGACCGCTAAGCCCGAACTCAAGGAAGACGATAAGCTGTCACTTGATTTCCCCGAAGTATCCAAGGCAGAAGAAGAGAAGAAGGAAGACAAGAAGGTTGAGTCCGAAGAGAAGAAGGAAGCTCCTTCCTCAGGATTCGAGCTTCCTTTCGAGAATCCCGTTGAGACATTCTCTGACGAGCCTCAGGCAGCAGAGGAGAGCAGCGATATTCCCGATATGCCCGTATTTGACGGCAATACTTTCGATACTCCGGTAAATGCCGTAAGTTCCGAAGAGCCTATCAATACGCAGACTGAGGATGTCTACTCCTACGGACAGTACGTGGAGAATGAGAATATGGCGGCAGCAGAGCCCGAGTTCACGACTCCTGCTCCCGAATATGCAGCTCCCGAGCAGCCCGCAGCAGAGCCTCCTTACCAGTCTTTCGGCAATGAAGGCAACGGATATTCCCAGTATGACAACGGCTATCAGTATCAGCCCGGTCAGTACCAGTCCTATGACGATAATGCAGGCGCCGCATATGCAGGTCAGGCAGCTCAGCCCGAACAGCAGCAGACTTCCTCCGCAGATAATGATTGGATCAATGCGATCCTCGGCATCGATGACGAAGAAGATTATGCAAGTGCTCAGGCTGCGGCATATGATCAAAGCGTAGCACCCGCAGCCACAACTGCAACAACTGCTGCGACGACGGCAGCAGCAGCTTCCGCGCCTTCTCAGAGAAGACCCGGCGGAGCTCCCGGTCCCAGACCTCAGGGCGGAAGACCCGGTGCAGGTCCTGCTAAGAAGCCGGTATCACCTGCTTCAGGTATGGGAGGCGGAAGAGGTCCCGGCGGCGGAAAGCGTTTCCCGAAGCTCAATCGCAACGGCTATATGTTCCTTGCTTTTGTTGCAGTATGTCTCATAATCTTCATAATCCTCATCTCCGCGATCGTCAGATCCTGCGGTAAGAAGGAAGGCGGAGACGAGACAGAGGAGACAACGACTACGACTGTGGAAGAGACAACTACGGCACTTCCCGTTGAGACTACGGCAGCACCTGCGGGTCCCAACGATCCTATGGGTGTATTCGTATTCTCCGATCATGTTGGATACAGATCCTGGTGGGATCTTTTCCATACGGCATACGGTATCGATATCGAGAATGAGTCCGATGAGAGGATCGACCGTGTTCTTGCTTATAACGGTATGACAAGGGATACGTTCCCTTCTCCTATTCGCCCCGAAACGCTGTTGGTACTGCCTCCGGTAGAGATGCTCGATCCTAACGTTGAGCTCGTACCTTATGTTACTTCAGAGACTCCCGCCGATACAGAGGCACCGGCGGAGACGGCATCAGATGAGACCGAAGCACCTGAAGAGAATTGACCATTAACGGTTATTGAGTTTCAAAGAGACGCTGATCAGCATGTCGGCGTCTCTTTCATTTAATAAGAAGATCTGTAAAGAGAGGGGCAACAGTGTTCTATCACTTCCAAAACAAAGAAGGCTGGATGAATGATCCGAACGGGCTCGTATTTTTTAAAGGTAGATACCACGCATTCTTCCAGCATTATCCGTATGCTCCGCGATGGGGACAGATGCACTGGGGGCATGCGGTCAGCAAGGATCTTATACATTGGGAAGAGAAGGATATAGCGCTCTTTCCCGACAGGCCTTACGAGAATTCTGGAGGATGCTTCTCCGGTTCTGCCATCGTTAAGGACGGAAGACTTTACCTGTTCTATACGTCTGTCTCGGAAGAACTCGGACAGACGCAGTCTGTGGCATGGTCTGATGACGGGGAAGTCTTTACAAAATACGAAGGCAACCCGATTATAAAGGAGTCTCCTCTTGGGAGTAATAAGGACTTCAGAGATCCGAAGGTATTCCGATATAAGGATTCCTACAGGATGGTAGTGGGAGCCGGAAGATATAATATCGCCAAGCTCCTGCTCTTTAAGTCGGACGATCTTCTTCACTGGGAATATATAGGAGAGCTGCTGTCAGATCCGAAGTTCGGATCCTGCATCGAGTGTCCCGACCTCTTCCCTCTGGAGGACAGATATGTTCTGATGTTCTCATCCATGGTATCTCTGCCTCACAGAGTATGCTTTGCGATGGGTGATTTTGACGGAGAGAAGTTTACTTTCGAGAATGAAGAGGATCCGTTCTTTCCTGTGGAGACCGGTCCGGATTTCTATGCTCCGCAGACATTCGAGGACCACCAGGGCAGAAGGATAATTATCGCCTGGATGTATAACTGGAACAGGAGAGTCGGTGCGGGACAAAAGCAGGTTGGTGCATTTACTATCCCGAGGCAGCTGGAGCTGAATATAAGGGACGAACTTACCATGTTCCCGGTTGAGGAAGCATGCGGACTTCTTAAGAAAGAGAGCAGGTTCGTAGTCTACGACCGCGGAAGGCTCAAGGTCATGTTCGAAGGCAAGACTATATTCGATAAGGCCTACGCTTCCGAGCCTGATGTACAGACTTTAGAGGATGTGGGAGTAGTGGAACTCTTTATTGACGGAGGAAGAGAGACGGTGACCGTCTACATCTGCTGATATGGGAAAGACCGTTTACGAAGATAACAGAGTGAAGATATATCTGAAAGAGCCGGGCGAGGACAGTGAGGAGCTGGACGGAAGTCCCGTCGGAAGGCTGGATAAGCCTGTGGGCGGTCTGATGCTCTTAAGCAGGAACAGTAAGGACGTGAGCTCTCTTCAGGGGAGCTTTTACAAGATATATCTGGCGGCATGTTCCGGCAGGATAGAAGATAACGAAGGGCAGATGAATGACCTTCTCCTTCACGACAGGAGAAAGAATAAGAGCTTCCCGGTCAAGCGGATGAGGCAGGGAGTCAGGGATGCAAGACTTGTCTATAAGGTCCTGGAGTATAACGAAGAGAACGATATATCCCTTGTAGCCGTAAGGCCAATAACGGGAAGGACTCATCAGATAAGGGTGCAGTTTGCGTCAAGAAAGCATCCTCTGGCGGGAGACGGTAAATACGGAAGCCGCCTTAAGTGCGGTATATCCCTGTTCGCATCCGTATTATCCTATGAAGACCCTTTATCTCATGAGAAGATGCGTTTCTTTGAAGAGGTTACCGAAGGCTTCCCCTGGGACCTTTTTGACGCTGCGATAAGATCTTCGGTCAAAGATCTATCTTTATAACGGCAAGATCTCCCGATACGAACTCGATCTCACCAAATGAAGCTATGAGATCGGTATTATCTGTATGGAACCTGTTGCGCTCCATGGAGCCTACAATGACATATTCAACGTCGTATCTTTCAAGTACTTCCCTGATCTCATCGGGATCGGAGGAGGTGTAGACAGTTGCAATATCTTTGTATCTCGGTGTCAGGTATATAGACCATACGTCGTAATCGGGATCTGATACGAGAAGATCAGTCTCGGGATCTACTACTCCGTGAAATCTCCAGAGCCATTCATGTGTCTGCCAGCCGCAGACAGTTTGAAGTCCCGTATATGCAGATACTATGTTGTAGTCGGTATAGCTCTCGCCATAGGATTCGATGATGACGTGAGGTCCCTCTACCTCTGTGTTGAACCAGTTGACTGCATCCATATATTCAATAAGGTTGCCGGAGTGGAAGTTACCGGTATAAGAGCTTGCGTAGTCAAGAGTATAAGCAGTTCCGTCAAGTGTCTTGAATCTTTCCCTTGAGAGGTCGTCGCCGCATCTTTGCTTCAAGGCAAGGAGCGGATAGTGGGCGGGGATAATAAGAAGGATGGCAAGGCCTACAGCTACCCTCCGGCATATGCCGCTGTATCTGCCTTTGGAAGATACCACGAAGAATGTCCTTGCTATTGCATATACCATGGCAACCGACAGGATGATGAACCCGGCGTATGTGAACTTGAACATGGTGTTGGCGCGAAGGTAGCCTCCGGTGTAGATGTCCCTTACATAGAATATCTCTGGTGCGATCAGCATCAGGATGCCGACTACTGCCATGCCGCATACGAAGACGTCGACTATATTACGTTCGAAGACGAACCTGGAGACGGGATTCATATTTTCTTGCGATCTTAGTGATATGCCGAAGATCTCGCCGGACTTGCTGCCGTAGATCGTATTCTTTCTAATAAGCGTAACTACGATAAATATTGCTGCTACGAAGACATGTGTCCCCCAGAGGATATAGAGCTGGAATAAAGAGGAGTGATTGACGCACTTCGCGATACTGTTGGAGATCATGTCGAAATGCATGTTGAAGGGAAGTGCCGTCAGCGTAGCAAGGGTAAAGATAAAGCTCATTCCGAAGGAAGTCCTGGATAAAGAGCAGGGAAAGAGGATCGCTGAAGAAGCGGCAATAAGGAGCACTACTGCCTGCAGTAAGAGATGAGTAAGAGGCTTTTGTCCTGCAAAGAGATATACGACCAAGATGCCGCAGATAGTGGCGAAGAATGATAACGCGCCGCATATTGAAGAGAATCTGTGGGAACGTATGGTCATGACTACAAGGAGCGTCATGGATGCGAAGATAAAGTAGATCAAAAAGTCCCAGTAATTGGTCATCTGTGCGCATCCGAGGAGGACTCCGATCAGGGTGAGCTCCGGGGATACGACGCGGATGAGATTATAGAGGATAAAACTCTTGCGCTTCTCTTTTTTTACTGCGGTAAGCGGTATAAGTACTTCCGCACTCGAAGGGATCACTTCTGTCATGACGGTATCTGCTGCTCTCATGAGCAAAGCGATACAGATGCTCATTATAAGGAGCACTACCATAGTGGATACGACGTGGGCGTGCAGATCACCTATAAGGTAGGAATAAAAAGGAAATTCCTCGATAGTCTTGTCTGCTCCTGAGTATATACCTTCTATCTGAGATGAATCGGGGTTGTAACCGATATATCTCGTACTGTCGGGATAGAAGAAGGAGTCGATGTTGCCGGGATCGATGCCGAAGATCCCGGTCCTCTTGATCCATCTGAGAATGCCGTGTCCGACAGAATCCGGATTGTAGAACCAGGAATGGGAATTACCGAAGATCATGGCAGCAAATGCCGTGAGAAGACCTGTTAAATATGATATCCATCCGGGACATTCGAGCCCGTTCTTGCGAGCGCCGTCGATAAGATACGTTCCTATTGAGTAGCACATTCCGAAGGGAAGTGCGATGGCAGAACACATGGCAAGATTATAGCCGATGCCTGGCTTGATGCCGGAGATCTTGATAAAGAGAGCATATATGAACTGTCCGAAATAGTAGTAGTTGATGCTGTAGCCCGACAGCCACATGTCGCTTGCGGGCAGTGAAGGATTACGGAGCATGGACATTATAAAGCCGTAGTCCATGAATTTTTCCTGTCCGTTTATATCCGGAAGGAATCCCTTGAAGAAACAAAGAAGTACGAATATTACCGCGAATACCGTCTCTTCTATAGTGAGCCTTTCGATAAAGTATTCTTCCGAGATCTTCTTTGATGAAGCCGTGCGAAAGGCACCCGGTATGTAGCAGGCGGCAGCGATGATTACTAAGGCCGCCACAACGAATACGGAAGTGAACTTAAAGATCCTGATATAGGTTAAAGTCCATACAAGAAGTGAAGTTCCCACAAGGGTCATTATCTTGGCGAGAAAGAAACCTCCCGTACCGTGCCCTTTGAAGATATGGCAGGCAAAAGGGAACGATACCATACCGAATAGAATAAGCATCAGATACCATCTGAGGATAATGATCGTAGTCTGATTACCCATAAGTATGGCGGAAAGGATCAATATCACTATTACGGGTAATGCAAGGAAGATGACCTTTATCTGATCAAAGGCACTTTTTTCCTTTGCGGTATCGCTGCTCATGTCAGATACCTTCTGCAAGAGGCGTGATCACCGAAGTCATCTCTTCTTCCCTGATACCGCGTAAGATCTCGACGCAGATGTTATTTGCTAGGTTCACTATGCCGTCCATTCTGTTCTCAGGCACTTCATCGGTTCCGTACTTTATAAGACCTGAAGCGCATATGTACATACCGGGAGCAGGTGAATAGAGCTGCTGATCGGGATATTTCTCTGTGACTGAATATCTGTTCTTGGTAAGTCTCCAGGATTTGATGTCGGATTTCTTGATGACCGGATACATCTTATGGAATGCGGAGAAATACTTATCCATGATCTCCTCGTCCGAAGCTATCCAGAGTGCATCGGAGATAGAGCACGTTCCTACGAGATATACAATATTGCCGCCGTAGGATCTGGTGCCGAAGACGTTGGAATGGTTGACTATTCGATTGAAGGGAGCAGATGCGTCGAACCTCTGATGGTAGACCTCGGAAGGACATCTCTTCAGGACCATCATTATGCTGATGCTGGCCTTGTAAGTGATGTTCATGAGCTGATCCCTGTAGTTGATCGATATGGGAAGACCGTGGCTGCAGTTGACAAACGAACGGCAGGAACCGGTGAAGATGACATTATCGCTGACGATCTCGAGACTTCCGGAATTGTTGAGAACGCAGGATGTCGTATATGTTACCTTGCCGTTCTCGTCCGTAGAAGACGAGATCTCCGATACGGTGGTGGAATAGGAGATCCTTCCGCCGTTATCCGTGATGTCCTGTATCAGGATATTTATAAGGCTCGCAAAACCTCCGGGGAAATATCCGACCTTTCTCCTGGATGCTCGTCCGTACCAGAGGGAATCGAACCAGTCCACGGAAAGTCCTTCTTCCTTTGCAAGGGACAGGAGGGCCTTGTCGGTCTTTCTCAGGTGATGAGGGAGAAGCTCCAGATATTCTTTGCCTATACGGCTGGAAGCAAGGAGTCCTCCTGGGTATGTGAGTTCTTCTACGATATCTACGTCAAATCCTGCCTTGGCAAGGCGCATTCCGCACACGAGTCCTGACAGACCCGCACCGACGATCAATACCGATCTTCTGTCTGACATCAATCTATCCTCTTAGCCTCAAAGTAGAATCTCTTCTCAAATGCTTCTCCCATGGAGAAAGTCTTTCTGGGGAATACGCCTTCCGCACTTATGGTGTCGAAGAAGGAATCCTTACCTACATCGGGAAGGAGTATGCCCGTATTGCTGCCCTCTGCGAGCTTTCTTACGGAGTCTTCTCCGTGGATGTAATCTACGTCATAACCCATCTTGTCGATGAATCCCTGGATGGAACCTACGCTCAGTGAATGAGGAGGGTTGGAAAGAACGATATAGGTATCGTCGATATCTCCTACGACCTTGATCCACTGTCCGCCTGCAGGTGAGGAAGCGATGCTCACACCGTTATCCTTGAAGTATTCCTTTGCCTCCTCGATGAACTTCTCGGGAGTTATGCCGAATACCACTCTGTGGATAGGCTCGAAGTCGAGTCCTCTGTCGTGGATATTAACGACTTCCGCAAGAGCGTATCTGGCGGGATGTGTCTTCTTTTCTTCGTCGCTTAAGTCCTTCTTGATGTTGTCCCAATGAGCCTTGGCGGAAGCAAGGGAGTGGTTGCCGTCGCCTACTGCGAACAGCATTCCGTCGGAGCTCTCGGAAAGGAGCTTCTTGAATGCGACGATTATATCTGTGCAAAGCTCGGAATTTGCGGGAATGAAGTATCCCTTGATGCTGCCTGAACCTGCCATGAGCTCCGTATCGTAGCAGGGAGCCTCACCGCCGGCTGTTATCTCGTCCCATGCCATTCCTATGACGGAATCCTTGGGATCGTCGATAAGGAGCATTATGTGGGGGACCTCGACCTTGGCATTTGCTCTGATCCTTACTCTGGGAGGTATCCTCTCAAGTACCGTTCCTTCGGTAGCGCGGATCTTCTCCTTGTTGCCGGGCTCGTAGCTGTACTGCTCGAGATCTACTGCCAGCATGAGGCCCTTGCGTGAAGGGTGAACGGGAGTACTCCTGTCAAGGACGATAAATCCTTCCTTAGGGGAGTCCCATACACCGGAAGTCATGTATTCGTCAATTGAAGAAGCAATGTCGGAAAGCCTCTTCTTGATGCCGTCCTCATCTTCTCTGGGAAGGTAAACCTCGGGAAGGACGATCCTTAATGTAGAAGGTGCATCTCCTACTTCGCTTTCTATCTTCTGCCAGTAATCAGGCTCTGATGTGTACTGGTCGCAGGCGATGACTGCCCACTTCTTCAAGTCCGTGCCTTCCTTGGGAAGGAGGATATCAGGAACTGATACTGCGATACTGTTGTCTATATGCATATTACGAACCCCTTAAGAAATAAGTAGTAAGTATTTTAGCACGGTGTCGGGAGCATTTCGACAATTTGTCGTTTATTGTCGAAATTTTTGTCCCAAAAGTTTGTTCTTTTCTGATATCTTGAAGACACCGGTAATAATCCACGAAAGGAGACAGAACATGAAGGAAGACAAGAATAACAAGGATGACGTCTTCGAGACGACATCCGACATGCCGGAGGTCATAGAGGACATCGAGATCCCCGGAGCTGAAGAGACGGAGGAAGGCAAGAAGGAGGAGGAGAAGAGGAAGGACCTTGATGTCATTGCCACAGAGTTTGCCATCGCCGTATACGGTTTTGCGGCCCATGTAAGGAGCCTTGGACATGTATCTCTTTCCGAGATGATGTTCAAGGAAGTAATGAACGTGAACCTTGCAGCCAATATGGCCTCCGATTCCATCGGAAAGGAGCGCTTTATAAGGTGCCTTGAGGACGGATTCTATTCTTCGGGCAAGGTCATAGAATACCTGAAGTTCTCGACTTTGGCAGGCGTGACTGCGGAGGAGAGCGGAAGGCTCTATGATGAGGCGGACAAGATCCACAGGATATTCGCTGCATCCTTAAGGACCGCTACGGGCAACAAGAAGCAGTCGCCTCAGGTCCAGCAGCTTCAGCAGGCTCTGGCTGCCAAGACGGTAGTCTGATCTGACTGCACCATCTCCTGGTAAACGGCCGTACCGGGAGATCCTTTATGCTTGCAAAAGCCTTCGATATTTGGTGTACTATTAATAACCCACATATTCGGAGGTCGTTATGGCAAACAGTGAGAAATCCAAGCTGAAGATATTGCTCCTTTATGATTATTTCCTTCGCCATGTACATGCTTATGACGAAGAAAGCGGTGTGCAGATGACCGATATCCAGGCATACCTTCAAAGGGTTACCGGTACAGAGTTCGAGCGTAAGTCCGTATATGCGGACATAAAGAGGCTCAATGAGTTCGTTGAGGCTGCGGGATTAGTTCCTGCAGGACACGAATGGATCACATTGAACGGCAGAAAGTATACCAGGGAGGAACTGATCTACGAACTGACATTGGACGAGGCTCGCCTTATTGTCGACGCCATTAAGACGACTCCCTTCACTGACTCCGGACTTTGCGAGAAGATAGAAGAGAGATACCCTGCATATTTTAAGGGCGGTTACAAATCCCTCATCTCTCACGATAACGTACCCAAGTCCAAGACAAAGTTCCTTCTCAATACTATAAGGACATGTATAGATACCAAGCAGGTATTCTGCTTTAAGTACGGCTACAATATCGCAGGCGGCCTCAGAGGCGTCACCGATAAGACCGTATCACCCGTAGCTCTCGACTGGGAGAACGGTAATTACTATCTTATAGCCGTAGATAACGACGTATACTCCAAGTGCAATGACAAAGCCGCATCCATGAGGCGCTACAGGATCGACAGGATGAAGAACCACGTTGTCGGACAGGGCATAACATATCTCGGCCTTGAAAGCGATAGGGACAAGATACTTAGCGAATACCTGAAGAACAGCATCGATGCGTTCTCTTCCGACAAGAGCAGGCTCATAACCATAAGACTGGAGGCAGAAGACGAGAAGACTTTACTTCGTGCCTACAATGCCTTCGCAGGGGATGTCAATGTCAAGAGCATCGTATCTGACCAGACAGCCAAGGGCCTTATAGAGTTTACTTTTGAGGCGGGACTTGTTCCTACTCTCTTCACCCAGCTTTTTAAGCTCTATACCTTTGACGGCATCAAGGTCACCATTAAGGACGAAGTGGTAAGGGAGAAGTTCACTCAGTACCTTACAAAGGCTTTAAAGGGCTGATATTGCACAATGTGCATATAGATTTTTCTATATATATTTTGTAAAATTACAAGGCACGCGGAATGTAAAGCGCGTGCCTTGTTTTGCTACAAAGGAGAGACTTAGACATGAGAAAGTTCACCTCAGATGAATTGAGAAATGCTTGGAAGCAGTTCTATATAGACAGAGGACACGTGGATGTCGGTGCGGTATCACTGGTATCCGACGGTTCTACCGGCGTTATGTTCAACGTAGCGGGAATGCAGCCCCTGATGCCGTATCTTCTCGGACAGAAGCACCCTCTCGGAACGAGACTTACCAATGTTCAGGGATGTGTCCGTACCAATGATATCGATTCCGTAGGTGACAAGAGCCACGGTACATTCTTTGAGATGATGGGCTCATGGTCCTTGGGCGATTACTTTAAGAAGGAGAGATGTCAGTGGAGCTTCGAGCTCTTGACTGAGCTTTTCGGATTCGATGCAGATCACCTCGCAGCAACAGTATTTGCAGGTGACGAGAATGCTCCCCGTGACGAAGAGGGCGCTAAGTATCGTATAGAGTCAGGCTTTAAGCCCGAGAATATATTCTATCTTCCCGCAGAAGATAACTGGTGGGGATTGGAGTACGGTCCCTGCGGTCCCGACAGTGAGATGTTCTATGTAAAGGACGTACCTCCATGCGGTCCCGATTGCGGTCCCGGATGCCACTGCGGTAAGTATACCGAGATCGGTAACGATGTATTCATGCAGTATGAGAAGCACCAGGACGGAACCCTTACTCCTCTTTCTCAGAAGAACGTAGATACAGGTTGGGGCCTTGAGCGTATCCTCGCTTTCCTTAACGGTCTCGACGACGTATATAAGATCGACCTTCACGCTCCTGCCATCTCTTATATCGAGGAGGCTTCCGGCGTTAAGTACGATTCAGACGAGAAGCTTACAAGATCCATGCGAATCCTTGCCGATCACACAAGAACAAGCGTTATGCTTATAGGCGATCCCGCAAAGCTTCTTCCTTCCAACGCAGGTGCAGGATATGTACTTCGCCGTCTTATCCGCCGTGCGGTAAGACATGCAAGGGCGCTGAACCTTAAGAAGGAGAATATCCTCAAGGTAGCACAGATCTATATCGACGTATATTCCAACAGCTATCCTCTTCTTGCTAAGAACAGGGATTTTGTTATCAATGAGCTTACCAAGGAGATCGACAGATTCGAGAGCACACTCGAGAACGGCATGAAGGAATTCAAGAAGATCCTTGAAGCATCCAAGGGTACTATCGACGGAAAGAAGGCTTTCTATCTCTACGACACCTTCGGATTCCCCATCGAGCTCACGATAGAGCTTGCCGAGGAGGAAGGACTTACGGTTGACGAGGAAGGCTTCAAGGCTGCTATGGAAGAGCAGAAGCAGAAGGCAAGAGACAATCAGAACTTCTCCGCTAAGCTCTCTAATTCCGATGCGATCTTCGATTCGCTTTCCGCAGATATCAAGACGACATTCGTGGGTTATACAGACACTTCCTGCAAGGGTAAGATCGTTGCCGTTGCAGGTGAGGAATCTCTTAAGGATATTCTTTCCGAAGGCGAGAACGGTACGATCGTTACTGACGTTACATCCTTCTACGGAACGATGGGCGGCCAGGTAGGTGATAAGGGTACTATCTCTACAAAGGACGGCGAGTTCGTCGTAACAGAGACTATCCACCTTCCCAATTCCCGCGTGGGACATATCGGTTATGTATCCAAGGGAACAATTAAGACTAACGAGGAAGCTGATATCAAAGTTGACGATGCCAACAGACTTGATACATGTAAGAACCATTCCGCGACTCACCTTCTTCAGAAGGCATTGAAGATCGTTCTCGGCGATCACGTAGAGCAGAAGGGTTCACTTGTTACACCCGACAGATTAAGATTCGACTTCTCTCACGATCAGGCAATGACTGCAGATCAGATCGTTCAGGTCGAGAAGATCGTTAACAGCGAGATCTCCGCAGCACTTGACGTTGTAACGGAGGAGATGAGTCTTGAAGAGTCCGCCAAGACAGGCGCTATGGCTCTCTTCGGCGAGAAGTATCAGGGAACGGTTCGTGTCGTATCCATGGGTAAGGGCAAGAGCGGCAATACGGAAGCTGACTATAAGGAAGCATTCTCCGTTGAGCTCTGCGGTGGTACTCACGTATCCAATACATCTCAGATAAGGAACATCAAGATCTTGTCAGAGTCCGGTGTCGCTGCAGGCGTAAGACGTATCGAAGCTCTTACGGGTGACAGCGTTATCGCTTACTATAACGATCTTGAGAATACTCTTAATGAAGCAGCTAAGATCTTGAAGACCAATCCTTCCGAGATCTTAAAGAAGATCGAGCATCTCCAGGCAGAGCTTAAGGCAGCTAACTCAGAGATCGATTCTCTGAAGTCCGCTGCAGCAAAGGAGGCTCTCGGAGATCTTACGAATCAGACTGTAGACGTAAAGGGCGTTAAGCTCTTGAGCGCTAAGCTCGACAATGTAGATATGGGATCACTTCGTGACCTCGGAGATTCCCTGAAGGATAAGATCGGCGACGGTGTCGTTGCTCTTATTTCCACCAATGAAGGCAAGGTCAATATCGTAGTTATGGCTACTGACAGTGCAGTCAAGGCAGGTGCTCACGCAGGTAACCTTATTAAGGCAGTAGCTCCCATCGTAGGCGGCGGAGGAGGAGGACGTCCCAACATGGCTCAGGCCGGCGGTAAGAATCCCGCAGGTGTTGACGATGCTCTTGCTGCAGTTAAGACCGAGCTTGAGAAGATGCTCTGATACAAGGAGGAATTACTTATGTGCTTATTCTGTGACATTATCGAAGGTAAGATCCCTTCTACGAAGGTTTACGAGAACGACTATGTATACTGCTTCGACGATATAAAGCCCGTAGCTCCGGTACACACTCTTGTCGTACCTAAGAAGCATTTCGATGACATCCGTGATATGGCTAACTCCGAAGAGGGTTCTAAGTATATGGGCGAAGTCATCAAGGCTATAGACGAAGTTGCAAAGATCAAGGGCCTTGAGACCGGATTCAGAGTTATCAATAACTGCGGAGCAGACGGCGGACAGACAGTAATGCACGTTCATTACCATGTCATAGGTGGCATCAAGCTCACTGAGAAGATGATCTGATAAGAAAAATGAGCATATTAAAAGGGCACGATCTTCAATGAAGTGCCCTTTGTGTTTGTTATCAGAACTGTGAGGAGAGTGCTTTTACCGCGTTCTTCATACAGTCTTCGCAGGATGTGAGCATAACGCCTGTATCTATTCCCTTAAGGTCCCTGCAGGAGGCTGCTTTGCTCATCTCCTTGAATTCGGAGATAAGTGCCTTTGCGTTGCCTCTTATGGGGCTGTCGTCGTACTTTAACATGCCAAGAGCGATACCTGCTCCTACCAAAGCTCCGCAGGTGGCATCCATGGTAGCCATACCTCCGCCGAATGCGGCTCCCATCTTCTTTATATCCTGCTCGGAAAGACCGAGCTCGTCCTTATAGGCCATTATCACTGCCTGACAACAGTTGCATCCTTTTCCTCTTAAGGAACAGGCAAGTTCGCCTTTTTCTTCCGGTGATAGTGTCGCCGTATCGATGTTTACGATGTTTTCCATATAGTATTCTCCTTAAGATAAAAATATTTCACTTAATTATCAGCGTCTGTTATTATCTATGCGACTATTATTATATAAGTCATGTATTAAGAAACAAAGTATGTGAGGATAAAGTAATGGCAAGAGGCAGAAAGAAGAGACATATACCCGAGAGAATGGAAGTGTGCCACGAGAGATGGTTCGATGCACCTATGCTTAATAAGGGCAATTGGCGCAAGGCATGCGGCTTCCCTGAAGACTGTCAGGTATTCTTAGAGCTCGGCTGCGGTAAGGGCAAGTTCTGTACCGAGACTGCGACGGCTAACCCTGATGTCCTTTATATAGCTCTCGAAAGGGACTCTTCCGTAATACTCTCCGCCATAGAGAAAGCACATGCACAGGAGATACCTAATCTCTTCTTTATAAATGCAGATGCTCAGCTTCTGGACAATTATTTTGCCGAGGATGAGATCGACAGGATCTATATTAATTTCTGCGACCCCTGGTCAAGAAGGAACAAGCCCAAGAGAAGGCTCACATACAGAGCATTCCTTGAGCAGTATAAGATCCTCCTTAAGGAGCACGGTCAGATCCGCTTCAAGACGGATAACGACGACCTTTACGATTTCTCATTGGAAGAATTCAAGGCTTGCGGATTTACTTTGTCCGAACTTACGCGTGATCTTCACAACTCCGAGTGGGACAAGGACAACGTAAGAACGGAGTTCGAGCAGAAGTTCGCAGACCAGGGAATAGGCATCAAGAGAGCAGTTGCTACACTGTAAGTTCGTGAAATCGCTGTTTGTTTTCATTAGCGAAAATCATTTCAAGGCAATTTTTAGTGAAGTTGGATAATTGTACTTTTTGGACAAGATTTTGTCAGAATGTTTTGTTGTAAAGCATGTCATTCTGTTGTAATATTTTAACGGTGCTTCAGCACAAAAAGATAATCAATCCCGTTCGGGATATTTTTAGGAGGAATTCAAAATGGCAGTTAAAGTTGCGATTAACGGTTTCGGTCGTATCGGTCGTCTTGCTTTCAGACAGATGTTCGGCGCTGAGGGTTATGAGGTAGTTGCTATCAACGATCTTACAAAGCCTTCCATGCTCGCTCACCTTCTTAAGTATGACACAGCTCAGGGTGGATACGCTGGTGTATTCGGTGAGAATAAGCACACAGTATCTTCTGACGACGAGGCTAACACAATCACAGTAGACGGCAAGACTCTCAAGATCTACAAGGAGTCTGACGCTAACAATTGCCCTTGGGGTGAGCTCGGTGTTGACGTAGTCCTCGAGTGCACAGGTTTCTACACATCAAAAGAGAAGTCAATGGCTCACATCAACGCAGGCGCTAAGAAGGTTGTTATCTCTGCTCCTGCCGGAAACGATCTTCCTACAATCGTTTACAACGTTAACCACACAACACTTACAGCTGATGACAAGATCATCTCTGCTGCTTCCTGCACAACAAACTGCCTTGCTCCTATGACTAAGGCTCTTAATGACTATGCTGCAATCCAGAGCGGTATCATGACAACAGTTCATGCTTACACAGGCGATCAGATGATCCTTGACGGTCCTCAGAGAAAGGGTGACCTCCAGAGAGCAAGAGCAGGTGCTGCTAACATCGTACCTAACTCCACAGGCGCTGCTAAGGCTATCGGCCTTGTTATCCCTGAGCTCAACGGCAAGCTCATCGGTGCTGCTCAGAGAGTTCCTACATTCACAGGTTCCACAACGATCCTTCACGCTGTTGTTGCCGGCGACGTTACAGTTGACGGTATCAACGCTGCTATGAAGGCTGCTGCTAACGAGTCCTTCGGTTACACAGAGGAGAAGCTTGTTTCTTCCGACATCATCGGCATGAGATACGGTTCCCTCTTCGATGCTAACCAGACAATGGTTTCCAAGATGGATGACGGCAACTCCCTCGTACAGGTTGTTTCCTGGTATGACAACGAGAACTCTTACACATCTCAGATGGTAAGAACGATCAAGTACTTCGCAGAGCTCGGCTAATAGCAAGCTTAATACGTACTTTCAAGGGTCACACTCCGGTGTGGCCCTTTTTCCTTTCTCCCAATGAGTCACTACTGTTTCATTCTTGTCACAAATTCGAATAAGGACGCCCTGATTGATTTAGGGTGCTTTAATCATATAAAGGGAAACCGGGTCTTCCGGCGGTCTTAAGACGAAAGGAGAAGTCATTATAGCGGAGAAGGAAGCAGGACCTGATATGCCTGCCGCAGTTTCCGGCGGGAAGAAGGTCAAGAGGAAGAAGACCTCCCGGGACTATGCGATAGAGCTGCTGATCAAGATCGCGGCAACTGTAGTCCTTGTTTTGATATTGTGTTTTTTCGTAATAGGAATACACATCAATCACGGGAATTCTTCCTATCCCATGATCAAGGACGGGGATCTGGTAATTACGTTCAGGCTCTCTGACATAAAGGCAGGGGATGAGATCGTTTATACCAGGGACGGCAAGATAAAGCTCGGAAGAGTCGTTGCCGCAGGAGGCGATGAAGTCGATATCAACGATTCTTATGTCATGGTCAACGGGTTGGGGATAGCTGAGGATGTGGTCTATCCGACTTCATCGGACGGGGCGAAGATAGCATTTCCCTATAAGGTTCCCGAAAAGAGCTTTTTCGTGCTGAATGACTTCCGAAGCGATACGGACGACAGCCGCGCTTTCGGCGCCGTATCTGACAAAGAGTGTGAAGGTAAGATTTTTTTGATACTAAGGAGAAGAGGGATCTAGCTGATCCCCCAAGAGAGAAGTTGGAGGTACTATAAAAAGTTTAAAGAAGGTTTTGGCGGCGGCTGTTACAGTTGCGGCTGTCATGGCATCCTGGATCATCCCCGTTATGGCAGACCCTTATGTCTATACTCCCATCGCGGGTACGACTACCAAGCTGACCAAGTTTTTCATCGTAGATGCGGATGTTGAGATCCCCGATGTCACATTCAACTATGAGATCGATCCCATCAGCGATTCTGACGCGATCGATGCGACTGACAGCACCATGGCGGTCCTGCCGGGCGTTGCGGGAGCAACGGTGGCACCGGTGTCATTCAATAAGGATTCGGCATCCTATCCTTCGGTTCAGACCGGTGACAGCCTGACGCTGCCTTCCGGCATGAAGTATTGCAAGGATGACATCACCATAGATCTTACCGGGTGTTCCTTTACGGAGCCCGGCACATACGGCTACAGGATCTTCGAGCGCAAGGGATCAGACAAGGACATAACTTACGACGATAGATCCTACGAAGTAACCGTATTCGTAACATCAGACGACGACGGTAACCTTGAATATCAGATTGTCCTGTCGGACGGAAGCTCAGTCAAGCCCACGTCAGTAAAATTCGTTAATACGTCAGAAGAAGATAAGCCTGACATAACACCGACAACAAAACCTTCGAACCCTGATCCGATCACCAGGACGGGCGAGGTCCTTTCAAAATACCTGCCTTACGGACTCATTGCCATTGCTTTGGGTGCAGGCATAATCATCTTTGTCATCATCAGACGCAGAAGGGATAAAGCCTCCTGATAAGCAGGATGGCAGACTGCCCTAATAAGCTGTTCTTTAAGACATCTTTTTTTCGAAAAATATTACAAACATATTACTCATCTATGTTATAATACCCTTTAATCTATCTAATAAACGAGGAGGTCACTTTTATGGCAATATTTGATCCCAAACAGAAGGTTATCGCCGGTTATCAGAAGTCCATTGACGATAAGAAGAACTCTATCAAGAAGTATTACGATGAGATCGGCCGCATGTACTATGGCCAGTATAAGGATATGAACCTCGACGTGACCAAGGATATCAATACCCGTTGTGATGCCGTATCTACTCTCTACGATGAGATCGATGACCTCAATATCAAGATCCTTCACGAGAAGGGATTGAAGCTCTGCCCTAAGTGCCGTACGGAGAATGCTCTCACATATGCATTCTGCTTCAAGTGCGGATCCAGATTCGACGATCCGGATGCAGTGATAGATGAGACTGCGATCGCAGGAGTACCTGTTGCAGCGCCGGTTGCGCCTGCCGTACCCGAGCCGATCGAGGAGGCTCCTGCTGCCGAGGAGGTTCCTGCCGAGGAAATTGCAGCAGAGGACACAGAGGCTCCCGCTGAAGAGGCCTGATAAAGCAAGACAATAAAAGGGATTTCATATCCCTTTTAAATTTTTTTATATGGAGGATTCTATGGCAAAGATTTTCGAAGAAGAATCACGCACATTTAGTGAGTATCTGCTCATTCCCAATCTCACGACAGAGAAGAACACACCGGACCAGGTAGACCTGTCCGCTCCTGTCTGCAAATACCGCAAGGGACAGGAAGAATCCAAACTTAAGATCAATATCCCGATGGTCTCTGCAGTCATGCAGGCCGTATCGGATGACGGACTCGCAGTAGAGCTCGCAAGATGCGGCGGTATGTCTTTCATATTCCAGTCGCAGAGCATCGAGTCCCAGTGCAACATGATCCGCAAGGTCAAGAAATACAAGGCCGGCATCGTTGCATCAGATTCCAACCTCAAGCCTGACGATACTCTGGCTGACGTTATCGAACTCAAGGAACTCCATGGTCACGGCACGGCAGCCGTAACCGAAGACGGAACTGCAGAAGGCAAGCTCCTGGGTCTCGTTACGACCAGGGATTACCGTGTAAGCCGTATGTCTCTCGACACCAAGGTCGAAGAGTTCATGACTCCTCTTTCACAGCTCGTAACAGCTCCCGAGGGAACTACTCTCAAGGAAGCCAACGACATCATCTGGGACAACAAGATCAATCAGCTCCCCATCGTAGATACGGAAGGCAAGCTTGTTGGTCTCGTTTTCCGCAAGGACTACGAATTCCATAAGGCCAACCCTCTTGAGCTTTTGGACGACGAGAAGAAGCTCATCGTAGGCGCAGGCATCAATACAAGAGATTACGAAGACAGAGTTCCCGCTCTTATCGAGGCAGGCGCAGACGCTCTTTGCCTGGACTCTTCCGACGGATTCTCCGTCTGGCAGCAGAAGGCTCTCAAGTGGTGCAAGGAGAACTATCCTGATGCGATCGTGGGCGCAGGCAACGTAGTAGATGCAGAAGGCTTCAGATTCCTGGCTGACTGCGGTGCGGACTTCATCAAGATCGGTATCGGCGGCGGTTCCATCTGCATCACCCGTGAGCAGAAGGGTATCGGCTGCGGTCAGGCATCGGCTGTCC
>JAILMW010000004.1 GCA_024692235.1 Saccharofermentans sp. | reverse complement strand
TACAAGCAGAGGGTCACAGGTTCGAGCCCTGTAGTTTCCACCACAGACGGCGCAGTAGTTCAGCTGGTTAGAATGCCAGCCTGTCACGCTGGAGGTCGAGGGTTCGAGCCCCTTCTGCGTCGCCACACTTAACCGGTTCGCAAGAACCGGTTAATGTTTGCCCAGATAGCTCAGTCGGTAGAGCAGGGGACTGAAAATCCCCGTGTCGGCAGTTCGATTCTGTCTCTGGGCACCACGAGAAGTCATTCGGTAACGGATGACTTCTTTTTTTATTTCTCTGATCACGATGCTCCTGTATAAAAAGAATATCGATTGGAAACCGAAGTGGGTATCCCGTGGTGGTGACATATATTTTACTGCCTGTTATACTGTACTGGTGTTGGTAGAGATTAGTATTTGTGCTGGTAGGAGTACATTCTTATGTGGAAAGGCAGAAAATACGATCCGTATCGGATCACATCTCTTAGCAGGAACAGTCATGACAGGCTCGTAAGGAAGGTTTTCCTGTCGATCGTAGGTCTTCTGGTCATAGCGCCTGTGATCGTTGCGTCAGGACTTTGTATGTATAAGCACTATAACGTGGGAGTACTGTCCTTTGTTTTCTTCTGGGGACTTATTCCGGTGGTAATAAAGATATATAACCATTATCTGAACAGTGAGGTATATAAGATCCGCGACTGTAATAGATTCTTTCATATGGCGCCTGTTAAGGATACGTCGGTCATGGATTCCTGGTACCGTGAGGGCGGTATAGTTATCAATAATTTTGAAGGAAAGTTCCTGGACCTTTTCTATAACTGGCTTAGAGATACAGGTGTTCTTAAGGAGAATGACGTTACCCTCTACACCTTTACCAGGGATCAGTTTATGGATAAGTATTCTTTCCATGACGGTTACCGCATAAAGGGGCATAAGTTCGCCATACTTCCTATAAAGGATACGGGAGTCGACATGAACAGGCTCATGCACCTGTGGGAGGACTACGGCTATTTCTACAGATATACCGATTTCAATTCAATGGTCAACGGCACATACAATATCCGTGAGTGCGGTCTTCAGCACCGATTCAGGGAGAGGATAGAGAACTTTATTTCCTTCAGCTGATATCAGGCGTTGTCGTCCCTTTGGTAAAGGTAGTAATCGATATCCTCAGTAGGGCTCTTGTCGGTTGCGATAAGGCTGTAGCCTTCTGCCTGTATGGGATCGTATTCGGTAATGATGTATTTATACTTATGAGATCTAATAAGGTCGCGCTGTACCTCGAGGATATGCTCGGAGTCTGCATTTAAGTATGTAAAATACCTCATATCAGGATCCTGATATGTATAAGTATAAAAACCTCTGTCAAGGAATCCGTAGCAGATAAGGCTTCTGTCATCGCCCTGCATTATTATCTGAGACAGGTAATATCCGGGGTATTTCTCTTTCTTGATTCCGTAGTTTTCCGAATTTCTTGCATTTCCCAGGGAAAGACCGCATGTGATAACTGCTATGGCTACCGCAAGAGCATTTCTGAGAGCGGCTTTTCTGTCTTTGAGTATCATGTTAAGCCCAGCTGCGGCAGGAGTCCATCCGACGACCGTAAGAGGGGTTATGGCAAAGGCGTAGTAGGGATACGACTTGGAACCTATAAATGCGAAGAAGAAGCATGTGATAAAGGATAAGGTGATCATGGATGCCGTCTTTTTATTTCTCTTATACATAAAGATCTGACCGATCACGAAGAACAGGGGAAGATGGAAGTTCTTGCCGCAGTACATGACCAGCATGAGAACGGGGTCGAAGATCTTGGTGATCAGAGATGTCTCCTCCGAAGATCCCATGTTGTACCTGAAGATATTCTGTATGAAGTAGATGTCTACCATTTCATTAAATGATCCGGTGGCAACGAAAAATAATATGACTGGTACACTGATCGCGATAAAGCCGATAAGGACGCCCGCGATGGTCTTAAGAAGCCCCTTGATATCCTTGAGCCTTATAAAATAGAAGCACAGGTATAAAGCGATACCTATGAACATTCCGCATACAGTGAATTTGATCCAGAAGATCACGGCGATCATGATGCCTGTCGGTATAGTCTCCTTGAATGTGATCTTTCCTGAGGATACCGCTTTAACACAAAGGTAGAGGCTTGCTGCCATAAAGGGAAGGGAGAACTCTTCGGCCGTATTTCCGTATGCAAAGCTGTGGGAACTGTAGGATACGAATGTCAGGATGCCGACCGTTATGGAAGAGATAAGAGAATACGCACTTCCGGTAAGAAGCTTTGTTGTCTTGATGCCGAAGATTATAAAGAACGCGCAGGAGATGGCCTCCATTACGTATACTCCCTTAAAATCGTAGGGGGAGATCAAGGCTCCTGCCGCATTTATGAAGTATAGGATAGGTCCTTTCTGCTCGACGAGGTCCCTATATACTATCTTGCCGTGGATAAGGCTCCTTCCTACCGTCAGAAGACAATGCGAATCGTTGATGCCGTTTATGGGGATAAGAGGCGAACCTGAAGATACCAGGAACGGTATCAGTATGCCGAATGCTGCTGCGATCAAGTAGTCCAAACCGGTAAGCTTGGAAGAGTTATTCTCGAAAGTAACCTTCTCCGTTTTATAGGAAGCGATAAGAGCAGGGAGCGAAAGGCAGGCTATAAGTGAAGCTAACAGGCCTATAAGCAGTCCTGCGGCAGTCGGAAATACATCAGCCCATCTGAACTGAAAAGCTATCCCGAGAAGAAGACAGGGGAAGAAAGAATAAAGGATATACTTTGTATCTGTCTTTGAAGATATATACTTCTTATCTTTGATCTTATGCGCGCAAAAGATCGCGGCAAATACGATAAAAGGTACACAAGCGAAGATGTTTGCAGGGCAGAATAAGATCGCAAGAGCGATCAGTGATAATATCCTAACGGAACGGGAGCCAGACATATAAAGATATCCTTAGTTTTTTTTGTAAGTATAACATAGCTTTTCAGGTACAAAAAAGACCCGACTCGAAAGAGCCGGGCCTTGTCATTCGAATCTTGAACAAGATTACTTGATAAGAGTGATCTTGTCTCCGATGATGGGAAGTGTGTACTTCTCGCCCTTGATAGCTGCGATAAGTGAAAGTACCCAGAATACAAGGATAACTACATCGAGAAGTCCGCCGAGGATCCATCCGAGAACGGGAATAACGATGATGATATTAGCTACAACACCGCAAATAGTAAGAAGGATGCCGTTGTTAACGTGATTCTTAACGTAAGCATGATCCTTCTCGGGAGCTACGAGCAAACCGATGAGCCAAAGGATACCGATGTAAGCAAGGATAGCAAAGAGCTTATCGTTGCCCTCAAGTGTCTCGTTGGCTTCGATGACAGTCTGATTCTGTTCGAATTCATTATTTTCCATTTTTTCTTACCCTCCGTGACAAAATATACCTTATAATAACATAGTGAGATCGGTTTGTCATACTGACGGTTAACATTTTGTTCATAAATATCGGAGTAGAGTTTTGAAAGTTTCAAGGTATAAAAAAGAGGACGACGTAACATACGCTCTGGGCGCGACTGTCGTCATGGAATATCTTAATGTAAGGCCTGATCTTGTAGAAGGAGTGATACTTCACCCGAAGTTCTCGTCCCGAGACACTATAGACAGGATCGGAGATATCTGCAAAGCAAATAAGATCCCCGTGGCTACTGAGGAAAAGCCCTTTAATATCCTTTCGCAGAAGGAGAACTGCTTTGTCATAGGGATCATAAGAAAGGAAGGAGCTTCCTTGAAGGAGGGCAACCACGTAGTCCTTGTAAATCCTTCCAATGCGGGCAATATGGGAACCATCATGAGAAGCTGCGCGGGGTTCGGGATCCTTGATATCGCAGTGATACCTCCTGCGGTGGATAACTTCGATCCGAAGACGATAAGAGCATCCATGGGTGCTTCTTCGAGGGTCAACATCGAAGTGTTCGAGACTTTCGACGGGTACAGGAAGAGGTTCCCGGAGAATAATATCTATCCTTTTATGCTGGACGGAAGTACGCTCCTTCAGGATACGGAGATAAATGAGCCCTTCTCGCTTGTATTCGGCAATGAGGCTACGGGACTTCCCGCAGAGTATTCGAAGATCGGAAGACCCGTGAGGATAGAGCATACATCCAATATAGACAGCCTTAATCTGCCGATCGCCGCAAGTATCGCGCTATATGCTTCCACTAAGAAAATATTTTCAGGGAAAGCATAAATTCCTATTGCGCGATAACATTAACCATGATAAACTCTTTCGGTGCATAAAAAGAATAACTACCTACGATGGAGGTGAATGACATGCCGAATATCAAGTCAGCTATCAAGCGTGTTAACGTTACTGAGAAGAAGACAGCTGCTAATAAGATGAAGAAGAGTGAGATGCGTACAGTTCTTAAGAAGGCTAAGGCTTCCATCGCTTCAGGTGAGGGATCCGCAGAGGCTTTCAAGACAGCTCAGATCACACTCGACAAGGCTGCTTCTAAGGGACACATCAGCAAGAATGCTGCATCCAGAACAAAGTCCCGTCTTGCTAAGGCCGCTAACGCTGCTAAGTGATCCTGATCACGATAAGATGAACGGTGACGCTCTGCTTCGGCAGAGCGTTTTTTGTTGCAAAAGAAAATCCATAAATGTATTATCTTTTTATATTAGAAGTTATGAGAGGAGATAGATATGAAAAAGTGTCCTGAATGCGGTACATACGTACCCGATGACAATCGTTTCTGCACTTCCTGCGGTGCGTCTCTTGCAGATGCCCAGAGCGTCATGGATGAGGTCAAGGAAGAAGTTGCGGGAACTTCAGAGGAAGAGTCGCAAGAAGCGGAAGAGTCAACAGAGGAGGCTGTCTCAGAGGCAACGGAAGAAGCAGAGCCTGTAGCAGATGAGACTCCTGCAGCAGAAGAAGAGAATAAGGAAGAAGAGCCCCTTGCGGCTTCCTTTGCTCCTGTTCCCCCTCAGACGGATATCGTTCCTGCAGTGGTACCTGCCACGGATTATTCCGGAAGTTCAAGTTATTCGGAACAGACGAGCAGCACGGAATCTTCAAGTATTCCCGGCAGCAAGAGCGGCATCGAAGAGAGGAGCATCGTTGTATGTATCCTTCTGTCCATTGTTACATGCGGCATCTATTCTTACTATTGGGTATATAAGCTCAATGAGGAGATCAATCAGCTCTCCGGTGAGCAGGGAACAAGCGGCGGAATGGTAATCCTCTTTGATATCATCACATGCGGTATCTACAGCTGGTACTGGATGTACAGGATGGGTGAGAGAGTCGACATCATGAAGAGAGATCCTAACGGCAGCAGCAATATCATCTACCTTGTCCTTGGCATCTTTGATCTCGGCATCGTAAGTCTTTGCCTTATGCAGGATTCTGTCAATAAGCAGATCAAGACAGCTTGATGGATGAGAAGTCACGATTAAGAAGACACCTTGTCACATATCTTTGTGTTCTTGCAGCAGGCGCAGTCTACTTTATCTGGCTTAAGTTAACGGGGATAGGAATTCCCTGTGTATTTCGTGAATTTACGGGGTGGTCATGTCCTGGTTGCGGTGTGACCACCCTTATCATGTCCATAGCCGCGGGACGGTTCGATCTTGCAAAGGCGGCTAATCCGTTCCTTTACTATACCTGGCCCCTGATCACGGGGTTTCTTATATGGAACGAAGTTAAGGTAATAAAGGGTAAGACGTACAAAGCGGACAAGATGATCAATATCCTGCTGCTTATTTATGTTATATCTTTTATAGCTTTCGGAGTATTAAGAAACAGGGGTGTTTCCCCTCACTTTGTCTTTATGGGTGCCTCGCTCCATTGGCTTCCGGGGATGATAGAAAGATACCTTCCCTGAACTTCCTGTGCGTTTATATCAAGGAGAAACTGTGCTTTAAGAGCAGGATCCGATGCGTAATGCTCCTTGGCATCGGAGCAGTTGGAAAGTATGGGAAGACGTGCGCACTTGCTCATTATCTTAAGACAGTACCTGCCTTCGCGGTTGAATCCTAAGATGCGTATATAGCGCGGGTGTTTCTCTTCCTTTATATATTCTTCTTTCTGTCCCACCGCAAGGGAGGATAATGCCCTTCCTATCCTTGGCATGGTGAAATGCTTTGTCTGAAGAGCTTTCCTTAAGCTTTTATAGTCCTGTTCCCTCAAGGAAGCGAAAGTGTTGGAGATAAAGCCGTCAAGGCCGTCACCCATATAGGCTGTATGGGATATGTCGAACCTTCTGACGTCGTTTATAAGGTCCGAAGCAAAAAGATCCGTATCCGGGAACGAATACTTCCTGCAGGACAACCCCGAGAGCATCACTGCAAGTGCCTTATCAGGGATAAGCTCCGATATGGGATCGCAAAGAGCGGATACAGAGTCATGCGCCAGATAGATCTCTCTGGAAGAAGTGGCGCTGTAGCCTTCTTTTCTTGGGATCATATGGACCTTGAACCTGGAATCCGCACCGACTTCCTTTATTGCGCGAAGGTAGTCTGCCGCCAGGATGGAATTGGGCTGACGAAGTGCATTTCGAAGAGATGTCTCCTTATCTGCATCAAGAATACTATGGGAAGCTACTGCTGCCACGATGCCTTCGGCTCTTGCTGCGGGAAAGCTCATGCCGTCGGAGAGGCACTTCTTTATAACATCGTCATCCGGGTCCGTATCTGCTATCAGCTTTATAAGCTCCGGGTCTTCGCTGTCGATACCGAAAGCGATATCCGTCACGACACCGGTCCTGAAAAGCATTTCGACGGCACCTGCGGCGAATCTCTCGGAAGGAGCGCAGGCGAAAGTAAAGGGGAGCTCTATAACTACGTCGGCCCCGCACATAAGTGCCTGCTTTGCCCTGATGTTCTTAGGGAGTACGGAAGGCGTTCCTCTCTGTACAAAAGGACCGCTCATGACCGCCATAACGATGGCTCTCGGGTCATTTACCTCTTCTCTTGCTCTTTGCATGAGATATTCGTGTCCCTTATGAAAAGGATTGAATTCCGCGATGATGCCGATTACTCTCATTTGCCTATGGTATTGCCTTTCAGTCAGGTGAACATTTGATATAATCCAATGAGATTATATTAGAAAAGAGTGTCGGATTCCAATGAGATATCGTTTTGAGCGTAAAAAGACGGTGACGGTCATAGTCATAGCGGCGGTGATGCTGATACTGGGCGGTGCCTATCTGTGGTACGCGCATAATTACGGCAATGCTGAACATATAGTCCTTACGCCCTCCAAGGTGATCGAATATGAGTACAAGGATTCCGCCTCGACTCACGGTATCACGGCTGATTATGTCTGGTCCAGGACCAAGGAGCTCATGGTAGCAGGCGGCGAGGACGGCGTATTGATCCCTTCTTCTTACATGATCGAAGGAAGGCTGTCAGAGGAGGGGGCCGAAGAGTCCGGCGAGTATCTTCTGAGCGACCAGGCAAGGCTTCTTTGCGTATATGTCAGAACATCCGACAGGTTCAAGGCATCCGCTCTCAAGAATGCCGTTCTGGAGAGATTTGATATGGAGAATGAGTCCGTATCCGAGAGGATGATCTGGCTTGATGCTTATCTTGATTACTATGTTGCTTTCGGTAATGCCGAGGATTATGAGAATATCGTTTCCTTGAAGGATACTCTCTTTGATGAGACGGGGATGATAGTTCCCGATACGCTTCAGATAGCTTCCTACGATCAGGGAGGATTCGTCTCGGTAGACGGTTCCGACGGCCACGACGACGATACGTCCGCCAGCGTCATACTGGTACCTCAAAGCGATTCTTATACAAATGAACTCACGACGATACAGGGAGTGGAGCTCTCTTCTGTAGATCTTCTGCTTATAAAGGATCTGGAGTCCAACGGCCTTCTTCCGGAGGGAAGCTACGAACGTGAGCTTCAGATCGTTCTGGACGGAAAAGTTGCTTCGGATATTCCTCTTTATGCTTATGCTTATACGGTATCCGAGGACGGCAGTATCAGCTATATCTATTCTAACGAAGTCGTAGCGACTGTCGACATGGAGGAGACGATAGAGGTCATGCGTCACTTGGCGGAAGTAGAAGAGCTTCCCGACGATTCGTATTCCTGGATCAAGAACAGGATCATGAACGGCAGTACGATAAGCAAATACTATTACATCGTATACGGCAATGCCGACGGAGATGAAGCATACGATACTCTTACCGATATCCTTGCCATAGCTTTCCTTCGTGATGATATAGATCTTTTTGACAGGGTCTGTACTTTGATCGGAAGCCGCGTGGCTACATATAAGGACAGCCCCGCGCTCAGCATGATATACAGGACAAAGGACGACAGATTCTTCTTTACGGCAAGAGAGAATCTCGAAGTCTGTCTGGCACTTATGTAATTTGAAATCAAAATGTTACAAGAGTATACTTAGGAGCGAAATTTTGTTTATAAAGGAGAGCAGTGCAAATGGCATTTATAGATGACATCAAGGCAAAGGCAAAAGCCGACAAGAAGACTATCGTTCTTCCCGAATCAATGGATACCAGAACATTCGAGGCAGCAGAGAAGATCCTCAAGGAAGGTATCGCTGACCTCATTATCATAGGAACACCCGAGGAGATAGAAAAGTACGGAGCAGGTTTTGACATCTCCGGCGCTAAGATCGTAGATCCTTTCAAGGATGAGAATAAGCAGAAGTATATCGATAAGTTCATCGAACTTAGAGGCGTAGATACAATGGTTGCAGCTGCTAAGGCAAAGGCTGAGAAGAAGGGCCTTTCCGCTGAGGAGACAGAGGCTGCGATCGCAAGTGCTCAGAAGAAGGGCATCACACCCGAGAAGGCACAGGAGCTCATGGAGACAGATTACATGTACTATGCATGCCTTATGTGCAAGTGCGGTGATGCTGACGGTGCAGTATCCGGTGCTTGCCACTCCACAGGTAACACTATCCGTCCCGCTTTGCAGCTTCTTAAGATGAAGAAGGGCGTATCTTCCGTATCAGGCTTCTTCATGATGGAAGTACCTGACTGCACTCTCGGCGAGAACGGACTTTTCATTTTCGCTGACTGCGCTGTTAATACAGACTTTGATTCACCTAAGCTCGCTGAGATCGCTAAGCTCTCCGCTGATTCTTTCGAGCAGTTCTCCGGCAAGCAGGCTAAGGTCGCTATGCTCTCTTATTCAACGATGGGTTCTGCTAAGCACGACGACGTAACAAAGGTGGCAGATGCAGTTAAGATCGCTCACGAGAAGTATCCCGAGCTCGTTGTAGACGGTGAGCTTCAGCTCGATGCCGCACTTGTCGAGTCCGTAGGTAAGCTCAAGGCTCCCGAGAGCAAGGTTGCAGGTCACGCCAATACACTCGTATTCCCTTCTCTTGAGGCAGGTAACATCGGTTACAAGCTCGTTCAGAGACTTGCAAAGGCTAACGCATACGGTCCCGTTCTTCAGGGTCTTGCAATGCCCGTTAATGATCTTTCCCGCGGCTGCTATGCAGACGATATCGTAGGAACGGTCGCTATCACAGCAGTTCAGGCTCAGACACAGGGCTGATAAATATAAAGGAGTAAAGATCAAATGAATATTCTTGTTATCAACTGCGGAAGCTCTTCCTGTAAGTTTCAGCTTTTCGACGTAGACAACGGTACTGTACTTGCAAAGGGTAACGCTGACCGTATCGGTATCGACGGTGTTCTTTCATACCAGGCTACAGGCAAGGACAAGATCGAGAAGAAGATCGCCATCCCCAACCATAAGGAAGCTGTTCAGCTCGTTCTTGCTCAGCTTACAGACAAGGACACAGGTGTTATCGCTGACGTATCCGAGATCGCAGCAGTAGGACACAGAGTTCTCCACGGCGGTAAGTACTACAGCGAGTCCGTTATCGTTAACGACGACGTTAAGAAGGTCATCAGAGATTGCTTCGACTTAGGCCCTCTTCATAACCCCGCTAACCTTATCGGTATCGAGGCTTGTGAGGCTGCTCTTCCTGCAGGTACACCTCAGGTTGCAGTATTCGATACGGCTTTCCACATGACTATGCCCCCCAAGGCTTATATGTACGCTCTTCCTTACGAGTACTATGAGAAGTACTCCATCAGAAGATACGGCTTCCACGGAACATCTCACAGATATGTTTCCAAGAGAGCTGCAGAGTTCCTTAACGTTCCCCAGCAGGGTCTTAAGATGATCACTTGCCACTTAGGCAACGGTTCTTCCTTCGCTGCTGTTAAGGACGGCAAGTGCGTAGATACATCCATGGGTCTTACACCTCTTGCAGGTATCTGCATGGGTACAAGAACAGGTGATATCGATCCTGCTATCGTTCCTTTCATCCAGAAGATGGAAGGCAAGAGCGCCGAGGAGATGGATACTCTCATGAACAAGAAGTCCGGAGTACTTGGTGTATCCGGTGTAAGCTCCGACTTCCGTGATCTTGCAAAGGCTGCTTCCGAGGGCAACGAGAGAGCTCAGCTCGCACTCGACATGTTCTCTTACCAGGGTTCCAAGATCGTAGGTTCCTACGCAGCTGCTATGGGCGGCGTTGACGTTATCGTATTCACCGCAGGTATCGGTGAGAACACTGATACTATCCGTGAAGCTATCATCAAGCCTCTCGAGTTCATGGGCGCTAAGATCGATCCTGCTAAGAACAACGGCACGAGATGCGAGGCAGTTATCTCTGCTGACGACTCAAAGGTAAAGATCGTAGTTATCCCTACCAACGAGGAGCTCGCTATCGCTCAGGAGACAAAGGCTCTCATCTGATAAGCGGTAACAGTTTAAGACTTATAAAAGGCACGGTTCACGCCGTGCCTTTTTGCTTGCTTTGACAAATACCTCTCCGATAGTACGAAGTCCCTGATCCGGTCACCTTTCGCGCCTAGAAGGTGACTGTTTTTGGGATTTATCGAAAACGAGTCACTTTTGACGAGTAAGAAGTGATTCATTTCATGACTTTGGGTTATAGTCCAGATCTCATCTTCCTTCGAACTCTGTTGATGTGTCGCTCGAAGGCTCCGCTTGAGAGAAGTTCGGAGAGCACCAACTGCTCGAATGTCGGCACTGTACAGGAGTAGAATCCAAGCTGTTCGTTGAACTTTGTGATCAGGTGTTCGGGAAGTACCATATAGCCGACACGAAGGGCGGGGGAGATTGATTTGGAGAAGGTATTCAAGTAGATGACATTGTCGCTCATCGCCATGGAGAACAGCGTCTCTACGGGCTTTCCCAGGACGGAGAACTCGGATTCGTAGTCGTCCTCTATAATGAGCCCGCTTCTTTTGTCGGCCCATCTTATATATTCGTGTCTCTTGGATGCGGATGACGTGATTCCCGTGGGGAAGCTCCTGAAGGGTGATATGTGAAGGACACGGGCATTAGTCTTATTAAGCGCGTTGCTCTCTATACCGTCATTTCCGAGAGGGAGCAGATCGCATCTTATATTGGAGACTTCGTAGACTCTTCTGATCTTATCGTAGGAAGGATCTTCCAGGGCAACTGTCTCGCCTTTGCCTATAAGGATAGCAATAAGGTTATAGAGATATTCTGCTCCGGAGCCTACGATGATCCTGTCGGGAGATACTCTTATGTCTTTATTGCGTGCAAGATACCCCGCGATGGCTTTTCTGAATTCTTCTATTCCGTTATTCGGGGACTTTAAGAGGATATCGTTCTCTCTGTTGGTGATGACGCTCCTCATAGTCTTGGAAAGGACAGAAGAAGGGAAACGGTAGTCTTCAAAACTGTCGTAGTATTCCCGTGGCGTTGTCGTAGGTATCGTGATCTCTTCCGGGAAGGCCGAGAAGCCGCTGTCAGGTCTGAAGTCTACAAAGTAACCGCTCTTTTGAACACTTCTTATATATCCCTCGTCACACAGGAGGTCGTATGCATGTTCCGCTGTTATGACGCTCACGCCGAATTGGGATGAGATCACTCTCTTGGAAGGTATCTTCGACCCGTAAGGGTAGATCCCGTCGACTATATCTTTCTTGATATGTCTGTAGATCTGCATATATCTGGTCTCGTTCTGTCTGCCGGCATTTGTCTTCATCTGGATATATTAAAAACTCCTAAACTGGATATTTCTTATATTCAGATATGTTGTAACCTATGATCGTTGAAATTGCAATACATAGTGTTTGAATAGGAGTTATATATGAGCGATCAGAGAAGACATTTACGCAAGATTACTTTTGCCGGACTTCTTGCTGCGTTTATATTCGTAGGTACCGAGATACACGTTCCCACGGCGATAGGACACGTCAACCTGGGTGATGTTGTAATACTTGTAAGTTCTTATATCCTGGGTCCGATAGCGGCAATACCTGCGGCTATCGGTTCGGCTCTTGCAGATCTTCTTGCAGGATATCCGCAGTATATCGCGCCAACATTCGTGATAAAGGGAGTTATGGGACTTGTAGCAGGTCTTATCTTAAGAAGAAAGCCGGACATCAAGGTCCCGTTCTATAAAAGACTGATAGCGGCGATTCTTGCCGAAGCGATCATGCTTGGCGGTTACTTTGTCTTTGAATCTTTAATGTACGGGAGCACGGCGGCAACAGGATCCCTGATCCCAAACCTCATTCAGGCTGCGGCAGGTATCATCGGTTCGATACCTCTTACATACGTCAAGTCATTTGACAACGTCAGGCTCTGAGGAAACTTTCAATATAGCCTCAATTATCGTTCCCTCCTTCTGTTAGACTTGAAGGAGGGACGTTATTTTATTGCAGGAGGACTGATATGAGTCAGGTAATCAGGATAAAGTGCGGTACAGGTAATTGCTATCTTGTAGCAGAGGGCAAGAATGCCGTTCTGGTGGATACCGGAAGCAGAGAAAACTTGAGCGATGTTATCGCCGTATGCGATAAGTATGACATAAAGCTGATCCTTCTTACTCATACACATTTTGACCATGCGGAGAATGCAGCTGAGCTTTCCCGCAGGTATTCTGTTCCCGTTGCTCTTCACAGGGCTGACGACGAGCTTTTTGACGATTATTCAAAGCAGCCGCTTATGTCACGCGGCATGGTAGGAAAGGTGATACTTACGGTCTCTCTTGCTAAGCTTGGCGGCACTAAGGTAAAGCGTCCTGACGACATTATCTTCGTAAGAGAAGGCGACGATCTTAAGAAGTACGGTATCGACGCGAAGATCATGGAACTTCCCGGCCATACCATAGGCTCCATAGGACTTGATGTGGAAGGAAGGGACCTTATAGTAGGCGATGCCCTGGACAACTGGGTATGCCCTGAGAAAGCCCATCTCTACTTTAATTCCGATGCAGTGGAGAGGAGTGCGATCAAGATAAGGAACCTCGGCGAAAGGATGATCTGGTACGGACACGGGGGCCCGACACGTTCGCAGGAAGTTCGAAGGCAGAGTCCTATTATAAGGACAAATTCTCTCTAAAGGAACATATTGTGCAATTATAGAAATCCGTGACCCTTTTTATCTGTTATAATTAGAAAAAATTATAAATGAATTAATGGAGATCGATGTGGACGGATTTGGCGGCGAGATGACAGGCGGAAGTGATTTCTTTGCCGAGCTCGATGAATTATATACCAACGTGACTGCCGGAAGCAGTGAGGATAACGATGCGGACAGCCTTCTTGAAGGACTTAATCCCGAGCAGAAGGAAGCTGTTATGCATCTGGACGGACCTTTGCTCATATTGGCGGGCGCAGGCTCCGGTAAGACAAGAGTAATTACATACAGGATCGCTTACATGATGAAGAAGCATAATGTTGCTCCCGGATCCATCCTGGCGATCACTTTCACCAATAAGGCAGCTAACGAGATGAAAGAGAGGATAACCGCCCTTGTAGGCGATAAGTCCCAGTATATCTGGTGCGGTACATTCCACTCCATCTTTGCGAGGATCATGAGAAGACATGCGGACCTTATAGGCTACGACAAGAATTTCACGATCTTAGATACCGACGACCAGCTCAAGATGGTCAAGCAGTGTATGCAGGAGCTTGATATCTCGGAGAAGCTCTTTAAGCCCAGGAACTTCCTGTACGAGATAACCAATTCCAAGAACCATATGGTGAGCCCTGAGCAGTACGAGCAGCTGGCAGGTCCTGATATCACCCGGCAGCAGGCCGCGAAGGTCTTTAAGAAGTACAATCAGAAGCTTCGAGAGAATAATGCCATGGACTTCGACGATATCCTCGTCAACATGGTCCATCTCCTTAAGGACAATCCCGATATCCTTGAGTACTACAGGAATAAGTTCAGATACATAATGGTAGACGAGTATCAGGATACTAACCAGCCTCAGTACAATGCGGTCATGCTCCTTGCCAAGGGGCACAGCAATATCTGCGTAGTAGGTGACGACGATCAGAGTATCTACGCTTTCCGTGGTGCTGATGTAAGGATGATCCTGAACTTCGAGAAGGACTTCAAGGATGCAAAGGTCATAAAGCTCGAGCAGAACTACCGCTCTACGGCAACTATCCTTGCCGCAGCCAATGAAGTAATAGCCAACAACAAGAGTCGTAAGAGTAAGGCCTTGAGAACTGACGGCGGTGAAGGCGACAAGATAATCGTCATGAATACCGACAGTCAGAATATAGAGGCATCCTGGACAGCCGATACCATAAAGCATATGGTCCAGAAGGGGAAGTTCCAATACTCCGATGTGGCTATCCTTTACAGGATGAATGCTCTGTCGAGATCGATAGAGTCGGCGCTCAGGGACAGGGGGATCCCGTTCAGGATCTACGGCGGCATGCGATTCTACGACCGTAAAGAGATCAAGGATATCCTTGCTTATCTTCGCCTCATAAATGACAGCAAGGATGATCTTGCCTTCGACAGGATCATCAATGTCCCCAAAAGGGGTATAGGAGATACTACGGTAGAGAGGATCAGAGCCATCGCGGCAGCTGAGCATACTTCCATGTTCGATATCGCGAGCAGGGCTTCCGAGTACGAGGAGCTTGTAAGGTCCGCTGTTAAGCTCAAGTCATTCTGCACCCTGATAAACGGATTCGTATCAGTTATGGATACTGATGAGATGTCTTTCCCTGACTTTGTCGACCATGTCGAGAACGAGTCCGGAATCATTCAGGAGATAATAGATCAGCGAGAGAGCAAAGGCGAACTTACGGATCGAGTCGAGAACCTGAAGGAATTGCTCTCAGAAGCAGCCGAGTATGAGAAGAACCACAGGGCTACGGCAGACGGTGAAGCTCTTAAGGAACAGATAGAGGAGGATGAGTTCTTCGAAGAGGAGAATGCTACTGCTGATACTCTTCGCGGTATACTCTCGCTCTATCTCGAGAATGCAGCTTTATATTCTCAGGGTGACGGTGAGGATGAGTCAGAGGACTTTGTAAGGCTCATGTCCATTCACAGTGCCAAGGGACTTGAGTTCGGAGCCGTATTCCTGATAGGAGCGGAGGACGGTATCTTCCCCAGTTATAAGTCCATAGCGTCTGCGGCTGATACGGAAGAGGAGAGGCGACTTATGTATGTCGCCATCACCAGAGCCAAGAAGAATCTCTTCATCGTCTTAACAAGGCAGAGGATGCTCTTCGGTCAGACTCAGTGCCTTCCTCCGTCCAGATTCTTAAAGGAGATAAACCCCGTACATCTTTACAGGATGGGCGGCATGAGAGAGCCGGAGAAGAAGCCTGTAGAGGCAGTCAACTCCAAGGCAAGGGAGATGGCCAGAAGGAATATCGCCAGCGCTTTGTCCTCAGGTGTTACTTCCAAGCCCGACAGGAGAACTAATGCTCCCGCCAAGAAGCCCGGTTCACTCGAACCGTCTCAGATAACAAACGGCATGAAGGTAAGACACGACAGGTTCGGCCTTGGTGTGGTGCTTAAGGTGGAGCCCGTTGCAGGTGATGCACTTATCACCGTCGACTTTGACGGTATGAGGAAGAATATGCTGGCAGGTACGGCAGGTCTTAAGAAAGGAGATTGATCCTATGTACAGCTTGTTCGATATGTACAGTGACGAATTCGACAAGATAGACGTTGAGCCTCAGCTCATGAAGAATGAGAAGGATACCGAATTCGTAAGGCTTATCCGAGAAGAGAGGGAAAGAAACTTATCCCCTTATGCTCAGAAGAGTTCTCAGACGAGAGGCAGAGCCAAGGAAGAGGAGCCCTGTCTTATAAGAAGTGCATACGAACGAGATATGGGAAGGATAATCTTCTCTCAGTCTTTCAGAAGACTCAGGCATAAGACCCAGGTATTCTTCAATCCCACCAATGACCATATATGCTCCAGGATCGAGCATGTTATCTATGTCAATTACATATCAACGATCATAGGTCGTGCTTTAAACCTCAATACCGATCTTATCCAGGCTATCGCCATGGGACACGATCTTGGTCACGCTCCCTTCGGTCACAGCGGTGAGAGGGCACTTAATAAGTGCATCAAGTCGGTGGATCCTTCTCTTTACTTCGAGCACGAGGTTCACAGCTTAAGAGTATTGGATGTTCTTGAAGAGCACAGACCCGGCGAGCACGGACTTAACCTTACTTTCGAGGTAAGAGACGGTATCGTGTCACACTGCGGCGAGACATATAACGAGTATGTGCTTAAGCCATTAAGGGATAAGACGGAGAAGCAGATCTCCGATAAGCCCGAGAAGGACAGGACTGCTCCCGCTACTTTGGAAGGATGCGTCGTAAGGTTCGCCGATAAGATCGCATATGTTGGAAGAGACGTAGAGGATGCAAGAAGAGCGGGTATCATCAGCGGTACCGGAGATTTTCTTCCCGACAGCGTCGTCTCAAGACTCGGCTCTACCAACTCGGAGACTATCAATATCCTTGTCGGCGATCTTATCCACAGCAGCATGAACTCTGATGAGATAAGGATGAGTGAGGGCAACTTCAAGGCCATGAACGATTTCCTTACAAGGAACTTCGAAGAGATATACAAGGCTCCCAAGATCGCTACATACGAGAAGACAGTTGATATCCTTATAGAAGCGATCTTCGAAGCCTTCATGAGATGTACCGAAGATATCGAGAAGGCATATGCTTCAGAGAATCGCGCCATCAAGGATTTTGCGAAATTTTACAAGGAACATCCCGAGTGCGGTTGCGTTCCTGTAAGGAAAGTCGTCGATTATATAGCAGGAATGACCGACACATATGCGAATACCTGCTTTGATTTGCTCTATAAAGTGTAACGGAGAGAAGAAAATGGAAGATATCAATAACTACGGATTCTTTGCAATGCTCGACAGGATGCAGTACATCAACCGCTGGGGCCTGATGCGCAACAACAAGATGGAGAATATAAAGGAACACAGCTTCGATGTAGCAGTGATCGCTCATGCATTGGCCGTGCTCCATAACGAGATGTTCGAGCATGAATTAACGACCGATCCTTATAAGGTCCTTACATATGCTCTCTACCATGACTGTACCGAGATAATAACGGGAGATCTTCCCACTCCTATCAAGTACAGGAATGAGACTATAAAGCAGGCCTACAGGGAAGTGGAACATGAAGCTGCCGTAAGGCTGTCTTCGCTCCTTCCCGATATCATGCAGGATGAGTACCTGGAGCTCTTATCTCCCAAGTTCGAGACTGAAGAAGACCTTCTTGTAAAGAAACTCGTCAAGGCTGCCGACAGGATCTCGGCTTATATAAAGTGCATAACCGAAGAGGCTTCGGGCAATACGGAATTTACGTCTGCCAAGAAGACAATAAAGGATACAATTGATAAGATAGGATTGCCGGAAGTTGATTACTTTATGGAAAGATTCGTTCCTTCCTACGGCTATACACTTGATGAACTTAATGCACAGGGTGCACGGAATAAAGAAAGACAGAACTTTTGATGAGAAGAAAGAAGACAACACAATACCTTATTATCGCCGCCATCTCACTTATAGTCGGCATTGCGGGTGCAGTCGTGCTGGGTATCAGCCTGGTAGGAATGAGTACTCCCTATAAAGAATCAAAGAGTAAAGTGTCTGAGGTGGTAGACAGGACATCCTCCATAGCGGGCGGTTCTGTAGGCAACGACATAGCCAAGGACAGGATAGGCTCAGGGGTATATTCGGTCGGAGATTATCTCATCAGGAGCTTTACAAGTCCTGATTATCTGTCCCTGGGAAGATCAGATAATGAATTCGCATCGAATCTTGTCGTAGCGATAACGGGATCTTCCGATGCTTCTCTTGAAGAGGATATCGTATCCGATCTTCAGGATCATTCCAGGATGTTCGTTATTAATAAGTATGCTGAAGAAGAAGACAGATCATATGCCGCTACCGGCAATATATCATCTGATCCCGGTGACAGCTTTACCGATTGCGTAGTAACCAAGCCTTTGGAGAGCGGAGATACTTATACTATCGGTATTCGTAAGGTAGAAGGAACATTCGATGCTACCGGTGATGAAGTCAGGACTGATTTCTTTGTTGACGGAGTTCTCTATCAGGGCAATATCAGGATTGAGGAAGATGACGGATCCGGTAAAGGATTTGTCATGGCCTGGGATACGGCAGGTGTTGAAGCAGGCAGTCACAGTGTCCTCATCCTTCTTCGTTCTTCCGACGGCAGAGGCCAGATAATAGCAGGCGGCGATATTACGGTGCCCAGATGCATGGTCCTTAATAACGATATGGTCCAGCAGGGATCCATAGACAGAAGTCAGACTGTATCCTGGTATATCCTTAATGCTCAGGATCGCGATGCCTATATCAACTTTGTAGGATTAGGGGACGATATCAAGGTATCGCTCTTCGACGCTTACGGAGAGCCTGTAGGTACCAATGATCTTCCGGGTTCTGATTATGAAGTATTGAGAGGACATCGCCAGGATATAGATGCCATCAAGGCCGATACGGGTCTGCCTCTTGTAAATAACAATTTCTTCGTAAAGGTGGAAAGAGGAGCTCAGTGTTCGAGCAATGAGGATCAGGTGAGCTACACCATGGTCCAGAGCCGTAATGTTGCATATTACGACGGTCAGTATATGGCTGTCGTGAGCGATATAGGCGCAGCACCTACGCCCCTTCCGGTATCTTCTTCAACGTCTCCTTATGCAGGTACGGATGTCACACTGTCTGACTTAAGTAACAACCAGATAGTGGTCCCCTACGAGGATGTACGTTATCTTCCTCTGTCGGGATTCCTGACAAAGATGGATATCGCGGAGCCTTCTTCCGGTTCTGAAGTTAAGATATTCCCGAGATTCGCTGTAAAGACAACTGATTACGGTTACTATTCAACGTCTCTTTCGGTTATCGGTCTCGATATAACTGCCCAGGAAGGCTATGCCGCCGTCGTAGAGACTACGATCGAGAACGGCGGAAGCGTCACTACGGTTGACGATCTTTCCAATATACCGATCGGAAGCGGAGAGAATACCATAGATATCAAGGTCACGGCCTTTGACGGTACGGTGAATGATTACAGGATCTATATTCTTAAGGGTGACGACAGCGGAAGCTTCAGCGAGGATACATTAGCACAGTTCCCGACGTCATACTACAGCGGTCTCTGGCTTCTTCACTCACTTCATCCGGACTATATGTTCAGACCCTACAATACGGGTATGGACTTTGATACCGTACTCGATAACGAGGACAGTGCCGACAGAAGCCTTGCAAACGTATACTCACATCCCGCATGGGTACAGAGCGGAAGCCCGGAGTATGACGGAGGCGGATGGATGGCTGCGACCAATGAAGTGGTTCAGTATTTCCTGGATCCTCGTAATTACCTCGATCCTCAGCATATCTTCTCCTTTGAGCTTTTATCCTTTGACAGCACAGCTCAGACGGTAGACGGTGTAAGAAATATCGTAAACGGCAGTTTCCTTGCCGATACAAGTGAATACGATTATGCACAGATCATTTACGAGGCAGGTGAGACTGCTAACGTATCTCCTTATTTCCTTGCTTCAAGGATCCTTCAGGAGATGGGCTATAACGGCGAATCAGAGCTCTGTCACGGAACTTTGGCCGGCTATGAAGGTTACTATAATTTCTATAATATCGGATCTACTCCTGATCCCAATATCCAGAACGGAGCTCTTATCAACGGTGCCCGTTATGCCATGTGGGGAGCAGATCCCGACGAGGAGGAGATATCTTCCGTAGAGGCCGAGCTTATGCTCCCGTGGAATACCGTAGATCGTGCCATCACGGGCGGTGCATTGTGGATCGCCTCAAGGTATACTGCTGCAGGTCAGGATACTCTTTACTTCCAGAAGTTCGATGTCATCGATAACGAAGACGGTCTTTATATGCATCAGTACGCACAGAATATCTCCATGGCGTATACTGAAGGTGCCAGGTATTTCTCCGGATATGCATCCATAGATATGCTTGATAAGCCGTTCATATTCCTGATCCCGGTATATGATGATATGCCGAGTGAATTCGGAGTCATGCCTTACACTGGAGCTTGATGACTATGAGTATAAAAGGAAGGTCACATATCGCCATATTTATCTTGACGGTCATGGCAGTATTTGCCATTGTCTCGGTGCTTCCTTCTTCTCTTACCGGGGCTGTATATGCCGATCAGAATGTGGTCCTCACGCTGGTAGCAAGCGATTATTCCGTTAACCCCGGAGATATCGTGACGGTAAACGTATTTGCCAATCAGCTTGATCATGTTACGAGATTCGGACCCATAGACCTGAGGTGTAATTCCGACATGGTCGAGTTCGTATCGTTATCTCAGCCTAATGAGCTTTCTACTTTCACTTATTCTATGGACAACAGTGAGCCCGGCCACTTTGTCGTAAGTGCCGTTGATGAAGTTGTCGAGGCGGATATCAGCAGCGGAGAGGATACTTCCATGCTCTTTGATTCTGATATCATTCTGTTCAGCGTATCCTTCAGGATCGGAGCGGATGCATCGGGAGGGATCAGGTTCTGGCTCGATCTTGCCGACGGATTCAGGAACAGCTCTATGGAAGAATATTCCGCAGCTCTGGGTGACGGTATTACGGTCAATGTAGAGGGGACGGTATCGGATGATTCAGGTCTTGTAGAGCTGCAGATCACCGGTGCTAATCTGACTCCCGATTTCAGTTCCGATATATATGAATATTCGTGTAGCGTAGGTAATTCCATAAGTGACGTAGAGGTCATCGCCACGGCGAGAAATAACGGCGCGATGGTGGAGATATCGGGTGCTTCCTATCTTCAGCCGGGGCAGAATATCATCACGGTCAACGTTATTGCCGAGAATGGTATCTCTACGAGTACATATACGATATATGTCACGAGGCAGGGAAGCTTCTTTGACGAAGGTGCTACGCTGGAAGACCACGATGGCCGAAGCTATACCTTCGTTACGGCTCCTGCAGCTTATGATCTTCCCGAAGGCTTTGTATCAGGTACAAGGACGATCAACGGATACGATGTCCCCGTATTCGTCAAAGAAGGTGTCGTGAGCTATCTTGTCTACCTGTCCGCAGGAGACGGTGAGCCCGCATTCTACTTTTATAATCCCACCAACAGGGTCATCACCAGATATAACAAGGATAATTACGCGATAATAAGCAGCAGGATCTTGAATGTCGTTGCCGTTCCGGATACCGTTAAGATCCCTGACGGATTCAAGGCGGAGACCATAACTACTTCCGAAGGAGTTGTTCTTGAAGGATACTCCAATTCCGAGGGCGTATTTATCGCATATATGGTGGACGAGGCGGGCAACCAGGCTTTCTACCGCTATGATTCGGAGTCCGGACAGTTCGTTGACTACAAGACAGTAGACAGGACAGCCGAGAGGATATACGGATTGTTCTTCAGGATTTTTATGGTAATATCACTGATTGAATCATTGATCATCATCGGGACCGTATACCTTGTTCGCAGGATAATTGCCAACAAGAATAATCCCAGACCGAGGAGAGTATGACATTTAAGGAACTGCTTTACGGCAGTGAGCGATTTACGCCCAAACAGGAAAAGACGAGGATGTTCGCGATGTATTTTTTCACGGGCATCTTTACCATGCTCGCAAATCTCATATGCTTCGTAACATTCGATAAGCTCGTTACCGCTCATTGGAATGTAACGATAATAAGGTGGAGCTTTGACCTCTTCCTTATCCTTAATCAGACCATAGCGTGGCTTGCTGCGACTCTGACGGCTTTTTTTACCAACAGGGCCTTCGTGTTCAGGTCTCACGGCAACGTATTATTAGAACTTCTGGGTTTTATGGCGGCAAGATTTGCGACACTCGTCACTATAGAGATAGGTCTTTTTACTGTTCTTGTAATGCTCCTTGAACATAATGTCGGTATATCTTCGGAGGTTCTCCTGTTCGAGATATTCGGATTTGACTTTATATGGCTCTATGTAGTCAAGATCGTGAATTCGATCGTGCTGGTAGCGGTCAATTACGTGCTCAGCAGATGGATCGTCTTCAGACGCGGAATGAAAAGGAAGGATGGAGATAAAGATAATGGGAAGTAACGGCGGCACTCCGGAATTTCTTACGGATGCATTAAAGTTCGGTATAAACCTCGGACTTCAGAGAATGGAAAGGCTGGATGAGATCCTGGGAGATCCTCAGGACAAGTTCAGAAGTATCCATATAGCCGGCACCAACGGTAAAGGTTCTACAGCAGCTTATACCGCTTCGATACTGGCAGCTTCAGGTAAGAAGGTCGGACTATATACGTCCCCCTTCCTTGAGAGGTTCTCGGAGAGGATGAGAGTGATCGACGGCAGGAAAGGCCTTGACCGTCTTCTTGAAGATGAGACAGAAGGTGAGATCGATGCTGATACTCTTGCATCACTTTCCGACAAGGTAAAGGCAGCTTCCGATAAGATGGTGGAGGATGGCATGGAACATCCCACCGAGTTCGAGCTTGTTACTGCCATCTGCTATCTCTGGTTCGCCATGGAGAAAGTTGACGTAGCAGTGCTGGAGACAGGACTTGGCGGAAGGCTTGATTCCACTAATGTCGTAAAGGATCCTGTCTGCACCGTCATAACTGCGATCGGCATGGACCACACCGACAGACTCGGGAATACCATTGGAGAGATCGCCGGAGAGAAGGCAGGCATAATAAAGGAAGGCGTTCCCTGTGTGATATGTTCTCCCGAGCAGATGCTTCTGACTTCAGATAAGCAGGCCGAAGTAAGGCGTGTCCTTGAGCTGAAGGCTCTTGAGATGCATGCTCCTGTTACATATGCCGTAGGAGAGAACGATAGTATCTCCTTTACTCCTGACGCCAGGATGCATTTCGCTTACAAGGGGCAGGAATATACTACAAGGCTTCTCGGAAGACATCAGGTGCGAAATGCAGCTGCAGCCATAGAGGCATGTAAGATAGCGGGAGCATCCCTTGAAGATATCCGTTACGGAATAGAGAACACGACCTGGAAGGGAAGATGCGAATGTATAAGCTTCGACCCTGTAGTCATCTTAGACGGCGGCCATAACAGCCAGTGCGCGGAAAGCCTCGCTTCAGTCCTTCGAGAGATGATGGGCGGAAGGATATACGGTAAGGATATGAGGGTCGTAATGGGAGTCATGAAGGATAAGGATCCCGATAAGATGCTTGAGGTCCTCCGTGACGGCGGTGTTCGTATGAACGAAGTATATACCGTCAACGTCAATAACCCCAGGACCATGAGTGATGCCGAACTCGCGAATATAATCAAAGTTGTGTATAATGACCAGGTTAAAGTGATACCGTCGGGAGATGCGAATAAAGCGGTACTTGCCGCTTATAAGATGTCCCTTGAGGATAAGATGCCTCTCCTTGTCACGGGTTCGCTTTATCTTCTGGGGGAAATACGAGGTGCTCTGCGCGCCGAGACAGGGAAAAGGATATAAGTCATGCACGATTATCAGAAATTTGCGTTGATGATGACGCCTATAGAGGAGAAGGATCTTATCCTCTTCGAGATGAGTCCCGAGGACAAAGTCCATGCCGTAAAGCAGTATAACAGGGCTCTACTCAATGCTCAGCGCGACGGAACTGATGTATCCCAGATCATCTTAAAGCCCATGATACAGAAGTATCCCGCCTGGGGTGACTGTGCTCTCGTGTACGGACTTTGTCTTGCAAGGGAGCAGGAGTATGCCAGGGCTGAGAATGCCATGGAATATGCGGTCAATAATACGCTTAGTTCCGAGCAGAACCTTGCTATCGCCCAGGAGTCCATGAAGCTCATAAGGGAGGATATGAAGAATCCCGAGCCCAAGGTAGAAGTACCCAAATCTGGAAAGAACTGGACCTCTCTTGCAAACAGCGGCGCAGCGGCAAGAACGGGCATGCAGGCTCCGATCCTTGTAAAGGCTACCAACAGGACAAATGACTTTCAGCTGGCTTCCGAGAAGGAAAGACGCGACATCTTGATGAGGTCCGCGGCTGTCGGAGACGAGATGGCCAGCGATGATATAGCCGTAGAGGACGTAAGGACACCTGCAGACAGACTAAGACTTACGGTCAAGATAATAGTCGGATTTGTGATAATCGCCCTCGTATTTGCACTTGTAATCTTTGTCGTATTACCTACAATATCTAAGATAAAGACAAGTAAGGATACCGAGGCAAGACTCGATTACATAATATCCGAGCTTGAGAAGAACAAGGATGATCCTGAAGTAGCCGGTATCATAGGAAACTATGCTGACGAGTTCGGCGACGGTGATGCACCTGAGGCAGCTACAGTCACCACGACCTCTGAGACGACTGTCGAAGAGACCGAGGAAGAGACAGAGTCAACGTCTCTTACCGAAGACACGACGGTACTTGCTCCCGTTATCCCGGATGACAGTACTGACGAGACAGAAGGTGACACGGAGACTACCGACGGAGAAGACGTCCCCGATGAAGACGGAGAAGACGGTTCTAACGAGGAATAAACTGACCTTTAAGGAGAGGCAACATGAAGTATATAAGCACAAGAGGATATGATAAGAAGTTCACGGCTTCCGAGGCTATCGTACTCGGTATCGCACCCGACGGAGGATTATTCGTTCCCGAGACTATCCCTTCCTTATCAGACAGCGATATCGAAGAGATGAAGAACATGGCTTTCTATCAGATCTCCGCAAGAGTTCTTTCCAAGTTCCTTGAGGAGTTCTCCGAGAAGGAGCTCCTTGAGTACACGTCCCAGGCTTACCACGAAGATAAGTGGGGCGAGAACACAGTACCTCTCGTTCAGCTTAATGCATATAACGACAGAGAATATATCTTAGAGCTCTGGCACGGACCTACGGCTGCATTTAAGGATGTAGCTTTGCAGCTCCTTCCCCACCTCATGACTGCTTCCATCAAGAAGACAGGTGAGAGCAAGAAGATCTGTATCCTTACGGCTACTTCAGGTGATACGGGTAAGGCTGCTCTTGAAGGCTTCAAGGATCTTCCCGGAACAGAGATCATCGTATTCTATCCTTCAGACGGAGTATCCGAGGCTCAGAAGCTTCAGATGATCACCACAACAGGTGCAAATACACATGTTATCGCAGTAAACGGTTGCTTCGACGATGCTCAGACAGGCGTTAAGAACATCTTTGCGGATCAGGCTTTCAACGATAAGCTTAATAGCAACGGAGTTAAGCTGTCGTCTGCTAACTCCATCAACTGGGGCCGTCTTGTTCCTCAGATCGCTTACTACGTATATTCCTATATCGAGCTTCTAAGAACAGAGAAGATCGAGAAGGGCGAGGCTATCAACATCGTAGTTCCTACAGGTAACTTCGGTAATATCCTTGCCGCATGGTACGCTAAGCAGATGGGTATCCCCGTACACAGACTTATCTGTGCTTCCAACAGGAATAAGGTCCTCTGTGATTTCTTCAGTTCCGGTAAGTATGACAGGAACAGGGAATTCTTCAAGACGACGTCTCCTTCCATGGATATCCTTATCTCTTCTAACCTCGAAAGGCTTCTCTTCGAGCTTACGGATAAGAATGCGGATCAGGTCAAGGAGTGGATGAAGGAACTTAACACAAACGGTGTCTACAGCGTCGACGCCAAGACATTAAAGAAACTTCAGATGCTCTTCGTAGGCGGATTCGCAGACGAGACGGGCGTATCCAAGACTATCCTTGATGTATACGACAGAACGGATAATGTTATCGATACGCATACTGCAGTAGGATTTAACATCTACAACCGTTATCACCAGAGATCGGGCGATGAGGCTAAGACAGTATTTGCTTCCACGGCATCTCCTTTCAAGTTCTCTCCCGCTGTTATGGATGCTCTTCGCGGCAACGGCTACAGCAACGGAAGATCCGTAGAGACGATCATCAAGGAGCTTTCCGAGGAGAGCGGACTTGAGATCCCCGCAGGTATCAAGGACCTCTCTTCCAAGGAAGTCCTTCATAAGGATCAGATCGAGAAGGATCAGATGGAGAACAAGGTAGAAGAAATCCTCATCGGATGACACATTTTTATCTATAATATAGGTTTTAATAAAGCCCCCGATATGATAATATCCTTAGCAAGGATTTTTTGACTATATGGGGGTTTTAGTATGCCAAAGAAAGCAGATATCAATAAGATATTGATCATCGGTTCCGGTCCTATCATCATCGGTCAGGCTTGTGAGTTCGACTATTCGGGAACTCAGGCGTGTAAGGCGCTTCGCAAGTTGGGTTATGAGATCGTTCTCGTTAATTCCAATCCCGCGACTATCATGACAGATCCTGATGTTGCAGACAGAACTTACATCGAGCCTTTGAATGTTGCTCGTATTGAACAGATCATCGATAAAGAACGTCCTGATGCTTTGCTCCCCAATCTTGGTGGCCAGTCAGGACTTAATCTTTGCTCAGAGCTTGCAGAGGCAGGCATTCTCGAGAAGTATAACGTACAGGTTATCGGTGTCCAGGTAGACGCTATCCAGAGAGGCGAAGACAGAATAGAATTCAAGAACACGATGAATGCTTTGGGTATTGAGATGCCCAGAAGCCATGAGGCTTACTCCGTAGAGGAAGCACTTAAGATCGCTGACGAGTTAGGCTACCCCGTAGTCCTTCGTCCCGCATACACCATGGGTGGTGCCGGCGGCGGTCTCGTATATAACGTAGACGAGCTTAAGGTAGTCTGCGAGAGAGGTCTTCAGGCAAGCCTTGTAGGACAGGTCCTCGTAGAGGAGTCCATAAGCGGTTGGGAAGAGCTTGAGCTCGAGGTTGTACGTGATGCTAAGAACAACAAGATCACGGTATGCTTCATCGAGAATATCGACCCCATCGGTGTACACACAGGTGACTCCTTCTGTTCCGCACCTATGCTTACTATCTCTCAGGATGTACAGGACAAGCTCCAGGAAGCATCCTATAAGATCATCGAAGCTATCGAAGTTATAGGCGGTTGTAACTGCCAGTTCGCACACGATCCCGTATCCGGAAGGATCGTTGTAATCGAGATCAACCCCAGAACATCAAGATCCTCTGCTCTTGCTTCCAAGGCAACAGGATTCCCCATCGCTTTGGTATCCGCTATGCTCGCATGCGGTCTTACACTTGATGAGATCCCCTGCGGTAAGTACGGTACTCTCGATAAGTACGTACCCGACGGAGACTACGTTGTAATCAAGTTCGCAAGATGGGCTTTCGAGAAGTTCAAGGGTGCTCAGGACAAGCTCGGTACACAGATGCGTGCCGTAGGTGAGGTAATGAGCATCGGTAAGACATATAAGGAAGCTTTCCAGAAGGCTATAAGATCTCTTGAGACAGGAAGATACGGCCTCGGATTCGCCAAGAACTTCCATGACAAGAGCAAGGAAGATCTCATGATGATGCTCAATACTCCCACTTCCGAGAGACAGTTCATCATCTACGAGGCACTCCGTAAGGGCGCTACGGTAGAAGAGATCTACGAAGTAACGAAGATCAAGCACTGGTTCCTTGAGCAGATGAAGGAACTTGTTGAAGAGGAAGAAGCTCTTATGAAGAATAAGGGTGAGGTTCCCGCTAAGCCCGTTCTCCTTCAGGCTAAGCTCGACGGTTTCTCCGACAGATATCTCTCTAAGATCCTCGACGTTACTGAGGAGTCCATAAGGACAAAGAGATATGAGTACGGCATCAAGGAAGCATGGGAAGGCGTACACGTAAGCGGAACACAGGATGCTGCTTACTACTACTCCACATATCACCTCTCCGAGGATAAGAGCCCCTGCAATACAGACAAGCCCAAGATCATGATCTTAGGCGGCGGTCCTAACCGTATCGGTCAGGGTATCGAGTTCGACTACTGCTGCGTACATGCTGCACTTGCATTGAAGAAGCTCGGATTCGAGTCCATCATCGTTAACTGTAACCCCGAGACTGTATCTACAGACTACGATACATCTGATAAGCTCTACTTCGAGCCCCTTACACTCGAGGATGTTCTTGCTATCCACGAGAAGGAGAAGCCCGTAGGAGTTATCGCTCAGTTCGGAGGACAGACACCTCTTAACCTCGCAGCAGACCTTAAGAAGAACGGCATCAAGATCCTCGGTACATCTCCTGAGACTATCGACCTTGCAGAGGACAGAGACCACTTCCGTGCAATGATGGATAAGCTCAATATCCCCATGCCCGAGGCAGGAATGGCTGTTACTGTAGAGGATGCTCTCGAAGTTGCTAACCGCATCGGTTACCCCGTAATGGTCAGACCTTCTTACGTATTGGGCGGCCGTGGAATGGAGATCGTTCACGATGACGAGATGCTCCGCGTATACATGGAAGCAGCTGTAGGCGTTACCCCCGACAGACCTATCCTCGTAGACAGATTCCTCCATCACGCTACAGAGTGTGAGGCAGATGCTATCTCCGACGGTACTAACTGCTTCGTACCCGCAGTAATGGAGCATATCGAGCTTGCAGGCGTTCACTCCGGTGACTCCGCTTGTATCCTTCCTTCCAAGAACCTTACCGAGAAGCAGGTTGCTACTATTAAGGAATATACAAAGAAGATCGCTATCGAAATGGGCGTATGCGGACTTATGAACATGCAGTACGCTATCGAGGACGATGTTGTATACGTACTTGAGGCTAACCCCAGAGCAAGTAGAACAGTACCCCTGGTATCCAAGGTCTGCGCTATCAACATGGTAAAGATCGCAACTGAGATCATGACTTCCGAGCTTACGGGAAGGAAGTCACCCGTACCTGAGCTTCACGATAAGGTCATCAACCACTACGGTGTTAAGGAAGCAGTCTTCCCCTTCAATATGTTCCAGGAGGTAGACCCCGTCCTCGGACCCGAGATGAGATCTACAGGTGAGGTCCTCGGACTTTCTCCTAACTTCGGTGAGGCATACTTCAAGGCTCAGGAAGCTACAAAGACAATGCTTCCCGTCGAGGGCACAGTCCTTATGTCCGTATGCGACAGGGATAAGTCAGACCTTCTTGAAGTTGCAAGAGCATTTAACGAGGTAGGCTTTAAGATCCTTGCTACAGGCGGCACATATGACATGATCGTAGGTGACGGTATCCCTGCTACAAAGGTCAAGAAGCTCTACGAGGGAAGACCTAATATCACAGATCTTATCGCAAACGGCGAGATCAACCTGATCATCAACACACCTGCAGGTAAGACAAGTGTTCATAACGACAGCTATATCCGTCAGGAAGCTATCAAGCACAGGATCCCTTACATGACTACTATGGCAGCAGCTAAGGCTTCTGCAGAAGGTATCAAGGCTCTGAAGAACAATACTCACCTTGGTGTTAAGGCTCTTCAGGATTTCCACGCTGAGATCAAGTAAAAGTCACGAGATAATAATATAAGCATAAGAAAGACCTCCGATCGTAAGTCGGAGGTCTTTTCACGTGAGGGGTAAAATGTTATAGGAGATGCTTACGCTGCTGCCAAATGAGAGCAGGAGTTGCATATAAAGTCACTTGCGGAGAAAAGGTAGCCGTCAAACTTTCTGTATACGTCCTGATCCGAGATCTCGTCGATCTCCTCGTAGAATTCTTCTTCGTCGTTAAAGAGCAAATATGCCTTAAGCTCGTTTATCTCTTCTCTTGTTAATTCAAATACTGTTCTATTCATATCCTTGTTCCATCCTTTCGTAAGCGCTGCTGTCTTGCTTGTTATGGCATTATATTACGCCCGTAAAGGCAGCCGTCCCATAGCATTTGCTTACATCCTTCTAACAGAAATGTAAGATTAGAGGACTTTTCGTCTTGTGTGCCTGATTACATAAGTTATAAAATAATTATTGTTTGCAAGGAGAGTAAATATGGATCAGTTTCTTGAGAGGTTGACCGAAGTCAACAATGTTATCAACGATTTTGTCTGGGTCAAGATAGGTATCATCCTTCTTATCGGTACGGGAATATTGATGACCGTACTTACCAAATTCTTTCAGTTGACTCACTTTAAGCACTGGTGGGAGAAGACTATAGGAAGTCTTTTTGACGTCAAAGTCATATCTCATACCAAGGACAGGGCTTCGATATCCCAGTTCCAGGCTTTGTGTACTGCTCTGGCGGCGACAGTAGGCGTAGGTAATATCGCCGGAGTATCGGCAGCGATAATGACAGGCGGACCCGGTGCCGTATTCTGGATGTGGGTAGCTGCATTCTTCGGAATGATGACCAATTATTCCGAGAATATCCTGGGCATCTATTATAGAAGAAAGAATCACGAAGGCGAATGGTCCGGAGGTGCTATGTACTATCTTCAGGACGGCCTCGGAGGATACCCCGGCATGAAGACGGTCGGCAAGGTCCTTGCCGTGCTCTTCGCTATTTGCGCTACACTTGCTTCCTTCGGTATCGGTAATATGGGTCAGGTCAATAAGATCGTCATAAACCTTACCAGTGCATTCGATATAAAGGCGCTGTCCGGCAAGGTGCTCTATTCCTCGGGAGATTCCGACGTTACGCTTTATATGCTGATCGTAGGTATCATCCTTATGGTGCTGGTCGGATTCGTAGTATTAGGCGGCCTTCAGAGGATAGCTGCAGTAGCGGAGAAAGTAGTGCCTTTTATGGTCATCCTCTTCGTAATGGGTTCTCTTATAATCATTGCCGCTAACTTCAAGGGCATCCTTCCTGCATTCAAGGCTATCTTCACTATGGCGTTTACCCGTCATGCCGCATGGGGAGGTGCTACGGGCGTAGCTTTCAAGACGATAATCACTCAGGGCTGTAAGAGAGGCGTATTCTCCAACGAGGCAGGCCTTGGTTCCTCCGTTATGGTACACAGTAACTCCAACGTCAAGGAGCCCGTTAAGCAGGGCCTCTGGGGAATATTCGAAGTATTCGCCGATACCATGATCGTATGTTCCATGACTGCACTTACGATCCTGACATCAGGCGTTATCGATCTTAAGACAGGTACTACCGATGCCGCTTCCGATGCGACTTTAGTAGCTGAAGCATTCAATACTCTCTTTAAATACGGCAACTTTGAACTCGGAAAGTACTTTATAGCCATTGCCATACTGGTATTTGCATTTACGACCATCCTGGGCTGGTCTCACTATGGTTCTAAGGCGGTAGAGTACTTGGCAGGGAATAAGGCTCCCGTAGCTACCAGGATCTATAAGGCCCTGTTTGTCATAATGATATTATCCGGAGCTCTTATGACATCTTCCATCGCCTGGGACATCTCCGATACCTTTAACGGCATGATGATGATCCCTAACCTTATAGGTGTCATCGCCATGAGCCCCGTTGTCATGAAGCTTACGTCCAACTACGTAGCAAGAAGGATAAAGGGTGAGAAGAAGGAACCTATGCTGTCTTATGATCCTGAGATCCAGAAGGAGAATGCCGAGGCGATCTCTAAGACAGGCGAAGACTGATCTTACATTTAACTTGATATCATGTGACCCGGTCCGTTATTAGCGGATCGGGTCTTTTACTGTGAAGGAAGCTGCTCGTTTTTGAGGCAAACAAAAACGCTGCCCGCATAAATAACGAACAGCGCTTCTAAGATTACTTACTGTGGATATCTTCGAACCTGAGCTTTAATGCTTCGTTGTGGTCAACTGCCCAGTCTACTGCCCAGTCGGACTCGAAGAGGACTACGGGCTCGTCGTCTCTGTCGAGGACAAGCATTGATGTGGATGTCAGCGTAAGATCGTGATAATCGAACGCGGGATCCGCATCGCTCTTTACCCATCTTGCGAGGCGGTAGCTTAGCGGAGTACGAAGGATATCTACGCCGTACTCACTCTTAAGGCGGTATTCAAGGACGTCGAACTGGAGGATACCTACAACGCCCATGATGTATGTCTCAGTACCGATGTCGGGCTGCTTATAAAGCTGCACGGCACCTTCCTCGGAGAGCTGCTCTATACCCTTAAGGAACTGCTTACGCTTCATGGAATCCTTGGGCTGAACCTTAGCAAAGTTCTCGGGAGGGAAGACGGGGATGGGATCGAACTCGAACTTCCTGTTAGTGGAGATCAGAGTATCTCCGATACGGAAGTGACCGGGATCGAATACGCCGATGATGTCGCCTGCATATGCGTCATCTACGATATTTCTGTCCTGAGCCATGAACTGCTGAGGCTGCGCGAGAGTGATCTTCTTACCGAGTCTCATGTGATTGACTGACATGTTCTTCTCGTACTTACCTGAGCAGATCCTCATGAAGGCCATACGGTCTCTGTGGTTGGGATCCATATTAGCCTGGATCTTGAAGACGAAGCCGGAGAACATCTCATCCGTAGGTTCTACAATCGCGATCTCGTCTGATACGTGGTGAGCCTGAGGCATGGGAGCGATCTCAAGGAAGTGCTTGAGGAATGTCTCAACACCGAAGTTGGTGATGGCAGATCCGAAGAATACGGGAGTCAACTGTCCTGCAAGGACCTTCTCGAGATCGAACTCGTCTCCTGCCATGTCGAGAAGTTCGATGTCGTTCTTTAATGTCTCGTAGTGAACGGGGCTCATGAGCTCCTTGAGCTTAGGGTCGTCGATACCTGCAACGGCCTGCTTGACCATGGAAGCACCGTGGTCCTGATTGGATGCGTCGAATAAGAGGACTTCACCTGACTGTCTCTCGAATACGCCCTCGAAGTCGCCGTCTGTACCGATAGGCCAGTTGATGGGAGTGGAGCGGATGCCCAACACCTTCTCGAGCTCGTCGATAAGATCGAAGGGATTCTTAGCCGCACGGTCCATCTTGTTGATGAATGTGAAGATCGGCACTCCTCTGTTACGGCAAACGTGGAAGAGCTTTATGGTCTGTGCCTCAACACCCTTGGCACCGTCAAGGAGCATGACTGCGGCATCGGCTGCACAGAGAGTACGGTATGTATCCTCGGAGAAGTCCTGGTGACCGGGAGTATCGAGGATATTGATACAGTATCCGTCGTAATTGAACTGCATTACCGAAGATGTGACGGAGATACCTCTCTGCTTCTCGATCTCCATCCAGTCGGATGTAGCGTGACGGGCTGCCTTACGGGCCTTAACGGATCCTGCCATGTGGATAGCGCCTCCGTAAAGAAGGAGCTTCTCGGTCATTGTAGTCTTACCTGCATCGGGGTGAGATATGATAGCAAAAGTGCGTCTTCTCTTGATCTCTTCCTCTGTAGAATAATTCATCATTGCACCTCGGTAATGTTATAATATACAAATAGTGGTTTTTATTAGAGCCAAACTATTATACACAGTTTGCGGCGAAGTCGCAAAGGAGGATGTTTATGGAGCGTGGAGGAGGAGTATTGATGCATATCGCCTCTCTGCCCGGACCCTTCGGTATCGGCGTATTGGGAGAGGAAGCTATCGCATTTTCAGAGCAGCTTAAAAAGCAGGGGATGAAGTACTGGCAGGTATTGCCTTTCTCTTATCCCGGGTCGGGCGATTCACCGTATCAGAGTTTTTCTGCCTTCGCAGGTAACTGGCTCTTTATAGACCCTCGAAGGCTCATGAAGAGAGGCCTTCTGACCGCAAATGAGGTCGTAGCACAGGAATATAACGTAAATAAGTGGAGGATCGACTACGATTATCTCCGCATCGAAAGGGAGAAGATGCTCCGCACAGCTTACGGCAGAGTCGACGACAAGCTTAGAGGCGAAGTGGAAGTATTTCTCAAGGATAACAAGTGGGCACAGGATGTGGCAGCATATCTTTGCGCTCAGGATAAGTTCTACAAGAAGGCCTGGTGGCAGTGGGACGACAAGGACTTAAGGGACTACAAGAAGGAAGCTGTAGATAACCTTAAGAAGGAAGACAACTATTTCTTCCACGCCTTCGTACAGTATATCTTCATGTCCGAGTGGCAGGAGATCAAGAAGGAGATCAACGGCAACGGCATAAAGATCATAGGAGACATGCCTATCTACGTATCCTGCGATTCCGCGGATGTATGGGCAGGCAGGGATATGTTCAAGATGGCAAAGCCGGGCAGGAAGATAAAGAAGCAGGACGAGGATGAAGAGATCCCCGAGACCGCTTATATCTTCGATAAGGTCGCAGGCGTACCTCCGGATTATTTCTGTGAGGACGGTCAGCTCTGGGGCAATCCCATCTACGACTGGGAGAAGCACAAGAAGACGAACTACGAGTGGTGGATGACAAGGATCGAGGAGAACTACAAGCTCTACGATATCTTGAGGATCGATCATTTCAGGGCTTTCTCTTCCTATTGGGAGGTCAAGTCGGAAGCAAAGACTGCAAGGGACGGCGAGTGGGTCAAGGGCCCGGGGCTCGGCTTCTTCGACGTATTGAACAAGAAGTTCGGGGATTCAAGCCGCCTTATTGCCGAGGACTTAGGCGAGAAGACTCCCGACCTTGACGAATTCATGAAGGCATCGGGCCTTCCCGGCATGAAGGTCATGCAGTTCGCATTTAATCCCTGGGAGGACAGCGGATATCTTCCTCATAACTACGAGAAGAACTGTGTAGCCTATACGGGCACTCACGATAACAACACAATGCTCGGCTGGCTCTGGGAAGCTAAGGAGGACGAGAGGGCGGAATGTCTTAAGTACTGCGGCTTCGAGGGGAACAACTGGGGCGACGGCGGTACGAGGAGTGCATCTATAAGATCGGTGATCAAGACTTTATGGATGAGCCACGCTGACTGCACGATAATCCCTATCCAGGATCAGCTCGGATACGGCGGAGATACCAGGATCAATATCCCCGGAACAGCGACAGGCAACTGGCAGGTCAGGTTCACAAGGGAAGACCTGGACGGCATAGACAACGATTGGTATAAGGAGCTTAACCGCCTCTACAGAAGATAAGAGACGTTAAGGCAAAGGATAAAGAGGAATGGCAGATTACATCATTACCGTTGATCAGGGAACTACATCGACGAAGGCGTTCTTGCTGGATAAGAAGGGCGAGCTCATCGCTTCTTCTCCCTGTCCCATAACACAGATCTATCCTGAGGCAGGATATGTGGAACACGATGCGGAGGAGATATTCGTATCGGTCCTTAAGACTGTGGCCGACCTTCTCATAAGTTGCCCTGAGGCTGTAAAGAATATCGATTCCATTGCCATAACCAATCAGAGGGAGACCACTGTTGCGATCGATAAGACAACCGGAAAGCCCGTCTGCAATGCGATCGTATGGCAGTGCAGAAGGACTTCCGATATCTGCAAAAGAGAGGAACTTCAAAGGGAAGAGAAGTATATAAGCCGCACTACGGGACTTAAGATCGATCCGTATTTCTCCGCTACCAAGATGCGCTGGATATTAGAGAACGTCCCTGAGGCTGAGACAAAGAACGATAAGGGCGAACTTCTCTTCGGAACGATAGACGCATTCCTTGTATATAGGCTCACGAATAAGAAGAGCTTTGCTTCGGACTACTCTAACTGTTCAAGGACAATGCTCTTTGATATTAATAACTTAAGGTACGATGACAGGCTTCTTGAGATATTCGATATCAGGAAGGACAGCCTTGCAGCGCCTAAGCCTTCCTGCGATGACTTCGGTATGATAGAGCTTACAAAGGAAGCCCTGGACGGTTACGATCTTAACGACGATCAGAAGGATATCCTCCTTACCGTAAACGGCGTACATATAACGGGTGTCGCGGGAGATCAGGCTGCAGCTCTCTTCGGACAGAACTGCTTCCATAAGGGGGATACGAAGACTACTTACGGCACGGGATGCTTTACTCTTATGAACATAGGCGACAGTCCCGTCTTCTCCGACAACGGACTTTTGACGTCCGCCGCCTGGTCTATAGACGGAAAGACAACATATGCATTAGAGGGAAGCGTATTTCAGGGCGGTTCCGTCATAAGCTGGCTTAAGGATGAGATGCACCTTATAGACAAGCCCTCCGAATGTGATGAAGTATGTAATTCTCTTGAAGATAACGGCGGCGTATACTTAGTCCCCGCCTTTACGGGTCTTGGAGCTCCCTACTGGGATGCGGATGTAAGAGGAACCATAGTCGGTCTTACCAGGGGCTCGGGAAGAAATCACATAGTAAGAGCCGGCATAGAATCTATCGCATATCAGGTAACTGAGCTTGTAGATCTTATGAACAAAGATACGGCGATATCCTCCACCCACATGAAGGTCGACGGTGGTGTCTGCGCAAGTGAATTCCTTATGCAGCTTCAGTCCGATCTTCTGGGGATAGACATAGTAAGAGCCAGATCCGATGAGATGACTGCCATGGGAGTAGGACTTCTCGCAGGACTTACAACGGGATTTTTCACTTCACTTGAAGAGCTTAAAGGATTATATTATTCCAGCAAGACATATTCGCCCGTAAAGGATGCAAAGGATGCGCGTAAGTCCTTGAGCGAATACAAAAAAGCCGTGAAGACAGCAGCTTTCATGGCGTCTTTAGAAGGAGAATCCTTATAAGGAATGACTGAGTTATATAAAGTTCTGTTCGAAATGGCCGTGACTATAGTCCTCGGCGTCATCATACGTAAGAAGAGGCTCCTTGACGAAAGGACACACAGCACGTTTACGGAGATACTCCTTAATGCGATACTGCCTTTCGCCATCCTTTCCTCGAGCCAGTATGAGTATTCCTACGAGACCTTGAAAGGCATAATCGCCGTAGCAGGCGCAGCCTTCCTTTACTATCTCTGTACGCTTATCGCATTACGTCTCATTACGTCCAAGAGTAAGCTTGAAGACAGTGAGAAGAGGGTCTTTGTTACTCTGGCTGTCTTTGCCAACACGGGCTTTGTAGGGATCCCCCTTATGCAGGGCCTTCTCGGAGCAAGAGGACTTCTTCTTGCAGCTACATATAACCTTGTCTACAACATCTTCTTCTATACATACGGTATCCACCTTATCTCCAAGAAGAGGCATACTCCGATACAGATCATCTTTAATCCCGTGTCGGTCGCTTCCGTAGCATCACTTATCCTTTTTGTTATCCCCTGGAGGATGCCGCAGTTTATTACGCATACTCTTCACACCATAGGTGACATGAATATACCTCTGTCCATGATCCTTCTGGGATCTACTCTTGCGACAGTAGACGTTAAGAAGCTCTTTGCAGACTTAAAGTCCTACATAGTAGCGATATTAAGGCTTGCGGTATTCCCGCTTATAATGCTTTTGGCAGTCCTTATCGTAAGAAGGTTCGTTGTGATCTCTCCCGAGACCATGATAACTCTTGTCCTTATGACTGCACTTCCTTCGGGAACCATGAACGTTATCTACTCTGAGAAGCACAACTGTGCGCCTAAGTTCACTGCAAGGACGGTAGTTCTTACACTGATCCTTATGGCGATATCACTGCCGCTTCTCATGGCACTTTGTATAAAGCTCTTTATGCAGTAAAGGGGAGATAAGGGATGGAAGATATATTCTTTAACGGAGAACTTCATAACGATAAGCTCAAAGAACTTATGGGAAAGCTTAGAACCATGAAGTCGGATGCACTCATGACCGATATCTTGCGCCTTGCCTGCGCATCAGAATTTATAGTTCCCGTTACCGATAAGGACGGCAGAGTATCTTTTACAGCCATAGGAGATCCCAAAGGCAACAGATATCTGGCGGTCTTTTCCGATACTGATGACTATAAGGCTAACGGTGCTCCTGAGACGAAGCTCGTTAAGGCCAAGTTCGACGATATACTCTCTACCGTTATGGATGAGAACCTTCGTCTTGACGGTATGGTCATCGACCCCGGAAGCTCGGAGGTCATATTCGGTCATGAGATGCTCAAGATGATCTACGATCAGATGAACAGCCCGACTGACGTTAAGGTGGGAGATCCCGACCACTATCCCGAGAACCTTAAGATCGGTATCGTTAACTTCATGAAGGACGAACCTTCTGTCAAAGCCGTATACGTTAAGCTATTTGTAAGGCTAAGCGACGAGATGACAGGTTGGATGTTCGTTATGGATGCCGACAAGAAGGGCGAGGAGCTTTCTTACCTCTGCGATACCTTTAACAGATATATAACGCCTTATACTGACGGACTTATCTCCGTGACGGCACCCTTTACCGACGGCTATGCCAACGATGCCGTAGCGGGAGCTGAGCCTTTCGCTAAGAGGGAGGGGGATAAGATCTTATGAGTAAGAGGCACCTGGTCGTTATATTTGCCACGGTATTCTTAGCTGTCGGCGTGGTCTTGATGCTGTCTTTTACAGTAAAGAAGCTTTCCGCCAAGAACGAATCGAACAGACAGGCGCAAGAAGTTGCTGAGCATGTCCAAAGGCTGGGTGAGCTTGAAGACTACATGGTCTACTATATAGGCGAACCGTCTCCTGAGGTGATCGCGAATATTCCCAATCTCACTGTGATCCCCGCAGGTACGATGAACAGCAATACCCTTCCTGTTTACTGGAGCGACGTGCATTTTATCGAGAGGGACGAGGATGACAACATCATCAACGAAGTGGAGCCCAGAGACTATGCGAGTTATATGCTTATCTATGTCGACGGCGACGTTACCATGACGGAAGATCAGCTGGAGCTTCTTCGTAACTGCAATATAGATAACGACGTCCCTTTGATAATCGAGGGCGAAGCCAATATAAATGCCTACAGGGATTATATCTTTATGGTGCCTCATGACTTAGGAACGCAAGCTACTTCTATGTTCACTCCCTGGGGACAGCCTCAGGATAACGTGATTCCCGAGGAGCTGGTAACGGAAGGTCAGTCCGGATTTGTTAACGCTCTTATCGATGTGATATTATCGAATGCCGAGCAGATCGATATCTACAGGGAAGAGAGTCTGGTGCTTGTCGAGACGGAGAGCACCACGACTGCTGAAAGTTCTGTAGAGACTTCTGACGAGAGCGATATATCGGAGAGTACGGATGAAGCCTGACATAAGCAAGATCAAGATGATAAGTGCCAGATACGATGAGATCGTGTCTTCCATGTCTGACCCTGCGGTGGTATCTGACGGTGAGCGATACATGAAGCTCAGCCGCGAACTCGGAGAACTTACCGAGAAGGTGGAGACCATAAAGGCCTGGGAAAAGGCGGTTGAGGAGGAAAAGGAGGCTTTGGAGCTCTTGTCTTCTTCCGACAGCGAAATGCATGAACTTGCTTCAGAGCAGCTGTCTCTTGCTAAGGAAGCGATAGCCGAGAACGAGGAGAAGCTCATCGTTCTTCTAAGCGAAAAGGACCCTCGTGACGACAGATCCGTTATCGTGGAGATAAGAGCAGGCGCAGGCGGTGAGGAAGCTGCGCTCTTTGCCGATACGCTCTACAAGATGTATAAAGGCTATGCGGCTCTTAAGGGATATACCACAGAGGAAGTCGATTCCAACGAGACCGAGCTTGGAGGATATAAGGAATTAGTCTTTGAAGTTGACGGGAAGGGTGCATACAGCAGGCTTAAGTTCGAAAGCGGCGTTCACCGCGTACAGCGAGTTCCCGTCACAGAGTCCGGAGGAAGGGTACATACATCCACAGTTACCGTGGCAGTCCTTCCTCAGGCTGAGCCCGAAGACGTATCCATAGATCCCAAGGACTTAAGGATCGACAGATACAGAGCATCGGGAGCCGGCGGACAGCACGTCAACAGGACCGATTCCGCCATAAGGATAACGCATATCCCGACGGGTATCGTGGTTCAGTGCCAGGACGAGAGATCCCAGTATAAGAACAAGGACAAGGCTATGGCCGTATTGCAGTCCAGGCTTTGGGATATGCAGAGGTCATCCGAGAAGGATGCCATAGATTCGGAGAGAAGATCCCAGGTGGGAACGGGAGACAGGTCCGAGAGGATACGTACCTATAACTACCATCAGGGAAGAGTCACCGATCACAGGATCGGACTTACTCTTTATAAGCTTGAAGAGATATTAAGCGGAAATATAGATGAGATAATAGATGCTCTTATAGTTGATGCGGCATCTAAGAAGGCTCAGTCGGAGGATCAGTGATGGAGACAAAGTATATAAGAGGCAACGATAAGGCAGGAGTAGAAGGTGCAGCTAAAGCCCTTCGAGAAGGTCAGGTGGTCGCATTTCCCACGGAGACCGTATACGGTCTTGGTGCCAATGCCTTTGAAGCTTCCTGCGTAGAGAAGATATTCGAAGCCAAGGGCAGACCTTCCGATAACCCTCTTATAGTACATATATGGGACAGATCCCAGGTGGATGAGATAGCAAAGGAAGTAACTCCTCTTGCAAAGAAACTGATGGACAGCTTTATGCCGGGTCCCATCACTGTAATAGTCAAAAAGTCCGATAAGATCCCTTCGGAAGTAACGGCGGGACTTGATACGGTAGGCATAAGGATGCCTTCGGATAAGGTGTGTAATGCATTCCTTAAGGCCTGCGGCTGCCCCGTAGCAGCTCCTTCTGCCAATCTCTCCGGAAGTCCTTCTCCTACGTCGGCAACTCACGTGATGAATGACATGAACGGAAAGATCTACGCCGTAATAGACGGCGGCGAGAGCATAGTGGGACTTGAGTCGACGGTGGTCGATGCTACAGGTGATTCTCCCGTTATCCTTCGTCCCGGTGCCGTTACCAAGGAGATGATCGACCGCGCGGTCCTTAAGGAGACATCCTACGCCGGCAAGATCGAAGACGATAACGCTCCCATGTCTCCCGGCATGAAGTACCGTCACTATGCACCTCACGCTCAGGTGGAGATAATACCTCTTACCAAGGAACAGCTGGAATACCCTACCATAAGCGTTCCTACCGAGGCAGAGGAGGGCAAGGATCCCATAAGAGATCTTCCGGACGAGAGCAAGAAGATCCTTTTTGACCTGGCATCTCCTTATATCCTTAAATGCAGAGAGATCTTAGATTCCAATCCTGTGGCAAGGATCGGTATATACGCAGGAAGAGAAGCAGAGGAGATCCTCGTAAGACTCGATGACAAGGTGATGGCATCTCATATATGGATATATCCCTACGGAGATATGTGTGACGCGAATGCCGCATCCCACGGACTCTTCGCCGGACTTCGTCATCTGGATCTTCAGGGTGTCGACGTGATCCTTGCGGCGGGATTCCCCGAGGAGGGCATAGGCAAGGCTTACATGAACCGACTTAATAAGGCGGCATGTAAGTCAGGTGAAGTTACCGATTCCATAAAGAGCAATATGGCGCTCACTGCCGACAGGTTCGTAAGCGAATCCGATTTCCATAACGTATTTACCGCATCGGTACTTTTCGTATGCGATGACAATAAGACATTATCCGCTGCATGCGAGGGGATAATGAGGACCCTTCTTGAAGAGAACGGTCCTTACTGCAGCGAACTGGACCTTAAGACTCAGGCCGAGCTTTATACCGAGTCCGCAGGCCTTTATGCGGCTGACGGCGATCAGGTCGACAAGAAGATGGCGGAAGTCATGAAGGAAGAGATAGGACGCGGAATAGATCATCACATGACTTCGAGAGCCTGCGCATCCGTATACGATGACAATGACCTCATACTCACGCTTCGTGACGAGCAGGCATTCGAGATCGCCGATTCCTTCCCCGAGCTTTCCGAGAAGGTATATTCCATATCTTCCTATGCGGCTTCCAAGGGCCTTGTAATAAAAGACGAGCAGGGCAGGATCGTATCCGTTTCCATTCCTGATCCCAAGGGCGAGAACAAGGAGACTTATATCCACACCGTAAGGGCCCTTCGCGCATGGCTTGAGATATTATTCCCCTATATCCTTAAGGACCTGGGTGCCGAGAAGATCTGAATGTGAACAATCGTTCTAAAATGTAGACAAACGCTCCGGACCAATGTACAATGTTGTCAGTAAGATTTTTGACAAGACGCGAACAATAAGAATATTAGGTAAATGCTTGACTACAGGGAGTTTGTTGTGTTATTCTGACTGACGCTGTCTATATATAAGACAGTATCCTTGCTCGACTCGTAAGAAGTCGGGCCTAATGACCATAAGGAGGTGAATAATATGGCAAATCAGTATCAGTTGGTAACTGTCCTTAACCCCGCTATCGGCGAGGAGGCTGTTAACTCTCTTATCGATTCCATCAAGGCTAAGATCGAGACAGGCGCTACAATCGACGCACTCGACAACCTTGGTACAAAGCATCTCGCATACGAGATCGACGATCAGAGAGAGGGCCTTTACATTAAGGTACTTTATACTGCCGATAGTGAGTTCCCGAAGGAGATCGAGCGTGTGCTCAATATCACCGACGGTGTTCTCCGTTTCCTTACTGTTCGTGTCAGCGAGTAATCGCAGCACATTCGGAGGAATTTAATGAACAAGGTAGTATTGGTTGGAAGATTAACTAAGGATCCCGAGATCAAGAACACATCAAGTCAGGTACAGTTCTGTAACTTCACGGTTGCGGTGGATCGTCGTTTCAAGGACCAGAGCGGTCAGAGACAGGCAGACTTCATCAACTGTGTGGCTTGGAGGCAGACAGCTTCATTCATCAGCTCTTATTTCCATAAGGGTTCCAAGATCGGAGTAGTAGGCAGCCTTCAGTCCAGGAGCTTCGATGACCAGAACGGTCAGAAGAGATATGTTACCGAGGTAGTAGTTGACGAGGCAGAGTTCGTAGAGTCATCCGGCAACGGAAGACAGGGTTCCGCTCCCGCCGCAAGTTCCGCACCTGCACCCGCTGCAGGATCAGTAGCCGCTTCAGCGCCCACAGCGCCTTCCACGGCTATCGCACCGGACCTTGACGAAGATGCATTTGATGCAAACGGCAGCTTGGATCTTCCTTTCGAATTTTAATCTAATTAAGGAGAATTAACATGGCTGAGAACAGAGCACCTAAGGCCGGACGCGAGTTTTCCGGTAACATGAGACAGAGACGTTCCAGAAGGAAGTCCTGTGCATTCTGCGCTGAGAAGGTAGAGTCCATCGATTTCATGGATGCAACACGTCTTCGTAAGTTCATTTCCGAGCGTGGCAAGATCCTTCCCAAGAGAATGACAGGTACATGTGCAAAGCACCAGCGCGAGCTTACAACAGCTATCAAGCGCGCTCGTCAGATCGCTCTTCTTCCTTACATCGCAGACTGATAGCGACTTGGAATAAGACGTACGCATAGTATATAATAGTCGGGTATCCTCGAAGGTGGGGATACCCGATTTTTATATGGAGGACATAAGGAATTGAAACTCATACTCTTACAGGATGTAAAGAACGTAGGCAAGGCAAATGATGTTGTTGACGTAAGCGACGGATACGGAAGGAATTTCCTCCTTAAGAACAAGCTTGCCAAGGAGACATCCGCAGCGAATATGAATGAAGTCAAGCTCAAGAAGGGAGCCGAGGCCGAGCACGCAAGAAGAGCTCTTGAAGAAGCTAAGGCTACTAAGGAGAAGCTTGACGATAAGAAGTTTACTTTGAAGATGAAGTGCGGTGAGGGCGGAAAGCTCTATGGCGCCGTTACTGATAAGGATATCGCAGACGAGCTCAAGAAGAACGGCTTTGATATCTCCAAGAAGCAGGTAGTCATCAAGGATCCCATCAAGAACGTTGGTACCTTCGGCGTAAGGATCAAGCTCCACCCCAAGGTATCTTCCGAGATCGCTATCGAGGTAGAAGCACTCTGATAATATGGACAGAGAGCTCACGGACAATCTGATCGAGTCAGTACAGGACAGGACCGTCCCCGCATTTGACCTGGAGACGGAGAAGGCTTTGCTGTCCATCTGTATCAGAGACAAGGAGGCGCTGGACGGTTCCGTTATGAGAAGAGTAGTCGCCGAAGACTTCTCCGATGTTCGTAACGGACTTATCTTCGAGGCCATCTCTCACCTGTTCTTAAGCGGCGGCAAGATCGACAGATATAACATCTGCGATGACCTGGAACACCACGGCAATCTCGCCAAGGCGGGCGGTACGGAGTATGTATTCAGCGTTGCCAACCAGACGGCAGTCAAGAGTAATCTCGACAGCTATGTAGGTATCGTAAAGGCTAAGAGCAAGACCCGTATCCTTATTGAGATGTTAAATGCAGTCAATAACGATGCTAAGAAGGGATCAGCCGATGTTAACGTGCTGGTCGATTCCGCCATCAGCAAGTTGACTGCTCTTCGTGAATCTCCCGAAGGTGTCGGATTCGAAGCTCTTCATGCGATCTTAAAGGCGACGATCAATGAGATCCATACCATCATCGCGTCCGGAGGCACCAAGTCCAATGCGGTAGGTACCGGATTTAGATCCCTCGATGCCATGCTCGGCGGTCTTCGTCCCGGTACTCTCAATATCATCGCCGCCCGTCCCGGTATGGGTAAGACGGCGCTTGTCGTAAATATCGCTACCAATATCGCTTCCATGCGACACTATAACGTTAATATCTTCTCTCTCGAGATGAGTAAGGCCGAGGTAGGTAACAGGATCCTGGCATCAAGATCCGATATCACCGCTAAGCAGCTCCAGAGAGCCAAGATAACGCCGGCCGAGGAGACTAAGCTTGCCAAGGCATACAGGGAACTGGCGGAACTGCCTATCTATATAGATGACAATTCCTCAGTAAATCCCGTAACTATGCTCTCGGAGTGTAAGAAACTCAAGGCCAGGGGCATGCTCGGAGTAGTTATCGTCGACTACCTCCAGCTCATGACCATGCCCAACATGAACAAGAATGCCAGCAGACAGAATGAGATCTCTGATATCTCCCGTTCCCTGAAGGTACTTGCCAGGGAGATGGAGGTTCCGGTCATCGCACTGTCACAGCTTTCCAGAGGTTCCGAGCGAAGAGAGGATCATACTCCCATGCTCTCCGATCTTCGTGATTCCGGTGCTATCGAGCAGGATGCCGATGCAGTATTATTCATCGACAGACCCGATTACTATAAGAAAGACGAAGCTCCGCCCAAGATACAGGATGCCAAGATCATCGTAGCCAAGAACAGACACGGTGAGACGGGTGTATGTAACGTTAAGTGGTGGGGTGAGAAGACATTGTTCTTCGAAGCGGACAGACCCTACGATCCCGTGGATCCCACTACTAACGGCAGTCAGGGATCCTCATTTACCAGGACTCAGGATGCCGGCGCTTCCGCTTCCGATTACCATTTTGAGAGCGAGGATGTTCCTTTTACTCCCGACGATGTTCCGCCCGAGCCTTCTGCTGACGGCGGCAATCCCGATAACGATGCTTTCTTTGCCGGCAGCAACGAAGGCTTCCCGGAGGGATTCTGATGGGATATGACCTTTCCGTTCCGGCAGCACAGGTATATGCTTTCGGTATAAGGGAGGGTCTTTTCACATGCAAGGATATCGTTGTCGGCTTATCAGGAGGCCCGGATTCGGTCATGCTCCTTCTGATGCTTGCGGAGATAAGATCATCTGTCGGTGATGACTTCCCGAAGCTTCATGCTGTACATATCAATCACAACATAAGAGAAGAAGCAAAGAAGGATCAGGAGCTTTCAAGAAAGCTCTCATCCGACCTTAATGTGCCATTTGCAGTATATTCCGAAGATGTTCTTGCCTTATCTTCGAAGATCAAAAGATCCGTAGAGGATACAGGCAGGATCGTAAGATATCGTGCATTCAGGGATTATATATCCGAGAACGGTCTGACTGATGCTTATATAGCGGTAGCCCACCATAAGGATGACGTGGCCGAGACCGTGATGATGAACCTCTTCAGAGGGGCAGGTCTTGATGGTATGGTATCGCCGGTGCCAAAGAGCGGAGATATTATAAGACCTCTTTTGTGCCTTAGAAAAAAGGAGATACTTGATCATCTGGAGAGCACAAGGACAGCTTATGCTACGGATGTCACTAATTCCGACATCGAATATACGAGAAATGCGTGGCGCAATAAGATCCTTCCGCTTATAGGGGAATATTCCGTTAAGGATCCTGTAGAGGCATTAAATGACACATACGGCCTTCTTAAGGATGACCTGATGTTTATTCTGGGGGAGGCAAGGTCGGCATATGAGAAGTGCAAGGTCACGATCAAAGGAAAGTATCTTGTAAGATCCGACCTGCTCTGCGGATACCCTGATGCCATCAAAAGCCGCATCTTAAGGCTTTTATGGAAGGATATCTTCTCTAATCTTACGGATCTTTCTTCGAAGAATACAAAAGATTGTCTCGATGCATGCGTAAGAAAAGAGAATACAAGGCTGGATATGCCTTTCGGGCGTATCTTCGTCAAGGCAGGCGGATATATATCTTTCTGTGAAGAAGAGGACTATCTTTCCGTAATGATCCTTGTTGCCCGTTTACAGGGCTTTGTGACGGGCCCCGAGCATTCTTCATGCAGGATAGAGATCCCTAAGGGCAAGGATAAGTCAAAAACAACAATTCTGCCTAACTCTGATATACAAATAAAGTGCGAAATCATTGAGAATAATAATGTTTTAGCGTATAATAATAAATCGTGGTTTTGCCCGATCTTTGATGGGGATGAGACCATGGATCTGGTTCTTTGTAACGGGTCTTTGACGCATAGGTTCAAGAGAGCGGGGAGCGATTGTTCCAAGCCTCTCGGAAGGCTCTTAATGGGTCTTCGTGTTCCTAAGGAGGCGCGGGATCTTGTTATGTACGTGGAATCAAGAGGAGAGATCATTTGGATACCCGGTATCGGTGCGTCTCAGGGAATAGTCTCTGAGAAGGCATACGAAGCGTGGAAGAAGGAGCTGAGGGGGACCTTGCCGGCTTACTTCCTTAAGGTATCTTTAGTTGACGGCAATGGAAAGGAAGAGTATGGATCTGTCTGAGATCATGATCTCGAAGGAAGAGATCGCATCTATGGTTACTCGCGTTGCAGGCGAGATCAATAAGGACTATAAGAACGAAGATCTTGTAGTGATAGGTATCCTCACAGGTGCTTTTGTATTCACGGCCGATCTTGTAAGAGAGCTCGATATGCCTGTCATTATTGACTTTATGCAGGTCAAGAGCTATCAGGGGACGACTTCCACCGGAACGTTGACTATCAAGAGAGACATCAGTACGGATATCAAGGACAAGCATGTATTGATCGTGGAAGATATCATCGACACGGGCAATACGCTTAAGGCTCTCAAGGAACTTCTCCTGTCAAGAGGTCCCAAGTCCCTGAAGATCTGTACGGCTTTTGACAAGCCCTCCAGAAGAGTTAACGATCTTACGCCGGATTATAACGGCATAACTGTACCCGACGAATTCATAGTAGGTTACGGCCTCGACTTCGACGGAGCATACAGAAATCTTAAAGAAGTACGTATTGTGAGGTAATCGATGGATAATAATCCCAATAGAAGCAACAACAGACCGCCCAGGCTCTCATCGTCGCTGACTTTCTATGCGGCGCTCCTTCTCATATTGATATTCCTGGCATCCTATCTTGCCAATAACGGTGTCATCGGCGGCACACGTGACAAGAAGACACTGGCTGATGTCATGAGCTATATCGAGGATGAGGATAATAAGATAGATAACGTTCAGGTGAACGGAACCAACATCGTAGTGGAGTACGAGGATGCTCAAGGTGATACGCATATCATCAATCAGTCTGTTCCTTACGAGTATGTGGATGATCTCATCAACAAGCTCGACGATGCAAAGGTCAGAGGCCGCATCAAGGACTACGACTACAAGGAGCCCTTCGACTGGAGCATTATCATCAATCTCACATTCGGCATCGGAAGCATAGTGCTCCTGGTGGTACTTCTCATGAACTTCTCCAAGCAGGCCAAGGACGGCGGCGGAGTATTCAGCTTCGGAAGCAACAAGGCAAGACTTACGAACCCCAACGACATGAAGGTCAAGTTCGACGACGTTGCAGGTTCTCTCGAGGAAAAGGAAGAGCTCTCCGAGATCGTTGATTTCCTTAAGAGCCCCAAGAAGTATGCGGCTCTCGGCGCTAAGATCCCCAAGGGCGTTCTCCTTCACGGTGCTCCCGGTACAGGTAAGACTTTGCTTGCAAGAGCAGTAGCAGGTGAGGCAGGCGTTCCTTTCTTCTATATATCCGGTTCAGACTTCGTAGAGATGCTGGTCGGTGCCGGTGCAGCAAGAGTAAGAAGCCTCTTTGCCGATGCCAAGAAGGCAGCTCCCTGTGTTATCTTCATCGATGAGATCGATGCCGTAGGACGTAAGAGAGGTGCAGGCTTAGGCGGCGGTAATGATGAGCGTGAGCAGACCTTGAACCAGATCCTCGTTGAGATGGACGGCTTCGATACCAATACGAATATCATCGTCCTCGCTGCAACGAACAGAGTAGACGTTCTTGACCCGGCTCTCTTGAGACCCGGTCGATTCGACAGAAGAGTCATGGTAAATGAGCCTGACGTAGACGAGCGTGAAGCTATCCTTGGTATCCATGCCAAGAACAAGCCCCTTGCTAAGGACGTAAGCCTTCGTGAGATCGCTCTCTCCACAGCAGGATTTACAGGTGCGGATCTTGCTAACCTCTTGAATGAGGCAGCACTTCTCTCTGCAAGAAGAAATAAGAAGGAGATCACTCCTCTTGAGATCTCAGATGCTACATTCCGTGTCATGATGGGTCCCGAGAAGAACTCCAAGAAGCTTACGGATAAGGCTAAGAGACTTACTTCCTACCACGAGGCAGGTCACGCAGTCATCTTAAGAGCAGTAGCCGATTACCAGAAGGTTGATCGTGTTACTATCATCCCTGCAGGAAGAGCAGGAGGCTTTACGGCTTATAAGCCTAAGGAAGACCTTGATTATTACACAGAGAAGATGCTCCTTGATTCCATCATGGTATCTCTCGGCGGTCGTGCCGCAGAGGAGATCTTCTTGGGTGAGATCAGCACAGGCGCCGCTTCTGACCTTCAGCATTGTAACCGTGTAGCTTCCGCCATGATCAAGAAGTACGGTCTGTCACCCAAGTTCCGCAATATGGTATTCGGTGACGAGAATGACGAAGTATTCGTAGGCGCTTCATTCGGTCAGGTACAGCCTTATTCCGATGAGACAGCAGCGGAGATCGACAAGGAGATCCAGAGGATCATCGACGAGTGCTACGAGAAGACCAAGCAGGTACTTATCGAGAAGAAGAACGTCATGGAAGGTCTTGCTACAAGGCTTATGGATGTACTTAAGGTCGACGGACCCGAATTCGAGGAGATCTACGAGAAGGATGGTGATCTTACGGATATCATCGCAAGGGATCCTCATAAGAATGAGGAGGCAAAGGCTGATGATAAGCCTTCCGAGGCTCCCGTTGCCGAAGAGAAGTCTGAGGAGAAGAAGGCTGACGAGTGGTCTATCGATTCTGCCATCAGTGAGGCAGTAGCCAAGGAAGAAACGAAGACACCTGACGATCCGGAAGCTCCCGCAGAGTAATAGCGATAACAGAACCGATTACAAAGACCTGTTCTCAAGAACAGGTCTTTTTCTTTGCAACTTGATTGGTATATTTCCGTCGTTATGTGTGCAGAGCAAAACAGTTAAGGAGATAGAGCTCGTCCGGAATCCTTAATAGCCTGCAAGGAAAGCCTTTGTCCTTTCATTTGAAGGGTCATTGATGACGGAGGCAGCCGGTCCTTCTTCTACGATAACACCCCCGTCCATGAAGACGATCGTGTCCGCCACGTCCCTTGCAAAACTCATTTCGTGAGTAACTATAACCATAGTCATGTTCTCTTCTGCAAGTTCTCTTATTACGCGAAGTACTCCGGCTGTAAGCTCGGGGTCCAGGGCGGATGTGGGCTCGTCGAAGAATATTATCTCGGGATTCGTGGCGAGGGCCCTGGCGATGCTGACTCTTTGTTGCTGGCCTCCTGAGAGGTTGCAGGGGTACGCGTCTGCCTTGTCGGGCATGCCCATCTTAAGAAGAAGGTCATCGCATACTTGGTCGGCTTCTTCGCGGGATTTGCCGTGAACGTGGATAAGAGCTTCTGTGATATTTCTCCTTACGGAGAAGTGAGGGAAGAGATTGAAGTTCTGGAAGACCAGCCCGAACTTTCCTCTTATCTCTGAAAGCTCCTTCTTGCCGCAGTATTCTGCCTTCTCTCCGACAGTCGAACAAAGGCTCATGCCGCCGATCTCAATGCTTCCCTTATCTATCGTCTCAAGTGTGGTGGCGCATCTAAGAAGGGTGGATTTACCGCCTCCTGAAGGGCCTATGACAGCTACGACCTCGCCCTTAGCTACTTTGAGGTCTATGCCCTTTAATACCTTAAGGTCACCGAAGGATTTATATATGCCTTTCATCTCAAGTACATTCATTATGTTATCCTCCGATCACGAATAGTAGTTCATCTTTTTCTCGGCGCGGTTCATTATGATCTCTATAACGCCGTTCATCACGTAGTAGAATACGCCTGCCGCGATAAAGGGCATGACGGATACCTGTGACGATGCAAGGTTCTTGGCTGCAGTGAACATCTCGGTGACGGATAATACCTGTGCAAGGGATGTATCCTTGACGAGAGTTATGACCTCATTGGTAGCAGAGGGAAGGACTCTCTTTACTACCTGCGGAAGTATTATCCTGAAGTATGTCTGGGACTTGGAAAATCCCAGGACCTGTGCGGCTTCGTACTGACCCTGAGGCATCGACTGTATGCCGCCTCTGAATATCTCTGCGAAATAAGCTGCGTAGTTAAGGGTAAAGCCTATTATGGTAGCAACAAAACGATAATCCAGGCTTCCGACTGCAAGGTCCCTTAAGTTGATCTTAAAGACATAGTAGGGAGCGAAATAAACAAGCAGCAGCTGGAGCATGAGGGGAGTGCCTCTCATTATGGATATGTATACACGTACGAGAGTAGATACGAGCCTGTTCTTTGCCATCCTGCCCCTGGCGATAAGAAGACCTAAGGGGATAGAGAACAGAAGCGTCAGTATGAATATGCCCAGCGTGAACTTAAGTCCGGATAAGAGCTGTTGGATCGTAGATAAGATCGTGTCCATGAGATTGCCGCCTTCAAGGATTGATAACAGGCTGATTATAACATATAAAAGCTCCCCCTTGCGGAGGAGCTGTATGTATCAGTTGGCTTTGATCTCATGCTTTTTGTAGAAGACATAACCCAGTGTGACAAGAAGTGCCGTCAGGACTATGTATATGACGGGCGCCGCCTGATAGCAGGTGAAGTATCCGCCTAAGTGTATGAGTCTGTACTCGTAGACCATCCTGGAGGACACGAGGGCTCCGGGAAGAATGTTCAGCGCCTGGGAGAGGAACCTGAACTTCAAAGGTACCGACATGGCTCCGAAGTAAAGTCCTAAGTACGCTGCTATGACAAGTGCCATGGAAGCCACTGCATTTCGCGTAAGGTTAGAGATAAGAAGTGCAAATGCAGCCGTTAGAACGGCTCCCGTAAGAAGGATAACAAGAAGTATACCTGCTACCTGCCACATATTAAGAGCACATGCGGCGAAAGGACGTGACAGCTGGATAGCAGCATCCATGCCCCTGAATCCGAATCGTATGCTGACGACTGCAAAGAAGGATGCAAGCAGCGCCGTAAGTGACATGAGAATATAGCTCATGCCGGCTGCCATCTTGGCAAAATACAGCTCCTTCGTGCCGTTTATCGTGGACCTTATCATGGGGTCAGTCTTTCTCTGCGTCTCCATGGCAAATACCGAGGAGAGGCTTGCCGCCGTCAGCATTATGAGCATCAGCATATGGTTGGAGATACCTTCGAATATAGCCGCGGAGATATTATCCGATCTGTAAGCGAAAGGCTTCGTTATCTTATCTTCTTGCTCTTTCCAGTAATCGCGCTCTTCCTGCGTGAGCCCCATCTCATCGTGTGCTTCCTCGATGGATGCGGCCCTTTCTTCGTAGATCATGTCTCCGTCAATGTCATCGAATACTCTTCCGTATCCCATGACATCCTGCACCCATTCGGATAATCCTTCGTATCCTTCATCCTCGGGATCTTCGATGTTACCGGCTTCGTCCGTCTTATCCATGAGCTCTGCCATGAGCTCGTCATCTATCTGCCTGTCGTTTATTACGGAGTTCATGTTGGCATCAAGATGCTCTGTGCCTTCGTATCCTCCGGTCACCTCGAAGTTGGCCTGTACGATTCCCGTGAAGAGGAGTACCAGGAATGTCACGATGGCTACGATGTTTCTCGTTATCTTTCTAAGTTCGAACTTATATAATGTCCAAAAACAGTTTTCCTTTTTCATGTCTTTATTCATCCCTTATCATTCAAATTCCTTGAGGTAGAACTCTTCTAGGCTTCCGTTCTCCTCGGTCCACTTGCCGTCCCAGATTATCCTTCCGGATCTCATCATGATCAGACGGTCTGCGATATTCTCTATATCGGATACGATGTGGGTGGAAAGAAGCACGATGGACTCTTTGCCAAGTTCTTCTATAAGGTTCCTGAAGCGTACCCTTTCCTTGGGGTCGAGTCCTGCCGTAGGCTCATCCAGGATAAGGACTTCGGGGCGGTTTATAAGAGCCTGGGCGATGCCGAGCCTCTGCTTCATGCCGCCGGAGTATTTACGTACCTTCTTATTGGCCACATCCTCGAGGACCACCATCTTGAGAAGCTCGGATGTCCTTACCTTGGCATCCTTCTTGGAGAGTCCCTTGAGGGCACAGAAGTACATAAGGAATTCCTTTCCCGTGAACTCCGGGTAGTATCCGAAGTCCTGAGGAAGGAAGCCCAGGATATTCCTGTATTCCTCGCTCTTTACTTCCTTGCCGTCGTAGGTGATCTCGCCGCTCGTGGGGGAGAGTATACCCGTAATCATCCTCATAAGTGTCGTCTTGCCGGCACCATTGGCGCCGAGAAGTCCCGTTACACCGGGCTTTAACGTAAAAGATAATCTGTCTACCGCTATCTTATTGTCATATTGCTTGGTAAGCCTGTCTGCGACTAGTTCCATGCATATTCCTCCGATCTCATTGTCTTTTTGAGTTCGTATATCTCCAGGACGATAAGTGCTGCCATTATCAGCATCAGCGTTTCGGGAGCTGTTCCCGCGGAGATATTCGAGTGGAGCATCATCCTGAAGGAGCCGAAGACCAAAAATGCGATCACGAGACAGCAGTAGCCGTTCTCTCTTCCGAACCTGGTCCTCTCGATCTCCATACAGAGTATGCTCGTTACTGTATAGGGGATAAGGAGCATGGCTGCCACCGTGGTGATATCAGAGGCAGCTGACGGAAACAGGAAGATCGACGATACGAGCATCGTTATAAGATGCGAAGCGCCGATAAGTGCCGTCTTGGCAAATAGCGCTCCCTTAGCCGATATCAAAGTCACGCTCTCTAATTCCTTCATGCCGTGCATATCGGCGCGAAGCGCTTCCAGCATTCCGAGCCCTGCCAGGAAAGGCATGAGGTCCGATACCGCGGTCAGTCTGTCAAAAGAAAGATCGATCGTAACCGTGAGCGATAATATGAGTATCAGAAGTGAGGCGAGCCAGACTCGCTTCCTTATATACCGAAACTGAATGAGCAGGATCTTTGTAAGGCTCATGTGACTTGCTTCCTGCTGCCTGCGGATCTGTCTTAAGAAACGATCCTTGGCCTTGGCATCAGGGGCGCCGGATGTGCCCTGAAGTAATTCCCTTATATCCTGATCTCTCATATCGTCTCCTTTCCAAGAGCTTTTGTAAGTCTGCTCTTTGCTTCCTTGAGCCTTCGGTATACCGCGAATCTCGATATCCCCGTAAGCCTGCTTATCTCCTTTATCGGTTCATCGTTGGCGTATCGGAGGATAAGAAGTTCACGATCCTCCTCTGAGAGCTTCTCGAGTGCCTGCCGGACCTCAAGGCTCTTTACCAGCGAATCCGCCGAGTTGTCCGGAAGGTCAGGTACCTCTTCCGAGTCGAGGGATACGGGCTTTATACGACGATACTCATCTATACAAAGGTTCTTTGCTATAGTGTAGAGATATCGCTCGGGTTCATTGCCTGAGGAGCCTAGGAACCTTAGGAATGTTTCCTGAGTGAGATCTTCCGCGATCGATCTGTCATGAACTCTGTAATAGATATATCTGTATATCTTGTCGTAATAAGTCTCTATATCCATATTGACGGTAAGTACCTCTGACCTCCTTTCATAATGTTTGACGTATGAGCCGTACGAAATGTGCGGACTTTTTTGAAAAAATACAAAAAAGTTCTTTAAGGCATAAGAAAAGGCCTGCCGTATAAGGGGCAGACCCTTCCTGATAGTTTTCTTTATATCTTACTTTCCGATGATGGTAACGTCAGCGCCGAACCACTCTTCGGAGATCTTCGCGAGAGTTCCGTCAGCAGCCATCTCTTCGAGTGTAGCCTGAACATCGTCACGAAGTGCTTCATTGCCGAGAGCAAAGCCTACGCCATACTCCTCGCTGGCAACTGCCTCGTCCAATACCTTGAAGTCCTTGCCTGAAGTCTGGATCTCGTATCTTGCTACGATCTCATCCATTACGATGGCATCTACTGCGCCGGACTCCAGTTCCATCATGGCATTCAAGTAAGAATCCACTTCGATAAGATCAGCGAAAGTATCGGTCAGTGCGGAATTTTCTTCAAGAGCCGCAAGTCCGGAGGAATCCTTCTGAACGGCTACGACCTTATCTGCAAGATCATCAAGAGAAGAGATATCGGAATCGCTTCTTACTACGACTACCTGATCGTTCTCCATATATGCTTCAGTCCATGTATACTGATCTTCACGGCCGCTTATGGTAAAACCGTTCCAGATGCAGTCGATATTACCTGACTTAAGTTCCTGATCCTTAGCGTCCCAGGAGATAGGCTGTGCTACGAACTCGAGTCCGAGCCTGTTTGCAACTTCCTCTGCAAGGTCGAGGTCGAATCCCGTATAGGAACCGTCATCGGCGATAAATCCCATGGGAGGGAACTCGGCATCAAAGCCTACGACGAACTTCTTATCCTGCTTCTTGCCGCCGCAGGAAGCAAGTGATGTAAGGAGCATTACCGAGCACATAAGTGCAGCTATCTTTCTCTTCATAAACGTTCTCCTTTGTTATTGTTTTACGACAAAGATTATACGTCCCGTTTTATAAAGGGTAAAGATGCTATAATTACGGAAGAAAACAAGATTCGCATCCGATGGGGAGGAATAAATGCATAATATCAGGAATATCACCGATTCGATCATATACTTAGGAGCTAATGACAGAAAGGCGGATATCTTCGAAGGAACATATCCCATTCCTGACGGTATGGCATATAATTCATACATCATAAAGGATGAGAAGACGGTTCTCATGGATACTGTCGATAAGGCCGTGGCAGAGGTGTTCTACAATAACATAAAGGCGGCTTTGGACGGCAGGGACCTGGACTATGTGGTAGTACAGCACATGGAACCCGACCACTCCGCTACATTGGAGGGAGTACTGCTCAGATACCCTTCGGCAAAGATCGTAACTAATGCCAAGACGGTTCCCATCATGAAGCAGTTCTTTGATATGGAGATCGACTCAAGAGTTGAGATCGTAAAGGAAGGCGACGTGCTTTCTACCGGTTCGCACGAGTTGACTTTCGTAATGGCTCCAATGGTTCACTGGCCCGAAGTAATGCTTACTTACGATAAGAAGGATAAAGTCTTATTCTCGGCGGATGCTTTCGGCTCTTTCGGAGCTTTAAACGGCAATATCTTAATGGATCCTTCCGAGTATGTCACATATAAGAGCGAAGCAAGAAGATACTATGTGAATATCGTCGGTAAGTACGGTGCGCAGGTAGCGACAGTCCTCGCGAAAGCCGCATCTCTTGACATAGACATAATAGCTCCTCTGCACGGATATGTGTGGAAGGAGGGCAAGGAGCAGATCCTTGATTCCTATAAGGTATGGAGCTCCTTTGAAGCAGAAGAAGACGGAGTAGCAGTTATCTGCGGTTCCGTATACGGCGGCAGTGCTCTTGTAGCTGACATCATTGCTTCTAAGTGTGATGCGAAAGGCTATAAGACGGAAGTTATCGACGTTACTTCCAAGCACACTTCCTACTCCGTGGCAGCAGCATGGCGCTATTCCAAGATAGTCCTCGTAACGCCTACCATAGACGGCGGTGTTTTCAGCAGGATGGAAAATACCGTATCTGCACTTGTTGCACATAACCTTCAGAAAAGGAAGATAGCCATCGTGGATAACGGCACGTGGGCTGCAACTGCGGGAAAGGCAATAAGAGCGTCCTTCGAGAAATGCAAGGACATAGAGATAGTAGAAAAGTCATTCTCCTTTAAGTCCAGGCTTAAGGAAGAGGAGCTCTCCAAGGTCGATGAACTGGTCGACAGCCTTTGAGATAAGGGCATTTTAGAGACTTGAAGTGTTGACATCCGCGCGTACGCGTGGTTATAATAACTTTTACAAGCGTTGAAGGGAATAAAGATACACTCCCGCGCATACAGAGAGTCGGCGGTCGCTGCGAGCCGATTGCGTAAGTGTAATGATAAGTCCTCCCGGAGCTGCCGGTTGAACGTATCTAATACGAGTAGATCAGGTCGGGACCTCCCGTTACAGAGGATCGTGTTGATAGACATGAACAGAGTGGGTTATATGACCAAGAAGAGTGGTACCGCGGGATATATATTTTTCTCGTCTCTTTCACAACAGGATTACGGTTTTCCTTTTGTGGCGGAGGCTTTTTTATTGCCCTTAAGGAGACGGGAACGGAGGTAAGACATATGAGATTAAGCGGAGCTGAGATCGTCGTAGAGACACTGATCGAGCAGGGCATCAAGACAATTTTCGGATACCCCGGAGGAACAGTCATCGACATCTACGATCAGCTTTACAGGAACAGTGACAGGATCGAGCATATCCTTGCTGCTCACGAGCAGGGCGCTGCACATGCTGCAGACGGTTATGCGAGGGCATCAGGTGAGGTCGGCGTCGTCCTTGCTACTTCAGGTCCCGGTGCAACTAACCTCGTAACGGGTATCGCTAATGCTTATCTTGATTCCGTACCTATGCTGGCTATTACCGGTAACGTACCTAACAGCCTTATAGGAAGGGACTCCTTCCAGGAGATAGACATTACGGGAATTACACTTCCCATTACTAAGCATAATTTCTTCGTACACAGGGTAGAGGATCTTGCCGATACTCTGAGAGAAGCTATAAGGATCGCAAAGTCCGGCAGGCCCGGTCCCGTACTTGTAGATATCCCCAAGGATGTACAGGGTGCAAAGTGCGACTTCGAGGCAGTTAAGCCCGTTGAGAAGACAGGCGGCGCTCCCGCTGATGACGCGGGTGTAGCTAAGGCTGCTTCCATGATCGCCGAGGCAGGAAGACCTTTTATCTACTTCGGAGGCGGTGCGGTAAGAGCGGGCGCAGGTGAGCTTATAGCTAAGCTTGCCGATAAGATCGATGCTTATATCGGATGCTCCATGATGGGCTTGTCCGAAGTACCCGTATCCAATAAGAGATTCCTCGGAATGCAGGGTATGCACGGACATTACGCATCTTCCAAGGCAATGGCTAAGGCAGATCTTATTATCGGTGTAGGCGTAAGGTTCTCAGATAGAGCTACGGGTAACACTTCTAAGTTCTCCGCAGGCGCTCGTAAGATTCAGATCGACATCGATTCCGCTGAGCTTGGTAAGAACGTTGATATCAACTTGGGTGCAGCATGCGATATCTGTGATTTCTTAACTAAGCTCATAGATAAGGTTGAAGCTAAGCAGCTTCCTAACTGGGAAGCTAAGATTGAGAAGCTCAAGGGTCAGGAAGCAGAGCAGGAATTCACGGATTTCCTTCCCGCTGATGCAATAAAGGCAGTATCCACCATGGTCACTCCCGATACTGAGATCGCAACTGACGTTGGTCAGCACCAGATGTGGGTTGCCCAGTACTTCGAGTTCATGGACAAGCGCACATGGATCTCCTCAGGCGGACTCGGAACAATGGGCTTCGGTATGGGTGCTGCTATCGGTGCGGCATACGGAAGCGGTAAGAGAACAGTCCTCTTTACGGGTGACGGTTCCTTCGGAATGAACTTAAATGAGCTTGCTACAGCAGTTACTTATAATGTTCCTCTTACGATCGTCCTTTTTAATAACGGCGTTCTCGGAATGGTAAGACAGTGGCAGACATTGTTCTATGACAAGAAGTATTCCAATACGACTCTTAACAGGAAGACGGACTTCGTCGCTCTTGCTGAGAGCTTCGGTGCCAAGGGTTATCGTGCGACAGATCTTGAGAGCTTCAAGAAGGCTTTCGCTGATGCATATTCTCAGGAAGGTCCCACTCTTATCGATCTTACTGTCGACAAGGATCTTAAGGTACTTCCCATGATGAGACCCGGCGGAACTTTCGATAAGCTTATAATCGGAGAGGAGGCAGAGGAATGAGCAAGAATAGTTTTGTTATCGCAGTTTATGTAGAGAACAAATACGGTGTATTGACACGTGTCACCAGCATGTTCACACGCCGCGGCTTCAATATCGACACTCTCACCGTGGGCGAGACGGAAGATCCCAACTACTCCCGTATCACCATCTCCTTAAGTAATGAGAAGACCGACAGAGCTCAGCTTATAAATCAGCTTAAGAAGCTCTATAACGTTAAGAAAGTCGAAGTCATCTCTCCCGATATGGCAATAAAGAGAGAGCTCATGCTCATCAAGGTAAAGAACTCTCCCGATACAAGAGCCGAGATAAGAGATACGGCATCTGTCTTCAGAGCCAAGATAATCGACTACTCAGCAGATGCAATGTGTCTTGAGATCACGGGAGATACAAATAAGATCGATGCATTTATCGACAATATGAAACCTTTCGGTATAATTGAGATGTGCCGTACGGGTATCGTCGCTCTTGAGCGCGGCCCCGAGAGCATGCTCTCTAAGTAATAACAGAATCTAATTTTGTGGAGGTATATTCAAATGGAAAACAGGATCTTTTATGAGAAGGATTGCGATCTTTCAAAGCTTGACGGAAAGACAGTAGCTATCATCGGTTACGGCTCCCAGGGTCACGCACACGCTCTTAACCTTACAGATTCCGGCGTTAACGTAGTAGTTGGTCTTTACGAGGGTTCCAAGAGCAAGGCTAAGGCTGAGTCTCAGGGCCTTAAGGTATTGTCCGTAGAGGAGGCTACAAAGGTCGGCGACATCATCATGATCCTTATTCCCGATGAGAAGCAGGCTAAGCTCTACAAGGAGTCCATCGAGCCTAACCTTACAGCAGGTAAGACACTTGCTTTTGCACACGGCTTCAATATCCACTTCGGTTGCATCAAGCCCGCAAGTGACATCAACGTTATCATGATCGCTCCCAAGGCTCCCGGACACACTGTACGTTCCGAGTATCAGGCAGGTAAGGGTACACCTTGTCTTATCGCTGTTGAGCAGGATGCTACAGGCGATGCATGGGATCTTGGTCTTGCATATGCTGCAGGTATCGGCGGCGCAAGAGCAGGCGTTCTTGAGACAAACTTCAGAACAGAGACAGAGACAGACCTCTTCGGTGAGCAGGCTGTTCTTTGCGGCGGTGTAACAGCTCTTATGCAGGCAGGCTTCGAGACACTCGTTGAGGCAGGTTACGATCCTCGTAACGCATACTTTGAGTGCATCCACGAGATGAAGCTCATCGTAGACCTTATATACCAGAGCGGATTTGCAGGCATGAGATATTCCGTATCCAACACAGCTGAGTACGGTGACTACATCACAGGTCCCAAGATCATCACTGAGGATACTAAGAAGGCAATGAAGAAGGTCCTTAAGGATATCCAGGACGGTACATTCGCTAAGGACTTCCTCCTCGACATGAGCGATGCAGGCAACCAGGTTCACTTCAAGGCTATGAGAAAGCTCGGTGCTGAGCATCCCGCTGAGAAGGTAGGAGCTGAGATCAGAAAGCTCTACAGCTGGTCTGACGAAGATAAGCTCATCAACAACTGATCACTATCCTATAGGAGTTAGGAGTAAGACCTCTCGGGACATGGCTGCCCGGGAGGTCTTTTAGTATGCTCGAAGATCGGATCATGAAGAGATATGGGGGAAGGTCGTTGGAACCTTTGACCCTTGAATTGTGGAAGGGATATCTTGGGCGGACAAGATCGAGTGTCTCCGCGCCTGTCTGCCATTTGCTTAATTGGGAGACGAGGGTGGAGACAAAACTGGCAAAATGGACTGATTTTTCTCCACCACAGTCTCCGATTTTAAAAAGTGGAGACGAGGGTGGAGACAGGTGCCTCTAAGCTGCCCTAAAATAAATTTGACGAGCTGTTGCGCGTGTGTTATCTTGAAGATAGTTTGATAGTCAAAGTATTATGAAGGGAGGGACTTCATATGCATGATAAGACTAGAGAAGAAAAGCCTTTGGGATTATTGGGGATATTAGGCGCGATACTTTATTATCTGAGCTTTCTGCCCTATATCTACCTTGCATATTCTGCTGTCTTTGGGATCAGCGTATTCTTCGGATTCCTGGACTATAGCGGGACATTGTATGGTCTTAAAGCAGTGATCTACAGCGGTATGCTGATCACCATTCTGCCTATCCTGCCTGCATGTCTTCTGTATCAGATACTGTTCGGCACTTTATATCTTAGGATGCGACCGAAGAACGTAAGACGTCCCGCAGCCATATATGCATGCATCTTCACGGCGTTGGTCGCTGTTCCCTGCCTTGTTTACAGGGGAAGAGAGATCGTCTACAGCACGAGGGCCGAAGCTGAAATTCGAACATTCCTTGAAGATAAGTACGGCGAGGAGTTCGCTTTAGATGCCGGGATCGTTCTGACGTCTATGGAAGACGAGGAATTCAAAATATATACTCCCGTGCTGCCTGACGGAGTGACTTTCACGGTAAGACGTGACATGGATACTAATGAATTCGACGACCATAATGACCTCATGCATGCTTTTGCTAATAACAACGAAGGGTTCACGGAAGCTCTGGACACTTATCTTGATGAGATATACGGCCTTCCCGATAATGCCAATATCCATGCAGAGTGTATTTCCGTGGAATTCGGAGACTATAAGAACGGGGATGATTATTCCGATCTTATAAGAAATGCCGAATATTCGATATATTCCATTGATATTGAACCTGAGGTCATCGATCAGGAAAGCCTTGAGGCTATAACCTTCGATATGTGGGAGAATTATGTTCCGAAGTTCGGAGATAATATAGATGAATGTCTTATGGTATACATATATGACGATGATGCAAGGGTCGCGGAGATTCAGATATTGCAGGCATCGTTCGAAGACAACGGAATACCGGTCGGATATATCGATGCATATGAGAACTTGAATGATGATCCATATGAGATAGAGGACGAGATCTTCTATCTTGTATGAAAAGTTCTTATTTTCATTCGGAAAACGATAAATATCTAAAAGTGTCTCTCGCGCGTATGCGTGTTATAATAATAAAAGTTTTTTTGAAAGAAGGTACTTTCCATGATCAGGGATACTATCGTTGAAGGATTTAATAATGCGCCTCACAGGTCGCTTTACCACGCATTGGGACTTACTAAGGAGGAGCAGCAGCGTCCTCTTATCGGTATCGTAAGTTCATATAATGAGATAGTCCCGGGTCATATGAATATAGATAAGATCGTCGAGGCAGTTAAGCTCGGCGTAGCAATGGCAGGAGGAACTCCTATCGTATTCCCCGCCATCGCAGTATGCGACGGTATAGCAATGGGTCATACGGGCATGAAGTATTCTCTTGTAACGAGAGATCTTATTGCCGATTCCACCGAGGCCATGGCAATGGCTCACGGCTTTGACGGACTTGTTATGGTCCCTAACTGCGACAAGAATGTTCCCGGTCTTATAATGGCAGCCGCAAGACTTAATATCCCTACGGTATTTGTAAGCGGCGGCCCCATGCTCGCAGGAAGAGTTGAAGGCAAGAAGAGATCTCTCTCAGCGATGTTCGAAGCAACAGGCGCATATGCAGCAGGTAAGATCGACGATAAGAAGCTTGAGGAATTCGCAGAGAAGGTTTGTCCCACATGCGGATCCTGCTCGGGTATGTATACGGCTAATTCCATGAACTGCTTAACTGAGGTATTGGGTCTTGGTCTCAAGGGCAACGGTACTATCCCTGCCGTATATTCCGCAAGGATCGAGCTTGCTAAGCATGCAGGTATGCAGGTAATGGAGTGTGTTAAGAAGAATATCAGACCCAGAGATATCCTTACTGCAGAAGCATTCGAGAATGCGCTCGCTGCCGATATGGCTATCGGATGTTCCACTAACTCCATGCTTCACTTGCCCGCTATCGCTAACGAGTGCGGCATCAAGATCGATCTTTCACACGTTAATGAGATCTCCGAGAGAACACCTAATATCTGCCACTTAGCTCCCGCAGGCCCGACATACATGGAGGACCTTAACGAAGCAGGCGGTATCCATGCAGTTCTTAAGGAGCTTCTTGACGGCGGCCTTATTAACGGCGATGTTATGACAGTAACCGGCAAGACCTTGAAGGAGAACGTAGCATCAAGCTTCGTTATCGATCCTGAGGTCATAAGACCTCTTGATGATCCCTTCACCAAGACCGGAGGACTTGCGATCTTAAAGGGTAATCTCGCTCCCGACGGATGTGTAGTAAAGAGGTCTGCGGTAGCACCCGAGATGCTGGTTCACGAAGGACCTGCAAGATGCTTTAACTCCGAAGAAGAGGCTATCAAGTTTATCTACGACGGTAAGGTTCAGAAGGGCGATGTCATCGTAATAAGATACGAGGGTCCCGCAGGCGGTCCCGGTATGAGAGAGATGTTATCTCCCACATCCGCCATCGCAGGTGCAGGACTTGATAAGGATGTAGCTCTTATCACGGACGGAAGATTCTCCGGCGCTACAAGAGGTGCTTCCATAGGTCACGTAAGCCCCGAGGCTATAAGCGGTGGTACTATCGCATATGTTAAGGACGGAGATATCATCTCCATAGATATCCCTAACTACAGCATTTCACTTAAGGTATCCGACGAGGAACTCGAAGAGAGAAAGAAGACGATGAAGCTTCACGAGAAGCCTGAGCTTACGGGATATCTTAAGAGATATTCCAAGATGGTATCTTCTGCAGACAAGGGTGCGATAATCAATGTCTGATCTTTTAAGAGAGATAGATTCACTTGCATTGTTCAGAGGGGTTCGCTATGCGGAGCCCCTGAACAGTCTGTGCGAATTCTTAAAGAAGATGGAAGCGGGCTATACAATAGATGAGATGATCGAAGCCTACGGCAAGTTCGTCTCCGTATTGTATTCATTAAGGACCGATGCCGACCTCTCAGGTGCCATGTGGGATGCGCTCCTTGAGGACATGAACCCTTACTTAAAGCACAGGATAGATACACTGGTTAATCCCGAGGAAGCAACGCAGATGAGTACTCTTATCACGCTTACGGCGGAGAGGGAACTTGATCTTCTGACGCAGATCGGAAGCAATACTTCCTACGACTTCAAGGAAGCGATGTACTACGACGGATATCTTCCCGACTTTACATCGTCTCAGATAGACTTCAAGACGCAGTATATGCGTGTCATAGATAATCTTGCGACAACAGGATACGGCATCTACGCCAAGTATCTTATGTTCAAGATAGATAAAGGCGAGATAAAACCCGTAAAGCATCCCGATCCCATTAAGGCCGAGGAGCTCTTCTGCTACGAAAGGCAACGCGAGAAGGTTATCTCCAACACCAGGTCTTTCCTTATGGGGAAGAGAGCAGCAGATGCCCTTTTATACGGTGATGCGGGAACAGGTAAGTCTTCTACCGTTAAGGCAGTGGCAAGGATGTTCGAGAAGGACGGCCTTCGCCTTGTAGAGCTTCCAAAGACTGAGATAATGAACCTTCATGAAGTTATAGAGATGCTCTCTCAGATCCCCATGAAGTTCATACTTTTTATAGACGATGTCTCCTTTGAAAGTAACGACGACAGGATCGGTTCCTTAAAGTCCGTCCTTGAAGGCGCTGCATCAGGCGGCAGGAAGAATATCGTCATATATGCGACAAGTAACAGAAGACATCTGATAAAGGAATCTTTTGCAGATCGAAGCGACGAGATCCATAAGTCGGATACTATTGCGGAGCAGATGTCACTTTCAGAGAGATTCGGCCTTAAGGTCCTCTTCGATAAGCCCAATAAGCAGGACTTCTTAACGATAGTCCATAAGCTTTGTGAGATCAGAGGTATCAAGATATCCGATGAGGAACTGGATCTCAAGGCGGAGCAGTTCGCCTTAAGAGGCGGCGGAAGATCCGCAAGACTTGCCAGACAATTCGTAGATCTTATAGGGGGATAAAGATGCAGGAAGATCACTTTTACGACAAGGAGAGGAGTGCCTTCTTCTTATCCGCCGGTATCGGTCTTGTCATCACCACACTATTTGTAAAGTATTCGTTTGGTAAACCCGCATCGTCTCTCGGAATAGAGACTCTCGGCAATATAAAGACATACATTATATCGATCCTTTTGTGGCTTATATCTTCGTCCGGTATCTATATCGTTTTCTCCAAGATCCTGCCTTCCAAGGGCAAGAAGGGGATATCGGCACTTCTTGGCATTATCGCTTTGGCGTTCTTTGCTTACATGAGCCGCGAGGCCTATCTTTTTACGGGCGAAGGAAGTACGACGAAGGTCCTTATACGCTGCACCGCATTTGTAGTAGCTACAGTACTGGTCTATAGCCTTTATGAGGAGAGATGTCTCTTCATCCTTAAAGGCGTCATCCTGGCAGGTGTAGTATTTTACTTTGCAAGAGTCTGGTATCTCAACTGTTGCTACCAGAATACTTATACGCCCTGGTCCTTCGACATGATGTATAACATCTACCACACTTCCGCATATATCGATACCATAGGTGACATATTTTACGGCCATCCGTTCGTGGGAATGGAATCTGAAGTATACGGTCACTACGCGCTTCTTATGATCATACCGCTCAAGATAATGGGAGCAAATACCAAGTCCATAGGAATACTTATGGGTTCCTTCGCTGCGATCTCATATGTATCGATCGCGCTGGCGCTTCATCTGTCGATAAAGCAGTTCATAGTGAAGGTAGCATCTCTTGCAACGATCGGCGTAAGCGGTATCCTTGCAGTCAGCATGTACTGGCAGAGCTATCCTCACAGGATACTTTTCCCTGCGCTGACATTGCTTCTTATCGCGGTATTCGGAAAGATGAAGAAGTTCAGGACGGTACTGTTCTTCTCGGGGTTCATACTGACAACGTCCGCTCTTATATGGAACTTTGAGACGGGGATCCTTTGTACTATCGCATGGAGCATATGCGGAACTTTTGCATTAGGAAAGAAGCTTCCTAAGATCGTTAATCTGATCATATCCTTCGTTGCTACAGTAGTCGTATCTTCGGGTGCGGCACTTGCGATCCTTAATATCTACAACCATCATGCGGGCGGCGAGGCAATGTCCTTTATGGATCTGGTGGGATATTCTTTTACCAGCGGATTCGTCTCGCATCAGGCTTCACCGGTTCCGATCGGCAACCTTGAATATGTTCATATGGTCATCCTCTGCATGATCTGTGGTCTGTGGGGACTGTGGAAGATGCTTATAAAAGAAGATTCCTCGTCCAAGGTTATGCTTTCTTTGGGTGTAGCGGTATTCGGTATCGGTCTTGCCACATACTATGTAAATGACTCTGACGGCGGTCCCACGATCATCATGATCTATCTCATCATGGCAGCTGCTCTGGGAGCTTCCGGCATCGACCGTTCCGTCGATCTTTATTCCCTGATAAAGAAGGGCCTTTGTGTATATGCATGCGTCGTGATCTATGTATTCGGTGCGATCAACTGGGACTTCAGGCTCAATCACCTGAACATAGAACCCACTCAGGCGTGGGAATATGACAGCTTCCAGGCATTCGCGGACGATGTTGATTCCAGGATAGCTCCCGATACAGTCGGAGGCGGATACGGAACCACCGCGCTTTTCCTTGCCATGGGAAGAGACAGGGGAACCGATGATTTCCATTTCAATTTTGAAGAAGTAGACGGATCAGAGCACTTTATCAAGTTCTGGTCTGAAGAAGTCGAGTTCGAAGGTTACGAGTGTGTAGATCATTTCTGCTACAACGGTACCAACTTCGGATATTTTGAGAAGATCCATAGCGAAGAGCAGTGAGGGAATGAATGTCGGAAGCAAAGTCAGATAACAGGGAAAAGCTTTCCTTCTTGATCTCCGTTGTCCTCGGATCCATAGCTTCTTTTGTATTTGTCAGAGCGTCTGTCGCATCTCCCGATTCTGCCATAGGGATAGCGTCTCTCGGAAACATAAAGACATATGTGTTGGCTGTATTAGTGTGGCTTATGGTGTCTGTAGCGGCATTTCCTATACTTCGAAGATCATTGCCGGCAGAAGAGAATAAGGTACTGTCCGCCGTTATAACAGCAGCGGCTTCAGTATTCTTCCTGGTCATAAGCTTCGAGATCTATCAGTTCCTCTCAGGGGATAAGAGATATACGCCCAAGTACCTTATAGCGCTGTTTCTTTATGTTATCGGCACCGTCGTTATCTACTCGCGCTTAATAGATCACGACAGGCTCAAGACAATAAAGACTGCGGTAATAGTCATAGAGACAGCGGGATTTGCGGCGTTGTGGTTCCTCAGCTGCTGCTATATGAATACGTTCACCACATGGTCATTCGGGACTATGTATAACGTATTTCATTCGTCTTCCTATATAGATTCCATCGTGAATATCTATTTCGGCCATCCTTTCAGAGGGCTGGAATCTGAGCTCTACGGCCACTATGCGCTGTTCTTTATCCTCCCTCTGAAGCTCTTTGGAGCCAACATGAGGACCATCGGTCTTCTTATGGGGAGCCTTGCAGCGATCACTTATATCTCACTTGCAGTATCGCTTGTCTTATCGGTAAAGCAGTTTATTATCAAGATCACATCTCTTGCTGTCTTAGGTGTCAGCGGTATACTTGCGGTCAGCATGTACTGGATGAGCTTTCCTCACAGGATGATATTCCCGGCACTGACGATCCTTGCTCTCACCTTAATGGGAAGAAGGGGCATAAAGTCAGGCAAGGTATTTGCCGCAGGACTTATACTCACGACATGTGCGGTCATATGGAACATGGAATCAGGTATCCTCTGCGCAGTAGCCTGGGGCATAAGCGGCTGCGTGATCTTCGGCAGGGAGCGCAACAGGTTGCTGTCACTGATCGTCTCGGAGATGGTGACTGTGATATCTTCCTGCGCCTTGGCTCTTGCTGTCCTTAATATCTTCAACCGATCAAGGGGCGGCTTTGTTATGGGCCTTAAGGCTCTTACGGGATATATGAAGTCCGCAGGACATATAGCCAGCATCAGCTCGCCGATCGCCATCGGCAATGCCGAATATATACATACCGTGATGATCTGTATGGTGTGTGCTCTCTGGGGAGCGTGGCAGCTTATAATAAAGCATAACGATTCCTCCAAGGTGATGTTCGCACTCTCGACTTCTATATTCGGGATAGGGATAATCACATATTATGTCAATGACAGTGAAGGAGGTCCCGCGATCTTTCTGGGGTATTGCGTCCTTGCCGCATCTGTACTTGCATCAGGCATAGATTCGAAGAAGGATCTTTATTCTGTCATCAAGAAGACGGCATGTATCTACGCCTGCACAGCGCTTTTTACATTCGGCGCCATGAACAGGAATTACTATAAGAACATCTTCGGCATCAGGGATTCCGGTGCCTGGGACTATAAAGGCTTCAGGGAATTTGCCCTTGATATGGATTCACGTATCGCGCCTGATACGGTCGCGGAAGGGTATGGAGTATCGGCACTCTTTCTGGAGATGGGAAGAGATGACGGGACCGATGATTTCAGGTTCTATCTTGAAGATGTCGAAGGTGCCGACCACTTTATCAAGTTCTGGTCGGAAGACACTGAGTTCGAAGGTTACGAAGTGGTCGATCACTTCGTATACGGGGATACCAACTTCGGTTATTATGAAAGGATCCCTGATGAAGAAGTATAATACGTATATGTATCTTACGGAGGTTTTGTGATGTTGATAGGAGTCTTGTCCCTGATAGCGGTATTCGCTGCTTCCATAACGGCGATAGTTATCCTCGGCAAACGTAATATATTTGAATCTGTAGCGGTAGGAACGGCACTTCTCATGTGTCTTCATGTCGTCATAAGCTTTGTGCTTTTCACCATAGATAAGTATTCCGTATTAAGGACAGTAAGTACGATGTTCATCGTATCGACCCTTACCTTGACGGCTACGCTCCTTCTTAAGAAGGGAAAGAAGTTCGTGTGCGATACTTCTGTACGAAATGCACTCATACCGATAATAATATGTGTATTCCTGGTGCCTTTCGTGAGCCTTAAGAACGGCTGCTACGGCATGGGTCAGGACGAAGGCGGATATCAGGTTCAGGCTCTCTACTACATGAGCGGAGATACTTCTGCGGTCAAGGACTTTGAAGGCTACTACGACCTTTCCGAGGAGGACAGGGAGACATTTAAGCAGAGCATCGACTACACCAACGGCTTCGACGCGCTTCGCGAAGGATATAAGGATCCCAACTATCACGAGGGTATAAGCCCTTCCTTAAGATATATCCACGGTATACCGTCATTTTCCGCTCTCATGGCAACATGGGGAAGCATATTCGGTCCCGAGGATATCCAGGGCGTGCAGACTCTTATCTATGTCCTTCTTATCTTCCTTACTTATTTTGTCACCGTAAGACTCGGTTTCAGTAAGGTATACAGCTGCCTGTCATGCTTTGCGGTAGGATTCTCGCCTGCCGTTATATGGCTCATGAAGTCTTCTCTTACCGAGAGCTTCATGGCACTTCTTATAATGCTCTTCCTGTGGCTTCTTACGACCGACACCAAGTGGTCTGATATCTTGAGCATAGTTCCCGCAGCTGTATACGGCATGTATCACGTATCTTTCTATACCATCGTTCCGCTTTTTATCGGTGTATATGCCTTCAGGTATATAGCAACTGCAGAGAAGAAATATGTTGGCCTTATGTATGCGATGCCGGCTCTTCAGGTTATGAGCTTCTTTACCATGAGCAGGATCCAGCCGATCTATACAAGAAATAACTACATGAGGTTATTTGTTATAAAGGGTGCGGAACACAGTGTCAGCGATCTTGACGGTCAGGTCATCCTGGTAGCGCTTATCTATATGTTTGTTATCTCTCTCTTTACTATCTTCATAGGTAAGTTCTTAAGAAATAACAACAGGCTCCTGATACTTGGTAAGAATAAGATATTCAGATGGGGGCTTAGAGTTCTGATAGCTGTTCCGATCCTTAAGATCGCCCTGGGTATCGTAAGGGCAGATCAGCCTACGGCTCTTGACGGACTTAAGCTGTTCATGAGGACTACATTCTATAACTACGCTATGGCGGGAGGACTTATCCTCTTTGTAGCCGCGATAGTCCTGGCGCTCGTAAGACCTTCAGACATGATCAAGGATAATAAGACATCCACATTGTCCATCATGTTCTTCTACCTTGTACTTGTCTATTCAGCATTCCTTAACGGTTCCGCACATCCTCTGATGTATTACACCAGATATCTTGTGCCCTTCCTCTCTGTAGCGGTCCTGTTTGTTATGTTTGTTCTTAACGAAAGGAAGAATATAAAGGCATATATCACGGTTCCCGTATTTGTTCTTTGCATGAGCATATTCGTTCCCACCAATATGTCGCTTCTTACAAGCAGAGACGATACGAAAGTCACATGGGAAGTAATGAATTCCATCACAGAGCTCTTTGACGAGGACGATGCCGTTATAGTCGCCGAGAATTCAAGGCTCGTTATGTGGGCAGGCATAGATGCCATGACTGACGCCGACGTCTATCCGCAGTATAAGGACTTCGAAGAGATGGCTGTGGATCTTTGGAATGACCATAAGGATATATACGTCATAAAGCGCTATCCGATGTACGATACTGATACCGAGTTCGAACTTGTTTATATGAATACTTACGATTACGAAGAGGATTGTACGAGAGATCCCTTCCCCGTGACTTTGTATCCTACTGATTTCTCTTCAAGGGAAGAGACGATCTACGTATACAGGATGGCGCATACGGATCTCAGGGAATATCCTATCTCGGATTTCTACGACAGCTACACCGGTCTTGCAGGCTATGAGCTTACATACGCATGGACAGGTTCCGAAGTCGTGGAACTTAACTGCGATCTTGAAGACCGTGATTATACGATGACCGTTGATCTTATGCCAGGAATCCCCTTCGGTGCGGCAGAAAACGGATGCATCAGTATAGATGTATATATCAACGATGAGTTCATCGACACGGTAACTCTTGCTCCCGGCGTTAACGAAGAAGGATTCACGCTTCAAATAGACGACGAAATGTTCGATGAAGGTGATAATGTTATAAGATTTGAGTCGAACCTGTGGGATGCATCGATAAATAATCCGGCCGATCCGAGGCAGCTTGGATTCGCGATCGAGAACGTTACATTCGTGTCGTGATCAAGAGGTGCATATGGAATATATCGATGTAATAAGCGAGAAGGATCTCGATCCTATATTGCGCTTTAAGACATGGGATAATGTCATATCCCTGGGCGGTACATGTCAGGTGGCTTTTCAGCTTAAAAGACTTGAACTTCGTAAGGAATCCATGCCATTCGACTGGGTATTCCTTACCGAACCTGAGGATATCATCCGCGCTGTGGAATCTGATTTTGACGGATGGCTGACGCTTGGAAATCTCGTTGAAGAATGTGAGAGTCAGAGCGAATGCAGAAGGATAACCGATACTAAGTTCAATGCGATACATCAGCATATCTTTCCCAAGGATAAGACATATGAAGAAGCTTACCCTGAGGTAAAGGATATCGTGACCCGCCGCCTGAACAGAGTACTGTCACTTAAAGGACAGGATAAAGATATCCTCTTTGTCCGTCTGAACATTTCAGTCGACGATGCAAGGCGCCTTGGAGCGATCATAAGAGAGAAGTACGGTCCCAATGCATATCTTCTTGTAGTGAACCACATTAAGGAGATGCGAATAAGGCAAGTTTTATGTGATATCCCAAATGTCCTGATCTATGAGATCTTTGATGAGAATGAGAATACCGGTCAGAGATGGCAGGGCTACGATGCGCATTGGGATGTGCTCCTTTGCGATGCTGAACTTAAGGAATATAACGGCTCGTGCCTGAACCTTAAGAAGGATATCCTCTTCAAGGACACATATCCCGTGGAGACAGATGAGAACGGTGAGCTTTTCAGATGGACCGGAAGTGACAGCAAGATCGATCTTGGAAGGTTCACGGGGAAGAAGGTGGAACTGGTCCTGAGATCCAGGTTCTCCAATAAGATCCGTATATATAACGAACTTGATAAAGTGATAGGTCGAGGCAGGATAGTGTGCGGATACACCGGAAGGCTTAATAGGATCAACAGACCCGAGATCACTATCCGTATAAAGGTTGATGAGAATAGCGGCATCATAAGGATACATCCTAATGAAGTCTGGTCCCCGAAGGAAAAGGACGGTGTGGATGACGATCGTAAGCTCGGAGTCTGTATCCGTTCATGTAAGGTAGCAGAGTGATATAATATAACCATCTTATTCCTAAGGAGGATACATAAATGGCTCTCGATGTAAACAAGATCAAGGATGCAGCAGAGGATGCAGTAGACAAGGTTTCCAAGAATAAGGAAGCTAAGGCTGCAGTCGATAAGGCTATCAATGAAGTTGAGAAGAAGGTCAAGGTGGATCTTCCCGATGTTGATACCATCGCAAAGACTCTCAAGAAGTGATGCCTATGTATAAGACTACAGTTAATGTTACCGGCATGATGTGCATGATGTGCGAGAAGCATGTAAACGATGCGATCTCGGATAACTTCAAGGTAATAAGCGTCAATTCGGATCACGAAGCTAAGGTTACGGTAATCGAATCCGAGGAAACCTTGGATAAAGATTCGGTATCTAAGGCTATAGAAGACGCAGGATACGAGGTTACGGACATAAACGTGGAAACTATATGACTTTCGTGACCTGTTTGTAAAAAGAATTTTAATAAGACCGCCGTACTCGTAGTCGGCGGCCTTTCTTATGTTAGAATCCCAATATGGATCTGGATTATACATTCTTTTATGTTGAAGCCAATATCGTATGCATGATCATTTTCTCGATATTGCTCTTCAAGAACATACATAGTGTAGACAGGCAGGAGAAGCAGCTCATCTATGATAGAGTTCTCATCTTCAGCATCCTTTACTTCGCCTGCGACAGCTTCTGGGCAATGCAGCTCGGAGGGATATTCCACAGCTGCAGGACGGCAGTGCTCCTTGTTAACTGGGGTAATAATACCCTGATGGCGTTCATGACATTCTACTGGTTCTTATATGTAGAAGTAAGTCAGGGAGCCAAGTATATGGACTATAAGAGGAACAGGCTCTATACCAAGAGCGTAGCCATATCGTCGGCTATCCTTATGCTTTTCCTTTGTATATTTAAAAGCGACTATATCCTGAATGCAGACGGCGAGGTGACGCTCCTTTACTGCGGGATCTTTCTGTCGTCACCGCTGATCTACATCCTTATAGCGGTCTTTAAGTCATTTGTGCGAGCAGGAAGGAAAGAAAACTACGCTTCAAGGAAGAAGTATATAACAAGCGGCTTTTATCCTCTTGTCGTAAGTGTCGCCGGTGTAGTTCAGACGCTTTTCCTTAATGCCCCGCTTTTCTGCTTCGGTATAACCATCATGATGATCTACGTTTATATCGTCAATCTGGAGGATATCGTCTCACAAGATCCACTTACGTCACTTAATAACAGAGCACAGCTTAAGCGTTATATCTCCAATGATCTTAGAGCGACCGACGCTGACGAGAAGATATATGTCTTCATGATCGACCTTAATAAGTTTAAGTCCATAAACGATACTTACGGACATATAGAAGGCGACAAGGCCATAGTAAAGGCCGCAGAAGGACTTAAGATCGCATGCGCCGTCGAAAGTCACCGTCACTTCATAGCACGATACGGCGGAGACGAATTCATCATCATCGCCAAGCTTAAAGACGACGGAGAGGCGGAGTACTTAAAGGAGCGTCTTAAGGATTCCGTATATAGCCACAACAAAGAATCGGGGGCTAAGTACGACTTAAGGGCAGCGATAGGTTATGCGGAGTACAGCGGCAAGCTCTCGGATTTTGCACGTGCCACGAAGACTGCCGACGACGCCCTTTACGAAGATAAGCACTGGGTGGAGCCTGACCTTACTTCGGCAGTTTGAATATAACTTCTTCTGTGGTAGAGTAAATCTCGGAATAAACTTACGCGGAGAGATATATGGCAACACTTAAATATCCTATTCTGATGGTACACGGAATGGGATTTCGCGACAGAAAGCACTTAGGTTACTGGGGAAGGATCCCGGCTGCACTTGAGAAGGAAGGCTGCACGATATACTTCGGCGGTCAGGACAGCTGCGGCTCGGTCGAGACCAATGCTAAGCATCTTGCAGAGAGGATAGAATCCCTTGTTAAGGAACACGGCATAGAGAAGTTCAATGTCATCGCTCACTCCAAGGGAGGCCTCGATATAAGATACGCCATGTCGACTCTGGGCATGGGCAGATACATCGCATCCGTATCCACCGTAAATACGCCCCATAACGGCTCTCTTACGGTAGATAAGATAAAGTACTTCCCTGACTGGATGGTGCGCTTTGCATGCAATTGCTGCGACCTTTGCTTCAAGATATTAGGCGACGGCGACCCTGACGTATACGATGCCGTAATGGGATTTAAGACAAGCGACGCGGAGAAATTCAACCAAGAGAACCCCGACGTCCCTGATGTCTACTATCAAAGCTTCGCATTTACATTCAGCCATGCATTCAGCGACATAATAATGTGGTTCCCGCACTTTGTGGTAAAGCTGATAGAAGGAGAGAACGACGGCCTTCTTACGCCGAGAGCCGTAAAGTGGGGAGACTTCCGCGGAGTATATACGGGAGCGACGGGAAGAGGCATTTCCCACTGTGACGAAGTGGATCTTAGAAGACGCCCCTTTACTAAGAAAAAAGCAGAAGGCATAACTGACATCGTGGACTTCTACGTAGATATGGTAAAGAAACTTGCCTCGAAAGGCTTCTGACACCAAAAGATTGAAATCATCGGACTTTTTATATACAATAGTCCGTGCACATGGAGACGTATCGAAGTGGTCATAACGAGGCGCACTCGAAATGCGTTAGCCCTCCGGGGCTCGAGGGTTCGAATCCCTCCGTCTCCGCCAAATTTGAGATCCTGAAAGCCTTATATTACGGGCTTTCGGGATTTTTTATTGTTTAAAATGTCGGTTTTGACGACAGTTTTGACGACAATTGCAATCGTTCTATATGGATTCTATGAGACTTTATCGATGAAATGTTGCATATTCTGTGCTGACCAATACAGCTCATTGGAATAGTGTTAGTGGCATTAATTTTGCCGGTGGAGATAATACTGTTTACCAAACTGGTTGGCAAGAACGTTCAGTTCCTGTTAGTGAATATGCCGGTGAGAATATTACAATCTACTTTGTTGTTTCTGATACAGGAGATTCTGCATATGATACAATGGCGCTTATTGATAATGTACATCTTGCTTAAAGGGGATTAATATGAAAAAACACTTCATTGCATGTAGTTTGTTAATTCTTATATTTCTCACTTCTTGTTGGAGAGATGATGTCGACCAGTCTGATATTACTTCTATAAGTAGTTCATCAGAGACGACATCCCATTCTGAAGATACAACAACTGTAATAACTGTAACTACAACTACAGTAACGGTATCTGTTTCTTCAGAGGAAACAGAAACAATATCATTAGAATTACAAGAGATTAGAGTAGTAAATCAAAGGCTTCATGATATTTCTGAATCAGACGAGTATCGTAATATGTCGCAAGAGGAGAGAGTGAACTATTTCTTGGATGTGTTATATGATATTGCCGAATCAGGTATAGACCCGTTCAATTATCCCTTAATAGAAGCTGATAGCATCGTTTATTTTGAGGAGGAGAACGAGATTCGTTTCAATTATATAAACGGAGCTCCGGCGTTTATACCGATAGATGATCCCGCGTATGGTGAAGATCTGCAAGTAGACTAATGAGTCTGGACGTTAGATTATTTATATCTCCGCTAAATAAGAAGCAACACTGATGTGTTGCTTCATTATTTTGCTCTCGGATTTGTGATAGAGTGTTGATGTTAGCACATATGCTGGAAAATTGTGACATTGATTTTGTTGTTTATGATGTCGGAGATTCTGCTTATTATACAGCTGTGTTGATTGAGAACTTGAGATTAGGGTGATTAATATGAAACGTGTAATTAGGACAATTGTTATTGTCATTGTGTTTTTGATAGTTGAGTTTATCCCCTATCGATATAAAAAGAATGATTTCGACGCAATCAAAAGTAATAATATGGAAAGTGTAAGTGTAAGTTTGACGACAGTTTTGACGACAATTAGCTTCAAAATGAATGGAATAAATGGACTGACCCGTTCAAAAATGCTTCGATTTATAGTCTGAAAGCTACGTATTTTATTGTTTGGGGTAGGATGGGACGAACAGTTTCTAATTCGAATCCCTCCGTCTCCGCCATAACAAGTGATGTTACCCCCGTTTTTTGGACCGTAAGGTACAATAAATGGGGGGTACTCTTATGCTGACTGCTTTTGGTGCCTTTGTTCATATTAACGCCGTTATGACATGATAAACTGTAATTCAGATCGATATTATTTCAGTTTTGTGCTCAACATGAAAAGCAAGACTTTAATCGCTGTTGAGTTATATTTGCGCTTTTGATCCGGTGACTACTGAGATCCGGTCGGATGATATAATGAGGATGAAGTCTTTAGTCGCTTCTTGTTATTAACGGAGATAGATAATTATGGACGACAACTATATCGATCAGTATGGCGATAACAACAGACCGCCCCAAAAGGAAAAGTCGGATTCCTACTACATTCCGCCTGCTATGGCCGGCCTTAACTTCATGATCTTTGCTGCTTATTTGTGGTCTGCATACCACTCAAGAGGCAAGGTTATGGCCCTTATTGCTTTTGTTCCGATATTCTCGATCATCGGGATGGTATTCTCATATACTACGAGACATTCAAGGGAAAAGCACATTGCGATATGGCTTTTGGGATTGATCGGTTGTGTGCTTAGTTTTATCTTGGTAATTCTATTGTTTTTTGGAACCATGCTGGCTCTGGCACAGGACTGAATACAAATATACAGAAGGAGTAGTGTTCCGTGGAAAATGAGAATATCGTGATCAGAGAAGAACGTATTTCTTCAGAAGAATATATTGAGTTTCTTAAGAGGACTGACCTTGGATCGCAGTATCCCAAGGAACGTTTTGAAGAGAGGATCTCTAAGCTTGTACAGAATGTAACTGTAAGTCTTATCGCAAGAAACAGTGAAGGGCTTGTAGTAGGAGCCTTGTTCGGGCTGACGGATTACTGCTATTGGTTATATGTTACGGATCTTGGTGTCGATCGTAATTACGAGAGACAGGGTATAGCTACAAAGATGATGAGAAAGGCTCATGAACTCGCAGGCGGAGAGAAGGATATAGCGGTATATCTCATAGCCAATGAAGATGCCGTACAATTTTATGAGAAGCTTGGGATGAAACACGCTGACGAAGTGATGAAATACAATCACATTGATTGGACGGAGTGGACTGTTGAATAATATGGGAAGACTATACATAACACACTACTATTTTCCCGGAACAGATCCGTGGAAGAATATAATGAACTTACCTGAAGAGGAAGCCTTTCGTGTAGCAGAGAAGCTTGCTTCGGAGCATCCTGATACTACGAGCTTCGGACGGTTTGCGGACTTTAAGAATTACTATCCCGACAGAAACAGGGCAGACGAATTTGTTCGCGATGCTTTCATTAAGCTCGGAGGCAGACCTAAGCTCTTGCATCCATATTCGTTTGTGATCAATGAGTGTGAGTATCTTCGCCAATGGTTCGATACAAACGATAAGATAGTCTTCGATCTTGAAGATATCCCTGAAGATCAGGTAAGTTTCACTCTTGGTGACAGTTGTGCTCTCCTTATACACGGTCAGGTACCGACCGTACTTACCAAAGCAATGCTGCTGGAAGGTATAAGCGCGTGCGGCTCCGTAGAGAAGTATTGCCAAGAGTCACTTGGAAAATATGCGTATGTAGAAGTACAGCTCTGGGATAAGCCCGGAGAGGATTAAAAGTCATTTACGCATTCGTGAATTAACGGTTAAAGATCAAGTAAAACAGGGCAATCCCCGATAATGCTGTGCTATACTTTGGCTATCTGAGGAGACGCCTTGAAACCGATCTTGGATCGGAAACCGATAGGTTATTGTGAATGGTCAATCAGAGGCTGGTATGGTATTTACCGAGTATGTAATTCAGAATTGGGCATTGATCCTTGTTCTTCTGGGATTTGCTACTTCCCTTATCTCTACGGTCTTTCTTGAGAAGAAGATCATTTTGCGAATGTATGCTTTGATCGCCCAGGTGTTCCTTCTATCAATAGTGGTATTTCTGGAGTTCCGTTTTGCAGATCATGCTGAACACAGGGTGCTCAGGACATCCCTGACGGCATTAAGATACAGTGCAACTCCGTTCCTTATCGCCCAGATCATCTTTACTATTGTTAAAAGACAGAGGTGGTTCATATTTATCCCTGCGATCCTTCTTACGATAGTTGATCTTATATCTGTTCCTACGGGAGTCGTATTTCGTATAGATGAAACGGCTGCAGTGCATCGCGGACCGCTCGGACTGTTGCCTTATATCGTTGTCGGATTTTATTGCGCGATGCTGATCGTATTGATGATACAGCACAGTTCCAAGGGAACGACCGAGAAGATGCCGATAATATAATTTGCCTTTGCGTTCTTGGCGGGTATAGTCATGCCGTTCCTGATCGGCAGTAATATGCTCAGATATTCTGTACTACGATCGCTATCTCGGTATTCGTATATTATGTATTCTCGATACTTCAGGTAACAAAGAAAGATCCTCTTACAGGCCTTCTTAACCGTCAGGCATACTACGCTGATATCTCCGGTTCGCCTGAAGAGATCTCGGCTCTTGTTTCAGTTGATATGAACGGACTTAAGGTGATCAACGATACACAGGGACATACCGCAGGAGATACCGCTATATCGACTGTAGCAGGATGTTTTCTTCGTGCCGTCAGGCGCAGATTCTCTGTATACAGAGTCGGTGGTGACGAGTTCGTTATCGTATGCCGCAAGACATCTGAAGATGAAGTTTTAGCACTCACCAAGAAGATCCATGAGTTGGTCGGTGAGACTCAATACAGCTGCTCTATAGGATACAGTTATTCAGCAGACGGCAAGAAGCCGATAGATGAGCTCTTAAGTGAATCAGACGCGAAGATGTATGCCGAGAAGCAGCTTTACTACAAAGAGAAAAAGGCATTGGGTGAATAACATCAGAGCTCGCTGTCGATGAGCTTGTGGTACTTCTCTTTCTCAGCGTACATGTATTTATCCGCACGGTCGATATACTGATCTATCGTATCTTCGTCCCCGGGTTCAATGACAGCATAACCTATACTTGCGTGAAGTCTGAAGGACAGGTTCAAGGCTTTGAAGTCGTTGGTCATTGATTCGGAGATTTGCTTGATCAGTTCTTCTATGGAATCGGATTCGGGCCATGGACCGACCCCGATGAACTCATCTCCGCCGTAACGACCGAATAGCCATTCTTTGGGTGAATGTGTTCTGAATGCTTCTGCTGTAGCCTTTATGGCAAAATCTCCGTTTAAGTGACCGTATAAGTCGTTTATCGTCTTCATCCTGTCGATATCAGCAAAGACGAGGACAGACTTCTTGTTCTCTGCCTTGCGAGAAGTAATGTATTCGTACAATACGTTCTCGCATCCTAAGCGGTTATACATGCCCGTAAGTGCATCGCGCATGTAAAGGTTGTTAAGCTCCTTGTTAGTGCGCTCGGAGAAAATGTGGCGTCGCATGGAGATAAGCTGAGCGTCCATATTCTTGACGAATAACGGCAGATCGAGATTAAAGAGGAGCTTAGGAGCGTTCTTAAATGCGATATAGCCGATGGTATAGTTCAGATAGTTAAGCGGCGCGAATATGTAAAGATCGGACTTGCCCTCTTCGTGTTTATATCCCGGATAGATCTCAGAAGGATCGAATTGCCTGAGGGGCAATCTTTCTCCGTCACGTAGCTCATAAAGGATATCCATCTGCTCGCTGTATCCGCGTATCCTCTCGGGATATTCCTCGTCGTCCAGTTCAAAGAAGGAAGGCTCGGTGCAGATGCAGTAATCCTTGCCGACTTGAGGGATATCGTTTGCTGCCGCAACGCCTTTCTCACAGAAGTCTTCCTTTTTCTCTGCCATGGATAAGGGGATCTGCAAGCGCTGGAAGAATACGTCGATAATGCTCTGCTGAAGGTTCTCGAAATACAGATTCTTGATCATGTTGAAGCGGTTCTTCTTTGCCTCTTCGGATGCGGGACAACCGCAGCTCTCGGATGGGACGAAGAAGGAATGGTATTCTTCTGAGAAACGCTCATCAGGATGCTGCATCTGATACTTAAGCTTGTCGTATGCGATCTCGCCGAACTTATCCCAACCTCGTGATACAGTCGAAAGGATGGGGAAAGTATATTGTCCGTCCTTCATCATGTCAAAGCCCGTCAGCAGGACATCCTCGGGCACGGAGTAACCGTGAGCGGATAAGGCGGAACTTATTCCCATCGCCATGTTGTCATTGCCGCATACGACCGCATCGGGAAGCTCGTTTCCTTCATCCAGGAAGTGGTTCATCTGAAGGAATGCAGTATAGAATCCGAAGTCGCAATACAGTTCGGCATATAGCTTCATGTCGTGAGCTTCAAGGGCATCGATAAGTGCCTGACGTCTTATATTATTCTCCGTGTTACCGGCGATACCGTTAACGTAGAGGATCCTCTTGGCTTTGTGGTGCTCAATCAGATGAAGGGCAAGATCCCTGATGCCGTTGTAGTTCTCTGTCTTGATACAGGACATATCGGGAACTTCGACTTCGAGAGAGAGCATAGGTACACCGGCTCTTTGGAAACGAGCACAGACTCGTTCCTGCTCGGCGGGGATATTAAAAGTGTTGGTCAACATTATTGCTCCGTCGAAGGTAGCGGGATCAGGAAGATGGAATATATTAAGCTGACACTTGTTCTGAAGATCGCTGTCATACGCAGCACAGTATGTGACAAATACAAACAGATCGACACCGTCTGCGGCAGCTTTCTTCTCAAGACCTGTAACTACGTGCTCAATGAATTCATTGCTGAATCCGTTGGTAAATACTGCTATCCTGTTGTTCATTAACATGTCCCTCAATAAATAAGGATGCACACAGACCACACTTTATACAGATATTATAATCCGGTGATCTTCGAAATGCAGTTAACTTTCTGTGTATATTCTGCGATGCAGTATGTTCCGAGGGAGAATGCATTATAATATCCGTATATCCCAAAACTGAGAGGTACGAACATGAAAAAGATCAGCTTGAAGCCCAATAACGACTTTTGTCCCCAGACACTCTTTCTCTACGGAACATACGATGAGAACGGAAACCCTGACTTCGGATTGTTCTGCTGGTTCAGTTATATCTGGGACGGAGAACTCGGAGCAATGTGCTGCATCGGCGGCAATAAGACTACAAGAGAGAACATAGAAAGAGGAAAGATCTTCTCCGCAAATCTCGTTACGGAAGAACTCCTTAATGTTGCCGACTATCTCGGCTGCACAAGCGGTTCCGATCCCGACAAGATGAAGATAGATCTTGATATAGGAAAGGGCGAAGTATTAAACGTTCCTATCCTTAATAACTCTCCCGTTAACTTTGAGTTGGAAGTAACTGATTTCATCACTAAGCACGACGGCCTTGTAATGCTCTGTAAGATAAGAAATATTCTTCAGGATGAGTCTCTTTCTTCTGACGAGAGTGTAGAGCAGAAGCTTTCAAGGATCGCTCCCGTTAAGACTACGGCACAGACATATCTAAGCTTCAACGGCAAGACACTCGGCGGATGGGGCGAACCCGGTAAGGATCTTAAAAAGTGATCTGCCTCTGATCTTGAATGTAAAGTCGATAGGACATAATCTTCTTGAAATGCACATCTTAAGTGGTGTACATGTAAATTAACGTGTGACATAATCAAACCATCGATCGAGAATGATTATTTCGATCTCCGGCCGAAGAACGATCTTAAGAACAGGAGAATTATTATGAGCCTTGGTACTAATATTCAATACTTGCGTAAGATCAATAAGCTGAAGCAGGAACAGTTCGCAGAGAAGATGGGTGTCAGCAGACAGACTGTATCCAGATGGGAATCTAATGAGGTAACCCCTGAGCTTAATAAGCTCGTTGATATGTGCGTAATATTCTCGTGTGATCTGGATACTCTTGTAAGAGGAGACTTGTCGCTTAAGGATGAACTCTATTCCGAAGTAACTATCCGTAATATACCGTCCTTCAGGATGGCAAAGTATGTGATGATATCCGCAAATCCCGAATCGGATGTTATCGGTTATATGAAAGAATGGGGCAGAAGGAGCGGTCTTCTTGCAGCAGATCCCGAAGCGAAGATGTTAGGCTGGGATTTTCCTTATGTATCTCAGGAGCAGCAGATGAGATTCGGTCTTCACGGATACGTTGCTGCATATGTCCTCCCCGAAGGATTTGAGACTAATTGCCCCGGTGTCGAGTATTGCCGGAATGCAGATGCCAAGTATGCGGTTATTACGGTAAAGGAACCGCATGTGCAGTCCTTCGAGAGGATCCCCGCGGGGTACAAGATAATCTTGGATCACTTGAAGGAAAACGGCATTAGCGACAGACGCACTGACGATGTTATCGGCTGCTTTGAGTACGAATATGAGAAGGACGGTATCTGCTATATGGATATCTGCATCTGTGTTCAGGACGAAGCTTGATCGGAGGGGTATATGAGTATATTCGATGACGTAAATAACTGGGAGAAGACTGAAGGCGCAAAGCTCATCTCAGGTGCCGTTAATGTGCCCTATCCCGTGATCTTGGATTACGGTTGCGGTGCAGGTAACTATTCTTTTGCATCAGCGTATGCATTCGGAGGCAAGTGCAAAATATATGCCGTAGATACCAATAAGCAGTGCCTGGATTACATAAACGATAAGGCAAAGAATGAGGATATAGAATGTATCGAGACTATGGTCGGAAGAGAAGATTATCGTCACGATCTTGACGACAATATTCTAGATCTCATTATCTATGCCGATATGTTCCACGGAGAGGAAAAGATCTACGGAGGTCTTCACAGATTCGTGATGCTTGAAGAAGCAAGAAGGACCTTGAAGGAGGGCGGTATATTAGCCGTATTACCGTTCCATCTTTCTAACTTCAGAGACAAGGATAAGAAGAAGTCCAAGTACACTTACAAGAAGCTGATAAACGAGATCTGGGAGTATGGATTTACATACATCGATAAGGATCTTCAGGGCATCCATTTTGAGAAAGTATATAGCCCCTACTATCAGCAAAAAGGCGGCATTACTTTCGACGGATTAGAACGTGGTAAACTGTTGTTGTTTAAGTGATACGCATTGCATGGAATAATCAGGGGAACAAAATGAGTGATAACAGAAAAGAATTAGGAAGCACTTTTGACACTGCTGCATCTTTGTATAACAAGATGCGTCCCGGGTATGTGGATGAACTCTACAAGGCAATCTTCGATTACATCAGTATCGATGAACAAAGCCGTGTCGTTGAAGTAGGAAGCGGTACCGGTCAGGCGACGCTTCCTATCCTTAAGACAGGGTGCGAACTAACTGCAGTCGAGTATGGTGAGAACCTCTCTTCCATGCTTAAGGAAAGGTACAAAGAGTACGACAGATTTAACGTGATCACAGGTAAGTTCGAAGACGTAGATCTGGAAGAAAATGCATACGATCTTGTTTTCTCTGCTACTGCATTTCACTGGGTTCCCGAAGATATCGGATATCCCAAAGTGTATTCCATATTGAAGCCCGGAGGTGCTTTTGCCCGCTTTGCAAACAGACCTCGAATAAGCGGCGACGATCCCGAGCTCGCGCAGGAGATAGACGTAATCTATAACGACTACTACAACAAGCATTACGGCGTTAAGTCAGGTGCTAAGAAATGGTTCACGGAAGAGGACGCCCGGGAGATATCTCTGATCCCGACTAAGTACGGATTTACTGATATCAGATACCATATGTTCTATAGAACAAGAGTATTTACCGCGAAGGAATACACAGATCTTCTTGGAACATATTCCGACCATATAGCGATAGAAGAAAGCATACGCCGGGCATTCTTTGCCAAGATAGAAGAAGCGATCCTTCGACATGGCGGAACTATATCGCTTAAAGATACAATGGATCTTGAGTTAGCGCGCAAGGAGTAATGAGATGAAAGCAAAAAGGATAGCTTTAATTACGGGAATAGCGATAGTACTCTTATTGCTGCTTTATATCGTACTCTTCAATGATCTCATCGTATTTAACCTTATAAGCTGCAGGCCTCCGTTGGTAATTGAAAAAGGCGATATATATCACCCCGGTCTTCTATGTGATCCTGTGATTACCGAAGTAGAACAAGTGCAATCAGTCGGAGTCATATCCGAACCGGACGCTGAGATCTTTGAACAGGGTATGTGGGATCCGCCGGTTGCTTCCAGAAATCTTAATGTTGTATGCGGCATTAACAAAGAAGATGCAGATAGAGCAGAGGGAATGAAGCTATATCTTTTTAAGCATGAAGCAGATTATATCCTGAATATTAATGATGCGATACTGACTTTAAGTAGTGAGGTGCATGCAGAGCATGAGTATATGGAATTCTTCTCCCGCTTCCCCGATGATATGCAGGCAGGAACATATACATTCGTGTTCGTAGACGGTGATAATAGGATCGACTCGGCATTTGAGTATGAGATAGTCGACAAGGATTCAAAGTCCGAGTGCTTAACGATATCTGCTTATAAACCTGTCATCTATCTTTATCCTGAGGAGACTACCGATTGTCTGGTATCTCTTGATCTTGACGGGACCATAACCTGTTCGTATCCGCATTACGATGAAGATTACGACTGGTCTGTAACGGCAGAACCTGACGGAACATTAACGGATACAGCGACCGGAAGAGAATACGATTATCTCTTCTGGGAAGGCGAGATATCAGGATTTGACGGATTTGATAATGCGATCTGTGTCCGCGGCTGTGATACGGCTCGATTCCTTGAAGAATATCTGGATGCCTGCGGTCTTACATACAGTGAGATCGACGACTTTATCTCGTTCTGGCTTCCGCGTATGGAGTCTAACGAGTACAATCTCATCTCGTTCCCCACACAGGAGTACGAGGAAGAGGTCACGCTCAATGTAAGCCCCGAACCCGATAATGTCATTCGCGTTTATATGGTATATACGCCTCTGGATGAAGAGGTAGAGATACCTGAGGATCATCAGCTTCAATGGCCACTTGGAGCAGACAGAACAGGATTTACGGTAGTGGAGTGGGGCGGATCGGTCGTCTGAAGAAGCCTTTATAGGTCAGTTGATCTGTTTATAAAAATAAAAAATACCTTACATTATAACTCATCGACTGCATATGTCGATATTAGATTATTGCTTTCTGTCAGATTCTGACACATGAGCATGGATAACGTATTTGTTGTACAAAAAAAGTGCTCGGAAATTGACACTAACGACTATGATTTTATAAGACGATATGTAAGGTAGGGTGCTATAATATACCTACTGATAAGAAGAATTTGACAAGCTGTCGGCGTGAGTATTCGGTGCCTGGCTTATGTAAGGAGTATTACTGATGAGTAAGGACAATATCGAAGAATTGCAGGAGCAGTTGCTCTTGGGAATACACAGGATGTGCGTAGGCAGGGACGATTGTAATGATTGCCCCTTTTATATCACCAAGTGCGTATTTGAAGATCCGAAGCCCAGGACATGGTCGATAGATGAACACGTCGAGATCAGACCCGCTCCCGAGCATCTTCCCGTACCTTCCAAGGAGCAGGTGAAGGAAGCTGTAGAAGAATCCCCCGCCGAAGAGACTCCTGCCGAAGAAGTCGCTCCCGTTTCGGAACCCGCACCTGCACCGGCCCCCGCTCCCGCGCCTGTTGACGATGATTCCGAGAGCACATGGCTCGTCAGTACTACGATGGGAAGTGCCTTTACCAAATATGTATTCGTATGTTCCAAGTGCGGCTATAAGAAAGAATCGTATTTCTCCATGGCAACTACATCTTTCTGCCCCGAGTGCGAGAAGAGAAAGCACGAACATCAGTAATATAAGAATGTAATCTTGAAAGCCGTTGTCTTAGATCGAGGCAACGGCTTTTGTTATGTTAGAGTGGGAAGAGGACGGAGTCAGATCGACATATACATTCGATCCTATACCCGATAAACCTTTGCGGGGAAGTATTTTGCACCCGGCAGGATAACTGACCGTTTATGCTCATTTCACGAGATTTGTCGGGTAGATATGTTGATATTACATATCACTTGAAGTACGCCTTAAATGTTAGGATATTACTAGCCTGACAGGGAAGGTAACTGTATGGACAACATAAAGGTTTTTATATGTGAGGATGAGAGTATAGTACGCGAGGGACTTCGCGATATGATCCCCTGGGAGAAGTACGGCTTCGAGTTCGTAGGCGATGCTCCCGACGGTGAGATGGCGCTTCCGATGATAAGGAACTTAAAGCCCGATGTACTTATCACCGATATCACAATGCCCTTCATGGACGGCTTGTCACTTTGTAAGATAGTGATGAGCGAGTTTCCGGATATGAAGATCATCATTATAAGCGGATACAGTGACTTCGAATATGCAAGACAGGCGATCTCCTTAGGTGTCGGGAGATATCTTCTTAAGCCCGTTACCAAGGCTGACATGATAGCTGCCATAGAGGAGATAAAGCAGAAGATAAACGAAGCTTCCGAGCAGCAGAATTATATAAGCAAATACGAGCAGGAATTTAAGAAGTTCGAGCGATTCTCCCACAGGGCTTTCTTCGAGAAATTAGTGGAAGGTTCCATGTCTGTCCAGGAGATCTACGAGCAGGCAAGTGAGCTTCATCTGAACCTGTCTGCCAACGGCTATAACCTTGTTATCTTTACAATAAGAGATGCGAAGCAGAGCGGTTATGCCGACGATGCGGCTAACGTTATGGAGAGCTTATTCGGGCACTTCATGCAATATCCGGATTACATAATATTCAGATGTAATCTCTTATCTTATGCGGTGATGATCAAGGGCGATACTGACAGGATACCGATCCTTACCGATAGGTGCGTCGACATGATAAGAAAGCACTGCGAGGAAGCTCATGCCGATCTTTCCTGGTATGCCGCGGTGGGTGTTCCTACCGAGAGATTAAGCGGTATATCCAAGTGCTATTCAGATGCCAACCGCGCATTTTCTTACCGTCACTTATTCCCTGATGAGCATATCTTCACGTCAGATCTTATCAAGACCAAGCGTTATGCTCCCAATGCGGACGACCTGCATTCATTAGATGCCGCCAAGCTTGATCCCATGATAATAAGAAACTTCGTAAGAACTGGTATATTGGCGGAGACAACTTCATTTGCGGATGAGTATATCACGGGCCTTAAGTGTATGGAGGATTCGGTCCTTATAAGGGACTACCTTCTTGTCAGCATCAGGGTCAACGTAGAGCTTGCCTTAAGAGAAGAGGGAATAGAAGATCCTAATATCGATCTGTCCCTTCGAAGTGCCGATATGGAGATAGAGGCTGCGGAATTCAGGAGCAATCTTATCGGGATATTAACTGAGGCGATAACCATAAGAGATGCCGAAGCATTGAAGAGAAGCAGCGACATAATAGACAGTGCCATGCACTACATCGATAACCACTATATGGACGAGGATATATCTCTTGATTCCGTCGCCATAGCAAGCAATATAAGTGCCAACTACTTATCTGCAATGTTCAGCCAGAAGGTGGGTCTGTCCTTTGTAGAGTATGTCACCAAGAAACGTATGGAGAAAGCTAAGCAGCTCCTGAGAAAGACAGACAAGAGGTCAGGTGAGATCGCAGGCGAGATCGGCTACAAGGATCCACGCTACTTCTCCTTCGTCTTCAAGAAGAAGACGGGCTGTACTCCGAGCCAGTACAGGAACGGCGAATACGAAGAGAAAAGATGAAGGTAAGGGAGCATTTCAAGAAAGATACCATCAAGGGGAAGATGTCGCGTCTTCTCCTGCAGCTTTTTATTCCCGTTATATTCATCTTCATTTCGATAATGGCGATGCTTATTACCCGTAATGTCATGTTCGCTTCCGTAAGCGGCAACATCGCGGCGGCATCGGGCTTCAACCGGAACTTCAAGGACGACGTCGACCTTCAGATGTATCTTTATGTCTCAGGAAGCAGCGACGAGATCCCCTGGAGCGATGTGGAATCCGCCAGAGCCCTTGCAGAGGAGCTTCTTCAGAGCACCAAGAACGAGGACAGCCGCAAGGCCATGAAGAACGTTATCCAGCTTTGTGACAACATGACCACATACATGCAGCGTATCCAGGAGACGGAGCAGTACGATGACCGTATGGAACAGCTGGAGACGAATATCTACGGCATCACGCAGCTTATCCAGGATAACTTCTATGTATACCTCTACCACGAAGCGGGCGAGATGGCCGGCATGCAAAGGCAGCTGGACTACCTCCTGACCACTGAGATCGCAGTCGTCGCCATAATGACCATCTGGATCTGCCTTGTTATCTTAAGGCGTGCCTTTAAGCTTAGCGGAAGCATCACGGGCCCCATAATGGAGATGAGCACCAGAGTAGAGGCTATAGGTGGCGGAGACCTAACTCCCCATACTCCCGTAGAGACTAACGACAGGAATCTTGCTTCTCTTTCCACAGGTATCGAGGACATGGCTGAGCGCCTTAATAAGCAGATCGAGCTTAACCGCCAGGAGCAGATCCTTCTTCGAGAGACGGAGCTTGCTCTTATCCAGGCACAGATCAACCCGCACTTTCTCTATAACACTCTGGATGCCATCGTGTGGCTTATAGAGAGCGGTAAGAACGAGCAGGCGGAGACTATGGTAACGAGCCTGTCGTTCTACTTCAGATCCTTCCTAAGCGACGGTAGAGATATCGTTACCGTAGCAGAGGAGACAAAGCACATACGAAGCTATCTTGAGATACAGCAGGTAAGATACAGGGACATCATGGAATATGAGATAGACATAGACCCCGTTATAGCGAAATGCAAACTCCCTAAGCTTACCTTGCAGCCTCTTGTGGAGAACGCCATCTACCACGGGCTTAAGCCCAAGAGAGGTAAGGGTAATATCACAGTTACGGGAAGAAGAGAAGGCGACATCGTGATCCTTGAAGTAAAGGACACGGGTGCGGGCATGGACGAAGATACGCTTACATCGCTTCTTACGAAGATTCGAAACGAAGATACGACAAGCTTCGGCCTTGTATCGGCATATAAAAGACTTAAGCTCCTTTACGGAGATGATGTCGACTTCGACATAGAAAGTAAAGCCGGGGTGGGGACTACTATAGCCATACGTTTCCCGGGAAAGGAAGAACTTGAAGATGAGACGATTCTGTAGCTTGATCCTCTTAGTTGCTCTTGCGGCAAACATAATAGGATGTGCATCTCCCAAGGCCAAACCTGAAGACAAGGATCTGTTCGTTATAGGTTTTTCTCAGGTAGGCTCGGAGTCTGACTGGAGACTTGCAAATACCGAGTCCATGGTAGAGACATTTACCGAAGAGAACGGCTATGAACTTCGTATCAATAACGCCAGGCAGAATCAGGATAATCAGTTTGCCGCCGTTCGTAATTTTATCCTTGAAGGCGTAGACTTCATAGTCATTGCTCCTACTGTAGAAGAAGGATGGGACTCTGTCCTTGCAGAGGTTCAGGCTGCAGGTATCCCCGTCATCATCATGGATCGTTCCGTATCAGTAAGTGATCCTGACCTTTATCTGTCCAATGTAGGTTCCGATTTCTTAAATCAGGGCGTGATGGCAGTCTCCTGGCTCGACCGTCAGGATGTGGATAACGGCGACGGGACAGTCGAGATCTTACATCTTCAGGGAACATACGGTGCTACAGCTCAGATCCTTCGTACACAGGCTCTTGAAGAGGCCGTCGAAGAACACGAGAACTGGGAATTCGCTGCGCAGCTCTGCGGCGACTACACGGAAGCAAAAGCATACGAGGTCGTATCTGAATATCTTCAGACCAATACCGATATAGATGTGCTTTACAGCGAGAACGACAACATGACCTTCGGAGCAATGCGTGCCTTAGATGAAGCAGGTATAACTTACGGCGAAGGCGGACAGGTGACGATAATTACTTTCGATGCAACAAGAGAAGCTTTGCAGTACTGTAAGGAAGGTCAGATAGCTCTTTGTGTCGAATGTAATCCCCTGATAGGTCCTATCCTTGAAGGTCTTATAAGTACCTATAGGCAGGGCTACGATATACAAAGGCAGGTATATGTTCCGGAGTTCACCTACACCTCTGAAGATCTGACACAGAGTTTTATTGATTCAAGAAGTTACTGAGTAATTGACACCTTGCATTAAGTGATCGATCATTTTATAATTTGAGTAAATATCCGTAAAAGACGACAAAAAACGGAGGAACACTTAAATGCTGTATACATACAATGAATGCATGGATCGATACAAGAATGACTATCAGATAAAGAAAGCTCTGGGGTCCGGGAAACTCAGAAAGGTAGAGTCAGGGATCTATTCTGATGAGGAATTTGAATTAGAGACTGCAGTCATATCCAAGAAGTATCCCAAAGCTGTTTTTACTATGGATAGTGCTTTCTACTATCTTGGTCTGACAGATACTATTCCGGATAAGTATCATCTCGTGACTGATAAGGATGCATCGAAGATAAGAGACGGACGAGTTTTGCAAAGTTTTGAAAATCATACGATCTTAGAACTTGGTGTAACCGAACGCGAGGTTGACGGGGTGAAGTTAAGGATGTACAGCTATGAGCGCATGCTTCTTGAACTTCTGCGCAACAAGAACAAAATGTCATTTGATCGTTATAAAGAGATAATTCAGAATTACAGAAAACGCGTAGATAAGATGGATATAACCTTGTTGTTGGATATGGCAGAAGAGATGCCCAAAAGCGATATGATCATCAAAGCTTTAGAACTTGAGGTGCTTTGATGGGAATTGTCGCAAAACTTATGAGACAAGCTGAAGAGCGCGGATATTCGGGTGTGAATGCGACTGCAAAAATATGCCAGGATATCATTCTTAAAGCAATAGCGGAAAGTGATCTGAGTCGTAATGTAACTATTAAAGGCGGAGTAGTTATGCGTGAGATCACGAATGATATTAGAAGAGCGACACAGGATATGGATATAGATTTTATCCGATATTCTCTGAACGATGATTCGATAGATTCTTTTATCTCGCGAATAAATGTACTGGATGGTGTTGTAATACAACGTATAGGCATAATAACTGAATTGAGCCAGCAGGATTATCACGGTAAACGTGTGAACATATCCGTGACTGATTCAGACGGTGTAAGATTGCAAAGTAAGATCGACTTTGGAGTTCATACTCACCTTGCGATCGAGCAAGAAGAGTTTTGCTTTGAAGTGGGAATTGATGATGAAGGAGTTAGCCTTTTGATAAACTCGAAAGAGCAGATGTTTACAGAGAAGTTGAGATCGCTTCTTAAATTTGGTTCTGCTTCGACCAGGTACAAAGATATTTTTGATATGTATTATCTGAGTTCACACATATCAATCGAGTTATTAAAAGATTGTATCGATGAGTATATAATCAATGACCCCGGAATGAAAGAAGATTCTCAACAGGATATCAATAATAGATTAATGAAGACTTTTTCTAACAAGCGGTACCTGAATCGATTGTCAGGTTCAGATAAAAATTGGTTGAAAATAGATCCTGAAACTGTACTCTCCGAACTATTGGATTATCTTAGAAAGTTGAATGATCAACACTAAAAAATCCCACAGATCGTAAGATTTACGGGAATCTGTTAGTGTGTAGCTGATCTGGAGTGTTATCTGATGAGTATCCTTCCGAATAAGAAGGCAATGGTTACGATGTATGTTGCGTTTGCAACGATAAGAGTCGATGTCAATGCTTCGGATCTTTTCGCCTTCTTACCAGTCTGACCCGCAAGGAATGTCAGGAATAAAAACAGTAAAGCCGCAGGTAATGTTATCGAAGTAAAAATGTTCATTACGTACATTACGATGCTGCCGATAAGAGACAGAAGTGATGCCAGCTTTCCTATTTCAAAAAGGAATGTAACATTTAGCTGATTCTCTGCTTTCTTTACCGTTGCCATGCTCATCTTATGTCCCTCCTTGGAGATCAACAGTACCTGTTCTTATGGTTACATATTACATAGAGAGATTTAATACAACGTCAATTAGGGTTAAAGAAAGTTCCTTATCAGTTAAAGAAAAGATTAAGCGACGTATATCCTTTGAGGAGTATCAAAAGGATCAATAGCTGTTTCTTATGTGAATGTGCCATTTAACGGGAGAAGGTATGTATCCTCTCTTACATACCGCGTCTGTTATGGCTTTTAAGATATCGTGCCTCTTGTGACCTAAGGAAGTGATGCGGGAGGAGGATGCTGCATAGTAGCTGTTGTCGAAGCTTACTACTTCGATGTCAGATCTTCTCTCACGCTTTAATATCTCCTGAAGGCGGAAGGCAAGTTCGTCGTTATGGCATACTATCGCTGAGGCATCCTGACGTATCTCATGTGCGATCTTAAGTAGGAATTCTTCGTCTCCCGTAAGCATTGCCTTTCGCTCTTTTGATGTAAAGAAAAATGCTCTTTGCTGCTTAAAGTGAAGTCCGTTCTCGTGAAGTGAATCTACGAAGTTCTTATAGCGCGTAAGACCTCTTGAATCGTCTATGCGAAATGCACATGCTATATCAGTATGGCCTTTATCTTTAAGGTAGGATACAAGAGCTCTTATACCGCCTTTATCGTCTTCTTTTATGCATACGGCTTCCTTGGGATAAGGGTAAGCTGAATAAAGATAGATAACTGGTATATCTTTGTTGTCTATGGCTTCTATAAGGGGCCTGTTATGGTTAGGGATAACATCTGATATAGGTTCGATTATTACTGCGGAAGGATCTTCTGATATGACCCTGGAGAAAGCATCCCGCTCTTTGTCGTAGGAGCCTTCAGTGGAGATACATATAAGATCGTAGCCGTGCTTTTTTATCTCCGGCTTAAGGCTTGATATAAAGTCGGGGTTAGTATATTCGTCTTCGTCTTCTACTATCAGGAATACTTTGTTGCTCTTGGTTATCTTCTCCGAGATGTAGGAGCCGCTTCCTTTTCTCTTTACTATAAGACCTTTGCCCGCCATGAGATCTAACGCCGATCTTACTGTCTGGCGGCTGCAGGAATATCTTTGGCACAGCTCGTCTTCGGAGGGCAGGCGCATCTTACCTTCAAGTCGCATCTGTCCAAGCTTGGATTCCAGTTCGTATGCGATAGTCTTATATCTTCCGGACATCTCTATACTCCTGCCTTTATGTCTATACCTTATAAGAGAGGGAGGACGGCATCAATTCAGAAATCTTCAGATTGAGGTCTTATGCGCATTTTGGCATGCGGATATCTTATCGGTTTTTCTTTTGGGATATTAAGATTTTTGAGTAGGCTTTAAGTCCTGTTGTCAGAATGCAATAAGATATTCACATACATTGAGAAGGTTCATCGTAAGAAATCGGTATCTTAATCTGAAGATATTCAACAGGATGTCTTGATTCATTCACTTATTCAGTCGAGTTGTATGCTTTTTGTCCTTTGATATCCAAGTTGTATTTGGGCAGGATGACCATTCATTTTGCGGCATACGAGGATCGTGGAGAGAGATCTTCTGTTGTGGTCAAATGGTGTCAGAACGAAGGAAACCTCCGGAAGTTCAACTATAAACTACATATCAGAGAGGGGAAAAGAAATGAAGAAATTCCTGAAAACACTGATCGGCTCTACATTGGCACTCTCGATGGCTTTCGGCGCTGTAGGTTGTGCAGCTAAGCAGGCAGCAGAATCGGCCCAGGAGGGTAACGGACTTATCAAGGTCGGGATCATCAATAACGATCCCAACGAGTCAGGTTATCGTACTGCAAACGACAGAGACATGAAGGCTACATTCACTGAAGAGAACGGATACGAAGCTTCTTTCTATTACAGCCTTAAGAACGAAGACCAGATCGCAGCTGCTCAGCAGTTCGTACAGGATGAGGTTGATTATCTCCTTATCTCTGCTGCAGGTACATCCGGTTGGGATTCCGTATTGCAGGATGCTCAGGATGCAGGTATCAAGGTAATCCTCTTCGACAGAACTATCGATGCAGACGAGAGCCTTTACGAGGCTTCCATTGTATCCGATATGGCTCAGGAAGGTCAGACTGCAGTCGACTGGCTCGCTGGTCAGAACCTTGACGAGTACAACATCATCCACCTTCAGGGCGTTATGGGTTCCTCCGCTCAGATCGGACGTTCCGGAGCTCTCCAGGACAAGGCTGATTCAGAAGGTAACTGGAATATCGTAAAGCAGCAGACAGCTGAGTGGAACGCAGAGACAGCACAGCAGATCGTTCAGTCCGTTATCGATGCAGGTACGGAGTTCAACGTTATCTACGCTGAGAACGATGATATGGCAAGAGGTGCCGTACAGGCTCTCGATGCAGCTAATATCTCTCACGGTATCGGCGGCGATGTAATCATTATGGGATTCGACTGCAATTCCTGGGCTCTTGAAGAACTCCTTGCAGGTAACTGGAACTACGATGGTCAGTGCAATCCTTTCCAGGCTTCCTATATCGACGACATCATCAAGAACGGTGCAGACGAGAAGGTAGTCATCATGGAGGAGAGAGGCTTCGATGCTGCTACTATCACACAGGAAGATGTTGATAATTTCGGTATCTGATAACACTTAAATCTATCACATGGAAGTTACGGGTGTGCGGTGTGGATCCCCGCATCGCACACCTTCTTTATGTAAAAGACAGGAGTCGATCAAGATGGAAAAGAACTCTGTTTTGGAAATGCGCGGAATATGCAAATACTTTCCCGGTGTACGCGCGTTGGAGCAGGTTGATTTTACCTTGAGAGAAGGAGAGATCCACGCTCTCATGGGCGAGAACGGAGCAGGTAAATCCACCCTTATCAAGGTCCTTACGGGTGTATATCACAAGGACGCAGGAGAAGTATTCATAAAGGGTATAGATAAGCCCGCCGTTATAAGATCTCCGCAGGATGCACAGAATATCGGTATAAGTACCGTATATCAGGAGATCACGTTGTGTCCCAATCTGACGGTTGCCGAGAATATGTATATCGGCAGGACAAAGGGACTTCTTACGAATTGGAAAAAGATCAATGCGGATGCCGGAAAGCTCCTTGACGATCTCGGTATCCCTGCGATCCCCGGCCAGCAGCTGGGCAGCTGTTCCATAGCGGTACAGCAGATGATCGCCATAGCACGTGCGGTAGACATGAACTGCAAGGTGCTTATATTAGACGAGCCTACATCCTCTCTTGACGAGCAGGAGGTAGCTAAGCTCTTTAAACTGATGCTCGATCTCAAGAAGAAGGGAGTAGGCATCGTATTCGTAACTCACTTCCTTGAACAGGTATATGAAGTCTGCGACCGTATCACCGTTCTTCGTGACGGTAAGCTGGTCGGAGACTATGTTATAGAAGAACTTCCCCGCGTTCAGCTCGTATCCAAGATGCTCGGTAAGGATTTTGATGATATGGCCGACATCAAGAGCGAGTCTGACGATGACAAGATAGATTATGATTCCATTCCCGTTTACGAAGCCAAAGGGCTTGAAGGTACCACAGGCATCAAGCCCTTCGACTTCAGTATCCATAAGGGTGAAGTTAACGGCTTCACGGGACTTCTGGGATCCGGCCGAAGCGAATGCGTACGTGCCATCTTCGGAGCTGATAAGGTCGCAGGAGGTACGGTCCTTATAGACGGCAAGCCCGTTAAGATCAGTAAACCTCTCGATGCTATGAAGCACGGCATCTCCTATCTACCCGAGGATCGTAAGAGAGACGGTATCGTAGGAGATCTGTCGGTTAGAGATAACATAATCCTGGCTCTTCAGGTAATGAAAGGATTCTTTAAGCCCATATCAAGAGCACAGGCAGAGAAGTTTGCAGATGAATATATAAAGCTTCTTAATATCAAGACCGCATCTTCGGAGACTCCCATCAAGTCACTCTCGGGCGGTAATCAGCAGAAGGTAATACTTGCCAGATGGCTCCTTGCAAATCCCAAGTATCTGATCCTCGACGAGCCCACGAGAGGTATCGATATCGGAACTAAGGTTGAGATACAAAAGCTCGTTCTAAAGCTCGCGGGAGAAGGCAAGAGCGTCACGTTCATCTCATCCGAGATCGATGAGATGATCCGTACATGCTCAAGACTCGTAGTACTTCGTGACGGCAAGGTCGTAGGCGAACTTAAGGGCGATGAGCTCACACAAAATAAGATCATGGCAACGATCGCAGGAGGTGAATCCTGATGTCATCCAATACAGTTAAGAAACAGACTTCTCTTGCGGGACTGGCAAAGTCCGTAGTCCGCAAGCAGATCTTTATCCCGATAGCGGCACTCCTTATCCTGGTGCTCTTCAATCTGATCGCGGATCCGACTTTCTTCCAGATCACATTGCAGCCCAACAGCGAAGGCTATAACGTCTTATCGGGTAACCTGATATCTATTATCGACAGAGCATCAGAGCTTGTTATCCTGGCTATAGGAATGACCCTTGTTACTTCCGCATCGGGAGGACAGGATATCTCGGTAGGTGCTACCATTGCCATCGCAGGTTCAGTTGTGCTTAGAGTTCTTTGCGGAACCAATACAAGACCTGATACTTTGCAGGCTCCTGTCATTGTGGCATTTATCGTATGCTGTCTCGTGTCGATGCTTTTCGGAGCATTTAACGGAACCCTGGTAGCATACTTTAAGATACAGCCCATGGTAGCTACTCTTATCATGTTCACTGCAGGAAGATCCATCGCAGCATGGATCAATAATAATGAGCTTCCCGTTATAAGCGATCCCAAGTTCGCATACTACGGTAACTTCATTCCCGGTGTACCGATCCCTACTCCCGTATTTATAACTATAGCCTGCCTTATTGTTATAGCTCTTGCTCTGAAGTTTACGAACTTAAGACTCTACTCCCAGGCAGTAGGTATCAATCCTCATTCATCAAGACTTAACGGTATCAACCCTCAGATGATAAAGTTCATTACTTTCGTTATCTTGGGCCTTTGCGTGGCAGTAGCAGGCTTTATCAAGGTAAGCCGTCTTTCTACCATCAACTACTCCGTAGTAGCAAAGGATATCGAGATGGATGCCATCCTTGCGGTAGCTCTCGGAGGTAACGCTTTAGGCGGCGGTAAGTTCAACATGACTGCTTCGGTTATCGGTGCTTATGTTATCCAGTTCCTTACAACGACACTTTATAAGTACGATGTGGATTCGGCTGCTATCTCCGCATATAAGGCGGTCGTAGTAATAGTCCTTGTCGTATTAAGTGCTCCTGTCGTAAGAGAGAAGATGGGAGATCTTAAGAAGAAATTATTCCCTGCAAAGACAGTAAAGGAGGCTGCTTGATATGTCTGTTAATACAAAAGCTTCTACTCCTGTGCTGAAGAGGATGTTCGACAAGAAGACTATGACTGATACGAGAGTACTTCTTATGATCACAGTCGCGGTATTTCTTGTTATGTACACCTGTGCTGTAGTCTTCCTCGGAAAGGGTTTCTCCAAGCCCCAGACGTTCTTTAATATCCTGAACGAGAATGCGGCTCTTATTATCCTGTCATGCGGCATGAGCCTTGTCATGATCACGGGCGGCATCGATATCTCCGTAGGACAGGTAACAGCCCTTTGCTGTATGTCCTGTGCGGTACATCTTGATTACCATAACGGTAATGTCGTCACGGCTCTTCTTATATCTCTTGGTATCGGTATTGCATTCGGTCTTATACAGGGCTTCCTTATAGCGTACCTTAAGATACAGCCATTTATCGTAACTCTTGCCGGAATGTTCTTTGCCAAGGGCATGACCACTATAGTAAATGCCACTCAGTTCAATGTTGAGAACGAGCAGTTTAAGGCACTTAAAGCAACAAGGATCACGGTGCCCGGCATGGGATCAATAAACAAGGCAGGTAACTACGTTCCCGCATATGTGGAGATAGGAGTTATCGTAGCACTTCTTGTAGTTATCGTCCTCTTCATTATCCTCAGATGGACTAAGCTCGGAAGATCTTTCTACGCGGTAGGCGGCAATAACCAGAGTGCCAATATGCTCGGTATCAATGTCACAAGGACTAAGTTCATGGCACACCTTATGTGCGGCATCTTAGCTGGTATCGGAGGCTTCGTATACTTCATGCACGTTGGTTCCGGTTCCCCTTCTCACGCAGCAGGCGCCGAGATGAATGCCATCGCATCCTCTATAATCGGAGGCACGATGTTAACAGGCGGCGTAGGTAATATCGTAGGAACATTATTCGGAGTACTCTCCTTAAGTACCATCAAGAATATCGTCTCTTCCTTAGGCCTTGACGAAGCATGGTGGACCAACATCACCATCGCCGCTATGCTCTGTATCTTCCTTCTCGTTCAGAGCGTAGTCCTTGCAAGAAAGAACAGGAAGAAAGCATAAACGCGTTATGTTAGTTTTTCATCAATAAGCCAAACCCTTCCAAACACACGATCAGCCCCCAAGGTCATTCGGATCTTGGGGGTTGGTGTATGTTTTGCCATAATTGGAAACCAAATATTAACATTTAGGGGTATACTCTGCGGGATCGTACGGGTAACATGTTCCTAAACGAAATTTGAGATGAGGTGCGATGTGAAAGATAAAAAGAGTATTCCTTTGGTTATATGCATCACATTGATAGCGATCAATGCATTCCTTGCATTTGATCTCTTTGGGATGAGGAACTATTCCGAAGACCATTTTGAAGTTTGTTATTATACCAATCTTACTCATCTTGAGTTTACCGAAGACTATGTAGCGGTCGCGGATGACGGCACAGAGCGTTGTTTTACCAAAGGCGAACGGATCACCATCGGCGGATTAAGCGGATATGACCCCGAGGATAATAGTCCTATAGTCTGTGAGTTTATCAGCGACCTTCAAGGTTGTAGGTATTACACGATCCGAGAAGACGTTTATAAAGACGTTAGCGAAGAGGTTAATAGGGAAATGAAACGCAAGAAAGCTGAAGCTCCTAAACTCGCGTCAAAGCTGAGGAGGGAATACAACGCTAAGAGGTACGCCTGGTTTATATATGAAGGTGAGGAAATAACCGATATTGAAGGAAACCATCTCACTAACATCCATGGCGATTTTCTTACAGGACTGATAGCCGGCGTCGTAGTGTTCCTGGCTGAAACGATGTGCCTTATCATATGGCATCGTAAGGATAAGAGGATCCTGTTTGTCCGCTTGAGCATTATCGTGTCCTGTATTTTGCTGTTTGGATTCTTACTGAAAGATTTCACTAATCTTTGCCGCTGACAGGAAAGGAATGTGCATATGAGCATACTTATTAAAGATACGACAAGAGAAGAGCGCGAGAAGATCGTAGCAGAGTCCATAGGCAATATCGACGGGGCCTGTGACGGATGCGCTGCAGGTCTTGCAGAGATGTATCAGGACTATATCGACGGTAAGCGCGAGATAAGAGATATTAATATGGAATTCAGGGCAAGATACGTATCGGGCGAAGACGCCCCGCCCAAGTCTTCCTGCGGATACATGAATTGAATCAGATCTTGATCTCGAAGAATCTGTAAGGGATCCTCTTATATGCCGGAAGTTTTGCCGACAGTGCAGAGGAGCTCTTTTTGCATGTCTCGATAAGTATATCTACGTCCTTCTTGGTTATCTCTTCGTTACTGAATGCTGCCTTTTCAGCGATAGCTACAGCCTTCTTGGGAAGCTTGGTGTGAAGAAGCCTGCCCATGAACCTGAAGTAGTGATAATATGCCACGGCTCTTTCCCTGTTGCCCTTTACCGATAACTTGACCATCCATACGAGCACGTAGACAAAGCGTGCTATACCTAAGGCGAGTATCACAAAGAATGCTATGAATACGCCTGTGGGGATGCTGTCAAGCGAGAAGACGAATGTAGTCTTACCCGTATCTTCTTCGTTTCCTCCAACTGAAGTCTCATCGGGTCTTCCGATTATAGAAGGAGAATCTTCTCCGGGATCGGATGCACTCGTCTCGGATGTCTCATCTGATGCGGCTGTTGTCTCGGAAGGGGCAGTAGTCTCAGATGCCTCCGAGAGATCTGTGGCTTCAGAAGTCTCCGAAGGTTCGGTCGTGTCAGGCTCGTCGGAAGAAGTGTCCGAGTTAATGGTGATGATCGATATAGAGGCATCCTCCATGTCAGGATAAGCTTCACAGAGTGCATCGATATTATAGTGAGATACGGCACCTTCGTTGCCGGGGGTCGCATCGCCGATCACCCATCCGAATTCGGGAACGAAGACTTCGAACCAGGAATGAGCCTCTGTGGAATATACTTCGCTCTCTACGCCTGACGTGGCACCTGAATCAAGGAATCCGTCTACGTATCTTGCAGGTATTCCGAGCATCCTTAAAAGGATGACTGAAGTTGATGCGTAGTGTACGCAGATACCCGTGTCCGCGTCGGTCAGGAACCATACTACGAAGTCCGCGCCGTCAGGAGGATAAGCGGTATTTTTGTCGTAAGGGTGAAGGTCTCTTACAAGATCCGTGACAGCCCTGATCTTATCTGCATCGCTCATGGAGGAATTCCCGTTCATGGCATCGATATACCAGTCGGGAAGAACACCGCTGTCAAGGATAGCCTGTCTTGTTTCTTCGGGAACTTCAAGCGTCGTGCCGTATACATACTTCTCTAAGTATTCATCCGAGAAGACATCTCCGCATCTTACGGGAACGGGGGATGAGTGGAAGGTCCTTCTTCCTGCGTCCGAATAGTTATAGGGATTGACAGTAGTATAGCCCTGATTGTCAGTCATGCGGTAGAAATCCGTGTAGCAGGGAAGTATATCGATATCCGAATCCTGGATAAGGTCTATGGTGACTGTGTACTGGGGTGCTTCGTAAACAGTAAAGTAGGATTGCGCATAAGGATCCATATTTATCGCAGACATGCTCCACAGATTATCTTCGTATATATCCAGGGAATCCAGCTTAAGATACATGTAGTTGCCGGAATAGGCATCGGCAGGTCCGTTATAGTCTGTATTCGTGTCTTTAAAGACAGTAAAGAGCTTATAGGATGGCGGATCGAAAGGCCCGGTCCTGGAAAGGTCCGTGCTTGATGAATAAAGTGAAGCATATTGATTGTTAATAGTCTCTATCTCAAGTTCTCCGGGCTTTTTCTTACCGTTAAGAGCCTGATTGATGATGTCGGAGAATGTGCCTCCGACAGATTCGTCAAGCTTAGCCGACAGTTCTTTAAGAGAGAGCAGAGTATCTTCTGCAAGACTGTCTTTGTCGTAGCTTGAAGCGGGGAATACCGCACCTGTGATGATGGTAAGAAGAAGGATAGGCAAAGAAGCTCTGATGATGATCTTCTCTGCGGGCTTGCGTTCCTTTTTGCTGAAGGTGCCTACAAGGAGCAAAAGTATTACACCTGTTGCCGCGGTAACTACGGAAGCCTGCGCCGGTACCATTACCACATTGCCTACGGCAACAAGAAAGTAGGGGGTAAAGAGTATAAGCGGTACCCATACGCCCTTTCTCTTTATAACTACGTAAGTGATGATGCAGGCATGGATATGGTTCAATGTCTCAAAGGCAGTAGTAACTGCCTGAAGTCCTAAGGATGTTCTGCGGAAGTTGCCGGGCATTGAGTAAAGGACATAGTATTGAACAGAGTTCAAGATGGTATCAAGTCCGGTCCTTGAGTAGATCCCGTCCGCGAATATGACTAGAGCTACTAAAGCAGGCGTCAATATAAGAGCAGGTATCGACAGCCATTTCTTGTTGGCGTAGTGAATGCCGGCATAGAAAGCGGAAGCAAAGGTCGAAGAGAATATTAGGGATACCCATTCCGTGTTAAGTACGAAAGCGGAACCTACCATCCAGGGAAAACCGACGCACAACAATGTGGATATGATCACCGCGACGATGATCGAGGTTACCTGAGGAGGTTCGTACGTCCTTTGAAGCTTTATCTTTGCTGTTCGCATTATAAGACCTCCTTCGGAAGCTTCATGCGAAGTATCGACAGTACTGCCCTGTTCAGATCTTCGTATGAAGACACCTCGTACGCTATCTCGCACTTACTCGGAGGTATTATCCTGATCTTATGAGAAGTATCCTTCTTGAGGAAGTATTCTGAAGTGAAGAGCATTTCGGCAAGATGGCGGTCCATTTCGTCTCTGTCACTGCTGAGCTTTAAGAGGACTCTCGCATGTCCCGCATACTCTTCAAGAGGTTCCTTGACGATGAGCTTGTCCTTCTTGGCGGACATCTTCCAGTGTATGTTCTTGACCGAGTCTCCGGGATCGTAGTCCCTGATGTCGTAGATCTCGGATCCGGGTGAGTTGGACTTTCTAAGTGACCTTGCCCTGATGCCGTTGCTGTCAGGCATGAACCCGGGCAGGGAAGGTACAGGCTTTACGATGAACTCGCGAATGCTCTCCGCCTTACGGGTGACATGAAAGAACCCGAACATATCGTAGATCTTAATGTCGCTTATCTTATAAGAGAATGCTCCGCAATGGGAAGTGTTAAGCGGGATCTTAGAGATGCCTTTGTCGTGAACGGAATAAATGACCGTCTCGGACTTATCTTCCATCCTGTCTGTGACTGTAGCTTTGAACTTTATAAGAGCAAGAGCTGAAGCGCGCCCTTTTATATCGATCTTGACGGAAGCGTGATCGCCTCTTTTAAGTATCGGAGGTACCGTAGTAGTGAAAGTAAGAGTCCTTGCACATATAAGGCATATAAGAAGTGATACTGCAGGGAGTATCGCCAGGAGTACCAGGCAGTACCACGCTACCCACATCTTATAGAACAGAAAGAAGATGAAGGTTAGGATAACCGTGATGATGTAGGTACACCATGTCTTGAACATAGATCAGACCTTGGGTACTACTGCTGACTTGATGATGTCCTTACAGATATCCGCGGTCCTTATGCCGTCCACCTCGGCCTCGGGAGTGAGGATAAGCCTGTGTGCGATAACGGGCATGAAGACCTTCTGTACATCCGTGGGAGTAACATAATTCCTTCCTGCGATAAATGCATAAGCCTTGCTCATGGAAGTAAGAGCTATGGTGGCACGGGGGCTGGCGCCTCGCTCGAGGGAGGCGTGACCTCTTGTCTTGTTGATGAGGACGATTATGTAGTCGAGGATCCTCTCGTGGACGAAGACGTTATTGACTTCTTCCTGCATATTTATAAGAGTAGCCGCGTTACAGACCTGTACTATGCTGTCCATGGGGTTGACGCCGTTCTTACGGGCTTCCAGCATCGCTTTCTCATCGCTTGAAGAAGGGTATCCCATGGAGATCCTTACCATGAACCTGTCTATCTGTGAGTCGGGAAGAAGGGATGTACCTGAAGCTCCCGCGGGGTTCTGAGTAGCAAATACGGTGAAAGGCTTAGGTAGCATATATGTCTTGCCGTCTACGGTGACATTGCCTTCCTCCATGGCCTCGAGAAGAGCTGACTGCGTTCTTGATGAAGCACGGTTCAATTCATCTGCCAGGAAGAGGTTGTGAAATATAGCGCCCGGCTGATACTTCATGGAGCCGCTTGCCTTATCGTAAAGAGAGAATCCCGTGATATCCGAAGGGAGGACATCGGGAGTGAACTGGACTCTTCCGTAATCAAGCCCCATGGTCTTGGAGAATGCAAGAGCCATAGTGGTCTTGCCTACACCGGGGACATCCTCCATTAGGACATGACCTCCCGCTAATATTCCGGTAAGAGCCTGAGCTATGACATAGTCCTTACCGCAGATGACTTTCTTAACTTCATTGATGATATTTTCAGCTGTGCTCATAGTTGTAACCCCTTACAAATTTCCTCTACAAGTATACAATATCTGTTAATATGTAAAACAGGTTAAAATGTAAAAGTTGTGAGGTGAAATTGATGATCTTATCAAATGAGGATCTTAAAGGGATATATCGCGGAGCTTATTTCTTCGAGGAGACGAAGGACGGGTACTTAAGAGCTTATCAGTATTCAAAGGCGCAGATGGAATACTTTAAATCGGCATATGATTTCTGGTATGACCGATGCATGGCAACTACCGGTAAGACTATAGAGATCAGGACGGAAGCTACCAAGATAGCTTTTGACTACAAGATCATATGGAAGGGTTCTGACGATTCCTTCGAGCTTATGACCGACGGACTTATATCCGACATCAGATATGTCAAGGACATGAAGGATGAAGGCAAGGTGACATTCGATCTTAAAGAGGGCATCAAGGATGTTGTCATCTATCTTCCCGTAGATGCCACGGTGCTTATTAAGAACTTTGAGATCGATGCTGCATACAAGCCTCTTTCCGGGGGTGAGAAGGTATTGTGGCTTGGCGATTCCATAACACAGGGATACGGTCCCTTAAGATCTTCCCAGACTTATGTAGCAGTTGCTAACCGCCTCCTTGGATACGATATCCTGAACCAGGGTATCGGAGGATACATCTACGACGATAAGTCCCTCATGAAGATGGAAGGTTACGATCCCGTTAAGATCATAGTTGCCATGGGTACCAACCAGTATAAGGACGGTACGGCAATGGTAGAGGATTACTATAAGACTCTTACGGGTATCTACGGTAATGAGATCCCGATCCTCTGTATAACTCCTATCTGGAGAGGTGATCACCCGGATGAGACGGATATCTTCACATCCTTCTGCGAAGGCGTTAAGAAGATCGCATCTTCATATAAGAACGTTACTGTTATAGACGGCTTTACGATGGTTCCTCATCTTGAGGAATACTACCTCGATAACCTTCATCCCAACTGCCTCGGTGCAGAAGTATACGGAAGAAATCTTGTAGAGAAGATAAGAAAGATCGGATTCTGATCCGAGAAAAATAAAGCAACGAAATACCCGGAAGAGGAAAGTGCAATAGAACTCTTCCGGCTATTTATATGGGTTACAAGTCAAGTTTTTAAGTTATGTCTTCGTATCTGACGTTGGTGATATATACGGTGGAGGTATATCCGTGGTTACCCATGTTGAACTCCAGTCTGCCATAGTTATCATCCTTCTCGTCAGATGTGAATTCGAAGGTATATGTCGTCCACTCCTCGCCTACGTCGATGGTGGTATCCTGAAGATATCTTATCCACCCGGCGTGTGGCGCGGATACGCATACCACCACGTCGCGCGCTTCATCGGATCTTATGTCGAAGGTAACACGATATGTGTGTCCCTCTCTGACCGGAAGATCCGGCTGTACAAGCTGGACAGAGTATTCCTCCGTACCGTCATTTTCCGATGAGATGATTATCATGTTATCTTCTATTACCGCTTCGCCTTCTCCGTCGTTAAAAAGGAGGAAGAACCAGTTATCTTCGTCGTCAAGATCTTCAGTATCCGAGAAGTCACCGTTATAGATGAAGTTACCGTCAGGAAGCTCTTCTCTGAATATCATCTCGGGCTTTGTTACATTGGTATCGTATTCATCCTTCTGGTATACGCGGACATAGTCGATCTCGAACTCAGCGTTGTCGAAGTCGGTAGTCTCATCGGGGTTGCCCGGCCAGTCTCCGCCGACAGCCAGATTCATCTGAACGAAGAATGGCTGATCGAAGGGAGCAGGGTAAGGCTTGTCGTCCTCTCCTGCTTCTGCGGAGAACCAGTCGTTTACCGTAAGTACAAGGATGCCGTCAGTATAAAATCTCATCTCGCCGGGTTCCCACTCTACCGAATACTCGTGGAACTCTGAAGAGAAGCTTCCTTCATCCAGTGTGATCGTACCCTGCTGCTCTGCATGTGGCTCACCGTAGTGGATGGTGGAATAGGAAGTAGTCGTATCGTTACAAAGGACCTCCATGATGTCTATCTCGCCGCACTTGGGCCACTGTCCGTAGTAGCTCTCATCCTGAGGCATCATCCAGATGGCGGGCCATAAGCCCTGACCTTCCGGTACCTTAGCGCTTACTACGACCTTGCCGTACTGAAAGTCCGTTTTGTTCTGTGAATTGACCTTACCCGATGTGTAATAGTCCTGTCCGTCGACTTCGCTCTTTACGGCCTTTAATACAAGGTGACCGTCACGAACGAAGATGTTGTCGTCGCTTGCCGTATATTCCTGAAGCTCGTTATTGGTCCATCCGGGTTCTCTTACCTCTCGATTCCAGATGGTCTCGTCCAGGGTATCCCCGTCGAACTCGTCGCTCCAGAGAATGTTATATCCGTCGATAGCGGGTGTCTCCGTCTTCTGTACGGAGCTTTCCGTAGGGATGCTGTCAGGAGTTGATATCTCATTGCCGCAGGAAACCAAAAGAGAGGCGCAGAGGATCCCGCTTAATACCGCCTTTAAAGTCTTGTTCGTAACCATAGTGTGCTCCTTTCGCCGTGAGCTGTGTGTCGTTAGCTTCAACATAGCATAACGATAGTTCTGAGAATTGTCTTTTGATGCTAATAATGTACTTATGATGATATAATCTCATATAAGCGGGAGGAGAAGATATGACGCAGCTTAAAGAGCATATTCAGTATCGAAAGTATCTTCAGAGGGAGATGTCCACCATCCATGCTCCTTTTCTTCCCGAGATGGACTTCTATGCCGCGATAAGAGCTGGGGACGTAAAGCGCGTAAGAAAGCTCTGCTCAGAGGAGTTCCACAAAAAGCCGGGCTTCGGAAAGCTCTCAAGAGATAAGCTTCGCAATATGAAGTATCACTTTGTCATTACTACTGCAATGGTCGCAAGAGCGTGTATAACCGGCGGCATGCCGATGTCGGAGTCCTACGGCATGAGCGATTACTATATAGATCTTTGTGACAGGGCAGATACGGTAGAGAAGATCTCGCAGCTTCATGACGAGATGTGCTTAGCTTATGCCAAAGCCATGATGGATCTTGAGCATAAGGATATCTACAGTAAGAAGATCACATCCTGTATCGATTATATCCTGGAGCATCTGGATAAGAGAATAAGGATAGAGGATCTAAGCGAAGTTACGGGGATAAGCCCTTCTTATCTGTCCAGGCTCTTTAAGAAAGAGACGGGCTTGACGGTCTCAAGATATATCCTTGTAAAAAAGATAGAGACCGCAAGTAATATGCTGGCGTATTCTGACTACCCGATACTTTGGATATCAGATTCACTGGCTTTCCCGAGTCAAAGCTACTTCACAAGAGTGTTCACTTCCGAATGTGGCATGACACCCAAAAGATACAGGGAGAATTCGTACTTAATATCGATTGACAGAGATATACCATCTACATAGAATTACTGGTATGTTTGCAAGAAATATAACTTTTGATGCATCTTCCATGAAGCGCAGGCAACTTATATCTTTCGCCATAAATGCAGTGGTATTCGTGCTCGCTGCATTCGCTTTGGTATTCTCTTATGCTAATCTCGATACCGTCCCCAAGATGGTCCGACTCGCCCTTTTATTCCTGACAGTATGTGAGTTGGTGCTCCTGCCTATGGGTACCGTAAGATACCTTAAGATCGGCAGGAATAACTATGTCGAAGAGATCACCGTAACGGATAATGAGATAACGATAAACGGTGACAGCTTCCCCGTCGAAGAGGATTCTGATTCCAAGCTTTGCTTCGATAATATCCTGGATTACGATTTTCTGAATCTTATGGGAAGCAGCATCAGTATAAGAAATGAGAAGAACAGACCTATAAAGACTTTCTGGACCGGTCCCAGCCGTCACGGCGATTCCGAGGAGAAGCGCAAGGAACTGAAAGAGGCTATCAAGACCGCAAGAGAGAACAAGGCAGCGGAAGTTATCAAGCAGAGGATAGAGGAAGCTTCAGACAGGACCGAGGAAGAAGCCATACATATAGAATTCCCCGTGGATGCCATGAGAAAGCAGATGATATCAAGCGCTCTTCTTCTCATGATCATGGGATCTTTAATGTGGTGCATCGGACATTTTCCTCTCAGCGACGGATCTTATGTGTATAGCATCGGTGAGACATTCGGAGGACTTACCGTTCTCTACGGTATCTGCTACGGACTTTATGCGATGTATAACATGACAAGAGCCGTTAAGACGGTGGAGATATCTCCTAAGGTGCTTCGCGTAAACGGCGATACATACGATCTTACGACCGACCCCGTGATATCGCTTTCCACCACATTTAATATGCACGACAACGACAGAGCGATAGACTTAAGCGTCTATCTGACGATAGAGTCTGCGGGAGTGAAGCGCAAGTATTGGGCAGGACCCAAGAACGAGAAGAGATCAGCGGATGCCAGGAGAAAGCTCATCGTTGCAGTGGAGAGTTATAAATGAACGAAGAACTGAACAGGAAATTCGAGAGTACGATCGAGCTTCCCGTGAAGACAATGAAGAAGGCAGCGAGCAAGGAGGTCCGTAATCTGATATTCGGAGGAATAGCTATCTTTGCTCTGACAGAAGTCGTCAGGATGGCGCTCAATGCCGTTCCCCTGTATCTGCTCGTACTTGAATACATGAGTCCGTTCATCATCATATGCGGACTCTTCTGTGCGCTCATAAACCTTTATAACGGCTCCATCGCCTGCCAAAAGGTGGAAGTACAGGACGACGGCATAAAGATCAACGAGGACTTCTTCGGATTTGAGTGTCCCGTTACCATGGACTTTGCTATCGGTAAGTTCTTCGGAAAGACACGTAAGTTCAACAGCATCTATCTGGATGTGAGAGCTTCGGGCGCACACCGTAAATACTGGCTGGGCCATTACTTCGATAAGAGTTCATTTCATGCCAGGGATGAGATAGCCAAGGTATTGGACTTCTTCGAGGAAGAGGGAAAGATAGTGAGGAGATAAAGGGAAGTATGGAACAGGAGAACGATAAGACATATCCCGTAACTATCAAGTTCGATACGGAATCCATGTAGACTATGTGCCGCAATGCGTATCTCAAGGACGCCGGTATCGGCGCCATAGCATGTATCATCGCAGCGCTTCTTCTCGCGCTCAAGGGGCTTCACATAACCTGGGGGCTTTTGATATTCGGTATCGTCTTTGTGGTCGGCGTGCTCTACTATCTGTATCTTTATACGATCAATTCAGGCAGAGCTCTCTCCCGGATAACGATCGGGGAAGACCGCCTTGAGATAAATAATGACACCTATCCCGCATCCTGCATATTAACGGCGGATCTGAGCCTTAGTAATTCTCCTGTTACAAGGAACAAGAGCGGAGGAATAGCGGCTTCTGCGAGTTATTACCTCACGGTAAGGGATGCGTATGGTGAGCATCGTTACTGGGCAGGCATACATAATGATCCCGTAACGACTTCCAAAAGAGTATCGGCATACGATGAACTTATGAAAGCCCGGGGTATCTTCAGTTAAAGAAATTTAACAGTTCTCTTATTGAGATATTCCTCCAAAAGATATAAAATTTTGTATGTAGTAGTATGATTTGGAGGGACTAATGAACGATCAGCTCAAGGACATCGTCTATGCCGACCTGTTCAGGTACACGGGAAATGCCCGTCGTACCGAGAAGATATATACAACGTATCTTCAGGAACTGATGAGCAGTCCCGAATTCAATTACATCAGTACTATGCGACGTACCAGGTTCTATCACGATCAGATGAGCAGGTACGACGGATTCAATAAGTTCATGTATACCTGCAAGTTCAAGTTCTTCAACTTCTGGCTTGACAGGCTTTCCAGGAAATACCATTTCCAGATCCCTTATGACACCAATATCGGTAAGGGATTCTATCTTGCCCACTTCGGAAGAGTCATTATCCACCCCAAGGCCGTTATAGGATATAACGTTAATGTATCCACGGGTGTTGTCATCGGTACTCAGTTCCGAGGCAAGAGAAAGGGTGCTCCGCACATCGGTAACTTTGTGTGGATCGGCGCCAATGCCGTTATAGTCGGCAATATAAATATCGGCAACAATGTGCTTATCGCTCCGGGAGCTTATGTCAACTTCGACGTTCCCGACGGTTCGATCGTTATAGGTAATCCGGGTCTTATCAGAAGAGCTCCCGGTGCTACGCTCAGCTATATCAATAATACGATCCAGTTCGACGAGTACAATGTCCGCTCCGGCGGTAGCAACTGATGAGTATAGAGAGCAGTTTCTTCAAGGACAACAGAGAAGCATTCCTTGACCGCCTGCCTGAAGGGACAGCGGTTTTTATTTTCGCGGGCGTTCCCAGGCAGATGACACAGGATTCGGATTACCGATTCCTCCCCGATCGTAATTTCTACTATCTTACCGGTATTGAAGTTCCTTCCTGTAAGCTCATATTCCTTAAGAAGGAAGGTGAGCAGAAGGTCCTCCTGTTCGTTCCTCCCAAGGATGACTTCACGGAGAGATGGCACGGCAAGAGGAAGACACCCGGGGAGTATTCTTCTATATCGGGTATTGATGCAGAAGATATCTATCCCGAGAATGATTTTGACGATAAAAAGTACGAGATAATTAAGGGCGGATATAAGGCTGCCTATGACGGTACTTCTGTATCGGATATCAATAAGCAGTTCATGTTAACGGAAGAAGCTGTCCTTGATATAGGAGAGATACTGACCAGAATGAGGATGGTCAAGAAGCCCTGTGAGATCGAGGCTATAAGAAAGGCTGCGGTCATAACGGAAGAATCACTTTCCCTTATGAAGACTCATATAGCAGAGGGCGTATCCGAGTTCGGTCTTTTTACCGAGCTTGAGTATCAGATGGCAAAAAGAGGGACTTTGATCCCCGCATTCGAGACGATAGTTGCCATAGACGATAATGCTTTCTACCTTCATCATAGCGACCCTGAAGGAGAAGACGGTCCTCTTGTAAGAAGAGGAGGTCAGATCCAGATCGACGTAGGCGCCAGGGTCGACGGATACTGCGCGGATATCTCAAGAGCCTACCTTATAGGAGGCCCTGTCGGTGAAGACGATAAGAGGTTCAAGCTTTATGAGCTTATAAAGAGCCTTCGTGCGGAAGTCCTCACGTTTGTTAAGCCCGGAGTCACATGGGCTTCTCTTAATGAGCATATAAGAGCAGTGGCAGGTATCTGGCTTAAGGAGAACGGTCTTCTTGAGGAGGGCTTTACCGACGAGGACGTCAAGCGCTATTACTGGCATAACACAGGTCACCACTTGGGTCTTGATGTACACGATATATCCTTAAGAGAGCTTCCTTTCGAGGCGGGCAACTGCCTTGCAATAGAGCCCGGAGTCTATATCCCGGAGTGGCATGTCGGATTCAGGATAGAAGACGATGTCCTTGTCACGGAAAACGGTTGTGAATATCTAAGCAGCGGCAATGACGATCTGTCCGATGTACTGGTGGAGATCTGATATGCTGTTACTTCTCGCGATAAAGACAAAGAGTATCCTTATAGCACTTTGTATCCTTCTGGGAGCTGCCGTCATAGCGCTCCTGTTCTTCGTATACCTTCAATGGTGTAAGAGGCTGTTCGTAAAGATCTTCAGGCGTCCCGAACCCATGCCCAAGGTGGACAGGTCTCCCAATTCCATCGATCAGAGCACGATCTACGGCAGGGGAAGGAACTGGTTCTATACCAATCGTAATGAATATTTAAACGTAAGGATAGATTCCTTCGACAAGACGAAGCTCTCGGGCTACTTCAGGCCTGCGGCTGACAGGAGTACCAGGTTTGCAGTCATATTCCTTCACGGATGGCACGAGCATCCTTCGGAGATGGCAGCATACGCTAAGCTAATAATGCGCCAGATCGAATGTCATGTCCTTATAGCTCACCAGAGAGCTCACTGCATGAGCGGCGGTAAGTACTGCACATACGGTATCTACGAGAGCGTCGACCTCATGAGGTGGATCGAGTTTGTAAAGCGTCAGGTAGGTCACGACTGTAAGATCTTCATCGTTGGAAGGAGCATGGGTGCGGTTACTGCGCTTCTTGCCGCTCAGCAGCAGGAATTCCCTTCTGATGTTGCAGGTATAATCGCAGACTGTCCTTATGAGAGCCTTGAAGCCGTCCTTAGAAATGAAGCAGTAAAGAGATATAACAATCAGATGAAGCTTCCGCTTGCCATGGTGGACAGGATCTTAAATAAGCAGTTCGGATTCGGTATCTCCAAGTGCGATGCAGCAATACATGCAGGAAGGATCAAAGTGCCGGTATTGGTGTTCCAGGCAGGAGATGACACTGTCGCACCGCCCGAAGGCGCCAGAAGGATATACGACAACATAAAGACTCCCAAGAGGCTAGTTGCCGTGGATCACGCCAAGCATGTGATGTGTTATGAGAAAGCCCCCGCGGTATTTGAAAGAGAAGTAAGAAACTTCATAGAGCAGTGCGTGGTAAGGCTCGTAAGTAAAGGACAGATGTGATCTTTACATTATTCGGCTGATCCCTGTCCGGAAGCCTTTTCCTTAGAATTTCTTGTCTCTATCATGCATTTTGCAAGGAAGAGGAGCGTAGCTCCGAGGAGCAGTATAAGAAGCCCCAGGGTAGTATTGGGATCGGGATTTCTGTTAAGTACCACATTGCTGCCTGAACCCGAGTAGATGACAGAGGACGAAGTATCATCCAGTGCCGCTACATCAGAACGGATAAAGGGCATCCCGGTAAAGAGGACGACCGCTATGGCAATTATCGCGATAAGTACTTTGAATACCCGGTTCATAGAAGCTCCTTTATAAGATCATCCTTAAAGATAAGGATCCTGATTCGATTCTAGCCCATATGAGGGCCTGTTTCTATTGGATTATGTGAATTCATTATTAACTTTAAAGTTGCAGCTCGAATCGATTTGTAGTATAGTTGCAACCGATTCATGGGGGAGCCGTATCTGCGGCTGAGAGGATGCCTCGCATCGACCCTTAGAACCTGTACGGATAATGCCGACGAAGGGAGAATTTGTATGTCCAATAAAGAAAAGATACTCACTATTACATCAGCAGGCCTTTGCATCGCACTGGCGTTCCTCCTGTCGCGTCTTAAGCTCTTCGAGATGCCCATGGGAGGCTCGGTTACACCTGCCTCAGTACTTCCGATCGTAGTATTCTGCATGGCTTTCGGACCTGTATGGGGCTTTGTGGCAGCTATTGTATTTGCCTGCCTTCAGCTGATCGGAGGATACCTCGTGACACCTTTCCAGGTGCTCCTCGATTATATCTTCGGCTATGCATGCCTTGGTCTTACGGGCTTTGCGGCTCTTAAGAAGGATCAGAGGATCGTTATATCCAATCCCCTGAAGAGATTTACCAGGGCGGGACTTCTGAAGGCCGTGATCTTTACGCTTATCGCATATGTTGCACGCTGGTTCTGCTCAGTGCTCTCAGGCGTTATCTTCTATGCCGAGTATGCACCCGAGGGAATGAATCCCTGGGTATATTCCATGACCTACAACGGATCGTTCCTGGCAGTTGACTGTGCCATCACCGTATTCGTTATGTGCGTTCTGTTCAAGGCTTTGCAGGGAACGACCAAGAATACATAAAAGGCAATTATAATAACCAACAATAAATACCACCGAAAATGACGCTAAATGCGTCATTTTTTATATAGATATCACATAGCCTGTTGTGCTAAGATGTTAGACAAATTTCAAAATTCTATATTTTAAATAAAAGGGGGAATGTATTTATGGCAATGATCTTTGAGCAGGAATCCCGTACTTTCAGCGAGTATCTTCTTGTACCTAACCTTACGACGGAGAAGAACACACCCGATCAGGTCGACCTTTCCGCACCCGTATGTAAGTTCAGGAAGGGCGAGGAAGAGTCTAAGCTCAAGATAAATATTCCCATGGTATCAGCTGTTATGCAGGCTGTATCTGACGACGGAATGGCAATAGCACTTGCAAGATGCGGCGGTATGTCATTCGTATTCCAGTCACAGTCTATCGAGTCTCAGTGCGAGATGATCAGAAAGGTCAAGAAGTACAAGGCCGGCATCGTTGAATCAGACTCCAATGTTTCCCCTGAAAATACACTTGAAGATATCCTTGCTCTTCGTGAAGAGAAGGGCCACGGAACAGCAGCAGTTACAGAAGACGGTACTGCAGAAGGCAAGCTCTTAGGTCTTGTTACAACAAGAGATTACAGAGTATCCCGTATGTCACTTGACACTAAGGTCAAGGAATTCATGACTCCCATCGAGAAGCTCGTTACAGCACCCGAGGGTACAACACTTAAGGAAGCTAACGACATCATCTGGGACAATAAAGTAAATCAGCTTCCCATCGTAGATAAGAACGGCAGACTCGTAGGTCTTGTATTCCGTAAGGACTATGAGTTCCACAAGGCTAACCCCCATGAGCTCTTAGACGCTGAGAAGAAGCTCGTCGTAGGTGCCGGTATCAATACAAGAGATTACGAAGAGAGAGTTCCCGCTCTTATTGAAGCAGGCGCAGACGCTCTCTGCCTCGACTCTTCCGACGGATTCTCCGTATGGCAGGAGAAGGCACTTCGCTGGATCAAGGCTAACTATCCCGATGTTATCGTCGGTGCAGGTAACGTAGTAGACGCTGAGGGCTTCAAGTTCCTCGTAGACTGCGGCGCAGACTTCATCAAGATCGGTATCGGCGGCGGTTCCATCTGTATCACGAGAGAGCAGAAGGGTATCGGTTGCGGTCAGGCTTCCGCAGTTCTCGCAGTAGCCGAGGCACGTGACAAGTACTTCAAGGAGACAGGTATCTACATTCCTCTTTGCTCCGACGGCGGTATCGTTCACGACTACCACATGACACTTGCTCTTGCTATGGGTGCAGACTTCCTTATGCTCGGCAGATATTTCGCAAGATTCGACGAGTCTCCCACGAGAAAGCTCCTCGTTAACGGCACATACGTTAAGGAGTACTGGGGCGAAGGTTCCAACAGAGCACGTAACTGGCAGAGATACGACGACGGCGGAAAGGGCGGCAAGATGGCTTTCGAAGAGGGCGTTGACTCTTACGTTCCTTATGCAGGTGAGCTTAAGAGCAACCTCGAGACATCTCTTGCTAAGGTAAAGGCAACAATGTGTTCCTGCGGTTCTTCCTCTATCGAGGAGCTCCAGCAGAAGGCAAGACTTGTAGTCGTATCTTCCACATCCATCGTAGAGGGCGGCGCACACGACGTCATACAGAAGGAAAACGACAGAACTGCAAGATAAATTTGCCAGTTTGGCTCATAAGCATTAAAATATTAGGGTTGTATTTACAAACTAATAATGAAAGGTGATACACAACATGGCTGAAGAGAACAAGAATATATATACAGCGGAAGGCTTTCAGAGACTTCAGGACGAGCTTTCCGACAGAAAGACCAGAGTAACTGCAGAGATCACACAGAGACTTGCAGAAGCACGTGCACAGGGTGACCTTTCCGAGAACTCCGAGTACGACGATGCTAAGGACGCTCAGGCTAAGAACGAGCAGAGGATCAAGGAGATCGAGGCACTCCTTAAGGACGCTGTTGTACTTGGCGACGATGAGATCTCCAAGACAAAGGTATCTTTGGGTTCCACAGTTACACTTCGTGACGAAGAGACAAAGGAAGAGATCGTATATAACCTTGTTAACGAGAACGAGGAAGATATCTTCAGCAACCGTCTCTCCATCAAGTCTCCCGTAGGAGCTGCCATCGAAGGCAAGAAGAAGGGTCAGGTCATCGAAGTTACTACAGCCGTAGGCACATTCAAATATAAGATCGTCAAGATCGGTAAGTAATTACCATATCATTCGATTCTGATCGAGAGGCGCGTTGGGATCAAGACTCACGCGCTTCTCTTATGTAAAGACAAATAAGTAAGGAGCAAACACATGGCAGACAACGAGAATCCTTCGCAGCAGACAGTTAACGTCAATGAGCAGATCAAGATCAGACAGGATAAGCTCAAGGTAATGCAGGAAGAGGGAAAGGATCCCTTTGTTATTACCAAATACGATGTAACGGATCATTCTTCCGAGGCCAAGGCCAAGTTCGAGGAACTCGATGCCAAGCTTAAAGCTACTATCGATCCTTCACTTGACGAAGAAGCGGCAGCAGAAGCTCTTAAGCAGCTCCACGAGAATGAAAAGATCACGGTATCCGTCGCAGGCCGTATGCTCCTTAAGAGAGTCATGGGTAAGGCTTCCTTCGCTACAGTAAGCGACCTTGAAGGCAATATCCAGATCTACGTTACAAGAGATTCTCTCGGAGTAGATGATTATCAGGCATTCAAGAAGTACGACATCGGTGACATCATCGGTGTTAAGGGATTCCTCTTCAGGACAAGGACAGGAGAAGTATCCGTTCACGCGGAAGAGCTCGTACTCCTTGCAAAGAGCCTTCAGCCCCTTCCTGAGAAGTTCCACGGACTTACTGATACTGAGATGAGATACAGACAGCGTTATGTTGACCTCATCACTAATCCTGAGGTAAAGGATACATTCAGGAAGAGATCTCAGATCATCAAGGAGATCAGAAACTTCCTTGACGGCAGGAACTTCATGGAAGTAGAGACTCCCATGCTCGTATCTAATGCCGGCGGCGCTGCTGCAAGACCCTTCGAGACTCACTACAATGCATTAGACGAAGACGTTAAGCTTCGTATATCTCTTGAGCTCTATCTTAAGAGACTTATCGTAGGCGGCCTTGAGAGAGTATATGAGATCGGCCGTGTATTCAGGAACGAAGGTGTAGATACAAGACATAACCCCGAGTTCACACTTATGGAGCTCTATCAGGCATATACAGACTACGAAGGCATGATGGAATTAACCGAGTCCATGTTCCGTTACCTGGCAGAGAAGGTACTTGGTACTACCAAGTTCAAGTATGGTGACATTGAGCTTGACTTCGGCAAGCCCTTCGAGAGGATCACCATGACTGATGCCATCATCAAGTACGCGGGAATCGACTTTAACACTGTTACAAGTGACGACGAGGCAAAGGCTCTGGCTAAGGAGCACCATATCGAGTTCGAGGACAGACATACAAAGGGCGACATCATCAATCTCTTCTTCGAGGAGTATTGTGAGAAGAATCTCATCCAGCCTACATTCGTTACAGATCACCCCATCGCTATCTCTCCTCTTACAAAGAAGAAGCCGGGTGATCCTGAGAAGGTTGAAAGATTCGAGCTCTTCATCAACACATGGGAGATGTGTAATGCATACTCCGAGCTTAACGATCCCATCGACCAGCGTGAGAGATTCGCAGCTCAGGACGCAGCCTTTGCAGCAGGTGATGAAGAGGCTAACCACACAGACGAGGATTTCCTCAATGCTCTTTCCATCGGTATGCCTCCTACGGGCGGTATCGGATACGGCATCGATCGTCTTGTTATGCTGCTGACGAACAGCCCGAGCATTAGAGATGTTTTGCTGTTCCCGAC
>JAILMW010000003.1 GCA_024692235.1 Saccharofermentans sp. | reverse complement strand
GTCGGAGAAGACGAAGTCCTTGATATCATCGCATCTACACTTGAGTATGAGATCGATGAGGACAGCTTTGAGAAGGACGGCAAGAAGGGCTACACGGTGGATGTCACGTTCACTTATGTCGATTATGAGAAGGTCCTTGATGTCGAAGAGATCGTTACGAGCGACATGTTCGAGGATATGGTCAAGGACAGTGACGACGTTATTGAAGAGAGCTTAACACTGGAATTCGAGAAGGACGGTTCCGACATCCTCTTCGTTAATATAGAGGATCTGGAGGATCTTTTCCCTTACTGGGATGAGGAGCTTTCTCTTGCAGTGATCGGTAATTCCGACAGTGGCACCGGCGGAGATTTTAACGTTACGCCTGCCGATCCTTCGGATATCACGGATGAGACGGAATCTACCGAGTCGACAACATCCTGGGTCGACTATGATCTGGGAGGCGTATGGGATAATGACAATTATCCCGATCCCGCTCCTTATCTTATCGACGGTGAGCAGTATCTCCTTCCTAATACCAATATCCTCTTTACGATTCCTGCGGATGCTCCCGTGAACGGTCTTGAGTATAACGGTATCGACGATAGTTTCTTCATGGTCGGAGGTTACTGGGGTAATACTTACGAGGATTATTGGACCGTAGTTGACGGAACTGATGACAGTTGCTTAAGCGAGAACGCCAGGGATATCCATTTCGGCAGTATCGATACCTTCTCCGAGAATGAACCCGGATACGTATCGCATGAGATATCCTATATCGAAGTAACATATTACGGAGTCACATACGAAGGTATCCTCTCGACGGTAACAAGAGCCAACGGTGAGATCGTATATCACTTCTGTGTTCTTATCGGTAACGATGACTTCTACTATGTAGTCAACATAAGGACACGTAATATGGACGATATCTATAGCTTCGGCGAGAATTTTACTCTTATTGAAGCCTGATCGGAACAAATAAAGATTAAGAGATTTTTAAGGTCCGGGTGGTGTACCGCCCGGATCTTTTTATGTATAATCCTTGTTGAAGGTTAACCATCGTTAACTTGTCTGTGTTGTGTGTTTTTAAAATATAAGGGAGGTCGAGATGAGAAGGAAGATCAGGACTTTGTCGCTTATTATTATTGCATCGATGCTCTTGCAGCTGTGCTCTTGTGCCGACAAGGCGTTGGATAAGATACCAAAGTTGGCCGAGGATATCTGCGGGGATGTCAGTATCCGCGATTATGATAAGCTCATGGAAGGATCCAGATTTGAAGATGAGGCACTTGAAGAGATCTTTGATCTTATAGGTGAAGATGAGGCCAAGGAGATGATCGCCGATACTCTTACATATGAGATCGATCCTGACAGTCTTCAGAAGACGGATAAGAGCAGCTATTCGATCGATGTCACCTTCTCTTATGTGGATCACACTGTCGTCCTTGAAGATGAGAATATCGTATCTGCAGATGACTTTAAGGCCGGTATAAAGGATTCATGTGAACTTATTGAAGTGAACATCACCTTGGTATTCTATAAGGACGGTTCGGACATCTTCTTTATGAATATTGGAGATATGGAGAAGCTCTTTCCTTATGCGGATGACGAGATCATGTTCCATGAAGCGGCAGAAGAGCTCACTGATGAAGATCTGAACACGGAAGATCTTCAGGCGGAGTCCGATCCCGCAGAAATAACTGAGACGGAAGATCGGGAAGATGATGATGACGGCGTTATAGATATCAGTGATCCGAACCACAGAGATATAGACGGTGGTGATACTTTTGCCCTCCCGGGAACTGATATTCTCGTAACTGTTCCCGAAGACGCAACAGTCGATGACAGGAGCTTACGAAATGGTGTCGATATAAGTTGCAACTATGTTGAAGATGATGATACTGATTTTTACATGTTCATGATAACGACAGAAGGCTTTAGCGGTTATGATCCTTACTATGGAGATACCGTAATGGATCAGTATATCGCGCAGGTCTTCAGCGAATGGAATGAATCATACAGATGGTACTATCAGAATCCGGATACGGAGTTTGTGATCGGAGGAACTTCTTATCCCGCCAGATGGATCACATCAGAATCTGACTCCGTATATCATTCGGAGATCTATATCGTGGCTTTCGGTGATGAAGATGTCTGCTATCTGCTGGTATTTGCGGTCACTGATCAGGCTTACGCAGATGATGTCATCGGCTCGTTCTCTACGGCTTCTTAAATCTTAGGAAAAGCAAATATATGATATGAGGACCGGATGGTATTCCATCCGGTTCTTTGTTATATTAGAAGTAAAGAAAAACTAAGCTTTTAAGAGGGTAGGAATATGCGCGATCTTAGTTGTAAGAACTGTGGCGGGACCATGGTATATGACGTCTCTTCCATGGCTGCTCATTGCAGATTTTGCGGCACCTCCTATGTATTAGATCACAAGGATACTGACTACTTTAAGACATTCTACAGGCAGATGGTCGAGTCCTCCTCCAAGGATGAGGACAGCAGGGAAAGAGACGACAGGCTGTGGGACAGGGCGAGTGTCATTACTTTCGCTACGACGGAAGGTCAGAATATAGAACTTCGATATCTCTATTCCTATTCGGATAAGTGCTGTGATGTATATGTCACCAGAAGAAATATAGCATTTCGCTTCAGAAAGGAAGAAGAGAATAGGGCAGAATATATGAGAAAGATGATATCCGCGCTTGATTATCCTTCCGCAGATACGAGGACTCTCTCAGACTTCTTCCCGAGAGTCACGGGCGCTTTCATCCTGGATGATAATACTTCTCTTGTCATTATCAATAAGAGGGAGGGGGAATACCCTTTAAGGCTCTTTGGTAAGCTTGGCGGAAGACATATCGCCTGGATCATAAGCAGGCTCGAGAATCTGTGCTGTGTTCTGGAGTACAGCGGACTCGTACATCCCGATATCAGTCTTGATTCGATATATATAAATCCCAATGACCATTCAGCCTGCCTCTATTGCGGTTGGTGGGATGTAGCGAGGATGAATACGAGAGATAAAAGCGGCAAGCTTTTGACATCTGAAGATAACTTAACGGGATTAAGAAAGACAGCCGAATCTCTTCTTACGACCGATAAGGTAACACAGGATACTCCCAAGGCTCTTCTGGACTTTATAAGATCTTCTCCCAGAGTCGACGCCTACGAGGACTTCGCATACTGGGACGAGATGATCATCAAGGCATTCGGCAAGAGAAAGTTTATAAAGATGGAGACTTCTGATTCCGATGTCTACGGTAAGGAGGATTCCTGATGGGACGAGGAAGCTATCGCGCCACTGATTGGGCGGCTCTTCGAGTAAGCAGGAAGATATCAGGTGATACGACAGAAGTTCAGATCTTCGACAGCCGTGTCGCCAAGGCGGCTAACAGGAGCGATCTTATAAATATACGAGAGAGCAGGGATAATCTCGATTCTCCCTTATCCACTCCGGTGATCATAGGTTTTGACGTGACGGCATCCATGGGTTATCTGGCAGGTGAGATCGCACGCAACGCTTTGAACGACATGATCGTTACTATATTGAGGAATAAGGCGGTTAACGACCCCCAGGTGCTGTGCGCAGCCATAGGTGATGTCAAGAGCGATGAGGCGCCTCTTCAGGTGACGCAGTTCGAATCGGATATCAGGATGGTAAGTCAGCTCATGACACTTTGCCTTGAAGGAGGCGGAGGTGGCAACGAGGGCGAGTCATATAACCTTCTGTGGTATTTCGCTTCAAGGCATACCAAGACGGACTGCTTTGATAAGCGCGGCAAGAAGGGTGTGCTCTTTACCATAGGTGACGACAAGTGCCATCCGGCTCTTTCCGTAGCGGAGATCAGGAAGGCCTTCGGAGACGATGTTCCTTACAATCTGTCCAACGAGGAACTCCTCTGGGAGGTTCAAAAGAAGTACGATATCTTCCATATCTATATAGAGAACGGAAGGGATCGGGACAGACTTGTGGCATCTTACTGGAATGATCTTATCCCGGGAAAGAGTGCCCCCATAGACAAGAAGGATATATCCTTGCTGTCTAACCTTCTTGTTGCGATAATGCGCCTTCGAAGCGGCAAGTCACATAACGACGTGCTGAAGGAGATGGACCAGGATATCGCTGAGCGGCTTGCCAGGTCATTGTCTCATATAGAGATAAAGACAGGTCAGAGCAATACGATAAGATTTTAAGTTCGGGAGGAACGAATAATGGGATACGGAAGTTACAGAGCATCGGATTGGGACAAGCTTCGTAACAGCAGAGGCATAAGCGGGGCAACTTCGGCCGGCGAGATATTCAGGAACAGGAGATTAAATCCCAAGTATGACCCTTCCAACATCAATATAAGAGAATCTGTCGACAGTGATGATTCCCCTGAGTCAACACCTATAATAATCGCTTTTGACGATACCGGTTCCATGGGATACCTGGCTCAGGAGATAGCTCAGAACTCGCTTAATAAGACCGTCACCGAGATCTACGATAAGAATCCCGTTACCAACCCTCACGTTATGTGCATGGCCTACGGTAACTGCGGCGATCCCGCTCCTTTGCAGGTAACTCAGTTCGAGGCGGATATCAGGATCGTGGAGCAGCTTCTTGATCTCTGGCTTGTGCTTCAAGGAAGAGGCGACAGCGGAGATCCCCTCGCGTGGTATTTTGCCGCAAGACACACCAAGACGGATTCTTTCGATAAAAGAGGCAGGAAAGGATTTCTCTTCACTATCGGCGACGACGATATCAAACACAACCTTTCTTCCGTTCAGATACAGTCCGTATTCGGAGATATTGACGTCAACGGCGATCTGACACCTAAGCAGGTCCTGGACATGGCTCAGGAGAAGTACCATGTATTCCATATAATTACCAAGCCCTTAAGAGACAGAGTGGAAAAGAACTGGAGAGCACTTCTGCCGAACGGTACCGCACTGGTACGCGAGCAGAACGTGCAGCATCTTTATATGGTGATCATCTCCATAATGCAGCTTGTAAACGGAATGGACAGAAAAGATATTATCGCCCAGTGGCCCGATTATGTAAGAAATGATATCGCCGAGGCCATTAAGAGCATCAAAGTCGGCGAAGCAACCAAGTCTTTCGTGAAGAGGATCTTCGGTAAGTAATGAGCATCACGGCAGTCGTAGGCAAGAACTTCGGAGATGAGGGTAAGGGTCTGGCAACGGATTATCTTGCCATGCTCTCACAGAAAGCCGACCGTTCCTGCATAGTAGTTCGCCATAACGGCGGTGCCCAGGCGGGACATACCGTGGAGAGAAAAGATAAGCGTTTCGTCTTCAGAGAACTATCATCAGGATCGATGAGAGGCGCCGTTACATTTTGGGCGGAGACCTTCATGCCCGACCTCTATAAGCTCTCGGAGGAGAAAGAGCAGCTGATGGCATTGGGAGAAAAGATCCCTAAGATAATATCCGTGCCTGATTGCTCACTGACGTATATAGATGACGTCCTTATCAATATGTCACTGGAGACAAGACGCGGCGACAAGCGTCACGGCAGCTGCGGCATGGGAATAGACGAAGCTTCCAGAAGGTCTTCCGACCCTGAGTTCAAGATAACGCCGTACGATATCCTTTCGAGCGGCGCAGAAGCTTTCTTTAAGAAACTCTTATTCATTCGAAAGGAATATCTTCCCGCGAGGCTGGAGGTATTAAACCTGGACCGCTTCAGCATGATGGCATACGGCGAAATGCTGCGCGACAGGAATGTCCTCTACAAATACTCCGAGCAGATGTGCAGGAACTGCGAGCACATAAGGCTGCTCTCCGAAGACATACTGACGACTTACGACGACATCATATTTGAAGGCGCCCAGGGGCTTATGCTGGACGAGAAGAATATCAAGTACGCGCCTCATCTGACGTCTTCCAGGACCGGCCTTACCAACCCCGACGCCGTCTTAAGAAGGCTCGCGATCACTAAGAGAGCTACGGCGCTTTATGTCACCAGGACATATGTCACGCGCCACGGCGCAGGCGACCTTCCCTACGAGGATATCTTCCTTAAGGAAGGAAATTTCTTCATGGACGAGACCAATATAAAGAACGAGTGGCAGGGTTCCTTGAGATTCGCGCCTCATGGCAGCGAAGAGGAGTTCAACGAATATGTGCGATCCGATATCGAAGACACGTTATTCACTCCTGCGCTTCTCCTGACTCATGTGGATGAGACGGACGGCAATGTGCTTACTGTTGGCGGCGATGTGCCTGTGGATGAATGGATCCGAAGGGTAGGGGAGGACGGCCTTTACAGACGCGTCTTCACTTCGTCGTCCAGGTACGCAGAAGATATAAAGGAATGTTATCAGGAGTAATGGACAAGGAAAGAACGGGACAACTGATAACTGAGCTTCGTAAGGAGAAGGGGCTTACTCAGAAGCAGCTTGCCGATGCATTGAACGTCACCGACAAGGCTGTATCCAAATGGGAAAGAGGCTTGAGCTTCCCCGATATCTCGATGCTCGAACCGATAGCGGAAGTCCTGGATATCTCGATAATGGAGATATTAGCCGGTGAGAAGAAGTCTGAAGATGAGACCATCACCCGCGAAGAAGCCCAACAGATGATAAAGGAATCAGTCGAATTAAGTGACGAAGAGATCCGGCACAAGAAAGAACGAAGTCGACTGATAATAATCATCCTGGTAGTCATAACACTGCTCTTGATATCCCTGACGCTGAACGTCATAAGTCTAACGAAATAATAAGGAGAAGCCAAAGTGAATTTTACATTGATCTTTTACATCAGTCTGGCTCTCCTGGGAGCACTGCTGCTGATAAGTTCCAAGAGAAGGCCTTCGGAAGATAATGCCTTCTTCGACAGGATCCTGAGCAAGGAGATCAGGGGATTTCTTGCGATCTTCATAATCTTCCATCAGACAGTCATAACGATGGTGAACTTCGGGATATCCACAACTCTCATGAAGGAGTTCTTCAATTACTATTACTACGGTATCCTGGCGGTGGCATTCTTCTTCTTCTGTTCGGGCTTCGGCCTTATAAAGAGATGGATGACCGATCAGGATTACACCAAGGGCTTCATGAAGCGAAGGATATTCACGGTCCTGGTCCCTTACTTTATCTGCAACTATATCTATCTGACGGAAGCTCTCCTGGGCAACATCAGATACGGCAATCACTTTACCTTCACGGAGGTCATCTGTGCTTTCTTCGGTCTCTTCCTGGTCAATAATCAGATGTGGTTCGCAGTGGAGATCATGATCTTGTACGTCGCCTTCAGGCTCATATTCGGCAAGGTGAAGAAAGCCGGTCCCGGCATCATCCTTATGACCGCCGTTGTCCTTATCATGGTGACCATAGGATTACTGTCGGGCCATTCACAGTCATTTACGATGTCGTACTGGTTCAAGGGCGAGTGGTGGTACAACACCATCCTTATGTTCCCCATAGGAATGTTCTATGCCTATAAGGAAGACAGGATCAACAGGATCATCAGGAAAGCCTTCACGACGATCATCCTCTGTTCCTCTGTGCTCTTTGTGCTTCTGGACTATATTCACAGGGGACTTGTTGAGAATACGATCTACTATCAAGGTGACGGTAATTCACTTCGTGAGATCCTCTACAGGCTCGAGGGACTTAGTGAAGAGTCTTTGTTCGAGCTTATATTCATCATCCTGGTCATCACTATCGTATCCAAGGTCAGGATCGGCAATCCCTTATTGAAGTTCATGGGCAAGATATCCCTGGAGACCATCATGCTCAACTTCTTCATGATCGAGAATCTTATCTTCATCTATAAGAGGTACGGCATCGCGGTCTACCTCCCGGCAGTCCTTATAAGCACCATCGTGGCCGCCGCAGTCGTATATCTCATTAAGAACCTGGTCCTTGAGAGACGCTCGGGGCTCTTCGACGGCGACGTCGGATAAGTGGGCTTGGCCCTTCAGATGTGCTGATTATCAGTGCTTGGCGTGAGTTTTTGGGGACCGTCTCGCGAATGATCATAATGTGCGTGTCTCCGCCCGTGTCTCCGATTTTGGGAAATGGAGACGCCACTGGAGAAATAATCCGAGAAAATGCGAAATAATTCTCCACCGCTGTCTCCATTTTGGCAAAATGGAGACAGCACCGGAGACATGCCGCGAATGACAATAATAGAAAGACAAAGAAAAGGCCGCGACCGTCAGATCGCGACCTTTCCTGTTTATGGATTGTTATTATGAAGACTATGATCTCTCGGCCGCAACTTCAGAGGAACCGGGAACTTGCGCCTTGTCTTCGCGTCCTGTTGCGATGATCGCTTTCTTTATGCTCACATATGCTCCTGCGATTGCAGCAGTTACGACGAAGACGGTAACGGCGCCGTAGTTGCCGAAGAACTTGCTGAAGCTTGTCATCATGAATAGCATCATTACTGCGATATGCATGATGTATACAGGAAGCGAACAATCCCTGCCGAACTTCTCCGCGAATGTATCGATGCCGAAGTTAGGGAACCTCAGGCACAGGAGAACGATAACGTATGTCATGATCTCGCATCCTATGAAGGGTACGCCCGTTCCCTGCTCATAGTGGTTAAGCTCATAGATACCTGCCACGGTGCATGCGACAAAGAGCAGGGGGAGGATGATACCAAGATGTTTAATGGAAAGTATCTTCTTCTCATATCTTCTTATGAGCATTCCGGTCATGGTGTAGCCAAGGCCGATAAAGAGTGCATTTCGAAGCTGATAGAACTCTCCTATTCCCATATGAGCCATAACTACATAAGCCGCGATGAGCGCAGGCGATATGAACATCACATGCTTTAATACCTTGAGCTTATTTAAGAACAACATTATAAGGAGTGCATACAGAAGGCTGCCCAGGTACCACAGATGCTCGGAGAAGGGAGAGAAGTTATAAAGAAGGAAGTCCATAAGAGGCTTCTTCTCGAAGCATGCCTTGAAGGAAGCAAGAGAGCCTTCCATCTTCCATGACATAAGAGCGAACATTCCTGCATAGAATATATTTGCCAGTACATAGAAGACGAACATCCTCTTTGTCTGCTTTATAAGACGCTTCATCATCTCGGCATTGTCCTCGCGGAAGAGGAAGTATCCGCATACTACAAGGAAGAAAGGAACCGCAGTCTTGCCGAATGTAACGAATACATCTCCCGCCTTACCCGTGAAGGGCAAGTGGATAGTTACTACAAAGAATGCCATGACGATCCTCATCACATCGATAGAGTGGATGCGGTCTGTTGAAGTAAGGGCAAGGTCGCCTTTCTTCCTGCCTGTTATAAGTGCCACGAGATACTTATCCACGCCGCTTATTATCGTAGCAAAGCCGATAGCCATGAGGACCGTAAGGAGCATGTACATAGAAGCACTCTTTACTTTGAAGATCGATCCGTCGGCAAGGCCTCTTAAGAAGAGGTTATGTATAAGGTAGAGCTCAAGAGATATGGAGCCTAAGAACTTCAGTACGGGGTTGCCGAATCTTATCTTCATCATGATAAGAAGAACAAGAAGTACGAAGCACAAGATCCAGGGAAGCTGCGCGGACAGGCAGAGAAGCTTATCCGTGATCGCAGGATCTCCGCCGGGTTCTTCACTCCAGTAAGATACTGTCTCAAGAAGGTGGTGCGTTCTCTTTCCCAGGAACCATACAAGGACTCCCAATACGGGTACAAGTACCCAGTAGATCTTGCGTGCGATCTTACGAAATGCATCCGCATGCTTGGATACGATTATACCTACAACGAAGAGGAAGGAGGCGTTGTACCACCATTCACCCATGAACCAGTAGCGGCAGGAGAAGTCCTCGCCGTGTGCCAGCTGAAGGCTGAAGTACATCATGCCAAGAACGAACGCGCTCATGAGAACGGTAGCGACCGTCCTGTTCTTTATAAGGCCGTAGAGGATAAAGAATACGATGTAGAGGATAGCGATCTCGACTATATACCACATATGGGTATTAAGTAAGTACCATCCTGAGAGTACATAGAAGAGCTCCTTGCCTTCGAACTTCGCACCGCCTATGCATTCTGCGATAACGAATACGAAGTTGCACATATAGAAGGGGATAAGTACCGTTACGAATCTCTTCTTAAGGAAGCCCTTGAGGTAATCCTGCTTCGTCTTAAGGCTCGTATATAGTCCGTAGCCCGAGAAGAAGAAGAATACGCCTACGAAGAGTACGCCGCATTCCGAAAGGAACATCAGAGGACCTGATCTGTCCATTAGATCCTGCGTCATGTGGTGGAATATGATAGCCACTGCGGCAAAGCCCTGTATGCACTTGGATGTATCAAGAGCCAGGGGCTCCTCCTGCCAGTCAAGTTTCTTATTCACCTTAGTGCCGATAAGGAACATGAGAACCAGAGCTCCTGCCAGGATCCAGACAGGGAATTCAAATTCCGTAAAGCTCTTGAAGAAGGTCGTGGAAGGTTCCTTAACGGGAGCCGGATCTACTGATGCATCTGTGCTTACGATCTCTCCGGCTGAGACATCGCCTACGACCATCTTGAAAGGCGGCAACTGAGGGCTTATCGTATCGCCTTTATACGAGAGTGAAGCGGCGATCTCTCCGGCTGCTGCGTCAAGATATGCAAGATCTTCTTCGCTGAAAGGATCACCCGTATGATTGGCATCAAGGAATACCAATTCGATCTTGTACATCTTTCCCGAATCGGTAAACAGGTAATACGTGCGCAAACTGATGTGTAAGGTCTCATCTATCTGATACGTTATATGAAATAAAGTATTATCGCCCGCTTCTACTGTTCCGTAACCATAAAGTCCGTCAGCATATTCTTCCAGGTCAAATCCTGAAGGAGTACCGCCGCACCACTCCGTTACTCCGTCACGGAAATCAGTAAGGAGAGTCTCCTCATCGATAGTAGCGGGAGCATCAAGTTCCTGGATCGTGATCAGATATTGCTGACCGTTCGTATTTTCCTGAGGGAGGTAACCGCCCTGCAATTCAACACCGAAATTACGATACCGATCAACAACTTCATCATGATCGATGCTAACGTATTCAAAGGTCGGATCATCTTCGCTCATGGCATCCCACATAATAGAAAAATCCGAAGGTACATCCACAGTAAGACCTGTTAAGGTCGTATAAGTCGTCATCTCAGTGTCGGGAGCAGTTGCTCCATCTGCGGATACATAAGGCTCTGCGTCGATACTTACGGTAGCGCCGTCAAATGCGATGTAACTCTCGATACAGTCCTTAGTATAATCAAGGAACTCCAGCTCTTCGTCAGTAAAAGGGTCCGACTCGGGTTCACTCATAAGGAATGCGGTAATAGTGTGCATCTTGCCCGATTCGGTTATCAGGTAGTACTGAGTGCACTTGAAAAAGCATTCATCTGTTACGATATCACCGGATACCTTATAAAGAGTCATTCCGCCCGCTTCTATCGTTCCGTATCTGATATCACCGTCGATATCCTCTTCAAGATCCAGAGTTCCGCCGGTCTCCATTCCGAGATTTGCTCCGTTATCGGCAAATATTCCCAGGAATGTATCATCATCAAGCGTATCAGGAGCTTCCACCTCTTCGCACATCACGAAGAGGAAATGATCAGTGTCTTCTTCGAACTGATAATTACCCTGAAGCTCTATTCCGCCTTCTTCATACATATCTACTGTAAATGAATGATCTACACCGATATCCTCTTCGAAGAGCGGATCATCATCGCTCATGCCATACCATATGGTGTCATATTCAGACGGCAATGCGATCGTAAGTCCCGTCGGGAGCGTGAAAGTGATCGCATCCCCGTAAGCCAGAACGGCAGACGAGAATGACATGACTACCATCAATGTCGCCAGCAGGACACTTAGTAATCTACGTGGTCTCATAAGGTACCTCCCCGTACATTTATCTACTCTAAACCTATCAGTAACCGCGCAAATAAACAATCGACCGTTGGTAGAATGCAGTGTTTTCAGGGGTTTAACGGTGTTCGATCATACTTGTAAAATTTGTCCTGCCTTTATTTCATTTTTGTAGGGGATTTTGCTATTTATCTAATCGATTTGATATGTTAGCATATGCTTTGATAGTCAAAGTATTATCAAAGCTGTATTTATACAGGAGGGATATTTAATGAAGAATATTAAATTACTGACTATCCTTATGGCAGCTTCTATGCTCGCATCTTGCGCTAAGTCCCCTGATACGACAAAGAAGACTAAGGCTGAAAGGGAGACAACAACTACTACGACTTCTGAGGAGACCACGGCGGAGACTACTGAGGTAACTCCTACGCCTACACCGGAACCGACGACAGAGGCTACGACTGAACCGACATCCGGAGAAATCGCAGGCGATCGTTATACTGATGACGAGGATCAGTATTCGATCATCAAGGATAAGGTGGATTCTATCGAAGGAGAGTTTCCCGGATCATCTTATGCCATCGTGAGCCGCCCCGGCGGTTATCTGATGCTCATAGCTTCTACCGACGAAGATACTCATTTCTATGTTATAGATGACGATGAGATGGTTGAGACCGAATCTGATATCGAGCTTGAAGGTGTAGCGATGAGCTCTTATGAAGGTATCGTGTCTATGCCTTATCTCGTACCGGGTTATGCTCGAGGTGAATTCGTCACTTTTCTTGAAGACGGAATATACTACGGAGAGTTGATCGCGATCTCAGAAGACGGCGCGAGCATCTATGTGTACGCAGGTAATGCGGTAACATTCGACAGAGCCTATATCGAGTCTCTTTCCGAGGGAGATCAGGTCACATATATCTGCAACGGAGTAGAATGCGTCAGCACGATAAGCGAAATATCTGAATATACAGATGATGACGGAGTGGTGCATGAGTCGTATTGGCTTGATAACGCGGAGCTCTGGATCAGCGATGACTATGAAGGTGATCCGGATACTATGATGCTCATGTCAGCCAGTAATAATCCGTGCAGAGAATATAACTATACGGTGGTATTGCCCATAGCATCTTCGTGTGAAGTGACGGATACTTTTGACAGACTATATGGCGACATCGATATGAGCGATATGGTACCTACGGGTAATCCGATATTTGATTCGCGATATTGGTATGTAATTACTTCTAACGAATCCCGTGATGACCTTGAGGATGGATGGTATCGCGAGTGCAGTTATCTGCTCTATCCTATCGAGATAAGGAACGGCGAAGTAGTAAGGCTTAACGTAGAGTGGAGATAAGTTCATGAAGAAGACAAAGATATTAGCGATCCTTATGGCAGCTACAATGCTCGCATCCTGCGGCAAGGCGCCCGTAGAGGAGACGACGGAAGAGACAACAACAACTGAAGAGACGACTACTGCCGAGGAGACGACATCTTCAACGCCTACTCCAATGCCTACGCTGACACCTACACCGAGACCGACTGCGACTCCTACGCCGACACCCGATCCAACAGGCGATCCTATCGGCTCATCAGAAGATCAGTATCCTATAATAATGGGATTTGTCGATGAACTGGAGGCATCAGCTCCGGGAGAGTACAGATATAACGTTTTTACAAGATTTACTGACGATGATCGTTACTGGGTATTGGAAGTATTCGGCGACAATACTCACGATGCTTATATGGTAGTTGACGGAGAAATTGTTGAGACATGGGCGCCAAGTTCCAGCGGTTCTGACAGATCCGAAGATGCTCTTACATACGATGAGTTAAACAGACTCCCTTGTCTGATCCCTGATGTCTTCAGTCCCAGTACAGATGCAGAATATACTGACAGCCTTGCTGACGGAACATATGTCGGAAGTATCATAGCGATGTCTGAGGACGGAACAAGGTTATACATGTATGTAAGTGAGGTTGTAACATTTGACAGAGCTTTTGCCGGATCACTTCAGGTGGGTGACAGTATCGGATGTTCTGTGAATGGTCGAGAACTGACAGTTACCGATATTAGGACTGAGACGGATCAGAATGGAGAAGAACAGATAATGTATGTCGAGTTGTCTGATTCTTGTTCTCTGGGTCTCTACGACGGTATCGGGGACGATGACACCTTTGTACTGAAACAGGACTCGTGTCCTTACTTTGAAGAAAGATATGTCGTTGAATTGCCTGTCTCTCCTTCGTGTGAGGTAACGGATACATATGATATCTTAGTCGAGCTCCCCGGATACGAAGATCTGGTGCTTACCGGTAATCCTCTCCTGGATTCCTATTGGTGGTATGCACAGAACGATCCCTCGTATGACCCGGTTCTCCATTCTAACGGATGGTATCAGTGCGGAGGATTGCTGTTCCCCGTTGAAGTCAGGAATGGTGAGATCGTAAGGGTTAATATCGAGTGGAGGTAAGATCATGAAGAAGACAAAGATATTAGCGATCCTCATGGCAGCGACTATGCTCGCATCCTGCGGCAAGGCGCCTGTAGAGGAGACGACAGAAGAGACAACAACAACTGAAGAGACGACTACAGTCTCTGAGACGACCGTGGCGGCAACGCCTACCCCCAGGCCTACTGCTACTCCCACGCCCGTTCCCACGGCAACACCTACACCTGTCCCCAGGAACGGTACCGCGAGATTCGCAGATCCTTTCGATGATGAGTCGGAAAATGATTTCCTGTCCTTGAATGCGATGAGTGACGATACGCTTCAGGGCTTTACGGATCTGTTCTATACCGACTGGTATTGGGAATTTCCCGAATCTGCGGAGGAGATGGAAAGGATCGGAGACGCTACGTACTATCTCATTCCGGGCAATGGTCTTAACTTCCGTCCTGCCTGGTTATATACGTCGTATAGCGACCCCCGTGACTGTAACCCTTATATCGATGCAGGCTGGCTTCAGTACGACGGATATGTCTTTGGCGGTCCCGAGGACGAAGGTATCGCATACCTTACGCCTTCCTCTGTTGCCGATGCTCAGATAAGGGAGTTCACGGGTTATTCGAACAGCGAACTTTCTAATCCTCTCGGTATCTCAGAGAGTCATAACGGCGAGACATATGTCGTATTCGGTCCTATGACCAACGGCGGTATCCCTGCGTATGACTGTATCTCCGGAAGGGAACTTGAAGACGGTTCCGTCATCCTGGTATTCGGTAATTCTGAGGCAGGCGGCGGATTAGTCTTTAATACGGGAACGATAGCTGTCATGGCTCCTAACGGTGACGGCACTTATCGCATCGTAAATAATCACAATACAAGGAACATCATCACATACGGAAGCGTGGACAGTGAGGTGTCGTCAGATATGCTCCGCGAAGGTATATCCGAAAATATCAACCGCAGAGGACTCAGTTTTGATATGCCGGAATACGCTGATCAGTACGATGTCGATGAATCCCTTCGATTCTCTGCCTACGTATCACGCAATGCTTATCTCGCAGCATACGGAGTCATATTCGAAGATCCGCTCCTTCAGTTCTGGTTCGAATCCTGTTCCTGGTATGAGCCCGTGATCCCTGAAGCAGAGTTTGACTACAGCGTGATGTCTGATACCGAGCGCGCTAATATCGAAGCGGCGGATGCTCTTCTGGAAGAACTCGGCTAAGAAAGGTTATGAACTTATGAAGAAGACAAAAGTAATAGCTTTCCTTATGGTGGCAACTATGCTCGCATCCTGCGGCAAAGCGCCTGTAGAGGAGAGTTCCTCATCCGCTTCCGATACGACAACGTCAAGTGAACCTTCAGTATCGATAATGGATGTTGGAGAAGGAACATATACGGATCTTGAAGTAGGTTCGGTGTTCTCCTTCGGAACATATAACGGTCAGGCTATCAACTGGATCGTCGTGTCCAAGGAATTCAATTCCTGTGAGATACTGGCGCTTGACTGCATAGATGTCCTCCCGTTTGCCGAAGAAGAATGCAGATCCTGGAGAGAGTCGGATCTGAGGGACTGGCTCGTGAATGATCTCTATGTCAACGCATTCTCTTCCGAAGAGAGGATGAGAATAGACATTCCTGATATAGAGACAATCCCTGAACTTCATGAAGATGATGTAATATATCTTCCGAGTATCGACGATCTTAGCAGGTATTCCGATCTGTTAGAGGAGTATCCTGCCTCGGAGGACTGGTGGCTCAGATCGGGCGTAGCATATCTTCGTGACCTCGGAGATATCTGCACCGCGGAAGGTGAAGTACTGGAGAATGAGACAGAGGTTACTGAAGCTCACGGAGTGAGACCTGCAATGCATTTCTATGCAGGTAACGATCAGGGACATCTGGAACATAACGGCGAGAGATATTTTGAGAATTACCGGTTATGGCCTTCAGATGATATCGCAAATATACCGGCTGGTGCGCTCCTCAGATTCGGCACCTATAACGGTGAACCCGTCGACTGGATCGTATTGTCAAAGACCGGGATCTATATCGAGATCGTCACCATGGATGTGATCGATGAACTCCCTCTGGAAGAAGACGGTGAATACGGTTCATGGGATGATGCGACTCTTAACAACTGGCTCAATACCGACTTCTATGAAGATGCATTCGATGAGGATGAGAAGGCAAGGATAGAGGCAGCACATTACTATGCTACCGAGGAAGAAGCTAATGTATATCTTCTGTCAGAAGACGACCTTGCTTCCAATTCATACATGCTCGCGAATAACCCTGCTTCGGGAGAATTCTGGCTCATGTCAGATACTGACGGAGTCGACGGTACTTCCGATGTATCTTCAGAGGGCGGAACCCTTCTTCCTGACGGAAGGGCAGTCGATGAGACCTGCGGAGTACGTCCCGTTATGAAGGTATACTGCGGTGCTGATCGCGTTATGCTGGGAGAGATCACGCCTACACCTGTTCCTGTTCAGGAGACCCAAGGAGATCCTATGAATGCCGATGAGGATCAGTATGCGATCTTTATGGGCAAGATAGATGAGATCGAAGCGGAGTTCCCGGGATCTTCCTATGCCATCGTCGGCCGTTCCGGAGATTACTATATGCTGATAGCTGCTTCTGACAGCGGTGTGCATTTCTATGTTATCCGTAACGGCGAGATCACGGAGACCGAGTCCGATATCGCTCTCGAGGATGTTACCCTCAGTTCTTACGAAGGTATCAGATCAATGCCATACCTGGGTGTCAGCGATCCATGGTACTATCACTCCGAATATGTTGGTTCTCTTGAAGACGGAATATACTACGGATCTATGTATGCGATGTCGGAAGACGGTACAAGTATCTATGTTGTTGCAGGCCATGCAGTAACATTCGACAGATCCTATATGGAAACGTTTTCAGAGGGTGATCAGATAACATACATTCGTAACGGAGTAGAATGGGTAAATACGATAGATCACATATCCGAATATACCGATGATAATGGTGCGGTTCATCGTACATATTGGCTGGATGACTCGGATCTTTGGATCTCCGATGACTATGACGGTAACCCTGATATCATGATGCTCATGTCTTCAAGCGGTAATCCCTGCCGTGAGTATAACTACATTGTTGAATTGCCCGTATCATCTTCCTGTGTGGTCACGGATACATTTGATATCCTTGTAGATCTTCCCGAATACGAAGATCAGGTTCCGACAGGTAATCCGCTCTTTGATTCCTACTGGTGGTATGTAAGCTATAGCAATGACATGAACGGATCTGTGACTTGTTCAAATGGCTGGTATGAATGCCACGGACTGCTCTATCCCATCGAGATCAGGAACGGTGAAGTGGTAAGGCTTAATATCGAGTGGAGGTAAGGTTATAAAGAAGACTAAGATACTGGCTATCCTCGTGGCGGCAACAATGCTCGCATCTTGCGCTAAGACGCCTGAGGAGACAGAGAAGACTCGTAAGGAGAGGGAGACTGCTACGACAACGACTACAGAGGAGACGACGACCGAAGCGACTCCTACTCCTTCTCCCACGCCTACCCCTGTTCCCACAGAGGCTCCCACACCGACTCCTACTACGGCGCCTACACCTACACCTGTGCCGGTGGTATTTGAGAATGAGTACGTTACAGATCTTTATGCGGATTATGAGTATATGGCTTCCGACAGACCATACCATGTTCCTCATATAAATATAGACAGTGAAGATGCAGCTTCTATCAATGCCGAGATACTTGAGATCATGCAGCGGCCGATCAGCGGATATGAGGCCAACGGCTATCCTCATATGTATTGTTCGACGTATTCAATGTTCCTCACGGATAACGGACTTCTCACAATCGTCTTCCGACTGTGCGGTGAATGGGATGATGACGATTATTATGTATGGACCATCGATGTTAATACAGGCGCTCGCCTGAGCAACAGCGAGATCGCATCGGCAGCCGGAGTAACTGACATAAGGGATGCGGCCGTTACCGCATTAAGTGAATTCTGTAACCGCAGATATAATTATGCCGACGATCCCGAATTTATACCTGTATTTATAAACGGCGAGCTCAATTCCGAGAGTCCTCGCTATGAGTCTATGTCTGATCCCGAGTATTACGCCTACGATGAGATGCAGGCATCTTTCTCGGAAGAAAGACTTAATGCCGATATGTGCATCGGCCTGGACTCGGATTCACATCTGATCTTTATATCGCGAGTGTATTCCGAGGCCGGATCATCTTCGTACAACTATTGCTACGCAAGTGACGGACAGCAGATCTCTCCGTCGTTCTGATCCTTGATCCTATCAACAGTCGATCGCATCCCGGACTCCATGTGAGTTCGGGATGTTTTTATCTTATAATGTTCCTTGATAAGAGAGCAAAAATAGTCGAGAGGCTTGCTGCCCTTATAGAGTATCCTTGACTTAAAGGAGTAAAGGCATGGACGAACAAAGAGCGGCGGTGCGCCGTATGCAGGACTATATAGCCGGGCATATCACCGAGGAGATAGATATGGCTGATCTGTCAGAGGCAGCCTGTTTCTCGCCCTGGTATGCCAGGAAGATATTCCTGAAGCATACGGGACTGACTCCGGCAGTTTATGTCAGGCGCCTTAAGCTGTCTAAGTCTGCACTTCGCCTTCGCGATGAGTCCTGCACCATACTGGAAGTGGCAACGGATATGGGCTTTGGCAGTGTAGACGGATATCAGCGTGCATTTCGCCGCGAATTCGGATGCAACCCCAAGGAGTACTCGCAAAGTCCCGTTCCTGTCTGGCTCTTTACACCTACTCTTATAAAAGATACTTCAGGGAGGACTGCTATGAGCGATACTCGAAATGTTTTTATCCAGGTCGTCACAAAGCCCGCGCGCCGAGTTATCGTAAAGCGAGGCATAAAGGCTGACGAATACATGAGTTACTGCAGGGAAGTGGGCTGCGATGTGTGGGGACTTCTGCTGTCCATTAAATCCATAAGCGGCGAGCCCGTATGTCTGTGGCTGCCGGAGCATCTGCGTTGCCCCTCGTCCAATATCTACGTGCAGGGCGTAGAGGTGGAAGCTTCGTATGACGGCGTGATCCCCGAGGACTTTGACATTATCGATCTGCCGGCATCTGCATACCTCCTGTTCAGGGGAGAGCCTTTCCCGGAATCCGAGTATGAGTCGGCCATCGCCGAGATCTGGGAGGCTGAGAAGAAATACGATCCCTCATTCATCGGCTACGCATGGGACGACATGAATCCCAGGATCCAGCTGGAACCCATAGGCGAGCGAGGCTACATCGAGCTGGTGCCCGTGAAGAAGATCTGATGTGGTATCATCTTATTATTCTGTTATAAGGAGCACCCGGTATGGCGATAGATATAGTAAAGGCAGACGGTTCGTCCGATAAGATCGGAGAATTCATAGGGAAAGCGTTCGAGACTTATGCCGCTTCACGTTCGGTGGTGTGTGACTATAAGGATTTCTGCTTCGCGGCTATGTCGGGGCAGAAGATAGTTGGAGCGATCACCGGCCATGCTTATTATAAGGAGATCCATATAGGTGACCTGATAGTGTCGCCCGAGTGCCGCGGCCTTGATATAGGGACTGCGCTTGTACGGCGTGTCGAATCCGAGTTCGAAGGCGGGGGCTATGAGAATATCAATCTCACCACTTACGGATTCCAGGCTCTTGAGTTCTATAAGAAGTTGGGATATGAGGTGGAGTATACACGTCCTTCGTCCGATCCCAAGCTGGTCAAATATTTCCTCTTAAAGAGATTGGCGCAGTAGTATAGATTCGAATATGCGATAAGTCAAGGAAAAGCCTTGATTTGTCGTGAATTGTCGAAATTTGTCGACTTTTTTGTCCCAATTATCCTATCAGGTCCTCTAGAGTATCTTTTATAGATTCGAAAGGGGGATCTTCCTTATGGATAAGATCGCGCTGTTGCCGCCTGAAGTATTGCAGGCGAGGCTTAGCCTGATCAACAAAGAATTAAACAGTATTCCCAGATTGACTTTGGGGAAACACCGTGGTGTCTCGATCGTGCGGGAGAACAGATATGAGGGCGGGATCCGGATCAAAAACGAGTATTCCGTCAGCAGCCCGCAGGGAAGAAAGTTAATGCCGATATTAAAGAGGAGAAGTGACTTAATGTCGCTCAAGAAAGTGCTCGATCAGTTGGTAGTGCCATCGTCTTCATCGATCGATCTTCGCATGATCAACACTCCTTTTGATAAGGCTTTCTGGGATCATCTTCGATCAGGCGGCGTGGAAGGATATGCCGAAGGAAGATATGAGCATAACGGGCGGAAGCTTAGATCAAGAGGTGAAGTCGTTATCGCACAAGTTCTTGATTCTCTCGGCCTTGAGTATAAGTATGAGCCGTCGATCCATATTGGAGAATACAGATATAATCCTGATTTTGCCGTTTACCTTCCCGAGTTTGAAAGATGCTTTTTCATAGAGTTTCTCGGTATGCTGGATAAGTATGACTATGTAGCGAAGAACAGTTCTAAGATATACAGCTATATGAGTTCGGGGATGGTCATTAACAGAGATCTGTTGTTGTTCTATGGAACTTTAAACAGTATGCCGTCAGTTGAGGATATAGTTGAAGATATCATAGCATTGATAAGTAAATGGTGCAGGATGTATTCCGCTCGTGGGGCTTAAGTGATATGTGTCTCCAGTGACGTCTCCATTTTTACGATTTTGGAGACGCGGGTGGAGAATATTTTGGCATTTCAGTAAGATTTTTCTCCGGTACTGTCTCCGTTTTTTGAAAAATGGAGACACTGCCGGAGACGTGTGTCGTATCAGTCATCCGGCGAGATCGTCTCTATGCAGAAGCTTACAGTGTTGCACTCCGTGCATGTGAGCCTTCTGGTCGTGGGAGTGTGCTTGGCAAAGACCATCTCCTTATATGACGGCTTGAAGACCTTGTGGCAGTGAGGGCAGATGTACGAAGCATTTTTGTAGTAGTATCTGATGATAAAGTAAGCCAGCGGGATCGAAAGGATCATCTGAATGGCGAATAGCCACCACCAGCCCTTGACGATCCAAAGAATGATTGCTGTCCACTGGAAGATCGTATTGGGGATCCCTGCCAGGATGATATTACGTCTTACTTTCCTGAGCTTATCTTTGCCTGAGATGATGTGAGCTACATCTCCTATGGAATCGACAGAGATGTTCGGAGTCAGGGATAGGCCGCGTTTAAGGTCCTCGAGCCTGGAGAGCTTCTCCTGACGCTCTGAGATCTCACTTTTGAGGTCAGCCTCCTGCTGCCCGAGAAGCAGGGAAATTACGGAAGAAGGATCCTCCTCCTGAAGGATCTTGGAGATGGAGTCGATGGGAAGACCCAGATCTCTTAAGAAGCAGATGATCTTCATCTTGTGAAGGTCATCGTCTGAATAAAGGCGCCTGCCGCCCTCCGTTAATTCGGAGGGCTCCAGGATGCCTCTTGTATCATAATATTGAACTGTTCTGACGGTGACGCAGCATAGCTTGGCGATCTCACCTGTGGTGTATTTAGGCACTTGTAGTTACCTCTTCGTCTGTAGTGTATCCATTATACAGTTTCTTATATACGATCACGAAGAAGATCACTGAGTATACTGCCATAAAGCATTCGATCACAGGAAGGCTGATAAGACCTTTCTGGTAGATGGCAGCAGGTACGTCGAATAATGCGTGAAGAGCGATGGCGAGGAAGAAGAATCCAATCTTGGATTTCTTGACGGCATAGAATACGAGGATCGACATGCCGATATGTATGAGCATGGCAAAACATCTTTCAAGGAAGCCCAGGCCGATGCTCATGGGACCGATGGCAGCGATCTGTTCCGGAAGTGCTTCAAGAGAAGATGTGTCGGCTCCTGCCTTGGCTACTTCGTCGATCATAGCCTGAAGCTTGCCCTGGTCGATCATGATTGCGTAGACCAGGTACTGGATCCCGCTGTAAGCCATTATGAATAATGCTTCGAAGCCGCCGTGGCCGATGCCGTGCGAGATGGCGGTCTCTTTGTTGTTGCGCTTCTTAAGCAGGAACTTGATGACCAGGAACCTTCCTGTCTCTTCGAAGATACCTGCCATCAGAGCAGCATAGATCACGTAGGTCACCGTGTTCTCGAATATAGAAGGGAACAGGAGATTGACGATACTGTGGATGGTGGATTCTAACATGATGGCGAATACGAGCCAAGTGGCGGCGCCGAGAAGTACCGTGGTCAGCCTTTCGTGCTTTCTGATAAGCCACCATATGGTGATTGCTACGGGGAGCACTATTCCCAAGGCGATCATGATCCCTATACAGATATATACAGATGAACCGAACATATCAGAGTCCCTCCTTTGCTGATTCCGTGCACCAGCCCCGTGAACCGCAATCGGTGCAGGTGAGGCGGCGCCTCGTAGGCGTATGTGCCGCAAATATCATCTCCTTGAAGGTCGGAGAGAATACCTTATTACAGTGCGGACACATATAACTTACATTATCATAGTAATACTTTGACAGCCATATTCCATAGTAAACCGCAATAAAGAGATATATGAGAAAAGGCCACCATATACCGTGGGTGAAGATCAGTATGACGGATATGATCTCAGCTGTTGCTACGGGAACGGCAGTAGCGGCCATGGTCATGCGGATCTTTCTAAGCCTTAGTCTGTTAGTGGTCATATGTGTCACCTCCCTTATCGTTATGGCCCGAATATAGCTTATTACGCAGCGTCATGAGCAATATATTACGTAAGGGGATTTTCTGTTCTTATAGTTAAATCGGAATTTTGCCGCAATCTCTGATTGGCAATAAGAGTGAAGAGGGGTACAATCGGTCGCGGAGTCTAAGCTCCAGAGTTTAGAGTTTGGAAAATAAGAAGGAGAGAGAAAAATGAAAAACAAAAAGATCGTCAGTTTGATCCTTGTTGCTTCCATGATGTTCGGTCTTGCCGCATGTGCCTCCGATGATTCTTCAAGCAGAAGTGACGATGACAACGAGAGAGTCACAACTGAAGCTGAGACAGAAGATGATGAGGATGAGACAACTTCCGAGACGACTACTGAGGCAGAGGAGCCTGCTGAGTCAACATTAAGAGAACCGGAAGGTCCCGTTGAGTCAGAATTCTTTACTGACTTTGAGAATATGAGCTTCACTTATAACGGTAATACATACACATTGGGTGTGTCTACACTTCAGGATCTTATCGATGATGGTGTAGAGTTAAGCGGTCTGGATGCTGCTTCCGATATCGTAGATTCCCAGTCTACATACTATGCAGGATTCAGTATCGAGCTCATCCCGTACAGAAGTGCTACCATGACTGTTGCTAACTATACGGATGAAGAGCTTCCCGCTTCTGATTGCGTTATCACGTCCCTTAGTGTCGGAAGCATCAGAGAGCTTCCGGAGGGTGCGATCGAGTTCAACTTCCCGGATCTCTTCACCCCTGAGGATCTTGTTAACAGTGCAGGTGAGCCTGATAACATCAACGAGTTTGAGCTTAGTGACGGAACACCATTTGCTATCTATACTTATGAGCAATCTTCCGAGATCTACTACGGAAGCAGACGTTACGAGTATACTTTCGAAGATGGCGTTATCGATGAGATTTCAATGAGCTATATCCCGTAAGGCAAAGCAATAGTACAAATTATCTTAAGGTCCTGTCGCCGAATGGCGCGGGACCTTTTATTAAGAAGTACGATCACTCATAAGATGTTTTTTCAACAATGATAAAGGCGCCGGGCTATGACTTGCCGACGCCTTTGGTGTTATCAACTTAGGAGAAATCTCTTTATCAGAAGCTTGTAACCTTGTCCTCAAGCTCAGGTCTTACTCTCTGAAGATCCTCGGAGAGATATCTCTCGCCATTGTCGGGAAGAAGTGCTACGATCACCTTGCCCTCATTCTCAGCCTTCTTTGCTTCCTTGATCGCAACTGCAAGGGATGCACCTGCGGATGCTCCGAGGAAGACACCTTCGTACTTTCCTGCGAGGTGGATAGCCTTAAGTGTCTCCGCATAAGTGATGTCTTCGAATCTGTCGGAGTACTCGGCGCTGAAGTTCTCGGGAGTCATGGCGTTGAAGCCGTTCGCGTCGTGTACGGGGTGGATGCCGTGGAATCCGCCGTCGGAAGCGCCTTCTACTGCGGAGTTGGCGATGGAATCGGGATGAGGCTGTGTGATGATCGTCTCAACCTTGGGATTCTGTTCCTTAAGGTACTTGCTGACACCGTGTGTGGATCCGCCTGTACCGACACCGCCTACGAAGATGTCTACCTTACCGTCTGTATCTTCCCAGATCTCAGGGCCTGTATGCTTATAGTGAGCATTGATATTGTCGGGATTTGAGAGCTGAAGTGTAGGGTAGCCGTTAGGCGTCTGTGCTACGAACTTATCGATGACGGCACCGAATGCTGCGATACCCTGCTCGAATACTACTGCGAGGTCTTCGGGATCGACGGGGATGATGTCAGCGTTATAAGCTTCAAGAAGCTTCAATCTCTCGACTGATACGCCGGGCTGAAGACCGATCCTGAACTTATATCCCTTAGCTGCAGCAAAAGCAGCAAGAGCGATACCGGTATTACCTGATGTGAATTCTACAAGTGTTGTTGTGTCGGGGCTGATCTCGCCTCTCTTTTCAGCTGCCTCGATGATCTCAAGTGCGATACGATCCTTATGAGATCCTGCGGGGTTGAAGTACTCAAGCTTACCGATGATCCTGCCCTTGAGGCCGAGCTCTTTCTCAAGACGCTTGAATTCTACGAGAGGTGTGTGTCCTACGAGTTCTGTAATTGAATTGTATATCTTTGCCATAATGTTCATCCTTTCTTTTGTGGCGTGGATTTGTTCTGCTTTCATGTTAAGTCTTGGTCGTCGACTTGTATAATTCATGTAATTTTTCGCTGGTTATAGGTTTTACTTATCGTGGGAGAAGTACGATGAATTCACGGACGCGGTAATTGCCAAGTGCTTACGATTCAACCTACCTTCGTGATAGGAAATGCTTATTACCGATAATAAGTTCCATGTCTTAGACGTTTCTTGTAATAGGGAATAAAGTTTAACTATAAAGCTAAAGCAAGGAGTACAAGACAATGGCAATAAACAACATAATCCCCGGAATATTTAATACTACTGATACCGAAGATTATTTGGAAGCAGCTAAGCAGACTGCTTCCTGGATCTCATCGCATAAGGTTACCGATAAGTACGGAACCTCCTGGGCAGTCTCATGCAGAGAGGGTAAGTCACGAGATGAAGTGGAGACGACATACTTAAGTAACAGGACTTTATATTCGGGCGCATCGGGTATCGGATTTTTCTTCTTAAGGCTTTATGAGGCTACGGGAGATAAGAAGTATCTTGATGAAGCTGAAGAAGGCGCAAAGTATCTTATCGCTTCCTACGATCCGTCTTTGAGCATCAAGCCCGGACTTCATACGGGAACGTCAGGCGAAGGATTCTTCCTTATTAATCTTTATCATAAGACAGAGAAGAAGGAATATCTCGATCATGCCATAAGGATCGCTGACGACATCTATGACAAAGCGACCAAGGAGAACGGTAAGATCAGCTGGAACGGCCTTTATGATTATATGGGCAACGGAAGTGCCGTCACTTACTGGATCTATGTATATAACGAGACTTCGGAAGGCAGGTTCCTTGATTATGCCAAGCTCAGTATCGACTCGATACTTGACCTTAAGATCGAAGACTCTGAAGATACGATCCACTGGCATCTTCTTAATGTACATGATTACTTTAAGGAAGTTCCCGATAACGGTATCGTAGCCAATTTTGCACACGGTACGTCAGGCATCGTATATCTTCTGGCTCAGTACTATGAGGCATCGGGCGATAAGCATTATCTCGATCTTGCCGTGAAGGGCGTAAACTTCCTTGAGAAGATCGCAGTCAGGGACGATGACTCATCCATCATCCCTTATATATACCTTCCTGACAGTGATAAGCCCTACGATGTTTACTACTTGAGCCTCTGCCACGGTCCCGTAGGATCTGCGGTGGTATTCAGAAAGCTCTTCAAGCTTACGGGTGACGAGAGATATCTTGACTGGATCAGAAGGCTTAATAATGCGCTTATCAAGGCAGGCGTTCCCGAGAGACGTTCTTCCGGTTACTGGAATAACTGCATCTGCTGCGGTGCATCGGGCATCCTTCTTCACTTTATAAGTACTGATGAGCTTTTGCCCGGTAATGCCAGTATCACGCTTGCCAGAAGAACCGGCAACAAGCTTATATATGACGCTTATAAGGATGAGCAGGGAAGACGCTGGTATGATGCATGGACGAGAGTCAAGCCCTGGGATGTCGATTCCAACCTTGGCCTTTATATAGGAGATGCGGGCAATGCATCGGCTTTATTGTCCTTATATGCTTCAATCAAGGGGATAAAGTTGACCGAGCTTCCCGAGTTCGCATGAGTGCAACAGCAGTAAGCCTATCTGCAGCTTATGGCCTGAAAAACAGAGGTTTGTAACAATGTTACGCATCTCGCACGCAGAGAGTACATAGAGAGCACATATAAAAACCTAGGCGAAACTTACGGTCTTGCATAGGTTTTTTGAATCTGAAAGATAAGAAGCTTTTATACTTCGCAGATGATGCCGCCGAAGTATTCGGGCTCGCCGTTGCTGTCCGTCAGGATAAAGCCTCTGGTGTGCAGGAAGACATATGTGCCGTCCTTTCTTCTGGCGCGATACTTGATAGGCTCCAGCTCACCGTTCTCGTTGAGGATGTGGGTTAGGGACTTGTTGATGATCTCCATGTCATCCGGATGAATGTAGTTCTTCCATATCCTGTCTGCGTGATACATATATTCGGATTCAAGGCCGAAGTCATCTATCAGGCTCATTGCCCAGCGCGAGAAGTCGTATCTCATGTCGTCAAGGAAGATATAACCTCCTCCTGCTATCGTCACAAGTGCGCCGAATAAGCCGTCTAATAATCTCTTGCGCTCAGCGGGGATAGGTGTATCAATAAGATCCATGTTTCTGAAACCGTCGAGCTTGCGTGCGGCTTTAAGATCTTTCTTGTTCTCGTACATGAGTCGGTCGGCGCGTCTTAAGATATCGGAGAATCTTTTATCCGAGTCGTCTAAGATCGAAAGGCCTGATGCTACGACCGGGCCGGATCTTGCTCTTCGATTACCTTCGGACTCCTGACGCAGCTTGTTAAGGAGAGTGTCCTTCTGCTCGTAGTCTCTGCCGGTCAATACGGCTACGAACTCGTCTCCGCCGATCCTGAACACGGGGCTGTGCTCGAATGTCTCGCAGATAAGGCGGCTCGTGGCGCGAATTGCCTCGTCACCGTATGCGTGTCCTCTTGTATCGTTGATTAACTTAAGATCATTGACATCACACATTACTACGCCGAGGTGGTCGATCTCGCCATTATCGATCTTACCTTCTATCGCATCTGTGTATTCCTTGAAGGCGTTGCTGTTCTTGATGCCGGTCAATTCGTCGCGCCTTGCCATACGTTCGGCGGATTGAAGATCCTTCTTCTGCTTATCTTTCTCCTGAAACTCCTCTTCGACATTCTCAAGACAGCAAAGGAGGTGCTCATTATCCTTGCACCTTATCACGATATGCCGCATGTGCGTTATCTTGCCGTTTGCCGTTGATCTGAAAGTAACTATACTGGTGCCTTTGGAGGAGACGTTCTTTAAGATGCGCTCCTTATCGTAGGCTTTGTACATCATATTGAGATCATCGGGGTGGATGAACTTATCCGCATTCTTGACGGCATCGGCGAAGAAGTCATCCCCTTCGTTCGGGAATTCTTCCGATGCGACGGGATCAGTCTCTGCGAATACGATATAGTGACCGGTTTTTATGTCAACATAGTATACGCACTCAAAATGTGCTGATAAGGTATTGGCTATCTGATCGTAGATCTCACTATACAAATCCATTTATCCTTCCCTGAGATTAATGAGATGTTTTTATAATAATTTATACTTAGTGGAGCTGACAACCAAACAAATTGTAAACATAGTTTGACGATTGTGATCTGTGCTCTCACAGCCTTTCGCGAAATGCACCCTCTTTCTTATTGCAATAATACGAACTTAAGTTTAAAGTTTTGAAGAATAAGTACAGATAAGGAGAGAGGGTATTATGTTCAGACCCATGAGAAGATTTAAGCAGCAGGTGTCGCAGGAAGAGTGCATACGGGTCCTTCGAACCGCGCCCCGCGGCGTGTTGTCTGTAATTGGCGACGACGGCTATCCTTACGGGGTGCCTCTTGATCATCTCTACTGTGAAGAAGAAGGGAAGATATACTTTCATTGCGCTAAGGAAGGACATAAGCTGGACGCCATAACAAAGTGCGATAAAGCAAGTTACTGCGTAATGGATGAAGGCTTTCGCCGCGAAGGCGAGTGGGCTCTTAACATCACGAGCGTCATCTCTTTCGGCAGGATAAGTGTCGTTACGAATGAAGACAAAAAGCTTAAGATCTGTACTGACCTCTGCCGCAAGTTCACCGACGACGAAGAGTATCTTGCAAAAGAGATTAAAAATGCATTTTCCCGCGTATGCTGCTTGGAACTTACGGTAGAGCACATGACGGGCAAGCTCGTTAATGAGTCATGAGAATGATAATACAGAAGAGGTAATACATGGCAACTATTCACAAGATCACTACATACAGTATCAGCTATGAACTGGAAAATGACATCCGCAAGAAGGCTCTCTCGGAAGAAGAGATAGCTAACATCTATGAGCAGTTAAAGAGCGAAAAGCAGAAATTAGCACAGAGGGTAAAGATCCTCCTTATTACCGGAGCCGTTCTCGCATTGGCCTTCGGGATCTCGACATATGTAAAGAGCGAAGAGTTACTTCTCGCGCTGGTAACAGCTGTTGTTCTCATGGCTGTCGTCGGTGCTGCCGCATTGGGAGCGATATATGCCAATATCGGTAAGATCGCAAAGCAGTGGAATAAGCTGATCGGATCTTATTATTCGCAGATCGGCGATAAGTATATGCTGTGATGGCGATATGAACAGTTCGAGGAAGCTTCCGCCTATAGGCGCCAGGATAGTCAAGTCTGCGGTCGCAGTCGCGCTTTGCATGCTTATCTGGTATCTTCGCACTTTGTCTCCGATAGGCGACGGACTTCCTTTCTACAGTGCCATCTCCGCACTGTGGTGCATGCAGCCTAATCACGAGACTACAAGGAGCAATGCCGGGCAGAGGACTATCGGTACTTTTGTGGGAGCTCTATTCGGCTTCCTGTTCATGGTGATAATAAGAGCCGCAGGGCTTGATATTCCGGTAGTCGTTTATTTCCTCGCCGCACTGATGATCGTCCCGGTCATCTATTCGACGGTGGTGCTTAACAAGAGGGAAGCGACTTTCTTCTCCTGCTCCGTGTTCTTAAGTATCGTGCTGACTAATACTTTCGATGCGGATCCATCCGTAGCGGTAGTAAATCGTATCCTTGATACGCTTATAGGTATAGGGGTCGGTGTTGTCGTTAACAGCATCCGTCTTCCGGGGAAGTATGATACGGATACGCTCTATGTCTGCGGTATCGATGATGTTCTTATAAATGATGATGAATCCGCTTCGCAGTACAGTGTTGTGGAACTTAACAGACTTATTGACAGCGGCATGAAGTTCACTGTCTCCACGGTCCACACCCCCGCGGGAGTATCTTCTCTTATGAGAGGCGTTAAGCTTAAATATCCGATAATAGTCATGGACGGAGCCGCTTTATATGATCTTCGCCGCAAGGATTATATCGACGTCGAGTACCTTCCCGCATATGCATGTAATACCTGCGAGAGGATGATCGCTCAAAGGGGCATGAACTGCTTCGTCAACATAATGTATGACGAGACTGTGCTCATCTTCTACGGAGATCTCGAGAATCCCGCAGAGAAGGATCACTTTAACAGGCACAGGGAAGCACCATACCGCAATTATATCCACGACCGATTCAGAAGATACGATGACTATGAGCTTGTCATCTCGATAACCGTCCTTGATACGGCAGAGAAGATCAGGGGGCTGTCGGAGGCTCTCTATGCAAGATTTGCGGATACGATCCGCGTTAATATCACAGAATCTGAATATGACGGATATCTGTTCCTGACGATCTTTTCTCCCGAGGCCACGAGGTTCAAGATGATTCAAAAGCTCAAGGAGACTTCGGGTGTACGTAATGCCATCACCATAGGAAGCGTTAAGGGTGAATGTGATGTCCTTATAACTGACGGCGGCGGTAATTCAACAGTCAAGAAGATCAAGAGGATCTACAGGGGCGACCGTTCCTGATCGAAGCCTGTCACGAAATCATTGAAGTAAGAGATATTAAACGATCGATCTTTTCCGCAAAAATGCCCTGATTTCTTAACAGGGATATCCATTGACAATTTACATTGCGCAAAATATAATGTTGCAAAAGGTAATTGTTGAGGTGATCTTATGGCACAGCAATACGAACAGCTCCTCTTGAAGAATCAGTTATGTTTCCCTTTATATGCATGCGGCAGGAAGATAGTCGGAGCATACACTCCGTACTTAAAGCCTCTGGGACTTACATATACTCAGTATATCGTCCTGATGGTCCTGTGGGAGCACAGAAGTGTCAACGTCGGACAGCTGGGGGCAACTCTCCTTCTGGATGCGGGAACATTGACTCCGCTTCTTAAAAGGATGGAGCAGGCGGGTCTTGTGACAAGAGCCAGATCCGCTGAAGATGAGAGAGTCACTATAGTGACGATCACCAAGAAAGGCGAAGCTCTCAAGGAGAAGTGTAAGGATATACCCCTGGCGATGTCACAGGGGAATGATCGCCTGACAGATAAGGAGAAGGCGGAACTTTACAGGATACTTTATAAGATACTGGATGAAGGAGGCAAGTCATGACAGATCTTGAAGCGATATATGAGAGACATTCGGTAAGACAGTATAAGCCCGATCGTATAGAAGAAGATAAGCTAAAAGCTCTCAAAGATAAGATAGAGGAGCTTAATTTGGAAGGCGATCTTCATCTGCAGCTGATCGAAGATGCCGGTAAGACCTACAACAGACTGATCAACAGAGCATCCGGATTGGAATCTGCGCCAAGCGTCATCGCATGCGTGGGGAAGGATGCAAAAGATCTCGATCAGAGAGTGGGTTATTATGGCGAGAAGCTTGTCCTCTTCGCTCAGACGCTGGGACTTAATACGTGTTGGACAGGTACGTTCAACCGCAAGAATACAGAAGCTGATATTCCTGAAGGCTACAGACTTGTTATATGTATCGCCATCGGATACGGCAAGGACGGAGGAAGAGCCAGAAAGTCCAAGAGCGCATCCCAGGTAAGCGAAGCTGCGGGAGAAAGACCCGAGTGGTTCGACAAGGGAGTAGAGGCTGCTCTTCTTGCTCCTACTGCGATCAATCAGCAGAAGTTCATGATACGTCTCGGAGTAGACGATAAGGTGGAATTCATAGACAAAGGCGGTGTCTTAAGTCAGGTAGATATCGGAATAGTTAAGTGCCATTTCGAGATAGGCTCGGGCAGGCAGGTATAAGGAGGATACGAACATGACATACCAGGTAAGATACTATACAAAGACAGGTAATACGAGAAAGCTTGCCGAGGCAGTTGCCAAGGAGCTCGGAGTAGAGGCACTTCCCATAAGTACTCCCGTTACGGAGAAGACGGATATCCTCTTCCTCGGCAATTCTTACTATGCTTTCAGCATCGATCCGGAGGTAAGGGATTTTGTTGCTTCCCTTGATAAGAATAAGGTTGGAAGGATCGTTAACTTCGGATCCGCTGCTCTTCTTAATTCAACATATAAGAAGGTCAAGGCGGAAGCGGATAAAGTCGGTATCCCCATGGATCCCAAGGAGTTCCACTGCAGAGGCGAGTTCAAGGGTGTTCATAAGGGTAAGCCTGATGCCGAGGACTTAAGAGCCGCAGCGGCATTTGCAAGACAGTTTAAGTAAGGTGCAGTTATGGATAGTAACTTTGATATACAGACATATATGACAAAGGGCGTAGAGAGGATCGTAGCGGATGCTTTAAGAGCTACGATCAAAAACCCCCGTGAGAGCGCGTATATGGTAAGATTTGCGGCAGCAAGCAAGGCGGCCTCCAAGAGAAGAGCCGCAGCAAAGAAGCAGGGTGAACATATACCGCCGTTTCTTATCGCGAGCATAACTTCAGGCTGCAATCTTCACTGTGCAGGTTGCTATTCAAGATGTAATAATGCTACGACTGATATACAGCCCGTAGATCAGCTGTCAGGCGCTGACTGGAAGGATATCTTCGATGAGGCGCAGGACCTCGGTATAAGCTTTATCCTTCTTGCGGGAGGCGAGCCGCTCCTTCGCGCCGATGTCATGAGGGAGGCCGCTAAGAAGCCGGATATATTATTCCCCGTATTTACCAACGGTACTTATATCAATAAGAATTATCTCGAGCTTTTTGACGAGCACAGAAATATCGTTCCTGTAATAAGTATAGAAGGCGATAAGGAGAAGACGGATTCAAGGCGCGGAGACGGCGTATACGATAAGCTTATAACCGCCATGAATGAACTTTATAAGAGAGATCTGATATTCGGAGCATCGGTCACTGTCACTTCAGAAAATATAGATGAAGTTACATCTTACAGCTTTATAAATGATCTGTCTTCGAGAGGCTGTAAGCTCGTTATATATGTAGAATATGTTCCCGTATCTGACGAGAGCACGGGTCTTGCTCTTACAGATGAGCAGAGAGATATGCTCTTAAGTTCTGTTAACAGAATTCGTGAGGAACATCAGGAGATGGTATTCGTATCTTTCCCGGGAGACGAGAAGAGTTCGGGAGGATGTATAGCGGCAGGAAGAGGATTCTTCCATATAAATTCTCACGGAGGCGCGGAGCCATGTCCTTTCTCTCCTTATTCCGATATTAATGTAAAAGATTCTTCTTTAAAGGAAGCTATGCATTCAAAGCTCTTTACATTATTGCAGGATCAGGATGTCCTTAAAGACGACCATAAGGGCGGATGCGTATTGTTCGAGAAGAGAGATCTTGTCCGGAGCCTTCTGTCAGGAAGAAATATTTAACGTTAAGGTTACGTTAAGGTTCACCGTGTTTACGGTTAAGACTGCCCACGTAGAATGAGACCATAAAACAAAACACGAGCACAAAGCTCAAGGAGGTCAAAACTATGTGGAATAGGAAAGATGTAAAAGCAAAAGGACTTAAGGCATTTAAGGCAAACTTCTGGAAGTGCGTAGCTTCTCTCATACTGGTAGGAGCCATCGCAGGAGGAACGGCAGCATTCTCGGGCGGATTCAATGCAAATCACTCCTTCGCAGGTAATCACAGGATAGTCGAGACGACTGATATGGATCAGGAAGAGATCGATGAGCTGATCACTACGGACGAAGAAGAGATCAACGATGAGACAGGCATCGAGGCAACGATCGAGAGTGACCTTGAAGATATGACAGAGCAGATCGACGATGGAGAGGTTCCCGCTTTTGTTATTATCGCAGCAGGACTTATAGTAACGATCGTAGTGCTCGCAGTAGTAGCAGTAGCATTCGTATTCACAGCACTTATCGTTAATCCCGTTAAGCTCGGATGTGCAAGATTCTTCAGAAGGAACCTCGAGGAGCCCGCTTCAATGGACAACCTTATGTTCGGCTTCAGAAATCACTATAAGAACATCGTTAAGACAATGTTCCTCAAGGATCTTTATATCTCACTCTGGTCACTTCTCTTTATCGTTCCCGGTATCGTTAAGTCTTATGAGTACAGACTCGTAGACTATATCATTTCCGAGAATCCCGAGATGAATACAGACGAAGCTCTTAAGCTCAGCTCATCCCTCATGAAGGGCAACAAGTGGAAGACATTCGTACTCGACCTTTCCTTCATCGGCTGGGATATCCTCTCTGCAGCTACATGGGGTATCCTTGGTGTCTTCTATGTAGATCCTTACAAGAAGTCAACAGATGCAGCTCTCTATGAGGCTATCAAGTATGGTACAGCTAAGGCTTGATCTGACAAAACTATGATATATTAGTTAGGAAGACTGGCGGGGTTTCCTCCCCGCCGGTTATTCCTGTTTAGGGGAGAAACTTATGAAAAGTACTATATTGATCGCAGACGATGAGAAGGAGATAAGAGACCTTCTTCGTCTTTACCTTGAGAATGAGGACTATAGCATCGTGGAAGCTGCTGACGGCATGGAGACTATGGCAGTCGTAAGGGAGAAGAAGCCCGACCTCTGCCTTCTTGATATAATGATGCCCGGAAAGGACGGATTGTCCGTATTAAAGGAGATACGTAAGGAGAGCAACATCCCCGTTATAATGATCTCCGCAAGGACCGCCGATGCCGAAAGGATACTCGGCCTGGACCTCGGCGCTGACGACTATATACCTAAGCCCTTTAACCCTCTTGAGGTGGTAGCAAGGGTGAAGTCCAACCTTCGCCGCTACACGAGCCTCGGTGCAGCAAAGGGTATGTCCGAGACACTTACCGTAAAGGATCTGGTACTTGATACCGACTCCTGCCTCTTGACCAAAGGCGGCGTGACTATAGATCTCACATCAGTTGAATATAAGATCATGGAGATGTTCATGAGATACCCCGGTAAGGTCTTCACCAAGCAGCAGATCTATGAGAATGCCTGGGATGAGGAATACGTGGTAGCCGACAATAATATCATGGTGTCTATAAGCAAGTTAAGGACAAAGCTCGACGAGGACCCTTCCAGGTATATAAAGACTTTAAGGGGCCTCGGCTACAGGATGGATAAGGCATGACAGAGGAAGTAAGGCTTCGTAAGTTCATAACCAAGAGGTTTGTCGTCACTTTAGTGCTCGTAGGTGTTGCCGAGTTCTTTATCTCGTCTTTCCTGAATCACGTGATGCTTCCTTCTGTGATCCCCGCCATTTTTCCGGAACTCTCGGACCCCGCCGATGTCTCTGCCGGTACGGTCATCTTCCTTTTGGTGATACTTATACTTAATGTCATCGCGGGATTCCTTGACAAGCTGATACCCGCAGGCGGTCGGGTCCTGTCCCTGTATATCACGAGGGAGTTGGAGAAGATCGGATTTGCTGCTCCTGATTCCGCTATTACCGATATGTCTCTTAAAGATACGGTATTTCTTATCCTGACATTCGTTGCGATCGTGATAGTGATGTTGGCGCCGATAGTTATCGGAGCATGGAACTTTGCGGGAAAGGTATCTTCCGAGTTCAGAAAACTGGATCGGATAAGAGCGGATGAACAGAAGGCTCAGGATCGTAAGCGATATCTTATGATCTCAGATATCGCGCATGACCTTAAGACCCCCATGACTACCGTATCGGGCTACGCGAGAGCCCTTTCGGAGGGCATGATAAAGCCGGAGAAACAGCAGGAATACTTAGATACCATAACCGCCAAGACCGAGCGAATGAATGACATCATCCAGATGCTCTTCAATTATTCAAGACTCGACAGCGACGGCTTCGAACTGGTCAAGGCGCCATTGGATATATGCGAGCTGGCAAGAGAATGCGTGGCAGCATCCTATACCGATATCGAAGAGGCGGGAGATGAGATAGATATCGATATCCCAGAGGAAAGGCTCATGTGTCAGATCGATAAGGTGCAGCTTGCAAGAAGTATAAATAACCTTATAACCAATGCAGTGAAGCATAATTCCAAAGGAACGAAGATCTTTATCGGCGTTAAGGATGAGATAGATTCCGCGAGAGTCTTTGTAGCAGATTCCGGAGAAACTATCCCCCAGGAACTGGAAGAGAAGCTTTTCGAGCCTTTCGTAATGGGTGATGAATCAAGATCCACGAAGGGCGGCTCGGGCCTCGGGCTTTCCGTATCAAAGAAGATAGCAGAGCTTCACGACGGCAGGCTCAAGCTTGTTCAAAAGCCGGATATGGGACGCTATCAGCTGGGAGAAGAATACAACAAGGTATTTATCATATCTCTACCTGTTGAAGATAACTGACTTTAGAAAATCTTTAACTGCGATTGACGATAGCTTAAAAGAAGCTGTTTATTCTATGATCATATTAAGGAGGACAGATATATGAAGATGTGTGATTATTTTGAATCATTAAGAGGCAAGTGGGTAATGATCTCCGTAGTAAGCGGTCAGGGCGCATATTATCAGGGAGTCATCAAGGAAGTCGGTGAGGATTTTATCGTTATCAAGGACGAGAATACCGCAGAGAATCCCTATATGATCCCTACAAGGAATATCACATCCTGCAAGGAGATGAGACTTAAGGAGAACGGTAAGCCCAGAATGTTCGGCTGATGAGCCTCGCCTTAACAGGCGGGATCGGCGCAGACGGCCTGTCATCTGACCGCTGCGAATACCATATAAACGATATAACAGATGATCATAAGAGCTCCGGAAGACCTTCCGAGGCTCTTTTTTGTTGCCAGAAGAAGTGTTATCAGATTGATGAATAAAAGGATCAGGAAGTCCGTTACAGATGCGAAGTTTACTGCTATCGGATGAATGGTTCCGGATACACCCATGATGAAGAGGATGTTGAAGATATTAGATCCGATAACGTTACCGACTGCAAGTCCGTTCTCGTTCTTCTTGGATGCCACGATGGAGGTGACAAGCTCGGGAAGAGAAGTTCCCAGAGCTACGACCGTAAGTCCGATCAGGGTCTCGCTCATGCCGAATGCGGCAGCCAGGTATTTGGCGCTTATTACTACGAACTGACCGCCTGCGATGATAAGGATCATGCCCGCAAGTATAAGAGCGAAGCAGCGCCTTAATGTCAATGACTTGATCTCATCATCGTCACTGCCGTCCTTGCGGGCTGTCAGGATGAGCATCAGGATATAGGAGACGAAGATCACGAGAAGAACGATCGAGAATGTCCTTGTGATCATGGATACGTTATCAGACATTGAAAGTCCTTCGATGGTGCCTCTCTTGAAGATCGGATAGCCGATGAACCCGAAGGTCAGGGCTGTAAGACATATGGATATGGGGAAGTCTCTTCGAAGGATACTCTTATCGATCGGAAGGGGATTTATAAGAGCGCAGATACCGAGGACCATAAGCAGGTTAAACGTATTTGATCCTACGACATTACTTACGGCGATCTCGTTGGCGCCTTTAAGTGCAGCTGATGTGCTGACAGCAAGTTCGGGAGCGCTTGTACCCATAGCGACGATGGTAAGTCCTATGATGACGCCCGGGACCTTGAAGTATCTTGCCAGAGCGCCGCTTCCGTCGACAAATAAGTCGGCTCCCTTTATAAGGCCGAAGAATCCTGCGACTAATATCAATATGTTAATCAATATCCCCATAAATAACCTTCTTTTCTTATCTTTCTTAGATTACATCGATTAATATACTACAAACTATCCATATGATAAAATGTTCGTACTTATTTTCAGAGGTGACAATTTATATGAATCTTGAGCAGAAGACATACAGAAATATATTCAAGGAAACAGGCAAGACGGATGAGCAGATAAGGATAAAGCTCGAAGAAGCGTGGAATACTTTCTTCGTTGACGAGGAAGAGAGGATCTACCACGAAGCCGGCGATGACATGGGTTATCTTTGCGATACCGGTAATAACGATGCCAGGACCGAAGGTATGTCTTACGGCATGATGATGTGCGTGCAGCTTGATAAGAAGGATGAATTCGACCGCATCTGGAAGTGGGCGAAGACATATATGTATATGGACTACGGCGACAACGAAGGTTACTTCGCATGGTCATGCGAGACGAGCGGCAAGAAGAATGCCGAAGGTCCCGCTCCCGACGGAGAGGAATTCTTTGCTATGGCATTATTCTTCGCATCCCACAGATGGGGCGACGGCGAAGGTATCTTCAATTATAGCGAGCAGGCAAGAGAGATCTTAAGAGCCTGCCTTCATAAGGGTGAGAACGGCAGACCCGGTCATGCCATGTGGAACCGCGACAATAAGCAGATCTTATTCGTTCCCGGATGTCCTTTCACGGATCCTTCCTACCACCTTCCTCATTTCTACGAGCTCTTCGCACTCTGGGCTGACGAAGAGGACAGACAGTTCTGGAAGGAAGCAGTCGATGCAAGCCGCGAATACTTGAAGAATGCCTGCCACGAGAAGACGGGACTTTGTGCTGAGTATGCCAACTTCGACGGTTCTCCTCTTGATAAGGAGCTTCCCTGGGGGTACTTCGGTAATTACTTCTCTGATGCATACAGGACTGCCGCTAATATCGCGATCGACGCCGAGTGGTTCGGAGAAGATAAAGGCCATCTCGATGTTCCCTTAAGGCAGATGAAGTTCTTCGGGACCGATATTGAAGCGATAAGATGCGTTTATGCGGTAGACGGAACTCCCGTAGATAAGACCGTACTTCACCCTCTGGGACTTATTTCCACGATAGCTCAGGGTGCTCTTGCCGTTCCCTATAGCGATAAGAAGGGATCTGACTTTGAGATCGCTAAGCAGTGGGTAGAGTGGTTCTGGAACCAGCCTATGAGAAAGGGAGAAAGAAGATATTACGACAACTGTCTTTATATGTTCGCACTGCTTGCCCTTTCGGGTAATTACCGTATTTGGTAAAAGTGCCGCTTGCATTATATTAATACGAGACTATAATGAGAGTGCATTTCGAGAAGAAGTGCCAAGCAGTTCGGGTCCGATATCCTGCTTGTAAAACCTAAAACCAAAGGAGCTTATATGAATACGTTAAGAAAGATCAGGGAGGACTACGAGCTCCTCCTTAGAAGCGTGCCCGCCATGGTCACGACTACATTTATCCTCTCAGTCATCTTCATGAATATCTTCGCAAGCAAGGAGATACTTAGAACAGAGTATTTCTGCTGTAACGGCGGACTTCTCCTGTCCTGGATTTCCTTTCTTTGTATGGACTGTATCTGCAAGAGATTCGGCCCCAAGGCTGCGACCAAGCTTTCCATACTTGCTATGGCAGTTAATGTCTTATGCTCGATCGTATTTTGGCTTATGAGCATCATCCCCGGAACATGGGCTGCTTCCTATGCATCTCCTGATTCCATGCAGGCAGTAAATGCAGGCCTTAACAGCACCTTTGCAGGTGCATGGTATGTAGTGCTCGGATCTTGCACCGCGATGTTCCTTTCTACACTTGTCAACGCCGCCCTTAATTCTTCCATCGGTAAGAAAGCGGATAACGGCAAGTTCCTGGGATTTGCTGCAAGAAGCCTTCCTTCAACATGTATAGCACAGTTCGTGGACAACCTGGTATTCTCCACCATGGTATCCCACGTATTCTTCGGCTGGAACTGGAAGCAGGTACTTATCTGCTCTTTTACCGCTATGGTATTTGAGCTCGTTCTTGAAGCGGTATTCTCTCCTCTCGGCTACAGGGTATCCAAGAGCTGGGAGAAGAAGGGCGTAGGAGCTAAGTATCTCGAAATGCTCGCCAAGGCATAACAGGAGGGTTCATATGAAGCTCGAAATGCTGTCCGGAACAGGCATAGGAAAGCTTGTAAATAAGAGGGAAATATCCCCCGTGGAAGTCATAGACTATTTTGCAGAGAGGATCTCGAAGAGAGATCCTTCTTTGCATGCTTTTACTTACCTTAAAGTAGATGAAGCCAGGGAAGAGGCAAAGGCTCTCGAAATGCGCCTGGCAGCAGGTGAAGAAGCAGGTCCATTTGCAGGCGTTCCTACGGCACTCAAGGATTTCCTTCCTTCCAAGAAGGGCTGGCCCAACTCACACGGAGGCGTAAAGAGCCTTATCGCCATTGACCCGGAGGATTCCGCGTTCTACTCCTCCGTAGCAAGAGCGGGAGCTATCGCCATAGGTAAGACAAATGCACCCGCATTCGGCTTCAGGGGTACCTGCGACAACAAGATGTACGGTCCTACTTCCACTCCCTTTGACATACGCTATAACTCAGGCGGATCCTCAGGCGGATCTGCAGCTGCGGTAGCTGACGGAATGCTTCCCTTCGCAGAGGGCGGAGACGGCGGCGGATCTATCCGTATACCCGCATCCTGGTGCGGCTGCTTCGGATTCAAGGCATCTGTAGGAACAGTTCCCAGCGTATGCCGTCCCGATGCATGGACGGCGACACATCCATACTGCTGTAACGGCGCCATAACAAGGACCGTCGAGGACAGCGCCACGATAATGGAATATATGGCCAAGTACGATCCCAGGGATCCTCTTAGCCTGAACCACGGCTTCAGGAAGTTCACCGAGCTCATGAAGAAGCCTCTTAAAGGATGCCGCATCGCATATACTCCAGACTTCGATATCTTCGGTGTGGACAGCGAGGTAGAGGAGATCGTAAGAAAGGCAGCGTTCGCATTCGAAGAAGCAGGTGCCGAGGTGGTGCCTGTTCATTTCAGCTTCAAGCATACGGCGAATGAATATGCGAATATGTGGTTTCACAGCATCAGCATAGATACCGCTATCGATATCGAGCTCTGGAAGAGAGACGGATTCGACCTTATAGGAGATCATGCGGACGAGCTTCCCAAGGAATTTATCTACTGGAACGATATTGCAAGGAATTCCACCGTCATGGACTTCAGGCTCTTTAACGAGATGAGGACAGAGATCTTAGATGCCCAGGAGGATAAATTCGAGACATTCGACTATATCTTATCTCCCGTTACTATCTGTGAGCCTGTCTTAAATACTGACGACTTCGATACCAAGGGACCTTCAGAAGTTGCAGGCGTCAAGTGCGATCCTCTTATAGGTTTCTGTGAGACATTCTTCGAGAACTATACGGGTAATCCCGTATGTACCGTTCCTGCAGGACTTACATCCAAGGGGCTTCCCGTAGGACTTCAGATAATCGGCAGGAAGTTCCGTGATGAGGATGTCTTCGCGGCAGCTTACACATACGAGCAGCTCCGTCCCTGGAACTACGATATCCCTTACGGCAGATCGCTCTGAAAGTTTCCGCATTATATATATTGCGCGTGAGTATAAGTTCGATGACGAAGAGGATGTAAATGAGTACGAGGATCTATTCTTAAGCATGAGCTCCCGCTGCACTCAAATTTATTTGTGAATTTCGCTCCTTATCTCTGTTGGTTTCCTTAGAACGTGATATAATAAGCTTTGAGCGACTTAGAGCCAAAGGAGACCTTAGCATGGACAACAGCAGACCTTCCGTTATAGACGACAAGAGATTACGTTTCGACAGTTTTGGAGGTCCTTCCAACGAGATCTTCGAGAAGAAGAAAGAGCGTCTTCCTGCCATGGGATGGAACAGCTGGAATGCCTTTGGAAGCGGCAATACAGAAGAGCTTACCAAGGCGATGGTCGCTAAGATCAAGGAACTTGGCTTAGATAAGCTCGGCTATAAGTATATCGTGCTCGACGACGGCTGCTATAAACCTGAAAGAGTTAATTGCAGGCTTCAGGCAGACGAAGTTAAGTTTCCTTCAGGATTCAGAGCTCTGGCAGATCATGTGCACGCTCAGGGCTTGAAGTTCGGTATGTATAACGATATCGGTACGAAGCTTTGTTCCGGTGCAGAAGTCGGTATCTACGGTTATGAGAAGGTCGACTGCGAAGACTATATCGCATGGGATATCGATTTTATCAAGGTGGATAACTGCTACTACATGTGGGACAATGCGACATTCGCAGAGCCTTCTAATGCAAAGTTTTCCTATGCTCCCAACATTAAGAGCATCACGGCTGACGGCAGGAATTTAAGCGCAGTCAAGGACGGAACTTTAACGGGGACAAGAGCAGAAGTTAAGGACAACTATGTAACTTTCCTCGGTACTTTCGACGGTACGGCCCCTGACCATACTCCCGTAGGGGTAAGAAGCAGCGAACTGCATTTCGAGATCGACTCTGAAGAAGACAGGACAGCAGAGCTTAAAGTAGCGTATGCTACAGGCGAGGAAGAAGGCGTCGGCAGGTGGCTTCAGGTCGCAGTAGGCGATGAGATCTTCTTCGACGACATGCTTCCGGTAACTCCCGACAGCGAGACTTTCTCGGATTCACAGATAATAAAGATAGATCTTAAGGCGGGATCTAATACTGTCCGCATAATGAACCACAGAAGGCAGGAGAATACTCTTCATTCATACTGCGAGATCAAGAAGGAACTTATTAATGCCGGAGGCGATAAGGACATAGTCTTCTCTATCTGCGAGTGGGGTAAGACTCAGCCACAGGATTGGGGTCACAAGGTAGGCGATTCCTGGAGGATATTAAATGATATTACTTTCCAGGTAGGAGCCGACGGCAATAACGGTAATGCCGCATGGGAGAGTGATTACACGACTTCCATCACATCCCAGTACAATAAATGCGTAATAATGGATGAATACGCAAGTCCTCTTAAGGGATGGAACGATCCTGATATGCTCGTTATAGGTATGGACAGATTGAACTTTGAGATGAATAAGTCTCATATGGCGATGTGGTGCATGATGAATTCGCCCCTGATGCTCGGTATGGACTTACGAAGAGTAGATAAAGGTGATGATATATATAAGATAATCGCAAACGAGGATCTTATCGCATTAGATCAGGACCCTCTCGGAGTTCAGGCTAAGAGGATATATACCACATACGAGTGTGACGCTCCCGATAAGACATATATTAGAGATAACGACAGGATCGATGTCCTTGCCAAGCCCTTAGCTGACGGCAGTATCGCACTTGCCTTCTTTAACTTAAGTACAGAAGATAAGGCTGAGCCGATAAGCATCGATAAGGAGACCATCTTAGCCAAGATCGGCTCCAAGATGAAGGACGCAGAGACGTTCAAGGCAGCAACCGTATTCCACATAAAGGACCTTATTACCAAGGAAGAGAAAGACTGCGATGCAGGATGCTTCGGTATCGTATCCTTAGGCCTTTGCGACTGTAAGGTCATTAAGGTTACTCCTATTAGATGAGGACGGATGACTTTATCCGTGAGCTGTGCAAGGCCACGGGCGAAGAGTATTCCGATGTGTATATAAGAGGAAGAAGGGCAGGCTGGCTCGAAGAAGAGGATGAACTCTATCCTGATAGGGATATCTCCAGGAAGAACGTCGCCAGAATACTTCATATGTATCTCCTCAAGGTATGGCTGGTCCCTGATCTTCCGGATATCTCACGCGCTTCAGCACTTAAAGATCTGTACGATTGCAGGATCTGTGCCAATCATGTGGCGCAGGTATATCTTCGCGGGATAATGAATGCGAAGAACCTCTTGAAGGAGGGAGAATTCCTCTGGTTCGATCTTGAAGGATCTGACGACGATGACGATATTTTTATTCAGTTGACAAAGATTAAGTATTTTTCAAACTGAAAAAGCAACTGATGTCTGTCTCGCAGTTAGAATGACTGATAGTTCATAAAGCCGTGTATCGCTGCGTTTGTAACATTGTTACAACGATTGATAGACTTCTTAATATCGCCCTCGCTTCTGCGGGGGCGATATTTTTGTTATGATCCGATGAATGTCCGATAGGAGGCGGCCAGTTGATCTAATGTAGGTTGAGTAAGCTCTCCGTCAACTCGCGGTGATATCCATCCGAATATTGATGTTCCTTCTACAAGGTCTTCGTATTCTACTGCAAGACTGTTGTATTCTTCTTCGGTTATCTCATTCTCATCGCCGTCAAAGTACAGTTCTGCCTCCCCGTAGGTATCTGTTTCTTCGTCGTAAGTAACGATGTATCTGTGGGAATAGAGTTCTTCAATCACTACTCCGTCTTCGATGGACATTCTTGTGTATATGTTTGTACTGCCGTATACACCGTCTGAATAGCAGTCGCATGTTATATTCCAGCGCGTACCGTTCTCATCTGTGTAGTAACCGAATTCGTCCATGCTCCACAAGTCCGGACCTGATGACCATTCTGTTGCGAAATCTTCGTTCAGGAGTTCAAGTGTACCCTCTTCCGTAACTTCGTAGATGATATTGCGGGAATTAAGCGCTGTTCCGGCAGAACCTGACTTGATAACTTCCAGCATTCCGTCGCCGTCGAGATCAGTAACAGCGTAGTTCGCTATCTGAAGTGACTGTTCGTCCATATCGTAATTCGGGATCGCGGGCTGAAGCATCCAGGTCTCGTAATTGTCGTAGATGATCTGAAGCTGCTCGTCGATCTCGTCAGGGAGGTCTACGGTCTCGTTTGTCGTAGTCTCTTCTGTTGTGGTTGTTTCTTCGGTTGTTGTGGGAGCAGATTCGGTACTGATCTCCGTGATGTCTGCCTCTTTGGTGCAACCTGTTAAGAGTGATGAGCACAGAAGGATGCACATCGCTGTCTTGCGATAGCTTTTCATATATCTTTCCCTTTATCCTTTAATTCTTTACTTCAGAACCTTATCCAGGAATATGCTTGCCATCTCGGGCCACATCTGAATGTCTTTATATGTAGCTGCGATCTTCCTGGCTTCGTCCTCGGGAACAGAGAGATCTTCTTCGTTGGCGAACTGCTCTATAAGTTCCTGACGTCTTTCTTCCGTAACGTCGATACAGGTTCCTGCTCTTACATGGTCTATGGCATTCTCGACCTGCTCCAATGTATATTTGCCTTCAAAATTACCCGCAAAGAAGTCTACGTTGGGAAGAGATAATCCGTGGAAGCCGAAGGGGAAGACTAAGTGCTCGAACTTGACGCCTGCCGTCTGCAGAGCCTGTGCCATAAGATAGGAATTCTCGACGGGTACTGCCGCATCTTCCTGTGTCTGCCAGATAAAGCAGGGGGGAGTGTCGGGTGTGACATTCTTCTCTGCGCTGAAGAAATCTATATCTTCCTGCTTCTGATCTGTTCCGAGAAGAGCCTGGATAGAATACTTATGCGTATATTCGCCTGCCGTTATAACGGGGTAGCAGAGGATAGCAGCAGAAGGTCTTGCAGAGATCTTGTTAAGCTCCTCGTCAGGGTCTTCTATATCGTCGAAATGCACTGTGAGCATGGAGCAGAGGTGTGCGCCTGCGGAGAAACCGCAGATGACGACAGTATCGTTTATACAGAAATCGTCGCATCTTGACCTTAAGTATCTTACGGCTCTTGAGATGTCCATAAGGGGCTGTGTGCGAAGAGGGATCGACATGGTGATATCTGTCGTATATGTAAGTACAAATGCATTATATCCTCGGAAATAGAACTCCTTGGCGATATGTTCGCTCTCTGAAGGAGCGCACATGCAGTATCCGCCTCCGGGGATAACGAGAAATGCATCTCTCTTCTTGTTGTCCTTATGAAGATAGGCTCTTATATTGGGAGTAAAGCCGTATGCTGCTCTGTATGTATATTCGCCGTCTTTCCAAATATTGTGTCTTGTGTTTTCCATGTTGATATTCTCCATAAACGTATTGATTCAATTTTGGCATTTTATGTCAATCATAGCAATAGCAGTAGCTATAATAGTTCATTGTTGGCTTGGGGTTTGTGTGATATCATAGGCGCGGCTAAGAGAAAAGAGGCGCGGATATATGAGTACACTTGTTATATTGCAGCAGATGGCGGTCATCTGCATCCTTGTATCGATCGGATTCTATCTTTGCAAGAAGGGGACGGTAGATGATCTTACATCCAAGAAGATCTCCGCTATCGTCATGGATATCTGTAATCCCGCGCTTATCCTCGCTTCCATATTGTCAGGTAACATCACTGCCGACAGACATGATCTTCTTATCTCGATAGTACTCAGCATGGGCTTTTATATCTTCCTTGTGGGACTCGGATTTGTCATCCCTCGCATATTGGGAGTTGCCCCTGATAAGAGAAGGTTCTATAACCTTATGACCGTATACACAAATGTAGGCTTTATCGGTATCCCCGTAGCAAGGGCCATACTTCCTGAGAATGCCATCCTTAACGTTATCGTCTGTAATGTCATGTACAGCCTGCTTTTTTATACTCACGGTGTTACTGTCTTAAGCGGCGGTAAGGAGAAGATGAGCATAAAGAAGGTATTCAGCCCCGGAACGATAATGGCGGTATTAGCTCTTGTAGTATTCTGGTTCGATATTACTCTGCCTCCTGTTGCAGCAAACTGCATTTCGTTCATAGGTAATGCTACCGTATTCTTATCGATGACGCTTCTTGGCGCAGCCATAGCAAGGTCTGACTTTATGAAAGGTGTCAGGGACATTAAGGTATGGATCTATATAGGAGTTCGCATGATAACGGTGCCTTTCGTAATGTTTTTTCTTCTTCGCGCACTTAATGTGGATCCCGTTACTATTCTCGCGCTTTGTCTTATGGCATGTATGCCTGTAGGTAACTTGCCTCTTATCCAGGCTGAAAAGACCGGTGAAGATACTTCGATATTATCTTCCGCCATCGCCGTATCCACGGCAGTCTCGATACTGACGATAACCCTTGCAATGTCTTTCTTCTCGGCTTTATCGTAAGATTTTGAACAAGTCACGGGGGATTAGTCTCGTGGCTTTTGCCTTTGTCTTGTTGTACAATTGACGGGTAGGTTTTTGCTTGTCATGTACGATTTATAAGGGGCTTTGCGTGGAGAAGAAGGCTAAGAGGAAGAAGTTATTTCTGGGGATACTTACCGTATTCACGATAATAATGCTCGGCCTTGCCGTAGTCGGTCTTATCATATTCAATATGCAGGTCAATGCTTACGAAGCGTCAGGTATAGACGAATATCAGACTTATTCCAGGCTTTATGCCTTTATTCCCAATGACCCCGACAGTACAATGTCCGAGAGCCTTTATCAGGAGCTCAGAGAGTACGGTATTCAGAATGATTGCCTTATAGATAAGATCGGATCGGATCTCGTTGTGAGCTACTCCAAAGAGGAATTGATATCCATTGCCATCAGATCCAAGGTGTCGGGCATAATCCTTGAAGGAGACGATTCCGAGGAGACGGCATTTTATATAGATCAGGCAACGGCAGCAGGTATCCCTGTTGTTACCGTTATGACGGATGCCCCGGGGTCTTCCAGATGCAGCTTTGTAGGACTTAATAACTACAGTGCGGGTGTTGAGTACGGCAATCTTATCCTTGATGCGGCATCAACACGTAACACGGAGATCATAAGAGCGCTTGTAATAATGAGTGCCGGCGACAACAACGAGAGCGTTATCTATTCGGCTATCCAGGAGAAGCTTCAGGGAAGCGGCATCGATCTGTCTTCCGTAGCCATCGTATCAGACTCGGCCTTCAGTGCAGAGGAGAGGATCGTCGATACACTTGACGCATATACGTTCCTTCCTGACATCATCGTGTGCTTGAGCGATATCAATACCCGATGTGCATATCAGTATATAGTCGATAAGAACTACGTCGGCTATATCTCTTTTATCGGATATTATGATTCCGATACTGTCCTTGAAGGTATCGACAGAGGTGCCATAGATGCGACTTTCAGTGTTGATACGACGCAGGTGGCAAGGTATTGTGTGGATGCCCTTAACGAATATATCGATTCAAGTTATGTAAGTATGTATTTCAGTACGGATTACGTCCTTATCGACAGATATAACGTATCCGGATACATAGAGGAGAGGACATCTCAGGAGGCATCTGATGAGGAGGATTAACAGAGGCTTCCGTCACCTTAAGATAAGGTATAAATTGGTGATCATCTTCCTCGTAACGTCATTTATCGCATTCGGGGTCAACCTCTTCGTATACCTGAACCTTAACAGGATGCTCAGCAGGATCGATATGGTCTATTCGACCAATATAAGCCTCAATAAGTTGTCTGACGATATCTCCCAGATGCAGGCGGGTCTTACGGGATATCTTGAGACAAAGAGTACGGACGATCTTGAGCTCTACTATAAGTATTCCCAGGAGATCTCCATAGAGATCCAGCAGCTTAACAATATGCCTACGGATAACGAGTTCAAGGAAAGTGAACGTAATATCCGTAAGATAGCAGAGACTTACCTGTTGACTGCCGAGAGTGCCGTAAGAGCCAAGCGAGGAAGAAATGTACAGGCGTATACACAGTACTATAAGGAATGTGATGAGATGTACGGCGTGCTCAATACGTACATATACAGCCTTAATAATGAGACATTCCGTATCAATTCCGAAAGCTTTAATACTTTGATCGGATCCCTTCGTTATTCGGAGGTGTTGTGTCTTTCCATCTTCGTTATCGTATCGCTCATGAACGTCCTTCTTATCGTGCTTCTTACAGGTACCATAACAAGGCCTCTTACCAGCCTGTCGAACAAAGCAAATGAGATATCAAGAGGTAACCCCGAGAAAGTCGAACCTCTTGATATATATACGGATGATGAGGTCGGTAACGTTACTCGTGCATTCAATCAGATGCTCTCCAGTATCAAGGAATATATCGGCAGGATAAGAGAGCAGATGGTGACCGAGAGTGCCATGAAGGAGAAGAGCCTTCTTATGGAAAACCACCTTAAGGATGCACAGCTTAAGTACCTCCAGGCACAGATCAATCCGCACTTCCTGTTCAATACTTTAAATGCCGGAGCTCAGCTTGCCATGGTGGAAGGTGCCGACAGGACCGGTGAGTACATAAGCAACATGGCAGACTTTTTCCGATATAATGTCAAGAAGGACAACGAGCAGGTCAAGATATCCGAGGAGATAGAGCTGGTAGACAGTTATATCTACATAATGAACGTAAGATATTCGGGGGAGATCAAGTTCTGCAAGGATATAGACGAGAATCTTCTCGGGGTAGTCATGCCCAGCATGATAATCCAGCCTATCGTTGAGAATTCCGTGAAGTACGGAATAATGGATGTTGAAGACCGTGATAAAGAGATCACGCTTAAGCTGTATCGCGAAGATGATATGGCCTGCATAGAGGTAAGTGATAACGGAGCGGGAATGGATCGCGGCGTCATAGACAGAGTACTTGCAAGAAGGTCTAGCGGAATAAATACGGAGAATCCCGAAGAGAAGAGCGTAGGTCTTGCTAACGTACTGTCAAGGCTTGATATCTTCTATGACAGGAAGGAACAGGTCGATATCAGAAGTACCCTGGGTGAGGGTACAAGTGTAATAATAAGGATACCTATGGAGAAGGATTTATGTACAGAATAATGCTGGCTGACGATGAGGGCATCGTCATCGATTCACTTAAATTCATAATCGAGAAGAACTTCCCGGGGCAGTTCGAGATAGAGTCTGCCAAGACGGGAAGAAGTGTTATCGAGCTTGCCGAGACGTTCCGCCCCGATATAGCATTCATGGATATACAGATGCCCGGTATCAACGGTATCGATGCCATGCGCGAGATAAGAAAGTCGAATTCCAAGACGATCTTCATAGTCCTGTCTGCATATGACAAGTTCGACTACGCCAAGGAGGCTATCAACCTGGGCGTATTGGAGTATGTAAATAAGCCTTTCGACAAGGAGAAGATAACTTCTGTACTTACAAAGGCCATGACCGAGGTGGATAAGGAGCGCAGGATGCGCAAGGAGGAGCTCGATATCAAGGAGAGGTTTGAGACGATCATTCCGATCATCGAGAACGGTCTTATACAGAATCTTCTTTTCCATGAGCATTTCCAGGAAGATATAGATAACTATATGTCTCTTCTTGGTATTCATGAGAGATTCGGTTATATGCTCGTTATCGTCAGCGGTAAGGAACAGATCGGTAATTACATGAGAGGTGCCGTATCGGCAAGTATCGCGACCCAGCAGAATTTTACCGATATCAGGCTTCTTATAGAGGATTACTTTAAGGGCATCGTAGGATCCGTTATGGGTAATAAGATCCCGGTCCTTATTCCTTACGATAAGGATGAGCTCTCATACAGTAAGCGTTCCGAGATAGTAGAACAGGCAAGACAGTTAAGCCATAAGCTTGATGATCGATTAGGTATCAGCTTCAGGATAGGTATAGGACGTGTCCGCCCCATAAGTGCCATGGCGGATTCCTACAGTGAAGCGCTGGCATGTCTTGTGAACTCCACAGAGCGTGTAGCTCATACGGAGGATGTAGGTGTAGGCTGCGAGTATGAGGATAATTATCCCATGAAGGATGAGAAGGAGCTCTTCGCGGCTATTGAAGCAGGTAATATAAATGAAGCCGAGGTCCGCGCCAGCAGATTCTTCGACTGGATGCTGAACAGCTCCGAAGGTTCACTGTCTGATATCAGACTTAAGGTATTAGAGTTCGTGCTTTGGGCCGAGCATCTGGCGTACGGCAAGGGCGGCCATGTCTATAAATTCAAGGGAAGAAGCGAATACCTTCCCGAGGTGTGCTCCATAGAGAGCATGGATTCATTAAGGCTGTGGTTCGTTAAGCATATTGAAAGTGCAGTCGTCATGATCAACTCCGCTACGCCCGATTCACAGGACGATGCGGTTACTAAGGCCAAGGAGTACATCGATACGCACTACGATCAGGACCTCTCTCTCGAGAGCATATCCCGTCAGACAGACATAAGCCCGTATTACTTCAGTAAGCTCTTCAAGAATAAGACGGGTGTTACGTTCATTGATTATCTTACGAACCTGAGGATCGAGAAGGCTAAGGAACTTCTTGCCGATCCTTCAAGATCCATGAAGGAGATATGCAGTGAAGTAGGCTACAGCGACCCTAATTATTTCTCCAGGATATTCAAGAAGGTCACGGGTAAGACTCCGACAGAATATAAGGACGGACTTAAGTAATGAAGATCAAGGAAAAGCTATTGGCTTGCACTGCCGCTACATGTTTTGCACTCTCAGCAGTTTCCTGCGGGAATGATCCGATAAGTCAGAATACGATACCTTCACAGACGGAGGATTCGCTTACCATAGGCTTAAGTTTTGACTCCTATGTTATAGAGAGATGGACGAGGGACCGAGACATATTCTGCTCTACTGCCAATGACCTGGGTGCTGAAGTAAACGTTCAGTCTGCTAACGGCGAGATGGAAACTCAGATATCCCAGATACAATACTTTATTGACCTGGAAGTAGATGCTATCGTTATCGTCACCATAGATGCGGACGGACTCAGGGATGCGATCAGATCTGCCAAGGAAGCCGGCATTCCCGTTATCTGCTATGACAGAATAGTGCGAAATGCAGATGCCGATCTCTATATATCATTTGATAATGAAGCAGTAGGTGCATACATGGCTGAAGCTATCTGCGCTGAGATAGGCGACGGAGGTAATATAGTGGAGATAACCGGTCCCGTAAGCGACTATAACGTGTCTCAGGTAATGGCCGGGTTCGAGTCCGTATGTGAGGAGCACGAAGAGAATATCCTAATGAGTTATAACTGCGATAACTGGAGATCCGAACTCGCATATGACTTCGTAAATGACAATATAGATGTGGTCGAAGATGCTGATATCATAATGTGCGGCAACGATGCTCTTGCAGGAGAGACAGTACATGCTCTTGCCGAGAGAGGCCTTGCCGGACAGATAAAGGTAGTAGGTCAGGATGCGGATCTTGATGCCTGTCAGCGTATAGTTGAAGGAACACAGCTTATGACTGTATATAAGCCTGTGGAGAGGCTTGCCAAGATGGCTGCCGAGTATGCGGTCAAGCTTGCAAAAGGCGAGGAGCTTGGCGTTGATACTGTGTTTAATGACGGTACTTACGATGTTCCTTATGTGGCTATAGATTCGATCGCAGTAGATAAGGATAATATAGACGATGTTATCATTGAAAGCGGCTTCCATCAGAGGGAAGACGTATATATGAATGTAGACGAAGAAGGCAATGAGACGGAACCGTCAGAGGTCGCTGAGGAAACCTAATAGCACAAATCGGTAAAATTAACATGCTTTTAGCAAAGATGTGCTAGAGATCTTCAACTTTACATTTCCGCTTATCATAAATTTCTAGAATCTCGATATGAAAGTCCTATAAACCTAATGGTAATTTGTAAGTGGTGGTAAGCACCGGACATATTTATCAATTAGGAGGTATTTCGAATGAAATTCACCAAATGGCTTGCAGCCGGTCTTTGTGTTTGTACACTCGGCGCGTCTTTTGTTGGTTGTGCAGGAGCAGGTTCAGGAAAGAGCAAAGTCGGCGTTTCAATGCCCACTAAGGATCTCCAGAGATGGAACCAGGACGGCGACTACATGAAGCAGGAGCTCGAGAAGGCAGGCTACGAAGTAGATCTTCAGTACGCTGCTAACGACGTTGCTACACAGCTCTCACAGGTTGAGAACATGATCAACTCCGGTTGTAAGGTTCTCGTTATCGCTGCTATCGAAGGTTCTTCACTCGGTGAGGCTCTCGACATGGCAGAAGCTAAGAACATCCCCGTAATCGCTTATGACCGTCTCCTCATGGAGTCTGACACAGTTGATTACTATGCTACATTCGACAACTACATGGTTGGTACGATCCAGGGCACATTCGTTAAGGATCAGCTCGACCTTGACAACGCTGAAGGTCCGTTCAACCTCGAGATCACAGCTGGTGACCCCGGTGACAACAACGCTCTGTTCTTCTATCAGGGTGCTATGGACGTTCTCAATCCTTACATCGAGTCCGGTAAGCTCGTAGTAGTTTCCGGCCAGACAGAGTTCTCCGATGTTGCTACAGCTTCCTGGAAGACAGAGAATTCTCAGTCCAGAGCTGAGACGATCCTCTCCTCTTTCTATGCTGACGGCACAAACGTAGACGCTTGGCTCTGCTCCAACGACTCTACAGCTCTTGGTGTAGCTAACGCTCTCGCTGCTAACTACACAGGTAACTACCCGATCATCACCGGTCAGGACTGCGATATCGCTAACGTTAAGAACATGCTCGAGGGCAAGCAGTCAATGTCCGTATTCAAGGATACACGTACTCTTGCAGCTCAGGTTGTTAAGATGGTTGGTCAGATCCTTAAGGGTGAGACAGTTGACACTAACGACACAGAGACATACGACAACGGCAAGAAGGTTGTTCCTTCTTACCTCTGCGAGCCTGTATTCGCTGACGCTGATAACTACGAGAAGATCCTCATCGACTCCGGTTACTACACAGCAGATCAGCTTAAGTAAAGCTTAATTTGCAACCCTGGACAGGCGGGTGAAAAACCCGCCTGTTTTTTAGGGGGCTGCTTAAAGAGGCATTTGATTTAAGGAAGAGGTACAAGAATGGCAAATGTTTTGCTTGAAATGAAAAACATAACCAAAACTTTTCCGGGCGTAAAAGCACTCGACAACGTCAACCTCCAGGTTGAAGAAGGAGAGATCCACGCGCTTGTCGGTGAGAATGGTGCCGGCAAATCAACGCTCATGAACGTATTAAGCGGTATCTACCCGTTTGGTACTTATGAAGGCGACATAATCTATAACGGCAAAGTTTGTGAATTTCATAACATCAAAGATTCCGAGAAAAAAGGAATCGTAATCAT